>NZ_JAAOLY010000005.1 GCF_011601275.1 Janthinobacterium lividum | reverse complement strand
ACCCCCGGCCCCGGCGAACTGCTGGTGCGGGTGCACGCCGTGGGCCTGAACCCCATCGACAACCTGATTCCCAAGGGCGACTTCAAGCCGATCTTGAAAACGCGCTTGCCGGCCACCCTGGGCAGCGATCTGGCCGGCGTGGTCGTGGCCGTCGGCAGCGGCGTCACGCGCTTTACAGTGGGCGACGCCGTGTATGCGAGCATTTTCGACACGCCACACGGCAGTCTGGCCGAATTTGCCATCGTGCCCGAACAGGCGGCGGCCCTCAAGCCGGCCAATCTCGATTTCGTGCAGGCCGCGTCGATTCCCATGGTCGGCCTGACGGCGTGGCAAGCCATGCACGAGCGCATGCAACTGAAACCGGGCCAGAAAGTGTTCATCCCGGCCGGTTCCGGCGGCATCGGCACGTTCGCCATCCAGCTGGCAAAGTATTTGGGCGCGCACGTGGGCACCACCACCAGCACGGCGAACGTGGAACTGGTGCGCGGCCTGGGCGCCGATGAGGTCATCGACTACAAGAAACAGCCGTTCGAGGATGTGCTGCGCGACTATGACGCCGTGCTGGGCACGGTGCGCGGCGACGGGCTGGAAAAAGCCGTGCACATTATCAAGCCTGGCAGCCACGTCGTGTCGCTGGTCGGCCCGCCGGACGCCGCCTTTGCCCGCGCGCGCGGCATGAACGTGGTGCTGAAACTGGTGTTTGGTTTGCTCAGCCGCAAGATCATCGGCCTGGCGCGGCGGCGCGGCGCCAGCTATGCCTTCCACTTCGTGCGTCCCGACGGCAGCCAGCTGGCGCAGATCGCCGGCCTGATCGAGGCGGGAACCATCCACCCCGTCATCGACAGTGTGTTTCCTTTTCTTGAGGCGAAACAGGCGCTGGCTTACCTGGCGCAGGGCCGCGCGCGGGGCAAGGTGGTGGTGCAGCTGCCCTGAGCGAGGGCCTGCCAACGACAGGTCGATGGGGGCACGCTGCAGCAGCAACTGTCGCGCGGAAGCGGCGATCGGCGTGCCTTGCCGCGCGCTCGGCTACGCTCTGAAGCAAACGTTCGGCCTTGCGCTAGCAGCCATCGGCGACGGCGCGCTGGCCTTACCAGTAGCCCAGCACCTTCCACCACGTCGTGCCGACGACGGCAAAGATCAGCAGTTCCACCACGCACATGATGAAGCCGACGCGCCACCAGTTGCCCATCGTTACGAAGCCGCTGCCGAAGATGATGGGCGAAGTGCCCGTTGCGTAGTGGGTCAGCGTCATCATGATGGCCGAGCCGGCCGTCATCATCAGCATGAAGGGCACGTGGTATTCGGCCGGGATCAGGTGCAGGCCCACCGTCAGGAAGGCCAGCAGCATGGCGCTGATGTGGGCCGTCGTGCTGGCGAAAAAATAATGCGAGAAGACGAACACCAGCACGAGCACGCCGGCGATCGGCAGCCAGTCCATGCCGCTGGCGACGATGGCCGCCTTCATGCCGGCCGAGAACCAGGCGATCACGCCCGTCTTGTTCAGCTGCTCGGCCATCATGACGAGCGCGCCGAACCACACCAAAGTGTCCCAGGCGCTCTTTTCCGACAGCACGTCATCCCAGTCGATGGTGCCCGTAATGATCAGCACGAACAAGCCGACAAAGGCGACCACCGTCGCATCGAGCGAAAACGCGGGGCCGAACAGCATGGCGGGCACGTTGGCCCACAGCAGCAGCAACAGGGCAAAGGTGCCCAGCATGACTTTTTCCGACGGCGACAGCGGACCCATGCCTTTCAGTTCCGCCTTGGCGTAGGTGACGGCGTCGGGCGTGGCTTTGAGTTCCGGCGGCGACAGCCAATAAATAATCAGGGGCATCACCAGCAGGCAGACCAGGCCCGGCAGCAGCATGCACAGGGCCCAGGTGGTCCACGTCAGGTGGAAACTCTGGCCGCTGGCCTTGGCCACGAAGTCGACCACCAGCGGGTTGGGCGCCGTGGCCGTGAGGAACATGGCCGACGTGATCGGGTTGGCGTGGTAGTTGACGAGGGCCAGGTAGGTGCCGACCTTCTTTTCCGTGCCCTTGGCCGGGTCGGAATCGAAGGCGTTGGCGATCGATTTCATGACGGGGTGGACGATGCCGCCGCCGCGCGCCGTGTTACTGGGCGTAAATGGCGCCAGCACCAGTTCGCAGATCGCCAGGCCGTAGCCGATGCCCATGGTGCGCTTGCCCAGCAAGGAAATGAACAGCAGGCCGATGCGGCTGCCCAGCCCTGTCTTTTTCAGCCCGCGCGAAATCAGGATCGCCACGACGATCAGCCAGATCAATGGATTCGAAAAACTGCTGAGCGCATCCGTGATGGCGCCCTTGGACGAAGTCGACGTCACTTGCGACAAGGACACGATGACGATGGCCATCATGGCCATCACGCCGATCGGCATGACTTTCAGGATGATCGCCAGAATCGTGGTGAGGAAAATCGCCACCAGGCCCCAGGCCTTCGGTGTCAAGCCTTCTGGCGCCGGCAGCAAGAGCATGCTCACCAGCAAGGCCGTGCAGATCAGGGCGGGGACGAGGCGGAATGGGACGGCTTCCTTGAAATGCAGGAACAGGTCGCGCACTGTTTTATACATCATGATTTCCTTTTGCTGGACAGGCATCCTGGCGGGCGGTGGCGCCCGCGTGGATTGGTGATAGTTCTTTTTAGCAACATCATACAAGCTCATGCGGCACTACCCTGCCCCGTTACGCTTGCGCATGCCGGGAAACTTCCGAATCGTTGACTTGAGCGGTATCAGAGCGCCGGCAAATATCGTTGACCAGTGACAATAGGTGACTTTTTTGCTAATTTTTCTCTGTATCTTTCCCTGTAGCTGCCGCCAGATATGCCACCAGGATTGCCAACCTTTCAGGGGAAAACTTGATGAATAGCACGGAACAGTACTCGATCCACCCATCCATCGGCATTGCCCGCGTGGGCAACAGCCATGATTCGTTCTACCTGGCGCCGGAAGCGATCGGCGGGCTGCCGATCGAAGTCGACAGCAACAACGATCCGCAGCGAGTCGATGGCAAGCCCGTCCACGTTGCCCAATTCAAGGATGCGGCCGGCCGCGTGCGGCGCCAGGCCGCCAGTTTCCGCATCTACAAATCGGTGGCGGGACGTCCCGGCGAAAAAGTCCTCGTCGACCTGCAAGACCCGAGCATTGCCAAGATTGAATGGACAGTGCACGTGGCAAACAAGAAGGCAGCCTGGTGGAACTTTATTCCCCTGCTGGGCGACCTGATGTTTGGCCCCTACAACAGCTATGAAACCTGGGAAAATACGCCACCCGCCTGGAAGCTGACGCCCACGTCCTGGACCAATCTGCGCAATGACGGCGTCACAGGCGATGCGGCGCGGCAAAAACTGATCGTCGATCCTGGACCGCGCACGCTGGCCGCGCCGCTGGGCAAGGCCCATTTCGACAAGGATGGCGCCGGCTCCTATGCGCATGTGTCCTTCCCCGATCCGCATGCCATCACGCAAGGCTATCCCGTGCGCACCCTCGGTGAAATGCGCACGGATTCGCGCGGCAACCTGCTGGTGATCGGCGCCTATGGCCGCGCCGGCGGCTCTGAAAGCATCACGGGCTTTGGCGGCGGCGATACGTGGAATGACGACGTGGCCGACGGTCCCGTCAGCGCGACCATCCATTTCAAGGATGGCAGCCCGTCCGTGGAATTGAAAGCCTGGGTCGTCATCGGCTCGCCGAAGTTCGCGCCCGAGCTGGTGAATATTTCCACCTGGGATGACGTCGTGGCCGACATGGCCATCAAATACAAGAACGCGTTGCCCGAGGCCTACGACAAGGCACGCTGGAGCGGCAGCGATGGCTGGAATCCCGATTATGTCGTCAATTACGCGCAGGACATTCAGCCATTCCTTGCCAGGATAGGCGATTATCAGTGGGTGGCGACGGTGCCGTCGATGACGGCCTTCATCCGCCCCAACTTCGACGTGGCCGATGCGTCGGAAGCGAACCGGCCGCAGCGCGAAAAATTCTTCAGCTATTTCAGGAAGCCGTCGGCCATCCGCCCCGGCACGAAGGAACAGGTGCCGGGATTCACGGGCGGCCAGGGCGGCCAATTGTTCAGTGACGCCACCACGGAGAACCCCGCCGCCGGCATTCCTCTCATGCCCCTGAATTCGGGCAGCAACTCCGTGCGCAACAACGTCATCAGCAAGTTTTCCGTGCTGACGGATACGCAATACTTTGCCTTGCAGCAGTGGGCGGCCGGCAAATTCGCCGCCGACGCGCCGGGCTTGGCCTTACCCGGCATCGACCCGCTCGATCAGGCGGGCATCGGCAACTGCGTGGGCGAGCCCATGTGCCCGGGCATCGAAGTGACGTGGAGCGTGCGCAATCCCATCATCTACGCGAAACCGTACGCCATCCTGCACCGCGTGGATGCCGACTATGCAAAAAACGGCCTGTCGCCGGGCCGCGACGAGTGCGAACCGCTGGACTGGAACGATCCGACCGTCGGCACCGGCTGCGAACCGGGCGACCTGACCAAGCGCATGGCCATCCCGTGGCAGGCCGATTTCTATGACTGCTCCGTGCAGATGATCAACTTCGACAATCCGGACCTGGTCAAGAATCCCGACACGCTCATTCCCGTGCCGCCCACCTACTACGCCTACTGGTGGCCGCCGCAAAGCCCGTGGAACGTGATCAACGGCGCCACCACCAAGGAAGAACAGGCGCTTGCCGGCGTGCCGGCCGGCATGCAAGTGATGTACAGCCGCGGCATGAACAGTTTTTCGCAAATGATCAGCTCCTGGCACTACCTGGGCTTCATCGTGAACCAGAACCAGGATGCCGAGTCGGGCCGCCAGTATCCGTATTTTGTCGAGAAGGAGCGCAATCACGCCAAGTTCGTGGCCGCCAGCGTCGGTGTCGGCAACGCCAGCAGTTTCATCACGGGCGACGATTCGAATTACCTGCCCGCCTGGTTCCTCAAGGACGAGGATCCGCAGACGGCGCGCGAAAAGGCATCGCAGCTGTTTGCCAGCGGCGGCGCGCAAGTGGCCGTGCATGACACGCCGAAGAAAATCCAGCCTGCCAACCGGCGCCGGTTTTCCCATTGAGTGTCCCGCCAAGCACGTCGTCATCGCGCGACTACGACGTCGTCATTGTCGGCGGCGGTGCCGCCGGCACTGCCGCCGCCCTGACCCTGGCCCGCTACACGGGCTTGCGCATCGCCTTGCTGGAAAAGCAGCTGTTCGACGATTACCGCGCTGGCGAAACGGTATCGTCGTCCATCTTTTCGATGCTGGACTTCCTCGGCGTGGGCCGCGACCTGCTGGACGGCGCCCAGCTGCCCGCGTTTTCCCACGCGGCCGCGTGGGGCAGCGCGGAGCTGACGTCGCGCGACGCCATCTTCAGCAGCCACGGCCACGGCTTGCACCTGGACCGCAGGCAATATGACGCCATCCTGCTTGAGCAGGCGCGGTTGGCGGGCGTGGAGCTGTTGCGCCCGGCGCAGCTTGTGCGGTTCGAACACGGCGCCCCGTGGCGTCTGCGCGTGACGAGCGAGGGGCAGGAAGTGGACCTGACGGCCCGCTACCTGATCGATTGCAGCGGCAAGCAGGCGGCCATCGTGCGCCAGCGCAAGCGTCCCATCCACACGGAAGACTCGCTGGTGGCGCTGTACGCCTATTATCAGCTGGATGAGCCGCAATTCCTGCCGCACCGCACCCTGGTGGAAACGACGCAGCACGGCTGGTATTACGCGGCGCCCCTGCCCGGCGAGCGCGTGGCGCTGGCCTTCATCACGGATGCCGACATCCTCAAGCGCCTGCGGCTGAAGGAACCGGCACCCTGGCTCGAGGCCGGCGCGGACACCTCCCACGTGCGCGATATCGTGGCGCGCCTGCCCGCGCCAAGCGCCCTGCGCCATTACGCCATCCACAGCCGGGTGGCGTCTCTGCCGGCCGATGAAAACTGGACGGCGGCGGGCGATGCGGCCGCCTGCTTCGACCCGATCTCCTCGCTGGGCATCGGCCAGGCCATGGCCTCCGGCATCCATGCGGCGCGGGTGGCGGAAGCCTTCCTGTCTGGCGACCGGGGCATGGCGGCGGGCTACCGGCGCGGCATTTTCGCCGCGTTTGAAACCTATCTGCAGATGCGGCGCGGCTTCTACGGCGCCGAGCAGCGCTGGCGCGACGCGCCGTTCTGGCAGCGCCGGGCAGCGTCTTGACGCCCCCGGCAAAAAACTGAGCCAGGTCAAGAGAGCGCATGTCCGCCGCCCGTTTCCGGGCCAATTCCAGCCCTGCCTTGCCATTCGCACTATAATGTTGCCACCGTGTGCGGCAGCATTGGCGGCGATAGACGGTAACAATTTCGTGTGGAGGCCGGTACAATAGCGTCTGGGCCTACACAGGGTTTCACTTTTGCCAGCAGTTGCCAGCAACTAACCATTTTTTTGACCAGCCAACAAATACTATGAGTTCGATGAATGAAGAGCGCGTTTTAAGCGTGCACCACTGGACGGATACCCTGTTCTCCTTTACCACCACGCGCGACCCGTCGCTGCGTTTCTCGAATGGCCATTTCACCATGATCGGCCTGCGCGTCGACGGCAAGCCTCTGCTGCGCGCCTACAGTATCGCCAGCGCCAATTACGAAGACCACCTGGAATTTTTCAGCATCAAGGTGCCGGGCGGTCCATTGACGTCGCGTTTGCAGCACTTGCAAGTGGGCGACACCGTCATCGTCGGCCGCAAGCCGACAGGCACCCTGGTCTCCGACTACCTGCTGCCAGGCAAGCGCCTGTACATGCTGTCGACTGGCACGGGCCTGGCGCCTTTCCTCAGCATCGTGCGCGATCCGGACATCTACGAGCGTTTCGACCAGCTGATCCTCGTGCACGGCGTGCGCCAGGTCGATGAACTGGCTTACCACGACTTGCTGGAAGAGCATCTGCCGAAGCATGAGTTTCTGGGCGAAATGGTCAGCGACAAGCTGCGCTACTACCCGACCGTGACACGCGAAGACTTCCGCAACATGGGCCGCATCACGGAACTGATCGAAAACGGCAAGCTGGCCGAAGACCTGGGCGTGCCGGCATTGAACCCGGCAGAAGACCGCGTGATGATCTGCGGCAGCTCGGAGATGCTGCGCGACCTGAAGGAAATGCTGGAAGCGCGCGGCTTCAAGGAAGGCAATACCTCGACGCCTGGCGACTTCGTTGTCGAGCGCGCGTTCGCCGAGAAGTAATCCGCAGAAAATCCGTAGCAAATACAGGGGCCCGGCCCCGCCGCTTCCCGCGGCGGCGCCGGGCCTTTTATTGGTGGCCGCGCTGGTAGCGCAAGCCATTCATGAAGCGCTGCACGGGCGTAAAAGTGCTGCTGAGGATATCGTCATGCGCGGCGTAATAGCGCGTTTCGATCTTCAGCAAGCCCAGCACGGTCGCATCGAGCTTGTCCGTCTGATACGGCCGGCTTTCCAGCGCGGCGCGCGCCCCCGCCGATTGCGCCGCTTGCCGGTTGTCCCAGATCAGCATGGGAATTTCATAGCCACTCTTGTCCGACGCCGAATGGCCCGCATGATTGCGGCTGTAGCCTACTTCCTGCCCATGGTCGGATACGAACAGCAAGGAGGCGGCCCGGTCCGTCTTGGCCTTTTCCGCCATGCCGATCAGGGTGCCCAACACGTAATCGCCATAGCGAATGGCGTTGTCGTACTCGTCGCGCTGGTTGCGTATCCAGCTCGGTCTGCCCTGGTGCTCCATCTGTGCGCTGACAGCGTCGTGCGCCCGGTCGAAATGAGCAAAGCGGCGGGGATAGCGCATGTCATAGCTGGGATGCGCGCCCAGCAAGTGCACGACGATGAGCTTTTTCGGCGCTTCGTCGCGCAGCGCGTGGGCGAACGGCTGGAACAGGTTGCCGTCAAAATTGTTTTCGCCACGGCCAGTGCCATAGTTGATGAAGTCGCTTTCATCGGCCTCGCCCGCCAGCAACCCGATCCAGCCATCGTTGCGCGTCTGGTTCGATACCCAGAACGTCTTGTAACCGGCCGCCTCGGCCAGCATCAGCAGATTCGGCTTGGCCATCCACGCGTCCGGGTTGCCGATATCGGCGGGCGTGAGCATCGTCATCATCGATTCCACGGTGCTGGCGGCCGGCGAAACCACGTCATTAAATACCAGCAGCTTCGAGCGCATGGCGTCGAGCTGGGGCGTGGTCGCCCGCGCATAGCCATACAGCGACATCGAGGCGCGGTTCGTGCTCTCGCCAATCACGAGAATGACGGTGCGGGCATCCTCGCCCGCATAGCGCACGTTCCAGTCGCGCGGCGCGGCCATGGCCGCCGTCAGCGCGTGCTGCATCGATTTCATGGCGTCCAGCTGCGCGCTGTACTGCTGGTAGCGCAGCGGCCAGAACAGGGCCGGATTTTCGCGCCGCATCGTGGTATTGACGTGCAGCAGCACGAGAAAGATCGCCATGCAGGCGGCAAAGCATTTCTGCGCCAGGCTAGGTGCGGCAACGTAGCGCGCCGCTTGCCAGCGCTGCAGTTGGCGGTCGGCCAGCAGCACGGCCGCCGTCACCAGCAGGAAGCCGCCGGCCGATTGCGCCAGGGCGACGCCGTTGTGCAGAAAAAACTCGCCCGTTTCGGCTTGATCTGTCGCAAACACGGCTTGCAAAACCGCATTGGGATTGGGCCGCATGCCAAAATAGCCACGCAAAAAGCCCTTGATGGCGGCGTCGAGGTAAAACACGGGCGCGACGACGCGCAGCAGCACGGTAATCGCACGGGCGCTGGAACTGCCACGCCACGCATGCAGTACGCCGCCCATGCCCAACAGGAAGGCCGCCAGCAAGACGGCCAATTTCAGGCATTCGTTCGCGCTTAACTGATCGAAGAGGAAAAAAACCAGCAGGCCAGCGATGCTGAGCAGGACACGGCAAAACAGAATCAGCATGGAGGCGACAAGTAACAAGCATGGAAGGAGATGCCCGTGCGGACGGGCCAGCGATTGTAGCGCAGTCTGTTGCAACTTGTACCATTATTTCCACGCGCTCCTGACAGAAACTGCCAGTACTTTTTATTATGATTTCGGCACCAGCGGGCTAGCCAGCCTGTACTATTGATATCACCACTTGCGACAGGACTTCTTCATGACACGTGCCATTACCATTCTGACCGAGAACTTTGCCGACTGGGAAACCGCCCTGCTCAATTCCACGGCGCGCCTGTACTACGGCTTTTACACGCAGTTCGCCACGCCGGGCGGCTTGCCCGTCACCTCGTCCGGCGGCATGCTGGTCACGCCGCAACTGGCACTGGAAGAGATCGTGCTCGATGAACTCGACTTGCTGATGGTGTGCGGCGGCAGCTTCTGGCAAAGCGGCAAGGCGCCAGACCTGGGCCCGCTACTGCGCGCGGCGCGCGACAAGGGCGTGGTGCTGGCCGGCATTTGCGACGGCACGCGCGTGCTGGCGCAGGCGGGCGTGCTCGACACCGTGCGCCACACCTCGAATTCCGCCGGCAACCTGACGGACACGGGCTATGCGGGCGCGGCCCTGTACCAGGACGTGCCGTGGGCCGTGGCAGACCAGCGCGTCATCACGGCGCCCGGCACGGCGCCCGTCACCTTCACCAGGGAAGTCTTGCGCACGCTGGGCATCGCCGATGACAACCTGACTGCCTATCTGGCCATGCACGGCGCGGAACACGGCCAGGCTGCCGCCTAGTCGGCGCCCAGCACGCGCAAACGCGCCACGGCGTGCGTGTTGCCGGGGTCCAGTTCCAGCGAACGGCGGTAATGCGTGGCGGCCAGGTTCTTGTCGCCGTCCGCCTCGTACGCTTCGGCCAGGCTGTCGTGGCCATTCGCCCCTTGCGGGTATAGTTGCACGCCAAGCTGAAAGACGGCCACGGCCTGTTTCGGCTGCTGCCGGCCCAGCAAGCGGTAGCCCCAGGCATTCAAGTCGTCTTCCGTGGGCTTTGGCAAGCCGTGCTGGCGCAGGATGGCCGCCAGTTTCTGGTCCAGTCCCTCGAAACCGGCGCTGGCCGCCTGCTTGCGCAGCAGGTGCGCGGCATACGCGCCGCCCCGCTGCTGGCGCAGGGCGGGAAGATAAAAACCGGCGACGGTATCGATCAGCTGTTCCGGCTGGCCGCCGGCCAGGTTGCTGAGGATAATGACGGCCAGGCCATCGTTCGGATACACATAAAAGGCCGAGCGGCCACCACCGATGCCGGCCACGGCGCGGTGGCCATCGCGGCCGATGGTTGGCCAGCCCAGCGCCCACGGCGCCGGCTTGCCGTCATTCAAGCTGGTCGGCTGCCACAGCCGTTCTACAGCGGCGGGGGCCAGCAAGCGTCCCGACTGCAGCGCGATAAGCCAGTTGGCCAGTTCACCCGCATTGCTGTTGATGCCGGCCCCGGCGCGCATGAACACGGGAAAGTCTTCGATTACATTGCGGTAGCCTTTGCCGCCCCGGTCCAGCACGTAGGAACTGGCCTTATTGGCAACCACGTCCTTTGCGTCGCCAAAGCCGCTGTGCGGCATGCCCGCCACGTCAAACTGCCGGCGCTGGATGAAGGCGGTAAAGGGCTGGCCGCCCTGGCGCTCGATCAATTGCGCCAGCAACACGTAATTGGTCTGGTTGTAGCGGTAGCGCTGGCCAGGCGGGGCTTCCACGGCCAGCGCCTGCACGGCTGTCCACGCCGCATCGGCGTCATCCGGCTGCGGCCCCACCAGCTTGCCGCTGCGTTGGTCCAGCACGTCGGGCAAGCCCGAGGTATGGTTGAGTAATTGCGTCACCGTCACGGCTTGCCAGGCGACAGGCAGCCCCGTCAGGTACTGGCTGATAGGGGCGGCCAGGTCGATCTTGCCCTCCTGTACCAGCTGCATCGCGGCGACACCAGCAAACGCTTTCGTCGCCGAGTTGATGGAAAACAGGCTCGACTCCGTCACGGGCACCCGGTATTGCAGGCTGGCCAGACCGAAGTTGCGCTTCAGTACGATTTTGCCATGCTGTATCACGGCCAGTTGCAGCCCTGGAATCTGGCGCTCCTGCATTTCGCTGCGCACGAAGGCGGCAATATCGTGTTCGGCACGGGACGCCTGCGCATGGCTGGCGGGGATGGCGGCAAGCGCCATGACGAGCAGGACAGACGGGAGGCTTGGCTTCACGATGCGGCTTTCGGCAAGAGAAAACGGAACCGCAGCATCCCATACCTATTTGTCAACGTCAACGACAATATTGCCATTCAGAAAGTTACTCGTCCAACCACACATCCTCGTACCCTTCCCGGTCGAGGATGAACTTGGCGCCGCTGGGCAAGGCCAGGTAATCGACTACCTGCGGCAGCATTTCATGCAGGTGTTCCGCATGCAGGGGCTGGTAAAAGTCCAGCGCATCGTCATGTTCGCCGCAGTGGATGAACCAGCTGATGGTGCCGTTTTCCGGCAGCGCGATGCGCGTGCCGTAGATGGGCGACTGCGCCAGGCTGGCGATGGCCAGGGCCACCATGGGTTCGGGCGCTTGCGCCGGCAAGCCGAATTTGTCGCAGATGCGCTGTTGTGTTTCGCTGATCGGTGCGGTCATGGTACTTTCAGGATCCAATGTAGTGGTAATGGAGGCGCAGCGCGCCATCGTGGCCGGACATTTCCAGGTGCAAGATCGCCTCGCCGGGCTTGCCATCGGCCAGCAAAAGGCATTCCATACCCAGCAGTCCGGCATCGGTCGCATACATGTCGACGGCGGGACGGCCGCCCTTGCCCGGCACGAAGGCTTGCGCCAGCGGCGCCAGGGATAGCGTCTGGCGCGCCGCAAAATAGCTGTCGAGCATCTCTATGACTTCGTCGGCCACGGCCGCCGACAGGCCCCAGTCGCGCTGCAACGCAACAGGATCGCGCCCGTCCAGCGTCCGCACGAAGGCCGCGGCCTGCGCGTATGCCAGCTGACGCAGGCTGTCGGTAATATCCATGCTGCGACTCCTCTCTCTTAATCAGGCGCCATTATAGTGCGCCACCCCGCGCAAGCGCCATCCATTTCCCTCAATAATCATCCGCACGCACCGCGATAGTGCGGCGCAATAATATTTGCGCCATCCCTAGATTTAAATCCTGCAATCATGATTTATCGACTGATAATAATAACGACGCATTGCGTGATATTTGGTGATTATTCTAAAAATGCAGTCGCGCGCACAATTCAATTTCACGTTGACTCCTAATTATTGCGGCGCTAATATCGTAAAGCCATTCACCGTGGCCGACAGCTCAAGCCGTACTTAACCATCACAAGAGGATAGTACAATGCAAAATCAACCAAAATTGTTCGCTTTCAAGCTTGCTGAGAAAAAGATATCAACCCCGCCTACCCCGCCCACTGAATGGAAAGTACGCGTCGGCGTCGCCATCGCCGGTTGCAGCGAAGTCGACCGCTTCCAATACCGCTACTCTTCCACCATCAATTCCCGCGATACCGGCCAGTTCTGCTGAACGCCGCTCCCGCATCCATTCACCTTATGGCGGGAATTTCATTTAATTCCCGATGCAAACACGCTTGCGCCATTTACGGCGCGGTGTCCCCGTGCGTGCGGCATTCATATCGATCAATATTTATTTTTGAAATTTTTAATTTATCGGTTGACGCGGCATTCTTTAAAAATTAGCATTTGAAAGCCAAATCAACTGGCACTCAAAAAAGGCAGTACTTAACCATCACAAGAGGATAGTACAATGCAAAATCAAACCAAATTGTTCGCGTTCAAACTGGCAGAAAAACAGGTGCAAAAACAGGCGGCGCCGGCCACCGCCTGGAAAGTACGCGACGGCGTCGCCGTGGCCGGCTGCACCGCCGTTGGCACCCATGATCAATATCGCGACTCTTCGCGGCTCAAGCCGAACGACAGCGGCCAGTATTGCTGATCTTCGCGGCACCCTGGAACCTCGCCTCTGGCGGGGTTTTATTCCAATCCCGACTTGATGAATTGGCGCCAATTGCGGCGCAGTGTATTCCTGCGCGCGGCATACATACCCTTATTTACGATTCTTTATCGATAAAAACCGGCGCCACTGGAGATTCAAAAAAAGCGGCACTTAACCACGACAAGAGGATGACAATGCAAAAACAGAATCAAACCAAGCTGTTTGCTTTCAAACTGGCGGAAAAGGAAGCAGACAAGGAAGTCAAGCAACCATGGCAGGTGCGCGATGGCGTAGCGGTGGCCGGCTGCACGTATTACGGCGATCCGGAAGATTACAATCTGCGCGACAGTTCGCGCTTTGCGCCCAACGATACTGGCGTGTATTGCTAATACCTTAGCCAACTGAAGGCTTTGCCACGGCAAGGCCTTTCCTTCGCCGCAGGCCCCTGAATGCATAAAAAGGTATTAATTATCAGCCATAGCGGCGATTTGCACGCCGACCTGGTTTCCCAGATCCTGGCCGACCGCGGCCATGTCCCCTTCCGTATCGACCTCGACGCCTTTCCCCGCGATTACCAGCTGTGCCAGCGCCTGCTGGACGGCCGCGCCAGCGCGCGCCTGCGCCGCTTGCCCGATGGCGACTGGCTTGACCTGCAGCACGTGGGCGCCGTCTGGCTGCGCAAGCCGGCCGACTATGCCTACGCCAGCGCCGACCTGACGCCGCAGGAGCGCGCCTATGCGCAGCTGGAAACGGAGCAAGCCATCTTCAGTGTGCTGTACGGGCTCGATTGCTACTGGCTCAGCCATCCGCTGGCCCTGCGCGGCGCCCAATGGAAAGGCGAACAGCTGGCGCGGGCGGCGCGCATGGGTTTTCGCGTGCCCGCCACCGTGATCACCAACGTACCCGACGACGTGCGCGCTTTCCGCGCGGCCGTCAAAGGGCCCATCATTTTCAAGAGCATGTCCACGCCCAGCCTGGCCGCCGAATCCGTCGAAGATGCAGACAGGGTCAGCGCCGGCATCGGCACCACCATCGTCGACGACGCCATGCTGGACAGCCTGGACGCCGTCAGCGAACTGAGCTGCCAATTCCAGGAATATATCGCCAAGCAATACGAATTGCGGATCACCGTGATTGGCAAGCAACTGTTTGCCGCGCGTCTGTATTCCCAGGACGATGCGCGCACGGCCATCGATTCGCGCGACATGTCGGCCCCCATCCGCTATGAAGCCGCGACCTTGCCGGATGACATACGGCAGTGCTGCCTCGCTTTCGTGCACAGCTATGGCCTCGAGTATGGCGCGCTGGACCTCATCGTCACGCCCGAAGGCGAGTATGTTTTCCTGGAAAACAATCCTGTCGGTCAATTTCTGTATGTGCAACAACTGGTGCCCGCCTTGCCCCTGCTGGAAAGCGTGGCCACTACCCTGATCGAAGGAGCGTTATGCCACAGCCAGACCTGAGCCAGATCCCCGTCCAGCTGCGCGAACTGGAACTTGTGCGCGACAGCCGCGCCATCGTCCTGGCCGCCTCTCACCTGGACATGGAGCTGCTGCCCGCCCTGTACGAGCTGTGCCAAGGCATAGGCCCCGTGGCGCGCCTCGACGTGGTGTTGCACGGCCGCGGCGGCATCGTCAACGCGGCGCGCCGCATCGCCATCCTGCTGCGACAGCATGCGCGCCACCTGAGCTTTATCGTGCCCTTCCACTGCCAGTCGGCAGCCACCCTGCTGGCCTTGGGCGCCGATGAAATCATCGCCGGTGACCTGGCCCTGTTCTCGCCCATCGACCCGCAGCTCGACGGCGTCGATGGCGGCGCCATTTCCAGCCTGGACATCAAGGTGTTCGGCGACATGGCGCAGCAGTGGTTCGGCGTGGATGCGGCCGAGGCGCGCCAGCAATCGCTTTCCTTGCTGTGCGGCAGCATCTTCCCCCCTTCCCTGACGGCCTTTTACCGCACCACCCTGGAACTGGCGCAGATCGGCGAGGAATTGATCGCATGGCAATTGCCCGACGCCACGCCAGAGGCGCGACGCGCCATCGTCGCGCAACTGGTGACGGGCTACCACTCGCACAACTATGCCCTGACGCGCGAAGAGCTGGTCCAGCTGGGCCTGAACATGGCGCGCGATGCCCACGCCGAACGGCTGGGCTGGGCCATCTCGACGCAGCTGCAGGCAAGCATAGGCGGCGCCCTGCGCAGCGCGCCCGACGAAGCGTGGAATGACGCCCTGCTGGCGTCGCGCGACGGCGTGCAGCTGCGGCGCCAGCGCCCGGGCGGTTTCGCGCCCCTGTGGAGCAGTGAATGCTGACGCCCCTGCCAATCACGTTGCTTGCCGATATTGCGCGCTATGTTATTGCCTTGCTGCTGCTGGCGGCCAGCGTAGGCAAGCTGCGCAGCTACGGGGAATTTCGCGGCAACCTGGCCACCTCGTTCGGCCTGCCGTCCGCCGCCGCCCGATTCGCTGCGCCAGCCCTGGTGGCGGCAGAGCTGCTGCTGGCCGGCTGGCTGCTGGCGGGCGGCACGCACCTGCCAATGCTGCTGTCGCTCTTGCTGCTGAGTACCCTTACTGGCATCCTGGCCTGGCGCTACTTCACGCACAGCGTGGTGCGCTGCAGCTGTTTCGGCGAAACGGCGCGGCCTGTGTCGCAATACGATCTGCTGCGCAACATGCTGGCGGTGGGCATCAACGGCAGCTACTTTGCGCTGGCGCAGGAAACGGCCTTGCCCGTCGCCACCTCCCTGTTGGCCGCCGGCTTGGCGGCCATCGTCTGCGTGGCCGTGATTTCCCTGCACGACATCGCCACTCTGGCAAAGGCCGGCTGATGGATGACATGACTTTACAGTTCGTGCTGGCGGCGCTGGCCTTTGCCGTCGCCGGCAATATCTGGCTGACCCTGGCGGTGCTGCGCGCTAGCCGCCGCGAACGCATCGCGCCCACTGCGCTGGTGCCGGGCGAGCCGCTGCCTGCCGTGCAAGCCCGTCCGCTGGCTGGCGGCGCACCTTTCCAGCCGGGCGCCAGCGGCCAGGCGGCCGTGCTGCTGTTTTTGGCCAGCCGCTGTCCGAAATGCGCGGAAAAGCTGGCGGGCATCGAACTGCTGCTGCCGCTGGCGCGCGACGCTGGCCTGGCCATGTGGCTGATCAGCGAAGAACCGGCCCGGAGGCTGCGCGCCTTCTTGCCCGGCAGTATTTTGCGGGACGCGGCGGCGCGGCTCACGCTGCGCGATTACCGGCGCGTGAATCCGCTGATGAGTTCGCCTTCCTATGTGTTCGTCAATCACGAGGGCACGGTGGAAGCGGCCGGCCTGATTGGCGACGAAGACTGGCTGGCCCTGGCCGGACAATTGAACGCCGAACCGTCGCAGGAGCGCGCCGCATGAGCAATATGAACTTCAGCCCGCATCTGGAACGCCTGCGCCTGCTGTACCCGGTGCGTTGGCGCATCGCCGCCGGTCTGCTGTGCATGGCCCTCACTGTGGGCGCGCAGCTGGCCTTTCCACAAGCCATCGCGTATTTCATCGACAACGTGGCGCAACTGACGCGGCGCGGCGTCACGCCGGGCATGGTGGCCGTCATGCTGGCCTTCAGCCTGCTGTATGCGCTGGCCTCGGCCGCCCGCTTCTATCTGCTGCAGTCGGGCGGCCACATGATCGTCATGGGCGTGCGCCGGCGCCTGTTCGACGTCGTGATCAACCAGCCCATCGCCTTTTTCGACAAGCACCACGGTGGCGAACTGAACAGCCGACTCACGTCCGACGTGTCGGCCCTGCATGAAAGCCTGACCATCGGCGCGGCCAATGCCTTGCGCTCGCTGTGCGTGTTTTTGGGCGGCATCGCCATGCTGCTGCAGCTGTCGCCCATGCTGAGCCTGCCGCTGGCCCTGTTCATCCCCATCAGCCTGTATCTCGGCAAGTTATCGGGCAGCAATTACCGGCAGCGCGCACGGGCCATTTCGGCCACCCTGGCCGCCAGCGGCAAGGTGGCGCAGGAATATTTTGCCCATGCGCGCCTGGTGCAGGCCTTCAACCAGCAAGGCGGCGCCATGGCGCGCTATGCGCAAGCCATGCGCGAGCTGCTGGGCGTGTCGCTGGCCGGCACGCGGCTGCTGGCCGTGTTCCAGGGTGCGCAAGGGCTGCTGGCCTTCGTGGCGCTGCTGACCACCTTGTGCTTCGGCGCCCATCTGATCGGCCAGGGCCGCTTGAGCGTGGGCGAGCTGACGGCCTTTGTCATCTATGCCAGCATGGTGACGGACACGGCCGGCTCCATCAGCGAATTCTGGAATACGTGGATGCGCACCATGGGCTCGACTGACCGCATCTTCGAAATCCTGCGCAGCCACCGCGCCGCTCCCGAGGCGCCGCCGCAGCCGCCGCTGGCGGGCCATATCGCACTGCGCGACGTGCGTTTTTGCTACCCCGAGCGCACGCAGGTCACGGCCCTCGACGGCGTCAGCCTGTCGATACGCGCGGGCGAAAAAATCGCCCTGGTGGGTGCTTCGGGCGCGGGCAAGTCCACCATCGCCAGCCTCGTGCTGGGCCACTACCAGATAGACGCGGGCAGCCTGCAGTTCGACGGCATCGACGCGCACGTGCTGGGCGTGACGCAGCTGCGGCGCCAGATGGCCGTGGTGGAACAGGAACCGGCGCTGTTTTCCGGCAGCATCGCCGACAATATCGCCTTTGCCGTGCCCGACCGGGTCGTGGTGCGCGAAGCGATGGTGGCGGCGGCGCGCCTGGCGCATGCCCACGATTTTATTGAAGCCTTTCCGGACGGCTACGAAACCCTGGTAGGCGAACGGGGCGTGCAATTGTCCGGCGGACAGAAGCAGCGCATCGCGATTGCCCGCGCCATCCTGCGCACGCCGAAAATCCTCATCCTGGACGAAGCGACCAGCGCGCTCGACGCCGCCAGCGAACAACTGGTGCAGCACGCCCTCGATACCCTGATGCAGGGACGCACCACGATCATCATCGCCCATCGCTTTTCCACCATCGTCAAGGCGGACCGCATCATCGTCATGGACAAGGGCAGGATTTGCCAGCAAGGCACGCACGCCGAGCTGCTGCGCGCGGGCGGCCAGTATGCGCGGCTGATGCAGCAGCAGCTGTCGCAATTCCAGCAGTTGCATGACAGTGCGGCAACCCTGTAAAGTGGGCCAGATGAAAACAACCTGCCAGGGCAGTTGCCACTGCGGCGCCGTGCGCTTCGCGGCCGAGATCGACCTGGCTGCCCCCAGCCTGCGCTGCAACTGTTCCTACTGCCTGAAAATCCGCTGCTGGGCCAGCATGGTGCCGCCTGCGGATTTTCGCTTGCTGGCCGGTGAGGCGGACTTGAGCGAGTATCGCTTCGGCGTACGCCGCGAACGCCATTATTTTTGCCGCCATTGCGGCGTGCGCCCGTTTGGCCATGGAGACTGCGCCCCGCAGCGGACCGTCGTCGGCATCAGCGTCAGCTGCGTCGATGACGCATCGGCGGCCGAGCTGGCGCAAGTGCCCGTCACCTTTGTCGATGGCCGGCATGACGAGTGGGATATGCCGCCGCAGGATACGCGGCATCTGTAGTAGCAATGTAGAAATGGTTGTCTGCTACCCCGGACTTTTCCTACATGGCGACAAGTCGTGTCCCTATGGTTAAGCCTGACGCAGGCAGGGAGAATGGTCTCAACGGTGCAGCCAATGTTGAACCGGATGATTACGCAGACCAACCATAGGGGACACGATCATGACTTCGAACAGCAACGACAAATCGGGCAGCCAATCGGACAAACAGCAATCGGGCCAATCGGGCAGCCAGCAGTCGGACAAACAGTCCGGCACCCGTCAATCGTCGGGCGGCACCCAGGGCGGCACGCACGAGCAGCACGTCGAGGCGGGCCGCCAAAGCCACAAGAATGACGGCGACAAGCAGTCGGGCTCGCAGCAATCGGGCCAACAGTCGGGCCAGCAATCGGGTTCCGGCACGGGCACGCGCGGCGGCACACATGAGCAGCACGTGGAAGCGGGACGTCAAAGCCACAAGAATGACGACAAATCCTGATTCCGGGGCATGGCCCGATGCGCCTTCCTGATACGAAAGCACTGACGGCCATGCTGTGCGCGGGGCTGGGCATGAGCCTTGCCGCCTGCGGCGCCAGGAATACGGCATCAAACGTGGAGGCGCCGGGCACGCCGGCCGGGGTCTCCACGCGCGTGCTGGACGCGGGCGCCGATGCCCTGCAAGCCCGGCCGCCGATTGCGGCGCTGAACGCCTACCTTGACGGTTTTCATTTCTATAATGGCAATCTGCGCGGCCAGATGGAAGCGCACCACTATTGCGCCATCGTCAATGAAGAGCTGATCCAGTGCGTGATCTACGACGGCAATGTGAAGGATGCCAAGCTGATGGGCGTCGAATACATCGTCAGCGCCAGGCTGTACGAGGGTTTGCCGGCAGAGGAAAAAGCGCTGTGGCACAGCCATGTGCATGAAGTCAAATCAGGCCAGCTGATTGCTCCCGGCATTCCCGCCGCGGCGGAAAAAGCCTTGATGCAAAAACTCGTCGCCACGTATGGCAAGACTTGGCACACGTGGCACACGGATCTGCACAAGAGCTTGCCGCTGGGCGTGCCGCAATTGATGATGGGTTTTACAGCCGATGGCCAGGCCGACGCCGCCATGGTCGCCGCGCGCGACCGCCGTTTCCGCATCGATTCCGCCGAAAAACGCCGCCAGCGAGCCGATATCGCCGCGCCCGCCATCATAGACGGGGCCGATGCCTGGCAGCACGGCAAGACCGTCCAGTTGGCCGACCCGACCGGAACGCGGCACGGTTCCTCATCACTACCGTCCCCCTCCACGCACACGGCCGAACCCGCCATTTCGCGCCCGGCCCGATAGTCTGCACGCGAAAGGCCGTTGTCTGGATCGGCATTCTGGGCGATAATTACGCCCATGAACGATACCACCACCTTACCCCCATTGCCCGATCGCCTGTCGATCGACCCTAGCAGCCCTTACCACGTTGCAGCCGTGTTCGAGAACGACGTCGGCATCCGCTTCAACGACAAGGAACGTCTTGACGTGGAAGAATATTGCATCAGCGAACGCTGGATCAAGGTCGCTTCCACCAAGTCTCTCGACCGCCGCGGCCGTCCGCTGCAGATCAAGCTGAAGGGCAAAGTCGAAGCGTTTTACCGTTAAGCAATACTTGCAGTTGTTCCTGCAGTGTCATCGAGGCCGATTTTCATCGGCCTTTTTTGCGTCCGCCGCCGTCCGCTCACGCCTCGATGGTGACCAGCCCTGCCGCGGCCGCCATGGGCAGCCACAGCATCGTGTCGGCCAGCACCTCGTCCGGCGCCCTGCCGCTCGACTGCGCCGCCTGTCGCGCGCACTGCGCCAGCGGCGCGCAGCCAGCCAGCGCCCGCAGGCAGTAAAACTGCCACGGCTGCAACTCCTGCATGGCAAGCCGGTAATGCAGGCGCGAAATGGCGACAAAGGCGGGAGCGGCGTCCGGCTGGGCCGGCACGGCGTCGTCTGGCGCAGCCTGCGCCTGTTGCCAGAAAGAACACATCGGAAACGACAGGGCCAGCAGCCGCGTGCACGGCGCCAGGCGCCAGGCCGGTGTCTTTCCCAACAGCAAATCCAGGCTGCTAGGCAAGCTGGGCGCCGGCTGTTTTTCCAGCCCCGGCGCCCTGCCCGCCTCGCTGCGCGCGCGCTCCAGCTGCGCCAGTTCGACGGGAAAGCGCAAGGCGCTGCCCTGTGCCCCGGCCGCATGCTGGCTGGCGGCAAGAAAATCGGCGAAGCCGCCGCCCAGGTCATACAAGGTGGGGGAAGCAGATGGGTGGCGCCACACATAGGCGCGGGCAAAGAACGCGAACAGCTCGTCACCCATGACCTTGCGCAAGACGGGATAGTCGGCCTGCAGGCATTCGAGCAGGCGCTGCACATAGCCGTCCGCATGGATGTGCAGCGGTGCCGGCCCGCCCCGCGTCCGTTTCAGCACTTGCTCCTGCGTCAGGCCATGGCGCTCGCTGGCCAGCTGCGCGCCGCGCACGGCGCCGCCGGGCGTTGTCATGGCCGTCAGGAACCACGCCTGCAATTGCGCCAGCGGCATGCCGGTTTCGCCAGCCCCGCCTGCGGCGGTGTTACGGCGCATGGGCCGTCTCCAGGTGAAAGCCCAGCGGCGTGGAGATGGCGGCGGCAACATTGGACGCGGCCGGCAACGTGTCCGCGAATTCGCCGCGCACCGCCGCGCGCGCCTTGTCCAGTTCGGCAAGCAGCTGCGCATACGGGGGAATCTGCGCATCCCATTCCAGCAGGGCCGACACGCCGCCCGTCAGCTGCTGCGCCAGCGCATACAGCCGCCAGACGGCGTCCGGCACGGGCGCATCGTGGGTATCGATCAGCACGGCGCCGCAGACGGTCGGCCCGGCCAGGTGGATCTGCACGATGTGGTCGTGCGGCAACTGGCGGATGTAGGCGGCCGCATCATAGCCGTGGTTATGCGCGCTGACATGGACATTATTGACGTCGAGCAAGAGCCCGCAGCCCGTGTCCTCGGCCAGGCGGCCCAGGAATTCCCATTCCGGCATGCTGGACTGGGCAAACTCCACGTAGGTGCTGGGGTTTTCCAGGATCAGGGGGCGCCCCAGGAATTCCTGCACCTGCCGCACGCGCGCGCCCACGTGGCGCAGGCTGGCCTCGTCCAGCGGCAGCGGCAGCAAGTCGTGGCTGTTGAGCGAGGCGGCGCCCGTCCAGCACAGGTGGTCGGAAATCCACGCGGGCCGGATCTCGGCGGCCAGCTGGCGCAGCTTGCGCAGGTAGCTCAGGCTCAGGGGATCGCTGCTGCCGATCGACAGCGACACGCCATGCATGACGATGGGCACCTGCGCCGCCACCTGCTCGAGCACATGGCGCGCGTAGCCGTGGTTGTCGATGAAATTCTCGCTGATGATCTCGAACCAGTCCACTTGCGGCCCGTGGCGCAGGATGTGTTCATAGTGCGGCGGGCGCAGCCCCACGCCCAGGCCCAGGTTCGGCAGGCCCAGGCGCGGCCGCGCCTCGTGCAGGATGCAGCGCATCAGGTCGACGGCGGCAAGGCCAGGCGCAGGTCGGTGGGCGCAGGCGGCGCTCCCACCGGCGTGCCGCGCGCCGCCATCACCTTGCCGTAGGCTTCCCAGGCCTTGTCGTAGACGTTGTCGCCCAGCGTAAAGCTCATGCTCTGGTGCAGCGGAATACTGCGGTGATCGGGTGCGGGACCGAAATCGTACAAGGTCATGGTGGCGGGCTCGGGAGGTTCCTTGCCCGTGGTGTTCGGATACAGCTGCGAGGCGGAAATCGGCACGGCGCAGCCGCCAAAGCTCGCGCATTTGTTGTCGCTGGGCGCGCTGTAGACTTTATCGGCCTCCGGCGGCGGTGGCGGCACATAGCACGGCGTGCCCGGCGACGCGGCGGCCTTGACCGAGTGGCCGCAGGACGAGCCGCCCGTGTCGGCCTGGGCAAAGCCGCAGCCGCCCTGGGCGTGGCAGCCGTTGGAGCCGCGGCACGTGTGGTAGACGGCCAGCGCGGCGCAGGTGGACGATGCTTCGCCCTCCAGGTGCATGCCCTGGCAGGCGTGGTACAGCACGCTCCTGTCGGCCAGCGGCACGCCCGTCGCCAGGTTCGGCGCCTGGCCCAGCACGGCCCAGCAGATGGCCATGCGGTCGCCCGCGCCAACCATCGACGGATACGGGAAGTCCAGTTGCTGGTTCAGCCAGTACTGGTCCAGCACGGAAGTGATGCCGTAGATGGCGCCCGTGGCCACCGTGCTCAGCATTCCCAAGGTGCCGCTGGCGTCCTTCAGGCGGTTCAGGGCGCCCGCCACGGCGGCCGGCGCGGGGATGTTCTTCGGCGCGGTGGCCGGGTTGTAGCGTTCGTTGGTCAGCATGGCCTCACTCCAGCGCCCGCCTTCCCTGTGCCAGCCGGCCCAGGTCTTCACGGGCAGCATGGCTTTCACTTGGCCGAAGCGCTCGTAGTGGTCGAACGGGGCGCTGTCATGGCGCGCCTGCGCATCGCGCGATTCGGCGTCCTTGCCATTGTTCGCGTAGGACGGATAATCGCACTGCAAGGCGGCCAGGTCTTCGCGGTAATCGGGCTGCACGGCCATCAGGCGCTGCGCCGCGTCGCGGCGGTAGCGCTGGATGGCTGTTGCGCTGCCCTCGCCCTGGTCCGTGATGGCCGCCATCATGTCGATGGCCTTGTTGAACGAGCCCGTCTGGCCGCCATCCTGGTCCTGCGGACCGAAGCAGGTGTCAAAGCGGGGAAATTCCGCCCGCGCATGGCCCTGGACCCGGCTGTTGAACATGTCCTGCTGCACCGAGCCGTTGACGAACAGTTTTTGCCACAGGGTCTGGCCATCCGTGTATTCGATGCTGATGTAGCGCGCATAGCATTCGTACATGTAGCCGATGGTGCCGAACAGGGGCAAGTCCTGCACGTGCTTGCCCGGCGTCCAGCCCGGCAGCGGCACTTCCGGGAAATATTTCGTGTGATTGTGCTTGTCGAACTCGGCCAGCTGGGCGCGCGCCTGCTGTTCCGGCTGCTCGATGGCGAGGAACAGGTCGCACTGGTTGTCGTTCAGCTCTTCCAGGTTGACGCGCACGTGGCGGTAGCCGGACGTGTCCTGCAAGTCGACGATGTGCGGGATCACCGTGCAGCTCTCGCCGTAGCAGGTCCAGCCGTGGTCCTGCGATTGCAGCTCCGAGCCCGTGAAGCACGGCGCCGTGCCGATGGCCGTGGCCAGGTTGGCCGCCATCTGCAGGTGCAGCATTTCCTGGATGAAGACGCTGAAAATGATATTGAAAGCCTTCTGCTCGGCCAGCTCGGGGCGGGCCGTGGTGCCCATGCCCGGCCACTGGCGGCCTTCGTAATAGGTGATGCCTTTCGAGTTAATCTGGTGCGTGCCATGGATCGAATACATGGTGGCCATGTACAGGGGAATGGTGAACAGCTCGACGCTGACGGCCGCCTGGGCGATGGCGCGCACGGCCGCCTTGTCGGTGTCCAGCATGTCGAGCGGACGATTCGTGATGGCGGGCTGGGTGCTTCCTAAAACGGGCATTTTCATTCTGTATCTCCACAGGCAGGATGCGTTTCGGATATCGGGCCGGGGCGCGCCATCTGCGCGCGCTGTTCACGGCAAGGAAATCATACGCCTAGGAAAGATATTTTTGCGGCAAGATTTATGCGCTGGCCGGGAGGCAGCGCAGCCTGCATTGCGCCATGAAAATAGGCGTTTTCAGCCCACATTCGATGACAATTGAATAGAATCGGCAAAACGCACGCGTGTATAAGCGCCGCACCGGCAGGCGCCGGTGCGTGGCTTGCATGGTGATAGTCAGGCGGCCGGCGGCGGCTGGAAGGCGCAAAAGCCGGGCCACTGCTCGCGGCTGTCACACACTTTCAGGCAACCTTTATTGTCCTTGAACGTGGCGACGACCTTGATGGGAAAACCATATAGTGGCGTGGTCGCAAGGAAGGCGGATGGGCAGCTTTGTTCGTTGCTGAAGCGGAAAGTGATTTCTTCGCGGCGGCCCTTGCGCTCAAAGCTCAGCATGAACGTTTCATTGCTGTTCCACTGCTCCTTGCCCGGCACGCGGAAGCGGTAGCGCGGGTTGCCCGGCTGCTGGCCATCCAGTTTCTGGCCAAAGACGCGGCTGCTGGCCGTGGCCGTCTCGACCTTGGCAACCGGATACACGACGGCAAAGATATAGGTGCCGGCAAACCCCTGGTCGAAGCCGAGTCCCTTCTGGTAAAACGGCACGACGATATGCGGCGCGCCCGAATATTCCACGGTATTGCGCGCCGTCGTGCGCGACGTCAGCTTGTCATCGGGCTCTTTGCCGAAGACCACGTCCAGTTCCAGCAAGGCTTGCTGCTTGTCGATATCTTGCGCCAGATAATCCTTGGGGAACATTTCTCCGTGCACGCAGCCAGCCAGCAAGGAGGTGGCGAAGCAGCCGGCGATCAGTTTGGATATTGTCATGGCTGTTTTCCTTCCGGCGGCGCGGAAATGAGGCCCAGCCCCGTCACTTGCAAGCCGTTCTTGCCTTGTTTCCATTGAAATTGCTGGCCGAACCAGGCCAGTTCCAGCTCACGCCGGATGCGGATCGAATCCGTGCGGCCCTTGCCCGCCTTGATGGCGGCGCCCGCCTGCGCGGAAGCGGCATCCGACAAGGGTTTCAACCACCGTTGATAGGTGTCTGGCGGCAAGGCCAGCACGCCGGCGATGCCGTCGTCGCGCGTGGCAACGATGATGCCCACCTTCGTCAGCGCATTCGTCAGATAGGCGCCGCGCCGCCCGTCGGGCGAGACGGACACCAGCATGGCATGCGGATAGTCGCCGCGGACGTTGCCCGGCACGTCAAACCACAGCAGTTCGCCCGTGCCCGTATCGAGCGCGCGGCCGTCGCGGGGAAACAGCAGTAGCTCGGGACGACCAGGCTGCGGCACGCCCCATTCTGGATCGCGTTCCGTGCGCACCATATTGTCGCGCTGCAATGGACTGATGGGGCGCATCAGCGGTTCGCCATTCTGCACGCCAATGAGTATCGTGCCCTGGCCCGTATAGCCCTTGGTAAAAGCCAGCAGCATGGGCTGGCCTTCGCGCGTGGCCTTGATGGGCCGCACTTCCACCACTTCACGCGCGCCGGCGGGCCAGTAGCCGTGCCGGCGGAAAGACAAGGTAACGAGAGAGTCGTAACGGCCATTCGTGACGGCAAAATCGCCGTATTGCCTGACCACCGGCATGTTGGGCGTCTGTGCCTGTGCGGCGGGCCAGATGGCGGCAAGCAGCGAAGCAGTGGCCGCCAGGCGGCATAAAGAGAGGGACAGCATGGCATCCTGTAGAGGTCGCACTGGGCGAAGAACCGGGATTCTAAACGATTCCTCGCCAGCAACACTGCCCAATTGGAAACATCAACGGCGCTGGATTTCGATCAACTCGATCTCGAACAGCTTGGGCCACAACTTGCCCGTGACAAACAAGCGCTTGCCGCGCGCATCCCAGGCGATGCCGTTGAGCACGGCGTCGGGATTGGCCGTGCCCCGCTGTTCCGGTGGCAGCAAGCCCGTCAGGTCAATCCAGCCTACAACTTTACCGCTGGCCGGGTCGATGCGGGCGATCACGTCCGCCCCCCACACGTTGGCGTACAGTTCGCCGTCGACCATTTCCAGTTCGTTCAAACGCTCGATGGGGCGGCCCTCGGCCTTGACTTCGAAACGGCGCACCTCGGCCAGGGTTTTCGGATTCAACACGCGGATGGCCGAACTGCCGTCGCTCATGTAGACGAACTTGCCGTCGCTGGCCAGGCCCCAGCCTTCGCCCTGGTAGCTGAAGGTGCGTTTGAGCTTGAACGTTTTCTGGTCGAACACATAACCAGTTTTCGACACCCACGTCAAACCGAGGATTTCATCGCCCACGTCCGTGATGCCTTCGCCGAACACATTCTTGTCGAGCATGCTTTTCTGCAGCACCTTGCCCGTCGTCAATTCCACCTTGCGCAAAGACGATTGGCCATTCTGGCCCGTGCTTTCATACAGATGGCCATCCTTGAACAGCAAACCCTGGGTAAATGCCTGGGGGTCGTGCGGATAGGTATTCTTGACGAAATAGCCATACACGGGAATGGCGGCCTGGGCATAATCCATTTCGCTCATCAGGCCCACGGTGCATAGCAATCCCAGCAGCAATGAGCCTGCCGTGCGTTTCAGTCTGACTTTACCTGTGTTCTTCATATTCTTGGCGGTGGTTGGCGAGCGCCTATTGTAATCGCCCGGGCTGCGCCATGTGCGCCCTGACGAGCTCCAGCCACGCGCGCGCGGCAAATGACAGCCGCCCTCCCCGGCGCCAGGCCAGCATCAGATTCCATTCCACGGGCGGACCGTCCAGAGGTATGACGTCGAATTGCGCGGCGTCGAGCGTGTCGCAATACATCTTCGGCAGCAGGCAGATGCCCACACCCAGCTGTACCAGCGAGGCAATGAAATCCCACTGGCCGCTGCGGCCCGTGATACGGGGCGCGAAACCGGCCCGCTGGCAGGCATCGAGCACGATGTCGTTCAAGGCAAACGCGGCGCCGTAGAAAATGAAGGGACTGCCGGCCAGCTCGGCCAAGGCCACGGAAGAGCGTCCCTTCCACGGCGAACCGGGCGCGGCCAGCAGGCACAGCGGTGAGCGCACGAGGGGCAAGGCTTCGAAATCCTGCCAGGTGGCCGCATTGCCCGGGTAATCGAGCATGGTGCCCAGTTCCACCGTGCCGGTGCGCAAGTCGCGCTCGATCGCCTGCGTGCCGCTTTCGTACATCTTCAACTCGATGCCGGGATAGCGCTGGTGATACTCGGCCAGCCACGGCGCCAGGGTCGAATGCGTCTGCGGCGACACGCCGACTCTTAATTCCCCCCGTTCCAGCTGCTGCAAGTCGCGCAATTCCACCTTCAGTTCCCCGTGCAGGGCCAGCAATTCATGCGCACGCGACAGCACCACCTTGCCCGCGTCCGTCAGGGTAAAGCGCTTGCCCGCGCGGTCCAGCAAGGCCAGGTCCAGCGACTGTTCCAGCTGGGCGATCATTTTGCTGACGGTGGGCTGCGTCACGTGCAGCTTGGCGGCCGCGCGCGTAAAACTGTTTTGCTCGACGACTTCGACGAAGTAGCGCAGGGAGCGGATATCCATGATGCATTCCAAAATTGAATGATAATCATAAGTTTAAGTCATTTTATCTTTTGATGCTGGCTCCCTACAATGAAACCTTCCCCCCTGCCGCCAGAAAGCCTGCCGTGAAAGCCGTCCCTTATTCCACTACCGCCCCACTTTCCGTCCCTGCCTGGCGCCAGCCCGCGCGGACCGTGTGGCAAGTGGGCCTCTTGATCGCCGCCTGGTGGCTGGCCGACGAGGCCGCCTCCGCCCTGCACTTGCCATTTTCCGGCGGCGTGGTCGGCCTGTTCGTGCTCGTGGCCCTGCTGCTGGCGGGCTGGGTGCGGCCCGCCGCCATCGAACTGGGCGCGAACTGGCTGCTGGCCAATATGCTGCTGTTCTTCATTCCGCTGGTCGTGTCCGTGGTGCAATTTACGCAGCTGTTGAAGTCACAGGGTTTGATGCTGTTCGTAAATATCGGACTGGGCTTTGCCAGCGTGATGCTGGCCACGGCGTTGACCGTGGAATGGGTCTGCCGCTATGAACGCAAGCTGCGCCGGCAAAAACTGCTGCGCCAGCGCGCGGCCAGGGCGGCAGCGTGAGTACTTTGCTCCTGTCGCTGCTGTTCTTGTTGCTGACCCTGGTGCTGTTCTACGCCAACCAGGCGCTGCACCGCCGCCATCCGCACTTCCTGCTCACGCCCGCCATCTGCACCTCGGCGATACTCATCGTCATCGTGCAGGCCACCTCGACACCGTTCGCCACGTATTTCGGCGAAACGCGCTGGCTGCCGTGGCTGCTGGGCCCCGCCACCATCGCGTTCGCGCTGCCCATCTTCCAGGAGCGCAAGCTGATCCGCAAGCACTGGCTGGCCCTGTCGCTGGGCAGCTGCGCCGGCATCGTCGCATCGGTCGCCGCCACCCTGTTGCTGGACAGACTGCTGGGCGTGCACGGTGACATGGCGCGCAGCCTGCTGGCCCGTTCCGTGTCGACGCCGTTCGCGCTGGAAGCGTCGCGCCACATGGGCGGCTCGGCCCAGCTGACGGGCATCTTCGTCGTCATGACGGGCCTGTTCGGCCTGATGCTGGGCAAACCGCTGCTGAAACTGCTGCCCTTGCGCATGCGCATCGCCCGTGGCGCCCCGTATGGTGCAGCCGCGCACGGCTTTGGCTTGTCCGTGGCGCGCCGGGTCGGCACGGAAGAAGGCGCCGTGGCCAGCCTGACGATGATCTTTTCCGGCGTCGTGACGGTGCTGCTGGCGCCGCTGCTGGGGCGATTGCTAGCTTAACGTTCCCTCGGCGCGATTGCGGCAGGTCAAAGCGGCAAACGCGGGTTGGGCGATAGTGTGCGGAATCCCGTTCGCGCACTATCCAGGAAACCCTATGGCAAGCACATCCAATCCAGGGCCGCAAGCCTTGCAAGTCGACTATTTTTCCGCCAGCGACCAGCTCCTGTTTACCCAGACGGCCGCCGATCTGCTGGAGCAGCAGGCCAATCTCGACCTTGACGCGCAAGCCGATGCCGGCCTGGCCTATCAGGTCAGCCAGTTCCAGACGCAAATGAAGAGCCGCGCGATGGCCGCCGGCGACCGCATCCTGCCTTCCTACATCGGTTTGCTGAGCCAGGCAACGGCCTTTGCCGCGCTATGGGACGCCGCCTACCAGCTGCAACGGCCCCGGCTGGCGCAAGCGGTGCTGGATGGCGCCACGCGCGCCGACATCGCGCAGGTCTGCCGGCAGCTGGCGGTGCAGTCGGGACACATCAACCAGCAAGCCCAGGCGCTGACGGGCGACATGCGCGTGATCGCAAGCGAACTGGCGCCGCTCAACGCGGGCTTCAATACGGCGCTGTCCGCCACCATCGCCACCCTGGGCGCCGCAGCCAGCGCGTCATCGGCCAGCATCGACCAGCTGAAAGCCGCCATCAACACGAATATCGCCGATATCGTCGCCGGCGCCAACAAGACGGGCGCTGCAGTGACGGAATTGATCGTCAAGACCATGACCACGATCAGCGATGCCCAAGGCAATGGAAAGACCGCGCCATCGGGTGACTTCGTGGTGCAAGGCATCGATGCGGCGGAACAGGGCGTGGCCGAGACGGCCCAGGCCCGCGCGGCCCTGAACGCCAACAATGCCCTGCTGGCCAGCGCCTACCAGCAGCTGGCCGGCGCCGATGCGCTGGTGGCCGTGGCCAAGGTGGTGCAGGTACAGAACAGCCAGTTCACGAGCGCCTTCAACAGCGCACTCGATACGGCCCAGGTGCTGGCCGAGGACTGGGGCCAGTCGCCGCAAGCACCGCCGGCAACAGGGATCAGCGCCGGCCTGGCCGCCTTTGCCGATGCCGTCGCCGGCATGGCCAGCAATGCCGACGCCGAAACGCTGGGCGGGCAGCTCGATTACGCCAACACGGCGTGGCAGCTGCTGGCCGCCAGCCTGGCGCCGCTGGAGCAAGCCATGACAGGCGCCTCCTGAACGGCGCGCCACCGCTTGTCCCCATAACAATCCATCCGACCAGGAGCCGCGCATGTCGAATCAAAACCAGGCAGCACAAGGCATCAGCACCGCCAACAAAGCGCAATGTTCGCAAGCGCTGCTGATACAAACCTACGCCAACAGCATCAACGAGCAGCCCAGCGTGGATTTTTCGGGTGATGCCAATTTGCTGAAATACCAGTCTCAAATCAACGATGGCCTGGGCCAGGCGCAAACCCACGCCACGGCCTACCTGAATGTGATCCAGCCCTCGATCATTGCCAACATCGCCAATATCGGTAATTACTATGCGCTCAATAACGCCGTGCTGACGGCCTTGCCAACCGGCTCGACCGAGGCGCAGTGGATCGCCACTCTGACGGCGCTGCAACAGCAATCCCAGCAATACCAGACGGCCGCGAACGGCGTCGTCAGCGCACTGCAGACCTTGCACGACAACCTGACCACGGATTCTGCCTCGTTCGCCACCACCGTCAGCGACTTGAACGCGGCCGTGAATGGCGACAATGGCGTACTCAGCTCCATCAACAGCCAGCTCGGCACCATCCAGGGGCAGATCGACGGCGCCATTGCCGGCACCGTGCTGAGCGGCCTGGCCATCGTGGGCGGCACCTTCATGGTTGTCGTCGGCGGCGTGGCCGATTTCGTCACGGCAGGCACGTCGACGCCGCTGGTGGTGGCCGGTGTTGCCGTCGTGGCCGCCGGCATAGGCGGCGAAGTGGCGTCGGCCATCACGCTGAAAAACCTGAACGATGAAAAGGCGACCCTGCTGGGACAGGAAGCGTCGCTGACGGCCGAAGTCAAGCTGGCCACCGGCATCAGCAGCGGCTATGCCAGCCTGTCGAACCAGGTGCAGGCAGCCGTGCAATCGGCTACCCAGATGGAAAACGCGTGGGAATTCCTCAGCAGCGACCTGGGCAGCCTGATCGGCGACCTGCAGCAAGGCATACAAAACACGGACACTATCCGCACCCTGTTCCTGACGGCCGCCAACACGGAAATGCAAGCCGTCACCACGGACATCACCACGATCAAGGGCCAGATGACGGGCGTCACCAGCATCGTCGCGCCCAAGGGCCAGACGGTGGGCGAAGCGGCCGTTGCCGCAGCGGCGTGAGCGCCATGGCCGGCCTGCTGACGCAAACCATTGCCAACCTGCTGGCCGCGCAGCAGCAGATCGCGGCCCTCGGTGGCTTGCCGCCGGCCGCCCAACAGATCCAGGCCGGCTGCACGGGATTGCTCTCGCCCATGCTGGCGCAAACGCGCGCCTTGCAACAGGCTGTTGCCGTCTTCGTTCAGACGGCAACGCCGCAACTGGCGCAAGTGCAAAGCATGCTGTCGACGCAGGCGCCACTGCCCGATATCAAGGCGGCCATGTCGGCCCTGCAGCAGCAGGCACGGCAACTGCAAGGCGCGGCCAACGGCACAGCCGGCACGCTGACGACGCAAACGGCGCAATTGATGGGCTATTTCAACCAGCTTGCCGGTGTCGAAGCGGGCTTGCAAAGCCAGGTCACGGCCTTGCAGGGACAACTGGGCGACGCGCAAAGCGAACTCGATGCGGCGCAAAAGCGCTATTACTATCTGCTGGCGCTGGGTCCGTTCGGCCTGGTCGGCCTGGCCGTGGCGCTGGGCCTATACTTGAAATGGAAGTCCGACGTCAGCGACCTGCAAGGCCAGATCGCCGGCCTGAACGGCCAGATCGGCGCCTTCAATGGCATGAAGGCAGCGTGCCAGCAACTGGGCACGGATTGCCAGAGTCTCGCCGCCAGCATTTCGGGCGTGCGCAATGCCGTCAATTTTCTCGTCAGCGACCTGCTCGAAGTCAGCGGCGACCTGGACGCGGGCGACGCCACCGTCGTCATTGCCCTGATGGCGACGGCAGCCAGCACGGAACTGGCCACCCTGGGCACGGATGCGGCTTGAGCCGCCTGAGGTACATTGCTTGCAGGGACTGACGGCATGGGCGTTTATCGGGGATAATACGTCTTTCCCCTTGCCAGCACCCGCGCCACGATGAAATACCCCGCAGTTCAGCCTTTCAGCGATATCCTGCCCCGCTTGAGCGAGTTCGATGCCATCATCGACGTGCGCAGCCCGTCCGAATTCGCGGAAGACCACTTGCCGGGCGCCATCAACCTGCCCGTGCTGGACGACGAGCAGCGCGTGCGCGTCGGCACCCTGTACAAGCAAACGAGCGCCTTCGAGGCGAAGAAGCTGGGCGCCGCGCTGGTGGCGAAGAATATCGCGCGGCATATCGAAGATGGTTTCCTCGGCCACCCGCAGCACTGGAAGCCGCTCGTCTATTGCTGGCGCGGCGGCAACCGCAGCGGCGCCATGGCGCACATTCTCGCGCGCATCGGCTGGCCCGTCACGCAGCTTGAAGGCGGCTACAAAGATTACCGGCGCCATGTGAATGCCGAGCTGGCCACCCTGCCAGAGCGCTTCGACTTCATCAACGTGCTGTGCGGCCCCACGGGCAGCGGCAAGAGCCGCTTGTTGCAAGTGCTGGACACGCAAGGCGCGCAAGTGATCGACCTGGAAGACCTGGCGGCCCACCGCGGCTCCGTGCTGGGCGGCTTGCCCGAGGAAGACCAGCCATCGCAAAAAGCGTTTGAAAGCGCGCTGTGGCAGCAACTGCGCACTTTCGACCCGCAGCAGCCCGTGTTCATCGAGTCGGAAAGCAAGAAAGTGGGCCGTTTGCGCGTGCCCGATGCGCTGATGGAAAAGATGCGTGCGGCCGATTGCACGGACGTGCTCCTGGCCACGGACCAGCGCGTGCAATTGCTGATGCAGGACTATGCGCATTTCGTCGGCGAGCCGGCCCGCCTGAACGTGCAGCTGGCCCTGTTGACGCAGCTGCATGGCAAGGAGAAAATTGCCCATTGGCAGCAACTGGCCACCTCTGGGCGCATGGCCGAACTGGTGGAAGAACTGCTGGTCCAGCATTATGACCCCGTCTACCGGCAATCGATCGCCCGCAACTTCAGCCGCTACGCCCAGGCGACGCCGCTGGTGCTGCCCGACATTTCAGAACATGCCTTTGAGCAAGCCGCACGCGCATTATGTGCTATCGTCGGCGGCAACCGTAGGGCCAGCGCCGCGTGATGCCTGGCTTGCCACCTAATTACTTATTTCAGCAGGATGAAGACCATGTCCGATAGCGCAGCAACACCCAATACACCGATCCGATTGACCGAATTTGCCCATGGCGGCGGCTGCGGCTGCAAAATTGCGCCGGGCGTGCTGGCCGATATTTTAAAAGGCAGCGGCGGCTTTCCCCTGCCGAAAGAATTGCTGGTCGGCATAGAAACCTCGGATGACGCGGCCGTCTACCAGCTCAACGACGAGCAGGCGCTGATCGCCACGACGGATTTCTTCATGCCCATCGTCGACGACCCGTTCGACTTCGGCCGCATCGCCGCCACCAACGCCATTTCCGACGTGTACGCCATGGGCGGCACGCCCATCATGGCCCTGGCCCTGGTCGGCATGCCGATCAACAAGCTGCCCGTGGAAACCATCGGCCTGATTTTAAAGGGTGGCGAAACCATCTGCGCCCAGGCCGGTATTCCCATCGCGGGCGGCCACACCATCGATTCCGTCGAACCGATCTATGGCCTCGTCGTGCTGGGCCTGGTCCACCCGTCGCAAGTGAAGCGCAACGCGGGCGCGCGCGCCGGCGACAAACTGGTATTGGGCAAGCCGATCGGCGTGGGCATCTTGTCGGCCGCGCTGAAGAAGAATGCGCTCGATGCGGGCGGCTACGCCTCCTTGATCGACAACACCACCAAATTGAATACCCCGGGCAAGAAGCTGGCCCTGCTCGATGGCGTGCATGCGCTGACGGACGTGACGGGCTTCGGCTTGCTGGGCCACACCCTGGAACTGGCGCGCGGCGCCAAGTTGCAGGCGCGTATCGCCATGAATGATGTGCCGCTGCTGCCGCAAGTGCAGCAACTGGCGCAAAACGGCAACATCACGGGCGCATCCGGCCGCAACTGGCAGGGATATGGCGCGCAAGTGGCGCTGGCCGACAGCCTGAGCGCCATCGACAAGGCAATCCTGACGGACCCGCAAACGGCCGGCCCCCTGCTGGTGGCTTGCGCGCCGGAAGCCGTCGAGCAAGTGCTGGCGATTTTCCGTGCCGAAGGTTTTGCCGACGCCGTCGTCATCGGTGAGATGCAGGAAGGCACGACCGGGGTTTCCGTCATCTAATGAACAAATTTTTTTGCAAAGGCACTCCCATGACCATGTTCTCTAACTCATTTGGCAAGTTCCCCGCCATCCTGGCCACCGTCGCCGCCACCCTGGCCATCCACAGCGGCCTGGCGCAAGCGCAGCAAGTGCTGCGCGTATCGGCCATTCCCGACGAAGCGCCGACCGAATTGCAGCGCAAGTTCAAGCCGCTGGGCAGCTACCTCGAGAAAAAGCTGGGCATGAAGGTGGAATTTACGCCCGTCACCGATTACGCGGCCTCCGTGGAAGGCTTGATCAATAACAAGCTCGACATGGTCTGGTTCGGCGGTTTTACCTTCGTGCAAGCGAACGTGCGCAGCGGCGGCAAGATCGTCCCGCTGGTGCAGCGCGAGGAAGACACGAAATTCCGCTCGGTGTTCGTGACCACCAGCAAGGACATCAACCAGTTGTCCGACCTGAAAGGCAAAAATTTCACGTTCGGTTCGGAATCGTCGACCTCGGGTCACTTGATGCCACGCTACTACTTGCTGGCCGCCAAGATCAACCCGGACACGGACATGAAACGCATCGCGTTTTCCGGCGCGCATGACGCCACCGTGGCAGCAGTGGCCGGTGGCAAGGTCGATGCAGGCACCTTGAATATCTCCGTGTGGGAAAAACTGGTCGAAGCGAAAAAAGTCGATCCTAGCAAAGTGCGCGTGTTTTACACGACGCCCGGCTACTACGACTACAACTGGAGCGTGCGCGCCGACATGAACCCCGCCGTGCGCAAGAAGCTGACGGACGCCTTCCTGGCGCTGGACCCGTCCACGGCCGAAGGCAAGGAAATCCTCGAACTGCAGCGCGCCACCAAGTTCATCCCGACCAAGGCCGAGAACTACAAGGATATCGAAGCGGCTGCGCGCGATGCGAAGCTGTTGAAATAATTGACACCGACGCGTTTGCCGTAGGTTGGATTAGCGGCAAAGCCGCGTAATCCGACACAAGCAATAATGCCAACAATGTTGTCGGATTACGGCCTCCGGCCTAATCCGACCTACCGATTTCACAAGCATGACATTCCAACTTCACAAGGTCAGCGTCCACCACGCGGGCGCTGCCGGCAATGCGCTGGCCTTGCGCGAGCTCAACCTGGACGTGGCCCAAGGTGAACAGATTGCCCTGATCGGCCCTTCCGGTGCCGGCAAGACCAGCTTGCTGCACACCTTGGCCTGCGCGCTGCGCCCGGAATCGGGCACATTGAATATCCTTGGCAGCTCACCCTGGCAGATCGCCAACGCCGAGCGCCACGCCCTGCGCGCGCGCCTGTTCCTGGCGCCGCAAACGCCGCCGCTGCCGCCGCGCCAGCGCGTCGTCAACGCCGTGCTGGCGGGCCGCTTGCCGCAATGGAGTTTGTGGACGGCCATCCGCTCGCTGCTGGCGCCCGTCAACCCGCGCGCCGCGTGGGAAGCGCTCGGCAAATTCAATTTGCAAGACAAACTGTATGCGCGTGTCGACCGCCTGTCCGGCGGCGAACGCCAGCGCTGCGGCATGGCCCGCGCGCTCGTGTCGAACGCGGAAGTGTTCCTGGTCGACGAACCCTTGTCCGCGCTCGATCCCACACTGGCTTTGCAGACGATCCATGTGCTGCAGGCCGAAGCGACGGAACGCAACGCTACCCTGATCTGCAGCCTGCACCAGGTGGAAATCGCCCGCGCCTGCTTTACGCGCATCGTCGCCCTGCGCGACGGCCAGATCGTGTTCGATGCGCCCAGCAGCGAGGTCAGCGACGCCATGATCGTCGAGCTGTACCGCAACAAGGCCGATCCCGCACCGCAATTCGAGGCCGTGGAAACGCAGCTGGACGCCGCGAGGCCCCTTTGCTGAAGAGCGCCGACGCCGCCATACCCCGCGACCCCGCCTGGCGCGGCCGCCTGACCGGCGCGGCCGTCGTGCTGCTCGTGCTGTGGCCGATGCTGATGCAGGCCGAATTCAAGCCGTGGATTTTATGGGATGCGCAAAGCCTGGCGGCCACCTGGCAATTCATCGCCAGCTTCGTGCCGCCCGCCCATTCGCTGGAATTTTTGCAACTGGTGGCTATTTCCAGCTGGGAAACTATCGCCATGGCCACGGCCGGCATGGCGCTGGCCATGCTGGGCGCCATTCCATTGACCTTGCTGGTGACGGAGCGCCTGTCGATTTCGCGCATCGGCTCTGGCCGAGTGTCGCCGCTGGCCGCCAGCGTGCGCCACGCCGTGCGCGCCTTGCTGGTGCTGCTGCGCAGCGTGCCGGAACTGGTCTGGGCATTGTTATTGGTACGCATCGTCGGCCTGGGGCCGACGGCGGGCGTGATCGCCATCGCCCTCACCTACTGCGGCATGCTGGGCAAGGTCTACGCGGAAATCCTTGAATCGTCGGATGCGTCCGTCTGCAACGCCCTGCTCCACAACGGCAACGGCAGATTACAAGCCTTGCTGTACGGCGCGCTGCCCGAATCGGCCGCCGAACTGGTGTCGTACACGATTTACCGCTGGGAATGCGCGATCCGCGGCTCCGTCGTCATGGGCTTTGTCGGTGCGGGCGGCCTGGGGCAGCGCATGGATGAATCGATGAAAATGATGGCGGGCAATGAACTGGCCACGATGCTGATGGTCTTCGTACTGCTGGTGGCGGGCGCCGACGCCGTGTCCGCCATGCTGCGCCGAAGGCTGGCATGACGCATCCGCATTTCACCGCCATGCCCGCGCCTGCGCCCGTGCGCTGGTCGACCTGGGCCTTGCTGGCAGGATTGCTGCTGCTGGCCATCGCCAGCTTCGCCACCCTGCCTCTGAAATGGGGCGAGTTCTTCAGCGCCGACGCCGTGCGCACGAGCGCCGACTTCCTGCACGGCTTCGCCCCGCCCGAACTGGCACCCAACTTCCTCATGAAAGTCGGCGTGGCCACCTTCGAGACCCTGGCCATGTCGGCCATCGGTACGGTCATCGCCGCCGTGCTGGGCGCACTGCTGGCCTTGCCCGCCAGCGGCCGCTTCGGTAATGTGGCGCGCAGCGCCACGCGCACCGTGCTCAATGTGCTGCGTTCGATACCAGAACTGGTGTGGGCTTCGATTTTGCTGATCGCCGCCGGCCTGGGCCCGTTCGCGGGTACCCTGGCGCTGGCCCTGCACACGATGGGCGTGCTGGGCCGATTGTTTGCCGATGCGTTTGAAAATTGCCCGCCCTTGCCGGCCGCCACCTTGCGCATCAATGGCGCGCGCCCCGCCGTGGTCTTCCTGTACGCCACCTTGCCGCAGTGCAGCCCGCAAATGATGTCCTACACTTTGTATCGTTGGGAAAACAATATCCGCGCCGCCGCCATCCTCGGCGTCGTCGGTGCGGGCGGCCTGGGGCAGATGCTGAAATATCACCTGTCGCTGTTCCAGATGCAAAACGCCGCCACCGTCATCGTCGCCATGCTGCTGATGGTGGCCGCCGTCGATGGCCTGAGCTACCTGCTGCGCCGCGCCATGACCCGTTAATTTTTCATTTTTCATAAGGAAAACCCATGTCAGGCTGGTGGACCATTATCTCGACAGAAACACCGGAGCAAATGGCCGACATGACGAAAGTCAACAAGGACGCTTTTCTCGCCACCTGGGAAGCGGGCCTGTTCGGCACCGACTGGATCGCGCAACTATGCCAGCAAGGCAAGGCGACCCAGCTATCGTTCAACGGCTTTCCCAACCGCTACACGGCACTGGCGGACGTCGTCGTGCCCCTGCTGCAGGCGGGCATCGCCGAGGCACAGGATGGCGAATTTCCACAGGGCCAGCTGACGGGCTGGCCCGGCTGCATTACCGTGCACCAGGAGCGCATCGCCGCATGTGAGCCTGGTCAACTGCTGACCATAGAAGTGTGGGACCAATCGTAAATGATGATCAAAGGCAAATGGTTTAGACTGATGCGCAGCTGCAACTAGAGGAGTTCATGATGGGATTGGCAATTTCGGTCGGCGCCCTTGCCGACCTGCTGGAAGAAGACCCGGAAGGCGCACAGTGGCTCGTCACCGCTTTGGAGGAAGCCAATCTGCTGCTGCAAAAGGCGGGGTTGCCACAGCACAGCGAACCGGCCACGCTGCCGCAACTGGACTCGCGCGCCATGCTCGATTCCTTTCCATACAGCTTTCTGCACACCCTGCGCCGCGCTTACGCCCACGCGCGCCTGGATGCGCAATGGCGCGCCACGCCACTGGCCGAAAACGAGGATGCAACGGGCGATCCGGTGCTCGAGGCCGCGCAGGATGACTTTGGCAGCCACCTGATCTGCCATTCCGACTGCGAGGGCTTTTATTTCCCCCTCGTCTTCGAGCAGGTCATTTTTGCCGATGAGGAACACGCGCTGCTGGGCGGCATGCTGGGTTCCTCGTACAGCTTGCGCGCTGAACTCGTCAGGGTCGCGCCCGCACTGGGCATTTTCCTGCTGGGCGACGAGCTCAGCGATGAAGAGGCGGCGCGCATCAATGCGCGCATCGACGCGGAAGACGGCCTGGAACGCGAACTGGTCGCCTGGCTGGCGGCCTATGAGGCATGCCGCCTCAGCATTGCGCATAAAACGGCGATCGTCTTCAATTGAGCATGCGTATACGCTCCGCCATCGCCAGCGACTGGCCAGCCTTGAAGGCCACGCGCCTGGCCGCCCTGCTCGACGCGCCCACGGCCTTTGGCGCCAGCCACGCCAGCGCGGCCGGTTTTTCCGATACCGACTGGCAGCAGCGCGCCACCAGCACGCCACAGCGCACGTTTTTCCTCGCCTTTGATGGAGAACAGTCCATCGGCCTGGCCGCACAAGTGGTGGCCGGCAACGGCGAATGTCATCTGATCGCCATGTGGGTGCATCGGGAATATCGGGGCCGGGATGTCGCGCAAAGCCTGGTCGACGCCGTGAAACAGTGCGCCGTGAGCAATGGCCACACACGCCTGGTGCTCGACGTGGCGCCGGAGAATGCGCGCGCGGCGGCGTTTTACCAGAAACAGGGCTTTGTCTTTTTACCGGAATGGGAAGCGCTGGAAAGCCATCCGCATATCCACGTGCAGAAGATGGAGTGGCTGGCGCCCGCATAAGTATTAACCAATGGAGAGGTGCAAAGCGATGCTGCGATCTATGTCGACACTCCTGCTATTGACTGTCCTTGCCGGCAAGGCGAGCGCAGTGAATATTCCGGATATCGTTCTTGAATACGCCCATGCGTTTGCTCAAACACAGGCGGCGGACACGCCACTACCGACACCGCCAGCCGACTACGCGCAGTGGTTCTTTCAAGGCTTGACCCATCCATCGGGCGGGATCGTGACGCAATCGGCCGCCATGCGTGACGCCTACGTGAATGGCCAGCGCTATTGGCGCGATCATCCGTCCGAACGGGCCAATATCATGGCAGGCTATGGCTACCGTGCCATCGAGCGCGATGGCGTCTGGTCGCGGGGCTTTGAACGAAGCGTTTTCCAGCCGGTCCCTAGTGACCTGGACGGTGACGCCGGCGCCTGGTGGTTCAACTCCTTCGGCAGCGTTGCGTGGCGGGACGTCGGCCTGGTGGCGCCCAATTCCAACTATGAGCAGCCGCGCGTGCATATTGTCGGTTATCTCAGTCCCAAAGGCCATTATGGCCATCTGGGCGCCTATGAACGTGAAGTCCTGGTCACGTCGGGCGTCGCCGTGCAAGCCGCAGATCATTGAGCGCGAATCCGGATAAACGCGATTTCACGCATTCCATTCATCCCGATTGACATCCTGTCTTAAAAACTTCCTGGCGCCTGTGTTTTTTTCTACACTCATGCGGGGGAGCGCAATATTTTCGCCCTGCCCGTCGAGCAAGGTCCGCTGTATGAGAAGGCCGAGCTGAGCGTGAACCGCAAGGCGGGGTCGGTCCGGTGGATTCCCTACGTCAGGAGCGCGGCCACCAGCGACACCGTCCGCCGCCTGGGCGACCTGCGGCTGGCGTGCGAAGTGCATTGGGCCATCGACAAGGACACCTTGCCATTTGCCATGCGCACGGCGATGGGCGCACTGGGCGGCCCCTGCAACCTCGTATCGCAAAAGGGAACCTACAGCTTTTCCGAACCACGGCGCATCACGGCCGCGACGATCAGCTACAACGGCAAAAGCGCGCCCGTGCCCTTCAGTGTAACGTCGTTCACGCCGCCGTTGCGCGAGCAGGACTGGAGCGACGACAGCGTTGTCGAGCTGACGTTCGACGACACCCAAACTGCGCGGTGATTATTTCACCCGCTGCTTTTCCAGCTTGCGCGCCAGAGTGCGCCGGTGCATGCCCAGCCTTCTCGCCGTTTCCGAAATATTAAAATCCGTCTCGGCCAGCATTTCGTGGATGCGTTCCCATTCCAGGGTCTTGATGTTGGTGGCGCGGTTGGTCAGTTCGATGTCGGCGTTGCCGGCCACGTGGCCGAAAGCCGCTTCGATGTCGTCCGTGTTCGACGGCTTGGCCAGATACTGGCAGGCGCCCAGCTTGATGGCTTCGACGGCCGTGCCGATGCTGGCGTAGCCGGTCAGCACGACGATCAGCATTTCCGGGTCGTGCTGGTGCAGCATCTGCACGCAAGCCAGACCCGAGGTGTTGCCATTGAGTTTCAGGTCGACGACGGCGTAGTCGGGGCAATGCTGTTCCAGCAAGGCGCTCGCTTCGTCGAAATTGGTGGCCAGGATGACCTGGTAGCCGCGCCGCTCGAACGAGCGGCCCAGGGTGCGGGCAAACGCGGCGTCGTCTTCGATGATCAGTAACAGACGGTCATCCTGCATGGTGGTCGCTTTCTCTTTCCAGTTTGATGGCTGCCAGCGGCAAGGCCAGGTGCACCACCGCCCCGCCCTGCACCCTGTTGCGCGCCGTTACCGTGCCGCCCAGGGTGCGCGCGACATTGACCACCAGGAACAAACCGAGGCCGCCGCCCGGCTTGCCCTTGCTGCTTTGATACGGTTTACCCAAGTGCGTCAGCATCGATGGCTCGAAGCCGGGGCCCGCATCGGTAATGACCAGGTGCAAGGCGTCCGCTTCGCGCGTCGCTTCGAAACGCAGCCACTCGGGCGACGCTTCCAGCGCATTGTCGAGCACATTGCAAATGGTTTGCTTCAGTGTCGAATCGAAGACGACGGGCACGTCGTGTTCGATTCGGTTATCGTACTCGAAACCCTGGATCGGGCGGCTGGTGCGCCACTCGTCGACCAGGTCGTTGAGGAAGGTATTGATCGTCGTTTTCACGGAAGATTCCCCGCGCGCCTCGCCCGCCGACAATAAAATGCCGCTGACGATGCTCTTGCAACGCTGCAACTGGGCCTGCATTTCCGTGATTTCTTCCAGCAATTCGCTGTTCTTGCTCAGTTCCGGCATGCGGCGCCAGTCGCCGAGGATGACGGAGAGTGTTGCCAGCGGCGTGCCCAGCTCGTGCGCGGCGCCCGATGCCAGCAAGCCCATGCGGATGATGTGCTCTTCTTCCGCCGCGCGCTGGCGCAAGTCCGCCACCTTGGCGTCGCCGGCGCGCTGGTTGCGGTTGATGCGCGTGATGAATACCACCAGCAAGGCGGCGTTCAGGATGAAACAGATCAGCAAGCCCTGCACGTACAGGCTGGAAAAGCCCCGCTCGGGGTCGATCGGCAGAATCAAGGGGCCGGGCAGCAAGGCCAGGCCGGCCAGGCACAGGCTCGTAATGGCCACCATGATCCACGTCGACCACACTTCCAGCAGGACGGCGCTGAGGATGACTTGCAGTAAGTACAGGAAGGCAAACGGATTGCTGATGCCGCCGCTCAGGTAGAGCTGGGCCGTCAGCACGGTGACGTCGACGAGCAAGGCGAGGAACAGGGCCGTGTTGGAGACGGGCTGGCGTTCGTGCCAGCGCAGCAGGCTGGCTAAATTAAAGGCGATGAGGCAGGACAGCACTTCGAGCATGTAAGGCACGGGCAAGGCGATGCCCAGTCCCACGCCCACGCCGAAGATCGTGCTGATCTGGCCGATCACGGCCAGCCAGCGCAGCTGGATCAGCAGCTTCATGTTCTGGTGGCCGGCCGGATGTTCCATCTCGGCCGCCACCGCACCGCGCTCTAACACTTCGCGGTTGGGCAGGATCTCAATCCTGCCCGGCATGGTCGCTCTCTTGAACACCGCTGGCGCGGCGCGCGCGGCGGCGCTTGTCTTCGCGCACGAGCCACCACGTGATGCCGGCCACCATCAGGGCCAGGGCGAACCACGTCAAGGCGTACACGAGATGGTTGTTATGGAAGGAAATCACGGTCAGTCCGCCGACGGGAGCGTCACTGGCCATTTCCGATTTTGCCTTCGCATCGACAAAATATGGCGCCACGTTGGTCAGCATGTGCGAAGCGCCGATGGCGGCCACGTCGCGCGAATACCAGTGCTGCGTGGCGGGACTGTTTTCGCGCAGGAAACCGCCGCCCGTTTCGCTGACGCGCAGCAAGCCGTCGACGTGCACGACGCCGGCCGGCGTGCTGGCGGCGATGCTTTCCCGTTTCGGCACAAAGCCGCGGTTGACCAGCACGGTGCTGCCATCGGCCAGACGCAATGGCGTCATCAGCCAGTAACCGCTGCCCAGTGCCGTCGTTGCTTGCACCAGGGTATTGAAAATGGGGAGATAGGTACCGGAGAGTCGCACATGGCGGTATTCGTCCGTTTGCTGCGTGATGCTGGCCCAGGCTGCGGGTCCAGGTGCGTCCGTTGCGGGCGCATGTACGCGTTGTTCGACGCGCTCGATCAGGTCAAGCTTCCAGAACAGGCGCTTGACTTGCCAGGTGCCAAGGGCACAAAAACCGGCAAACAAGATCCCCGCGAGCAAGGCCAGTGCATATCGCACGACCATGCCGCGTGGGCCTGGCGCGGCATCTTGCGATGCGGCGCCAGGGGCGCGCCCGGTGTTGCTTGGGCGCGTGTTGCTCATCATGGAGCCGTTTTCGTATGCATGTACTCAGGCATCAGATCCGGCATCATGTTGTGGTTCATGTGATACATGACCCACAGGGAACCGGCCATGGCAATGCCCACGATCATGATGGTGAAGATCAGCGCCATCATGTTCCAGCCGCCTTCGGACTTGGTGTTCATGTGCAGGAAGTACACCATGTGTACCACCACTTGAACAGCCGCGAACGCCAGCAGGACCAGGCCCATGGTGCCCGAGTTGGTGATGGCTTTCGTCATCACCAGCCAGAACGGAATGGCCGTCAGGATCACCGACAGGATGAAACCGATCGTGTAGCTTTTCAGGCTGCCATGATCGTGGTTGTCATGGTGGTGGCTATCGCCGTGTGTGTGGTGGTCGCTCATGGCAGCACTCCCATCAGGTAGACAAAGGTGAAGACGCCGATCCAGATGACGTCCAGGAAGTGCCAGAACAGCGACAGACACATCATGCGGCGGCCGTTTTCCGGGGTCAGGCCATGCTTGTTCAACTGGAACATCAAGGTCACGAGCCAGATCACGCCGAACGTCACGTGCAAGCCGTGGGTACCGACCAGGGCGAAGAACGACGACAGGAACGCGCTGCGCTGCGGGCCGGCGCCTTCGTGGATCAGATGAATGAATTCATACATTTCCAGCGACAGGAAGGCCAGGCCGAACAGGCCCGTGATGCCCAGCCATACGAGGGTGCTGCGCAATTGCTTGCGCTGCATGGCCAGCATGGCGAAGCCGTAGGTGATCGACGACAGCAGCAGCATGGCCGTGTTGACGGCCACCAGCGGCAGGTCGAACAGCGCGGCGCCCGTCGGGCCGTCCGCGTAGCTGCGGCCGACCACGGCGTATGTGGCGAACAGACAGGCGAAGATCAGGCAATCGCTCATCAGGTAGAGCCAGAAACCCAGCAGGCTGCCGTTTTCCGGGTGGTGCTCGCGCACAAAGTAGCTGCGCGTGCTTGGTGCGGCGCCAGCGGCGCCGGTGTTATGGGCGATGGTATCAGACATGGCTGCTCAGCAATTTAGTATAAGCGTCTTCGGTACGGACCACTTCTTCCGCAGGAATGTAGTAATCGCGCTTGTAGTTAAAGGTATGGACGATGATGGTGACCATCATGATCACGAAGCCGATGCTGGCGACGAGCCACATTTGCCAGATCAGGCCAAAACCAACCAGTGCGCTCAGCGCGGCGATCACGAAACCAGCCCAGGTGTTCTTCGGCATGTGGATCTTCGTGAAACCGGACGTCGGACGCTGGTAACCGTGTTTCTTCATGTCAGTCCATGCATCGAGTTCGTGCACTTGTGGCGTGAAGGCGAAATTATAGTCTGGCGGTGGCGACGACGTCGACCATTCCAGCGTACGGCCACCCCATGGGTCACCGGTCACGTCGCGCAGTGCGTGACGGTTGCGGTAGCTGACGAAGAACTGGATCAGCATGGAGCCGATGCCCAGTGCGATCGAGACGGCGCCAAACCAGGCGATGATGGTCCAGATTTGCAGCGATGGATCTTCGAAGTGGTTGACACGACGGGTCACGCCCATCAGGCCCAGCACGTACAGCGGCATGAAGGCCAGGTAGAAGCCGACGAACCAGAACCAGAACGAGCACTTGCCCCAGAACACGTCGAGCTTGTAGCCGAAGGCTTTCGGGTACCAGTAGTTAATCGCAGCGAAGACACCGAAGACCACGCCGCCGATAATCACGTTATGGAAGTGGGCGATCAGGAACAGGCTGTTGTGCAGCACGAAGTCAGCTGGTGGTACGGCCAGCAGCACGCCGGTCATGCCGCCGATGGTGAAGGTGACCATGAAGCCGATCGTCCACAGCATGGGCAGTTCAAAGCGGATACGGCCGCGGTACATGGTAAACAGCCAGTTGAAGATCTTCGCGCCCGTCGGGATCGAGATGATCATCGTCGTGATGCCGAAGAAGGAGTTGACGCTGGCGCCCGAACCCATGGTGAAGAAGTGATGCAGCCATACCAGGTACGACAGGATCATGATGACGCAGGTGGCGTACACCATCGAGGCGTAGCCGAACAAACGCTTGCTGCTGAACGTGGCGACGACTTCCGAGAACACGCCGAACAGTGGCAGGATCAGGATGTAGACCTCAGGGTGACCCCAGATCCAGATCAGGTTGACGTACATCATGGCGTTGCCGCCCAGTTCCGTCGTGAAGAAGTTAAAGCCTGCAACGCGGTCCAGCGACAGCATGGCCAGCACAGCCGTCAGTACCGGGAACGCGGCGACGATCAGGATGTTGGTGCACAGTGCGGTCCAGGTGAAGACGGGCATTTTCATCCAGGTCATGCCTGGCGCGCGCATCTTGACGATGGTGGCGATCAGGTTGACACCGGACAATAGCGTCCCGACCCCGGCAATCTGCAAGGACCAGATGTAATAGTCTACCCCCACGTCCGGACTGCCGACGATGCCCGACAGCGGTGGATATGCCAGCCAGCCCGTACGGGCGAATTCGCCGACGAACAGCGAAGCCATGACCAGGGCGGCGCCCATGGTGGTCATCCAGAAGCTGAAGTTGTTAAGGAATGGGAAAGCCACGTCGCGCGCGCCGATTTGCAGCGGCACCACGTAGTTCATCAGACCCGTCACGAAAGGCATCGCGACGAAGAAGATCATGATCACGCCGTGGGCGGTGAAGATCTGGTCGTAGTGATGTGGTGGCAGGAAGCCGGCATTGTCGCCAAAGGCAACAGCCTGCTGGGTACGCATCATCAGCGCGTCGGCAAAGCCGCGCAGCAGCATGACGAGGCCCAGGATCATGTACATGATACCGATTTTTTTATGGTCGATACTGGTGATCCAGTCGCGCCACAGGGTACCCCAGACGCGGAAATACGTCAGTGCCGCAACGAGTGCGATACCGCCCAGGGCAACCATGGCAAAGGTCACCAGCAGGATAGGTTCGTGAAATGGAATTGCATCCCAAGTCAGACGGCCGAATATAAGCTTCGTCAGATCAATATGGTCTAGCATTGTTACTCTCAGAGAAAAAAGGGAGGCGCCAGGCAAACGGCGCCAGTATCTGCAGCGCAATGCGCTGCGGGATTCATGCAGTTGTTACTTGGCTTGAACGCCCTTTTCAACCACTGCATCGCTAGCGACTACTGCCGTTACGGCCGCTACCGGGCTATTTGCCATCGTCAACTTATATGGCTGGACCGGCGTCACGCACAGGGCGTCGGAAACGATGGTGCGGTTCAGGATTGCCTTGTACAGGTCGTTAGGCACGGCGCTGTAGCGGCGCACCGGATCGCGTTCGCTAGGCTGGGCCAGCGACAGGTAGTCGTCGCGGTTCAGCGCGCCGCCACCGGCACGTGCCGATTCCACCCATTTGTCGAAGTCCGCATCATTGACACCGTGGAACTTGAAGCGCATGCCCGAGAAACCGGCACCGCTGTAGTTCGCGGAGAAGCCCTTGTAGACACCAGGCTTGTTGATGACGGCATTCAACTGCGTTTCCATGCCCGGCATGGCGTAGATCTGACCTGCCAGTGCGGGGATGAAGAACGAGTTCATGACGGACGACGCGGTGATCTTGAAGCGGATCGGACGATCGACAGGCGCGTACAGTTCATTCACGGAAGCGATGCCTTGCTCCGGGTAGATGAACAGCCATTTCCAGTCCAGGGCCACGACTTCGACGATCATCGGCTTGTGGCTGGCAGGAATTGGGCGGTTGGCGTCGATACGGCTCAATGGGCGGTATGGATCGAGGGTGTGGGTGCTGATCCAGGTCAGCAGGCCCAGCACGATGATGATCAACAGGGGAGCGCCCCAGATAATCAGCTCGAGGCGAGTCGAGTGGTCCCAGTCCGGCTCGTATTTGGCCGCGGTGTTGTTTTTTCTATAGCGCCATGCGAAAAGCAGGGTCAGGGCGATTACCGGAACGATAATCAACAGCATCAGCAATGTCGAGATGACAATCAGATTGCCTTGCTGAACTGCGATGTCACCAGACGCGTTCAGTACCACCGTATTGCAACCAGCCAACAATGCGAGAGGTAAAAGAAGCAGTCCGCGACGAACTTTTAATGAAAACATACAGGAAAGTCCAGTACAGGGGATGAAGATATGGTACTGTATTCTCACTGGAGCGCGTTGGCAATTGGACGTTTTGTCCACCCCCTTGCTCGGATTTTCACTGGGTGGCTGCGGAGTTTTCCTACAGCTATCTATTGAATAGTCCTACTCCGGGCGTGAGACACCCGGGGTATGTTACGCGTTGGCCGAACTCGAAACTATATTGGAGACGATCATCATGTCCAGCACGCGCATACACAGCGGGGATGTACCCGCCGACTTTTCCCCCCACTCCCTGCGCGACGCACGCGGGGCCGGCACGGTCGAATCGCATATCGACCCCGGTGAGATCGCCGTCGGCGTGATCATCGGCCGCGCTTCCGAATACTTTGACTTCTTTGTCTACGCCATCGCCTCGGTGCTGGTGTTTCCGCGCGTCTTCTTCCCGTTTGAAGAACGCCTGGAAGGTACCTTATATGCATTCCTGATTTTCTCGTTTGCCTTCATCGCCCGACCGTTCGGCACCGTGATCTTCATGGAGATCCAGCGCCGCATGGGACGCAGCGCCAAGCTGACGTTCGCCCTCTTCCTGCTGGGCGTGTCGACGGCCGGCATCGCCTTCCTGCCGACGTATTCCCACCTGGGCTTTGCCGCCATCATCTGGCTGTCCGTGCTGCGCATCGGCCAGGGCGTGGCGCTGGGCGGTTCGTGGGACGGCCTGCCTTCGCTGCTGGCCCTGAACGCGCCGGAAAACAAGCGCGGCTGGTACGCCATGCTGGGCCAGCTGGGCGCACCCGTCGGCTTCCTGATCGCCGCCGGCCTGTTCTGGTTCATGCTGACCACCCTGACGGATGAAGATTTCCTCGACTGGGGCTGGCGCTATCCTTTCTATGTGGCTTTCGCCATCAACGTGGTGGCCCTGTTTGCCCGTCTGCGCCTGGTGTCGACGAATGAATATGCGCGCCTGCTGGACGAACGCGAACTGCAGCCCGTAAGCGTATTTGAAATGAGCCGCGGCCAGGGCCGCAACGTGCTGATCGGCGCCCTCGCCGCGCTGGCCAGCTACGCCCTGTTCCACCTCGTCACCGTGTTCCCGCTGTCGTGGATTTCCGTCTACCAGACGCGTTCCGCTTCGGACTTCCTGCAAATCCAGATGCTGGGCGCCGTACTGGCCGCCATCGGCGTGGTGATTTCCGGCTTGCTGGCCGATAAAGTGGGCCGCCGCACCACCCTGGGCGTGCTGGCCGTGCTGATCGCCATCTTCAGCGCCTTCGTGCCAACCCTGATGGGTGGCGGCAATACGGGCCAGGACGTGTTCATCCTCGTCGGCTTCAGCCTGCTGGGCTTGTCGTACGGCCAGGCAGCCGGCGCCGTGACGGCCAACTTCCCTGCCCGCTTCCGCTACACGGGCGCGGCCTTGACATCCGACCTGGCCTGGCTGGTCGGCGCCGGCTTCGCACCACTGGTGGCGCTGGGCCTGTCGGCCAACTTCGGCCTCGCCTATGTCAGCTTCTACCTGCTGTCGGGCGCCGTCGCTTCGCTGGCCGCCCTGAGCCTGAACCGGGCGCTGGAAATCCGCGACTGATATATAGACTGACATATATAGAGAGGTAATTGGGGTGGCAACCCGCCGCCGCCCCAAATCACCCCAAAAACGCCGGCACCGTCCGGCGTTTTTTCGTTGGTCGGCTTAGCCCGCAGGGCGTAAGCCGACAGGCGCCGCCACGAAGATCGTCAGATTACGCTGCGCTAATCTGACCTACGCAGCTAAACCCCGGCCCGGCTCACTGTATCACCAGTTGCCGCCCGCCCGTGCCTTCCCTCTTCGGCAAGTCCAGCAGCAGCACGCCATTTTCATAGCGGGCCTGCGCGCCGGCCTCGTCCACCTCGTGCGGCAGCACGAAGCTGCGGTATTGCTGGCCGTACTCGCGTTCGCTGCGCACGGTCTTGCCGCCACCGTCGCGCGTCACTCGCTCATCCTTGAGTTCGGCGCTGATGGAGACGCGGCTGCCGTCGATGGAGACCTTGATATCGTCTTTATTCACGCCTGGAATGTCCGCCTGTACCTGATAGGCTTGTTCGGTTTCGGAAATGTCGACACGCATGCGTGACGAACCGCCATCGCGCAGGCGCAAGGCGGGCGCGAAAAAGTCGTGCATGAGTTCTTCCATGTCGCTGAACGGGCCGAAACGTGCCAGCGGGTTTTGCGGATCGCGACGGATCAGTTGATTAGCCATGATGTCCTCCTGCATGGGCTGGTTTGCACACGGCGGCCGTCCGCTTGGACGTCGCCACCTCCTGCATCTTAGAATGCTAACAACCAATCTCTTTGATCTGTCTCAATCATGGCCACCTTGATTTTCCTTCTACTTTCATCTGTGCGCTGCCCCGCATTGCACTGCCTTGTGCCTGCGGAAAATGCCCCAAGGCTGTTATGCTAGCGCACGCTATGCTTGACCACCAGAAAGCTTGCATTTCAATTAAAATTGACTTTTTCGCGACAGCCTTACACGGACATAATGAATACCAAGACCCCGATCGACTCCTTCAGCTTTCGCCGCATCCTCGCCCGCAACGTGACCTTGCCACTGGTCATCGGGGTCGTCACGGCCCTCGTGTTCGTCGGCCTGATCGCCTATCTGCTGTCGGCCCTGCGCTCGGTCGAGCATTCCGAACGGGTAATCGGCAATGCGAATGAAGTCATGAAGTTGTCGGTCGACCTGGAAACGGGCATGCGCGGCTATTTGCTGACGGGTGACGAAACTTTTTTGGCGCCATATAAGTCGGGCAAGGCGAAGATCGCCGTCGAAATGAGCACCCTGCTGGAATTGATATCCGACAGCTCCATCCAGGTGGACCGCTTGCGTCGCATCCGCGCGCTGCAAGGCCAGTGGCTCGATTACGCGGAAGCGGTGATCGCCCAGCGCCGCAACAACCAGGAATTCCTTGCACGCGTACGCCAGGGCGAAGGCAAGCTGGAGTTCGACGAAATCCGCCGCGAATTCCTCGCCTTCCTGTCCATGGAGCAGCGGTTGCGCCAGGAACGGGCCGATACGGCTGAAAGCCGCACCATGCTGGCAGTCATCGTGTTCCTCGTCCTCAGCCTTGGATTGTCGGGCTTGCTCGCCTACCTGGGACGCCGTGAACTGCTGCGCCTGTCCGATATCTACAACGATGCGCTCGAGCAGCGCGGCAAGGATAACGACGTGTTGCAGGAGCAAGCCTGGCTGCGCACGGGGCAGACGGAACTGGCGGCCCACACGAGCGGCCAGCTGGGCCTGCCGCAACTGGGACGCCACGTGCTGGACTTCCTCGCCCACCGCCTCGACGTGGCCATCGCCACCCTGTACGTGGTCGACGAGGATGGCAGCCTGCGCCGCACAGCCGTGTATGGCTTCAACGATCAGGGCGTGAAGGACAAGCAGGTGTTCAAGCTGGGCGAAGGCCTGGTGGGCGAGACGGCGCGCGAAAAGCGCCTCAAGCATGTGCAGCAAGTGCCCGAGAATTACCTGACCGTGACGTCGAGCCTGGGCCGCGGCGCGCCGCTGGAACTGGTTTTGGCGCCCGTCAACAATGAAGGCGTCGTCAACGGCGTCATCGAACTGGGTTTTACGCACCCCGTCAGCGCCCGCGCCAAGGAATGGCTGAACCTGATTGCGGCGAATGTCGGCACCTCGCTGGAGGCTGCCCTGTACCGCCAGCGCCTGCAAAACGTGCTCGAAGAAACCCAGCAATTGAATGAAGAGCTGGAAGTGCAGCAGGAAGAACTGCGCACGGCCAATGAAGAGCTGGGCGAACAGTCGCGCGTGCTGGAACAGTCGCAAGCCCACCTGGAAGAGCAAAAGGCGGCGCTCGAGCAGTCGAACGAGCAACTGGCCGTGCAGGCCCTGTCGCTGGACCAGAAGAACATGGCCATAGTCCAGGCGCACGCCCAGCTGGAAGCGCGCGCCGAGGAACTGCAGCGGGCCAGCCGCTACAAGTCCGAATTCCTGGCGAACATGTCGCATGAGCTGCGCACGCCGCTGAACAGCTCGCTGATCCTGTCCAAACTGCTATCGGACAACACCAGCGGCAACCTGACGGCCGAGCAAGTGACATTTGCGCAAACCATCTATTCGGCCGGCAACGATTTACTCACCCTCATCAACGATATCCTCGACATTTCCAAGGTCGAGGCCGGCAAGCTGGAACTGACGCCGGAAAGCGTGCCCTTCGACGAACTGCTCAGCAGCATGAAGATGCTGTTCGGCGCCCAGGCGCAGCAAAAGAAACTGACGCTGAGCGTCAAGGTGGCGCCGGACTCTCCGCCATCGCTCGTCAGCGACCGCCAGCGCCTCGAGCAAATCCTGAAAAACCTGCTGTCGAACGCCATCAAGTTTACCGATACGGGCACGGTGTCCCTGCACGTGAGCACCGATGCAGCCGGCCAGGTACGCTTCCAGGTACAGGATTCGGGCATCGGCATTGCCGACGACCAGCAGCACAAGATTTTCGACGCTTTCCATCAGGCCGATGGCACCACCAGCCGCCGCTATGGCGGCACGGGCCTGGGCCTGTCGATTTCGCGCGACCTGGCCGCCTTGCTGGGCGGCAGCATCGAGCTGGCCAGTACACCAGGCCAGGGCAGCACGTTTACCCTGGTGCTGCCGGCCGTCATGCCGGAACGCGCAGTGGAAGCGGCGCCGGCCCCGGCCGCAGTGCCGCAAGCGCCCGCAAAAATCGCGGCCGCCGCGCCCAAGGCGGCGCCCGCAGCCAAGCCCGTGCCGCTGCCCACCTTCGAGGATGACAGGAATAGCGTGCCAGCCGTCAAGACGGGCCAGCGTTCCGTGCTGGTAATCGAGGATGAACCGTCGTTTGCCGGCATCCTGTTCGACCTCGCGCATGAAATGCAATACCGTTGCCTGGTGGCGCACGGCGCCGATGAAGGCTTGCGCCTGGCCGAGGAATTCCTGCCCGACGCCATCCTGCTCGACATGGGCTTGCCGGACCGCCCGGGCTTGCTGGTCTTGCAGCAGCTCAAGGAAAACCCGCTGACGCGTCACATTCCCGTGCACATCGTCTCCGGCAACGACCAGATCCAGGAAGCCATGCAGCTGGGCGCCATCGGCTACGCCACCAAGCCGCGCACGCGCGAGCAGTTGAAGGAAGTGTTCCGCAAGCTCGAATCGAAATTCACGCAGCAGATGAAGCGCATCCTGCTGGTCGAGGACGACGAACGCCAGCGCGAAAGCGTGGTGCACCTGATCAGCGACGACGACGTGGAAATCACGGCCGTGGCCTTGGGCGAGCAGGCGCTGGAGTTGCTGAAAACGCAGATTTTCGACTGCATGATCATCGACTTGAAGTTGCCTGACATCCAGGGCAACGAATTGCTCGAACGCATGGAACATGAAGAACTGTGCTCATTCCCGCCCGTCATCGTCTACACGGGCCGCAACCTGAGCCGCGAAGAAGAAGCGGACCTGATGAAGTATTCGCGCTCCATCATCATCAAGGGCGCCCGTTCGCCCGAACGCCTGCTCGACGAAGTCACCCTCTTCCTGCACAAGGTCGAATCCGAACTGTCAAGCGAGCGCCAGGGCATGCTGCAACAGGTGCGCAGCCGCGAACGCGTGTTTGAAGGGCGCAAGATTTTGCTGGTGGACGACGACGTGCGCAATATCTTTGCCCTGACGAATGCGCTGGAACAGCGAGGCGTGGTGGTGGAAATCGGCCGCAACGGCTTCGAAGCCATCAGCAAGCTCAACAGCGTGGACGATATCGACCTCGTGCTGATGGATGTCATGATGCCGGGCATGGATGGCCTGGAAGCCACGCGTTTGATCCGCGCCGATGGCCGCTACAACAAGCTGCCCATCATCGCGATCACGGCCAAGGCCATGAAGAATGACCAGGAAGAATGCCTGCAGGCGGGCGCGTCCGACTACCTGGCCAAGCCCATCGACCTCGATCGTTTGTATTCGCTGCTGCGCGTGTGGATGCCGAAGATGGAACGCATCTGATGTCCCAGCGCACCACAGACGCGCAATTGCACGCGCTGATGGAAGCGCTGTATCAGCGCTACAGCTATGATTTTCGCGACTACTCCCTGCCCTCGCAACGGCGCCGCCTCAATCACGCGCTTGACCGTTTGCATTGTGCAGATGTGACCGCTTTGCAGCAGCGCGTGCTGGACGACCCGGTCGCCTTCGGCGCGCTGCTGCAGATTTTGACCGTGCCGGTCACGCAAATGTTCCGCGACCCGGCGTTTTTCCGCGCCTTGCGCGAACACGTGGTGCCCGTGCTGAAAACCTACCCCTCACCGACCATCTGGGTGGCCGGCTGTTGCACGGGTGAAGAGGCACTGTCGCTGGCCATCGTGCTGCACGAGGAAGGCTTGCTCGAACGCAGCACGATCTACGCCACCGACATCAATCCGCAAGCGTTGGCCACGGCCGCGCGCGGTGCGTATCCGTTGCACCGGATCGACGAGTATGGCGCCAACTATCTGGCTGCCGGCGGCCTGGGCCGGCTGGCCGACTACTACACGGTCGAACATGCCACGGCGCGTTTCCAGCAGCGTCTGCTCGACAGCATCAATTTTGCCGATCACAGCTTGTCCACGGACAGCGTGTTTATTGAAACGCAACTGATTTTGTGCCGCAACGTACTGATTTACTTTAATAAAACCTTGCAGGAACGGGCCCTGGGCCTGTTCCACGATTCGCTGTGCCACCGGGGATTCCTGGGCCTGGGCAGCAAGGAAAGCACGCATTTCACGCGCTTTGCCGCCGACTTCGAACCACTGCCGGGTCCCGAAAAGCTCTACCGCAAGCGTGCGCCGTCGCACGCCGCTTCCCACTACGCTGGGCGGCACATGTCAGGAATGAAACATGATGAATGAAACGAGCACCAAACTATTGATCGTCGACGACTTGCCGGAGAACTTGCGCGCGCTCAATGCGCTGATACGCGAGAGCGACCGCAGCGTCTATCAAGCCTCGTCCGGCGAAGAAGCGCTGGCCTTGCTGCTCGAGCACGATTTCGCGCTGGCCATCCTCGACGTGCAAATGCCGGAAATGGATGGTTTTGAATTGGCGCAATTGATGCGCGGCACGGAAAAGACGCGCCACATCCCCATCGTCTTCGTCACGGCGGCCGGCAAGGAAATGAATTTCGCCTTTCAGGGCTATGAAAGCGGCGCCGTCGACTTCCTGCACAAACCGCTCGACATCAATGCCGTGCAAAGCAAGGTCAACGTCTTCGTCGCCCTGCACCAGCAGCGCAGCGAGACGCGGCGCCAGGTACAGGCGCTCGAGCACAGCCGCCAGCAGCAGGAAGCGCTGTTGAAGGAATTGCGCGCCACGCAGGCTGAACTGCAGCGCTCGCTACGCCTGCGCGACGAATTCATGTCCATGGTGGCGCACGAACTGCGCACGCCCCTGAACACCTTGTTCCTGGAAACGCAGATGCGCACCGTCAACCTGGAACGGGGCAACCTGGCCGCCTTCGAGCCGGACAAGCTGGGCAAGATGGTGGCGCGCGACGGGCGGCAAATCCGCAGTATGGTGCGCCTGATCGACGACATGCTCGACGTGTCGCGCATCACCAGCGGCAAGCTGTCGATCCGCCGCGAAGCCGTCGACCTGACCAGCCTCGTGCACCGGGTGGCGGACGACCTGGGGCCGTATGCGGCCGCCACGGGCAGCATGCTGGAAGTGATGGCCTTCGAGCCCATCGAGGGTTTCTGGGACGCCTTCCGCGTCGAGCAAATCGTTGTCAACCTGATCAGCAATGCCGTGCGCTACGGCCAGGGCCAGCCCGTGGAAATCAGCCTGGCGCACACGCAGAACAGCGCCGTCATCGAAGTGCGCGACCATGGCATCGGCATCAATGCGCGCGACCAGGAACGCATCTTCGACGCTTTCGAACGCGTCATGCACCAGGACCGCACGGGTGGCCTGGGCCTGGGCCTGTTCATCACCAAGCAGCTGGTCGATGCGCATGGCGGCGCCATCACCCTGCAAAGCCAGCCCGGCAATGGCGCCCTGTTCAGCGTCACCCTGCCGCTGGCCGGCAGCTGAGGCCGGTATGACCAGCACACCCGCCCCCCGCAGCCAGGCCGGCGCCAGCGGCGTCGCCTTCCTGCTGCAACTGGAACGCCGGCTGCGCCTGCTGCAAGACACGGGCGAGATCCTTTCCCTGTCGGCGCAGCTGCTGGGACAGCGCCTGGGCGCCCAGCAAGTGGCCTGTTTCGATATCGACCAGACCCTGCAATGCCCCACCCTGCAGCATGCGTGGAGCGATGGCCTGGCACCGGGCGCCGCCGGCGAGTATTTCCTCGGCGATTATGCGGCCCGCCTGGCCGATGCGCTGGCCGCGGGCCAGGCGCTCGCCGTCAGCGACGTGGCCAGCGACCCGCGCACGGCCATGCCGGCCGCGCTGGCCACGTTCGCGCGCCTGGGCATCCGCGCCTTCCTGAACATTCCGATTGCCAAGGATGGCCAGCTGGCGGCCTTGTTCGTCGTGCACAGCAGCGCGGCGCGCCTGTGGCATGCGGACGAGATCGAACTGGCTGTGCAAGTGTCGGAACGGGTCTGGTCGACCATTTTGCGGGCCCGGGCGGAGTCGCGTTTGCGCGCCCTGACTGCCAACATGGAAATACAAGTAGCCGAGCGCACGCGCGAATTCGGCCGCACCTGGAACGTCAGCCCCGACTTGTTGGGCGTGCTTAATCTCGACGGCTATTTCGAACACTCGAACCCCGCCTGGCAAGCCACCCTGGGCTGGTCGACGGAAGAAATCCGCACGACGAAATTTTTTGAGCTGATCCACCCGGACGACTTGCCGCGCACCTATGCGGCCTGGGACGCGGCCAACCAGGGCCAGCCGGCGCTGCGCTTCGAAAACCGCTACCGCCACAAGCTGGGCGGCTGGCACTGGCTGTCGTGGGTAGCCGTGCCCGAAGGTGAGAAGGTATATTGCAGCGCGCGCGACATCACCGTGGAAAAAAAGCTGGAAGCGGACCTGGCCGCGCGCAACAGCGAACGCGAGCGGCTGTGGCGCAGCGCGCAAGACCTGATGGTGGCCATCGATGCCGAGGGCTGCTTTGCCGCCGTGAACCCGGCCGCCGGCGCCATCCTGGGCTGGCTGCCCGAGGAAATGCTGGGCCGCAGCCTGTTCGACTTCGTGCTGCCCGAGGATGCGGCCGCCACGCGCCAGGCGCTGGAGCAAGTGAGGCAGGAAGCCATGTCCAGCGTTGAAAACCGCTACCGGCACCGCGATGGCGGCCACCGCTGGCTGTCGTGGGTGGCGGCCATCGAAGGCGACCTGATTTTCGCCACGGGGCGCCACGTCACTGTGGAGAAAGAGGCGCAAAACACCCTGCGCAGCATGCAGGAATCGTTGCGCCACAGCGAGATGGCCCTGCTGCAATCGCAAAAGCTCGAAGCGCTGGGCAAGCTGACGGGCGGCGTGGCACATGATTTCAATAACGTGCTGCAAATTATCTCGGGCAATCTGCAGCTGCTGCAGCTGACCTTGGACCGCGATCCGCTGGCCGCCAAGCGCATCGCCAGCGCCTCGGCCGCCGTGGAACGGGGCGCCAAGCTGTCGGCTCAGCTGCTGGCCTTTGCGCGGCGTCAACCGCTCAAACCGCTGGTGACGGATTTGGCGCACCTGCTGCGCTCGACGGAAGAGCTGTTGCGGCGCGCCACGGGCGAAACCATCGAAACGCGCTGGCTGCTGGCCGACGACTGCTGGCGCGCCCTGGTCGACCCGCACCAGCTGGAAAACGTCATCCTCAACCTGGCCATCAACGCGCGCGACGCCATGGATGGCCAGGGCCAGTTGACCATCGAACTGAGCAACATCGTGCTGGGCAGCGACTACGCAGCCCGCCATGCGGACGTGGCGCCCGGCGACTATGTGCAGCTGGCTGTCTCGGATACGGGCACGGGCATTCCCCCCGAGCTGCTGGACAAGATTTTCGAACCGTTCTTCACGACCAAGAAGGAAGGCGAAGGCACGGGCCTGGGCCTGTCCATGGCCTACGGCTTCCTGCGCCAGAGCGGCGGCCACCTGACGGTGGACAGTTTGCCCGGTCATGGCAGCACTTTCCGCATCTATCTGCCGCGTTCGCTGGAAGCGGAAACGGAACTGCCGCTGCAACTGGGCGGCCCTGTGCTGGGCGGCAAGGAAACCATCCTTGTCGTGGAAGACGACGTGCAAGTGCAGACGACGGTGGTCGACATGTTGCGCGGCCTGGGCTACATCGTGCTGCGCGCCAGCGATGGCGAAAGCGCGCTGGCCGTCATCGGCAGCGGCGTCCCCATCGACCTGCTGTTTACGGACGTGGTGATGCCGGGCAAGGTGGCCAGCACGGCGCTGGCGCGCCAGGCCCGCTTACTGCTGCCGCAGCTGGCCGTATTGTTTACCTCGGGCTATACGCAGGACGCCATGATGCAGGGCGGCCGGCTGGAACCGGGCGTAGAACTATTGAGTAAACCATACCGGCGCGAAGACCTGGCGCGGCGCATCCGCCACCTGCTGGCCAACGGCCGCCACGTGACGGCGCTGCACCAGTACCGCGCGCAGCTGGCGCCGCAACCCGCACCGGCGCAGCCGGCGGGACGCCATATTTTGTTGGTGGAAGACAATGCCGACGCGCGCGCCATGACAAGCGACCTGCTGGCCATGCTGGGCCACACGGTGCTGGCCGTGGGCACGGCCGAGGAAGCCTTGCCCCTGCTGGGCACGCCGGGACTGGATCTGCTGCTGACCGATATCAGCCTGCCGCAGATGTCGGGCGTCGAGCTGGCCGAGGTCGCGGCGCGCGAGCAGCCGCAGCTGGAAGTGGTGTTTTCCACCGGCCATGCGCCCGCCAATTCCGGCGTGCTGGACCCGCAGGCGCGCTTCCTCGTCAAACCATTTAGCGTCGAACAATTGCAGCTGGCGTTGCTGGCGCCAATTCAGTAGACGTCGAGCCGGCGCGCCTTCAGTGCGCCGGCCAGCTCTTCCAGGCCAAACGGCTTGCGCAGGAAACGCGCGCTGGCGTCCTGCATCAGGCTGGCGCCCCAGTCGTGTCCGGAAGCAAACACCACGTCCAGCTGCGGCCAGTGCGCGCGCGCATGGCGCGCCAGTTCCAGGCCGGACATCGTGGGCAGGCTGATGTCCGTCACCAGCACGTCCAGGCCCGGCATGGCCAGGAGCGGCATGGCCGCTTCCGCGCTGGCCACGCCGTGCACGGTGTGCCCCAGCATATTGAGCATCTCGGTGGTCATTTCGCGCGCATCGTCATTGTCTTCCACCAGCAGGATGCGCCGTCCGGACGGGTCGGGCGCGCCCACCAGGCGGCGGTCGGCCAGCAAATGGCGGATGCGCCGCGCCAGGTCTTCACGCTGGTACGGTTTGCTCAACAGCTCCACGCCGGGGTCCAGGCGACCGCCCTGCATGATGGCGTTGTGCGTGTAGCCCGAGGTAAACAATACGGCCAGCTCCGGCAGCAGCAGCTTGGCCTGCTGCGCCAGTTCCTTGCTGCTGACGGGACCGGGCATGACCACGTCCGTAAACAGCAGGTCGATGGCCACGCCCGTGCCCAGCAGGGCCAGGGCCGAGGCGCCATCGTCCGCATGCAGCACGTCGTAGCCGAGGCCGCGCAGCATGTCGACTACCGTGTGCTGCACGGGCGCATCGTCTTCCACCACCAGGATGGTCTCGCCACCGCCCAGCACGGGGCCCGTCAGGCTCGGTGGCGGCTCGGCCAGCTTTTCCAGCGAGCGCGGTAAATATATTTTGAACGTCGTGCCGGCGCCCGGCGCGCTGTGCACCTTGATGTGGCCCGCGCTCTGGCGGATGAAACCGTAGGCCATGGACAGGCCCAGGCCCGTGCCCTCGCCTTCGCGCTTGGTAGTGAAGAACGGCTCGAAGATCTGGTCGATCACGTCGCGCTCCATGCCGTGGCCCGTGTCGGTGATGGTCAGCAGCACGTATTGCCCCTCCAGCACGTCCGCATGCAAGCTTGCGTAGGCGGCGTCGAGCGTGACGTTGCTCAAGGTGAACGTCAGGCGTCCGCCCTTGTCCATCGCATCGCGCGCGTTGATGGCCATGTTCAGCAGCACGTTTTCCATCTGGTTCGGGTCGACCAGGGTATGCCACAGGCCTTCGCTGATGAAGGTTTCCTCGCTAATCGCCTCGCCCAGCGCACGGCGGATCAGCTCATGCATGCGGCGCAACAAGCGGCCCAGGTCCGTCACCAGCGGTTTCAACGGTTGACGCCGCGCAAAGGCCAGCAGCTGCGACGACAGCTTGGCGCCCCGCTCGACGGCCGAGGCGGCCGAATCGAGGCGCCGGGCTGCTTGCGGATTGTCGGCCACCGTCAGTTTCAACAATTGCAAATTGCCCGAGATAATTTGCAGGACGTTATTGAAATCGTGGGCCACGCCGCCAGTCAGCTTGCCGATCGACTCCAGCTTCTGCGCCTGCAGCAGCGCCTGCTCGCTGCGCACCAGCGCCAGCCGCGCCTCTTTTTCATCGGTCACGTCGCGGCCGATGGCATGGATCAGCTTTTGCGCCGGCACGGCCGTCCAGGAAATCCAGCGGTAGCCGCCATCTCGGCACCGGTAGCGGTTTTCCATGCGCAAGGTGGGCGCGCCGTGGGCCAGGCGCGACAAATCCTGCAGGGCCGTCATGCGGTCGTCGGGATGCACGAGGCTGATGAAATCCATGCCCAGCGATTCGACTTCCGGACGCTCGAGTATCTTGCTCCAGGCCGGATTGACGGCGATGATCATGCCGGACAGGTCCGCCACCAGCATGATGTCGGTCGACAGTCGCCACATGCGGTCGCGGTCGGCCGTGCGGTTGGCCATTTCCACTTCCAGCGAGGAATTCAGGTAGGCCATCTTTTCCAGCACATTCTTCTGTTCCTGCACGTCCGTATTCGTGCCCACCCAGCGCAGCACCTTGCCGGCCTCGTCGAACAGGGGCAAGGCGCGCGCCAGGAACCAGCGGTAGGCGCCATCGCTGGCGCGGCGCATGCGGAACTCCTGTTCATAGGCGCTGGCTGTGGCGACGGCACGGTCCCAGCTCTGTTGGGTGGACAGCAAGTCGTCCGGATGCACGCAGTGGCGGAAACCGCTGGACACGAGCGACTTCATCGATTGTCCCGTGTATTCGCACACCTGTTCGTTGACCCAGTATGTGGCGCCGCTGCCATGCGCCAGCCAGGCCTGGTTGGGCATGGTGGAAGCGAGCGAACGGAACTGCGCCTCGCTGTCGAGCAAGGCATTACGGGCCTGCCAGTGTTCGTCGATATCCTCGCACGAGCCATACCATTTCACGGCTTGGCCGCGCTCGTCTCTCCGGCAATATGCGCGCGAATGCACCCAGCGGTACTGACCGTCCTGCCGGCGCACGCGCATTTCCTGGTCGAAAGGCTGGCCGCTGCCCACCGCTTCGCTCCAGGCTGCCAAGGAATGGGTGATGTCTTCCGGGTGGATGGCTTCGAGCCAGCTGGTGCCCAGGCCGTTGCCGCCCGTCCATTCGCGCCAGCGCTGCGCGACATAGTCGAGCTTGCCGTCGACGTCTGCCGTCCACAGCACTTGTGTGTTCAGCTCAATGGCGTAATGAAAGTGTTCGCGGCTGTCGTGCAGCGCCTGTTCCAGCTGGCCCCGTTCGATGACATGCGCGGCCACGCGTGCGGCCAGGACCAGCAGTTCGATCTCCGGTTGCGTGGGATGGCATGTCGCCTGGAAAAACAGGCCCAGCACGCCCAGGATATGCCCTTTGGCGCCAAAGACGGGGGCGACCCAGCAGGCGCGGTAACCGTGCAGCAAGGCTTCCTTGCGTCCCGCGCTCCAGTGCACGTCGCGCGTGATGTCGCCGCAATACACGGGCGCGCCGGAAAAGGCCGCCGTGCCAAACGGCGAAGGCTGTTCGCCGGCGTGGCGCAAGGCCAGGCACAGGTCTTGTGGCAGGCTGGGTGCGGACAAGCCGCAAAAGCGGTCGGACTCGTCGATCAGCACCAGGCAGGCATGCGCGCCGCCGTCGGCCAGCACTTGCAGCGCCAGCAACAAATGCTCCAATGCATGGGCCAGGTCGGCGCCTGCCGCGATGCTGCCCAGCGCACTATGCTCGGCGTCCAGCAAGGAAAGAATGTTGTTTGCGTGCACCGTGTCGATAAGGGGAAAACTGATGCCCGGAATATACCATGTGGCACCCCTCTTGCAGGAGGAAAACAGCGTACTGCTTGATCTCTGCGACCGTGCGGCCCTATGCTAAAGTATTGCTCTCTTCTCAAGCGAAAACCAGCATGCCTACTTCCTTGCCGTCCGCCCTGATTGCCTCCGCCCTGCTCGCCTCCGTCCACGGCGCCGTCGCCGCCCCCATGAGCCTGGACGACTATCTGGCCCTGAACGGCCCCCCTCCCACGGCGCAGATCGCCTATGGCCCCGCGCCGTCGCAATACGCGCAACTGTTCCGGCCGGCAGGCACGGGACCGTTCCCCGTCGTCGTGCTCGTGCATGGCGGCTGCTGGACGGTGGCCTTCGGCGGCATCAAGCAGATGCGCAACGTGGCCGGCGCCCTCGTCGCGCAAGGCATCGCCGTGTGGAATGTCGAGTACCGGCGGGTGGACGAGCCGGGCGGCGGCTATCCGGGCACCTACGAAGACATGCACGCGGCGCTCGACAGCCTGCAGCAGCACGCCCCCCAATACCAGCTGGACGTGAACCGCATCGTCGCCATGGGCCACTCGGCCGGCGGCCAGCTGGTGCAATGGATCGCAGGACGGGAAAAACTGCCCAGGACCAGTCCCCTGTACCGCGACAACTACCTGCCAGTGAAAAACATCGTCAGCCTGGGCGGCCTGGCCGACCTGCGCCATGAAAAGGACTTGATCAAGACCAGCTGCGAGCGCGACATCGCCCAGCTTGCAGGCAGCGCAAGCACCGAGCGCCCCGACATCTACAGCGACACCAACGCCGCCGACCTGATGCCCAACGGCAGCCGCACCGTGCTGGCCACGGGCGAGCTCGACACCATCTCCCCGCCCCGCGTGGCGCATGACTATGCAGCGAAAGTTGTGAAGGCCGGTGACCATGCGGAGGTGCTGATTTTGCCGGGGGCAAGCCATTATGACGAGATTGCGGCCACGTCGAATGCTTGGGGGATGATTTTGCCGGTGGTTCGGGGGATGCTAGGGATGACGGACGACAAGAGCCAATAAGGTACGCTATCAATGCATGCAAATACGCAGTTTCGAACCGGGCAATGAAGGTGAACCATGCGGGAGAGCTATCGCCCCGGGCGGAACACGACCAGAAGCAGACTCACAGGAATGATATGCCAAGTACAAAAATCAATGCCATGACCCAGCGCGAATGGCGTGAGCTTGGCTTTTTCTACGATAGAGATGACGACCTCAAAGAGTGGCGATTGCGAGGTCACATGGCCGGACTTCGGCAATTCGCCGAGGCGATGCGCGCATACGCCGCCGACCCATGTAAGGGAGGCGTTTCGGAACACGAACACTTCGAACCGTACAAATATCTTGAAATCGGAACTTGGCCGACTTCAGAAATTACCGACCATTGGATAGCCGGACCTGTCAGTGATATCCATCAGCTAGCGCAGCTGATGGATGATTGTCTCAATACGGCACTCGTGGGTGACTGTATTTTCCTTCGTTCTGAATTCGCGCCCTCATCACCGTATGAGTTTATCCTGGAGATTGAGGCAGATAGCTATGACCCGGCGAAGGCGGATATTGACTGTTGGCCATGACTGGGAGATTTACTGCTCAAATCTGCGTTGAAGTGCCTGGCAACTGATTTTGAAAGAAGAAAAATGGATTATTCAACCGCGCAGCAGCTTATGTCGACGTATGAACGTATGGGAAAAATCATTAACGAAGCGGACAGTATTATTCGCACGCTTCCCGACATCGAGCGGTCTGAGCATTTACGCGCGTTGGCTGGCTTGATCGGCCACTTGTGGGTCACGCTCCAACACCCTATCGTGCGTGAATACAATGATCTGGATCCAGATGGCGATTACTTCCGCAATCAACAACAAAAAGAATAGGCCCGAGCCCTGAACAAAGGCTCCCGCGACTCCAGCCCGCTGTTTTTAATAGCCGCCGTTCAAAACAATACGATTACTGAACACGCGCCAGGTACTGTGCCAACTGGGCGAACGTCGCCTTGAACCCCTGCGTCATCGACTCATGCCCCTCCACAAAAGTCTCATGCTGCTCATCCGTCGCCTTGTGCGGCGTGGAGCGTAACGTCATCGTCGTCTTGCCATTCTCCTCGGTCAAGGTCATGACATTGAACGATTCCAATGGCCAGGTGGCGCTGACGGGGTGCTGCACGGCGTTACCCTGCTTGTCGGCAAACGACAGGATGGAAACGATCTTTTCCGGCGCTTCGATCTCCTGGTAAGTAAACTTGCCCCACATCTCATAGCCATTGTCGGCGCGCATGCCGTAATGGAAAACGCCGCCCGGTTTGAGGTCCAGCGCCAGCACGCTCAGTTCGAAGCCGACAGGTCCCCACCACTGGGCCAGACGTTCCGGCTCCACCCACGAGCGGAACACGAGATCGCGTGGGGCGTCGAAAGTTTGCGTGATGACAAAGTCGCTGCTGTCGCGATGCTGTCCGTCCTGCTTCTGTTTTTCCGTCGTCATGCTTTCTCCTGATCGTGATGGGCTGACTGTTAATGTACCAGCGACGCCAATAAACGGGAAGGCCTGTACGCCTTTGAAATCTGCATGCTAGAATATTAGTTAGATACCTAACCATTAGATGACTCACATTATGACTTCTATCGAAGAGCGCTTTTCCGCCGCGCTGCACAAGACGGCGCGCGGCTGGCGCCATGCGATCGACCGGCGCCTGAAAGACCTGGACCTGGGACAAGCGAGCTGGATGTGCATCGCCATGATCGCCAAGTCGCCCCAGCCGCCCTCGCAAAGCGAGCTGGCCCATCAACTGGGCGTGGAAAACCCCACCATGGTGTCGATGCTGGACCGGCTCGTGAAATCGGGCTTCGTGCAGCGCCAGCCATCGGAAACGGACCGTAGAGTAAAACTCGTCGTGCTGACCGAGGCGGGCATGCAGGTGTATGACACCGTGCGCAAGGAAGCGGATGGCTTCCGCAAGGAACTGCTGCAGGGCATCGATCCCGACCAGCTGCGGGCCGCCACCGAGCTGCTGGAAGCGCTGCAGGCGGCAACGGAGAAGTCGGCGTGAATTCCGTGACGGCAGCCCCTCTACCGGCTTCGCAAGACCCCAGCCTGAACCGGCGCATGATCACCATTTCGATCATGCTCGCCACCATCATCCAGGCGCTCGACGGCACCATCGCCAACGTCGCCCTGCCCCACATGCAAGGCAGCCTGTCCGCCTCGCAAGACCAGATCACCTGGGTATTGACCTCTTTTATTGTCGCCGCCGCCATCGCCACGCCCCTGACGGGCTGGCTATGCGACCGCTTCGGGCAGAAAAATACCTTTCTCGTGTCCGTTGCCGGCTTTACGCTCGCCTCCGTGCTGTGCGGTCTGTCCGGCACCTTGTCCGAGATCGTCGCAGCGCGCCTGCTGCAGGGCGTGTTCGGCGCGGCTTTGGTGCCGCTGTCGCAGGCGGTGCTGCTCGACATCAATCCACGAGAGAAACACGGCTCGGCCATGGCCATCTGGGGCATGGGCGTGATGATCGGTCCCATCCTTGGACCGACACTGGGCGGCTGGCTGACGGACAGCTACAGCTGGCGCTGGGTCTTCTTCATCAACATCCCCATCGGCGCCATGGCCTTCTATGGCATCTGGCGCTATATCCGCAAGGACCCGCCGAACCGCCGCATGAATTTCGATTTGTTCGGTTTTGCGACCTTGAGCCTGTCCATCGGCGCGCTGCAGATGCTGCTGGACCGGGGCGAGCAGAACGACTGGTTTTCTTCGACGGAAACGTGGATCGAAGCCATTGTGCTGGCCATGAGCCTCTGTTATTTCATTGCGCACACGGCCTTGCGTCCGGCCGGCAAGTCCTTCCTCGACTACCGGCTTCTGAAGAACTCCAACTATGTGAGCGGCTTGCTGTTCATCTTCATCGTCGGCATGGTGCTGTTCGCCACGCGCGCGCTGACGCCGTCGATGCTGCAAGGCTTGATGAATTACCCGGCGGCCATCGCCGGTCTGGTGACGGCGCCCAGCGGACTGGGCACGATGCTGGCCATGCTGATCGTCGGCAAGCTGACGGGCAGGATCGACACGCGCATCCTGCTGGGCGTGGGCTTTTCGATTACCGCGTTTTCGCTGTGGCAAATGGCCAATTTCACCCTGGACCTGGTGCCGAAGACCGTCGTGTGGAACGGCATCATCCAGGGCATCGGCCTGGGCCTCGTCTTCGTGCCGCTGAGCGCGGCCACGTTTGCCACGCTGTCGCCGCAGATGCGGGCGGAAGGCACGGCGATCTACAGCCTGGTGCGCAATATTGGCAGCAGCATCGGCATTGCCCTCGTGCAGACCTTGCTGGTGCGCAATACGCAGATCGCCCATGCGTCCTTGACGGAACACATCAATATCGCCAACCCGGCCCTGCACGACCCCGGCATATCCCAGGTGTTCGACCTGGGCACGAGCACGGGCATGGCGGCGCTGAATGGCGAAATCACGCGGCAGGCATCGATGATCGCTTACCTCGACGACTTCTGGCTGATGATGTGGCTGACCATCCTCGTGCTGCCGCTCTTGCTCCTGATAAAACCACCGAAGAAGAATGCGCCTGTCGTGGTTGACCACGCGGCCATGGAATAACCCTCATGCACACACCTATGAAACTTTCCCTGCGCATATTGACGTTGAGCCTGGCTTTGGCCGGCTGCGCCAGCATCCCGCCCGACACGCAACAGTTGCCGCAGCAAGACCTGGCCAAGGCGCAACTGGCGGCCGACATCCACCTGGCCAGCGAAGGCTGGCCAGCCGCCCAATGGTGGCGCCAGTTCCAGGACGCTCAGCTGAACCAGCTGATTGACAACGCCCTGTCCGCCAGCCCCAGCCTGGACGTGGCCAACGCCCGCATCGGCTCGGCCCTGTCCGCGTTCGATGCGCAACATGCGGAGCGCGGCCCCAGGCTGGACCTGGGCGCCAGCGCCAACCGCCAGCGCTATTCGGCCAATGGCCTGATGCCCGCACCCATCGGCGGCAATTACTACAATGAATTCACCGTGGGCGTGCAAGCCCATTACGACCTCGACTGGTGGGGCAAGCACAAGGCGCAGATCGCGGCCAGCCTGGGCGAAGTCAATGCACGCCGCGCCGAGTACGCGATGGCGGAACAGATGCTGGCGGCCGAGATCGCCCGCCACTACTTCAGCATGCAAAATGGCTGGGCCCGCATGGACAACCTGCATGCGCTGGTGAAATTGCAGCAGCAACTGGTGGAAGACAAGGAAAAGCGCATCGCCCATGGCCTGGGCGTCAGCGACGACCATCTGTCAGCGCAAACGCGCTTGAGCCTGCTGCAGCAACAAATTGCCCTGCTGGAAACGCAGATCGTCACGGAACGCGAAGCCTTGCGCGCCCTGCTCGGTGCGGACAGCACGGCACTGGCCGGCCTGCAGCCGAAAGAAGCCCAGCCGCTGCCGCGCGCCCTGCCCGGCAAGCTGGGCATGGAGTTGCTGGCGCGGCGGCCCGACTTGCAGGCGGCGCGCTGGCGAGTCCAGGCGGCCATGAGCAATATCGAGGCGGCGCAGGCATCGTTCTATCCCGATATCGACCTGGGTGCCTCGTTCGGCCTGGATGCCATCAAGCTGGGCAAGCTGCTGCAATCGGGCAGCCGCACCCTGTTCATCGGCCCGGCCCTGTCCTTGCCCCTGTTCGACAGCGGCCGCCTGCAGGCGCAGCTTGCCGGCGCGCGCAGCGAACGCAATGAACTGATCGCCGACTACAACCAGAGCGTGTTTAATGTGGTGCGCGACGTGGCGCAAGCGGGCGCCAAGGTGCAAGGCGTGGAAAACCAGCTGCGCCTGCAGCAGGAAAACCTGCGCGCCAGCGAGGCGCAGCTGCGCAACGCCAATGCCAGGCTGAAACAGGGATTGGCCGACCGCGCCACGCAGCTCAATGCGGAAATGACCGTGCGCGGCCAGGTCGACCTGGGCATGCAGCTGCAAAACCAGCGCCAGGACGCGGAAATCAGCCTGAGCGTGGCACTGGGCGGCGGCTACCGGGGCAGCAGCGATTTTTCCGCCAACGCCACCGCACAACAATAACCATCGATTACGGACTACATCATGAGCAGCGATACCACAGCAACGACCTCCCCAACCGAACAGCCGGGCAAGCGCAAGGCCGTCCTCATCGCCATCACGGCCGCCTTCCTCGTGGCCGGCGCGGCCTGGGCCGCCTATTATCAGCTGGTGCTGGCCAAGGAAGAGGTCACGGACAACGCCTACGTGGGAGGCAACCTCGTCACCCTGTCCGCGCAAGTGACGGGCAATGTCGACGCCATCCGCGCCGACGAGACGCAGATGGTCAAGGCGGGCGCGCCCCTGATCACCCTGAACGCCATCGATGCGGACCTGGCCCTGAGCCAAGCCGAGGCACGCCTGGGCAACGTCGTGCGCCAGGAGCGCGAACGCTATGCGAATGTGGCGCAGTATGACGCCGTCATCGAACAGCGCCGCCTGGCCCTGGCCACGGCGCAGGGCAATCTGGCGCGCCGTGCGCCGCTGGCCGCGGACCAGACGATCTCGGGCGAAGACCTGGCTCACGCGAAACAGGCCGTCGACGACGCGAAAGCGGCCTTGACCGTGGCACAGCGCCAGGCGGAGTCGGCCAAATCGGGCGTGGCCGGCGTACACCTGGCCAGCCATCCGGCGATTTTGTCCGCCAGGGGCGACGTGCTGCAGGCGTGGCTGGCCGTGCGCCGCAATGCCGTGGTCGCGCCCGTCTCGGGCTATGTGGCCAAGCGCAGCGTGCAGCTGGGCTCGCACGTGACGCCGGGCACGCCCTTGATGTCCATCGTGCCGCTGGACCAGCTGTGGGTCGATGCCAACTTCAAGGAATCCGAATTGCGCAATATCCGCGTGGGCCAGGCGGCCACCATCGAAACGGACTTGTATGGCAGCAAGGTGGTGTATCACGGCAAGGTGCTGGGCATGTCGGCCGGCACGGGCAGCGCATTTTCCCTCTTGCCGGCACAAAACGCCACGGGCAACTGGATCAAGGTGGTGCAGCGCGTGCCCGTGCGCATCACGCTCGACCCGAAGGAACTGGCCGCCCACCCGCTGCGCATCGGCCTGTCGACTACGGTAACGGTCGACACCAGCCATGGCGAAGGGGCCACTTTGGACCAGCCGATGGTGGCTTCCACCGTCTACACGACCAAGGCGCTGGAACAGCCGGTGGTCGAGGCGGAGAAGATGGCCGATGCGATTATTGCGCAAAACCTGCTGAATTGATGCGTAGGTCGGGTTAGCGTGTAAGCGCGTAACCCGACGCCACCACCGGCCTCGGCCAACAATATTGTCGGATTACGGCCCCGAGGGCCTAATCCGACCTACTTTGCCTTGCCAGCCGCCGCCACCTGATCCAATATATGCTTGGGCACGGCCGCATAGTGCTTGAACTCCATCGTGTAGGTAGCGCGGCCCTGGGTCAGCGAACGCAGGGTGGTGGAATAGCCGAACATTTCCGCCAGCGGCACGAGGGCCTTGACGATGCGCCCCGCGCCGCCGGGAATGTCGTCGACGCCTTGCACCATGCCGCGGCGGGCCGTCAGGTCGCCCATGACGTTACCCATGAACTCTTCCGGCGTTTCCGCCTCCACCTGCATCATCGGCTCCAGCAACACGGGATGGGCTTTGCGCATGCCATCCTTGAAGGCGATGGAGCCGGCCATGCGGAAGGCATTCTCGTTCGAATCGACGTCATGGTAGGAGCCGAAGGTCAAGGTCGCCTTCACGTCGACGACCGGATAGCCGGCCAGCACGCCCGATTTCAAGGTTTCAATGATGCCCTTGTCGACGGCGGGAATGAATTCGCGCGGCACGACGCCACCCTTGATGGCGTCGACGAACTGGTAGCCAGTGCCCGGCTCCAAAGGTTCAAGTTTCAGCACCACGTGGCCGTACTGGCCCCGACCGCCCGACTGCTTGACGAACTTGCCCTCCACGTCTTCCACCGCGCGCGTGATGGTTTCGCGGTAAGCCACCTGCGGCTTGCCGACATTGGCTTCCACGCCGAATTCGCGCCGCATGCGGTCGACCAGTATTTCCAGGTGCAATTCACCCATGCCCGACATGATGGTCTGGCCCGATTCCTCGTCCGTATGCACCCTGAACGACGGGTCTTCCTGCGCCAGGCGGTTCAGGGCGATGCCCATCTTTTCCTGGTCCGGCTTGGTCTTTGGTTCGACCGCCTGCGAAATCACGGGTTCCGGGAAGATCATCTTTTCCAGCACGATGACGTGGTCGATGGCGCACAGGGTGTCGCCCGTGGTCACGGCTTTCAGGCCCACGGCGGCGGCGATGTCGCCCGCATACACTTCCTTGATTTCCTTGCGCTCGTTCGCATGCATCTGCAGGATGCGCCCCAGTCGTTCGCGCGCGCTCTTGGTGGGGTTGTAGACCATGTCGCCCGAATTCACCACGCCCGAATACACGCGGAAGAACGTCAATTGACCCACGAACGGGTCCGTCATGATCTTGAAGGCGAGCGCGGCAAAGTGCTCGTCGTCCGTCGGATGGCGCTCCACCTCGTTGTCGTGCTCGTCGTGTCCCATGATGGGCGGCACTTCCATCGGCGACGGCAGGTATTCGATGACGGCGTCGAGCATCGCCTGCACGCCCTTGTTTTTAAAGGCGCTGCCGCACAGCATGGGCACGATTTCATTGCGGATGGTGCGCGTGCGCAAGGCCTGTTTCAGCTCCGCTTCCGTAAACGTGTCGCCATTCAGGTAGCGCTCCGTCATGTCGAGCGTGGCTTCAGCCGCGTGTTCGACCATGTGATCGTGCCACTCATGCGCCTGTGCCTGTAGCTCGGCGGGAATCTCGCCATAGCTGAACTGCACGCCCTGGCTGGCGTCGTCCCAGGTGATGGCGCGCATTTTCAGCAGATCGATGACGCCCGTGAAATGGTCCTCGGCGCCGATGGGCAGCTGGATGGGCACGGCCACGCCCTTCAGGCGGTCGGCGATCTGCTGGCGCACGCGCAGGAAATCCGCACCCACCCGGTCCATCTTGTTGATGAAGGCGATGCGCGGCACATGGTATTTGTTGGCCTGGCGCCAGACGGTTTCCGATTGCGGCTGCACGCCGCCGACGGCGTCATACACCATCACGGCGCCGTCGAGCACGCGCATCGAGCGCTCGACCTCGATCGTGAAATCCACGTGGCCGGGCGTGTCGATGATGTTGATGCGGTGTTCGGGGAAGTTGCCGGCCATGCCTTTCCAGAAGGCCGTTGTAGCGGCCGAGGTGATGGTGATGCCCCGCTCCTGCTCCTGCTCCATCCAGTCCATGGTGGCGGCGCCATTGTGCACTTCGCCTATCTTGTGATTCACCCCGGTGTAGAAAAGGATGCGCTCGGTGGTGGTGGTCTTGCCGGCGTCGATATGGGCGCTGATGCCGATGTTGCGGTAGCGCTCGATAGGTGTTTTGCGGGTCATCACAATCTCCATGGCTAGCCCCGGTACCCGGTTTTCCAGTGTATCAGACATCGATTTGGCCGGCACGGCAGCCGCCGTTTACCAAGCGCGCAACACTGTCCGCCTTGCGCACGTCAGGGACACGAAGGCTAATTGCGGTTTCGGCTATACTTCCCAGACGTTAATTTTTGAACTTTAATTCAACAAAGATTAATAAAAATCAATACGCATGGCATCCCGCCATGCAAGGCGACGCCGCCGGCATGCAGCCCAGGTGCGCACCGAACGACATGCCCTACTCAGCCTATGACTATCCAACTAAGAAAAATAATCCTCTCTTCCCTGCTGGCATCCCCGGCGCTGGCCATGGCCGGCGAACTGGAACAGCAAATGCAGCGTTGCGCCGTGCTTGGCGACGCCAGCGCCCGCCTGGGTTGCTTCGACACCTTGGCCAAGGCAGCGGAAAAGGCCACCATCGCCGCCGGTGGTGATTCCGCCACCGCTGCCGTCACCCTGGCGGCGGCAGCCGAGGTTGCCCCCATCACCCCCGTCAGTCCGCCTGGCGTGGCCACGCCGGATGCCGTCAACGCCGCCATTCCGGCCATCGCGCAGGCTGGCGCAGCGCCACCGGAAGCGCCGATTTCGCGCACGCAGCAATCGTGGGAACTGAACGACGCCTCGAAACGCGGCCTGTTCAACTTCCGCCCGCACCGCGACACCTATCTGTTGCTGGCCAATTACAGCGACGCCTCGAACGACGAGCCGTTCCAGGATTTCACGCCGGCCGGCATCAAGAGCCAGCATGTGGAACTGACGTTCCAGCTGAGCTTCAAGATGAAGCTGCTGGAAGACATCGCCGGCACGCCGATCGACATGTGGTTCGGCTACACGCAGCAAAGTTTCTGGCAGGCATATAACCGCAAGGCATCGAGCCCGTTCCGCGAGACCAATTACCAGCCGGAACTGATGTTGATCTTGCCGATCAACAAGAATTTCGCGGGCGTGGAATTCAATTACCTAAACTTCGGCCTCGTGCACCAGTCCAACGGCCAGACGTCGACCCTGTCGCGCAGCTGGAACCGCGTGTATGCCGAGCTGGGCATGGAAAAAGACAATCTGGCCGTCACGGCCCGTGTCTGGCACCGCCTCGACAATGGCAAGACCGACAATGACAATATCGACATCACCGATTACATGGGACATGGCGACTTGCGCGTGAGCTACCGCAACAAGGGGCACGAGTATGCCGTGACGGCCCGCCGTAATTTCAGCAAGAAGCATGGCTCGATGCAGGCCAGCTGGGCTTTCCCGTTGAAGGCCAATCTGAAAGGCTATCTGCAATTGTTCTCCGGCTATGGCCAGAGCTTGATCGATTACAACTATTCGCAGAAATCGATCGGCGCCGGTTTCATGGTCGACCTGTAAGCAGCACAGTGACAGAAACGAAAATGGCGCCGAGGGCGCCATTTTTTATGGGAAATATTATCGCCGGCCGCCGCCCAGCACGCGGGCCGGCAGCATGACGATGGCGCGCAACAATTCGAACACGCCTTCCACGCCGATGCCGATCAAACGGAATGGCAGCAACAGCAGCCAGGCCAGCGGATACAGCACGAGAGCCAGCAAGGCCAGGGGCCAGCATACGAGCAAGAGCAGCAGCCACAGCACAAATCCCAGCATCGCGTCCCCCTAGAATGAAATGTGCGGAGCAAGCCGTGCTTGCCCCGCTACCGTGACGCCACTCTATGCAAGCGCCGCCACGACGGCAACGGCCATGCGATGAACTGCGTGCTGGGGGGATGAACGGTGCAAAAACGGGAATGAGCGGTGCGTGCGGATAGCTTTATTGACCGACGCAAATCACTTTCGTGATGTACTCATGCGCGTTCGGCTTCTTGCTGGTGGCCCATTTGATGGCCTGGTTGGCATCTTCGATGGTCAGGATCGAGGCCTTGTCCTTCGACTTGATGAAGGACACGCCTTCAAACACGCCTTCCTTGCTGCGCATTACCTTGGCAAACACGGGCGGCTTGGTCTCGCCATCGCTGATTTTGTTCTGTTGCACGAGGTAACGCTGATCGATCTGTTCCATGATAGTAAAGCTGTCCGGTGGGTAAAAGACGAAATATACCCTGAATGGACAAACGCCGCAGGACGAAATCGCTGCGGCGTTGCCTTTGGATCAACGGTACTTATGCGTAGACGGCGTTCTGCGTGACTGGCTGCAGATTCACGTCATAGATCACCTGCGCGCGGATCGACGTTTCCAGCGAAGGAATCGAGCCGCCGGCGCGGTACTGGAAGCTCACTTGCAGCACGTCGCCCGCCTTCACGGCGATGGGCGTGGCCAGCGGCAGGCACATGTAATGGTTCAGCCAGTCGATGGTGGTCGAGCGCTCGGGCACGACGGCCAGGATGTTCTTGGTGACGAAACGCAAGGCGTTCAGGGTGCCGCTGCGCTCTACGACGAACTTGCCGTCGAAGCCGAACACGCTGTCCGTCGGCTGGCTGAAGTCGATGATGCTGTAGACGGACGGCGGCGCCAGTTCCTGCACGCCAGGATGGATGGCCGTGGTTTCCTGGAATTGCACGATGGGCGCATAAAAACCTTCGAAATCGTATTCCTGCTGCATCGGCTGCACGGCCATGATGACGGCTTCGGGCAGGAAGATCGGCAGCGGGCCGCCAAAGCGGGCCAGGTAGCGGCGCTTGAACGATTCGATCACTTCCACTTGTTTTTCGCGCAGCATGCCAACATGGATCATTTCGCAAATGACCACATCGACGGGCTCGGGCGGCAGGTATTCAAAGGCGTCCGCATGAACGACCTCGACTTTTTCACCGTTAGGATTGAGCGCCAGCATCTTGCGCGCTTCCTTGACCATGTCCGGATTGAACTCCACGCACCACACCTTGTCGGCGCGCGCGGCCGCAAACCACGACAGCACGCCCGTGCCGCCGCCCAGCTCCAGCACTTTCATGCCGGGTTTTACCGCGTAATCGATCGCCGACTTGAACCCGTGCATGCGGTTCTGGTCCATCAACATATTGTGGTGGTAATGGACGGGGATAAATTGCCCCAGGTAACAACTCTCGATTTCTCGTTCATTCAGCATGTCTGTCCTCTTGGAGTCTGGCTCCGATGGCCGATCGGTTTTGTCATTCCAGAAAGCAGTGATATCGCACGGGCTGCGCGAGGGGCGGCGACAGTACAGCCGGCGCCTGACGTTGATGTGATTGCCCATGCGACGTATCTCCTGATTAATGCGACACGATCATTATCGTTAATCGGCAAGGAGAACAAAGGGCTGAGGTGAGAGGCAATTCCATGCCAGTTTCAGCGCTGGCATGGAAAATATTGCCAGAAGATTACTTTCTGGCTGCGCGCGCCTTCTGCGCCGCTTCGATGATGGCGACCACGCCCGGCTTGTCGCCGGCCTGGGCGAACTGCGCGGCCGTCCAGCCATGGTCGCTTTTCAGGCTGGCGTCCGCACCCCACGACAGCAGCAGCTTGACGGCGCCCTCCTGTCCTTCGCGGGCGGAAAACATCAGCGGCGTGACGTTGGCGGGGGCGCGCGCATCGACGACGGCATCGCGGTCCAATAAAATCTTCATGATGGGCAAGTCGCCCGCCGAGGCCGCATAGTGCAGCGCCGTCCAGCCTCTCTGGTTGACCTTGGCGCCTTTCGCCAGCAAGGCTTCCACGGCGTCCTGCTTGTGTTTATAGGCGGCCATCATCAGCGCCGTGTTGCCGTTCGCCGAACGGGCTTCGATGTCGATGCCGGGTGCGTCGAGCAGCAGCCTGAAAACCCGGTCCGCATCGTCGCGCAAGGCCAGCACGAGGGGAATGTCGCCGCGCTGCGCATCCGGCTGGTTCGGGTTCATGCCTTCGGCCAGCATGTCGCGCACGCCGCTGGCGTTGTTGACGGACACGGCGCGGAAGAAGGCATCCGGTTCCGGCGCCGCCTGGCTGGCGGCGGCACAGCACAGCAGCATCGCCAGGGCGAGTTTTTTCATCATATCTGACCTTAAGAAGTTATGGCAACTTATTGAATAATTTGAAGAAATTGTCCGTTGTCTGTTGCGCCACCTGGGCCAGCGGGATGCCTTTCAGGGTCGACAGGTATTCCGCCACATGGGCCACGTAGCCCGGCTCGTTCATGCGGCCGCGGAACGGCACGGGTGCCAGGTACGGCGAATCCGTTTCGATGAGAATGCGCTCGAGCGGCACTTCCAGGGCCACGGCTTGCAAATCCTTGGCGCTCTTGAAGGTGACGATGCCGGAAAACGAAATATAGAAACCCATGTCGATGGCGGCGCGCGCCACTTCCAATGATTCCGTAAAGCAATGCATGACGCCGGCCACGCCGCCGTCGGCCACGCCAGCGCCCTCTTCGCGCATGATGCGTATGGTGTCTTCGCTGGCCGATCTTGTGTGAATAATCAAGGGCTTGCGCGTGATTCTTGAAGCTTTGATGTGAGTTCTGAAACGCTCGCGCTGCCACTCGAGGTCGCCCGTCAGGCGGAAATAATCGAGGCCCGTCTCGCCGATGGCGATGATCTTCGGATGGTCGGCCAGGCGCACCAGGTCTTCCACGGACGGTTCAGGCGTGTCTTCGTAGTCGGGATGCACGCCGACGGACGCAAAAATATGCGGATACTGCTCGGCCAGGGCCAGCACCTGTGGAAAGTCCGGCAAGTCGACGGACACGCACAGCGCGTGCGTCACCTTGTTCTCGGCCATCTTGGCGAGGATCTCGGGCATGCGAGCAGCCAGCTCGGGGAAATTGATATGGCAATGGGAATCGATATACATAAGGCGGGATTGTACCGGAGCACAGGAAAACTGGCAGGGGAAAGGGCACCGAAGTGCCCTGGTGTTCACAGCTGCGATGCAGGATGTTCCGCGAGCGGCACGAAGTTGCCGGTCGACTCGTCGAGCGCGTCGAGGGAACCGTTCTCGATATCGTACACCCAGCCATGCAGGGTCAGCCGGTGTTGCGCCATAGCCAGGGCCACCGAAGGATGGGTACGCAGGTTATTGAGTTGCGCCACCACGTTGGCGCGCACCATGCCGTCGATGCGCGACTGCTCCGTCGGATGCTCGACCGATTCGTTGATCATGCGCGCCGCGTCCGCATGGTGCAGCCAGCTGCGCACGGCCGGCATGTGATCGAGGCAGGCGCAGGTGGCGATGGCCTTCATCGCGCCACAATCGGAATGGCCGCAAATGACGATGTCGGTCACGTTCAAGGCGGACACGGCAAACTCGACCGTGGCGCTGACGCCGCCCGGCTCCGGGCCGTACGACGGCACGATGTTGCCCGCGTTGCGGATCACGAAGAGTTCGCCTGGCTCGCGCTGCGTCACCAGTTCCGGCACCATGCGGCTGTCCGAGCACGAAATGAACAGGGCCTTGGGGGTTTGCCCCGTGGCCAGGGTCTTGAACAACTCGCGGCGCTCGGGAAAAACCTCTTTTTGGAAGCGTAGGAATCCAGCAATAATGTCGCGCATAATAAATAGGGATCGTTATCTGAGCCGGTATTATCGCTGAACGAGGCAGGTTCCGCCTACTGCCCCTGTGGCGGCTGCCACAGCTCCACCTTGTTGCCCTCGGGATCGATGACCCAGCCGAACTGGCCGTATTCCGAGTCGGGCGCCTTGTCCAGCACCGTGCAGCCTTCCTCGCGCAGAGCTTGCAGCAGCGCATCGAGGTCGTCAACCCGGTAATTTATCATGAAGGAAGCCTTGCCTGGCGCAAATTGCTCGCTGTCCCTGCCTGCCACGGACCAGATGGTGGTGCCGGCCGTGGGCTGGCCGTCCGCATCCGTCCAGCTAAAGGCGGCGCCGCCCCAGGGCTGCACGTCCAGGCCCAGGTGGCGCTGGTACCAGGCGCGCAGCGCGGCCGGGTCTTGCGCTTGGAAAAAGATGCCGCCGATGCCAGTGACTCGTTTCATGCACGCCTCCATTGCTGTCCACTGCCTTGACTGTAACACCAAATGACGAAGAGAGAATTTACATTAACTCAGCACCATAAACTATTAATTTTATTGGCAACTTGAAGCGTAATCGAGCAGCATGTCTTCCAGGAAAAGCTTGGGCGACAAGGGATGCTCGGCAATAGCTCGGCGCTCGTTCGCTGCCTTGATGGCGGCCATCAAACGGCTCACGTTGATGCGTCCTGCCAAGGCTTCCAGTTCGCGCCGGTGGCGCGGGTAGTAGCGGATGGTGCCCGAAAGCTTGACGGAAAACACGTCGTACAGCCAGCGCTGCAGTGATGCCACCAGCGGCGCCAGCGGCGCTTTCTGCAATTTGTCGGCCGCCTTCAGGGCCGCTTCCACGCCGGGATTGGCCAGCACCTGCAGCAATTGTTCCGTTTCCTCGCGGCCGCCCGATTCGGACTGGGCCAGCGCGGCCAGCGGTGCGCCGCCCTGCTCGCGCAGCCAGCTGTCCGCGTCGTTCAAGCCTTGGGCCTTGAGCCACGTCAAGGCCTGCTCGTGGCTGGGCATGGGCAAGGCAAATTTGCGGCAGCGGGACAAAATCGTCGGCAGCAAGCGGTCCAGGCTGTTCGATGCCAGCAGGAACAGGGTGCCCGGCGGCGGCTCTTCCAGGGTCTTCAGCAAGGCGTTCGACGCGGGCGTGTTCAGCGCTTCGGCCGGGTACAGCACCACCACGCGCAAGCCTTGCCGGTGCGTGGAAATGTTCATGAAGTCGGCCAGGTTGCGGATCTGCTCGATCTTGATGTCTTTCGACGGCGTCTTGGTCTTGGCGCTTTTCTTCGCGCCCTCGCCCTCTTCGCCGTCGTCGGCCACTTCGTCTTCCAGCGCTTCCGGACGCACGCGGCGGTAATCGGGATGATTGCCCTGGCTAAACCAGCCGCACGAGGCGCAGGCGCCGCAGGCATGGCCGTCGGCGCGCACGTCTTCGCACAGCAGCGCCTGCGCGAAATGCTCGATGAAGTCGGCCTTGCCGATGCCTTGCGCGCCATGGAACAAAATGGCGTGCGGCATGCGCGGACGCAAGGCTTGCAATTGCTGCCAGGCGTCCTGCTGCCACGGATAGAGAGAACTGGTCATTTTATTCTTTGTAAATCAGCGTGTTGCGACGCTTTGTTCGAGCAAAATATCAAGTAATTGCGCGAGCTGCACCTGGATGTCGGCAATGCTTTGCGTGGAATCGATGATGCGGAAGCGTTCCGGGAACTGGGCCGCGCGGCGCAGATATTCGTTGCGCGTGGCGGCAAAAAAGTCCGATCGCTCCTGCTCGAACTTGTCGAGCGCGCGCGTCGCATCGAGGCGGGCGCGGGCCACTGCCAGCGGCACGTCGAACAAAAACGTCAGGTCCGGCTGCAAGTGCGGGTGCACCCACGCTTCCAGCGCTTCCATCTTGCCCAGGTCCATGCCGCGGCCGCCGCCCTGGTAGGCGAAGCTGGCATCGGTGAAACGGTCGGAAATGACCCACTCGCCCCGTTCCAGGGCGGGTGCGATGACTTGCGCGATGTGTTCACGGCGGCTGGCGAACATCAGCAAGGCTTCCGTTTCCAGATGCATCTTTTCATGCAGCAGCAGTTCGCGCAGCTTTTCGCCCAGGCTGGTACCGCCCGGTTCGCGCGACGAGACGAGGCTCACACCCCTTTGCCGCAGGTAGTCGGCGACAAAGCCGATATGCGTCGACTTGCCCGCGCCATCAATGCCTTCGAAGGTGATGAAGCGGGGTTGATATTGTTGTGTCATGAAACTCTTAATCTTGTGATGATGTTAACGCTGATACTGGTTCACGGCGCGGTTATGGTCGGGCAAGTTGGCCGAAAACTGGCTGGTACCGTCGCCGCGCGCCACGAAATACAACGCTTGCGTGCGGGCCGGCGCCAGCGCCGCCGTCAGCGATTGAGCGCCAGCCAGGGCGATCGGCGTGGGCGGCAAGCCGCCGCGCGTGTAGGTATTGTACGGGGTGTCCGCCTCCAGGTCGCGTTTGCGGATCTTGCCCTGGTAATTGTCGCCCATGCCATAGATTACGGTCGGGTCCGTCTGCAGCAGCATGCCCGTCTTGAGGCGGTTGACGAACACGCCGGCAATCATGGCGCGCTCGGACTTTTGCCCCGTTTCCTTTTCCACGATGGAAGCCATGATCAGCGCCTCGTACGGGTTTTTATATGGCAAGGCCGGATCGCGCTTGTCCCACGCTTCGGACAGGCGGCCGATCATGGCCGTGTGCGCCTGCTTGAAAATCTGCATTTCGCTGGCGCCCTTGGCGAACAGATACGTGTCCGGGAAGAACAGGCCTTCCGGCAGCACATATTCGGGGCTGATCTTCGCCATCAGTTCCTTGTCGGACAGGCCTGCGGTATCGTGCTTGAGGCCCGGGTGGTTGGCCATGGCCAGGCGCATCTGTTTAAAGGTCCAGCCTTCGATGATGGTCAGCGACTCTTGCGCGAACTCGCCGCGCGCCAGCTGCGTGATCAGGCGCTGCGGCGTGGTGCCCGGTTTCAATTCGTAGGAACCGGCCTTGATCTTCGAAGTCTTGCCTTCGATGCGCGCCAGCATATTGAACAGGATGGGCACGATGGGCACGCCCGCGTCCGCGATCTGCTGGCCTGCCGCATGCGCGCCACTGCCCGGGCTGATCGTAAACGGGATCGCTTCGCCGTCGATGGTGATGGGCTGCTGCGCCCAGTACACAAAAGTACCGCCCACGCCGATGGCGGCGATGACTGAACTGACTACAAGTTTTTTAAAGAAAGCCATTGTTCCGATTCTTGTGATGCGCTCGCTGGCAGGCAACGCGCGCTTGTTATGATCGTTCATTTGTGAAGCAAGTGCGCGCAAAGCGGCGCCAACACTGGCAATCTTGCCGTTGCCGACGCAATCTGCGCGACATCACTATAATGAACCCGTAATGATAATGCTTAATCGCTGATCTAATGGAAATTATGAATAACTGGAATCAATTTTTAACCGCCCAAGGCGCCCGCCCCGCTGTCACTGATGGCGCGCCTGACAGCACCGCAAACTCCCCTGTCGCAGATTTCGGCCAGTCCCTGACAGTGCCCCAGCTGCAAGAAGGTTTTGTCGCGGCCATCACGGACCAGGGTTTGATCGGCTTGAACGGCGACGATGCAGCCAGTTTCCTGCACGGCCAGCTGACCAACGACGTGGAACACCTGAACCAGGAGCAAGTACGCCTGGCCGGCTACTGCACGCCGAAGGGCCGCTTGCTGGCCAGTTTCCTGATGTGGCGCAACGCCACCACCATTTATCTGCAATTGCCGCGCGCCATACAGCCGGCCATCCAGAAGCGCCTGCAGATGTTCGTGCTGCGCGCCAAGGCCAAGCTGCACGATGCGTCCGCTGACGATGCCAATCAAGTCGTCCTGGGCCTCGGCGGTCAAAAGGCCAGCGCGGCCCTGTCCGCCTGGTTCCCGACGCTGCCCGCCACGCCGTTCAGCAAGGTCGAGCATGCACTGGGCGCCCTGCTGCGCGTGGCCGATGCGTTTGGCAGCGCCCGCTATGAATGGCTGACGTCGGCCGCCACGGCGCGCGACGTGTGGCCGCAGCTGGCCGAAACTCTCGCCAAGGCTGGTAATGACGCCTGGCATTTGTCGGAAATCCACGCGGGCATTCCGCAGATCACGGCCGCCACGCAAGAGCAGTTCGTGCCGCAAATGGTCAACTTCGAGCTGCTGGGCGGTGTCAATTTCAAGAAAGGCTGCTACCCGGGCCAGGAAATCGTCGCGCGCAGCCAGTACTTGGGCAAGCTCAAGCGCCGCACCACCCTCGTCAGGATCGCTGATGCAACCGTCGCCGCCGGTGGCGAACTGTTCGCCGTCAGCGATCCCGAGCAACCGTGCGGCATGGTCGTCAACGCCGCGCCAAATGGCGTGGGCGGCATCGACGCCCTCGTTGAAATGAAACTGGGGGCGATAGCAGAAGGTTCAAGCGCCGCCGGCGCCGTGCGCTACGGCTCGGCCCAGGGCGCTGCCGTGCAGTTCCTGCCCATGCCTTACGTGCTCGACGCACTCGACTTGTGAGAATGCCATGAAAGATCTGTACGTTTACTATCAGGTAAAAGAGGAGCACGCCCAGGCGCTGGAAGCCAGGGTCCGCGCCATGCAGGCGAAACTGGCGGCCGCGTCCGGCGTGGCGCCGCAACTGAAGCGCCGCCCTGACGCCAAGGATGGCTTGCAGACGTGGATGGAAATCTACCCTGTCGTCGGCGAAGGCTTTGCCGAGCTGCTGGCCAGCGCATCCGACGAAGCGGGCTTGCTGTCGTTGACGGCTGGCGCGCGCCATACGGAAGTGTTCATGGATTTGCCTCCATGTGCCTGATCGTTTTTGCCTGGAAAGTCAATCCGCACATCCCGCTGATTGCCGCCGCCAACCGCGACGAATTCTATGAACGCGCCAGCGCCCCCGCCCGCGCCTGGCCCGAACACCCGCAAGTGTATGCGGGCCGCGACCTGCAGGCGGGCGGCAGCTGGATGGGCATCACCCAGGCCGGCAGCGGCAGCTCGCGCTTTGCCGCCATCACGAATATCCGCAGCCCGCAAGACCGCAACCCCGACGCCCCCTCGCGCGGTGCCCTGGTAGCCGACTATTTGGCCGGCAACATGTCGCCGCAAGACTACATCGCGCAAATCCGCCCCGGATGCAAAGCCTATAACGGTTTCAATCTGGTGCTGGGCGATGCGGACACCCTGATCTGGTTTTCCAACCGGGGCGATGGCGATGCGCGCAATGGACAACCATTGGAGCCTGGCATCTACGGCCTGTCGAACGCTCTGCTGGACGCGCCGTGGCCGAAGGTCTTGAAGACCAAGGCCCAGTTCGCCAGCCTGCTGTGCCAGGGCGCGCCCGACGAAGCGTATTTCGACATGCTGGCCGACACCACGCGCGCGCCCGACTTCCGCTTGCCGGATACGGGCGTGCCGCTCGACCTCGAGCGCGTGCTGTCCGCCGTCTGCATCGAAACGCCGGGCTACGGCACGCGCACGTCCACCGTCGTCAAATTATTCCCGGATTCTCCCGGCGAACTGCATGAGCTGGTGATACAGTAGGTCGGGTAGGTCGGCTTAGCGCGCAAGCGCGTAACCCGACAACACCGCCACACTCAACCGGCATCACCGCCGTTCCCGACGTCGGATTACGCGCCCCTGCGGCGCGCTAATCCGACCTACGCTCGCATCCCGACTCGCATCAAAAAACCTATATCCATCCGCTCGCACAAAAAAGAAAGCGCTTGCGCAAGCGCTTTCTTTTGTTTACGATAGATTCAAACGCGGCGACACAGCCGTACTCAATCGCAGCACACAATAATAATAAAACCATCAGGAGACACCATGGCCACCATGGAAGATGTAGCGCGGGCGGCGGACGTATCGTTGTCGACCGTCTCTCACGTGCTCAACGGCACCCGCAAGGTCAGCCCGAAAACCGTCGCCGCCGTCAATGCGGCCATGCAGCAGATCGGCTATGTGCCCAACATGCTGGCGCGCGCGCTGGCCGGCTCCTCGTCGGGCACCATCGGCGTGGCCATTTCCGCCTTCACCAATCATTACTTCAGCGAAACCGTGCGCGCCATCGAGGCCGCCTGCACGCGCCATGGCCTGATGATGCTGTTTTCCGATACGCATGACGATCCCGAGCAGGAATTGAAAGTGGTGCAGAACTTGCACCAGCGCCGGGTCGACGGCATCGTGCTGGCGCCTTCCGGCGACACGCATCACCGCACGCTCGACTATTTGACCAGCAACAAGATCGCTTCCGTGCTGGTGGACCGCATGTCGGCGCAGCCGTTCGACCAGGTGGGCGTGGAAAACATCGAGGCGACGGCCGAACTGGTCGGCCACCTGATCACCGTCCACGGCCACCGCCGCATCGGCTTCATCGCGGGCGCGCCCGGCCTGTCCACGACGGACGAGCGTATCGACGGCTATCGTCTGGCCTTGCAGCGCGCCAATATCGTCTTTGACCCCGCACTGCTGCGCTCTGGCGACTCCAATCTGGAGCGCAGCGGCGCGGCCACGCGCGAATTGCTGGCCCTGCCCGCAGGACAGCGTCCCACGGCCATCGTTGCCGGCAATAACCTGATGACCATCGGCACCATGCACGCCTTGCGCGATGCGCACATTGCGGTACCGCAAGACGTGTCACTGGCAGGCTTCGATGATTTCGACTGGGCCGATTATTTCAGCCCCCGTTTGACCGTGATGGCGCAGCCGCTCGAAGAGCTGGGCGCCATGGCCGTCGACCTGCTGATCGACCGTATCGCCAACCCGGGCCGCGCCAGGCACGTGCAGCGCTTGTCGCCGACCCTGCGCGTACGCAATTCCTGCGGCTGCCCCTGACCTTTTACAGTAGATCAATATGCATCCAGCGATTTCCCTCGGTATCGATCTCGGTACCTCCGAACTGAAAACCGTGCTGATGGACAGCACTGGCACCGTGCGCGGCCAGGCTTCCGTGCGCATCGACACCAGCCGCCCGCAGCCGGGATGGTCCGAACAAGCGCCGCAAGACTGGTGGGCCGCCTGCGTCAACGCTCTGGGCCAGCTGCGCGCCGGCTGGCCGCAGGAATACGCGCAGATCGCCTGCATCGGCCTGTCGGGCCAGATGCATGGCGCCGTGCTGCTCGACAGCAACGACAATGTAATTCGTCCCGCCATCCTGTGGAACGATGCGCGCGCCGAAGCCGAAGCGGCTAGCCTGGCGCGCGACTATCCCGCCTATGCGGACGTGACGGGCAGCCTGCCCATGGCGGGATTGACGGCGCCGAAACTGCTGTGGCTGCAAACGCACGAGCCTGACGCTTTCAATGCCATCGCCTGCCTGCTGTCGCCCAAGGATTACCTGCGCCTGCAATTGACTGGCAACAAGGTCACCGACATGTCCGACGCGGCCGGCACCCTGTGGCTGGACGAGGCCAAGCGTGCCTGGTTCGCCCCCATGCTGGCCGCCTGCGGCCTGGCGCCGGAACAGATGCCGGCCTTGGCCGAAGGCGATGCCGCCACGGGCACGGTGCTGGCCGCCGTCGAAGACAAGCTGGGCTTGCCATCGGACGTGCTGGTGGCGGCCGGCGGCGGCGACAATCCCGTCTCGGCCGTGGGCATCGGCGCCGTCAACGGCGGCGACAGTTTCATTTCGCTGGGCACCAGCGCCGCCATCGTTTCCGTCACCGAAGCGCCTTTGGGCAACCCGGCCGGCGGCGTGCACAGCTTTTGCCACGCCCTGCCCGGCCGCTGGTATGCGATGGGCGCGATCCTGTCCGGCGCCAGCTGCCTGCGCTGGGCCACGGGCGTGCTGGGCCAGCCCGACGAGGCAGCCCTGCTGGCGCTGGTGGAAACGGGCTTGCCGCTCGACGCCCCCGTCGCGCCGTCCGCGCCCCTGTTCCTGCCCTATCTGTCGGGCGAGCGCACGCCGCATAACGACCCGCAAGTGCGCGGCGCCTTCCTGCAACTGGGCCACGACAGCACGCCGGCGCAGCTCGGCTATGCCGTACTCGAAGGCGTGGCCTTCGCCTTGCGCGACGCCATGGCGGCCGTCACGTCGACGGGCGCCGTCGTTCCCCATTGCATGCTGGTGGGCGGCGGCGCGCGCAGCCAGTACTGGGCGCAGTTGCTGGCCAATGTGCTGGGCCGGGAAATGCGCACCCTGCACAACAGCGAACTGTCGGCCAGCCTAGGCGCGGCCAAGCTGGGCTTTGCCGCCATCGGCCAGCGCCAGTTGCTGGCCACCAGCTTGCCCATCAAAAACACTTTCCTGCCCGATGCCGCGCACAGCGCAGCCTTGAGCATCCGCTATGGTCGCTACCGTAGCCTGTTTCCCGCCGTGCAAGCCTTGCACCAACTCAGTGATAAGGAATAGTAATGAATCAGCTGCAACAATTAAAACAGTACAGCACCGTCGTCGCCGACACGGGCGACTTCCTGCAACTGGCGCGCTTCGCGCCGCAGGACGCCACCACCAATCCATCGCTGATTTTAAAAGCCGTGCTGCAGCCCGATTACGCACCCTTGCTGGAAAGCACTGTCGCCGCCCACAAGCATGCATCGCTGGACGATATCGTCGACCAGGTGCTGGTGCGCTTCGGCCTGGAAATTTTGAAGGTCGTGCCGGGCCGCGTATCGACGGAAGTCGACGCCCGTTTGAGCTTTGACCGCGACGCCACCATCGCCCGCGGGCGCCGCCTGATCGCCCTGTATGAGCAAGCCGGCATTCGTCGCGAGCGCGTGCTGATCAAGGTCGCCGCCACCTGGGAAGGCATCCAGGCGGCGCGCGAGCTGGAAAAAGACGGCATCTTTTGCAACCTGACCCTGCTGTTCGCGTTTTGCCAGGCCGTCGCCTGCGCCGACGCGAAAGTGCGCCTGATTTCGCCATTTGTGGGCCGCATCTACGACTGGCACAAGAAGTCCATGGGTGCGGCATGGGACGAAGCGGCGCGCAGCCTGTCCAACGATCCAGGTGTACAGTCGGTAACGCGCATCTTCAATTACTACAAACAACATGGCATCGCCACGCAAGTGATGGGCGCCAGCTTCCGCAACGTGGGCCAGATCACGGCCCTGTCCGGCTGCGACTTGCTGACCATCAGCCCCGACCTGCTGGCCAAGCTGGAAGCGCTTGACGCTCCGTTCGAGCGCGCACTGGGCGGCGACCTGGGCGCGGCACAGCCGGCCGTCACGTATGACGAGGCCGCTTTCCGCTACGCCTTGAATGACGACGCGATGGCCACCGAAAAGCTGGCCGAAGGCATCCGCGGCTTTGCCGTCGATGCGGGCAAGCTGGACGCCATGATCGAGAAATTACGTAATCAATAAGTTTTTCACCCGTAGCACCGTTTGTTTTTCACAATAAAAACCCTTGGAGATCCACATGAAAAAAGTCATTACCGCCTCCCTGCTGTTGTCCGCCGCCTGCGGCGCTTTCGCCGCTGACAAACCGCTGAAATCCATCGGCGTGAGCGTGGGCGACCTGGCCAACCCGTTTTTTGTCGCCATTGGCCGCGGCGCGGAAGAAAGCGCGAAAAAGCTGGGCGGCCCTGGCGTGAAAGTCACCACTGTTTCCAGCAAGTATGACTTGAACACCCAGGTGGACCAGATTGAAAACTTTATTGCCAACAAGACCGACATCATCATCCTGAACGCCGTCGATTCCAAGGGCATCGCCCCTGCCATCAAGAAAGCGCGCAATGCGGGCGTGGTCGTGATCGCCGTCGACGTAGGCGCCGTAGGTGCTTCGGCCACCGTGATGTCCGACAACACCATGGCTGGCGACGTGTCGTGCGCATACCTGGCCAAGCAGATCGGCGGCAAGGGCAATGTCGTGATCCTGAACGGCCCGCCGGTCACGTCCGTGATCGACCGTGTCAACGGCTGCAAGAAAACCCTGGCTGCGTTCAAGGACATCAAGATCCTGTCCGACAACCAGAACGCCGGCGGCAGCCGCGACGGCGGCATGACCGTGATGTCGAACCTGCTGACGGCCTATCCGAAGATCGACGGCGTGTTCGCCATCAACGATCCGACCGGTATCGGCGCCGAACTGGCGATCAAGCAATCGAAGCGCACGGACGTGAAACTGATCACGGCCGTCGATGGCGCGCCCGATGGCCAGAACGCCCTGAAGAACAAGGCTGGCCTGTTCGCCGCCACCTCGGCGCAAAACCCGTACCGCATGGCGACCGACGCCGTGCAGATGGGCTACGACATCATGAACGGCCGCACGCCAAAACAGACGATGGTGCTGTTGCCGACCCCGGCCATCACCAAGGAAAACGTCGCCACCTATACGGGCTGGGTAAAGAACTGATCTGCCTGACCTGAACCACGTGTTGCCCGCCCCGGCCCCGGCCCAAGGGCGGGCAACAGTTTCAAAAGCAAGGAAGGACAGTCATGAGCGACAATATTATTTTTGAAATGCGCGGCATCGAGAAGCGCTTTGGCGCCACGCGCGCGCTGCGCGGCGTGCACCTGACGGTGCGCAGCGGTGAAATCCATGCCGTGATGGGCGAAAATGGCGCCGGCAAGAGCACCCTGATGAAGATTTTATCCGGCGTCTACACGCCGGACGCGGGCGAGATCATTCTCGACGGCAAGCCGATCCGCATCCGCAACCCGGGCGAGGCACGCGCGCTGGGCATCAACCTGATCTACCAGGAACTCAGCGTGGCCAAGAACATGACGGTGGCGCAGAACGTCTTCATGGGCAGCGAGCCGAAAGGACCATTCTGGACCGTCAAGGGCGGCGAAATGCGTGCGCGCACGAACGCCATCCTGGCCGACCTCGGTTCCCGTTTCGACGCCGACACCATGGTCGCTACCCTGTCGATCGCCGAGCAGCAGCAGGTGGAAATCGCCCGCGCCCTCGTGCACGAAAGCCGCATCCTGATCATGGACGAGCCCACTGCCGCCCTGTCCGACCGGGAAACAGAACAATTATTCCGCATCATCGAAGAACAGCGCGACAAGGGCCTGGCCGTGCTGTACATCAGCCACCGCATGGCCGAAGTGGAACGCCTGGCGCGCCGCATCACGGTGCTGCGCGACGGAGCCTATGTGGGCGAGCTGGGCAAGGATGAACTGGATCAAAAGAAAGTCGTGCAAATGATGGTGGGCCGCCCCGCCGACGACTTTTATTCGCACCAGCGGCGCACCACGCGGGGCGCCGAGCGCTTGCGCGTGGAAAACGTGGGCGGCGGCAAGGTCAAGCCTGCTTCGTTCACCTTGCATGCGGGCGAAGTGACGGGTCTTGCCGGCCTCGTCGGTGCGGGCCGCACGGAACTGGCGCGCCTGATCTTTGGCGCCGACAAGAAACAAACGGGACAAGTGTGGCTCGATGGCCAGGAAGTGCACATCCACCGGCCGCTGGCAGCCATCCGCCACGGCATCGGTTACCTGCCCGAAGACCGCAAGAGCCTGGGCCTGTTCATGCAATTGTCGGCCATGGAAAACATGTCGATGAATATCCTGTCCAAGCATGCGACGGCGGGCGTGGTCAACCGTGGCGCCCTGACCCAGCTCACGCGCGAGGCGATAGCCAACCTCAATGTGAAAGTGTCGGGACCGGACGGCATCGTGGGCGGACTGTCCGGCGGCAACCAGCAGAAAGTCTTGCTGGCGCGCTGGCTGGCCATCGCCCCGAAAGTCCTCATCCTCGACGAACCGACGCGCGGCGTGGACGTGGGCGCGAAGAGCGAAATTTACAAGATCATCCACCAGCTGGCGGATGCGGGTACGGCCGTGCTGTGCATTTCCAGCGAACTGGCCGAGCTGGTCGGTATTTGCGACCGCGTGATGGTGATGTGCGAAGGACGCCTGACGGGCGAAGTGACGGGCGACGATATCACGCAGGAAAACATCCTTGCCTATGCCACCCATCTGGAAGCGGCATAAAAATAAGCATTAGCATAATTATTCAGGAGAATTAACATGACAACGAGTACCACCAGCGGCGCCGCACGCGCCGGCGAACCCTTCAATGCCTCGAACCTGATGCGCCGCCTGGGCATGCTGCCCGTGCTGGTGGTGCTGTACCTGGCCATGTATGGCCTGACCGTGTACTTCTCGGCCGACGGCACGTCGACGTTCATGACCAGCAATAACACCATGAACATCTTCCGCCAGGTATCGATCAACATCGTGCTGGCGTCCGGCATGACCTTCGTCATTCTGACCAGCGGCATCGACCTGTCCGTCGGTTCCGTCTTGGCCGTCTCGGCCGTGGCAGGCATGCTGATGTCGCTGTCGGCCCAGTTCGCCGGCTTTTCGATCCCCACTTTCATCATCGTCGGCCTGCTGCTGGGCGCGCTCAATGGCGTGCTCGTCGCCCTCGTCGGCCTGAACCCCTTCGTAGTGACCTTGGGCACCATGACAGCCCTGCGCGGCGCGGCCTACCTGCTGGCTGACGGCACCAGCGTGCTGAACACGGAAATCCCAAGCTTCGAATGGATGGGTAACGGCAGCTTCCTGGCCGTGCCCTGGCTGATCTGGCTGGCGGCCGCCGTCGTCGTGCTGACATGGTTCATCCTGCGCAAGACCACCCTGGGCCTGCATATCTACGCTGTCGGCGGCAATATCCAGGCGGCCCGTTTGACGGGTATCAAGGTCGGCCTCGTGCTGATGTTTGTCTACACGATCAGCGGCCTGTTCGCCGGCCTGGGCGGCGCCATGTCGGCCAGCCGTCTGTATGCGGCCAACGGCAACTGGGGCACGGGCTATGAACTCGATGCGATTGCGGCCGTCGTGCTGGGCGGCACGAGCCTGATGGGCGGCGTGGGTTCCGTCTGGGGCACCGTCATCGGCGCCCTGATCATCGGCGTGATGAACAATGGCTTGACGATTTTGGGCCTGTCGTCGTTCTGGCAGTATGTGGCCAAGGGTGTCGTGATCGTGCTGGCCGTGATCCTCGACAAATGGCGCCAGTCGCACGCGCAGAACTGATTGTGCTGGTGTTGTCGGATTAGCGCTACGCGCGTAATCCGACAACACCCTAGAACACCAGCCGCATCTCCACATGCGCAATCCCCGCCTCTTCAAACTGCTCCCCCTGCTGCGCGAAACCGTGGCGCGCATAGAATGGCGCAGCCACGGTTTGTGCGTTCAGCACCACCGCTGCATCGCCGCGTTCGCGGGCTTTCTCCATCAGCAAGGTCAAAATGGCGCCACCCACGCCCTTGCCGCGGCCCGGCTGGCGCACGGCCATGCGGCCGATGTGGCCGTCTGGCAATAGCCGGCCCGTGCCGATGGCGTTGCCGGCATCGTCATAGGCGACGGCGTGCAGGCAGACGGTGTCCATGTCGTCGAGTTCGATCTCGGCCGGCACTTTCTGTTCATCGACGAAAACTTCAAAACGAATGGCGGTGGCGTCGGGGCCCAGTGTGGCCCAGTCGCCGAGGCGGATGGTGTGCTTGGTCATGGCATGCGGCAATAAGAGAGGGGCCGCCATTGTCGCACGGCGCGCCACGCCTTGGCAGGCGGTGCGGCTCAAGCGTTCGATTTCAAGTAACGTCCAGGTGTTTCACCGAGTATTTTGCGAAACATGACGACAAAATTGCTCGCGTTTTCGTAGCCCAGGCCCTCTGCGACATGCTGGACCGTGGCACCCCTGGCCATCCATTGCAAGGCGAGCAGGATATGCAGTTGCCTGCGCCAGCGTCCGAAACTCATGCCGGTTTCCCGGGACACCAGGCGTGACAGCGTGCGCGCACTGATGCCCATCCGCTGCGCCCACGATTCGATGTTGCCTGGATCGGACGGACGCGCCATGATCCACTCGACCAGTTTGCGTAGCCGCTTGTCTGGCGTCAGGGGAAGATGAACCTGGCCGGGCTGCGCCAACGCCATTTCGTCGAGAAGCAGTGTCATCACGCGTGACGCCATGCCGCCCTCTTCATAGCGCATTGGCAATGCCGCTGAACGGATCACCAATTCACGCAGCAGCGGCGTGGTCGACAAGCTGCAGCACTCCCGCGGCAACGCGTCGCCCACCGCAGGATCGACATACACCACATAACAATCGACCGTGCCGGCCCCATCCATTCGATGTTGTGTGCCGCCTGGTACCCAAATGGCGCTCCCCGGCGGCACCAGCCAGAAGCCGCCGTCGACCTCGCAGGTGAGCACGCCCCGCATCCAGAGCAGGAACTGGCCTTTTCGATGCTGATGGAAGCCCGCCTCCTTGTGGCTATCCATCTCCCGGCCAACGGCGCCAAGCGTAACCACCGGCCTTGGCACGGAGTCGGGATCTTCCCAGTCGCTGGACGAGTCGTCGCTGAAAACAGGCATCGGGTACCTTTCAAGGGTCAGAATCAGTGGCAAGAATTCAATATAACATGGCCTGTTGGCTCATTGTGACCAGCACGTGGCGCGCCTAACATGGACGCTGAAATCACAACCACGGAAGCTGTCACATGGAACAAACGAAGAAAATCCTGATCTGCGGCGGCGGCATCGCCGGCCCTGCGTGTGCCTGGTGGCTGAGCAGGTATGGCTATTCCGTGGTGCTCGTTGAAAAGGCCGACGCGCTCAGGGTCGGCGGACAGAACGTCGATGTGAAGGATGCCGCGCAGCAGGTCATCAAGCTCATGGGTTTGACGGAACAGGTCGAGGCGCGCAACACGCTGGAATGCGGACAGAAGTGGCTCGACGAAGCCGGCAAGGTGGTGGCTGTTTTTCCCAAAGGTAGTATCGGTGGACTGACCTGCGATTTCGAAATCCTCCGCGGCGATTTCGCCCGTATTTTGTTCGATGCGACCCACGGCACTTGCGAATACCGTTTTGGCACGTCCGTCAGTGGCGTTGAAGAGATTGAAAATGGCGTGCGGGCAACCTTTGCCAATGGCACGGCAGAGGACTTCGAACTGGTGATCTGCGCCGACGGCGTGAGCTCGCCGACCAGAGACCTGGCGCTGGCCGCTGAAACGCGCATGCGTTACCTCGGCGCCTACATGGCGTTTTTCAACATTCCCCGGCGGCCTGAAGACGACTTCTGGGCCTGCTCCGTCAACGGCATTGGCGGGACGATGATCAACCTCAGGCCAGGTGGCTTGACTGAAACTACCGTGCTGATGACCTTTCCTGCCGCTGAGCCTGGCCTGCGCAGTCCGACGACGCCGTCGCCGCGCGAGACGCTGCGGGCGGCACTGGTGGGGCGGGGCAAGGTGGCCGATCGTATCATCGCCGAGCTTGATAACGTCCAGGACTTCTACTTCGGGCCGATGAGCCAGGTGCAAGCTTCCACCTGGTCAAAAGGCCGACTGGTCTTGCTGGGCGATGCGGCGCACTGCCCGACGCCATTCACGGGCAAGGGCACGGCCCTGGCGCTGGTGGGAGCCTACGTGCTGGCGGGAGAAATCAAGAGGCGCGCGAGCCACACCCAGGCGTTCGATGCATACGAACGCATCCTTCGCCCGTATGCCGAGCGTACACAGCGGGAGCTGAGCCCTCGCCTCATCCGGCTCATGCACGTACGGACGCGGTTCGGCATAGCCATCGCGCATCTGCTGCAACAGTGCGTCGGCAGCGCCCTGATCCAGTCGCTGTTGCAACCGAACGCCAAGACCAGGGCGCGCAGGATAGACGAGGATTTCACGCTGCCGATCTATTAAAAGCATTGCTGTGCTACCGGGCGCAGCCGGGCAAGGAACTGGCGGCGCACCAGGTCATTTCAAAACAGCCCGCTTACAACTTCACCAGTTGCTTGCCGAAGTTGCGCCCTTTCAGCAAGCCGATGAAGGCTTCCGGCGCGCTGGCCAGGCCATCGGCCACGGATTCGCGGAATTTCAGCTTGCCCGTCGCCACCAGGCTGCCCAGTTCCGCCAGTCCCTGCGGCCAGAATTCCGGCTGCTCGGAAACGATAAAGCCGCGCACGGTCAGGCGGTTGGTGAGGATCAGGCGCGCATTGTCGAGCGGCGTCGGCTCGCCGTTGTAGCCGGCGATCCAGCCGCACACAGCCACGCGGCCAAACGCATTGGTGCGCGCCAGCGCCGCATCGAAGATGGCGCCGCCCACGTTTTCAAAGATGGCGTCGATGCCGTCGGGCGTGGCCGCCGCCAGATCGGCCTCAAGATTGCCCGCCTTGTAGTCGACGCAGGCATCAAAACCCAGTTCCTCGACAACATAGCGGCATTTTTCCGCACCGCCCGCGATACCGACGACACGGCAGCCTTTCAATTTTGCCAGCTGGCCCACGACGCTGCCCACGGCGCCGCTGGCGGCCGACACGACCACGGTTTCGCCCGACTTCGGCGCCATGATCTGGCTCAGGCCATACCAGGCCGTCATGCCCGGCATGCCGACGGAACCCAGGTAGGCGGATGCAGGAATGTGCGTCGTGTCGACCTTGCGCAGCATCGTGCCATCCGATACGGCCACCTCCGTCCAGCCCAAAGTCCCCACGACGGTGTCGCCCACGGCAAACTTCGGATGCTTCGATTCCAGCACCACGCCCACCGTGCCGCCTATCATGGTTTCATCAATCGCCTGCGGCGCCGCATAGCTTTTATTCGCGCTCATGCGCCCGCGCATGTACGGGTCGAGCGACAAGTACTGGTTACGCACCAGCAACTGGCCATCCGTGATGGCGGGAATATCTTGAGTTTCCAGACGAAAATGCGCCGGCTGCACTTCCTCCGTGGAGGCGGGGCGCGAGGCGAGGACGATGCGTTGGTAGGTGGTCATGAATGCTCCTTGTCGATAGATAAAATCAGCGGAAGACCGGAGTCAGACCCGGCGGGGGAATGCGTCCCAATGGGACGCATTCCGATCGCGAAGCGACTGACCCCGGATTTACGCTGTCATTACACTTCGTAGTCCATACATTGCCGGGCTTCCCGCACTGCCCCAAAAAACGGCCTGATTTTCACGTGCTCGGGATGGTTCTGGTAAGCATCGAGCGCTTCGCGGCTGGCGAACTCGCTGTACAGGACGATGTCGTAGGTCGCTTCCAGGCCCGGCTGGGCCACGGCTGCTTCGAATTTCAATATGCCGGGCACCAGGTCGGAACAGGAATCGAGCAGGGCTTTCAGTTTCAAGGCGTTCGTGGCGCGGTCGGCGCCCTCGGCGTGGTCTAACAGTTTCCAGAAAACGATGTGTTTGATCATGGCGGCAGGCTGCTTGTTTATTAATGAAGCATTACTGTAACCGCTATCGGCGCGCCTTGCAGGAACCGGGCGCGCAATGCAAACGGGCGGCCCTGGAAGCCGCCCGCAGACTGGGTTTCATTTAAATCACAGCACTTCGAACAGGCCAGCCGCGCCCTGCCCGCCGCCGATGCACATGGTCACGACCACGTATTTGACGCCACGGCGCTTGCCTTCGATCAAGGCGTGGCCCGTCAGGCGTGCTCCCGACACGCCGTAGGGGTGGCCGACGGCAATCGCGCCGCCGTTGACGTTCAGGCGCTCCATGGGGATGCCCAGGGTGTCGGCGCAGTACAGCACTTGCACGGCAAACGCTTCGTTGAGTTCCCACAGGCCGATGTCGGCGACAGTCAAGCCCGCCTTTTTCAGCAGTTTCGGAATCGCGTAGACGGGGCCGATGCCCATTTCATCGGGTTCGCAGCCGGCCACGGCAAAGCCGCGGAAGATGCCCAACGGCTGCAAGCCTTTCGCTTCGGCCACTTTCGCATTCATGACGATGGCCATGGACGCGCCATCGGAAAACTGGCTGGCGTTGCCGGCGCTGATGACGCCGCCAGTAATGGCCGGGCGGATCTTGGCCACGCCGTCATACGTCGTGTCGGCACGGATGCCTTCGTCGGCGGCAATCGTCACTTCGCGCGACACGAGCATGCCGCTGGCCTTGTCGGCCACGCCCATGATGGTGGTCATCGGCACGATTTCCGCGTCGAACAGGCCGGCCGCCTGTGCCGCGGCGGCGCGCTGCTGGCTTTGCGCGCCGTAGGCATCCTGGCGCTCGCGCGAAATCTGGTAGCGCTTGGCCACGGTTTCGGCCGTCTGCAGCATGGGCCAGTACACTTCCGGCTTGTGCTGCTGCAGCCAGACCTCGCGGTACATGTGCGTATTCATTTCATTTTGTACACAGGAAATCGATTCCACGCCGCCCGCCGCATAGATATCCCCTTCGCCGGCGATGATGCGCTGCGCCGCCAGGGCGATAGCCTGCAAGCCCGACGAGCAAAAACGGTTGACGGTCATGCCGGCCGTCGTGACGGGACAACCGCCGCGCAGGGCCACCTGGCGCGCGATATTGCCGCCTGTGGCGCCTTCGGGAAAGGCGCAGCCGACCAGCACGTCTTCCACTTCCTCCGCCTCGATGCGCGCGCGCTCGACGGCGGCGGCCAGCACGTGGCCGCCCAGGGTGGCGCCATGCGTCATGTTGAACGCGCCCTTCCAGGACTTGGCCAGGCCCGTGCGGGCGGTCGATACGATGACGGCTTCATTCATGCTGTGTCTCCTTGTGGGAAATATTATGGGGTGAGATATCTGTGGAATGAGAATAGCACATTTAAGTACGGTCGTTCGCAAAGTTCTGCCGAACAGCGATTTGTAAGCTTGGTGTAAGTTTCAAGCAAGCATGACGTAAGGTTCGGAGAACACACTCGCCTCCAGCTGTTGCAAGAATGGTCAAAAAGACCGCGGCACCAGTTCACTATAAAACATAGGGAGACAAACCATGGCATCACCATCCGGCTCGGCCGACGTACGGAAAACTTCTACCAAGGGAACGCCGATTACGCCCGAGGAACGCAAGGTCATCTTTGCGTCCTCGCTCGGCACCGTTTTTGAATGGTACGATTTTTATCTGTACGGTTCGCTCGCATCGATCATCGCCAAGCAATTCTTCATCGGCGACCCTACCACCACCTTCATCTTCGCGCTGCTGGCCTTTGCCGCCGGCTTCATCGTGCGTCCATTCGGCGCGCTGGTCTTCGGCCGCCTGGGCGACATGATCGGCCGCAAGTACACCTTCCTGATCACCATTTTGATCATGGGCGGCTCCACCTTCATCGTCGGCTTGCTGCCGGGCCACGCCTCCATCGGCATCGCCGCGCCGATCATCCTCGTCATCCTGCGCATCCTGCAAGGCCTGGCGCTGGGCGGTGAATATGGCGGCGCAGCCACCTATGTGGCCGAGCACGCGCCTGAAGGCAAGCGCGGCGCGTTCACGGCGTGGATACAAACGACGGCAACCCTGGGCTTCTTCCTGTCGCTGATGGTCATCCTGGGCACCCGCCTGGCGACCGGCGAGAAGGATTTCGAAGCATGGGGCTGGCGCATTCCCTTCCTCGTCTCCGTCATCCTGCTGGGTATTTCCGTGTGGATCCGCCTGGCCATGAATGAATCGCCCGCGTTTTCCAAGATGAAGGCCGAGGGCAAGACCTCGAAAGCGCCGCTGACGGAAGCGTTCGGCCAGTGGAAAAACCTGAAGATCGTCATCCTGGCCCTGATCGGCCTGACCGCGGGCCAGGCTGTCGTGTGGTACACGGGCCAGTTCTACGCCCTGTTCTTCATGATCCAGACCCTGAAAGTGGACCTGGCAACGGCCAACGTGCTCGTCGCCATCGCCCTGCTGCTGGCCACGCCGTTCTTCCTGTTCTTCGGCAGCCTGTCCGACCGCATCGGCCGCAAGTACATCATCCTCGGCGGCTGCCTGATCGCCGCGGCGACCTACTTCCCGATCTTTAACGGCCTGACCCACTTCGCCAACCCGCAGCTGGAAGCGGCTCTAAAGAACTCGCCAGTGGTGGTGGTGGCCGATCCTGCTTCCTGCCACTTCCAGTTCAACATGACGGGCACGAAGAAATTCCCATCGTCGTGCGACATCGCCACGGGTTTCCTGTCGAACAGCTCGGTGAACTACACGAAAGAAGACGCGCCGGCCGGCTCAATCGCCAAGGTGCGCATTGGTACAAAGGAATTTACGTCGTTTAACGCCGTCATGACAGCCGATGGCTTGAACTTCGATGCGGAAAGCAAGGCCCACGAAGCGGCGCTGAAGAAAGAACTGGGCGCCGGCATCAAGGAAGCGGGCTACCCTGCAAAAGCCGATCCGGACCAGATCAACAAGCCGATGGTCGTGTTGCTGCTGTTCATCCTGGTGCTGTACGTGACCATGGTGTATGGCCCGATCGCCGCCATGCTGGTGGAAATGTTCCCGACGCGTATCCGTTACACCTCGATGTCCCTGCCTTACCATATCGGTAACGGCTGGTTCGGCGGCTTGCTGCCGACCACGGCCTTCGCGCTGGTGGCCTTCAAGGGCGATATCTATTACGGCCTGTGGTATCCGATCGTCGTCGCCCTGGCGACTGTCGTGATCGGCACCCTGTTCGTCAAGGAAACGAAGGATAACAATATCTACGCCGACGACTAGTCTGAGGCAAACCCCGGTCGCAAGGCCGGGGCCGCAAAGCAAAACGCCGCTGACTGGTCAGCGGCGTTTTTTTATGTGGTTGCAAGCTTACTTGTCGCTCTTGCTCTTTTTCAGCTGGTCGCGCTGCTGCACGTATTCCTGGTAACTGGTCTGGTTGCGCTTGCGGCAGGCGTTGCGGTCGTCGAAATTATTGAGGCTGTTGCAATACTCGCCGATCTTGTCCCGGTTCGCGTCATACAGTACTTCGCAGCCGGTCATGGCCAGCAAGAAGGGAACGATCAGATATTTCATTGCTACTCTCATGGATAGGAACGGATTGCGCGAAAAAACACCAGATTGCCCTCTGGATAAGCGGGCAGCTTTATCTTAACGCGATCCCGGCGAAAAGTACAAGCGCTCGGTATTACTAAATGGAAAGGAATCCCCTGCGTGCGCGCCCTACTGCATGCTATGGTGGAAGTTTCTATCACCGGACTCGTGCCAGGCATGCCGACCATAGCCTCCGCCCCCTGCGGCCCGCTGCAGCACCATTTCGACGCCTTGCTGCAAGACGTCTGCGCCAGCCTGGCTGCGCAAGCCGGTCACTGGCTCGACGGCATATACCTGTATGGCAGCATCGCCCGTGGCGACGCCACGCCCGGCGTGTCCGACCTCGACCTGACCCTGGTGCTGCGCCAGCCGCCCACGCCGCAGCAGGCCGACACGCTGGAAGCGCTGCGCCTGGCCTTGCAGGCGCGCCACACGGAAGTACTGAAAATCGATTTCGATATCGGCCACCGGGCCCAGGTGCTGGCGCCCGAGCACCTGTACAGCTGGGGCTACTGGATCAAGCACCAGTGCCGCTGCCTGTGGGGCGACGACCTGGCGCCGCACTTTGCGCCGTTCGCGCCCTCGCGCGCCGTTGCCCAGGCCGTCAATGGCGACTTTGCCCGCGTGCTGGAAAATTATGCACAGCGCCTAGACGACGAGCGCGACCCTGCCGCCATCGTCCGCCTGCAGCGCGAAGCGTCGCGCAAGCTGATCCGCTCATGCAATATCCTGCGCCACGACGACGATCCTTGCTGGCCCGCCAGCCTGGACGAGCATGCTGCACTGTTGCTGCGCCACTATCCCGCCCTGCAGGCGCAGATGGCGTATTTCCTTGCCCAGGCCCGGCCCGGCGCCGCGCCAGCCAGCGGTTTTACGCCCGCGCTGCGCCAGTTCACGCAGTGGCTGGCGCAGCAACAGCCGAGCTAAACGCCAGGCTCTTCGCTCAACAGCGGATTGTCCGCCGCGAACGCCGCCAGGTGCTCGAGCAGCACGCGCACGCGGGCCGGCAGGTAGCGCCGCTGCGTCCACACGGCATACACGTGGCGCGGCTGCGGCATCCAGTCGGGCAAAACGCGCACGAGGCTGCCACTGGCCACTTCGTCGCGGCATTGCAGCAGTGGACACAGCAGGATGCCGATGCCTGCGTCGGCCATTTCCACGGCCAGGCGCATCTCGTTGACGCGCAGGCGCGCCTGCGGTTCGATCACCGTTTCGGCGCCGTCGCCAGGGCGCCGCAAGCGCCAGGTGCGCAATGGTTCGGCCACGATCAGCTCGTGCTTTTCCAGTTCCTGCAAGTCGCGCGGCACGCCGGCGCGCGCCAGGTAGCCGGGCGCGGCCACCATCACCAGCGAAGCGCTGCCCAGCCGGCGCTGCATCAGCGAGGAATCGTCGAGCGCGCCGACGCGGATGGCCAGGTCGGCGCCGCTGCCCACCAGGTCTTGCAGCAGGTTCGACAGTTCCAGTTCCAGGCGGATGTCCGGATACTTCTGCATGAAGCTGACCCAGGCCGGCGTCAGCAAGCCGCTGGCGAAGTTGACGGGCGCCAGCACGCGGATGCTGCCCGAGACGGCTGACAGGCTGGCGTCGAGCTGCTGCGTCGCCTGCCGCAAGGCATGTACCAAAGGGCGGCACTGCTCGTAGTATTGCCAGCCTTCCGCCGTCGGCTGCAAGCGGCGCGCGCTGCGGTTGAGCAAGCGGTAGCCGAGCTGGCTTTCCAGTTTTTGCAGCCGGCGCGTGACGGTAGCGGCGGGCAAGCCTTCCTTGACGGCCGCCGCATGCAGGCTGCCAGCCTCGACAATGGCGACAAACAGGGCTAAATCATCTAGCATAATTGCATTTACGGAATTTGAAATTAAAAATATGGCTCTAGTATAGATTGCTGCAAGTTGTTACGCTGCCATATCTTCATACTTTGAAAGTGCCCCATGTCCGAAGCCCTGCGCCTGCGCTGCGTATTTGCCTTCCTGATGTCGCTGCTCATGACCCTGCTGATGAGCGCCTGGGTCACCTGGCTCAATATCGGCCTGCAGGCGGACTTCCTGCCCCGCTGGCGCCATGCGTTCTTTGCCGCCTGGCCCGTGGCCTTCTGCGCCGTGATGCTGTTCGCGCCCCGCGTGCAGCTGATGAGCCGCACCATCGTGGCCAGGCTCGCGCGTCCGGCGCCAGCCTGCCCCGCCTGCCCGGCAGATGCGCCATGCGCATGCGCCAGCCGCCCTTAACCGGCAGTCGCTCGGCAATCCTGTCACTCGGTCACTCCCGCCCACAGCCGCCCTGATCCGGGCTATGCTATGGGCGTCCATGTTTTTACAGCGGAGTGCCAATGCTCGATCACGTTTCCCTCACCGTCAGCGACTTGGAACGCGCCGAGCGCTTCTATGACGCCATCTTCGCCGCGCTGGGCGTGCCCAAGGTGGGCAGCGACCATGCCGACGCCTGGATAGGCTACGGCAAGCGCAGCGATGCGCAGCATCCCGAACGCAGCTACTTTTCCGTGCGCCTGGGCCCGAAACCAGACGACGCGCCGCGCCGCCATTGCTGCTTCAAGGCGCCTTCGCGCGCGGCCGTCGAGGCGTTCTGGCATGCGGGACTGGCGCACGGCGGCATCGACCTGGGCGCGCCCGGCCTGCGCCACTATCACGCCAGCTATTACGCGGCCTTTTTGTTCGATCCGGACGGCAATCGCATCGAAGCCGTCTGCCATCGCGCCGACGCCGGCTGACAGGACGGGAAACCCGGCTCTGTTCGGCATTTCCACTTCGATACGTTTTGCCTATAATGGCTGTCAAGCCATACCGTCCCCGGTCCGTGCACCAAGAAGGAGATTCATGCATCATCTATTCGTCGGCCGCCCCGCGCGCACCATGCTCCTCTCCAGCGCCGGCCTGCTGCTGGCAGGCTGTTTTTCCGGCTGCTCCCTGTTGCCATCCACGCCGGTCACGCCGGGCGTGCCAGCCACCGCCGCCCTGCCCGACGCCAGCATCGCCTATACCCTGAGCGGCCAGAGCGGCTTGCCCGTGGTCTTCCAGTCGGCCATGGGCGACGGCAAGGATGTGTGGGCCAAGGTCGTGCCCGAAGTAGCCCGGCAGCACCGCGTGCTCGTGTACGACCGTCCCGGTTACGGCGACAGCCAGAAAACCACCACGCCGCGCGACCCCTGCACCATCGCCGCCCAGCAGCGCGCCCTGCTGGCGCAAGCGGGCCTGAAACCGCCGTATGTGCTGGTCGGCCATGGCTTGGGCGGGCTGTACCAGTATGTGTATGCGAGGCTGTACCCGCAGGACGTGGCCGGCCTGGTGCTGCTCGATCCCACGCACCCGCAGCAGTGGAACCGCCTGCAACAGGACGCGTCCACCTACGCCATGCTCGTGAAAACGCGGCGTAAACTCATGTTCAACAGTACGGAATCGGCCGAATTCGATGCCCAGACGCAGTGCTTGCAACACGTCGACATGAGCAGCCCGCTGCGCGTGCCCGCCATGCTGCTGGTGCGCGACAAGTTCGGCATCGAGGAAATGGGCTCGTTTGAAAACGTGGTACGGGCCCAGGAAAAGGATTGGCAGCGCCTGTCCGGCGCGCCGGCCATCGAGCGCATCACGGGCGCCGGCTACTACATCCAGAAAGACAACCCCGTCATCGTCAACGAGGCGGTCAAGATGGTGGCGAAGAAGAAGTAGTGGCGTCGGATTACGCGGCGATTGAACCCCTTGTCGACGCGTAGGTCGGATTAGCGTGGCGAAGCCGCGCGTAATCCGACAACATCGGGCGTCAACGGCAGCGCCGGATCAGCTATTGAAACCCTTGCCCTCGCCCGCCAGTTTCACCAGCAGCGGCGCCGGTGTCCACGCCTCGCCGTGGCGGCCTTTCGCGTAGCCGGCAATCGTGTCGAGTACGTTCGGCAAGCCGACCGTGTCCGCGTAGAACATGGGGCCGCCGCGGAACAAGGGGAAGCCGTAGCCCGTCAAATACACCATGTCGATGTCCGAGGCGCGCAGGGCGATGCCCTCTTCCAGGATGCGCGCACCCTCGTTGACGAGCGCATACACGAGGCGTTCGACGATTTCCTGGTCGCTGATCTTGCGCCGCGCCACGCCGATGTCGGCGGAGTGCTGGATAATCATGGCGTTGACCTGCTCCGACGGATAGGCCTTGCGGTCACCCGGCTTGTAGTCGTACCAGCCGGCGCCCGTCTTCTGGCCAAACCGCCCCAGTTCGCACAGCAAATCGGCCGTCTTCGAATACGTGACGTCCGGCTTTTCCACGTAGCGGCGCTTGCGGATGGCCCAGCCGATATCGTTGCCGGCCAGGTCGCCCATGCGGAAGGGTCCCATGGCGAAGCCGAATTTCTCGACCGCCTTGTCGACCTGTTCCGGCAGACAGCCTTCTTCCAGCAGGAAACCGGCTTGGCGGCTGTATTGCTCGATCATGCGGTTGCCGATGAAACCGTCGCACACGCCCGAGACGACGCCCGTCTTCTTCAGCTTTTTCGACAGCGCCAGCGCCGTCGCCAGCACGTCCTTGCCCGTCTCCTTGCCCCGCACGATTTCCAGCAGCTTCATGACATTTGCCGGGCTGAAGAAATGCGTGCCGACCACGTCCTGCGGCCGCTGGGTGAACGCGGCGATCTTGTCCAGGTCCAAAGTGGACGTGTTCGAGGCGAGGATGGCGCCCGGCTTCATGACGGCGTCGAGCTGCTTGAAGACGGCTTCCTTGACGCCCAGTTCCTCGAACACGGCTTCAATGACGATGTCCGCCTGCGCAATGTCCGCATAGGCTAACGTGCCGCTGACCAGCGCGATGCGCTGCTCGGCCTTCTCTTGCGTCAGCTTGCCCTTCTTCACCGTGTTTTCATAATTCTTGCGGATCGTGGCCAGGCCCTTGTCCAGCGCTTCCTGCTTGGTTTCCAGCAGCATCACGGGAATGCCCGCGTTGGCAAAGTTCATGGCGATGCCACCGCCCATGGTGCCGGCGCCGACAATGGCCGCGCTGGCGATCGTGCGCACGGGCGTGTCGGCCGGCACGTCGGGCACCTTGCTGGCAACGCGCTCGGCAAAGAAGGCGTGGCGCAGGGCTTTCGATTCCGGCGACTGCACCAGCTGCATGAACAGTTCGCGCTCGTACTTCAAGCCGTCGTCGAATTTCATCGTCACGGCGGCCGCCACGGCATCGACGCATTTGAGCGGTGCGGGGAACGGGCCGGACATGGCTTTGACGGTATTGCGCGAAAACTGCAGGAAAGCTTCGTGGTTCGGGTAGTCGACCTTGCGCTCGCGCACTTTCGGCAGCGGACGCACATCGGCCACTTTCGTGGCGAAGGCCACGGCGGCGGCCAGCAAGTCGGCGCCGGGCGCGATGACTTCGTCGAACAGGGCCGTGCCGGCCAGTTTTTCGGATGCGACGGGCGTGCCCGAGACGATCATGTTCAAGGCCATTTCCAGGCCCAGCACACGCGGCAGGCGCTGCGTGCCGCCCGCGCCCGGCAAGATGCCGAGTTTGACTTCCGGCAAGGCCATCTGCGCGCCCGGTGCGGCCACGCGGTAGTTGCAACCGAGCGCCAGCTCCAGGCCGCCACCCATGCAGACGCTGTGGATGGCCGCCACGACCGGCTTGGTCGACTGCTCGACGACGTTGATCAGGGTGTGCAGGGTCGGTTCCGTGAGCGCCTTGGGCGAATTGAATTCCTTGATGTCGGCGCCGCCCGAAAAGGCCTTGCCGGCGCCCGTGATGACGATGGCTTTAACGGCCTCGTCCGCCAGCGCCTGGCGGATGCCAGCCACGGCGGCCGTACGCGTCGCCAGCCCCAGGCCATTGACTGGCGGGTTGGCCAGGGTAATGACGGCAACGACGCCGTTCACTTGATATTCAGCACTCATGTCTCTTCCTTATTGATTTTTGCTCAGCGATGAGGTGGTTGCAAGGGATGAAGCTTCACTATACCGCATAAAAGAACGCTCGTATTATTTTTGTCGTGGCGCGCCCGGCGCCGGCATGCTACGCCATGGTACAACATCGTTTGCGGAAAGATTCTGCTGCAAGCGGCAAGCTCTTGTAGAAGCTATCACTTGGATATTCATTTAAATAATAAAACAACAATAATAATAACGATGTTTTATTATGCAAAAGAATGCGTTTTTTATATGGCGACATGGGGCAATTGCGACAGTTTTTACATTATTTATTCCCGCCCCTTGTTTTTCGCCAGACGCTGGGGAATAATAAAATTGTTGATTCAAATCAATACTCTACAATTTATCCACGATAAGGCAAACTGCAGGGCAAACACTGGCGGCTTTTGATTGCGCACATTCTCACCGATTATCACCAGATGCCGGCCCATGCAATAACATTCCCGCCTTATACGGATAGCAGAAAAAATAATAAAAGCAGCCTTATCGCTCCCATTCCTCTTCTCACCCCCGAAGGAAATACTATGGACGCAGCCAGCCATGTCAGCCACTCCCAGGATCTGGACTTACAAGCGATAAACACTGCATTGAACCGTGTCCAGGCCGTCATCGAATTCGAACTCGACGGCACAATCCTGCATGCGAATGACAATTTCCTGCGTGTCGTCGGCTATAGCCTGGCCGAGGTGCAAGGCAAGCACCATGCCATCTTTTGCGATCCCGAGTATGTCAAAACAGCCGAATACGCCAACTTCTGGGCCAAGCTGGCACGCGGCGAATTCGACCAGGGCGAATACAAGCGCCGCGCCAGGGATGGCCGCGAAGTGTGGATCAACGCTTCCTACAACCCCATCCTCGACGCGGACGGCAAACCGTATAAAGTCATCAAGTTCGCCACCGACATCACGGCCAGCAAGCGCCGCAATGCCGATTACGAAGGCAAGATCGACGCCATCAGCAAGGCGCAGGCCGTGATCGAGTTCCAGCTTGACGGCACCGTCATCCGCGCCAACGACAACTTCCTCAAGTCCGTCGGCTACACCCTGGAGGAGATCGCAGGCAAGCACCACCGCATGTTTTGCGAACCCGAGTACGCCAAGAGCGAGGAATACGCGCAATTCTGGCACAAGCTGGGACAAGGCCAGTTCGATGCGGGCGAATACAAGCGCGTCACCAAGGACGGCCGCGAAATCTGGCTCAACGCGTCGTACAACCCCATCTTTGACGCGGAAGGCCGGCCCTTCAAGGTGGTCAAGTTCGCCAGCGACGTGACGGCCTTGAAAAAGCGCAATGCCGAATACGAAGGCAAGGTCAGCGCCATCGGCAAGGCGCAAGCCGTGATCGAATTCGACATGCAGGGCAAGGTGCTGGACGCGAACGACAATTTCCTCGCCGTCATGGACTACGACTTGAGCGATATCGAGGGCGAGCACCACCGCATGTTCTGCGAGCCCGAGTATGCCGGCAGCGCCGAGTACAAGAAATTCTGGCAAAAGCTCAACCGGGGCGAATTCGACGCGGGCCGCTACAAGCGCCTGGGCAACCATGGCAAGGTGGTGTGGATACAGGCCACCTACAACCCCATCCTGGACTTGAACGGCAAGCCGTATAAAGTGGTCAAGTTCGCCATCGACATCACGGACCAGGTGAACCTGGAAAACAGCATCCAGGCCAAGGCCGCCAACGACAGCCGCAAGGTCAATGCCCTGCTCGACTCGGTGGCGCGCGCGGCGCAAGGCGACCTGACCTGCAATATCGTGCCCGAAGGCAGCGAGCCGATCGATTTGCTGGCCGGCGGCATCAGCAAGATGATCGTCGACTTGCGCGGCGTGATCGGCAACGTGGTCTCGGCGGCCAACGGCTTTGCCGACGCCTCGAACGCCATCGCCGAACGGGCCACGGGCGTGGCCGTGGGCACGCAGGCGCTGGGCGCCACGGTGGAAGAAATGAACGCGTCCATCGACGGCCTGACGTTTTCCATCAATTCCATCGCGGAAAACACCTCGAATGCCGATTTCCTGGCAAAAGCCACGCAGCAGGAAGCGGAAGCGGGTGCGCGCGCCGTCGCCAAGTCGATCGAAGCGATGGACTTGATCAATCGTTCGTCGGAAGACATCGGCGAGATCGTCAAGGTCATCAGCGAGATCGCCAACCAGACCAACATGCTGGCCTTCAATGCGGCCATCGAGGCGGCGCGCGCGGGCGAGCACGGCCTGGGCTTTTCCGTCGTCGCCGACGAAGTGCGCAAGCTGGCCGAGCGCTCGTCGCAGGCGACCAAGGAAATCTCCAAGCTGATCAACGAGTCCGTCAAGCGCGTTTCCACGGGCAGCGAGATTTCGCGCCAGGCCAGCGACGCCTTCGACAAGATCGTCTCGGGCGTGGCGAAGACCACCCTGGCCATTTCCGATATCTCGAAGGCGGCCAACGAGCAGCTGCTGACGGCGCGCGAAGTGTCGACGGCCATCCAGTACATCGCCGAGGAAACGGAAAAGTCGGCTGCCAACTGCGACAGCATCGCCCGCTCGACGGATGGGCTGAACGAGCGTGCGGGCAGCCTGAACCAGACTGTCTCCGGCTTCGTGGTGTAGGCGATGAACCACGCGGCCACCTTGACGCCCGAGGTGCTGACGACCTTGATCGCGCTGGTGCGCCAGCATACGGGGATCGCCATGACGGCGCGCAAGAGCGTCTTGCTGGAACGGCGCTTGCAGCCACGGCTGCAGGCGCTGTCCCTGCACAGCTACCAGGCTTACCTGGAGCGCGTGGCCAGCGACCGCGACGAGGTGGCCCACTTCATCGACCTGGTGACCACCAACGACACCCTGTTCTTCCGCACGCCGCAGGTCTGGGATTACTTCCGCGACCGCTACCTGCCCGCCTGGGCCCGCGCCCATCCGGGCGATTGCCTGGCCATCTGGTCGGCGGCGGCCGCCAGCGGCGAGGAACTGTATTCTATCGCCATGCTGTGCGAGCAATTCAAGCTGCAAGTGACGTCTTTCCGCTACCAGATCCTGGCCAGCGACATTTCGCAGCAGATCCTGGGCGCGGCGCGGGCCGGCCAGTACAGCGGCCGCTCCGTCGAGCGCATCCGTTTGTCGCACCCGGACTTGCTGCGCAAATATTTCACGCCAGCACCCTATGGCGTCAAGGTCAACGAGGATTTGCGGCAACACGTCAGCTTTGCCCAGCATAACCTGCTCGAAGCGCTGCGCCCGGCCCGGCAATTCGACCTGGTATTCCTGCGCAATGTACTGATTTATTTCGATGCCGAGCACCAGGAAACCGTGCTGCGCCAGGCAAGGCTCAGTCTCAAGGACGAGGGCCGGCTGATCCTGGGCGAATCGGAAACCATCGCCCGCCTCGGCACCGGCTATCAATTCGAGTTTCCCATGATTTATAAGGCGGGTACCGCATGAGCATCATCACCGACCATGGCTTGCCGCTGCACCATGTCGGCATGGGTCAACTGAGCGTGGGCACGCATGGCGAGCAGCTGCAAGCCCTCCTCGGCTCCTGCATCGGCATCGGTTTCATCTGGAAGAACGGCCCATGCTGCGGCCTGGCCCATTGTTTGCTGCCGGAAGCGCCCGGCGCCGACAGCGCCATTGGCGCTCGCTATGTAAGCCAGGCCGTGCCTTCGCTGCTGCGCCTGATGGGTGTGCGGCAAGCCGACTACGCCGACATCGAAGTGGTGCTGGCGGGCGGCGCCAGCATGTTTGGCCCGCGCAATGGACGCCTGCAAGTGGGCCGGCAAAACGCGGAAGCGGCGCAAAAGTACCTGGACCAGTGCGGCTTGCACGTCAGTTTTTGCGCGCTGGGCGGCCGCCACGGACGCCAGTTGCTGATCGATTGCGCCAATCACAGCTACGCCGTCACCGATGTCGTGGCGCCACCCGAATTGATTCCACGCAAGGAAGGCGTATATGGATATGCATGAAGCGACGGGCTTGCAAGCGCAGGCCAGCGGAGAAACGGCCACCGAGCTGTTCGGTTCCTTCCACCTGGGCGACGATGAATTCGCCCTGCCCGCCAGCTGCATCCGCGAAGTGGTGAACTATCCCGCGAAAGTCACCGCCCTGCCCCTGTCGCCGGCGTATCTGGAAGGTATGTTCACCTTGCGCGGCAGCGTCATTCCGGTGGTCAACCTGGACCGCTTGTTCCGCGCCGATGCGCCGCGCGCCGTGGCCACGGACAAGATCGCCATTCTCGACTTCCAGCAAGTGCTGATCGGCATCGTCTTCCAGGATACGGGCGAAATCCTGCGCGTGCCCGCCAGCGCCCGCAGCGCCCTGCAATATGCGGCCGGCGACAGCCATGCCGTCATCGCCGGCACGATCCTGCTCGATGGCGGCGCGCGCCTGCTGCAGGTGCTCGACCCGCATGCCCTGCTGCGCATCGAAAACGTGCCCCATGTGCTGGCCCTGCAGGCGACGGGCGCCAAGCTGAGCACGGCCCGCTACCATGCGCAAAGCGAACGCCGCCAGTGCGTCAGCTTCCATGCGGCCGGCGCCACGTTTGCCTTTGAAATGCTGGCCATCCAGGAAATCATCCGGGTGCCGGAACTGCACAGTTCCCTGCTGAACAGCGAACTGTGCCTGGGCCGCATGCATTTTCGCGGCAGCCAGGTGGCCGTCGTCGACTTCGGCGCCCTGCTGCAGGCGCCCCGCTCCGGCACGGCGGCAACTGGCGACCAGCGCATCATCGTCGTGCGCCTCGATGACACGACCGTGGGCTTCCTCGTCGACTCCGTCGACAGCATCGTGCATTTCTTTGCCGACGAGGTGTTGCCGATTCCTCTGCTGAGCAAGGCGCGCGCCGCCATGTTTGCCGGCTGCATCACGAAAGAGGGCCTGGGCGACATCATTTTCCTCGACCACAAGGGCATCCTGTCGCAGGCCGAGATCGTCGAGATGCGCGACGGCCACGCGCGCCTGTACCCGGCCGACACGGACGCGAACACGGCCGCCACGCGCAAGGCGCCGCGCCGCGTCTACATCACGTTTACCGTGGAAACCCGCTTCGCCGTGGAAATCGGGCAAGTGCGCGAAATCATCGATTTCAGCGGCGCCATCACGACGCCGCCGGGCATGCCGGCCTGCATGCGCGGCATGCTCAACTTGCGCCAGCAAATGATCAGCATCATCGACTTGCGCCAGCTGTACGCCATGCCGGCCTTGCCGGACGCCAGCGCCGGCAAGATCTTGATCGTGGAACGGGGCGCCGAGCGCTACGGCTTTCTCGTCGATCACGTCGACAACATCATGACCATTTCCGACAGCCAGCGCTTCGCGGCGCCGCAAATCATCCGCACGGGAGAACATGAGGACTTGCGCAGCGAAATGGATGAGATGATCGACATCGGCACGGATGCGCAGCGCCAGACCCTGTCCGTCTTCCAGTGCGACCACTTGCTGGAAAAACTGGGGGCGGCGCTGCCGCAGGCGGCCTAAGTTACTTTACATCCCCGGCAACTGATGCCCCTTGAACTGCTCGCGCAGCTTGTTCTTCTGGATCTTGCCCGTGGCGCCCATGGGCAAGGCGTCGATGAACAGCACGTCATCGGGCGTCCACCACTTGGCGATCTTGCCCTCGAAAAATTGCAATAACGCTTCGCGCGTGACCGTCATGCCGGGACGCAGCACGACGACGAGCACGGGGCGCTCGTCCCATTTCGGGTGGAACACGCCGATGCAGGCCGCCTGCAGCACGGCCGGATGCGCCATGGCCAGGTTTTCCAGGTCGATGGTGCCGATCCACTCGCCGCCCGACTTGATCACATCCTTGCTGCGGTCCGTGATCTGCATGTAGCCGTCCGTGTCGATGGTGGCCACGTCGCCCGTGGGGAACCAGCCATCCTGCAGCACGTCGCCGCCCTCGTTCTTGTAATACGACGAGATGATCCACGGTCCTTTCACCAGCAGATGGCCGTACGCCACGCCGTCCCACGGCAATTCCTTGCCATCGTCGTCGACGATCTTCATGTCCACGCCGTAGATCGCATGGCCCTGCTTTTGCAGGATCTTGCGCTGCTCGTCCTTCGGCAAGTCCAGGTGCTTGGTCTGCAAGCCGCCCGCCGTGCCCAGCGGCGACATTTCCGTCATGCCCCAGGCGTGGATGACTTCCACGTCGAACTTGTCGATCAGGGTATCCATCATGGCTGGCGGACACGCCGCGCCGCCGATCACGGTGCGGCGGAAAGTGGAAAATTGCAGATTATTCTGCAAGGCATGGTTGAGCAAACCCAGCCAGACGGTGGGCACGCCGGCCGAAAACGTCACTTTTTCCGCCTCGAACAATTCATACAGCGACTTGCCGTCCAGCGCCGCGCCGGGAAATACCATGCGCGCGCCGGACAGGGGCACGGAATACGGCAAGCCCCAGGCATTCACGTGAAACATGGGCACGACGGGCAGCACCGTGTCGGAAGCGCGCACGTTCAGGGCGCTGGGCATGGCCGACGCGTAAGCGTGCAGCACGGTCGAGCGGTGCGAATACAGTGCGCCCTTGGGGTTGCCCGTCGTGCCCGAGGTGTAGCACAGGGTGGCGGCCGAATTCTCGTCGAACAGGGGCCACGTGTAATCGTCGGAATGCGTGGCGATCAAGTCTTCATAGCACAGCAAATCGGGAATCGTGCTGCTGGCGGGCATGCGCTCGCGGTCGCACATCAGCACGAAGTGACGGACGAAGGTGCAGTCGGCGGCGATCTTTTCCACCACGGGGAGGAAAGTCAAATCGAACAGCAAGACCTGGTCTTCCGCGTGATTCGAGATGTAAGCGATCTGGTCGGGAAACAAACGCGGATTGATCGTGTGCAGCACGGCGCCCGAGCCGGACACGGCATAGTATGCTTCCAGGTGGCGGTAGCCATTCCAGGCCAGGGTGGCGACCCGGTCGCCCATGCCGACGCCAAGGCCATGCAGGGCGTTTGCCAGGCGCCGCGCGCGCTGGTGGCAATCGCGGTAGGTGTAGCGGTGCATATCGCCTTCCACCCGCCGCGAAATGATTTCGCTGCCCCCATAATGACGCGCTGCAAACTCGATAATGCTGGAAATCAGCAGGGGCTGATTCATCATCTGGCCCATCACTGGACTCAAGGGGAATGCCGACATCGTGTCTCCTGAAAGTGGATACTCGGTTATTGTTGGAATTTAAAGACTTTCCCTAGTTTCGTACGGTCGTGCGGAAATCGTCAACGCATTTCGATATTGCGATGCAGCATGGAATTTTCGATTCCGTTTCTTGCTATGCAAACACCTGTCAGCGCGCCCGCCACGCGCCTTGGCGCTGTGCGGTAAAATCGCATTCCAGGCTGGCGCACCTTGCCGGTCCATCTTACTGACTGGAATTGCCATCACCGCTCATACCTTACCACTGGATAACGCCTTTGCGGCCTTGCCGCCCGCGTTCTATACGCGCTTGATGCCCACGCCCCTGCCCGCCCCGTACTTCGTGGCCGCCAGCGCGCCAGCCGCAGCCCTGATCGGCCTCGATGCGGCGCGCCTGGCCGAGCCCGATTACGTGGCGTTGCTGAGCGGCAATGCGGTTGCCGAGCGCTCGCTGCCCCTGTCGGCCGTGTATTCGGGCCACCAGTTCGGCGTCTGGGCCGGCCAGCTGGGTGACGGCCGCGCCATCCTGCTGGGCGATATCGCCACCGAACACGGCCCGATGGAACTGCAATTGAAAGGCGCCGGCGCCACGCCGTATTCGCGCATGGGCGACGGTCGCGCCGTGCTGCGTTCGTCCATCCGCGAATTCCTGTGCTCGGAAGCCATGGCGGCGCTGGGCATTCCCACGTCGCGCGCGCTGTCCATCATGGGTTCGCAGCAAGGCATCATGCGCGAAACCGTCGAGACGGCCGCCGTCGTCACGCGCATGGCACCCACTTTCGTGCGCTTCGGCTCGTTTGAACACTGGTTTTACCGCAAGCAGCCGGACGAGCTGAAAATCCTCGCCGACTACGTCATCGACGGCTTCTACCCCCACTTGCGCGCTGCATCAAATCCATATCAAGCCTTGCTGGCCGAAGTCTGCGTGCGCACGGCGCACATGATTGCGCAGTGGCAAGCCGTGGGTTTCATGCATGGCGTCATGAATACGGACAATATGTCGATCCTGGGCCTGACGCTCGATTACGGCCCCTTCGGCTTCATGGAAGCGTTTGACGCCGAGCACATCTGCAACCATACGGACCAGCAGGGCCGCTATTCCTACGCCAATCAGCCGCAGGTGGGCCACTGGAACTGCTATGCGCTGGGCCAGGCGCTGCTGCCGTTGATCGGCGAAGTGGAATTGGCGCAGGCGGCGCTGGACAGCTACCAGAGCGCCTTTGCGGAGAAGATGAATGCCTTGCTGCGCGCCAAGCTCGGCTTGCGCGAAGTGCAAGCCGAAGACACGGTGCTGTTCGACAGCATGTTTGCGCTGATGCAAGCCAATCACGTGGATTTCACCAACTTCTTCCGCGCCCTGGCGACACTGCAAGTAGACGCCCCTGAGCACGACACCGTGCTGCGCGACATGTTCATCGACCGCCCCGCGTTCGATACGTGGGCGGCACAATACCGCGCGCGCCTGCGGCAGGAGCACAGCGTCGATGCCGAGCGGCAAGCGGCGATGAACCTGGTCAACCCGAAATACGTGCTGCGCAACTACCTGGCGCAAGTGGCCATCGAAAAAGCCCAGCAGCAGGACTACACGGAAGTGGCGAGATTGCTGGAAGTTTTGCAAAAGCCATTTGACGAACAGCCAGAACACCAGCACTATGCGGCCCTGCCGCCCGACTGGGCCAGCCACCTTGAAGTCAGTTGCTCATCCTGAGGAGTCATTATGACCACGAATAAAGTCAAGAAAACCGACGCCGAATGGCGCGCCATGCTCGATTCGATGCAATACGAAGTCACGCGCCATGCGGCCACGGAACGGGCCTTCACGGGCAAGTTCTGGGACCACCATGAACACGGCGTCTACACCTGCGTCTGCTGCAACACGCCCCTGTTCGCCTCGGACACCAAGTTCGACTCCGGCTGCGGCTGGCCCAGCTATTTCCAGGCCCTCGACCCGGCCAACGTGACGGAAATCGTCGACCGCAGCCACGGCATGGTGCGCACGGAAATCGTCTGCGCCGTTTGCGACGCCCACCTGGGCCACGTCTTCCCGGACGGCCCGCCGCCGACCGGCTTGCGCTATTGCATCAATTCGGCTTCGTTGCGCTTCGATCCACAGCCGTGAGACACTGGAATGGCGGGCGGGCATCTTGCTCCTAAGCCATTCCTAAGATGAATGTAACAAGACCCGTGTAAAGTCTCGCCATGAAATTTCTATTCGACCTATTCCCCCTGATCGCCTTCTTCGCCGCCTTCAAACTGGGCGGCATGTATGAAGCGGCCACGCACGATTTCGTGCAGCAATATTTGTCCGGCTTCGTGTCAGGCGGCCTGATCAAGGCCGACCAGGCGCCGTGGATACTTGCCACCCTCGTCGGCATCATCGCCACCGCCTGCCAGGTCAGCTATCTGCTGCTGCGCGGACGCAAGGTGGACGGCATGCTGTGGTTGTCGCTGTTCATCTTTGTCGTGTTCGGCGGCGCCAGCATCTACCTGCATGACGATTTCTTCCTGAAATGGAAGCCGACCCTGATCTACTGGCTGTCCGGCCTGGCCCTGCTGATCGCCCACGTGGGCTTCAAGAAAAACCTGATTCGCAAGACCATGGAAGCGCAAGTGCAATTGCCCGATGCCGTCTGGAACCAGTTGCTGGCCGCATGGATCATCTTCTTTGGCGCCATCGGCGCACTGAACCTGTTCGTGGCCTTCGTGCTGTACAAGGGCGACATGGCCGCCTGGGTCAGCTTCAAGGCGTTTGGCGCGACGGGCATCTTCTTTGCCTTTATCGTGGCGCAAACCCTGTTCCTGGCCAAACATATCAAGGAAGACGCATGATGACGAACGACACGGCAACGCGCATGGAGCGCATTCGTACCCGCCTGGAAACGGCACTTTCCCCTCTGGAATGCGTGCTGGAAGATGACTCGGCGCGCCACCGGGGCCATGCGGGCGCCGCCTCGGGCGGAGGCCATTACAATCTACGCATAATTTCTAGTCAATTTGAGGGGCTCAGGCTCGTCATGCGCCATCGACTGGTGTATGATTCCGTGCACGATATGATGCATAATGAGATACATGCATTGGCGATTGTGGCCTTGGCGCCATCCGAAGTAGTGTAAGGATGGCGTTTTGGCGTACCCGAGCCATGTTATCAATTTCTTTCCATGCGTTTTTTACGAAACTTTCCCTAACAGGATTTAATAATGACTTTTAAGCCAGCCCGCTTGCTGATCGCACTACTCGCCGTTGTCGCGGTACCTGTTTTTGCGCAAAATGTTGCCGTTGTTAATGGCAAGCCTATCCCATCGTCGCGCGTTGATGCAGTCGTCAAGCAAGTCGTCGCCCAAGGCCAGCAACCGGATTCGCCGCAACTGCGCGAAATGATCAAGAAAGACTTGATCGGCCGTGAAGTGCTGATGCAAGAAGCGGAAAACAAAGGTTTCGGTAAAGATGCAGCAGTCAAGCAGCAAATCGAGAACGCACGCCAGGCCATCGTCATCAACGCCCTGGTCGGCGACTACCTGAAAAAGAACCCCGTCAACGATGCTGAAATCAAGGCCGAATACGACAAGTTCGTGGCCCAGACCGGCGACAAGGAATACCACGTGCGCCACATCCTGGTCGGCACCGAAGCGGAAGCGAAAGACATCATCGCCAAGCTGAAAGGCGGCGCCAAGTTCGAAGATCTGGCCAAGCAATCGAAAGATACCGGCTCGGCCGACAATGGCGGCGACCTGGACTGGGCAGCCCCATCGTCGTTCCCGAAAGTGTTCTCGGACGCCTTCGTGAAACTGCAAAAAGGCCAGGTCACCGACACCCCGGTGCAAACGCCTAACGGTTTCCACGTGATCAAGCTGGACGACACCCGCGCGGCAAAACTGCCGACCCTGGAAGAAGTCAAGCCACAGATCGCCGAAGCGCTGCAGCAAAAGAAACTGCAAGCGTATCAGGAAGAAATGATCAAAAAAGCGAAAGTTCAGTAAGAACTGACCTCCCCGGCGCCCTTTTCGGCGCCGGTCGTGTATTCTGCGCCTGAATGCGCACTGCGCGACAGTCGCGTATATCGATTTTTAGTATATTTATTAGGAATGAACATGATTTTGAAGCCAGCCCGCCTGATCTTAGCCCTGGTCGCCGTCGTAGCGATCCCTGCGTTCGCGCAAAACGTCGCCACCGTGAATGGCAAGGCCATCCCATCGTCGCGCGTCGACCAGGTCGTCAAGCAAGTCGTCGCCCAAGGCAAGCAAGCTGATTCGCCGCAATTGCGCGAAGCCATCAAGAAAGACCTGATCGGCCGCGAAGTGCTGATCCAGGAAGCCGACAAGCAAGGCTACGGCACGCGTCCGGAAGTCAAGTCGCAGATCGACAATGCCCGTCAAAGCATCATCATCAACGCCCTGCTGGCCGACTACGTCAAGAAGAACCCCGTCAAGGACGCTGAAATCAAGGCCGAGTACGACAAGTTCAAGGCGCAAGCGGGCGACAAGGAATACCATGCACGCCACATCCTGGTCGCCACCGAAGCCGAAGCGAAAGACATCATCGCCAAGCTGAAAGGCGGCGCCAAGTTCGAAGAACTGGCGAAAGTATCGAAAGACGGTTCCGCAGCCAATGGCGGCGACCTGGACTGGGCTAGCCCGGCTTCGTACGTGAAGCCATTCTCCGACGCCATGGTTGCCCTGAAACCAGGCCAGGTCACGCAAACGCCGGTGCAGTCGCAATTCGGCTTCCACGTGATCAAGCTGGAAGAAACCCGTCCGACGAAACTGCCGGCGCTGGAAGAAGTCAAGGGCCAAGTGGCCGAGTCGCTGCAACAGAAGAAACTGGCCGCCTACCGCGACGAGTTGATGAAGAAGGCAAAGATCCAGTAATACGGACGAAGATGAAAAGGCGCTCTACGGAGCGCTTTTTTTATGCCTGGAGATGCCATGAATCTGCATGAAGAATTAAGAGCCGCACTCGAAGCGGTTGCCGACCCGGGCCGTGCGGCGCCCATGCAGGCCTATATGCGCGACCAGTTCGTTTTCCTGGGCGTGGCAGCGCCGCAGCGGCGGCTGGCCGCCAGGGGCTTGCTGGCGGGCCTGAAGGGCATTGATGCCGCGACCTTGCTGGAACACGCGCAGCTGCTGTGGCAGCAGCCGGAGCGTGAATACCAGCACGTGGCGCTCGACATGCTGGCCCTGCACTGGCGCCAGTTGCACATCGGGCACATCCCCACCCTGCTCGGCCTGGCGCGCCAGCGGGCGTGGTGGGACAGCGTCGACGGCATGACGGGCATCGTCGGCGACGTGTTGCAGGCGGAGCGCCAGCGCGGCGGCAACGGCCACGCGCACATGGATGGCGCGCTGCGCCACCAAGACTTCTGGCTGCGCCGCATCGCCATGCTGCACCAGCTGGGCTGGCGCACCAGCACGGATGCCGGCTGGCTATTTGACGCGGCGCTGATGCTGGCCCACGAAGACGCGTTTTTCATCCGCAAGGCCATCGGCTGGGCCTTGCGCGATTACGCGCGTCATGCACCGGCAGCCGTGCTGGATTTTGCCACGGAGCACCGCCAGCGGCTCTCTCCCCTCAGCTACCGCGAAGCACTGAAACACCAGCCACGCTGAACGACTGACCACCCAGCAATCGCAGCGCCGCATCGATGCGGGGCGCGGCATCCCAGGCCGGCACGGGTGCCAGCAAGCCCAGCGCCATCTGCCGCAGCGGCTCGGCGATCACCATGGCCAGCAGCAAGCCGGCCATTTCATGCCCATCGTGCCCATCCTGCAACGCCAGATGGCCGCGCGCGGCCTGGCGTCCCAACCACTCGGCCAGCAGAGCCGTGCCCCGCTCGATGCCGTTGCGCTGATACACGGCCAGCAAATCCGCGCGCGCGGGAAACTCCGTGCACAGCAGGCGGAACAGGTCCACGGCGTCGGCCGTCAGCACGCGCGCCGTCATCGCCTGCAAGATCTCTTTTAGTAATGGCAGCACTTCGCCGGGCCCGGCCGCATCGTGCGCCATGGCCGGTAAAAAGGCGTCCGTCCAGCCGCGCACCACCAGGGCGACCAGTTCTTCGCGGTTGGCCGCGTACTGATACAGCGACTTCTTGGCCATGCCCGCGTGGCGCGCCACCGCTTCCATGGTCGTGGCCGCATAGCCTTCGTGCAACAGCAGCCAGGTGGCCGCCTGCACTGCCGCCTCGCGCGCTTCCTCGGGCGGGCGCGCCGGGCGGCCCCGTCCACGCACAGCCTTGCTCTCTTCTTCCTGCATGCCGACTCCAAGCTTGATCGATGGACAATTTTACACTGAAATATATTTAGGAAACGTAATGCGTTTCTTTAATATATAATCGACTCACCCCAACAAAGGAGAACGACATGACGCAACATATTCAATTTCCATGGAGCATCACCAGCACGGGCGACTTGCTCGACCCGTTCCCGCTGCGCCTGGAAACGGGCATCACGCGCCTTGAAGACGGTTGCCTGCTGGTGGCGGCGCGCACGGAACTGCACGGCTGCAGCGGGCGCATGCTGGACTGGTGGTTTACCTTTTTCGAAACGACGCAGCACATCAAGTGGTGGCATCCGCACGATCACGTGGCCCATCACGGCTGGAACAGCGCGTGGAAAAAGGGAGCAAGTTACTATGGCGCCTCGATTGAGGCCGTGGAGTCCCTGGGCGACATACCGCCCGTGAAAGCCAAGCTGAAGTTCCATGATCCGAAGGAAGTATTTGATCCGGCGCAACTGCGGCAGGCCAAGGAGAGCGGCGCCCTCTCTGCCGCCATCTGCGCGCGCATCGGCTTTGGCGAGCACGTGCAACTGGACCCGCAGGGCGACCCGCTCGATGGCGAGATGCTGCATTTGACGCGCGACACGCCTACGGGCTGCGTGCTGCGCAGTCGCTTCTTGCTGGGCCGCAATAGCCTGAATCCCGTGCGCGACGTGCCCGACGTGCTGGGCCTGAATTTGCTGCGCCATTGCTACAGCGAATTTACCTATCTGTCGCGCTTCCTGCCGTCGCTGTATTACGGCGAGCATGCCAACGGGGAAAAGGCGCCGCTGCCCTGGTAAAACATGGTTTTACAACTGCTTGTGCATGCGCGCCAGCGGCAGCTTGATGTTATCGGGCAAGTCAAGGTGAAACTCTTCCGTCACGGCAAAGCCGCTGGCCAGGTACAGCGGCACGCCGGGCAAGGTGGCGGCCAGTTCCAGGGCGGCAAAACCGGCGGCCAGCGCCTGGCGTTCGCAATGGCGCATCAGCATGCTGCCCAGGCCCTGGCGCGCTGCCGCAGGCTCCACAAAGAAGGCGCGGATGCGGCCAGGCTGGCTGGCCGGATCGAGCAGCGGGTCAGGCCCGCTCTTGGCGCGGTCGGCGCCATACAGGGTTGCGCGCTGGCTCCAGCCGCCGCAGGCCAGCATGACGCCGTCGCGTTCGATCACGAAATACGTCCGGTCGGCAACGAGTTGCGTATCGACGCCGAACACATGGCGCGTCACGGCTTCGGCCTGTTCCCGCGTATAAAACCCCGCGCTCAGCGCCACGCCGGAACGGGCGATCAGCGCATTCATGTCCGGCACGTCGGCCGGCAGCGCCACGCGCAAGCGCGTCAACGCGCCAAAGCTGAACCAGGCGCGCGCGATGCGGCCCTGCTCCACCTCGTACGTCGCCACCAGTTCCTGGGCCGACACGCCATCGTCCGTGTCGCCATGGACGATTTCATGGTCGATCACCAGCTTGCCGCAGGCTATGCGGTTGAGCAACTGCGCCCGCGGCCGGCTGGCGGCGAAACGGGCCCTGAAACGGGAGCCGATCTGCGCGCTGCCCTGGGCAAGCAAGCTGTCGGGATGCTGGAATTGCTGTGCGTCATCGGCGTAGATACCTAGCAAGGCCGGCACGTCGTGCGCGTTGTAGGCGTCCAGTTGCGCCTGGACCACCGCCGTTGGCGAAATGAGTGTATCGTTGGCAAGCGCCATGCGTGTACCTGTCGTGGAGTAGGTGGAAAGTTGCAAAGGGTAACATTGTCACCCCTGTCGCAGCGCGGTTTGCTGCGATAATAACAAGATTCGTCGCAAGAAACATATTCAGGCGTCACCAATCAATCGCAAATCGCAGCAGGAGTAAATATCATGAAATGGGAAGGCAATCGCGAAAGCGACAATGTGGAAGATCGCCGTGGCGAAGACGGCGGTGGAGGCGGCGGCGGTGGCGGCTTTGGTTTTGGCGGGCGCTCGATCGGCATCGGCACCATCGTCATCGCCCTCGTCGGCTCGTATGTGCTGGGCGTCAATCCCCTGACCTTGCTGAACCTGCTCAGCGGCGGTGGCGGCCAGGTCAGCACCCAGCAAAGCCAGGCGCCGGCGCGCCAACCGCCCGAATCGGACGAGATGGCCCGCTTCGTGAAAACCGTGCTGGCCGATACGGAAGACACGTGGAGCGCCCTGTTCAAGGCCGAAGGCGGCAGCTACGTAAAACCCAAGCTGGTCCTGTTCTCGGGCAGCACGCCGACCGCGTGCGGCACGGGCCAGAGCGCCAGCGGGCCCTTCTACTGCCCCGGCGACCAGAAAGTCTATCTGGACCTCGATTTCTTCAACTTGATGCAGCAACGCTTCAAGGTCTCGGGCGAGTTTGCCGAAGCCTACGTGATTGCGCATGAAGTGGGCCACCACGTGCAAAACCTGATGGGCTTGTCCGAGAAGGTCGACAATGCGCGCCGCACAGCCTCGGAGCGCCAGGCCAACGCCATGTCCGTGCGCCTGGAATTGCAGGCAGACTGCTTTGCCGGCGTATGGGCGTATCACGCGAACGCCGACCGCAAGATCCTCGAACAGGGCGACGTGGAAGCGGCCCTGAAAGCGGCCACGGCCATCGGCGACGATGCGCTGCAACGCCAGTCGCAAGGCCATGTCGTGCCGGACTCGTTTACGCATGGCACCTCGGATCAGCGCGTACGCTGGTTTAGCAAGGGCATCGAGAGCGGCCAGATCGCCCAGTGCAACACGTTCGAGGCACGCCAGTTGTAGAGCACCCGCGCATGCCGCGCTGCGGGCCGGCATGCGCATCCATCAGGGCACGGTCACGTCGTAGCGTTTGCCCAGTCTTTTCAACTCGCCCGTCTCGATCAGATTATTCATTTCCTGGTCGAACTGCAGGCGCAGTTTGTCGAAAGTGGGCGAGCGGGGGAAGGCGAAATAGCCGTTTTGCAGTTCGATGATTCTGGACAGGGGTTTTACCTGACGTCCATAGCCCAGGCGGGCGATGACGGGGTCGGTATTGCGGCGGTTGCTGACAAACACGTCCACGTGATTGTGCACCAGCATCTTCAAGCCATTTTCCACATTGTTGGCCACGCTGACCTGCAAATCGGGCCGCACTCTTTCCCAGTCCGCGCCATAGGCCCAGCCATTGAGCATTACCACCCTGCGGTTCTTCAGCACCGCGTAGTCACCATCCCAGCCGAAGCTGGCGTCCTGGCGCGTATAAAACACCATCTGATCCTGGTAAAACGGCTTGTCGGAAAACGCCATGCTGGCGATGCGCTCGGGCGTCTTGTAGGGACCGATCAGGATATCGGCCTGGCCCTGCACCAGCATGGCTTGCGCGCGCGCCCACGGCACCATGCGAAAACGCACGGTGTTACCCGTGCGCGCCGCCATCAGGCGCAGCAGTTCCGCGCCCAGGCCGCCATATTCACCACTGTCCTGGTATTCGAACACGCGCTCGAACTGCGCGCCGACGGCCAGCAGCTCGCGTGCCTGCAGAGGCGCGGCAAGTGCCGGCCACAGCAACGCCAAGGCCAGCAGGCGCCGCCCTGCTTTTTCCATCAGCCGACGATGCGCAAGGAGTAATCGGTGGCCCGCACATCCTTGGTCAGGCTGCCGATCGAAATGCGGTCCACGCCCGTTTCGGCAATGGCGCGCACGGTGTCGAAATTGATGCCGCCGGACGCTTCGAGCAAGGCACGGCCGTTCGTCACTGCCACGGCTTCGCGCATCATGTCGTTGCTGAAGTTATCGAGCAAGACGGAGACGGCGCCCGCGTCCAGCGCTTCGCGCAATTGCGCCAAGGTTTCCACTTCAATTTGCACGGGCACGCCCGCATCGAGGTTGCGCGCGTTTTCCAGGGCCTGGCTGACGCCGCCCGCCGCCGCGATATGGTTTTCCTTGATCAGGATGCCGTCATACAGGGCCAGGCGCTGGTTCTTGCCGCCACCGACGCGCACCGCATACTTTTGCGCCAGGCGCAGGCCCGGCAAGGTCTTGCGCGTATCTAAAATGGACGCCTTGGTGCCGGCGATCACGTCGACATACTGGCGCGTGGCCGTGGCGACGGCGGACAGCAACTGCAGGAAATTGAGGGCGCTGCGCTCGGCCGTGAGCAAGGCGCGCGCCGGCGCCTCGATCGTGCAGACGACGCTGTCGGCCGTCATCATGTCGCCTTCGGCGTAATGCCAGGCGATATCGATGTTGCGGTCCAGGCTTTTCATGATGCCTTCGAACCACGGTGCGCCGCACAGCACGGCCGCTTCACGCACGATGACACGGGCCGTGACGATATGGTCGGGCGGCACCAGCTCGCCCGTCAGGTCGCACTGGCCCACATCTTCCAGCAAGGCGGCCAGCAAATTGCCTTCGAACGCGCGCGCCAGGGCCGGATCGAAAGGAGCGAAAGAATTGACGAGGGTACTCATGCTGGACCGATTCCTTGGAACAATGTGGTTTCTTTTGCCAGGTCAGCGCCCGGCTTGAGGCCCGCCTTCTTGGCGGCGGCGAAGTCGAGCATGCGGTTGATCGAGCGCACGGCCAACTGGCCGACGGCGGGATCGACGTGGATTTCGTTGTGCATGTTTTCCAGCGTCTGCGCCAGATTCAGCAAGCCATTCATGGCCATCCACGGGCAGTGTGCGCAGCTTTTGCACGTGGCGCTGTTGCCGGCCGTGGGCGCTTCGATGAAACGTTTCCCTGGCGCAGCGGCGCGCATCTTGTGCAGGATGCCGTTGTCGGTGGCAACAATAAAAGTGTCCGTATCCATGGTTTGCGCTGCCGCAATCATTTGCGACGTGGAACCGACCATGTCAGCCAGCGCCACCACGTTCGCGGGCGACTCCGGGTGCACGAGCACCTTGGCTTGCGGATACTCTTCCTTGAGCAGATCGAGTTCGATGCCCTTGAATTCGTCATGCACGAGGCAGCTACCCTGCCACAGCAGCATGTCGGCGCCCGTCTGCTTCTGGATGTACGAACCCAGGTGCTTGTCGGGTGCCCACAGGATTTTCTTTCCCTGCGCATGCAGGTGAGCAACGATGTCGAGGCCGATGGACGAGGTCACCATCCAGTCCGCGCGCGCCTTGACGGCCGCGCTGGTGTTGGCGTACACCACCACCGTGCGGTCCGGATGCGCATCGCAGAAGGCCGTGAATTCATCGACCGGGCAGCCGAGGTCGAGCGAACAGGTTGCGTCGAGGTCGGGCATCAGCACGGTTTTCTCGGGACTGAGGATCTTTGCCGTTTCACCCATGAAACGCACGCCGGCCACGACCAGAGTCTTGGCAGGATGGTCGCGCCCGAAGCGAGCCATTTCCAGGGAATCGGAGACGCAGCCGCCCGTGGCTTCGGCCAGGTCTTGCAGGTCGGCATCAACGTAGTAGTGGGCAACGAGCACGGCTTCGCGCTCGATCAGCAGGCGCTTGATGCGCGTGATCAGTTCGGCTTTTTCAGCCGGGGAAGGCGTCGCTGGCGTGCGTGCCCAGGCGTGGGCAGTGCAGCTGGCTCCGTCTTGTGGATGTTCGTACTCGACGGATTTGATGGCTAAAGTTTGCATGGCTGTGTCAAACAAAAACGGGATAGACCGGCACGATTGCAATGAAGCAGGTGCGCCGGAACGAATGGACCGCGGCGCGTCGGTGTGGTGCTGGGTGGCCTCGCTGGCCGGAATTGTCGGATTAGCGCACAGCGCGTAATCCGACGCAACGTTACCCTACATAATTAATCAATACCTTGGCTCTTGAGGTAATCCTCATAGTTGCCACGGTAGTCGACCACTTCATCTTCCTTGATCTCGATGATGCGGTTGGCCAGCGAGGAGACGAATTCGCGGTCATGCGATACGAAGATCAAGGTGCCCGCGTATTTTTCCAGCGCGATGTTCAGCGATTCGATCGATTCCATATCCATGTGGTTGGTCGGCTCATCGAGCATCAGCACGTTGTGGCGGCCCAGCATCAGCTTGCCGTACATCATGCGGCCTTTTTCACCACCGGACAGCACCTTGACAGCCTTCTTGACATCGTCGCCGCCAAACAGCAAGCGGCCCAGGATGGAACGCACGGCCTGGTCGTCGTCGCCCTCTTTCGTCCACTGGCCGATCCAGTCGGTCAGGTTCGTGTCCTTGGCGAAATCTTCCGTCGGATCTTGCGGCATGTAGCCGACGTTGGCGTTTTCCGCCCACTTCACGCGGCCTTGATCAGGCTGCAAGCCGGCGATGTCGCCCGCGATGCAGCGCAACATGGTGGTCTTGCCGGCGCCGTTGGCGCCGATGATGGCGATGCGCTCGCCCGCTTCAACCATGATGCTGAAGTTCTTGAACAGCTGGCGGTCGAAGCCTTTCGAGATATTCTCGACTTCCACTGCCAGGCGGTGCAATTTCTTTTCGCCGTCGAAACGCACGAACGGATAGGCGCGCGACGATGGCTTGATGTCGTCGACCTTGATCTTTTCGATCTGCTTGGCGCGCGAAGTCGCCTGGCGGGCCTTCGACTTGTTCGCGGCGAAGCGGCGCACGAATTCCTGCAGCTCGGCAACCTTGTCTTTTGCTTTCGCGTTGTTGGCCAGCTGCTGATTGCGCGCCTGGGTCGAGGCGAACATGTATTCGTCGTAGTTGCCTGGATAAATCTTCAGCGTGCCGTAGTCCATGTCGGCCACGTGGGTGCACACCTGGTTCAGGAAGTGGCGATCATGGGAAATGATGATCATGGTCGAGTTGCGCTCGTTGAGCACGTCTTCCAGCCAGCGGATCGTGTTGATGTCCAGGTTATTCGTCGGTTCGTCGAGCAGCAGGATGTCCGGGTTCGAGAACAGCGCCTGCGCCAGCAGCACGCGCAACTTCCAGCCTGGCGACACATTGCTCATCGGACCTTGATGCAGGTCGATGGCGACACCGGCGCCCAGCAGCAGTTCGCCGGCGCGCGATTCGGCCGTGTAGCCGTCGTATTCGGACACTTTGCCTTCCAGCTCGGCCGCCTGCATGTAGTCGTCGTCCGTCGCTTCCGGGTTCGCGTAGATCGCGTCGCGTTGCTGGATGGCGGCCCACATTTCCGTGTGACCCATCATGACGACGTCGAGGACGCGCATGTCTTCAAAGGCGAACTGATCCTGGCGCAGCTTGCCCAGGCGTTCGTTGGTATCGAGCATGACGTTGCCGCCCGACGGGTCCAGGTCGCCGCCCAGGATCTTCATGAACGTCGACTTGCCGCAGCCATTGGCGCCGATCAAGCCATAGCGGTTGCCGTCGCCGAACTTGACGGAGATATTCTCAAACAATGGCTTGGCGCCAAACTGCATCGTAATATTTGCGGTTGAAAGCATGTGATTTCGGGTCTTTATTCAGTTAAAACAGCTAGTTAAGTACTTTTCTCCCATTATACAGCACCCACCATCATCACTCTATAGTGGTCCGCCAAGGGCCACCGGGGTGCATGCGGAGAAATAATGGCAAGAAAATATGATTGCCGTACTTCCATTTAGCAGATACGCTGCGTGCCATCCGTTTCTACCCTCCACCTCACAGGCTTCACTTGAAAAAAATCACCATCGCCGCGGCCGTGGTCGCCGTTGCCGTCGTCGCCACCGCCTATGCTTCGCCCTACTATGCCCTGCACCAGATCAAGACCGCTCTGGCCGAACGCAATGCCGAAGCCCTGGCCGAACACGTGGACTTTCCCGCCCTGCGCGCCAGTATCAAGACGCAACTGGAGGCGAGCATGGCGCGCAGCATCGCGGCCACCGCCGGCAGCGACAACCCGCTGGCCGCCCTGGGCCAGTCGATCGCCGGCGCCATGCTGGGCAAGATGGTCGACACGATGGTCTCGCCAGCAGGCGTCGTCGCGCTGGTCAACAAGAGCGCCGTCAGCCCGCAAGCGGATGTGAATACGAACGCGGACGCGCCCGCCGATGGCGCGCAGAAAAAGGCCGAGTATTCGGCAGGCTATGCCGGCTTGAACACCTTCGTGGTGCGGGCGAAAGACGGCACTGCGCAGGACGGCGCGCTGGTCCTGCAGCGCCATGGCGTGTGGGACTGGAAACTGAGTTCGATCGAAATTGCGTCGGCGATGGCCGCACGTTAGAAGGAATCAAGCAAGGAAGCAAGGAACGCGCATGCGCAGGCAATCTGAGACACAATGCGTGCCACTTGGATCAGATTGCAGGAAATTTCATGCTGAAACACACGGCCTTATCGCTGGCCATGGCCCTTGCCAGCGCCGCGCCATTCGCCCACGCCCTCGATGGCACATCCGGGAGCAGCCACTCCGTTGCCTCGCGCATGCAGGCGGAAACGTCGAAGGCCGCCGATCCCGACGCACCCGCGCCGCTGCCCGTGCCCAGCGACATCTCGCTGGCCGAACTGGAACGCCGCCTGGCGCTGGGCCAGGCTCAAACCGCCGAAAAACACTATACCGGCGCGCTCGATCCGGCCGTGCTAAGTACCTTGGCGCAGCAGATGGGGTGCCAGGATATCGCCGGCGTACATCCATTCGGCTTGCCGCTCGATCAAACGCAGCCCACCGTCCTGAGCGGCGCCCACCTGCTGGCCCGCTGCCCGGACCGCGCTTACGTGACGATCACGGCAATGTCGATGGCGGGCAAGGCGGGCAAGCGCGCTTCCCTCAGCCCGCAGACGTTCAGGCACACGGTCGATGGCAGGCCCGCGCGGCGCCTGTACTACAAGATGCCCAACGGCCGCCAGAAGGAATCGCTGACCATCATCGATGGCAGCTATGCGTATGCGCTCGAATACTGGTCGCTCGATGACAGCCAGCACAGCGGCATGGTGGGCATGCGCCGCATGGAAACATTGATATTGCCGCAACAAAATGGACAGAAATAGTCAAGGTACTGTATATTCATACAGTTATCGACTATTCACCTGCCCGCCATGCCCGCCAACCAGCACCAGGCCTTGCCCTACACCATTTCCGTCAGCGCCACGATCGATGCGGAGGTCGAGCAAACCATCCTCGACGGCTTGAACGCCTATAACGATGCGATCACGCGATACCAGGACAGGCAGGTGTTGAGCGTGGTCGTGCGCGACCGCGACAGCCAGCGGGTGCTGGGCGGTGCCATGGGTAGAACCTCGCTGGGCCTGCTGTTTCTCGATTTGTTTTATTTGCCCGCCGCCTTGCGGGGGCTGGGACTGGGCAGCCAGATACTGGCGCAGTTCGAAGAGGAAGGCCGCCGGCGCGGCTGCGCCTCGGCGGTGCTGTACACCATCAGTTTCCAGGCGCCCGAATTCTACGAGCGTCGCGGCTGGCGCCGCTTCGGCGACATCGCCTGCAGTCCCGAAGGCACGAGCCGTATCTTCATGAGCAAGACTTTGTAAGCTGTATACGGCAGCGGCCGGCGGCAAACCGGCCGCCGGCCGCTCTCCGATACCGCTGCTTACATGCCCAGCGACTTGAGCAGGTCGGCGTTGTCGTCGTCTTCCGGTTCCGCCGCAGGCGCGGGGGCGGCGTTACGTTCGCGGTTCGCGAATTCGCCATCCATCAGCGAGTCGGCGTCGACTTCGCGCGAATCGAAATCGTGCAGCTTGATGAACTCGGTACGGTCGATCGCCAGTTCCAGGTAGAAAATATTGTTCTTTTCCGTGTAGAAAGTGACGCGACGCATTTCCGGGCGATCCAGCGGCGTGTCGACGCTGAGCATCACCTGCTTGTTCAGCACCAGCATCTTCGGCTGGCTCTGGGTGATGTTCGTTTGCAGCTCGCGCCGCACCTTGCCCGTGAAGTCGCCGACGATCTGGTTCATCAGCTCGCCCATGATGTTCGACACTTCGTCCGACGTGTAGAAGCTGGCCAGCTCCGACTTCGGCATACCCATGTGCAACATGTAGCGCTCGTAGATTTCCATCGCCGTATCGGCGGCAAAATTGAGCACGACCAGGCCCGTGAAACCGCCATCGAACATCACGAAGCAGCCGATGTCCGGCTTCAGGCCCGTCTTGGTGATGCGCTGCACCATGCCTGAGTAATTGACCTTGCTTTGCGTTGCAACGTTGAGCACCCGAACCACCGAGTTGCACAAACTCATCAACAAATCTTCTGTACCGTACACAACATCCTTTTCTGCATCCATGAGCAACCTCTCCTACTATTTTAAAGATGACAGCACTGTTCCCTGTCCGCCGCGAGCCGAAACACGACCGTTTCGCTCAGCAAGCGGACGACTTCACCTTTGCATGCCTGACCTTGCTTGGCAGTGCGCGCCGCGTTGCCGCCGACCCGAACCGCCCTCTTAACTTTTTCTGTATAGAAATAAGTATCAGATGCGCAGAATACCCAGATGTAACATTTCCGTCCAGCCATACCTGCATTTACTTGACGATCTGTGCGGAAATACCATACCTGGCCAAGGCGCGCGCATCAGCGCAGGAAAAAGTGACTAGAAATCAAGGGCGCGCAAGACCACGCCGCTGACCAGCAAATCGCGGCTCAGGTAGGAGAAGGCGCGCTGGCCGATGCGCAGGCGATGTGCGTCGAAAATGGCCAACAAGTCGCCGCCCTGTCCCTGATCCAGGCTGTACAAGGCCGTGACGGTGATACGGCAAGTCTTTTCCGCCCCGAAGACGGACAAATGGAAGCGGATGGCGTCACCCGCCTGCTCGAGCGCGATGCTGTCGCGGAGAATTTCATAGGGCATGGCCGGGCGGCTCCTGACAAGGTTGTCGCGGCAATGGCGCGCAAGCTCGGCGCGATTTTCCGCTGGAAATACGCCGAGAATAGCGACAAGGCGCACAAGCTACCGTCTGCCACCGAACATAAGCGCATACCAGTAGTAGCTCGTGTGTGGCCCTTGTTGCAGCCGGCCCTGTGCACCTAAAATAGTGCCTTATATTAAACATGGCACTGTCACGCGCCAGGCAAGGAAGTCAATGAGCACACTGTTAGAGCAGGCAACACAAGAAATGACGACGGCGATCCACGCCTGGTTCGATGAGCGCCTGCAGCGCACGGACCTGGAAGAGGCCGTGAATCGGACCACCTTGCAAGCGGGCGTCTTCAGCGACTTCATGCTCGATTACAAACCGGGCCGCGCCACTGCCGATGAAATCGACCTGGGCTTCGACGACGACGTGCGTCCCCGGACGCCGGCGCGCCTTGATGATGCGCAAGTGCGTGACTTGATCGCACCGCGGCTGACGGCGCTGGTGCAAGCCCGCCTGGCGCCGCTGGTCGACACGCCGATGATCGACTACCGTTTCACCTTGCGCGGCAAGTTCCAGACGGCGCAGGGCAAGCTGCACCTGACCTTGCTGGAATACGTCAACGACGGCAAGCGCCAGGCCTTGCTGAAAAACATACACGCGTATATCGAACAAAAGCTCACGCATGGCAGCAGGCCGACGAAGAAACTGGAAACCTTCTTCCTGACGCGCCACCTGCTCGATCCCCAGCTGTTTCCGCAGCCCGATATCGCCTGGACGATCGCGCAATTTGAACGCATCGAGCAGTTGAACAAGTCACGCCCGCAGGCACTGGCCGAACATCGCGGCGATATCATCCAGGCCGTGTCGGCGTGGGCGGAAAAACAGTTCCTGCCGCAGTTTTATGATGTGCAGAAATCGAGCTACAGCGCCACCGAATACACCTTGAAGGAGGGCGTCTTGCCCGACGGAAAGACACTGCAGCCGATCGACCTGCTGCTGTATGGCGCCGTGATGATCTTGCGCCACGAACCGAGCTACGCCAAATCGACAGGCCTCACATTCCTGGAAATCGCGCGCGAACTGGGCAGCGAACGGGCCGTGCGCATGCTCAAGGAAGGCAGCGGCACTTTCCCCGATGCCGACATCCACGTAAAAAATACGCTGCTGGAATGCCGCGCCAACGATGTGTTTGCCACGATCAGCATTACCATCACACAGGAAGAAGAAGGCGCGTATGCGCAGGCGCTGGCCTTCATCACGCATTTGCTGCAAGCCGGTTTCCCGAAAAGCTACCAGATCAAGCTCAAATCCAAGGCCAAGGCATATTTGCCGATCAAGGGACTGGCGAAATCCGACACGCACCGCTTCTTTGCCAACGCCCTCGCCCATGCGTCCCTGCAACCGCAGCTGGAAGCGTATGCGCGCGCGGCCATCGAGCAATTCGAATTCTATGCCGACACGGAAGGCGAAAAGAATTGCATGCCCGGCAGCTATGCCGTGTTTGGGCTGGGCTTGCTCGATGCCCGCTATTTCCCGCTGGTGCAGCATTACATGGAGAGTGTCGACGAGGAACACCAGTCCGTGCAGGACCAGTTCACGGCGGCCTTTGCCGAACAACACGGCATCACGCGCGACTCCGCTCCCGTGCTGGCGGCGTGCCTGCGCGCATGCACGGACAACGCAAAGGTCAAGATCCAGGCGGAGCTGGACGAGGTGGAAAAATTGGAGCTGTTCTGCCAGCAACTGCAAGGACTGGACGGCTATCTGGTGGAACACATGCTGTATCCCGTCTGGGGCAAACTGGAAAAACTGGCGGCCCTGGCGCGCAAGGCGGAAGGACGGCGCAAGGAGCTGCTGCTGTCCTTGCTTGAAGCGGCCAGCAAGGCGGACGCCTAATGTGTGCAACGTTATGACTTTCACCATCTATAATGCGCGCGCCAGAGTTGCTATGGAGCATCTTTTGGCGCCTGACATTGAATCGTGGAGAAAATACATGCACAAGCAATTCCCTGCCGCCAGACTGCTGGCCGCCACCTTCGCCGCCGCGCTGATGCAACCCGCCGTGGCGGCTGAACCCACCGCTGTCGAACTGGCGCCGCTGGCCGTCGCCGACCTGTACATCAGGACCATCATCAACCAGGATGAAGCCAGCGTTGCCAAACTCAACGCCTACCTGCGCCCCACCCGCCTGGCGGGCCAGCAAAGCGCCGAATACGCGTCGTACAGCGCCCTGAAGGAAGCGGACGCCCAGTTCCCAACGCAAACGGGCAAGCTGATCGCCGACCTGTTCCCCGCCGACATGCGCGCAGCCGTCACGCCGGCCGCCGAACTGCTGGCCGCCAATGTCATCGCCGCCAAGAACGGCGCCGTTTGCCAGGCCACCAAGGCGGACCCGGTGACGGTGCAAAACGGCATGCAGACGGCCGCCGTCAGCTTCGAATGCCAGGTCGTCAAGGTGCCTGTGACATGGGCGACCGCCGCCCAGCAACTGGCGAAGAGCGGCTGCAAGGTCGAGCAATGCACGGCCGGCCTGCAAAAGATTGCCGCAAGCTACACCAGCTCGCCGAAGCAGACGTGGCGCGCCGTGTTTGCCGTCAGCCGTGAAAAGAATTCGGAAGCCTGGCGCAACGATTTCGCACGCGAAACCTTCGATGAAATCTGGGAATACCTGTAATCCTGGCCTCGTTTAGAATGGACGGATGCACAAATTGACGCCGGCACCACAACCCGAAGGCCTGGCCTTGCTGCGCCTGATCGACCCCGACCATGTGGAAGGCGCGGTGGTCCAGCAAGTGCTGGAGCAAGACCTGGCCAGCATGCACGGCAAGCAACTGCTGGCGCTGCTGCGCCGGCTGCGCGCGGCCCAGTCCAACCAGCACCACTATGCGGGCGCCAGCGTGGAGCAGGCCGAACAGCTGTTCGGCGCCGCCATCGCCGCCGTCAAGGCGGAGCTGGCCACGCGTCCGCACATCCCCAACAAGCAGGAAGCCAAGGCCTTGCGCCAGGCGGCGGCAAAAAAATGTTAACCGAGGCGCAAGCCGGACGTTCCGTGCGCGCTTGCACGCCAGCGCCCTTCTATAATCGGCAACTCTTGTTTCCGCTATTGAAAGACGCCCATGCTCACACGATTTTCCCGCCACGTATTTTGCTGCGCCGTGCTGGCCTTGTCCAACCTGGCGGCCGCGCAGGCGGCCAGCCTCCCGCCCATCGGCCCCATCGACGCGCGTGCCGTCTGGCAAGAACGTTCGCTGCCTGCTTGCCGCAGCGAACAATCGCCCACGGCGCCCGACGTCTGCCTGCTGCGCACCATGCAGCGCAGCGGCGCGCACCCGCAAGCCATCGCCGCCGCCAGGATGCTGGTCAAGGCGGACAAGGCCGGCTTCATCTCGGCCTGGCGCCCGCTGGGCAAGGCGGCCCTGGCCACCGTCACCTATCCATTCCGCGCCAACACGAATGAAGGCACCTTGCTGATCGGCAGCGATGGCGCGGCCATCGACGTCGACGAAGGTTCCGTGCGCGAGGAAGACCGCGCCACACCGGCCTGGCGCGCGTTTGCCGCCGCCCATCCAGACTCCGTCCCGTTTGCGCCCGCCGATTTCGTCGGCAGCACGGCCACCGACGATGGCGGCCAGCGCCTGCTGTTTTCCACGCCCATGATGACCTGCCATGCCTGCGCCGAGGATGGCGCGCTGCTGGTTGCCTACACGGTCGACAAGGCCGGTATTGTACGCGAGCGTCAACTCTTGACGATCAAGTAATGCTGCTTCAAAGATAAGATAGAATCACCCGATGGCATGCCTATAAGAGGACATGCCATCGATCCAACTCTTATCACGGGAAACCATGCGCCGCTCTTGCCTTGCACTGCACCTCACCGCCGCCCTGCTGCTGTCCAGTTACCTCCCCCTCACCGCTACCGCTGCCGCCAGCGCGGCCACGCCGCTCGTCATCGGCGAAAGTTTCAGCATCGATTCGCAGGCGCTGCGGGAAAAGCGCCACATCAATGTGTACGTGGCGCGCGCCTGGGATACAGCGCCAGATGCACCACTGCCTGTGCTGTACATGCCCGACGGCGGCGTGGCGGAAGATTTCCTGCACGTGGCCGGCTTGCTGCAAGTGTCGGTAGCGAATGGCACGATGCGCCCCTTCATGCTGGTCGGCATGCAAAACACCCAGCGCCGGCGCGACCTGACGGGACCGACGGACAGCGCCGAAGACCGCAAGATCGCGCCCGCAGTGGGCGGCGCGTCCGCTTACCGGGCCTTCATCCGCGATGAAATGATGCCGGAAATCAAGCGCCGCTACCGCACGACGGGCGAAACGGCCATCGTCGGCGAATCGCTGGCGGGCCTGTTCGTCGTGGAAACCTATCTGCTGGAGCCGCAGCTGTTCGACCATTACCTGGCGTTCGACCCCAGCCTGTGGTGGAATCAGGGCGCGCTGCCGCGCCAGGCGGCCGCGCTGATGGCCAAGGGCAAGCCAGGCAAACACAGCTTATATCTGGCGTCCAGCAGCGAGTCAGGCATCGCCATCGAAGTACAGCGCCTGGCCGACGTGCTGGCAAAACAGGCGCCGTCGGGCTTGCAATGGCATGTGGAAAAGATGCCGGAAGAAACCCATGGCACCATCTATCACCCGGCAGCTCTGCGGGCTTTTCGCGCCGTGTTCAATCCACAAGGAACGGCCGGCCAATAACAAGATGGACAAACTGTAATCTTGCGCGGGGTTGGCTCGCCACATCTGGCGGGTAAAATCGGCGGCCCTTCTCCCAGCCCGATTACAGATACCCATGAGCTTCTTGCAACTATTTATTCTTTCCATCGTCCAGGGCTTCGCCGAACTGCTGCCCGTGTCCAGCTCCGCCCACGTCATCATGGCGGAAAAGCTGATGGGCCTGGACCCCACGTCGCCAGAACTGACCATGCTGCTGGTGATGCTGCACACGGGCACCATGTTTGCCGTCATCGTGTATTTCTGGAAATCCTGGCGCGCCACGTATTTCAGTTCGGCCAGCGCCTTTCGCAGCAATGTCCTGCTGCTCGTGGCCGCCACGGCCCTGACGGGCATCGTCGGCTTCGGCTTGCTGAAGGGTATTACCCATTTCATGAGCAAGGATGCCCCCGGATTCGAGATCGAACACCTGTTCGGCAACGCGAAACTGATGGCCGCCGCGCTGGCTGCCGCCGGCGTGCTGATCATTGTGTCCTCGCGCCAGCAAGCGCGCCAGCATGGCAGCTTGTCCATCGGCAAGGCGATGGTAATCGGCGCCGTGCAAGGCCTGTGCCTGCCCTTCCGGGGCTTTTCCCGCTCGGGCGCCACGATTTCCGCCGGCATCGCCATGGGTGTGCCGCAGCGCCGCGCCGAGGAATTCAGCTTCGCCCTGGCCGTCGTGCTGACGCCGGCCGTGCTGGTCAAGGAAGGCTGGCGCTTCTACCAGGCCGTGGCCAGCGGCAGCCTGGACCACCTCGAACACGGCAACAGCCTGCTGCACCTGCTCGGTCCCAGCCTGTTGGGCATGCTGCTCTCGTTTCTGGCCGGCTTGCTGGCCCTGCGCTGGCTGTCGCGCTGGCTGGAACAGGGTCGCTGGCATCTCTTTGGCGCGTATTGCCTGGCCGCTTCCATGGTCGTGCTGTACGTAGGGTAAAATCGCCGGGTTTATAGTTTGCAACTTACCATCCCAGCCAAGTTTTACTGAAAGCCAACGATGAATTTCGCCGCCACCGCCGCCCTCTCGCTTGCCATGTCCACCGATGCCTTCGCGGCCGCCGTGGGCAAGGGCGCCGCCCTGCACAAGCCGCAATGGCGCGAGGCGCTGCGCACGGGGCTGATCTTTGGCGTCATCGAAGCCATCACGCCCATCATCGGCTGGGCCCTGGGCAGCGTGGCAGCGCCCTACGTGGAAGCATGGGACCACTGGATCGCCTTCAGCCTGCTGGGCGTCATCGGCTTGCTGATGATACGCAATGCCCTCGGCGATAGCGACGAAGAAGAAGCGCCGGCCCAGTCGCACTCGTTCTGGGTGCTGGCCGTGACGGGCCTGGCCACCAGCATCGACGCCATGGTGGTGGGCGCGGGCCTGGCCTTGCTGGGCGCAAATATTGTCGTGACTGCCGCCGCCATCGGTTTTTCCACCTTCGTCATGGTGACCCTGGGCGTGATGCTGGGCCGCGTGCTGGGCACGGTGGCGGGCCGGCGCGCCGAGCTGGTGGGCGGCCTCGTGCTGATCGTTATCGGCTGCGTGATCCTGTACGAGCATATCGGTCATCCTGCCTGAGGCCTGGGCACGCACGACAGGCAAGCATCGCCGCCGCCGGCCTGCTTTGTGCTACATTAAATGCTCCGCATTCCTGTCTTGCAAGGTGACCATCATGGAAACTATTGAGCTGCTTTTTGCCTCGCTGGTGCGCGAAACGGCCGAATCGATACGCGACCACCACATTCCCTTTGCCATCAAACACGACGAGCGCGCCTATTTCGAGTGGATGGATGGACACCCGATCAATGGTTATATCCAGGAAGCGTATCGCGAGATCGAGGAAACCGCCCAGCAGATCCGCGCCATTCGCGCTGGGTGATGACGGCTGCCGCAAGCTACTCCGCAGGGCGCCTTGCGGCTGGCGATGCTCACCGCACCAAAGTGCGGTTGCGCTTCTCAGCCACAAATCACCTCCGCTCGCTACGCTTGCGACAAGCGTCGATACGTTCGTTAAAGCTTTTCTGTGAACGTATTGATTCAGATCAAACACTCAGCTATTCCAATCGAATGGATAGTCCAAAGCCATGACAATCAGGTCTGGAGGCGGGAGACATGGATCAGGGACAAAAGCACCAGATCAGGGGGTATGAATTTCATGTGGCGGGGGCGCTGGAGAAGGATGGGCGCTACCGGGGCATGATTTTGATCAGCAGGCGCGGCGATACGCAGCAGGTGTATGCAAAGCCCGTCTTGATTGAAACGCCGAGCAGTTTCAAGTCCGTGCATGCGGCCTTGATCGAGGCGTCGGCGTATGCCCAGGAACTCATCTATAACGGCGCCATCAAGGCGCTGCTGCCAGCCGATGGCCTGGTGGCCGGAAAACAGGCGTCGCAGCCGCCGGATTTCGTCGGTAACTGAGGCCGACAAGCCCATCCGGTCACCCGGGGTGGCGCGTATAATCATGCGCTTTCCCGGATGAAAACTCAACACCATGGAATTTGTGAATTTACCGCTGGTCTTCCTCGTCGGCTGCGCGCTGATCGCCTTGCTGGCGAAGAAAAATGGCTACTCGTGGTATCTGTTTTTCTTCGCGCTTGCCGTGCCCGCGCCCTTGTTACTGCTGGCCTTGCCCCATGTGCTGGGCGTGGAGACCGCTTCCCTGACCTCCGTACGGCTGGGCGCCGCCCTGCTGTTTCCATTTGCAGGCCTGGTGCTGGCCCTGCGGGGCAAGCGCTAAGGCCGTTTCAGCGTGCCGGCACGCCATCGGCCAGGCGCCAGCCGACCGACAAGGCCAGTTGCTGCGCTTCTTTTTCATTGCTGCAATCGTCATAGTCGCAGGTATCCGCATACGCGCCGCACGCCTGGTTCTGGCTGACGTACGAGCCGACCCAGCGGCCATCACGGCGCTGGCTGGCCGTGGCGCTGATAATAAAACCTTTGTGGATGGTGGGATTTTCAAAAGACATATTTCCTCCGAGGCGAGAGCGTCAGGGATCTGACTGACCTCACTGTGCGCCCGCGCGCGTAAGCAGTCTGTACGTTTGATCACACACAGAAAGCACGCACGCGCCTGCCTCGCGGCGCCCGGCGATCAGGTATGATTTGGCCATGTGTGGACGACTCGATCAAAATGACACGGCGCCCGAGCTGGCGTCATCGTTTGGCTGGACCGACGCGGTGTTCGACAGCGAGGCCGAGCCGCACCTGAACGTGTCGCCGGGCACTTACCGGCCCGTGCTGCATATCCAGGATGGCGTACGCAGGGTCGATGATGTCTTCTGGGGCTACCGCCCCGCCTGGGCCGCCCAAGCCGTGCCCGCCCCCGGCAAGAAAAAAATCCCCATCGCCATCAATGCCCGCCTGGAAAAACTCGCCGGCGCCTACTGGAAGCCCTTGTTGCGCGCGGGGCGCGGCATCGTCAGCGTTTCCGGCTGGTATGAATGGACGGGAGAGAAAGGCAGCAAACAGCCGTGGCACATCCACCGCAAGGACCGCACGCGCCTGTTCCTGCTGGCGCTGGCCCAGTTCGGGCCGTACAAGCACAACCGCGAAGAGGCAGGTTTCGTGCTGGTGACTGCCGACAGTCTCGGTGGCATGGTCGATATCCACGACCGCCGACCCGTGGCCGTCAGCCTGGAAGACGCGCACCGCTGGATCGACCCCGCATTGACACCCGAGCAGGCGCTGCACCTGGCGCGCACCTGCATGCTCGACGTGGAATTATTTGAATGGCATGCCGTCGATAATCCACTGGTGCCGTCCGCCAAACCCAAGCCGCCACCGGCCGCGGCGCAAGGCGCGTTTGACTGGGGTACCGATTAAGGCAACCGAGCCAGCCGGCGCCACAGCGTTTCCATCGGCCCCTGGCGAAAGTGCCGCAGCCAGTAACGGCTCAGCAGCACCTGCCCTGTCATGATCACTACGGCCAGGCCCAGCATCTCGGCCGGACGCAGGCTTGCGCCCCAACCCAGGCCAGGCCCCTGCAGCAGCCACGTGCCGATCACCGATTGCAGCAGATAATTGCTCAGCGCCATGCGTCCCACGGGCGCCAGCCATGCGCCTAGCCAGCGCAGCATGAAAGGACCGGCCAGCATCAGCGCCGCCACATAGCCGGCTGCCAGCACGGGCCCGCCAGCGAACAGACCCACTTCGAACAGGGCCGTATCGAACACGGTCTGATATGGATCGGCCACCTGCCACGCGACGGCGCCCGCCGCCAGCAGATTGAACGGCAAGCCCACGCCCAGCCCCACGGCACGCACGCGGAGCCACAGACGCTGGTGGCGCCGCGGCTGCGTCAGCCAGCCCAAGCGTACGGAGAGGATGCCCAGCAGGAACAGCACGATGATGTGCGGCAGCATGACGATGGCGTACAGCAAGGAGACAAGAAAATCGTTGGCGCGCAGTCTGGCCACGGTCAATACATTGCCTTGCGTGTAGATGGCGTAGCGCTCCGCAAAGCCTTGCAGGTCGCGCGCGATGTCCGGCGCACCGCCCTGCTGGCCCACGGGAATGAGCAAACACATGAACAGCAGGAAACCGGCCGCCACCAGCCAGGCGCGGTTGCGTATGCGGGTCAGTTTGGCCGCTGCCAGCGGCAGGATCAGCATGCCGGCCACCGCATACGAGGTCAGCACGTCGCCGTTCCAGATGAGGAAACCATGCAGCAGACCAAACACGAGCAGCCAGCGCAGCCGGCGCCGATATGCCGCTTGCGCCTGCTCCCAGCTGCCCAGCTGGCGTTTCAGGGAACGTGTCTGCAGGGCAAAGCCGGCGCCGAACAAATAGGCGAAGACGGGATAGAACTTGAATTGCGCCAGCGCCGCCACGCCAAAGATGACCATCTGGTCCAGCACGGGCGGCTGCGCCGGCAAGGTGCCGTAGCGCAAGGAAATCGTGCCCCAGGCAAAGCCCCAGATATTCACCAGCAAAATGCCGAACACGGCAAGGCCGCGCAGCACATCGAGCTGCAGCAACCTGCCGGGCTTGGCGCTAATGGCGTTCAGGGAGTTCAGGGGCGCGCCAGGGTCGGGTAGCCGGTCACTTGCAGGCTGAAGCCGGACGCATCCGATTGCAACCGCGCATGACCGCCGAACGGCAAGGTGACACGGCGGCGGATATGGCCGAATTCCAGTCCCGTCAGCACGGGCACGGGCAGGCGTTCGCGCACGTAGGCCAGCATGGCGTCAAAATCGTAGCCGTTATCCATGGGGCTCAATTTATAGGCGGAAAAATCACCAAGCACCACGGCTTGCTGACGCTGAAACACGCCCGCGTGCAGCAATTGCAGCAGCATGCGCTCGACCCGGTACGGGTGTTCGTTGACGTCTTCCAGGAACAAAACGCCGCCATCGATTTCGGGGAAATACGGCGTGCCGAGCAAGTGGACCAGCATCGCCAGATTGCCGCCCCACAGCTTGCCTTGCAGCTCGACCTGCGGATTGCCCGCCGCCGTGCCCGTGACCGTGTGCGTGGGACCGGCCAGGCACGACCACAGCTGATCAAGCGTAAATTGCTCGGGCTCGTCACGCGTAAAATCGTCGCAGATCATGGGGCCGGCAAAGCTGGCGCGGCCCGTTTTCGCCATCAAGCCCATGTGGAAGGCCGTGAAGTCGCTGTAGCCGACAAACAGTTTACGGCTATCGGCCATGGCCTCGAAATCGATCTCGGGCAGGATGCGGCTGATGCCGTAGCTGCCGCGCAAGGCGATCACCACCTGCACGTCCGGGTCGGCAGCGGCCGCGTTCAGCTGCGCCAGGCGGCCCGCATCCGTGCCGCCGAAGCGCTGGAATGTGTGTTCCGGGTCGTAGTAATTGTGGACGGTGGCGCCTTGCGCCTGCAAGCGGGCGATGCCGCGCTCCAAAGCCGCCGCGTCGGGCGCATAACCGCCCGGTGCAACGATGGCGATGCCAATCTCAGGTGTCTTCAAAATGCCCGTGCCTTCAAAAGTTGTGGGCGCGCCTAGGCTGGCTGGGAGCGCATCTGGGGCGCCATCTTACCTTGCAGATGCACATCGATCAAGGCAAGCAGGCGCTCGATCAGCTGGGGCGGCATGTCGTGCCCCATGCCTTCGATCACCTCGAGCCGGGCGCCCGGGATCAGCGCCGCCGTATCGATGCCGCAGGCGACGGGGATCAGAGGGTCGGCCGCGCCATGGATCACGAGCGCCGGGCAACTGATGCTCGGCAACAAGGCCGTGCGCTCGCCCGAGGCGGCGATGGCCACCATCTGCCGCGCCACGCCTTCCGGGCAGCTGCCCCGCTGCAACGCCGCTTCGATGCGCTGGTACAGCAGTTTTTCCGACACGGGATAGGCGGGACTGCCGATGACGCGCACGGTAGCCGCCATGTGCGCCATCAGTTCGGCGCGGCTGGCGTTGCGTTTCGGGCGTTGCAACAAGGCATTGCGCGCGGCCCGCGTGGGGCCGGGCAAGCCGCGCCGGCCGCTGCTCGACATGATGGACGTCAAGCTTAGCACCTGCAGCGGCGCGCGCGCCGCCATCACTTGCGCGATCATGCCGCCCATCGACACGCCGATCACGTGCGCCTGTGCAATGCGCAGGGCCGCCAGCAAGCCGAGCGCGTCATCAGCCATGTCATTGAGGGTGTAGGAAGTTTTCAGGGGCCAGCCCAGCAGGTTTTTCACGTAGGCCAGCGGCAGATACGGTTTGCCCGCCTGCGCCATCTTGCTCGACAGGCCGCTGTCGCGGTTGTCGAAACGCAGCACGCGAAACCCTTGTTCGACGATGCCTTCGACGAAGTCCGCCGGCCAGGCAATCAGTTGCATGCCCAGGCCCATGACGAGCAGCACGCACGGATCGTTGGGGTCGCCGTGGCTTTCATAAGCTATGTTGAGGCCGTTCGCCATGATGGTTGCCATGATTGCCTCTTTTCCAGGAACCAGCACGCAGGCACGATCGCTGCGGCCTTGCAATCAGCATACCACTATTGTGCTTCAGACATGAGACCGGCACGCGGTACTCAGCTGAAGTGTTGCCGCGCCGGTACGGCGCGCGGCAACTGTGCTGCAACTTACTTGGCCTTGGGCAAGGAATCGGCCAGATCCACCCACGCTTGCGGCTGCGGTTTGCCCCGTTCGCGCACGCCGAAGAAGGAAACCACTTGGGTGCCGTCCTTGTCGAAGAATTCGACGGAAGTCACGCCGCCGCGCTTGACGACCCAGCCGCTGCGCAGGGCCGTGTCGCGGATATGCAGGTTGAAGTCCGGATCGAGCACGTTGAAGAAGCCGCCGGCGGCCATGGTTTTCTCGATCTTGCCGCTGTAGATCTGCGTCAAGCCTTCGTTGCCCAGAAACACCATAATGGCGACCTTGTCCTTGGCCGCGTTTTCCAGCAGGGTGCGCAGCGCTTCAGGCGTCACGCGCTCGACCACGCCGGCCGGCGCCAGGCGCAGGGCCTGTTCGCGCGACAGATGGAATTCGCGCATGATTTGCGCGAACTGGTGCACGTCCGTCATGTCTTTCCAGGCCAGCTGGAATTCCTTGACGTCGATCTCGGCATCGGGCTTTTCAGCGGCCTTGGGCGCCACGGCCAGCACGTTCAGTTCGGCGCTTTGCTGCGGCAGGCGGAAGGTCGCCACCAATTTATCGTAGACGGCCACGCCAGGCTCGTTGCGCAGGTAGATCTTGTGCACGGCCGTGCCGTTGGCGTCAAAAAATTGCAGGCTGCGCGTCGGCTTGCCGTCGCGGCCCGCCTGTTCCACGGCAAACGCGTATTTCCAGTTTTCAAAGTGGAAACGCAGGTCGATCTGGCCGCCCAGGTAGCCGCCGGCGATATTGCGCTGGCGCGCCTCCGTTTCCGGATCCTGCTTGGCGTCGGCCTGTTCCGACTTGACGCCCGCCTGCTTGAACTTGCTGGCGACGCCCGTCGTTTCGATGACGCCGTTTTCATTGCGCGTGATCGCTTGCACGATGCCCAGGTCCAGCGCGGCGCGCATGATTTCGCGCGGCTGGTTGCCATCGGCCTGCAGGCGCGTGACACCCTTGCCGATATTGGTTGCCAGCAATTGCGCTTCGGACACATCCAGCGCGCGCGCCGCGTCGCGGATCTGCAGCTTCGGCTGTTCCGTGCGCAAGGTGGACCAGCGTTCCGCCAAAGTGGCTGGGGCCGCGCTTGCGTTTGCGATCAGCAGGCTGCCTAGCAGGGATAGAACGAGTTTGGATAACTTCATAGAGAGACCATTCAATCAAACATGGAAAAAAAGAGGGGCAAGCACCCCTCCCCGGTAAAACCTAGAAATTGACGCTGAGGCTGGCGGCCACATTACGGCCCGGCTTGGCGTAGCGCTCGATCTCGGCGCGGCTGGCGGCCGTGGTGCCCGCGGCCAGGCTGCGCGAGGCGGCGTAATCCCAGTACTTGCGATCTGTCAAGTTATAAACGCCCACGACGATCTTCGCGTTCTTGTGCACGTTCCAATAGGTCGACAAGTCGAAGATGGTGTACGACGGCACGGTAAACAAAGGCCCGGCATCGCCGATCAGCAGGTTTTCCGGCGCCTGTTTGGCGCCCGCATGCACGGCCGTCAGCGCCAGGCCGAACAGCTGGTTCGCATGATCGTAGCCGAAGGTCAAGGCCGACTTGGCCGGCGCCACCGAGTTCAGGCCGCCGCTCTCGCCCGTCTGCGTATTGAAGGAACGTCCCTTGGCCACGCCCGTCGCCAGGTCCACGTGGTAGCCCTGCATGGCAGGCGCCCAGGCGCCCAGTTCCGCGCGCAGGGTCAGCTCGGCGCCCCAGGTGCGGGCATTGCCGATGTTTTCCGGGCGGAACAAACCACGCGTGATGGTCGGGTAGTTCACCGGATCATCTTTTTGCATCACATAGTCGACCATGTCCGTGTATTCCGTCTGGTACACGGAGGCGTGCATGCTCAAGCCCTTGACGACGTCACCCTTCAGGCCCAGCTCATACGCCTTGCTGGTTTCCTTGCGCAGGTTGGCATTGCCGAGTACGGCATAGCCCTGCCCCGTGCCCGTATAGCTGAAGGAATCGTAGGTGCCCGTGCGCTCGGCCGCCGTCGGCAGGCGCGTGCCGCGCGTGAAAGTGGCGTAGGCGTTCATCTGCGGCAGCACTTCCACGGACAGGCTCAGGCTGGGCGTGAAATACGTGTCGCTTTCTTTGCGCACTTCCCTGGCCGCGTTCGGCACGGCGATCGCATAGGTTTGCAGGTTTTTCGGCTCGTTCTTGCGGTAGTCGGCACGCAAGCCTGGCGTCAGCACGGCTTTCTTGCCGGCCAAATTGAAACTGAGATCGTCGCGCACGTACAGGGCCAGCTTGATCGTGTCCATGTCTGCCATGCGGTTCTTGTTGGTGATCTGATGCTGGCCCGTGGCAACGATGACACGGTCTTCGCGCCAAGGACGGCGCGTTTTCAGCTGTTCCAGTTGCACGCCGTACAGCAGCGCGTTGTCCGCATTGAGCTGCTTGAACGCTTCCGAGCTCAAGCCTATGCTGTCGTTCTTGAAGTTGGTCTCGATGGAGCGGCGGGCCGGGCTGCCAAACGTATAGAGGCCTTGCGTCTGGTCTTCGGTTTTCGCATTCTGCAGATACACTTTCGACGTCAGGCGGTCGAACAGGGCGAAATCCTTGAGCACCACGTCGTGGCCCAGGCTGACGCGCGTGCGCTTGGTGGTGGAATCTTGCTGCACGCCGGTCGGATAATACGTGCTGACCTTGCTGCGCAGATCGCGCTTGTTCTTGCGCTCGAACATGTCGACCGTCAAGTCCAGCTTCTGTTCGCCAGGCAAGGTCCACACCAGCTTGGACAGCAAGGCGTTCGAATGCCAGTCGTCGGGATTGGACGGCGTGGTGCCGCGGCTGTCCATCTGCTCGCCATCGCGGTGCACGTACACGGCCAGGCCCTGCAAGGCGACGCCGATCCTGGCGGCGCCCGTCAAGGTGTGCGCATTGCTGCGGTCGGCCGTGGCGCGGCCGTATTTATAGGCCACGTAATGGTCTTGCCCCTCGCCCAGGTAATCCTCGGGCGACTTGGTGACGAAGGCCACGCCGCCGCCCAGGCCAGGGCTGGCGCCGCTGACGGCTGTCGTGCCCGAATCGATGCGCACTTCGCGGAAGGTTTCAGGATCGAAATAGTCACGGCCCGTGCCGAAGGCGTTGAGGGTATTGGCGTCGGGCTTCGGCGCCGCATCGGGCAAGGAAATACCATCGACATCGAGGCTGACCCGGTTGCCTTCCAGGCCGCGGATGTTGTAGCCCGTATTCCCAGAGCCATCCCACACGCTGCCGCTGCCCGAGGCCGCCGCTGGCGCGCTGATCAATGGTAAATAACGCACGATGCCACCCATCTCGGTGACATTGCGGCGCTCCAGATCTTCCGCCGTCACAACCGTCCTGGTGCCAGCTCGGCGCGCGTAATCCTGCTGGGCCTTGACGACGATTTCCGGGAAGACTGGCAGCTTGGCCGGCTCTTGCGCCGCCACGCCCGCATTGATGGCGGCCGTTTGCGCGGTAGCAGGCAGCAAAGGCGCCGCGAACAAGCCCAGCAAGGCGGCGCGCAGCACCAGGTTATGGCGGCGGGCAGGCAGATGAGCTGGGGATACGACAGTTGCAGCGGTGCGCTGCGGAAGCACAGTAGTCATGATGATCCGGTCTAAGAGTAAAGGCTGGCTCTTGAACCCGGATCGATAACGATGCGCAAGGGAAGTTTGCTGGCGAAAACAATACTGTAACACGAATCATTCTCATTTGAGAATGGCAAATGGTCTAGACAGATGTTATTTCGCAACAATTATAAAAAATGCCAGCCGGGATGGCTGGCATGGCTGGCATCTTGGGTTGATGTCAGGCTGGCGGATTTGCCAGCTTGCGCGCTTCCGCCTGGGCGCGGCGGCGCTCGGCAAAGAAACGCTTGAGAAACGCGCCGCACTCATCGGCCAGCACCCCGCCGACGATGGTCGTCTGGTGGTTCAGCGCCGGCTGTTCGAACAGGTTCAGCACGGAACCGCAGGCGCCCGTCTTCGGGTCGCTCGCGCCATACACCACGCGCGCCAGGCGCGCATGCAGCATGGCGCCCGAACACATCACGCACGGTTCCAGGGTCACGTACAGCTCGCAGCCGGGCAAGCGGTAGTTGCCCAGCTTTTCGGCGGCCGCGCGCAGCGCCATCACTTCCGCGTGCGCCGTCGGGTCGTGGCGGCCGATGGGCTGGTTGTAGCCGACGGCGATGACTTCGCCATCCTTGACGACGACGGCGCCAACGGGCACTTCCCCCAGGTCCCACGCGTACTGGGCCTGCTCCAGGGCCAGCTGCATGTAGCGCGCGTCCTGCGCGCCAGCGTGCGTTTCAGTCATCGGTCACTTCTGCCCAGCAATTTGGCGTTTCATGCAGCACCAGTTTATGCAGGTGCAAGCCCGTGCCGAAATGGTCGGTAAACGCGGCCTTCAAGATGTCGAAGGCGATGCGCGCCAGGTTTTCCACGGTGGGGATGCGGTCGATGACGACAGTCTTATGGTCGGGCAGGCTGGCCAGGAAGTCGCGCACGGCCGTGTCTTTTTCGTAGACGAGGAAGGCGTGGTCCCATACGTCGACCAGGTGCTGCTTGGCCAGGGTTTTCACGTCGGAAAAGTCCATGATCATGCCATTGTCGGAATTGCCTTCCGCTTCGATGACCTTGCCGACCAGGGTGATTTCCACCGTGTAGCGGTGGCCGTGCAGGTTGCGGCACTGGCTTTTGTGGTCGGGAATGCGGTGGCCCGCGTCGAATTCGAGCTTGCGTGTGATAGTCAGCATATATTTCTTGTTAAGGTATTTGCAGGAGTTTGTGGGTTTGCAGGCTCAGCTTCCACTTCGGGTTGCTTTTGCACGTTTCGATGGCCAGCTTCATGTTGTGCGCGGCCAAAGGACCATCCATCGCCTGCACAAAAAAGTTCTCGAAGTCCAGTTGTTCGTAGGCAGCCAGGTCTTGCTGGAACTGGGGAATCACCACTTTGATTTCATTGCCTTTGTGGACGACCAGTGTCGAGCCCATCTTCGGGCTGACGCAGATCCAGTCCACGCCGGCCGGCACGGGCAAGGTACCGTTGGTTTCGATGGCGATGGTAAAGCCGACCGCATGCATGGCGTCGATCAGGGCCGTATCCAGTTGCAGCAGCGGCTCGCCGCCCGTAAACACCACGTATTTGCTCGGTGCGTAGCTGGCTGGCCACAGGCTGTCGATCAGCGCGGCCAGTTCCTCGGGCGTCTTGAATTTGCCGCCCAGTTCGCCGTCCGTGCCGACGAAATCCGTGTCGCAGAACTGGCACACGGCCGTGGCGCGGTCGCTTTCGCGGCCCGTCCACAGGTTGCAGCCGGAAAAGCGGCAAAACACGGCCGGACGGCCCGCGTGCGCACCTTCGCCCTGCAGGGTATAAAAAATCTCTTTGATGCTATAAGTCACTGTATTTCCTAAGAGCTGGCTGGCGTCATCGCGCAGGGCGTACGCACCGGTGCCGGCGCACAGCGCCGTCACCGCAAAAGCCGATTGACAACCCTCTATTATATGCCGCCATGACACTTCCCGTGCAAATGCCGTGCCCGTCACCTGCCGACGCGGCAGTCAGGAGCAAGAAAGCCACAATGGCGGGCGTAACTGCGCAGCTTTTGCGTTTAGACAATATAAATAGCCTCGAGTCAATATATTTTCTGTAATAACATTGCATGCTGGAAAACATTTAGGGAGCGAGGAAATGATGCAACGCTGGCTACGCCTGCCGTACCGCCTGAGCATTCTGGCCTGCCTGGCGGCCGCTGCACTCGCTTCCTTGCACGCCGGATACGCGGCCGGGCCGATGCTGCCGGCCGGCGCACCCTCCCCCTTGATGCTGGCCTGCGCCATCCTGCTCGGCGCGCTGGCGCTGCTGCTGTGGCGCCAACACCGCCTGGCGCTGCGCCTGGAGGCGCTGGAACAGCTGCGAGAAGAGGCAGAGCAGGTGCGCCTGACCAGCGGCCAACAACAGGCGCGCGAACAGGAACGCCTGCGCATCGGGCGCGACATCCACGACGACCTGGGCCAGCATCTGCTGACCCTGAAAATCGACCTGTCCATGCTGCAAACGAGCACGCATGGCGCGGCTCCCCAACTGGCGCAACAGCTGGCCGTGATCGCGCGCAATGTCGACCTGACCATCGCGGCGCTGCGCTGCGTCATCCATGACCTGCGCCCGCCGGCCCTCGACGCCGGCCTGCAAGCGGCCTGCGACCAACTGCTGGCCGACTTTGCGCGCACCACCGGCATCGGCTGCGGCTGCGACTACCGGCTCGACGCCGCCGCCGGCCGCGCGCATGGCGCCTTGCTGTACCACGTGGTGCAGGAAGCGCTGGCGAACATCGCCCGCCATGCACGCGCCACGCATGTCCAGCTGTGCCTGCAGCAAACGGGCGCCACCGTCGCTTGCCGCATCAGCGACGATGGCATCGGGCTGTCGGGTTCGCCGCCCCGCCTCGGTTGCGGCCTGTCAGGCATGCATGAGCGCGTGGTGGCCGCCGGCGGCAGCCTGCACATCGACAGCCGCAGCGGCGCCGGCACCACCTTGCGCGTATCGCTGCCCCTGCCAATCTGCCACGACGAGACAATGCCCCATCACTGAAAATATTGCTCGATATCAACATCATCAACGCTCGACGCTGCATCATGGCCAACGAGCCTGCCCCCATTCACGCCCAAGAAGGATGCTTTCATGCCGGATAGCCACGCACATGCCAGCGCATCGCCGTATGGTGAAGCCCAGGGTTTCGCCGTCAAGATGATGGAATTACTGGTCGTGCCCACTTTTGTACTCGACGTGCATGGCAGGGTGATGATCTGGAACCGCGCCTGCGAGCAGTTGACGGGGGTGCCGGCGGCCGAAGTACTGGGCGCGCGAGAGCCGGGCCGCTGCTTTTACAACGACGAGCGCCCCACCCTGGCCGACCTGCTGTTGGCCGGGCGCGGTGGCGACATGCGCGTCCTGCATACGCAGCAGCAATACCGCAGCAGCACGGGCAGCAACCTGTGCGCGGAAAACTGGTGCGACATGCCGCGCACGAGACGGCGGCGCTACCTGGCCGTCGATGCCAGCCCCATCTACGGCAATCACGGCGAACTGATCGCCGTCGTCGAAACCCTGCGCGACATGACGGATGAAAAGCGCGCACACGTGGAACTGGAACGCCTGGCCACACGCGATGGCCTGACGGGGCTGGCCAACCGGCGCTGCTTCGACGACACCATCCTGGCCGAGTGGCAGCGCGCCCAGCGGCAGGAGCAGCCCCTGTCGCTGCTGATGGTCGACGTCGACAATTTCAAGGAATACAACGACAACCACGGCCACCAGGGCGGCGACCTGTGCCTGCGCAAGGTGGCCGGCGCCGTGGCCAGCGAAATGCGCGCCAACGACCTGGTGGCCCGCTACGGCGGCGAAGAGTTTGCCGTCATCCTGCCGAACCAGTCGCTCAAGGGAGCGGCCATCGTGGCCGAGCGCATCCGCCAGCGCGTCGAGCGGCTGCAACTGCCACGCAAGCGTGCCGACAGCGGCTGCGTCACCGTCAGCATCGGCGCCGCCACGGCCCTGCCCGGCATTGGCACGGAACTGGGGCAACTGATCCACACGGCCGACTGCGCCCTGTACCGCGCCAAGCACCTGGGCCGCAACCGCATCAGCTTGCCGGAAACGACACTCGCGTAAGGCGTCCGTGCCCCCGTGCGCCGGCCCGGCCCGCATGGCGGCGCGCATGCTGCGGCCCGGCCACTCAATCGTCACTGCCCAGCCCGGCCGGCCCCTATGCAGGGCGGCAAGAATCTTCTATGCTGCGGCGTTGCACTTTCCACATTCCCAAAAAAAGAAGGAGCCCCCGTGTCAAGAATCATGCCCGTTTTATTACCCGCTTTCGCCCTGGCCCTGTCGGCCATGGCCTCGTCGAACCTGGGCGCCGCACCCGTCAAGCCGGCCGCCGCCCACAGCGCCGCCGCCAGCAAGGCCGACCTGCTGCCATTCAAGGCAACGGAAAAGACCCTGCCCAATGGCTTGAAGATCATCATCGTGCCGACCGGCTTCCCGAACCTCGTCTCCCTGCAGATTCCCGTGCAGACGGGTTCGCGCAATGAAGTCGAACCGGGCAAGTCAGGCTTCGCCCATTTCTTCGAGCACATGATGTTCCGCGGCACCAAAGCGTATCCGCCCGAGAAATACCAGGAAGTCATCACCCGCGCCGGCGCGCGCCAGAACGCGTATACGAGCGACGACCTGACCAATTACCACACGACGTTTGCCAAGCAAGACCTGGAAACCGTGCTGAAGGTGGAAGCGGACCGCTTCCAGCACCTCGACTACGCGGAAGACGCGTTCAAGACGGAATCGCGGGCCGTGCTGGGCGAGTACAACAAGAACAGCGCCAATCCCGTCTCGAAACTGTTTGAAGTGATGCGCGACAGCGCCTACACGACGCATACCTACAAGCACACGACGATGGGTTTTATCCAGGACATCGAAGACATGCCGAACCAGTACGCGTACTCGAAGATCTTCTTCGACCGCTGGTACCGTCCCGAGCGCACCACCATCATCATCGCCGGCGACGTGGAACCGCAGCAAGCCTTTGCGCTGGTGGAAAAATACTGGAGCGGCTGGCAGCGCGGCAAGCAGCAGGCGGCCGTGCCCGTGGAGCCAAAGCCGCAAGGCCCCGTCTACAAGCACGTGGCCTGGCCCACGCCGACCCTGCCGTGGGTGGCCGTGGGCTTCCACGCGCCCGCGTTTTCCGTGAAGGACAAGGACCAGGCCGCACTGGCGACCCTGCTGTCGCTGTCGTTCGGCCGCACTTCGCCGCTGTATAAACGCCTGGTGCAGAACGAGCAAAAGGTCGATCAATTGTTCGACATGACGCCGGAGCGGGTCGATCCGACCCTGGCGGTGCTGGGCGCGCGCGTGAAAAACATCGATGACGCCGTCTACGTGCGCGATGCCATCCTGGCTACCGTGGCGCAGCTGCGCGACACGCCAGTGAGCGACAAAGATCTGGCGGACGCCAAGTCGGCCGAAAAATACGGCCTGATCCGCTCGCTCGACAACACGGAGCAGATCGCCGGCACCCTGGCGTCCTTCGTGCATTTCGACCGTTCCTACGCCACCATCAACCAGTACTACCGCCTGATCGATACGCTCACGCCGGCCGACCTGCAGGCGGCCGCGCGCAAATACCTGACGGACGAGGGCCTGGTGGTGACGACCCTGTCGCACCAGCCGATGGCGGCCGCCATCGCCACCACGCCGAAGCTGGCCAGCCTGTTGCCGGCCGCCTCGAACGCGAAGTTCGACGTGCTGGTGCAAAAGTCCGCGCTGCCGCAAATCCGCTACAAGCTGCTGTTTATGGCAGGTTCCGCGCAAGACCCGCAAGGCAAGGAAGGCCTGGCCGCGCTGACGGCCGCGATGGTGGCGTCGGGCGGCTCGTCAGAGCGCAAGATCGACGAAGTCAATCAGGCCCTGTTCCCGCTGGCCGGCAGTTTTTCCCAGCAGACGGACAAGGAAATGACAACGTTTACGGGCTCCATCCACAAGGATAACTGGACCCAGTTCAACGCCATCGCCTTGCCCCTGCTGCTCTCGCCGGGTTTTCGCGAAGACGACTTCCGCCGTCTGAAGGATGCGCAAAAGAACGCGCTGCTGCTGGACCTGAAGGACAATAACGAAGAGGAATTCGCCAAGGAACGCCTGCAAACCAATGTGTATGCGGGCACGCCGTACGGCCACCCCGTGCTGGGCACGGTCGCCGGCATCGACGCCATCACCCTCGACGACGTGAAACAGTTCTGGAAGAGCGCGTATGCGCAAGGCGCCGTCAAGGTCGGCATTTCCGGCGATGTATCGGACGCCATGACGGCATCGCTGACGCAGGCGCTGGGCAAGCTGCCGGCCGGTTCGGGCTTGCCCGCCACCGTCAAACCCGTGGGCCGCAAGGTGAATGGCCTGCAAGTGGAAATCATCGAGAAAAACACGCGCGCCACGGCGATTTCCTTCGGCCTGCCGCTCGATGTGACGCGCACGCACCCGGACTTTCCCGCCCTGTGGCTGGCGAAGACGTGGCTGGGCGAACACCGCGCCTCGAATTCCTACCTGTACCAGCGCATCCGTGAAATCCGCGGCATGAATTATGGCGATTATGCGTACATCGAAGCCTTCCCGCGGGGCATGTTCCAGTTCTTCCCGAACCCGAACCTGGGTCGCAAGGCGCAGCTGTTCGAAATCTGGGTCCGCCCCGTGGCGCCCGACAACGCCCACTTCGCGCTGCGCGTGGCCCTGACGGAATTGAGCAAACTTATCGACAACGGCCTGACGCAGGACGACTTCGCCACCACGCGCGACTACCTGATGAAGAACGTCTTCGTCATGACGTCGACGCAGGACCAGCAACTGGGCTATGCGCTCGACTCGCAATGGTATGGCACGCCCGAGTTCACCAAGCTGATGCGTGATGGCTTGTCGAAACTGACGCTGGCGGACGTCAACCGCGCCATCCAGCAGCACCTGTCGGCGAAGAACCTGTCCGTGGTGATCGTCGCCAAGGATGCGGCCGGCTTGAAGGAAAAACTCGTCAGCGACGCGTTTTCTCCCATCAAGTACGACGGCAACAAGCCGCAGGCCCTGCTCGATGAAGACAAGGTCATCGGCGCGATGAAGCTGGGCATCGAACCGGCAGCGGTCACGGTGACGCAGGCGGCGCAGGCATTCGCCAGGTAAGCGCAGCAGAAAAAATAACGCACCAATTAAATGCAATCAAGGCCGCCAGCATAAAGCTGGCGGCCTTTTTTATGCACGAAAATGGCGCGGCGCAGCATTCATTGGCGATTATCTGCAGATATTATCTCGCCTTACCGGAGACTCCATAGAGGCGCTTTCTCCGCACCAGAACGGTGCATCTGCAACATATTACAAATGTAAAAGTTTGCAACTTGAGTGGACTTCCGTGAAATATAAAAATGCCATTTAAAACAAGAATAATTATAAATTATTCCTTACAAAACAATAAGTTACCATATTTACGGTGTATTTTTTTCATTGTTTATTTACTAATTTTAAGATATTTCTTAGCATAAAATCTTTTTCCTGCCATCAATTTTTTACCGAATATGTAAGCATAAAAATATTATGGATAAACTGTTGTGTCAACGTGACAATATTAAAAAAAGCATGGCGCAACTTTTCCGAAGATGTTTTTATAAAGGTCTAGGCAAAACTGTTTATACGGTTCTGCAACAAAAATCGCTGAAGCGATCCACTAGACCGGGAAAGCCGCACATCGCACAACGATGGTCGGCCATGTGTTCAGCAGTTGAAATTCGATGGAGAATATTTTGCTTAAAAAAATAGTCTTGAAACAAAGCGTGATCGCAGTCGCCCTGACCTTGTCTTCCTCGCAGCTGGTCTACGCGCAACTGGCACCGCAGGAGCCGGCACTGCAAAAAATTCTCATTACAGGTTCGAACCTGAAGCGGGCCGACAAGGAAGGCACCTCTCCTGTCGATGTGATTACCGCCAAGGATATCAAGGACAGCGGCGTATCGACCGTTGCCGAACTGATGAAACTGGTGCCATCCATGGGCTCCGACACCAACCAGGACCAGGCCAGCGGCAGCGGTTTTGCCAAGGGCGTCGCCACGGCCTCGCTGCGTGGACTGGGCTCAAGCTCCACACTGATCCTGCTGAACGGACGGCGCATGACGCCATCGGCCTACGCCGACCCGAACAACGGCAACTCCACCCTGTATGACTTGAACAGCATCCCGCTGTCCGCCCTGGACCGCGTCGAAATCCTGAAAGACGGCGCATCGGCCGTCTACGGCTCGGACGCCATCGGCGGGGTCATCAACTTCATCACCAAATCGAACTATCGCGGTGCGCAAATCGCCGGCAACGCGGGCGCCAACGACGATGGCTTGTTCCGCCGCAAGAACGTAAATGGCTTCTTCGGCACGGGCGACCTGGACGTCGATGGCTACAACGTCTTCGTCGCAGCCGACTTCTCGCAACGCGACCGCGTTGCCCGACGCGACGCCAAGGATGTCGCCTACTCGACCTACCAGGATTTGAACGGCCGCTTCCGCTCCAACTACTCGAGTTCCATCTCGAAATACGCGACCGTGTACCGCGAATCATCGCCAGGCTCGCGCAACTTCGGCGTGACGCAAGCGACTGCGCCTGCGCGCGTAACCTTCAACCTGGGCTGCGACCCGTCGGAACGCATTACGGGCGGCACCAAGGATGGCCTGCTGCCAACGAGCATCCTCATTGGCCGCACCTTCTGTAACTATGACCTCGATCAATTCCTCGAAAGCCAGGGCGACGGCCGCGATGCCAGCGTGTTGAGCCGCGGCACCTTGAAGCTCAGCAGCAGCGTCACCGGCTACGCGGAAGCGGCTTACACGCGCTCCTCACGCTCGTACACGGGCGCGCCGATCTCCCTCGGCACGACCTCCGTCACCAATTACATGGCGACGGGCCTGGCCGATCCATTCCAGGCCATCCTGCCGATTGGCCATCCGGACAACCCGCTGACGAATGCCCGCGCATCGGTTGCCTACCGCTTTGAAAACCTGCGTGGCGGATCGGAAACGATCAACCAGAACATGCGCCTGCTGACGGGCCTGCAAGGCGATCACTTCGGCTGGAGCTGGGACACCGGCCTGCTGTGGAACCGCTCGGAACGCGATGAAACGCAATATGGCCGCCTGTACCTGCCAACCTTGCGCAAACTCAATACCGGCACCTCGCTGGCGCAGCTGGCGGCCGATCCGACCATCGGCTACGATCCGAAAAGCGAGGGCGTAGCGGAAATCGTCCAGCTGGACGGCAAGGCCAGCACGGAATTCGGCAAGCTGGGCGGCGGGGCCATGGGCCTGGCTATCGGCTTCGAACTGCGCCAGGAGAAAATCCGCATCGATCCGGACAGCAAGGTTGCCAACGGCGAAATCTACGGACAGTCCAATACCATCATCGACGGCCAGCGCAACGTCAAGTCGGCCTTCATCGAACTGCGCACGCCATTCACCAAGAGCTTCGAGATGGACTTTGCCGGCCGGGTAGACAAATATCCTGGCATCAAAACCAACTTCGTGCCGAAAGTGGGCGCCAAGTGGACCGCCACGGATACGCTGGCCTTCCGCGGCACGTATGCCGAAGGTTTCCGCGCTCCCGCACTGTCGCAAGTGACGCCAGGCGGCGCGCAATTCTTCCTGCAAGGCGTGTGGGATCCGAAACGCTGCCAGGAAGATGAGAGCACCCCGCGTCCCGGCGGCGTGACAGCCGACTGCAGCAAGTCGATCTCCGGCGTCGGTGGCGCCAATCCGGACCTGAAGCCGGAAACGTCGAAAAGCTACTCGCTGGGCCTGATCTACTCGCCAACCTCCAACATCGACGTGGTCGTCGACGTGTACCGCGTGCGCAAGGAAAAAGAAGTGGCGCTCGGTACGGCCAGCGAAGCGCTGAAGAACGAAGACCGCTCGCCGGAAAACGTCCTGCGCGACCAGAACCCGGCCAACTTCATCACGGACGCGAACGGCAATCCGATTCCCGGCACGGGCACCTTGTTGTCGGTCAAGACGCCTTGGTCCAACCAGGGTTCGACCGAACTGCGCGGCGTCGATTTCGAAGGTCGTCTGCGTAACAAGCTCGGTGAATGGGGTTCGCTCAGCACCGCCTTGCGCGGCACGTATGTCTACAGCTACAAGCTGGAGCAGCACGAAGGAGACACGGTCAACAACGTCGCGGGTACCCGTCCTAACCTGTACGACTGGCAATTGTCCACCGGCACCGACATGCCGAAGGTCAAGGCTTCGCTGACCACCAACTGGACGCGTGGCGACCATAGCGTCAACGCTTCGCTGAACTTCGTTGGCAGCGTATCGCTCAAGCGTAGCCGCGACGGCGCCGAGATCTACGACCAGCCTTTCTGTTCCTTTGGCACGAAGAAGCCTACCGATGCGGCGCCGGATCGCAATACCACGATCCCTGGCTACGAAACGGCCTTCCCGGACTGCAAAGTCGCCAGCTGGACCACGGTGGGCCTCGGTTATACGTACACCGGCTTCAAGAACCTGAGCCTGGGCATCAACATCCAGAATCTGTTCGACCGCGCCGCACCGTATGATCCGGACTACCCAGCCGTCGGCTACAACGAAGGCTTGCATAACGCCTATGGCCGCTACTTCACCTTCAATGCGCGCTACACGTTTTAATTAACGCCATGCAAAGGCAAACGCCTCCTTCGGGAGGCGTTTTTTTTGACCACTACTCGAAGGGATTGGCCACCGACGTCACCTCGGGCGGCGGCAGCTGGTCGGGCAGTTCCTGCTTTTCCAGCTGCGCCACCACGTCGCCCAGCAGTTTTTGCAGCTGTTTGGCCAGGGCCAGGCCCGGCTTGTCCTGGGTCAGGTCGATGTCGCCGCTGATGCTGATGCGGTCGACACGGTTTTCAATGGTCAGTCCGCCAATTTCCAGCACATCGCTTTCATTGGCATACGGGACGAATTTCTTTGCGCACATGGGATTTCCTCTCAAGCAGATTATTTTTTGGACTTGCTCTTCACCTTAGGCAGACTCAGCATGCGCAGCTTTTGCTGGCGCGTCAGCGACGGTAACAGATCGATGCCTATCCTGTCTTCCAGTTGCGCAATGCTCAACACTTCATATGTCTTGGTATCGACGTTTTCAATGAAGTAGGCGGCGCCGGCGCGCTGGCGCGGGCTGTACACGGCCTTGTACAGATGGCTGGGCACAATGACGCGCCCCACCTTGCGCAGGTTGCCGCCAATAAAAGCCGGGCCCGTGATCACGTACAGGTCGCCCTCCTTCTTGGCCATCTTGCGCACGGCCCCTTCGATGCCAGCCCATACATAGCGGTTGTTGCGCGCGTCCTGCGGCACCATATTGGCCAGGGTGAAGCTGTCGCGCTGGCTCTGGCGGTCCGGCATGTCGCCGTTCGGTGCCATGTGGCCACGGTCGAAGCCGCTGCGCGCATAATCGGCCAGCTCCGCGCGCTGGGCGGCGGGCAGTTTGCGTTCGGCATGGAAGGAATTTTCACGCGACAAGTCCTGCGCCGCATCCAGGTTATGCGTCGTCAAGTGTTCAGCCGACCACAGCGGCGTGCGCGTAATACCCGAATGCATCACGCCAAACACGTTATAGCACAGCTCTTTGGTCGCCACGTCCAGCTTGGGGTTGGTGATTTCGGGCTTGCGGCCATCGACATAATGGGCAGGACAGGCATCGGCATGCGCCAGGTTCGCGGCAAAGGCGGAAGCCAGCACGCCGCACGCCAGGGTCAGCCTGGCGATCGATCGTTGAATCATATTTCTCTCTGAAATCTTTGCAGGCCAGCATTCTAGCGGACGATGGGGCCGCCATACAAACGAGGCGTGCGCGCCACGGCAAGGCGCCGCGCGGCCCGGCGGCGCGCTGACGCAAATAAAGGCCAACAAGCCGCGCACAGCCATTCATATCTGCTAAGATTGCCTTGATTTGTTCGCATCGACCATTCTAGATTTGGAGAGCATATGATCAAAAAAACCCTGCTGCTGATCGTTGTCGTTGTCGCCGCCATCCTCGGCTATGCCACCACCAAGCCCGACACCTTCAGTGTCCAGCGCGAAATCACCATCAAGGCCCCGCCCGAGAAAATCGCCGGTTTGATCACGGATTTCCACTACTGGGCTGCCTGGTCGCCGTGGGAAAAGCTCGATCCTGGCATGCGCCGCACGTTTGCGGGACCGGCCAGCGGCCTGGGCGCGCAATATGCGTGGCAAGGCAATGACAAGGTAGGCGCCGGCCGCATGGAAATCACGGAAGCGGCCCAGCCCGAACGCACCGTCATCAAGCTGGATTTCCTCAAGCCGTTCGAAAGCCACAACACCACCACCTTTGCCATGACGCCCGAGGGCGACAGTACCAAGGTGAACTGGACCATGACGGGTCCCAGCCCTTATGTGAGCAAGGTCATGACGGTGTTTGTCAGCATGGACAAGATGATCGGCAAGGATTTTGAAAAGGGCTTGAACAGCCTGAAGGCGGCGGCCGAGCGCTAGACGCGCGCCATCGCCTCACTGACAGGGCCTGCGTGGCCCTGTTTTCTTTTACCGCCCTGTTTCTGGTAGGTCAATTGAAACGCATCGACGCCACATTAACAAATCCTTGCGAGAAAAAGCGCGTCGCCTGAGTATACACAGCAAAATATTTTAATCGAATGCCTTCAACAAGCATTATTTCAGGAAAAGAATACTGGCGTCTTCAACGACACCATAAATTACGCATGTTCCTTTCCCCATTCCATAAACAGTAGCACCGCTGGATTTGGCCAGCAGAGCCAGGGCGTACATGGCCTTGCCACCAGCCGTAGCCGCATCAAATGACATGGAATGGTTATAGCCAGCAACGGCACACACCGGCGGTGTACCGATGATCGTATCGGCAAAAGTTACCAACCCCTTACCATCGGAATCGATGCGTACCTCTGCCACTTTTCCAATAATCGCACCCTCCGCATAGACTTGGGACGAGATAAAAGACAAGGCAAAAGCAACACCTAAGAGTATAGTTTTCATTTGAATAGCAATAAAATAAATTGCTATTTTATATTGACTAATGCAATAAATAAAGTTATTTGAATGTTAAATTGGCGATCAGCCGCATGGAAATAAACCGCCCTTTACGCCGCCCGTACCATTCAGGCTGGTGAAAAGGGGGCCGCCCACTTAAAACTGCTCGATCCAGGCCGCTAGGTGATCCGGTGTAAGCGCCGGTTCCGCCTGCACCACCTTGCCCTGCAAGCCCTGTTCCGTCTTGCTCAGCTGCAGCGACCATCCGCGCCGCGCCAGCCATAGCAGGCTGGCCAGCCAGAAGGCGTGGATGGCCGAGACGGGCGTGGTGGTCGGCGTTTCCAGGAATTCCGTCAGCAGGCGTGCGTCGAGGAACAGCGCCGTGCCGCCCTGATTCTGCAGCGACGCGCCAAACACGGGCAGCAGCATGTCGATGGCCTGCTCCACGCCGCGTCCCGGATGTTCGCGCTCGAGCGTATCGAGCTGCAGGCGCACGGCGGCGGCAAACGCCGTGCCGCGGAAGGCTTCCGAACTGACCAGGTCGGCATAATCCATCAGCAGCCAGTCCGGCTCGGGTGGCGTGACGCCGGCCGTCAGTGCCGCCGACAAATACGCTTCCACGGGCAATTGCTGTTCCGGACCAGCCAGGCTGGCGCACAGAGCGTACAGGGTGCCGATGCGGTTGGCGACGGCTTGCCGCTGGCGCACCATCAGCTTTTCACGCAGCAATTGCGCGTGTTCGTTGCGCAGCCGCGCCAGTTCCAGCGCCTGTTTCAATTCCATGCGCAGCGCCGCGATATCCCACGGCTTCTGGATGTAGCGGTGAATCTGCCCCTGGTTGACGGCTTCTACCGTGTGCTCGAGTTCGGAATACGCGGTAGTCAGGATGCGCACGATGTGCGGATGGCGGTCCCAGCAATACGACAGCAGCTCGTTGCCATACGCGCCGGGCATGCGCTGGTCCGACACCAGCACGGCGATGCGGTCGGCCTGCTCGTCGAGGATGCGCTTGCCTTCCTCGACCGAGGTGGCCGTCAGCACGTCGGCCAGCGGCGCGATGGCGCGCTGGAAATATTTGAGGGCGTTGGCCTCGTCATCGACATAGAGTATCGTCGGCAAGCCTTGCGTCGGCTCACGCTGAGCCGGCAAACGCAGATTGGCGTCAATCATGCTCGTTCCTTATGTGTACTGGAAAATTCAGGGTTACCGTGGTGGCACTGCCACACTCGGTGGCGATATCGAGGTTGCCGCCGAACGACTGCATCATGCGGTGGCAGAACACCATGCCCCAGCCCTTGCCTTCATCGCCGCCGGCACTGACGGGGTCGATCAACAGCTGCTCGACAATCTCGGGGGCGATACCGGGACCGTTGTCGCGCACCGTGATGCGGCCGGCATCGATGCGGATGCCGATCGCTGGATGGGCTTGCTCGCCGGCCGAGCGCAAGGCATTCGCCAGCACGGACGACAGGATCAGCGCGACGCAGTTGGGCGACTCGGCAATGGCAAAATCCTCGCCCTGCTCGACCGTGATGGCGGCGCGCTGGGCCGCGCTCAGGGGATAGCTGTCAAGCAAGGCTGCCAGCAACTGGCGCGCGCTGCCCGCGCGGCGGCCGCCCTGCATGCCGGGGCCGGCACTGGCCAGGCGCACCGTGTCGACAAAGCTGGCCAGCACGGACAAACAATAGCGCGCATTATCGTGCATCAGGGCCGCCGCTTCACCGATCTCGGCCTGCGGTGCCGAGCCGTCCTGCGCGCGCCGTTCGATGCCGCGCGCGAAATTGGCGATGGCCGCCAGCGGCGTGTTCAATTCATGCGCGAGGAAGGCCAGCGATTCTTCCATCGCCACCAGCCCCTGTCGGCGCGCGGCGCGCTCGCGTCCTGTCTGCACGGCCAGTTGCAGCGCCGTATGCATGGCGTTCAGGTCGAGCGGCTTTTCCAGCAGGCGGAACAGCGAGCCGCCGTTGATCAGTTCCAGCAGCACGTCCTTGTCCGCATAGGCGGTGACGAGCATGCAGACGATGTGCGGATAGCGCTGCGCCACTTCCTGCAGCAATTCGCTGCCCAGGCGGTCCGGCATGCGGTAATCGGTGACCAGCACGTCGACGTGGGCGCCGTTTTCCGCCAGCAAGGCCAGCGCCGCATCGACGCCGGACGCCGTCAGCACCCGGTAGCGGGGGCCGGCGGCGCGCTCGAAATACTTGCAGGCAAGCGCCTCGTCGTCCACATACAGCACGCTGGCGCGGCTATCGCTGTCCATGCTAACGGCCCTCCCAGTCGGAGCGCTGCAGGTCGAAATTCATGCTGGCCCAAACGCCCAGCTCGCTTTCGGCGCTCAGGGTGCCGCCGTGGCGCTCGATCACGCCATAGCTGATGCTCAGGCCCAGGCCCAGGCCCTGTCCCACTTCGCGCGTCGTGAAGAACGGTTCGAACACGCGCGCCAGGTTTTCCGGCGCGATGCCGGGGCCGTTGTCGCGCACGCTGATACGCAAGCGGTTGTCATCCCAGTGGGCCGTGATGCGGATCTCGAACGGCGGCGCATTGCCCTTGCGCATGGACAGCACGGCATTGCCCAGCAAATTGATCAGCACGCCCACGATGGCCGCTTCGTCGCCGCGCACCAGGGTGTCGACCGGCAAGTCGTGGCTGATGCTGACATTTTTCGTCTCATGCCCCACCAGGCGGATGGCCGCGTCGAGCGCGCTGCGGAACTGGAAGTGCCCCGTTTCGAGCTGATTGCCGCTCTTGCGGTAGGCAAAAGTCTTCAAGTCGGACACGATGTGCTGCACGCGCAGCATGCCCTGCTTGGCGTCAGCCAGGCATTCGCTGACCAGCGCGCTTTGCTTGGCGGCCGGGTCTTCGATGGCCACCTCGATGGCCATCATGCAGAAATTGACGGGATTGTTCACTTCATGCAGCATGCCGGCAGCCAGGGTGCCGATGGCGGCCATTTTCTCCTGCTGCAGCATCTGGCCCTTGATATCGGCCAGGCTTTTGTTGGTTTCTTCCAGCTGCGTGTTCTTTTGCGCCACTTCCGCCTTCAGCTGGAACAGCATGAAACGGGCGCGCTCATTGAAATAGGTAAATACGGCGCTGATGCTGGCCGACATGATGAGGAACAGGCAGTTGACGACAAACGTGCCCGGCAGATCGAAGCCGCCCGCATGCCAGGCGCAGGCCCCCACGTACAGCAGGCAGGAAATGGCGCCGAAGACCATGTTTTGCCACAGGCCGAAGGCCAGCACGATGCCCGAGGAATAGATGGCCAGGGTCATGCCCACGTAATAGATCGAGGTGGCGCCTTCCGTGACGGCAATCATCCAGGCGATCATGATTTGCGGCAGGATCAGCCAGACGAACGTCAGTCCCTGGATGCGGTCCTGCGCCCAGCGCGTGCGCATGGCCAGCACGACACAAAAGATCAGCACCGACACGACGATGCGCGCACTGGTGAACGCCGACTGCTTGTCCGGATACAGGGCCGAATCGAGGCCCATGCCCAGCAGGATCAGCACGATGCCCGTGTAGGCCCCGCCGCGGCTAAATTCAAGGCGGAAGTCGCGCAGAACGGCCGTGTAGCCGGCGTGCAGGCCTGGCGTATCCATCAAGGTATGCTCACTTCCGCAAACACATTCACGCCCGTGGCGTCGACATAGATCTGCGGGTTGGTCGCGTGTTCGGGCAGCAGGGCCGACAGGCCCTCTTCATTGCGGTAAATCAGATGCCACTCCAGCAAATGCTCCATGCCGAACTTGCCGGGATTGTTCGCGTGCACATTCGTCACCAGCAGGCGCCCGCCTGGCCCCACGCGCGAAGCGAAGTGCATCAGCAGGCGCGCACACACTTTATCGGACAGGTAGTCGAACAGGCCGGCGCAATACACGGCGTCGAAACTTCCGGGCAAACCCGTCGCGCCCGAGCCATGGCGGCGCTTGAGCAGGTTGTGCACCGAGTCATGCACATAATCGATTTCCACCACGCGCCCCGTGCGCTGCATGATCGTCGTCAGGCGCGCGCGCGTCCAGTCCAGGGTTTCGCTGCTGAAGTCGACCAGCTCGAACGCCAGCCACTGCGCGTCGGGGCACGTCTCGAGGAAACGTTGCACCTCGATGGCCGGCCCGCAGCCCACGTTGAGCACTTTATATATGCGCCCGGCGGCGCGCGCCGCGGCCGCCTTTTGTGACAGGAATTCCGTCAGGATATCGATGCGGTTGCGGTGCGCCGTGGCGACGGCCGCCTGCAGGAAGGCGGCATTGACGATCTGAAAATACGTGCTCGGACCCTGGCGCGGATCGTCGAGCAGCTGGTTGACCATCTGGTAGTCGCCCGCATAGCCGAGCGGCTTGGTAAACGTGCGAAAGACGAACGGTGCGCGCAGGATCAGGGGGTGCAAGGCCGCCTGGGCGAACGCGCGGTGGGCCGGCGCCCGCTCTTCCTCGACGAGCGAGGCTTCCACCTCGAGCTGGCGCAAGTAAAGCTGGGTCTGCTCCATCAGCGGCAAGGCCAGCTCGTCGAAGATATCGGGGCGCAACCGGCCGTTTTCCTTGGGCAGCGAATCGGACAAGTCGACCTGCTCGACCCAGCGCGCCACTTCCGACAGAAAGGCGCGCATTTCGTTGACGACGATCTGGTAGTCGCGGCGGATGCGGAAGCGCTCGCCCCAGCCGGCGACGAAAGCGCTGGACTCTTTCAATACGGCGCCCTTGACGACGACCACGTCGCTCAGCTCGCGCCACTCGTCGATCAGGGTCACGGAAACGATGGCGGTCAGGCCCGTGTTGACGCTGCTGATGACGACGGCCTTGCCCACGTAGGCGTTCTTCGCCCCCATGCGCACCGTCACGTCATTGAGCACCTCGCTGACCTGCACAATCGAGTATGGATTGTAGATTTCCATGACGAGCGAATTGCGCTGCAAGTTGAAAATCGTGCCGCGCACCGCCTCACCTTGGGTGTTGCGGAAACTGACGACTGGATCGATCTGCGATTGTGAATACACGATTGAGCATTATCAAGTTGCCCGGTTTCCGGCGCACCACACTGGTGACACCAGATTCCAGGCTGGGTTAAGGCACGGCACACCAGTCGTTTGCCGCCGGCGCCGCCATCGCAATGGCGGTATTGCGGCGTCGCGCGACGCCGTGCCGGAGCGCCTCAAAGCGCGTCTGTTCGCTCTCTGATCGAGTGTACTATGGATGTAGCAGAACGGGCAATTGTTCCCTCAGGAACAACTGCCCGTGGCGCTGGCGCGCAACGCCGCCGCTCATCCCGCGACGAACAGGGCCAGCGCATGACGCAGCAACTGCGGCGTTTGCCCCGTCCAGCGCTTGAACGAGCGGCGAAAGTTGGTGGCATCATGAAAGCCGAGGTAGGCGGCCACGGCGTCGTTGTCGTAGCCATGCGCCTGGAACAGATAGATGGCCTTGTGCGCGCGCACCTGGTCCAGCTCGGCCTGGAAATGCGTGCCATGGCGCGCCAGGTGACGCTTCATGGTGGCGGGACTGACGCCGAATTCCTGCGCCGTGCGCTCCAGAGTCGGCGCGCAGCGGATATTGGCCAGCAGATAGTCGTACAGCGCGCCGAGCAGACTGGCCGCCGGCACGGGCGCCAGGGCCGCCGCGCGCAAGGCCAGCGCGGCCGCCGTGGCATTGCCGCGCGGCCAGGGTTTATCCAGCCAGCTGGAATCGATGAGCATGGCGTCGACCTGGCAATCAAAACGCAGGGCCTGGCCCAGGTGCACCTCATGCTGCTCCACGTGGCGGGGCCGCGCGCGGTTGAAGCAGAAGCGCCAAGGCAAGGACTCTCCGGCCAGCCAGCGGCACATGGCCGCCAGCGCCGTCATGTGCATTTCCACGAGAAATGGCAGCTGGCTCGGCGCGCCGAACGCGTCGACCCAGTACAGCACGTGCATGTCGCCCGCCCCGCGCAAGCGCGGTTGCAGCAGCGGACACAGCAAGGTATGAAAGTCGCATAGCATGGTCAAGGCCTGGCGCAGATTCTGCGCCTGCAGCAAGGCATGGCTGGCGGCACCGTAATGGCCGGGCAGCATTTGCTGGCCCAGCATGAAGCTCGTGTCGGCGCTGTCCAGGCCGCGCGCCACGTTGGCCAGCAATTGCAGGTATTGCGCGGCGCTGACCTGGCTTTCCGCGGACGGCAGCGCGACGCCATCGAGGCCCGTGCCCTTGAGCAACGGCGTCACGGCCAGCTCCCGGCTGCGTGCGTAATCGAGCACCAGCGCCGGCTGGTGATGGGCCGCGATGCTGGGGTCGCCTTGCTGGTTCAGCGGCATCAGGCAGGCGCAGCGGAACTGATCCCGGCACCGGAGCGTGGCGTCTCCACGGCCCGGCTCAGCTCGGCCAACACCACTTCCGGCACGCCATCGGTGAGCGAGCACGCGTGCCGCAGACTCAAGCGGATTTCACGGTTGTCGTTGGCATGGTGGCGCATCTGTCCCACCATCGCGCACAGGTGGCGCGCCTTCACGGCCGCATCCTCGCGCGACACGCCCGGCATCAGCACGGCGAAGCGGTCACCCGCATAGCGGCACAACAAATCGTCATTGCGCAAGTTCAAGAGCAGCATGTGGCCCACGGCTTGCAGCACGCGGTCGCCTTCGCGGTGGCCGTATTCGCGGTTAATCAGGTGAAAGCTGTCGATATCGAGCAAGACGAGCGCGCAATCAAGGCCGGGGCGACGTTCCTGTTCCAGGCGCATCTGCGTGCGCAGATAGCTGGCGTCGGCCAGCTGCGTGATGCGGTCGAAGGCGCGGTGGTCGCGGAACAGGCGTTCGCGCTTTTGCAGGTGTTCGTTCAGGCGAAACTGTTCCTGGCGCCAGTAATACATGCCAATCGTCACCAGCAGCATGCCAAACGGAATCAAGCCTTCGAGCCAGTTATCCCACACGGCGCTCTTGTCGATGGCAAAGAATTCGTCCAGGCAATCGGCCCAGGAGCCCAGCATGATGGCGCACAGGCCGCCGGCGATCAGACTCGTCACCAGCCCGCGCGGGCGGCTGCTGAGGGTAAACAAAAACCAGACGCCCGCCATGACGGCCGTGCCGCCTTCGCAGACGATATCCATCCACTTCCAGATAGCAATCGGTTTAGGGTGCCCTAACGTGGCGTACAGGAACAAGAACAGGGGCAAGGCCAGTGCGGCGGCAATCAGGCTGTTACGGTGCAATGGCAGCATGTGGGAAAACCTTTAAAAGTGGTGCTGTCGCCACGATAGCGCCCGCCCATGACGGCACGATGACATGCCCCGCGCCCGTGCGGCAGGTGCAAACGGCTCAGCATTACCATGGCCTCCCATGCAAATCCGGCTAGCCATTGCCCATGCGCCCTGCCGTGGCAGGTCATTTCAGCTCACCACGGTTCATTTCCGGCCGGAAAGCGGTCATGGGCCGTTGTTTTCAAGGTGGCAAGCCCTTGCCTGTCACGCAACCGTCATATTTGCTGCCTAGAATCCGCCCGGTTCCTTCCTCTAACCGAGCTCTTCATGAAAACCATGCACACTTCGTTCCCCTCCCCGCTGCGCCTCACGGCCCTGGCCCTCGGCATCATGGCCGGCTTCAGCGGTCAAAGCCATGCGCAAGATGCGGACGGCCAGCCGGCCGCCACCGTGGTCGTCAGCGGTCAGCGCGCCAGCCTGCGCAACGCCATTGCCGCGCAAGAGAAAGCCGACAACATCATCAGCGTCATCAGCAGCGACGATATCGGCGGCTTGCCCGATAAAAACGCGGCCGAGGCGCTGGCCCGCTTGCCGGGCGTGTCAGTGCAGCGAGACCAGGGCGAAGGCCGCTACATCACGGTGCGCGGCCTGGGCCCGGACCTGAACGCCGTCACCATCAACGGCGCCCTCGTGCCGTCGCCGGAAGCGGGCCGCCGCGCCGTGGCGCTCGACATCCTGCCTGCCGGCCTGATCCGCACCTTGGAAGTCTCGAAGACCCTGCTGCCGGAAATGGACGCCAACTCGCTGGGCGCCACGGTCGAAGTCAAATCGCTGTCCGCCTTCGACTTGCCGGGCAAGCTGCTGTCGGCCAATGTGGGCGCCAGCTACGATGAAAAGACGGGCAAGACCAGCCCCAGCGGCGGCGCCCTGTGGGCCCAGCGCTTCCTCGACGGCAAGCTGGGCGTGGCAGCGGGCCTGAGCGCGGAAAAGCGCTCGTTTGGATCAAGCGACGTGGAAACGGGCGGCGCCTGGAGCAAAGGTAAATTGTCGGGCCTGGAATTGCGCGACTACTTGCCCGTGCGCAAGCGCGGCGCCCTGGCCATCAACCTCGATTACCGTCCCGAAGCGGGCAACAGCTGGTTCTTGCGCTCTTTTGTGAGCGAATTTTCCGACAATGAGGTGCGCGACCGCCTGACCATCAGCAATATCGCGGGCGGCAGCCTGGCCGAAGACCAGACTGCCAGCGCGCGCGCCGAGCGCCGCATCCGCCAGCGCAAATACACGCAGCAAGTGCGCTCACTAGTCCTGGGCACGCAACAGAAATCGGGCGACTGGACCCTGGACATGAAAGGCGGCCTAAGCCGCGCCACGGAAGACACGCCGGAATCCCTGAACGACGGCCGTTTCCGCGGCCTCGGCAATTTTGCCGGCATCAGCTTTACGGATACGCAAGAACCCAAGCTGAGCGGCCCCGCCTCGCTGTACGACCCGGCCAGCTACGCGCTCAACGCCATCACCCTGCAAAAGCGCTACTCGAAGGACAATGAACACCATGCGCGCATCGATCTGGCGCGCAAGTTCGACATCGCCACCCTGAAATTCGGCGCCAAAGTCAGCCGCCGCGAAAAGACCAATGACACGGATCAATGGGCGTATAACAGCAACAAGGCCACGAGCGGCAATTACTGGGGCGCCGGCTCCACGTCAATGAGCAATTTCGTGCAGGGCCACAATCTCGACTACGACCTGGGCAACATCGGCGTGGCGCTGGACCCGGCCCTCATCCGCGCCCGTGTCGCGGGACTGGACCGTGCCAAGGCGCGCCTGGCCACGGAATCCATCATCAACGATTACCGCATGCATGAAGACATCAACGCCATGTATGTGCAGAACAGCTATGACTTCGACGCCTGGCACATCCTCGGCGGCGTGCGCGCCGAACGTACCAGTTTCGAGGCGGCCGGCTCGCAAGTGGACAGCGCCGGCGTTGCCACGACATTGACACGCGAACGTTCGTACACCAACTGGCTGCCGAACCTGCAAACCCGTTATGACGTCGACCAAAAGACCAGCGTGCGGGCCGCCTGGACGCAGGCCGTGGTGCGCGCCAATTTCAGCCAGCTGGCACCGGGCATCAGCCTGGCCAGCAACACGGAAGCCGTGATCGGCAACCCGGACTTGAAACCGCTGAAGGCGAACAACCTGGACCTCGGCATCGAGCGGGTGCTGGGAAACGACGGCGTGATGTCGGCGTACGGCTTCTACAAGGACATCAAGAATTTTACGTACACGACCAACTTGGCCGGCACGGGTCAATGGACGGGCTACACGACGGCAACTTCGTATGCGAATGGCGACGCGGCCAAAGTCAAAGGCATCGAACTGGCCTACATGCAGCCGCTGCGCATGCTGCCGGCGCCATTCAATAAATTCCTCGTCGGCGTGAACGGCACCCTGAGCACGTCAAGCGCGCAAATCGGCCGCTTCGACAAGACGACGAACAAGCAACTCAACCGCGACATCCGGCTGCCGGGCCAGTCAAACCAGGTGATGAACTTGATGCTGGGCTATGAAACGGGACCGGTGAGCGCACGCCTGGCCCTCAACTACAAGTCGCCGTATCTGCTGGAAATGGGCAACGACATCCTCGACCAAAGCCAGGACCATATCGTCGCCAGCCAGAAGCAGCTCGATTTCTCGCTGTCGTACCAGATCAACAAACAGTTCCAGGTAGTGTTCGAAGCGGCCAACCTGAACAACGAGAAATACTATGTTTACCAGGGCACGAAGCAATTCAACGTGCAGAACGAACAATACGGCCGCACTTTCAAGGTGAGCCTGAAAGCCAGCGCCTTCTGATGATGATGTCAACTAACATGAAAAAAAACTTACTCTGCAGCGCTTTGCTGGCTGCTTTTTACCTCGCGGGCACGGCGCAAGCCGCGCCTGCCAATGCTTTACCTTCTTTAACGCAGGAAGCGGATGAACTGGCGCGCCTGCCCGGCGGCGGCTGGCTGACCCTGGACAAGCATGGCTTGCGCCTGTTCGACGCAAGCGGCCAGGAACGGGACCGTATCGCCGTGCGCGCCAAGCAGCTCGACACGCGCATCGATGGCGGCAAGGTGCTGGTCGTCTTCCTGGAAGCGGACACGCAGCGCCCGCTGCCCGTGTCCGTCGACGTGCAGGCCGGCAAGCTCAATCGCCTGGCACCGTTCCCCGTTCCCACGTTTTCCGTGGAAGCGTCGTGCCTGTACCGCGACGCCCAGCAGCTCGATCACCTGTTTTTGATCGGCAAGGATGGGCAGGCGGAACAGTGGGTAATGCAGGGCGAACAGCGCAGCCTGGTACGCAAACTCGCCTTGCCGCCGCATGCCAAGCATTGCCGGGTCGACGATGGCGCCCAGCGCCTGCTGGTGAGCGAGGCTAACATGGGCGTGTGGGCGTATGACGCCGACTCGGAAGGCATGGGCAAGCGCGAAGTGGTGGCCCTGCGCAAGCCCTACGGCCAGCTGGACGGCGGCGCCGGCGCGCTGACCGTGCTGCCCGGCGGCGTGGCCGTGCTCGACGGCAAGGCGGACATGCTGCACCTGTACGCCCATCAAGGCGGGCAGTGGACAGCCCAGCCGCCGCAAGCCATCGCCTTGAACGTGCGCAAGGGTGACAGCCAATTGGCGCTCGACGGACATTCCTTGATGCTGCGCGGTAAGAACGGTTGGCAAGCGCGGCCCTTGAAATGGAATGGCAAGGCGGAAACGCAGCCGCCTGTCGCCATCATCGCCCCGCAAGCGCAGACAGAACCGATGGCGCGCCAGGGCGACGCGGCCGACGACCCGGCCATCTGGCTGGCCAGCAACCCTGCCGACGCGCGCATCCTCGGCACCAACAAAAAGCAAGGGCTGCTCGTCTACAACCTGCAAGGCAAGCAGACCCAGCTGCTGGAAGTGGGCCGCCTGAACAACATCGACGTGCGGCAAAACATCAGCCTTGGCGGCGGTAAGGTCGACCTGGCCGTGGCCACCCAGCGCGACGACAACAGCATGATGCTGTTCACCATCGATGCCGATGGCGTCGTGGCGGAAGCGGGCCGTTTCCCGACGGGCCTGAAAAGCATCTACGGCATGTGCTTGTACCAGCCCGCCGGCGGCGGCGTGCAAGCGTTCATCAACGACAAGGATGGCACCTTCCAGCAATACAGCATCGGCATGAACGGCAACAAGTTCAGCGCGACTCTGTTGCGCAGCTTCAAGGTCGCCACGCAACCGGAAGGCTGCGTGGCGGACGACGCCAACGCCAGATTGTTCCTCGGCGAGGAAACACGCGGCATCTGGACCACCTCGGCCAACGCCGCCAAGCCGGACGCCCTGACCATGGTCTTGCCCGTGGGAGCGCAATTGACGGCGGACGTGGAAGGCATGGCCATCTACCGCAAACCGGGCGGCAAGGCTGATTCTGGCTACCTGGTCGTCTCCAGCCAGGGCGACAGCAGCTACGTGGTGCTCGACGCACAAGCACCGTACAAGGTGCGCGGGCGCTTCAAGGTCGGCTTCAACTTGGCGGCCGGCATCGACGGCACCTCGGAAACGGATGGCCTGGACGTCACGGCCGCCAACCTGGGCGGCGCGTATGCGCAAGGCATGCTGGTGATACAAGACGGCTACAAACGCCTGCCCGATGGGCCGCAGAACTTCAAGTATGTGGCGTGGGGGGATGTGGCGAAGGCCTTGAAGCTGGAGTAATGACCGTGGGGCGGCCAGTCAAGGCTGCCCCATGCCCGATAACGATATTAAAAATTGCCGCTATCTTGTAAGCGGCATATCGATGGCAAAAGGCAGGCTTTTGCCAAAAAAATCCACCTTGCCTGTCACAGCCAGGCGTTGCGCCGACAATTCCACCAGGCGCAGATCCGCTACGTCACGGTATTCCATCATGTAGAGCGCGGATTCACACTGCGTGTTGCCTGCATCGACGGCAAGCATTTGCACGGGCGCGGCATCCGGTCCCGCAACGAGCAAGCCCTGCAAAGAGAAGGACGGCGGATACAGCGCCCATGACCAGGGCGCATCGTCGTCTTCCGTCAGCCGCATGAACACATCGTCGTCGGCTTCGACCTTGATATTGATTTCCCGCATCCCATCGGCGCGTGCCTCCAGGCTGACCCGGGATTTCGCGACATCCACTTCGAAATTGGTGTCGCCGATATTGAATACATGCATTACGCTGTTACTCCTGAATGACGCGTGAATCTGCTGCCCGACAGACCGCTGGCGTCAGCCAGCAGAACTGCACGGGCATGCCTCAATCGCCCTGCTGTTGCCAAACCGCCTTACCACCCTTGATATAGATCAAGGCACTGGCAGAGCCCTCTTTCGCCACCACGATCCCGTCCGTTTTCAGCTTGAGCGACTTTTCATGATAACTGTGCTGGAGCGAGCCCTTGTCCTCCACTTGCCAGATTTCCAGCCAGGCAAAATCATCACCGCCGTTGGACAAGGCATGTCCCGCACCCACGATCAGAGGCGCCGTCTTCTGTCTGAACAGGAAGACGATACCCTCTTTCTTGCTGTCCTTGTTTTTGACGAGGACAGCCAGGTCGCCCTTGCCATCGCCATCGAAGTCGCCGCGCAAGACGAAGGGATTAATACGGGCGCTGACTTCAACGCCTTCGCGTTTGGCCAGGCTATCGAGCTGTTGCGTCGCCCAGGCCGGCAATTGCGCCTGCGGCGGCAAGGCCTGCGCACCCGCCATGCCGGTGGCGAACACTAAAGCGACTGTCACTGCCATGCTTCTGCAATTCATGGGACGGCTCCATCGAGACGAAGAATCGGGTGGCACCCGGCGGTTCCGGGTGTGCAGGCAGAATAGCATTATCAGAAAATACTTGCACTGCCTCAACTGTATCCGCTTCACATTCGATGCCCGTGCAGACGGATAAGTTACGGTCGCTTGCTGATCTGCCAGCGACTGGCGGCCTGTGGCGTATTAAAATACCGTCCCATGACCTCCCCCGCCTCGACCTCCTCCCTCCCCGACAGCATCTTGCTCCCTTCCCTGGCCGTATTGGGAGGGCAGATTTCCGTCAATTTGGGGGCGGCGATTGCGAAGAATCTGTTTCCTGTCATCGGGGTCGAGGGGATTACGGCGTACAGGGTGGGGTTTTCAGCGCTGATCCTGCTGGCCATCTTCCGGCCGTGGCGCTACCGGCTGACGCGCAAGGATGTGCTCAATTTGCTGGTCTATGGTTCCGTGCTGGGATTGATGAACTTGCTGATTTACCGGGCGTTTGCACTGATACCGATCGGCATTGCGGTCGCCATCGAAGTAACGGGGCCGCTGGCCGTGGCCATGCTGTCGTCGCGCCGGCCGCGCGATTTGCTGGCCGTCGCCTGCGCCGTGTTCGGTTTATATCTGCTGCTGCCCCTGCAAGGCAGTCCGGGCAGCCTGAACCCCGTCGGCGTGGCGTACGCGCTGGGGGCGGCGCTGTGCTGGGCGCTGTACATCATCTTCGGCAAGCGCGCCTCGACCTTGCAGGGGGGCCAGGCCGTGGCTTGGGGCATGACGGTGGCGGCCATGGTGACGGTGCCCATCGGCGTTGCATATTCGGGCACGGCGCTGCTGGCGCCATCGATTGCCTTGATGGGCCTGGCCATCGCCATGCTGTCCAGCGCCCTGCCATATTCGCTGGAAATCTTCGCCCTGCGCCGCTTGCCGCAAGGCGTGTTCGGCATGTTCAGCAGCGCGGCGCCGGCCGTCAGCGCGCTGGCCGCCATGGTGGTGCTGGGAGAAATGCTGAGCCTGACCCAGTGGCTGGCCATCGCCTGCATCGTGTTCGCGTCGGCCATGGCGGCGCTGGGTGCCCAAGGCGGCAAGCGCTAGCGGTATTCAGTGCATTCTGCAGCGGCTCCTGCATAACTGCCTGGCATCGCTGCCCAAGTGGCGGGCAGGTTTCGATGCCCGCCTGTAAAATGCGTCATCGCTTGCCATATCATGCATCTCTGCCTCACCGATGACATCCACATTTCTTTTTCGCTTGCTCTCTCCTCTGGCCACGGCAACCCTGCTGTTGGCGCCAGCCGCCGTCGCGCAGGCTGCCGCTCCGGCCGCCCTCAAAGGCAATGCCGAAGCGGGCAAGGCAGCGTTTCGCAAGTGCGCTTCCTGCCACCAGGTGGGGCCATCGGCGCGCGGCGGCTTCGGCCCCAAGCTGACGGGCGTGATCGGCCGCAAAGCCGGCGCCACCACCGACTACAAGTATTCGGCGGCCATGAAAAACGCGAATATCGTCTGGACCGAGCAAAACCTGGCCAGCTTCCTGAAAGCACCGAGCGACTTCATTCCCGGCAATAACATGCGTTTCTGGGGCATCGGCAATGCGCAGCAGGTGGCCGATTTGCTGGCCTACCTGCGCACGCAGTAAACGCGCCCTAGGTTGCGCATGCCATCCGCGCAGACAACACGCCACTACCGACGTGCACTCGCACCGCATCCAGTTCATGACGCCAGATCAAGCCTCCAGCGCTTGCAGCACGCCCTTGCGCTTCTTGTGCGCTGCTTCATAGGCACGCAGCCGCTTGCGCTGAGCGGCGGACAGGCCGTCCAGCTTGTCGCGGATCTGCGCCACCGTCAATTGCTGGTAGCCTTCGATAGGCAAGTCCGGCGGTGACGCATCCGAAGCAGCGCCGCCGGCTTTTTTCCGCCCCTGCGCTTCCTTCGTTTCACCTGATTGCGCCCTTTGCTTGTTCACGATGCGCGCCGCGACTTCTTCCTCGCGGCCCGGATAGCGTCCTTCCTGCTTGAAATCCCGTTCCAGCTTCTTGAATTCGCGTTCACGCTTGGGGCTTGCACCAACAGGCATGTGTCCTCCCGTCTAGGGTTTGGCCGGCAACTTGCGCAGGCACAAATAAATGGAATACAGCGCCGCCAGCCCCACCAGTACATACACGCCGCGCGAAGCGGCCGTCATGGCGCCGAGGATGCTGGCCACAATATCGATATCGAACAAGCCCACCAGCGCCCAGTTCAAGCCGCCCACGATCAACAGAATCATGGAGATCCAGTCGACTACGTTCAAGCGCTTTGCCGACATTTCCTGTTTTGCCGCACCATCCGATCCTGCCTGGATATTCGCCATATCATCCTCCTGTAAGAAAGGACCCGCCGCCGGGTCTATCAAGGAACAGTGTAGGCGCGGCACCGGCACGCGCCAGTCGGACGATGCCGGGCATTGAAGTAGGAAGACTCTGTAATCAAGCGGGTGATTTTATCTGGCAACAACGCCAAGCGCATCGGACAACTGCAAACTCATTGCCACAGTTGCTTGTACATGATGGTGGTGGCGTCCAGGCGGTTGCCGTCCGGCGCCAGCGCATAGGCGGGGATGCTGCCCGCCACCATATAGCCGAGCGACAAGTACAACGGTTCCGCATGGTCGCCGCTGCGCGTGTCCAGGGTCAGCAGGCTGCGTGGCAAGAGGCGCGCCTGTGCTTCCAGCGCCTGCATCAGCTGGCGGGCGATGCCGTGCCGACGGAAAGCGGGGGCGACCAACAGCTTGCGCACTTCGGCCCGGTGCGCCTGGTTGGGATTGGTATCCCAGTCCAGCTGCACGGCGCCCGCCACGCAGCCATCAACTTCAGCCACCAGCAACAGGCGCACGCCACGCGTCACGGCCGGCAACACGTTATCGGTCCAGAACGCCTGGCTGGCCGCCGTATCAAACGGCAAGATAAAACCGATGCTGGCGCCGTCGTGCACGCAGTCTTGCAGCAAGGCACCCAGTTCCGGCAAGCGTTCACGAATATCGGCGGGGGAAAGATGGCGTAGCGATGCGGGCATGGCGACCTCAGACAAGAAAAAGAAAATAGCGGGCGCCGCTGTCTGGCGGCGTCACGAACGCGCTGGCGCCATGCAGCTGATAGCGCAAGCAGTCGCCGGCCAGCAAATTGTGCGAGCGGCCATCGACCGTCACGTTCAGCTTGCCTTCCTGCAACAACAGATGGTGTTCCATGCCGGGCCGGGGCGAAGCGGCATAAGTGATCGTCACGCCCGCATCGAGTTCGCATTCGAGCGCTTCGCCAGCCAGCGCGCGCGACGGCGGCGAGACGGAACGGCGCCGGAAACCCGTGTCCGGGTCCGTCCACATGCTTTGCTGGGCCCGCCGCAACAGGGGCGGGAAATCGTCTTCCACCATGCGCAGCAGACGCGACATGGCCAGGCCGTATGCGGCGCACAGCTTGCCCAGCACGCTAGTCGTCGGGCTGACGTCGCCATTTTCCAGGCGCGACAGGGTAGCGCGGCTGACCTGGCTGGCGCTGGCAAGCTGGTCCAGCGACCAGCCCTGCTCCACGCGCAACTGTTTTAAACGTGCCGCCAGCCGCTGTTCCGTGTCGTTATCAGTCAATGTTAAATTTTCCATATACGGGAATTTATCCCACATAAGAGAACTTGGCAAGCAGTTGCTGCACAGTTGCTCAGCGCACGGACCTGCGGCCGGACCTCGGGCACGATACGCCATCACTTCAAGGAGAAGCCATGGCTACCACTCCCGCGACTCCCCAGCCACGCCTGGGCCAGGCGCCCGCGCCGCTGGGCAGGGTCGAATTCCATTTGCAGTTCATTCGCTCGTATGCCGATCCCGCGTTCGACGCCGTGCGCGGCGCCCTGGTGCAGGTGGAGGAAGTGGCGTGGAAGAATTACCAGGATGGCCGCAAGGCGCCCGTGACACAGAAGGCTGGGCCCGGTTTTCTAGACCCCGACTACGACTTGTCCGTGGAGTGGAAAGCCACGCGCGACCGTCTGCTGGCCGCCGAAGCGCGCCAGAAAGACCCCGCCACGGCGTCGCGCGTGCTGCTGGTCTGCGGTGCGGCGCGCAATGACGGTTCTTGCCCTGGCGAAATGTCGAAAACGTGGCGCATGACGCAATGGGCCAAGGAAGTGCTGCAGGCCGACAAAATCGAAACGGACGTGCTGGACCTGAGCCTGCTGACCTCCTCGTATGATTTGCACATTCATCCGTGCAAGGGCTGTGTCTCGACGGCCATGCCCCTGTGCCACTGGCCATGCAGTTGCTACCCGAACCATGGCGAACGGCAGACGAATGACTGGATGGCGGAGATTTACGAGCGCTGGACGGCCGCGCACGCCGTCATCCTCCTCACGCCCGTGTACTGGTACCAGACGCCCAGCGTGCTCAAGCTGATGATAGACCGGCTCGTGTGCGCCGATGGCGGCAACCCCGATCCCACGTCCACGCACGGCAAGAAAGCCATGGAAGCGAAGGCACTCGAATTGCAAGGCTGGAATTACCCGAAACACCTGGCCGGGCGCGCGTATGGCCTCGTCGTGCACGGTGATGTGGCCGGCATCGAAGGCGTGCGGCGGGGCCTGTCCGACTGGCTGGACTGGATGGGCCTGGTTGACGCAGGCGCCAAGGCGCGGCTGGACCGCTACATCGGCTATTATGACAGTTACGCGCAAAGCCACGATGCCCTCGACCATGACACCAATCTGCAGGAAGAAGTGCGCAACGTGGCGCGCGCCGTGGCCGTGGCCGTCAAGCGGCTGCGCGCAGGCACGCTGGCGCCACCGGATGCGGAACTCCAGCCTCCCCGGCCAAAATGAAACCCGGCACTACTACCCCACCATGCGCGAGGCGTGACGGCACAGCTCCAGGAAACCGGCCAGGCGCGGCGAGAGTATCTTCTTGGACTGGCGGATCAGATAAAAGTTGCGCTCCAGCGGTGGCAGCATGGTCTCGAGTTCCACCAGTTGTCCGCTGGCCAGCAGATCGGCCACGACGACGCGCGACAGGCAGGCGATGCCTAGGCCCGCCGCCGCGCCATATTTGATGGCTTCCGAATTGCTGAATTCGCCTGCGGCGCGCAGATAGTGCAGATACGGCACCAGCGCCTGCTCGACGGCTTCGCGCGTGCCCGAGCCCGCTTCACGCAGCAGCCAGCCCGCCTGGTTCAGCTCCGTAAAACTGAGCAGATGGCGCAGCTGCGCCAGCGGATGCGTGGGCGCGGCCACGATCAGCATCTGGTCCGTCAGCCATGGCTCGACCAGCAAGCCCGCTTCATGGCACGGCCCTTCGATCAGACCGATATCGACACGGAACTCGGCCACGGCGGCCGCGATGTCGGCCGTGTTGGCAATCGTCACCTGGGGAATGCTGCGCCCGTATTGCTGCGCCGCCTGCGCCAGGATCTGCGGCAGCAAATAGATGCCGATGGTGGTGCTGGCGCCGATTTGCAGGCTGACGGACACGGACGGGTCAGCGCCCGCGAACTGGCGTTCGATGCTGGCGGCCCCGTCGCGCATCTGCCGCGCTTGCGGCAACAGCAGGCGGCCATTGTCGTTGAGCAGCAACCGCTTGCCCACACGGTCAAACAGTTGCGCGCCCAGCAAGGCTTCCAGCTCGTTCAGGGACGCGCTGGTGGCCGATTGCGACAGAGCGATCAACTCCCCAGCCGCGCTGGTGCTGCCCGTGTCCGCCACGGCGAGGAATATCTGCAACTGCCGCAAGGTCAACGCCATCTCATATACGCACTGAATAGGTTAAACATACAAAAACAATCCGTTTTACCATTTAATCAGCGAACTGTACAGTCATGCCATACGAACCAAGAACCATGGAGTACGGCATGTCATCCCTCTCAACAACGAACACAACAAGTTTCAGCGACCGCTATGGCCGTCTTCTGCCAGGCCTGCTGCTGAGCGGCCTGATCGCCTGGGGCGCCATTCAGTTGGGCAAGCTGGAATGGATGCAAAGCCACGGCATGAGCGCACTGACCCTGGCCATCATGCTGGGCATCGTGCTGGGCAACAGCGTGTATGGCCGCCTCGCGCCCACTTGCGGCGCGGGCGTGGCCTTTTCCAAGCAGACTTTATTGCGACTCGGCATCATCCTGTACGGCTTCCGTTTGACCTTCCAGGATATCGGGCAAGTCGGGCTGGCCGGCATCGCCATTGACGCGCTGGTGCTGGCGTCAACGTTTGGCCTGGCTATGTTCCTCGGCACCAAAGTGTTCAAGCTGGAACGCAACAGCACCATCCTGATCGGCGCGGGCAGTTCGATCTGCGGCGCTGCGGCCGTGATGGCGACGGAACCCGTTGTCAAGGGACGCAGCGAGGATGTGACCGTTGCCGTCTCCACCGTTGTTGTGTTCGGCACCATCGCCATCTTTTTGTATCCCTTGCTGTATCGGCTGAACCTGGGCTGGCATGTGCTGGGCGCCACGCCTGCCGCCTTTGGCGTGTATATCGGCTCGACCGTGCATGAAGTGGCGCAAGTGGTGGCGGCCGGCAAGTCGATCGGGCAGGAAGCGGCGAATGCGGCCGTGATCGCCAAGATGGTGCGCGTGATGATGCTGGCGCCGTTTCTCGTCATCCTGTCGGCCGTGCTGGCGCACGGCAAGGCGAAGGCCGGTGGCAAGGAAAAGGCGGCCAAGCTGGCCATCCCCTGGTTCGCCTTCATCTTCATTGCCGTGGTGGCCTTCAATTCGCTGGGCCTGCTGCCAGCGGGCACCGTGGCCACCATTACCGAACTCGACACCGCCTTGCTGGCCATGGCCATGGCGGCCCTGGGCTTGACGACGCACATGTCGGCCATCCGCCGCGCCGGCATCAAGCCCCTGCTGCTGGCCGGCCTGCTGTTCTGCTGGCTGATCGCCGGTGGCGCCGCCATCAACCACGTGGTCGCCAGCCTGTTTGCGTGAAACTGGGCAGTTTTACGCCGGGGCCGCTGACGCGGGAGCCGAAAACTTCGTACAATATAGCTGCTTTTACTCTCAAACCGGCTTCGGCCCCACCCAGGAACATCCATGCACCTCTCGAACTGGCTGCTTTTCTGCAGCGTCGCCCTGCTCGTCACGTTTTCTCCCGGCCCGGCCGTCTTGCTGGCCATCTCGAACGCCATCGCCGTCGGCCCGCGCCGCGCGATGATCAGCAGCATGGGCAATGGTTTTGGCCTGTTCATCATTTCCGGCGTGGCCATGGCCGGCATGGGCGTCGTGCTGGCCACCTCGGCCACGGCCTTCATGCTGCTGAAACTGGCCGGCGCCCTGTACCTCGTGTACCTGGGCATCAAGCAATGGCGCAGCAAGACCAGCGTCGTGGCCGATGCGCCCGTGGTGGCCGGCGCGGCGAATCCGAATTCGTTCTGGAAATTGTTCCGCCAGGGCTTGACGGTGGCGCTGACCAATCCGAAAGCCATCCTGTTCTTCTCGGCACTGTTCCCGCAATTCATCACGCCAGGCGAGCCCGTGGCCATCCAGTTCACCGTGCTGACGACCTCGTTTGTCGCCTGCGCCATGCTGGCCCACTTGTTCTACGCCAACCTGGCGCGCCTGCTGAAAACCCAGCTGGCCACGCCGGGCCGCGCCAAGTTGTTCAACCGCATCACGGGCGGCGCCTTCGTCTTGCTGGGACTGAGCCTGCTGCGCCTGCGCAGCAAGGCGGCGTAAAGCCACTAAGCCAATAAAAACGCCTCGATGCTGGCCGCCAGGGCCAGCGGCGTTTCATTCATCGGATAGTGTCCCGTATTGCCCAGCACCTCGAGCCGGGCTTGCGGGTACCACGCCAGATACGTGCGGCGCATCAGCGCCGCATCGAAACGGGGATCATGCTCCCCCACCAGCGCCAGCAATGGCAGTGCCACACGCGCTGCCTTGATTTCTTCGCTGAAATCCGTTTCGCTCCACGCGAGGAAATAGGCGGCGAACGCGGCCGGATCCGCACTTTCCCACGAATATTGCGCCTTCCAGTCCAGCCAGACGGCAGGCAAGCGTTCTCCCGTGCTGCGGTTGATGATGGCGCGCCGCGCATTGACGTTCCCGCTGGCGTCGAGGAACAGTTGCCGCGCCGCCCCATCGAGCGTCACGCCACAGCATGGCACGGGCGCCACGGCCACGAGCTTGCGCAAACGCAAGGGCGCCAGCAAGGCCAGCCGTTCCAGCGCCATGCCGCCCATCGAGTGTCCCACCACGCTGAAGGTGGCGAAGCCCAGCGCATCGGCCAGGGCCAGGGCGTCGCGGGCAACCTCGTCCATCGAGTAGCTGCCCTGCGCACCGCGCATGCCGCCATAGCCGCGATTGTCCATGAAGACATAGGTGAAAGCATCGCCATCAAGGGCCGCTTCCATCGGCGCGAACGCGTGCGCGTCGCCAAACCAGCCGTGCAGGACGATGACGGCGTGGGGACCATGGCCCACGCGATGACAGGTATTATGCATGTTCACTCCTGAAAAAGAGTGTGATGGTAAGCGACAAGCAAGCGGCCCGCCTTCACTAGCAGGTCAAATACTGTAGAGTATGGGCCATGGATGATTTTTATACGGAAGTGCCCCGCCCACTGGTCGCCACGGTGCGCGACTATGCGGCAGGCGCAATGTTTCCGAGTCACAGCCATGCGCGCGGGCAATTTGCGCATGCGGCGCGCGGCGTCATCAGCGTGCACACGCCGCAAGGCAACTGGCTGGTGCCGCCGCAACGCGCCTGCTGGGTACCGGCCCAGCTCGTCCACGGCATGCGCATGCATGGCGCCGTGACCATGCACAATATATTTATCGATGCACCAGCCATCGCCGGAGCCGGCATGCCGTCCCACTGCCAGGTGCTGGACACACCGCCGCTGCTGCGCCAGTTGCTGGCCGAGGCCATGACCGTCGATGCCTTGTATGCGGAGCAATCTCGGGCCGGACGATTGATGGCCTTGCTGCTCGATGAGATTGCCGCCGCCCGGCCCCTGCCCCTGAGCGCGCCCCTGCCGCAGGAACCGCGGCTGGCGCGGCTATGCATGGAGATGCTCCAGCAACCGAGCGTGGACAGCGGCCTCGATGCGATGGCGGCGCAGGCCGGCATGAGCCGGCGTACCTTTACGCGGCAGTTCCGCGCCCAGACGGGGCTGGGCTTTGCCCAATGGCGCCAGCAAGCATGCCTGCTGGCGGCCATCACGCGGCTGGCCGAGGGGCAAGCCGTCACCCGCGTGGCGCTCGACCTCGGCTATGCCAGCCCCAGCGCCTTCACGGCCGCCTTCCGCCGCGTACTGGGCCAGGCGCCCAGCGACTATTTAACCTAGGAAATGATGGCGGCGATGCGCTGCGCCAGCGCCTGCGCCAGTTTCTGCACATGGTAGCCGTCGACAAAGCCATGGTGGGCTTGCGCGGAAAACGGCACGCGCATGCGGCCATCGTCCTGAGCGGGGCCGAACTTGCCCCAAGTAAAGGTCGGGATATCGGCGTCGCCGTGGCGGTAGACAGGGTGCTCGATGGCTGCCAGCTCCAGCCAAGGCAGGCAGGTGATGAAGATATTATTGCGTTGCTCGCGCTCGGTCTCTCCTTCACCCGTATTGATCAGCGCGGAACTTGCTTCGGCAAGGCGTTTCGCTTCCAGGCTGCGCGCGATGAAGAGATCGAGCTGGTCCGTCATCGCGAAGCGCGTGTAGTTGAGGTTTTCGTCGCCGTTGATGACGGTGTAGGAAGCGGGAAAATCGTCGATCTTGATCACTTCGCCCTGGTAGATGCGGTACATGAAATTGTCGATCTCCCTGACCGTATTGAGCAGGCAAAACAGGAAAAAGTGGAATACGGGAATTTTCCGTTCCTTGCACCAGGGCCGGAAATCCGGCACGTCGAGCTGGAAATTGATGTTGACGAGGGGATTGTCAAACGCCCGGAACAAGTCATAGCGGTCGCGCCGCTTTTCAAAATTTTTCATGCGGCGAGTGTAGACGATGGCAGTGCTGGCGGGCAAGTCGTGCCGTATCGGCTTGCCAGTAATTTGCCAGGGCGTCCAGCGCATACTGTCCGGACAGGCTCTCATCCACCTGCGCGACAAATGTCAGGAATAGCACGACGGCATGTCTTTGCGCCGCATTGAAGACGGCGTATTTCGCGATGGCATGCGCGCGCAAATCCCGGTTCCGTTCAAACGGAGAAAGCGCATGCACCGTCATTCCAAGCACATCTGTTTCCCAGCTTGTCCTATGCTGATATGCCACGGCGTAGCGCATGTATGCCGGCAAGTAATACAGAAATTCCTCAGCCTCCATATGGGCGAGCAAACCTTCGCACTCCTCGATTTCAGCATCGGGAATCTCTTGCCAAATCGAATCGACTCGATCCTTGCCGCTTGCCACCCATTCCCTCTCGCTGATGTCCTCCGACATACCGTATTTATCCGTCAAGAGAAATTGGCGCAAAGATGTTTCCGCGCGCTGCGTACCAGCGAACTCGCGTTCAATGCAGGCGATCAGGCTGGCCGCGTCCGCCGTGGCCGTCGATAAATTATCTGAACAATTCATTCAAAATCCCTGGATATCCCCAAAATGGCCCGGGCCACCTCCGCCACGCCCTCTTCCAGCTCGCCAGGCGTTGGCGTCAGGGCAAAGCGGGTCAATTCACCGTTCAAGGCCGCCGCCAGCCCAGGAGCATGGCGCACGATGCCCTGCAAAATAAAATACTTCCATTGTTCGTCGTTACCGGCCAGTACCGTTTTCACATGCGGGCCAAGGCGCGGACCGATATCCGCCAGATACGGCAGCAGCACGGCGGCCACGGGCCAGTTCGCATCCTGCACCCACTCCAGGATCTGCGGCATGGCAGGAGCAATGTCGTCCCATGGCAATGCGATCAGGGCTTGCGCATGCTGCGTATCGTGTTTATCGCGTGGCAATGGCAGAGTCATGCGTGGTGTCATGCGGCGCCGCCGTGCGCCAGGCCCCGCTGCACTTTCCACGCCAGCGGTAAAGTGAGCAGCAACACGGCCGCCAGCACGAGCAAGGCCGTGGGCACGCTCGTATGGTCGCCCAGCGCGCCAAACAGCACAGGCGACAGCGCTCCGCCGCCGATGCTGCCCGTGTAGAACAGGGCAAACGCGTGCTCGCGCTTGCCGGGCTCGGCCAGTTCCGGCACGGCGCCATACAGGACGGACGAGGTGCCGTTCAGCGCCAGCCCCAGCAGCGGCAGCATGGCCATGACGCCGGCCAGCGGCAGCCACAGGGCCAGCACGATCAGCAGCGAGGTCATCGATTCCGTCAGCCATACGGTTTTCATCATGCCGATGCGCGCGCCCAGATAGCCGCACAGCAGCTTGCCAAAGGCGCCGCCCACGAACAGCAACGATAAGGCCACGCCGATGCCGGCCGTGCCCGCCCCCTTGCTTTTCAGCAAGAATGGCAAGAAGGTGAGAAAGCCCATGCGCACGGCGCTGTCCAGGGTGCCCGTGGCCAGCAAGGCGCGGAAGCTCGCGGGCGAACCATTGCCCGCAATGGGCTTGCTGACTTTTTTCTGGCTGGCCTGGATGTCGCCGGGCTTGGGCAGCAGCCACCACAGCAAGCCGGCCGCCGCCAGCCCCAGCAAGCCCAGCAGCGAGACGCTGGCTTGCCAGCTGCACACTAATAACAGCAAACCCACCAGCGCGGGTATCAGGGTCTTGCCGATATCGCCGGCAAAGTTGTAGTGCGACAGCGCCTCCTTCACGCCGCCGCCCGCCTCGTGCGTGTCGGTGACGATGGACGAGGCCAGCGGATGCTGGGTGCTGGCGCCCAGGCCGCCCAGCAGCAAGGCGAACAGCAGCACGGCCAGGCCGCCCGCCTGCCCCGCGACCAGATAGGCGACGCCGGCCAGCGCCGTGCCGCCCACCAGCAGGCGTTCGCGCCCCCAGCGCCTGGCCATGCGGCTGGCCAGCAACTGGAAGCCGGCCATCATGCCCGAGTACGAGCCGCGCAACAGGCCCACCATGGCATAGCTGATGGCAAACTGCGCCTGCCAGATGGGTAGCAGCACATAGATCACGTCCGTCAGGCCGTCGTGCACGGCATGCGCGCTGCAGGCGGCGAACAGCGAGCGGCGGCGCAGGGATTTGTCGGTAACGGTGGAGGTGGCGGACAGCGAGGTGGCGGAGGGGTCGGTCATGAATGACGGTACATGCGGGAAATCAGGAGGCGATCAGCTTACACCAATCGGCGCGGATCATCTTGATTTGGCAGCGCCAAGCAAGCTTGCGCCGCACTAGCATTGATTGCCTAGCGCCTGGCGCCACGCCTGCTCAAAGTCCGCCTGACAAATTTCTACGCCGGAAAACTCGGCATGAGCATTGATCTCGTCCAGCGGCGGGACTGGCACGTTCCCCAGTTCGACAGCCATCGATGCCGCCGTAACATGGGCGAAACCGACGCCGCCATCGATGAAAAATTCCAGTTTGCGCGTTTCATAACCGTTACGGTCAAGCTCGGACATCAGGCGCACCGGATCAGCCTTGTTCTCATGGAACCATGTGACGTCGATATAGCGCATCGGAAAATTCCCGCATTGAGAGAAAGATAATACAAATATAGCATGCTCCAATGGAACCCTGATGCAACTAGCATCGCTGTCAGCTTCGGTCGAGGCTGACAGCGGCGCAAGGCAAGCCGCCTTACTTATCCTTACTTGGCCATCGCATCCTTGGCCATGCCATCTTTCTTCATTTCATCCTTCTTCATGCCGTCTTTCGCCATGCCATCCTTGGCCATGTGGTCTTTTTTCATGTGCTTCTTGGCCATCGGCTTCTTCATGCCGTCCTTGCCCATTGCATCCTTGTGCATGGCGTCGACCGAAGCGTCCTTGGCCATCGGATCTTTTTTCATGGCGTCCTGGGCGAAAGCGGCGCCCGACATGAGGATGGCGGAAGCGATGATGGCGGTGATGGTGGTTTTCATGATATGTCCTTGTCTCAGTGTGGGATGGGCAAGATTGCCCGGTGGTAAAGCTGTTGCTGTGCTACAGGTGTTACTAAAAGTGATCAAGAGCCGCCGAACCAGTTGTAGCCCTGGTTTTCCCAATACCCTCCCGGGTAGGTGTTCGTCACGAAAATTGCCTGGATGTGTTTTGGATTCTTGTAGCCCAGCTTGGTCGGCATGCGCAGTTTCATCGGGTAGCCATACTTGGGCGGCAATTCCTGGCCGTCGTAGGTCAGGGCCATGATGGTTTGCGGATGCAGGGCCGTGGCCATGTCGATGCTCGTGAAGTAATCGTCGGCGCACTTGAAGCCGATGTATTTGGCCGTCGTGTCGGCGCCCACCCGCTTGAGGAAATGGGAAAATGGCACGCCGCCCCACTTGCCGATGGCGCTCCAGCCTTCCACGCAGATATGGCGCGTCACCTGCGTTTCCTGCGGCAAGGCGCGCAGCTGCGACAGGGTCCACGGCTTATTGTCGGCGATCAAGCCGCTCAATTCCAGGCGCCAGGCGTCGCCGTCGACCTCTTCCACTTCATCTTCGCCGTAATACGCGTTGAACGGAAACGGCCGCGTGATCATGGAATCGGGATACGTGGGCGCCAGCTTGCTCGGGTCGAACAGCCAGCCTTGTACCCGGTCGTTCATGCGCGACACCGCCGTCAAAGCCGTTTCGATGCCGGCCGGGTCGCTGGCGCTGCATCCCGTCAACAGGGACAGGCCGCCCAGGCTCAAGCTGCGCTGCAGGAACAGGCGCCGCGACGGTTGTTTAATCTGGCGCAAGGCGTCGGCCAGCATGGCCTGGCCCTCTTCTTGCACGAGGATGGATTTTTTCATGACCGTCTCCTTAGCGGCCGCGCAGCATGGCGACCAGGGTGCGCGGCACCAGCGCCACCATCAGCAGGTGCACGCCGACAAACCCCGCCAGCAGCGCCATGGCGATGAAGTGGACCCTGCGGGCGCTCTCGTAGCCGCCCATCAGCTCGCGCAGCAGGGGGAATTGCACGGATTTCCATAACACCAGGCCGGACAGCACCAGCACCATGCAGTCCAGCATGACGAACAGGTAGGCGGCGCGCTGCACCATGTTGTAGTGGCGCGGGTCCGCATGGGCCAGCTTGCCCTTCAGCGCGGCCATGAAATCAGCCAGCAGCAGACGTGGCGACAGGGGGAAGAACTGGCGCCGCAGCCGTCCCGAGACGATGTTAATCACCAGATACAGCAAGCCATTGGCCACCAGCAGCCACATGGCGGCAAAATGCCACTGCAGGGCGCCGCCCAGCCAGCCGCCAAGGGTCAGGGCGCGCGGCAGTTCGAAGGGGAAAAACGGCGCCGCGTTATAGATGCGCCAGCCGCTGGTGGCCAGCACCACGACGGCCACGGCATTGAGCCAGTGCGTGATGCGCAGCCAGGCGGGGTGGATCACGTTTGCTTGCCCGTTCATCACATCGCTCCCTTCGCGCAGGATGCCGTGCTGACGGCTTGCAGGATGGCGCTGCTGTCGCTGCGCTGCACGAAGGCCACCACTTGCAGCTGTTCCGGACGCCAGCTGGTGGGCAGCTTGACTTCGCGGCGCAGCTGGGCGCGGCCCTGCGCCAGCGCAACCGGTCCCAGCCACAGGCGCACGGCCGCATCGTGCCGCAGGGTGGCGCCGCGGTTTTCGCCGCGCAGCACTTTGGACACGATGGCGCTTTCGCTGATGGCCACATATAACTGGCCGCCCGTCCGCGCGTCCGGCGCGCTGGCATCAGCTTCCAGCAGCAGCTTGCTACCCGGCCCCGGCGTGGCGGACAGGTTGATATTGACGGGCGCGGCGGTCGCATTGATGCGGCGGATGGCGGCCGGCAGCTGCGTATCCCAGCTGCGCAATTCCGTGCCGCCCACAAAAAACTGGGGCGTATAGGCCACGTGGCGCGGCTGGTGGCGCAACAGCTCGGCCTGGCGCGCATCGAATTGCGCCTGCGCCAGCGGGTCCGTCCAGCCGATCTGGTCCCAGTAGGTGACGTGCAAGGCCAGCGGCACGATCAGGCTGGCCGCTCCCGCTTCCTTGCGCAAGGCGCTCAGGCGCTGGTCGGCGGGCGGACAGCTGGAGCAGCCTTCGCTGCTGTAGAGTTCCACCAGCGCCGCCGTCCGCGGCCCGCTTTGCACGGCGCAGCGCTGGCCGGCCGCCATCTGCGCCAAGGCCGGGGCGACCACGGCCATGCCCAGGACGGGTAAAAAGAGTGTTGCAAGGCGGTGCTTGATGTCCATGGTCTTTACCCGGTATATTGAATTAAGAAGCGTGCTTGCCTGTCAATTCGCCGCATGCCGCGGATTGGTTACAGCCACCCTCCATTATTTTTTGAATTTATTTTTTCCAACGCCTGTCACCAAAGGCCTGCATGCAACGAATACCTGTAAGCGAACGCCTGCATGGCACGGAATTGCGGCTGCATGGCTTGATGCTGCGCGGGCTCGATGGCGATGCGGCGGCCTACCGCAGTTTCTTGCAGGCCACCAGCAGCCATTTGCGCGCGTTCCTGCGCAAACGCCTGCAGCGCTGGCCGGACGAGGTGGAAGACCTGGTGCAGGAGTGTCTGCTGGCCATCCACAACCAGCGGTTGACCTACGATACGGGTGTGCCGCTGACGTCGTGGATCCATGCGATCGCACGGTATAAATTGATCGACTGGCTGCGCCGGCATGGGCGGCGCGAGGCGCAGCACTTGCCGTATGACGAAGAAGATAGCGCGCAAGAACTGTTTTCCAGCGCCAATGCCGAGGCGGCCGAAGCCAGCCGCGACCTGGCCAAGCTGCTGGCCACCTTGCCCGCGCAGCAGCGTAACGCCATCGTGCATACCAAGCTCGACGGCTGGTCCGTGCGCGACACGGCGGCCGCCATGGACATTTCGGAAGCCAGCGTCAAAGTGGCCGTGCATCGCGGCTTGAAGGCACTGGCGGCCAATTTAAGAACCGGCAATGAAGGGATAGCACCATGAAAACCGATGACTTGATCGCCATGCTGGCCAGCGGCCCCGACGTGGCCGCCGCGCCGCCGCCCGGCACGCACTGGCGCGCCGCGGGCACGTTGGGCGCCGGGCTGCTGGCCAGCGTGGCGCTGATGGCCATGTTGCTGGGCGTGCGGCCCAACCTGGAACAGCTGGCCCTGCTGCCCGACTTCTGGATCAAGGTCGGTTTCGTCATCTGCCTCTCCCTGGCGGCCTGGCATGTCAGCCGCCGCCTGTGCATGCCGGGCGCCGCCACCCGCGCCCTGCCCCTGTTGCTCGCCATGCCCCTGCTGCTGATGTGGGCGCTGGGCGCCATCATCCTGCAGGAAGCCCCGCCCGGACAACGCGCCGAGCTGTTCTGGGGCGCCACCTGGCGCAGCTGCCCCTTACTCATCGCCCTGCTGTCGCTGCCCATCCTGGCCGCCGTGCTGCGCCTGATGCGCCAGCTGGCGCCCACGCGCCTGCGCCTGGCCGGCGCGGCCGCCGGTTTTGCCGCTGGCGCCATGGCGGCCCTCGTGTACTGCCTGCACTGCCCCGAGCTGGCCGCCAGCTTCGTCGGTTTCTGGTACGTGCTGGGCATGCTGGTGCCGACCGCCATCGGCGCGGCCATCGGCCCTAAAGCACTGGCCTGGTGAACGCACTGTCCCCGCAAGCGGGACGCCGGTCAAGCGGCTTTTTCGCGTCTATCGACTTCATATCCGCAAAGTCACGCATTCTCCCCCTCCCCGCGCTGCCCTGACATAGGCCTTGACATAGCGCAACAGGCTATCGCCATCACTGGCGCGGCTGTCTGTTCTTGTCCACAAAATATTTTTTCTTGCTGATCTGCAATACCCGCGTAGATTCAAGCTCGCGCGCCAGCCTCTGACGATCGACGTCCGTTCATTGCACTACCCAAAAAATAATTCGTAGGCAGTGAATCCGATCGTGCTGGCGCCCCGTACAAGTCATGCAGCCTCGTAATCCAGACTAGTCCTATGTATGCGTATAACAATTCAGGGAGAATCGACATGTCATTGTTCCGTTCAAAAACCGCACTGGGTGCCGCCCTTCTGGGCAACTTGCTGGCCTTGGCCATCGCGCCAGCCGCCTACGCTTCCAGCCACCGCGAAGCGCCGTTCATCACGCAAAACCCGAAAGTCGACGCCACCGACTTCTATATGTTCCGCAGCTATGAAACGGGACGCGGCGCCTACACCACGCTGGTGGCCGACTATATTCCCCTGCAGGACGCCTACGGCGGCCCGAATTACTTCGCCATGGACCCGAACGCCCTGTACGAAATCCATATCGACAACAATGGCGACGGCAAGGAAGACCTCACCTTCCAGTTTCGCTTCACCAACACCATCAAGGATGGCCAGTTCACCGTGGGCGGCAAGAAAGTATCGATTCCGCTCGTCATCAACGGCGGCGCCATCGACACGGTCAACCCGGCCGGCCTGAACGTGCGCGAAACCTACAGCGTCACCGTGGTGCGGGGCGACCGCCGCACGGGCACGCGCAGCAGCGTCACGAACGCCACGGGCGGCGGCACGACCTTCGACAAGCCCGTCGACAATATCGGCAACAAAGCCATCCCCAACTACGCCGCGTATGCCGCGCAGCATGTGTACGCCGTGAACATTCCCGGCTGCGCCACGCCGGCGCGCATGTTCGTCGGCCAGCGCAAGGACCCGTTCGTGGTGAACTTGGGCGAAACGTTCGACTTGATCAACATCAAGGCGCCCGCCACGGAATTTGCCGCGAATGCGGAGTCCGCTGCCAAGGATGACCTGGCCAAGAAAAACGTCACGGCCATCGAGATGGAAGTGCCGACCGCCTGCCTGACGGCGGGCCTGGACCCCGTCATCGGCGGCTGGACCACGGCCAGCCTGCGCCAAGGCCGCCTGCTGAACCCGGCGCCGGGCACGGCCACCGCGGCCTCGAAGGAAGGCGGCGCGTGGGTGCAAGTGTCGCGCCTGGGCATGCCGCTGGTAAATGAGCTGGTGATCGGCCTAAAGGACAAGGACCGCTTCAACGCCAGCAAGCCGTCGGGCGACGCGCAATTTGCCGATTACGTCACCAACCCGACCGCTCCCGCCCTGGTGGAAGTGCTGTACGGCTCGGCCGGCGCCAAGGCGCCCACCAACTTTCCCCGCAACGACCTGGTCGCCACCTTTTTGACGGGCATCAAGGGCGTGAACCAGCCCGTCACCGTGACGGCGTCCGAAATGCTGCGCCTGAACACCTCGATCGCGGCCACCAACGTCGGTGCGCAAAACCGCCTCGGCGTCATCGGCGGCGATAACGCGGGCTTCCCGAACGGCCGCCGCCCCGGCGACGACGTGGTCGACGTGGTCCTGCGCGTGGCCATGGGCAAGCTGTGCACCCTGAACATCGGCTGCGCCCCGGCCGACGCTCCCGCCGGCGGCCTGCATTTCACGGATGGCGCCTTCCTCGACGAAACGTCGTTCACGGCAGGTTTCCCCTACCTGAAAAACCCCGTGGCCGGTTCGCCGCAGCTGTAACCAGGAGAACGCGATGAAAAAGCTCTATGCATGCGGCGCCCTGGCGCTCACGGTCCTGCTGGCCGGCTGCGGTGGCGGCAGCAGCAGCCACAGCGGCGATAACGGCGGCAACAACCCGCCTCCCGTCGTACTGCTCGACACGTTTTATGTGGCCGTCAGCAACGTCATCCTGACCACCAGCGATGACAAGGATGGCGTGGCCATCGACGCCATCATGGCGACGTCTCCGGAAAATACGGAGCCGGTACCGTTGTAACGCGCTGTAACTGAGCGCGGGCGCCGGAGACAGCGTTCTCCGGCGCCCGTGTCACTCCACCATCGATGGCATCCCCGATGAAAACACCGATTTCCCTGCTGTGCGCCTGTCTGCCCTTGCTGGCATGGGCCGCGCCCTACACGCCGAAAGATGGCGGCGCCGTCATCGAACAGCTGCCGCGCCGCGCCGACGCCACGCAACTGGCCCTGCGCGGCCTGCGCCAGCAACTCGACGCCGCGCCGCAAGACCTGGCCCTGGCCGCCGGCCTGGCCCAGCGCTACATCGCCCTTGCCCGCAGCGAAACGGATCCGCGCTACCTCGGTTATGCGCAGGCGGCGCTGGCGCCCTGGTGGCGGCAGGCTGCGCCGCCCGTGCCCGTGCGCCTGCTGCGCGCCACCATCTTGCAAAGCACCCACCATTTCGGCGCCGCCCTGCAAGACCTCGATGCCGTCATCGCCCAGGAACCGGGCAACGGCCAGGCCTGGCTGACGCGCGCCACCGTGCTCACCGTGCAAGGCGACTACGCGCAAGCGACGGCCAGCTGCGCCCGGCTGTCAGCCTTGACGGCGCAGCTTGTCACCGTCACCTGCATTGCGAACGTGGCCAGCGTCACGGGCCGCGCCGCCACCAGCGAGCGCTTGCTGGACCTGACCTTGCAGCGCAGCGCTGGCGCGGCGCCCGAACTGGAAAGCTGGGCAGCAACCCTGCTGGCGGAAATGGCCACGCGGCGCGGAGAGTGGGCGTTGGCCGAGGCGCGCTACACCAAGGCGCTGGCGCAGCAGCCGCGCGACAGCTATCTGCTGGGCGCCTACGCGGATTTCCTGCTCGACCGCCAGCGCCCGCAGGAAGTCGTCAAGCTGCTGAAAGAGCAGCAGCGCATCGACGCCCTGCTGCTGCGTTACGCGCTGGCCCTGCAGGCGCAGCCTGGCCAGCAGCCGGCGTTCCTGCCGGCGAAAGCGGAACTGGCGGCCCGCTTCAACGCCGCCATGCAGCGGGGCGACACCGTGCACCAGCGCGAACAAGCCCGTTTCGCCCTGTTTTTGCAGCAGGATGTCCCCGCCGCCTTGCAACTGGCGCAGAAAAACTGGGCCATCCAGAAGGAAGTGCCCGACATGCGCATCTTGCTGGAAGCATCGCTGGCCGCGCGCAACTATACGGCGGCACAGCCCGTGCTGGCCTGGATCGCGGCCAATGGCGTGGAAGACGTGGCCTTGCAGCGCCTCGTCAGGCAGCTGGGGCCGCAGGATGGCGCAAAAATCAGTGCTGCGAAGAAGGCAGGTGTACTGTGAAGCGATGCCTGTTCATCCTGCTGCTGTGCGCCTGGCTCGCGCCCGCGCAAGCCCACAAGCCCAGCGACAGTTACCTGAGCCTGGCCGTGCATGGCCAGCAGATCGAGGGGCAATGGGATATCGCCCTGCGCGACCTCGATTTCGCCATCGGCCTCGATGGCAACGGCGACGGCGCGCTGACGTGGGATGAAATCCGCGCGCGCCACGACGCCATCGCCGCCTACGCCTTGCAGCGCCTACAAGTGGCCAGCGACCAGGGCATCTGCCCCCTGAAGGCCACGGAGCAGCTGATCGATCATCACACAGACGGCTCCTACAGCGTGCTGCGCTTCCAGGCCAGCTGCCCCGGCGCTGCCCCGGCCAGCCTTGCCATCGGCTACACCCTGTTCGCCGACCTCGATCCGCAGCACAAGGGTTTGCTCAAGATTGATAGCGGCGGCGCCACGCAAACGGCAATCTTCGACCCGGACAGCCCGCGCCAGACGATTTCCCTGGCAGCGCCCGACCGCCTGGCGCAGTTCGGCGCCTACGTGAAACACGGCATCTGGCATATCTGGATCGGCTACGACCATATTTTGTTCTTGCTGTCCTTGCTGCTGCCGGCCGTGCTGCTGCCTGGCTTGCGCGAGCAGCAGCAAGGTTTGAAAGCAGCGTTCTATGACGTACTGAAAGTCGTCACGGCATTTACGCTTGCCCATTCCATCACCCTGAGCCTGGCCAGCCTGTCGCTCGTCTCGCTGCCATCGCGCTGGGTCGAATCGGCCATCGCCGCTTCCGTGATCCTGGCCGCGCTGAATAACCTGCTGCCGCTGTTCCGGGGCAAGCGCCCCGTAGCCGCCTTCGCGTTTGGGTTGATCCACGGTTTCGGCTTTGCCAGCGTTCTGCGCGACCTGGGCTTGCCGCAGGGTTCATTGCTGGCCAGCCTGCTGGGCTTCAACGTGGGCGTTGAAATCGGCCAGCTGGCCATCGTCGCCGCCTTCCTGCCCCTCGCCTGGCTGCTGCGCAAGACCTGGTTGTACCGGCAAGTGCTGACCGTCGGCTCGCTGGCCATCGCCTTGGTGGCGGCCGTCTGGCTGGTGGAGCGGGTTGCCGATATCAAGCTGATTTCAGCTTAATGACGTTGCTGGCCCGCCACTAGCGAACCACTAGTCAGCCACAAGCACGCGCAACCGGGCTACAATACGAACAATTCTCAATCGCATCAAGGCCTGTTTGTCCGCGGACCATGGCATGGAAAGGTTGCATGCTACGCCCCGAACTGGAACTGCACCGGCAAATCGAAGTGCTCTACAGCGACCACCACGGCTGGCTGCAGGGCTGGCTGCGTCGCAAGCTGGGCAACGCCTTCGATGCAGCCGACCTGGCGCACGACACGTATCTGCGCATCCTCGCGCGGGGCCGCGCGCCCGGGCGCGACGAATCGCGCCAGCACCTGGCGCAGATCGCCAACGGCCTCGTGGTCGACCTGTTCCGCCGCCGGCATATCGAATCAGCCTACGCGGACGCCGTCGCCGCGCAGCCGGAAGCAGCCGCACCCACGCCGGAAATGCGTGCGCTGATCGTCGAGGCGCTGATGGAAATCGACGCCATCCTGGCCAGACTGCCCGCTAAAGTGCGCGACGCCTTCTTGCTGTGCAAACTCGAAGGCATGGCCTACGCCGACATCGCCGCGCGCCTGGAGGTGTCCGTCTCGTCGGTGGAAAAATACATCGCCCGCGCCTTGCTGGCCTGCTGCGCGGCGCAATTCGCATGAGTTTCCAACTGGATAACGCCCCCATCGCCCCCGCCGTGCTGCAGCGCGCCGCCGAGTGGATGGCGCGGCTGTGGGCGGAAGACGCCAGCGCGGCCGATGCCGACGCCTGCGCCGCCTGGCGCGCCGCCCACCCCGAACACGAACGGGCCTGGGCGCGGCTGCAGCGTTTTGCCCGCCAATTCGACGCACTGCCACGCGAGGTGGCGCGCGGCGCCCTGGCGCCGGTTCAGCGCCGTGTCACCGGACGCCGGCGCGCCTTGCAGCTGCTGGGCTTGATCGCCGCGGGCGGCGGTACGGCCATGCTGGCGCACGAAACGGGCCTGTGGCAGAGCGCCGCCAGCGGCTACCGCACGTCGGTCGGCGAGACGCGCGCCATCGTGCTGGCCGACGGCACGCACGTGGTGCTCGACACGGCCAGCGCCATCGACGTGCGCTACGGCCCCAATGAACGGCGCATCGTGTTGCGCGCGGGCGCCATCCTCGTCACCAGCGCGCATGAAACGACGCCCGTTTACCGTCCGCTGCTGGTGGAAACGCCGCAGGGCACGGTCACGGCGCTGGGCACGCGTTTCAGTGTGCGCCTCGATGACGGCGAGAGCCGTGTCGCCGTGTTCCAGGGCGCCGTGGCCCTGCAGCCGCTGCAGGAGGGCGCCCCCTCCCTGCACTTGCAGGCGAGCCAGCAGGCTGGCTACACGCGCCTGGACGTGCAAGATGTCACGAACGTCGAAAACAGTGCCGCCGCCTGGGCCGATGGCAGCCTGGTGGCCGAGCGCATGCGCCTGGACGAGCTGCTGGCCGAGCTGGGGCGCTATCGTCACGGCGTATTGCGCTGCGACGAATCCATTGCCGGCCTGCGCGTGACGGGCGTGTATTCGCTGCGCGACACGGATCGCTCGCTGGCCAACCTGGCCGCCAGCCTGCCTGTGCAGCTGGTTTATCGCACGCGCTACTGGGTCAGCGTGGGGCCGCGCCGGGCCGCCTGAAAAAAATAAGTGAAAAAACGTTGAGGGTTTTGGCTTTTCATTCGGAATACGGGAAGAACCAATTTTTTCCCGCCACTTTCCAAGGATTTGCACCATGCCCCCTCGCCTGACCGCACCCGCGCACAAACTGCGTCCGTTTCCCCTCGCCGCCGCCATCCAGGCCCTGTTCCTCGCTGGCGCCGCCGTCGGTGCCCTGGCCGTCACTGCCCCTGCCGCCCACGCCCAGACGTTAGAGAATACGCAAGCGAAGCGCCAGTACGCGGTACCCGCCGGACCGCTGGAGCGGGCATTGACAACGTTCGCCAGCGCGGCCGGCGTGGAACTGTCGGCCGACGCGGCCCTGTTGCAGGGCAAGCGCAGCGGCGGCCTGGCGGGCAGCTACACGGTGCGCCAGGGTTTCGAGGAGCTGCTGCGCGGCCAGGGCGTGCGCGTGGTGGCGGGCGCCAACGGCGCGTATGCGCTGCGGCCGGAGACTGCGCCAGCGCCGGCAGCCACGCCGGCCCAGGCCAGTGCCACCCTGCCCGCCATCACCATCAATGCCAGCAGCGAACGCGAAACGGCGACGGGACCCGTGCGCGGCTACGTGGCGAGGCGCGCCGGCTCGGCCACCAAGACAGATACGGCTCTGAATGAAAACCCGCAATCCGTGTCCGTCGTCACGGCCGATGAAATCAGCGACCGCAATGCCGAGTCGCTCGACGAAACCCTGCGCTACACGGCCGGCGTGACACCGAACCAGCGCCCGCTGGGCAGCGACGATTCCTCGCTGCTGCGCGGCTTCACCATTGAGACGAACGGCATCCTGCAAGATGGTTTGCGCAACTCGGGCCGCACTTTTGGCGCCTCGATCGAACCGTATGGCCTGGAACGCCTGGAAGTGCTGCGCGGCCCCGCGTCCGTGCTGTACGGGCAGATACCGCCGGGCGGCATGGTCAACGCCGTCAGCAAGCGTCCCAGCGCGGACGCCGTGCGCGAAGTGGGAATTGAGTACGGCAGCTACCAGCGCCGCCAGCTGAAAGCCGACGTGGGCGGCACCATCGACGCGCCGGGCGCCTGGACCTACCGGGTCGTCATGCTGGGTCGCGAAGCCCATACGCGGCTGGACCGCGACCGCGACAACCGCCTGTACTTTGCGCCTTCGCTTACCTGGCAGGCAGGCCCCGCCACGCGTCTGACCCTGCTGGCCCGCTACGAGCAGGACAACCAGCAGTACGCGTTCCCGAACCAGCTGCTGGTGCCTGGCCCGCGCGGCCAGGTCGATCCAAGAGTCAACCTGATGGGCGACGATAACCGCTTCAAGCGCCGCAACACCATGCTGGGCTACGAGTTCGAGCACACATTCAACGATACGTGGTCGCTGCGCCAGAACCTGCGCTATACGCGCCTGAAGAACGACCGCACGGACATGTTCCCCGGAGGCCTGAACGACGACGGTACCGTTGATCGATATTTCTGGCCCGTCGACACGGATTCGAAAAGCCTGTTCGCCGATACCCAGCTGCAGGCGAAGTTTGCCACGGGCAGCCTGACGCACCAGGTGCTGCTGGGCGTCGATTACGCGAACATCCGCAACACGGACGACTACCGCCATCAGCGGGGCTTTATCGAACCGCTCGACCTGTACCAGCCCGTGTACGGCAAGCAGCCCCTGGTCCCGTCCAAGGCGCCCACGCGTGCCGCTGCCCCTTCGCGCCAGCTGGGTCTGTACGCGCAGGATCAACTGAAATGGGAGCGCTGGGTCGTGACGGCGGGCCTGCGCCGCGACAAGACCACGCAATCGCGCGACGTCACGGACCTCAATACCGGCGCCGTCAAACCCGACTACCACCAGTCGCCATCGGCCACCACGGGCCGCTTGGGCGCCGTCTACCTGTTCGATGACGGCTGGGCGCCGTATGTCAGCTATGCCAGTTCATTCTCGCCCGAACTGGGCACGACGATGGGCGGCGGCGCCTTGAAACCGTCGCGCGGCAAGCAGTTCGAAGCCGGAGTCCGCTACGAACCTGTGGGCCAGCGCGCCAGCTATACGGCAGCCGTGTTCGACCTGGTGCGCGACAATGTCTCCACGTCCGACATCGGGAATCCGGGTTTCCTGCTGCAGACGGGCCAGGTCAAGTCGCGCGGCGTCGAACTGGAAGCGCGCACGGAGTTCGCCAGCCGTCTGAGCCTGATCGCCCAGTACACCTACCTCGATACGGAGGTCATAAAGAGCAACAATGGCGACCTGGGTTTGCAGCAAGCGGGCGCGCCGCGCCATAGCGCCTCGGCCTGGGCCCGCCAATCGTTCACGCTGGCCGGCAGCCTGCCCGCGTATGCGGCGCTGGGCATGCGTTTTCTCGGCGCCATGCGCTCGAATTCCGACGGCGAAAACCTGAACATCCGCAATGGCGGCATCACCCAGTGGGATGCGGCGCTGGGCGTGTCGCGCGGGCCGTGGCAGTTTGCCCTCAACGTCAACAATGTACTGAACAAGCAGACCCTGTATGACTGCGGCTACCTGCCCAACCTGTGCTACCGCAATGCGGAACGCACGGCCAACGTCAGCGCCATGTACAGGTTCTGATGCGCCCTGTATTGGCGGCCATGCACCGCTATGCCGGCCTGCTGATGGCCGGCTTCCTCATCGTGACCGGCGTCACGGGCAGCGCGCTCGCGTGGAAGGATGAACTGGAGGCGGCCATGCTGCCCGCCGTCTTCCGGGTGGCGCCGCCCACGCCGGGCGCTGCGCCGCTCGACGCCCTGCTGCTGCGCGAGACGATCGCTGCGCGCTTTCCCCAGGCGCAGGTCAGCTACGCGCCGCTGTCGGCGCCACCCGGCCACAGCATGGTGTTCTACCTGCGTACGGCGGACGACGCCCCGCTGGCCAGCGACGAAGTGTTCGTCGATTCCTACACGGGGGCCGTGCTGGGTCAGCGTCGCTGGGGCCAGATCAGCGAGGGCGCCATCAACCTGTTGCCCTTCATCGAGCGCCTGCATTACGCATTGGCGCTGGGCGACACGGGCTTGCTGATGTTCGGCCTGATCGCCATCGTGTGGACGGTCGACTGCTTCATCGGCGCCGCCCTGACCTTCCCCGCTCGCCTGAAAAAACGCTCGCCGGGCAGCAAACCGTGGCTGCTGCGCTGGCGCCCGTCATGGCTGCTGCGCCGCAACGGCGGCAGCTATAAACTCGTATTCGACCTGCACCGCGCGGGCGGCCTGTGGCTGTGGGCCATGCTGCTGGTGTTTGCCTGGAGCGGCGTCGCCTTCAACCTGTACGGCGCCTATGCGGCCGTCATGCATCCGCTGTTTGCCCACCAGGGTGCCGAAGAAATCGTCGCGCGGCACACGCCGTCGCCGGGGCCGCAGCTGGACTGGCCGGCCGCGCGCGCGCAGGGCCGCCAGTTGATGGACGCGCTGGCGCGTCAGCACGGATTCACCATCCTCGAGGAAAACGCCCTGGCCTACGAACGCGCGCTGGGCGTGTACAGCTACAACGTGCGCAGCAGCCGCGACGTGCGCGCCCACAAAGGCCTGACCACCATCTTTTTCGACGCGGCCAGCGGCCGGCAGCTGGCCACCTGGCTGCCCACGGGCGCGGCCAGCGGAGACACCATCCGCAGCTGGATCAGCGCCCTGCACATGGCCTCGATGTGGGGCTGGCCCTTCAAAATGTTCATCTGCGCCATGGGCATGCTGGTGGCGGGTTTGAGCGTGACGGGCGTGCTGATCTGGCGCCGCAAGCGCCAGGGGCAAGCCAGGGCCAAAGCGCTAAGTCATTAATTAGTCAGGGAAAGCCGATGAAGGCCACCGGCACGGCCTGTGTCAGCCACACGCCATTGTCCGACACATAAAATGCGTGGCCCTGCGCCTGCATGGCAGCCGCATCGACCGACAGCACAACGGGCTTGCCATGGCGCGCGCCAACGGCCACGGCCGTTTCGCGGTTGCTGGACAGGTGCACGTGGTTGCGCGCTCCCGGCAGCAAACCGCCGGCGCGGATCGCCTCGACAAAACGGCTGGCCGTGCCGTGGTACAGCATGGCGGGTGGCGTGGCGGGCGGCAAGGCTATATCGACGGCCGCCAGCGAATGCCCCTGGTTGGCGCGGATGCGCAAGCCGTCGGCGCTGATGGCGTAGCGCGTCTTGCTGTCGCGCGCCACCACGTCATCCAATTGTTCACGCGAAATGCGGCGCCCATGCTGGGTCGCCAGCGCCAGCAGCTGGGCGATGTCGGCCCAGCCTTGGGGATCGAGCGCGAGGCCGATTTTTTCGGGGGCGTGGCGCAGTATGAGGGAAAGGAATTTACTGGTATTTACTAAGTGATCTGTCATGCCCCAGTCTACCGTTATCAGAACGCGTATGACAAGGTCAGGCGTGCGGAACGTGGCTCCACCGGATGGAAATGCCGGTCATTCACCCCTTCCGTGGCCTCGCCGGGCAGGCGCGAGACGTAGTAATAATCGATGTCGCTGGCGCGCTTGTCGAACAGGTTGAACACGTCAAGCGACAAGCGCGTCTTGCGGTTGAGCTGGTACGCCACTCTCGCATACGCCAGGGTGGTCGAGGCCGAGCGCACGCTGTTGTCCTCGATCAGGGGACGGGGGCCGAAGTAGCGCAGCTGGAAGGCGCCCGACCACGGGCCCTGGTCCGTCACGGTCACGCCGAACGAGGCCACCTTGTCGATTGAACCGGGTATATAGTTGCCGGCGGGGTCGTTTTCCGTGTAGCGCGAGCGCGAAGCGGCCAGGTCCAGGTCGAACAGCAGCCACGGTGCGGCAATATAATGGTTGTTCCACTCGATGCCGTGGCGGCGGCTGGCGCGGCTCGCTTCCGTCTCGCCCGCGTCGCCCACGAACAGCAATTCCGACGCGATATCGAGGCGCCACAGGGCCAGCGAGCTTTGCAGGCCAGGCAGCCATTCCGTGCGCGCGCCCAGTTCCATGCCTTTCGTCGGCACCAGCGGCGTGACGGGCGTGGATGGCGTGCCGTCGGGCAAGCGCGTCTGCGTCGTGCCGCGCGCATCGTTGCTGTGGAAGCCCTTGCCGTAATTGACAAAAAATTCCGTCTTGCTCCACGGCCCAAGTATCAAGGACAGTTTCGGCGACACCACGTGGTCGTTCGCCGCGCCGCTGTTGCCGGCGATGCTGCTGTCCACGTTGAAACGGTAGGCGTCATAGCGCACGCCCGCCACGGAACGCAGCCAGGGCAGCCATTGCACGGTGTTTTCGCCATACACGCCGATGCTGCTTTCGCGCACCCGGTCTTCGCGCACCGTGCTTTGGCGTACTCTGTCCACCGTGTTGTACAGGCCCACGGGCGAGAGCCGGTCGAAACGCGCCTGCACGCCCAGCTTGTTGCGCAGGGGGAGACCGAACAGTTGCGTATTCCAGCTTTCGCTGGCGTTCACACCGGCCACCGTGCGCCGCTCGCTTTGCTGGAACTGGTCGCCCTGTTGCGGATTGGCAAGGAAATACGTGAAGTCGCTATTGAGTTCCAGCTGCGAGCGGATCACGTAGGCGTCGAATTCGAACAGCCGGTTGTCCGTGCGCTTGCGCATCGCGTACGACAGGCTGTAGCGCGAGGTATCGCCGCCATCGCTGGGCGCCAGGCTGCCGAAACGGCCGATCTGGCCCGATTCCACGGCGCGCAACGGCACCTGGTCGGTGGCGTTCCAGCTGTTTTTATACGCCATGCCCGTCACGCTGAAGCCGTCGTCCGGCGTGCCCTGGCTGTAGCGCAGTACGCCGCTGTATTTTCGCACGCGCTCCGGAACGTCCCAAGGACCGTTGTTGCGGTTCACTTCCAGGCCGACCAGCAAGGTGCCAGGCCCGGCACCGAACGAGTCGGCGACGACGCCGCGCACATAACCGTGCTGGCCGACGGACACGCTGGCCTGACCCTGCGGCAACTTGTCGGCCAGACGGATACGCGCCGCGCCTGCCGAGGCGAAATCGCCTTCGCCGGCGAAATATGGTCCTTTCTTGTAATCGATGCGCTGCACCAGCTCGGGAATGAGGAAATTGAGGTCGGAATAGCCTTGCCCGTGCGCATGCGTGCGCATATTGACGGGCATGCCGTCGACGTAAGTGGCGAAATCCGTGCCATGGTCGAGATTGAAGCCGCGCAGGAAATACTGGTTGGCCTTGCCGTCGCCGCTGTGCTGGGTGACGATCAGCCCGGGCACGAATTCCAGCAATTCGCCCGTGCGCAAGGCGGGCCGGTTGACAATCAACTCAGTCGTGATGACGCCCTGGCTGGCCGCGTCCGACGTGCCGACGGCGTTGTCGTAGTGGCCTGTCACGCGCACGGTGCGCGTCTCATCGGCAACTGTTGCGGCCCCGTCCTGCGCCAGCGCCTGACGTCCCACGCTCAACAATGCCAATGCACAAGCTGCCATCCGTTTGCTTTTTATCAATCGCATCGCGTCTCCCGTTTTTATGATGTCAGTATGGGCTTCCCACGAACTATATACGCGGCAGGCTCGGTGCCTGGATTCAGGATTTTTCAAGGAGCGGCCGTGGACCAGAGTGACAGCAACGGAAAAGCAACAAAAACTGCCGCCGCTGCCGTGCGCAAGCGCGACGTACTGCCTTACATCCTGCTGTTCATCCTGCTGGCGGGCTTGCTGGCCGTACTGGCGGGCGCCCTGCTGCCTCCCTATTACCACGCCGTGCCGGCCCTGCTGTGGAGCCTGGGCTTTTGCGTCAGCGGCATGCTGCTGGGCTTTTTGTTCGGCATCCCGCGCACCTTGCCTTCGGGCACCGTCAACATGGCCCCATCCGACGAGCGGGCCAGTGGCAAGGGCCGTCCCACGGACGAGCCGCCAGCCGCCGGGGCCGATGCGGCGGCCGGCAACACCAGCAATACCCTGTTCCTGGGCACGCCCACGCCCATGGAAATCAATTCGAATCTGGTGGAAGTATCGGACTGGCTGACGAAAATCATCGTCGGCGTGGGCTTGATCGAGCTCAAAAGCCTGCCCGGCAGCGCGCGCAGCATGGCCGCCTTCATCGCGCCCAGCCTGGCCACGGATACGGCCACGGCCATGGCGGTGGTCGGCGGCATCATGCTGTTCTTTTCCGTGCACGGTTTCCTGATCGGCTACCTTCTTACGCGCATTTACCTGTCCATCATCATCAAGCGGGCCGACAGCCTTGTCAAGAACGAGTCCGTGCGCCTGGAGAGCGGCAAGGAAATCGAAGTGACGGAACTGAGCCGTTTGCAGCAAAAATCGCTCGACGACATGCAGGAAGCCGTCACGCAGCTGCTGCTGGCCCACCCGCCCGATGGCGGCGCGGCCGTCACGGCCCTGGCTGGCGTGCCGACGGCGCAAAAGCCGGCCAGCCTCGTGCTGTGGCTGGACGACCATCCGCGCAACAATACCTTGCTGGTGGAACAGCTGGCACGGGAAAACATCAAGGTGGATCAGGCCGTATCGACGCGGCAAGCGCTGTCCATGCTCCAACAGAAACCGTATGCGCTGCTAATCACGGACATGGCAAGGGTGGAAAACCGCCGGCACATCAAGGACGCGGGCGTGCGCACGGTGCGCGAAGTGCGCCAGACCTTGCCGGAGCTGCCCATCGTCGTGTATTGCAGCAAGGATACGGTGGCCAGCTACGGCACGGAAGCGCAGGCGGCAGGCGCCCGTTTCATCACCACGTCGGGCACCAGCCTTCTGGCGGCAATCAACAAGCTACTGCATGAGCAACGCGAGGATGGTGCTCAGCCACCAACGTAGGCATAGCTGCCCACGTAATGCAACGAACTGCGCTGCGGGTGCGCCAGCTGGTTCGGTGCAAACACGCAGACGGCCGTATCGGCCAACAAGTGCCGCCCATCCGCGTCCGCGCATGCCTGCGCCAGCCAGCTGTCGGGATACGACACGCCATCGAGCAATTGCGCCAGCGGCGCGGGCGACGCCAGCATGGCGCTTTCAAAACATGCCGGCTCGTAGCACGTGAGGCCCGTTTCCAGGATGAATGACGACGGCACGGCATCGCCATCTTCCGTGTACGTGGGCGACAAATATGCCTGCAGCGCTTCCCAGCTGCGGAAGCGGCCACTACAGGCAAACACGTGGACGATGGGCAAAGTATTGGCCAACTACAGCTTCTCCATCTTTTGCCGTACGGCCGGGGCCGTCGAGGCCGTCGGCGCCAGTTCCAGATAGGTTTTATAGGCGGCTTTCGCCTTGGCCGCATCGCCGGCCTTGGCATAGGCATCGCCCAGATTCAGATAGGCGATGGCGCGCGACGGGTCCATCCTGACCGTGTTTTCAAACCAGCGGGCCGCTTCGCGGTATTTTTCCTGCTTGTAGAAAACAAAGCCCAGGTTATTCGCCGCCAGCGCGAAGTCGGGGCGCAATTTCAGCGCTTCCGTAAATTGCGCTTCCGCCGCCGCATACTGTTTCTCCTTGTACAGCTGCAAACCGCGGTCGTTGGCCCGCTGCGCCAGCTGGCGCGTCGAGCTTGGCACGGCGCCTGGCGTGACGATCTTCTGTTCGCCGCCCTGCAAATCCTTGACCGTCACGCTGGCCGCTGCCGGTTTGGCGTCGAGCTTGCTATTCAGGGCAATGGCTTCCGTCGACAGCTGCGTCGTGTTCGGGCTGAGGAATTCCGTTTCGCCCGGCAATTCAAAGACGAAATCGCCCCCTTCCGAACCGGGCAGGCTGCCGAACGCGGGCGTCTGGTTCGATACACTGGACACGGCCGGCGCCACGTAGGCCGCCAGTTCCGTGGCCGTGATCAGGCCGTCGCCGTTGAGGTCGCCCTTGCCCGCCAGGCCCTGCAGCAGGGTCCACGTGAACACGGAGTGGCCGTTCGGGCCGCCATCGGCCACCAGCTGGTCGCCGCCGCCGGCCGTCAGCATTTGCCGGCCGATGCGCTTGGCGTTGTCGCGCAGGAAGGAACTGGAACCGGCGCCGCGCGTCAGGCCCAGGCCGCTATAGCACGCGTCCATGACGAAGAACGCGTGCTTGGCCGTCAGGGATTCCGCGATATTCTGGATTTCCGTCATCGGAATCGCATCCGTGGCGAACTGCGCCGGGTCGGAATCGACGGGCACGATGTAGCCGAGGTCGCGCCCGGAACTGAGCTTGCGCGTGGCGCCGTGGCCGGCGAAGAAGACGAAGATGCGGTCATTCTTTTGCACGCCGCCATGGGCCAGCTTGTCGTGGAAGGCGGCCAGGATATTGTTGCGCGTCGCTTCGCCATTTTTCAGGGTCACGACGCGCTCGGGGGCAAACGCAAACTTTTCAATCAGGGTTTCGCGGATGCCTTGCGCGTCGCGCACCGCATATTGCAATTTCGGCCACTTCGCATAATCGTCGATGCCGATCACCACGGCCCAGGAATTGGCGTAACCGGTGGTCACGGGCACCTTTTCCGGCGCGGGCGCCGAGCTTTTTGCCACCTGGAAGCTTGTGCCATCCCAGCCCGCGAATTGATAGCCTTCGGCGATCAGCTTGTCGAGCACGGCCGGCAAGGCTTTCACCGTGCGTTCGTGGATGTCGTGGAACAAAATGATGCCGCGCCCCGCCTTGTCGACGGACGCCAGCACCCGGTTCGTGATGGAACTAGGCACGGGGTCGGCCCAGTCCAGCGAATCGATATTCCACATCACGGATTTCAGATGCGCATCGGCCAGCGCGGCCATGCCTTCGCTGTTGCGCGCGCCGTACGGAAAGCGGAACAGCGCGGCCCGCTCGGGGCTGATGGCCTTTAATAAAGTGTCGGTGCCGAGGATTTCGCCCTTCAGCTTGTCGCCCGTCTGTTTCGACAATTGTGCGTGGCTGAAACTGTGGTTGCCCACGGCATAGCCCTCTTTCATCAGCTTGCGGCTCACTTCCGCGCCCGCGTTCAGCTTGGCGTGGCCTTCCGCATCGAGCGAACCGAGATTGCGGCCCACGTTGAAGAAAACGGCCGGCACGCCATATTGTTTCAGGATGGCGCTGATTTCTTCCGTGTAGCGGCGATGCGGGCCGTCGTCAAAGGTCAGCACGATGGTCTTCTTCGGCAAGCCCAGGCCGAAGATCTCCGCCTCGTCTTTCTTTGGCGCGGGCTGGGCTTCGGGCACAGAACCTGCCGGCGGCACCGCATACGGCACGACGATGCCGTTTTCTTTCAAAATCTGTTCGCGGCTGTAGAGTTTTTTCAGCTGCGCCACATAATCGTCCCACCGCTCGCGCTTGAGTTCGATGGCGCGCTGGCCGAGGTTGCCGAAGATTTGCCGGATTTCCTTCTCGTAATTGCGCTCGATCTCGCCCAGCGCGTCCAGGTCTTCGGAAATGCGTTTGTGCAGCTTGATCGCCGGCAAGGAGGAATCCTTGGCCACGTCAGCCAGCATGCTTTGCAGCAGTTCGCGGAAAGCCAGGCGGTCCGCGTCGTACAGGCCGGGATCGGATTCGATATACGTCAGCAGGCTGTCGAGCGCCTCGAAGCGGCCCGGATTGGTGGGCGCCGTCAATTGGTCAAGCGCAAGATCGAGTCTGGCGATGCGTTCCTGGTTGTCATGGAACAGCGCCTGCCCCACTTTACGGGCTTCGTCGCGCGCGCCTTCGGGCAAGCTTTGCTCGTCGGCCAGCAGCACGATGATCTTGCGGAAATTGCCCAGCAAGTCGCGGAACTGGCTGGCCACGGCGGCAGTATCGACGGTCGATTGGGGCGCGGCGGCCGGGCTGCCCGATGCGGGTGCGCCGGGCGTGGCCGTGACGGCCGGGCGGGTGTACGTATAAATGCCGGCCCCAGCGGCGAGAGCCACGACAACGGTGGCGGCGATCTTGATCGGCTTGGAAGTCACAGGCTTGTCATTCCCTTCACATACTATGCATAGAATTCAGATGGCGCGGATGCGCAGATGCATAATTGTAGAGCACACTTGGCAATTTACTCATCCGCACGCTGAATTTGGGCAATAATATGCTGGCAAACCTCCATCGAACGTACGAACAGGAAAGACGATGCACAAGAAACTCTGCGCCGCGGCGCTGATGCTGGGCGTGGCCCTGATGCTGCTGCAACTGCGCGCACATGCGGGCGACGATGTCACCAATGTGGCGGGACGCGTGTGCCTACCGCACTGAGCCACGCGCCCATCTTTCAGAACTACACCTTGGCCGGCTCCCAGTAATTGGCCAGGCCCAGCTTTTTCAGGCCTGCCGCGACAAAACGCGGTTCCAGCAATTCTTCCGCCGTCAAAGGCTGGCGGATCAGCTTTTGTTCCTGCGCAAACGCCAGCACCCGGCGGTAATGGCGGTACACGGCGTCGTCGTACAGGGGCGACCAGCGCTCTTTCCACTGCAAGCCCGGATCGTCATAGCTGCGCCGCACCACACTGTCGGGCGTGCCGTTGCGCGTGCCATCCTTGATGATCGCTTCGCGGTTGCCATCGAGCGCCGCCCAGTGCTGGGCCCGCAGCCAGGCCGTGGCCACCAGTTCGGCGATGTCGGGATGGGCTTGCGTAAAGTCGCGCCGCGCCCATAGTTCCGCGCGCATCTTGCGTTCCGGCAGCCCCTTGCTGGACCAGATGATGCGGCCGATGCCCTTGTCTTCCAGCGGATAGCCATTGATCATGAACAAGGCATCGACGGCACCCGTGGCCAGCGCGGCCGTGCCCGGTTTCAAATCCATGTTAATCAAGCGAAAATCCGTGGGCGACATGCGCTGGTCGGCGATCAGCTGGCGCAAGCCCAGTTCCCACGGCCGGCCCCGGTGCACGCTGATGCGCTTGCCCTTCAGGTCAGCCAGCGACGTGGCGCGCGAACTGGTGGGCACCAGCAGGAACTGGTCCGTGCCCCGCCCCGCCGGCACGATCACCTGCGTGCGCACGCCGCCCGCGTTGAGGATGACGGACGGCAAGTCGCCATACGCGGCCATGTCGATGCGCCCGCTGGCAAACGCTTCGTTCATGGTCGCGCCCGTATCGCCCGTGACGGGCAGCCATTCCAGCCGCACGCCCCGCTGCTTCAGTTCGCGCGCCAGCCAGCCTTCCTGCTGCACCCGGTAAGCGATACCGCCCAGTTCCGCCTTGCCGTTTTCCGAAAAACCCGTCGAGGCGATGCGCAGGGCCGCCGGCGGCGCCCCCGCCCCTTTCGCTGCCGACACTGCCGACACCGCCTGTCCCGCCAGGGGCAGCAAGGCCAGCCCGCCCATCACCGTGCGTCGCCGCATCGCATTCTCCTCATCATCGAACATGGCCACTGTTGACGTGCTTCCCGCTCAAGCCGCCCGGCGCGTCTGCGCCAGCGCCGCCTCGAAAGGACGGGGATCGATCCAGGCGCGCACGTCGACCTTGCTGGGCAAGAAATTCCAGCGGAACAAAAAGTCGCTGAAATCCTGCAAACCCGCGACCGACGTTTCCGCCAGGTCCGTGTCCAGGCGCAGATGCGCATCTTTGCCATACGCCACTTGCACCCAGTGTTCACTGGCATTCGATTCGCGCGCAAGGAAACGCCGCGTCTCGTCCGCATGGCCGCGCGCCCACGCTTCGGCCCGCAGCACCTGGTCGACCAGGGTCACGGCGGAATTGAAATGGTTGTCGAGCAGGTGCGCATCGACGCTCAGGGTGCGCGGCGTGCCATTGTTGGCGCGGATCAAGGGTTCCGGATGGATGCCCGTATCGATCACCGTATGCAAGCCGAATTGCTGCGCCAGCTGGGCGGCCGAGGCGCCTTTCAGGAAGATGGCGTCCACCTCGCCCCGCAGCAGTCCCAGCAGTTCCGGACTTTGCCCGCCGCGCCGTGCACCGCTGAACAGATTCGTCGCCGCGCCCTGCTCAGGCGCCGTTTCGCTCTGGCCCGTGTTGACCACATAATCGACCAGTTCCACGTCAGCAACCGCCAGCCCTTCCAGGCTCAGCGCATTTTCCAGCCCCCGCAAGGCTTGCGCGCGCGCAAAATCGATCTGCGCCCTGGCCCACAGGGGCAAGCCGAAGCGCCGCCCCTTCAAGTCGCGCACCGTCTTGATGCCGCTGCCGGGCAGGGTCAAGATCAGCTGCGTCTCGTCCGACCACGACAGGCCGATCACGCGCGTCTCGCGCCCCGCCGCGCGTGCCCACAGGGCGGGAATATTGCCGCCGTGACGCACGGAATTCTGCAAGGTATGGTCGAAATGCGATTCGCGCACGGCTTCCTGGTCGGATTCACGCAAGGAGCGCAGGCTGGTGCCGTCGGCGCGCAACGCTTCTTCCAGCCAGCCTTGCTGCAAGGCAATTCCCAAGCCTGTTGGGACGGGGCAGCGCGTGTACCACAGGGTGTCGAGCGCTTGCTTTTCTACTTGATTTTCATTGCTCATCTTGTATCTCCAGAGTGGGTGGACCAGTCAAAAAGGAAACTACAGCGCCATCCTGCGCGCCCATTCATTGCCATCCCACAAGCTGCTGGGGTGTTCTTCCTGCCCCACGGGCGCATGCGATTCGTCGAGGTCGCTGAAATCCGCATGCAAGCCATCGCGGATGGACACAAAACCGGGCGAACCGCGCTGGCGCGGGTGGGCCAGCGGCACCTCCTGCACCCGGCGCACCTTGCCCGGGCGGGCGTCAAGCACGACGATGCGGTCGGCCAGGTAGACGGCTTCATCGATGTCGTGCGTGACCATCACCATGGTGATGCCCTCGTCCTGCCACAGCCGGCGCAGTTCCTGCTGCAAGCGCAAGCGGGTCAGCGCATCGAGCGCACCGAGCGGCTCGTCCAGCAGCAGCACGTCGGGCCGCCCGACGAGGGCGCGGGCGATGGCTGCCCGTTGCGACATGCCGCCCGATAACTGATGCGGATAGGCGTCTGCGTAGCCATCGAGGCCCACGCGCGCGATTTCCGCCGCCACGCGCTGCGCGCGCTCGGCCAGCGGCACCTTGGTATTGCTGAAGGCCACGGCCACGTTCTGCTGCACCGTCAGCCAGGGGAACAGGCGGTGATCCTGGAACACGAGGCCCCGGTGCAGATCCGTGCCGCGAATCGGCACGCCATCGTGCAGCAGCAAGCCCGTGTAATCGGTGTCCAGGCCTGCCAGCAGGCGCAGCAAGGTGGACTTGCCGCAGCCGGACGCACCCACGATGGCGACGAATTCGCCCGGCGCGATGGTGAGCGAAATATCGTCGAGCACGGGCAGCGGCGCGCCTTTCAGCGCAAACGATTTGCTCACGTGCTGCACTTGCAAGCCGCCGCTCAGGTGCTGCCGCTGGGGCAGCAAGGTCGATGGGGAAACAAAATCATTCATGGCGCACTCTCTGCGGTGGGGCTAGGGAAGGAATGGCGGCGGGCGGCGCCCGGCGCAGCCAGCGGCTGCCGTGGAAAACCAGCCAGGCGGCCAGCCACGGCGCCAGCCAGATCAGGAACACATTACGCAGCCCCGTCAGGTCGGCCAGGCGCCCCGCCGCCAGCGCGCCAGCCGTGCCGCCCACCATGCCGAACAGGGTCAAATGGGCCGAGACCCTGGCCTTGTCGACGGGCGCGCGGGCGATATTGTCCGTGTTGACGAGGTTATTCACGCCCAGGCCCAGGCCCAGCAGCGCGGAGGCAGCCAGGTAGGCGATGCTGGAAGGCCACAGGCCAAGGATCAGCAAGGCGGCCATGATGGCCAGGTGCGCGCCGCCATACAGTTGCTCGCGGTAGCGGCTGGCCAGCACGAAGCGCCCGAGGAACAGCAGTACCAGCACGCAGCTGAGTCCCTGCACGGCCATCAGCCAGACGGAGTGATGCGCAGGCCAGTGCAGCACGCGGATGGCCAGCAAGATGGAAAACACGCCCACGCTGGACGCCGTGAAGCTGGCGAGGATTTCAAAGAGGTACGTCACGCGCACGACAGGCAGGCGCAGCAGTTCGCGCAGGCTGGCCACGCCGGGTACGGCAGCATGTCCGTCCAGCTTGCGCGGCGCCGTATTGCTGGGCAACACTTGCCAGCCCAGCACGGCCAGGATGGCGAACATCAGGGCGGAAATCAAAAAGCCCGCCTTCAGCCCCAGCTGTGCGATCAGGTAATTGCCGCACAAGGGTCCCAGAAACTGCATGCCCAGGATCAAGGTCCCCTTGTACCAGCCCGCCTTGCCCTGGCCCAGTTCCGGCAAGCGCACAAGGAAGACCGTACTCATGGCAACGATGCGCAGCGAGATGCACAGGCCCACCAAGAACATCAGCAAGGCCACCCATTGCCAGCCGGGCAGCCACGGCAGCACGCAAAAGGCCAGCGCCAGGCTCAGGCTCACTCCCGCATACAAATGTTTGGGATTGCCGCGCGACAAGATATAGCCAGCCGGAATGGTGCCGAGCGCCATGGCCAGGGTTTCCGCGCTGCTGATCGCTGCCAGCTGGAAATTGCTCACGTGCAGGTGCAAGCCCAGCAAGGTGGCCAGCACCTTGTTCATGCCGATGGTCACGCCCGACAGCAAGGTCAAGCCGATAAAGCGCAGCAGAAAGGCGCGCAGCTCGCCTTCGCGGGCGCTGACGGCCGCGTCTGGCTGGAATGGCAACGATTCACTCACTGCTGCGCCCCTTCACCAGCAGGCGCGCGAGCCGCGCAAACGCCACGTTCATCGCCTGTGCCAGCAAGGCGATCACGAGCACGGCCAGCAAGACGACGTCCATGCGGCCCGACACTTCGCCGTTGAGCAGCAATGAACCCATGCCGGGGCCAGCCGAAAACAGCAGTTCGCCGCCCAGGCAAGCGAGCCAGGCGAACGCCAGCGCATGCGTGACGCCCGTGGCGATGGTCGGCATGGCGCTCGGCAACAGAATCTGGCGCAGGGTCTGCGTGCGCGTCAGGGTCAGCACCTGCCCCACCTCGCGCAAGCGCCCCTCCACCTGGCGCATGCCCGCATAGGTGTTGAGCACGGTTGGATAAAAGGCGGCGATAGCGATCACCAGCAGCTTGGCGCCGTCGCCATTGCCCACCCACAAGCCCAGCAAGGGAATCAGGCCCAGCAAGGGAACTTGGCGGATGCTGTGGAACAACGGCCCGATGAGCCTGTCCGCCAGCGGCGACTGCGCCATCAGCGCCCCCGTGACGATGCCGGCGCTGCCGCCCAGCAGCAAGCCGGCCAATGTCCTGCCCAGGCTGGCGCGCAGATGCACCCACAGTTCGCCCGTCAAGACCAGGTCGCGCAAGCTGTGCGCCAGGTCGCCCAGCGACACGAAGATGTAGGCGGCCGCCGCGCCTTGGCCGGAAGCCCATTGCCAGGCACCCAGCAAGGCCAGCGGCAACAGCGCGCCCTTGATAATGAGTATTATCCGTTGCTTCATTTGAACTCCCCGCTACGCTTCCAGCGCATCAGCCGCGCTTCCAGCGCGTGGCAAAGCCGGTCCAGGCCAAAGCCGATCACGCCCGTCAGCACCACGCCCACCATCACCACGTCGAGGCGGAACATTTGCCGACCCATTTCCATCATCTGGCCCAGGCCGCTGTCGGCGGCCAGCAATTCCGCCCCCACCAGCACCATCCACGAGCGCGACAGGGCGATGCGCATGCCCGTCAGCGCGGCCGGCACGATGGCGGGCAAGACGATCAGGCGGATGCGCTGCCAGCGCGAGAAGCAATACACTTGCGCCACCTCAAAGTAGCGCTGCGACAAGTTGCGGATGGCGTCATGCACGGCCAGCGCGACGATAAAGAAGCTGGCCTTGGCCACGATAAACACCTTGAAACTCTCACCTATACCGAACAGCAAGATAAACAGGGGGATCAGGGCCACGGTCGGCAGCTGGCGCAAGACATTGAACGTGGGGTCGACATAGCTGCGCAAGCCAGGCGACAGGCCCAGCACGACGCCAAAGGCCAGGCCCGCGCTGGCGCCCAGGCCGAAACCGGCCAGCAGACGGAACAGGCTGATGCCCAGGTGCTGGCCCAGTTCGCCACTTTCCGCCAGGTCGCGGGCCGTCAGCAGCACTTGCCATGGCGACATCAAGATGTGCGCAGGCATCCATTCGAACGTGGTGGCGGCCGTCCACAGCAGCAGCAAGACGAGCGGCGACGCCCACACGGACCAGGGCGAGCGCACGAAGCGCCGCAGCCAGGGAACAGAAGCCGCACGCGTTGGCGCAGTGGCGCGCGGCAAGGCGATAGTGAAGGAAGTCATGGCGCCCAGTAGGTTTGCAATTTCAGCTGCGCCAGCGCCTGGTTGACGAACTGGGGCGCGAACAGGCTGTCCACTTGCAGGGGTCGCGCTATCAGGCCCGCGCTCTTCGCGTACGCCGCCTCGCCCAGGTAATGCTGGCGCAGACTGGCCGTAAACAACGGCGACCAGCGCGCCTGCCACGGCGTATGGTCGCCCGCCAGTTCGCGCCGCACCACGCTTTCCACCTGGCCCGCGGCCGCCTCGGTGCGCACATACTCGTCTTCGCCGCCCGCGCCGGCGGCCCGGTGGTGCTCGCGCACATAGGCCGTCACCACCAGCTGGGCCAGCTGCGGATAGCGTTGCAGGAAACCGCTGTCCGCCCAAAGTTCCGCGCGCATCTTCCAGTCCTGCGGCGGCGCCTTGCTAGCCCAGATGATCTTGCCCACCTTTTTATCTTCCAGCAGGAAAGCGTCGCTGAGGGTAAAGAAGGCGTCCGCTCCGCCCGTCGCCACGGCCGCCGCGCCTGCCTGCGGATTGAGGTTAAGGATCTTCACGTCGCGCAAGCTCATGCCATTGGCTTCGAGCAGGCGCGCAAACGGGTATTCCCACGGCCGGCCACGGTGCAGCGCGATCTTCTTGCCCTTCAAATCCTTGATCGACCTGGCCGTCGAGCCGTTCGGCACCACCAGGTAGGTATTGTTGGCGCTGCCGCCGGGCAAGATCAGCCGCGTCTGCAAGCCCGAGGCATTGGCGATAATCGACGGCAAGTCGCCATACTGGGCCAGATCGATCGAATGGTTGGCAAACGCCTCGTTGACTTGCGTCGCCACGGAATTGGTCGTGACGGGCACCCATTCCAGCTTCACGCCCAGCTTGCCCAGTTCGGCCGCCAGCCAGCCTTGGGATGCTACCTGGGCGGCCGAGCCGGCAAACACGGTCTTGCCGGACGGCGCCGTGCGGGCCACGACGGCGATACGCACGGCTGGCGGCAGCGGCTCGGCCGCCGCCGCAATCATAGGCGCCAGCAGGCTGGCCGCCACGGCGGTAACAAGTATTTTGCGCCAGCTCAAACGTAAGAATTTCAATGACATAGTGGGCCTGTTCTTGAAAGGGTTACACCAGGTCGGTGGCGGGCAATAACGACAAGGCGCGCGCCGTGTCGATCAGCTTGCTCATCTTCCATTGCTGCAGCAGCACGCCGGGGCCGAAGTCGCGCGAACCGCCGATGGCTTCGGCCGCGATCTGTATCTGCGCGCCCTCTTCCAGCAGCAGGATGAATTCCGCCAGCTTCAGCAAGCCCTGCTTGCCCCACACGGTGGCGCCGCCGTTCGCTTCCAGGATGGCCGTCGCATGCGTATTGCGGGCGATTTCGCCGAGGATGAAATCGACTTCCGGCTGGCGGCGATCGATATAGATGGGAATTTCGCGGATCAGCTGAAAGCGCTGCACGGGCACGTAGCGGATCGGCAGGGTGCGGTGCGTCTGCGCCCACGCGCCCAGGGACGGCGAATGCACGTGCGAGATCGACGTGACTTCCGGCCGTTCGCGGAACAGTTTCAGATAGCGCGCACCGCCGTTGTTCGCGTCGCCCACGATCACCGTGCCATCGAGCGCCAGCACGGCCGCCTTCAAGGACTGGCCGCGGCGGAACGGCCCCGGATCGTTGACCATCACCACCTTGTCGCCGCCAGGGGTGCGCTCGACAAAGCCCACCGTGCCGTTGGCCGTCAGGCTGCCCGTCTCGCGCAAGCCGTCGAAGGCGATCTGCGCGTCGCGCCGCACCTGCTCCACGAATGCCAGTTCGGCCGCCGTCAGATCCTGAGCCTGTACTTGTTGTGCTTCCGCTTGTGCCACGTCCGTCATGTCATGCTCCATTTGGTTGGGTTGGAATACGGGTCAGTCATGCCTCTACTTTTGCAAGAGGCGTGCCAGCGCCAAGGCCAGGGAAATGGGGAAGTGCTGCTGCCTGCGCAACAGCGGCTGCTGGCGTGGCAGCAGGAGTCTGCACACGCGCTGTCGGCAAGCCAGCAAGCGGCGCGGGCACGTTTCCTGCACGGTTCCAGGCTCCACCCACCACCAAGGAATCCCATGACTACCGCACTCTCCCCCGCTGTCGATACCGTATGGTTTACGCGCTGCCCCGTGCCCACGGCGACGGGCCTGGCCTATAAACTGGGCTGGCTGGATGAGGAATTCGCCCGCGACGGCATCGCCCTGAAAACCCTGCAGGAAGTGGGCGGCGAACTGGCACGCCACCATTACGACCACGGCCTGTCCACGCTCGTGCGCGAAGGCGGCAACCTGCTGGCCCTGCCCGCGCGCGCGCAAGGGGCGCCCACGCGCCTGATCGGCCTGACGTGGATCGATGAATGGCAGGCCATACTCGTGCGCCCCGGCTCGGGCATCACCTCACCGGCACAGCTGCAGGGCAAGCGCCTGGCGCTGCCAGCGTTTCGCGCCGAGGACTTGCGCGAAAACCGGCGCGGGCGCAGCATCGCGCGCGGCATGAGCCTGGCCGGCTACAAGGGTGTGCTGGCCTCGGCCGGCCTCACCCTGGACGATGTACATCTGGTGGAAGTGGGAGCCGACGCCCAGGCACCGGTCAATCTCGGTGCGGGCCTGTGGCAAGGCATCGCGCCGCTGCTGCGCGGCGAAGTCGATGCCGTCTACGTCAAAGGCGCGGCGGCGGCCGAGGCGGCCCGCGCGGCGGGACTGGAAGTGGGGATCGATATCGACGCCCTGCCTGACCGGCGCTTTCGCGTAAATAACGGCACGCCGCGCCCGATCACCGTGCATGAGACGATGCTGGAACAGCATTTCGAGCTGGTCGTGCGCTTCTTGACGCAGACCCTGCGCGCCGCCCACTGGGCCCGCAGCCACCAGGCCGACGTGCTGGCCATCCTGCAGGGCGAGACGCGGGCCGGCGCCGACGCCGTCGCGGAAGCCTATCGGGACGGTTTCCATCTGACCCTGGCGCCCGACCTGTCAGACGACAAGGTGGCGCTGTTCCGCCAGCAGAAGGATTTTCAGCTGCAGCACGGTTTTCTCGATCGCGACGTGGATATCGAAAGCTGGATCGACCGGCGGCCGCTGGAGGAAGCGCAGCGGCGGCTGGAGGCGCTGCTGCGGATAGCGGCTTGATGCGGTAGTGGTGTTGTCGGCTTACGCTTCGCTAAGCCGACCTACTTGATCAACAAAAAAATGGCCGGCAAATTTGCCGGCCTTTCTACATCAGGCAGTCACGTTCAAAACTGGATCGTGTACGACGCGCCCACCGTGCGGCCCTGGCCGATGATGACGGTATCGCCGTTGACGGCACCGGGCACGAAGCTGGTGAGCGTATGGTTGCGGTAGACCTTGTCGGCCAGGTTGTTCGCATACGCCGTGATGCGCTGCTTGCCACCGGGGAGCACGTACGACAGGCGCGCATTGGCCAGCGCGAAGCCGCCCTGGTTCAGCAAGTCGCGCGCGGCGTTTTGCGGGTCGACATAATAGTACTGTTTCGATGTATAGCGCACGTCGCCGCTGAAGACCAGCTGCGCGCCATTGCCCAGCGGGTAGCGGTAATCGGCCGCCAGCAAGGCCGTCACATGGGGCGAGCGCACGAATTCGTTGCCGGAGCGATCGCCGCCATTGTTCTGGATGGCGAAATCGTCGAACTCCGTACGCAGCAAGCCCACGTTGGCATTGATGTGCAGGTTGTCCGTCGGCTGCGCCTCGATCTCGAATTCCGCGCCATTCACGTGGGCCTTGCGCACGTTCTGCAGGTAATTGACGCTTTGCGTGGGGTCGCCGTTGTACACGCCCGTGATATTCACCTGCACGTTCTTGTAGTCATAATGAAAAACGTTGGCGTTGAAGTTCAGGCGTCCATCCAGCCATTCCGACTTGATGCCGGCCTCGAACGAGTTCAGGGTTTCCGGTTTCACCGTATTGAGCGCCCGCACGTCCGTGGCGCTCGTGTTGTAGCCGCCCGACTTGATGCCGTGCGCGTATTTCAAATAGCCGCGCAGGGTGCGGCTGAAGCGGTATTCCGGTGTCACGTCATACGTGAGCGCATTCCACGTGGTCGAAGGATTCGACGTGAAGTTGTTGTTGGCCACCGATGCGGCCGCGTAATTGCCGCCGCGGACCGTGTTCCACCAGTTGGCCGCATCGCCAAACGTCACCGTATTCGATGCGGCCTGCACGCGCTGCAAGTCCAGGTCCTTGGTTTCCGTCGTCCAGCGCAAGCCGAAAGTGGACAGGAACTGTTCGCTGAAGTTGACGGTCGTGCTGCCGAAGATGGCCGCGCTGCGCGCCTTGTGCTGGTAGATGGTGCGGTTGTAGCCGACGGGCTGCGTGCTGCCCGCCAGCGCCGGAACCGTGCCGTTGGGCAGGCGCGCGCCGGCCGAATCGGAATCGATCTTTTCATTGAAGTAGAACAGGCCCGCCACCCAGCTCACGGCGCCGTTTTGCGGCGACGTCAGGCGCAGCTCCTGCGACACTTGCCGGCTGCTGGCTTTTGAACGGCTGCGGCCCACTTCCAGCGGCGTGTTGTCGCTGTCGCCCGTCGCCTCGTTGCGGAAGTTTTCATAGCCCGTGATCGACGTCAGGGTCAGCTCGCCCAGCGCGTATTCCAGGTTCAGCTGTGCGCCGCCCTGCTTCACGTCGCTGTCGGCCGGCGCGTTCGTGCTGACGTCATCGGGATCGGTGCTGGGGATGTAGCCATTGCGGTACACGCCATTGGCGCCATAGCTGGCCACCGTCGTCGTGGCGCCCTTGGTCGTGTAGTCGCGGTAATGCAGGTTCAGGTTGGCCGTCAGGTCGCGCCCGATCAGGGCCTTGAGCTGGCCGCGGATGGCGCTGTCCTTGAGCTTTCCATCGCGCTCGCCCGTAAACTGGTTGTGGAAGCGGCCCTTGTCCTGCTGCTCCGTGTGGAAGGAGAGGCGCCCCGCCAGCACGTCGTCGACCAGCGCGCCGCCAATGGCGCCTTCGGCCAGCTTGGTGTCGTAGCTGCTGTAGTCAAGCTTGGCGTAGCCGCTGGACTTGAACGAGGGCTTGCGCGAAATGACGTTGATGGCGCCGCCCGTCGTATTCTTGCCCCACAAGGTACCTTGCGGGCCGCGCAGCACTTCCACCCGGTCCAGGTCGAACAGGGGAAAGCCCGTGGCGCTGGAATTGCTGATGTAGACGTCGTCGAGGTAAAAGCCGACGGGGTTCGGGAAATCCACCTGCTGCTGGCCCGCTCCCACGCCGCGTATCCACCAGCGGGGGCGGCCATGCTGCTGCGTGCCGGCCGAAGCGTTCGGCACGTAATTGAGAATTTCGCTGGCCGAGCGGCCGATGCCCGTGTCGAGCAGCTCCTTGCCGCCGAGGACCGTGATCGCACTCGGTACCTTTTGCGCCGATTCCTCGCGCTTTTGCGCCGTTACCGTCACCGATTGCAGGGAGGCGCCCTCGCCACCGCCGTTCGCGTCGGCCGCGGCAATGGCCTCTACGCCAGGCGTTTCGGCATGGGCCATGCTCGAAGCGACCATCAGCCCGCCGATGGCGAAGGCCGAGCGCAGCGCGCGGCGCACTGGCGTCAAATGAAAGGAGAAAGAAGAAACGGCGGCGGGGGCGGTCGAACGGCGCATGGGTGATTATCCTTGAGTAAAGTCAAAATGCGAGATGGTGATGACCTGTATTGCAAGGCGCATGCCTGCTGCCGCAGTGCAGCAAAACGTTCTTAAGTGATTGATTTAAAAGGAAGACTATCGTCATGATAGTGCTGTTGATTTGGCAGCAGCGGCGCCGCCGCGTGCTGCCTGCGCGACAGCAGGAGGTGGGACTGCTGTCGCGGCAACAGGGGAATGCCTCAGGCGGCGCGCAAGATTGCCGCCGTATGCCCGCGCACGAGCGGCAGCACTTCCTCGCCAACCCGGTACGCTTCTTCCAGGTGCGCCGTGCTGGCCAGGATGAAGGCGTCGGCGCCCAGTTGCACCAGCTCGTCGAGTCGTTCGGCCACCTGCTGGTAGCTGCCGACGATGCCCTGCGTCTGCCCGCCGCGCAGCAAATTGAAGCCGGACCAGATGTTCGGCGCCGTGATCAAGTCCTTGTAGCTGTTCAGGGTGGTCGGGCGGTTGCCCCGCTGGCGCGCCGCGCCCACGGAATCGCCCCCATCGGCGCCGAGAAACTGGCGCAAGGTGGCGGGGTCCACGGCGTCAAAGCCCTTGCGCACTTCGTCCCACGCTTCTTCTTCCGTGGCGCGGGCCACGATGTCGACGCGCACGGCGCACTTGATCTTGCGGCCCAGCAGCGCCGTCTTTTCATGCACGCGGGCGAATTTTTCGCGCAGCTGCTCGAACGGTTCCAGCCACGTCAGGTAGTAATCGGCGTGCTTGGAAGCGGAGCCGAGGGCCGCATCGGACGAGCCGGAAAAATAAATCTCGGGGAAATCCTGCTCCGACAGCGGCGTGGCCAGGCCCGCGTCTTCCACCTGGTAGAACTTGCCCTGGTAGGAAAATGGCCCGCCGCGCCACACGCCGCGCACCACGTCGAGAAATTCCGTCGTGCGGGTATAGCGGTCGTCGTGACCGGCCGAATCGCCCCACCACAGCTGCGCCGGACCGCCGCCGCCCGTGATCACGTTGTACAGGGCGCGGCCGCCCGTAGCCCGCTGCAGGCTGGCCGTCATGCGCGCGGCCACCACGGGATTCAAGAAGCCGGGCTGGAACGGGATCATGAAGCGGAAGGTGCTCGTCTCGCGCGCCAGCAGTGCGGAAATGGCCCACGGTTCATCCGTCATCGGGAAGGACGGAATCAGGCCGCCCTGGAAACCTGACAGTTCAGCGGCGCGGGCGATTTCCGCCAGATAGTCGATATACGTAAAACCATCGGCGCCGCCGCCACCGAGGCCGGCCTGGCGCAGGTTGTCATTGCCGGGAAACCAGTCGCCGCGAAACGGCGTGCGGGCGCGGTGCGAACTCGGCTCGCCATGCGTGGGGATGCGCCAGAAAAAATCGATTGCCATGTAGTGGTACTCCTTCAAATAAGGGGATTCAGGCTGCTTGCCGTTGCGTGTACAAAGCCGCCCGCACACGAGGCAGCACGTGCTCGCCGATGCGGTAGGCTTCCTCGAAATGGGGGATGGCCGCCAGCACGAAGCTGGAGATACCCGCCTGCGCATACGCCTCCAGCGCGGCGCTGACCTGTGCATAGCTGCCGACCAGCGCGCCGTGGGCACCCGTCTGCGCTTGCGCAAAGCCGGGCCAGAAGGCTGCGGCACCGGCATCGAATGGCGCATCGTCGGCCAGCCCCGCGCCACCGCGGTAGCGGCGCGCGTCGCGCAAGGCTTCCTCGAACGTTTCGCGCGCCAGCACATCGATGCGCAAGCCCGCCGCCACCGCGCGCCCCAGATCGCGCGCCTGCTCCGCCAGGCTGGCGAGGTGCGCTTGCAAATCCGCCAGCGGCGCCGCGTCAAACACGTGCACGTCGGCCTGGCGCGCCGACAGGGCCAATGCTTCGGCGGTATCGCCGGTCAAATAGATGCTGTTGACGGGATGGTTCGCCAGCGGCCCCTTGAAGCCGCCGTCCTGCACCTCGAAGAACTTGCCCTTGAAGCTGAACGGCGAAGTACTCTGCACGCCGCGCGCCACCGTGATGAATTCATCGATGCGGGGCAAGATGTCAGCGTCCGGTACAGCATCGCCCTGACGCCGGCGCGCCGCGGCATCGCCGCCGTGGCCGATCTGCCAGGCGAAACGTCCGCCCGTGAAGCGCTGGAAGCTGACGGCGTTCTTCGCCGCGTACACGGCCGAACCCCAGGCCGCGTCGAATTCGACGATCAGTTTCAGATGCCGCGTGCTGCGCGCCAGATAGCCGGCGACGATCCAGCTTTCATCGCCCTGCGTATCGTGGCGTATCTGGATGCCGTCGAAGCCCGAAAGGTCGGCCGCGCGGGCGATCTGGTGCAGGTAGTCGAAATAATTGAAGGGGGGGCGGGCGCCACGCGGGTCGCTCACGCCCGCCTGCAGGGGACTGGGCGCGCCGGCGGCCCGCTCGCCCCGGCGCGTGATGCCGGGCGCCGCGTAACGGCCGTCGCCGCCGATGGGCAATTGCCAGATGAATTCGATGGTCATGCATGGACTCCTGTCGTGGATCGAAAAAAGGTCGCGGCGCATCGTGCGTAGCGATCTGCCCTTTCCTCCTCGCAGAAAACATGCCATGCGCTGGCTACCCATCGACGCCCGAAGCTGCTGCTTACGCAGCAATCGGCTGCAGCCACGGCAGCAACGTGTTGCGCGCGCAGCAGCCATGAAAAAAGCCGGAGCCGCATCGCTGCGGGTCCGGCTCCAGGAGGTCCATCGAGCGCCTAGTCGATGGCGCCCGCCTTTTTCAAGAAGGTGCGCAGGATGTTGCGGCTCAGGTTCAGGTGCTTCGCCGTGCGCACCTGGTTGCGCTCATTGCGCTCCCAGGCGGCGCGCACCAGTTCCTGCTGCATCGCTTCGAATTCCACGGCTTCGCCCGAGTCGAGCAAGGCTTGCCAGGCGCGGGCAAAGCGCTCGGCGGCCAGCAAGTCGTCCTGTCCGGCCGCGCCATGGGCCGCATACGCAATATCGGCGCCGCCAGCCCAGACGTCGGGAACAGGCGCAGAGACAGGTGCGGCGGCAGGCGCGCGGTGCCAGCCGGACAAGCTCAGATCCTCGGCCCGCACTTCGCCGCTGCGGCACACGAGCAGCGCGCGGTGGATGACGTTTTCCAGTTCGCGGATATTGCCCGGCCAAGGGTAGCCCAGCAAGGCCTGTTGCGCGTCTGGACCCAGTTCCACCTCGCCCAGGTGCAGGCGCTGCGCATAGATGGCCATGAAGTGGCGCGTCAGCGGCATGATGTCGCCCGGACGCTCGCGCAAGGGGCGCAGCGGCAGGCCGATCACCTGCAGCCGGTAATACAGGTCTTCGCGGAAGCGCCCGGCCCGCACGGCTTCGGCCAGGTCCACGTTGGTGGCCGCGATCAGGCGCACGTCGATGGGGATGGCGCGGCGCGCGCCCAGGCGCACCACTTCGCGCTCCTGCAGCACGCGCAGCAGCTTGACCTGCATCGCCAGCGGCAAGTCGCCGATTTCATCGAGGAACAGTGTGCCGCCGCTGGCCGTCTCGAACCAGCCAGGTTTACCCTGCTGCGCGCCCGTAAACGCGCCTTTTTCATAGCCAAACAGCTCGCTCTCGACGAGGGTTTCGGAAAACGCGCCGCAGTTGATCGCCACAAACGTCTGTTCGGCGCGCCCGCTCAAGCCGTGCACGTGGCGCGCAATCAGCTCTTTTCCCGTTCCCGTTTCGCCCGTGATCAGCACCGTCGCCTCGCTGGGCGCAATGCGTTCGATCAGCTCGTGCAACTGGCGCGAGCGGGGATCGGCAAAGACAAAGGCCGTGGCACGTACCAGCAAGCTCATTTGCTGCGGGTCGCGGAAGGCGACCAGCGCCTCGCTGTCGCCGTCATCGCCGGCGCCACGGGCAAGGTGGGCGCTGCGCGCGAAATCGCTGCTGAAGTTGTGGGCTAAGAGTTCCATGAGCCGACTATACCGCGCTCCATCCGCAGGCGTGAACGAATGGTGCCGCGCTAGCTTATCCGGATTTTGCATATACGGGGCGTTGGCCCGAACCTTGCTGCGGCAAAGGAGCAGGCAATGTCGCCTGCCCACCACGGAGCACCTCCCCATGCCAGCACGCCAGCTTGTCCTGAACGTCTTTTTGCAACGCCACGGCCACCATCCCGCCGCCTGGCGCCATCCATCGGCCAGCGCCAGCGGCCGACCCGACCTCGCATGGTGGCTGCGCGCAGCCCAACTGGCAGAAGCAGCCAAATTCGACAGTTTTTTCATCGCCGACTTCATCGGCCGCGCCGGCGACGTTACGCCGGAAACGGGCCGCACCGCCATCGGCCTGCCGTTCGAACCTTTTACCCTGCTGTCGGCCATTGCCGCCGTCACCCGCCATATCGGCCTGATCGCCACCGTCAACACCAATTACGAGCACCCGTATCACGTGGCGCGCAAATTCAGTTCGCTCGACCACCTGAGCGGCGGACGCGCGGGCTGGAATGTCGTGTCCTCGTTTGGCGAGCATACGGCGCGTAATTTCGGCATCGATGCACCGCGCAGCCATGCGGACCGCTATGCGCGGGCCGGAGAATTCGTCGCCCTGTCGAAGGCCCTGTGGGATAGCTGGGATGACGATGCCTTCGACCGGCCCGACCGCGCCAGCGGCCAGTTCTACCCGCCCGCTGCGGGCCATGCGCTCGATTTCCACGGCGAATATTTTTCCTCGCAAGGCTTGCTGGACTTGCCACGCCCCGTGCAGGGCCACCCCGTGCTGGTCCAGGCGGGCAATTCCGAAACGGGCCGCGAGTTTGCCGCGCGCCTGGCCGAGATGGTGTACTGCTCCGCCACCTCGCTGCCCGTGGCGCAAGCGTATTACGCGGACGTCAAGGCTCGCATGGCGAAATACGGCCGCGCGCAAGACCAGCTGAAGGTCACGCCCGGACTGTCCGTGGTGGTGGCCGAGTCGGACCAGCAGGCGCAGGATCAATTTGGCGAACTGCAGGACCTGGTCGACTTCGGCAACCTGGAATTTGGCGGCTTTGATTTGTCCGGCTATCCGCTCGACGGCCCGCTGCCGGACCTGCCCTACGAGGCGGGCGACAATGGCAAGGGGCGCTTTCAACAGCAGCTGGAACTGGCCCGCCGCGAGAATCTCACCTTGCGCCAGTTGGTGCTGCGCTTTCGCGTGGCGCGCGGCCACTTGCAAGCGATCGGCTCCGTCAAGACGGTGGCCGACCTGATGGAGCAATGGTTCGTGGAACGGGGAGCGGACGGTTTCAACGTCGTGCCGCCGCTGCTGCCGCAAGGCTTCGAGGCATTTACGCGGCTGGTGGTGCCGGAACTGCAGCGGCGCGGCCTGTTCCGCACGGAATATGCAAGCAGCACCCTGCGCGGCCACCTGGGACTGGCGCGGCCCGCCAACCCGCATACGCTGGCGCGGGCGGCGTGACCATTACTGTTCCGGGTCGAAATGCTTGCGCAAACCTTGCCAGCACTCGAAGTAGTCGTTTTGCAGCAGTTCGCTGTTCAAGGCGAACGGCGTGGGCTTGAGGATGGTGCGCGTCTCGAACATGAAGGCCATGGTGTCGGCCACCTTCGCGGGCGCGGACGTGTCGCTGTGCGAGGCCTTTTCGAACGTCTGCGCATCGGGGCCGTGGCCGGACATGCAGTTGTGCAGGCTGGCGCCGCCCGGCACGAAGCCGGCCGCCTTGGCGTCGTACACGCCGTGGATCAACCCCATGAATTCGCTGGCCACGTTGCGATGGAACCACGGCGGGCGGAAAGTGTGTTCGGCGGCCAGCCAGCGCGGCGGGAAGATGGCGAAATCGATGGCGCCGAATAAGGGGTTCTCGCTGGGCGCCTGCAGCACGAGGAAGATCGACGGGTCCGGATGGTCGTAGCTGATCGAGCCGATGGTGTTGAAGCGGCGCAGATCGTATTTATACGGCGCGTAATTGCCATGCCAGGCCACCACGTCCAGCGGCGAATGGTCGAGTGTCGCGCGCCACAGATGGCCGCCGAACTTGGCCACCAGTTCGCACTCGCCATCGATATCTTCATACGCCGCGTGCGGCGTGAGGAAGTCACGGCTGTTGGCCAGGCCGTTCGAGCCGATGGGCCCCATGTCCGGCAGGCGGAAGGCCGTACCGAAATTTTCGCACACATAGCCGCGCGCCGCGCCGTCGGGCAGGGTCACGCGGAAGCGCACGCCGCGGGGGATCACGGCGATTTCCTGCGGTTCCAGCTCGATCAAGCCCAGTTCCGTGGCAATCGCCAGCCGGCCTTCCTGCGGCACGATCAGCAATTCGCCATCGGCCGAATAAAAGAAACGCTGCATGGAACGATTGGCCGTGTACACGTGGATGGCGCAGCCGCTCATCGCTTCGGCGCTGCCATTGCCGGCCATCGTCTGCCAGCCGTCGATGAAGTCTGTTGGCGTCGCGCTGTCGGGCAGCGGCAGCGGGTCCCAGCGCAACTGGTTCGGCGGCGTGGGCGGAATCGCATGGAAATCGCTGACGATGCGCGTGTTGGCCAACAAGGTAAATGGCGGATGCTGGCTGGCGGGAAGGATGCGGTACAGCCACGAGCGCCGGTTCTGTGCGCGCGGCGCCGTGAAGGCCGTGCCCGAGAGTTGCTCCGCGTACAGGCCCAGCGGCGAACGCTGCGGCGAATTCTGCCCTTGCGGCAAGGCGCCGGGTACGGCTTCCGTGGCAAATTCGTTGCCGAAGCCGCTTTGGTAGCCGGCGCCTATCATGTGCGCTCCGCCAGGCCGTCGGCCGCGTCGCGCAGCAAGCCTTGCACCACGTCGGCCTTGCCGATGGCGCCCATGGCCAGCAAGGCGAAGCGGGCCAGGAACAAGGGCGAACGCTGTTCGCCCAGGCCGCCCATTGTGTGGCACAGCTCGGTGTAAAGGTTATCCAGTTCGATGTCGCTCATATTGTCTCCTTGTTACTTTGATTGGGCGACGCCGGCTTTCGCCAGCGCTGCCGCCACCTGCCCCGCCCGCACCAGCCGCCAGCGCCCCAGCACATGCCCGTCCGGACGCACGAGGTAAAAAGTGCCAGGCTGCGCATCGAACAGCGGGAATACCTGCGCCGTGTGGTCCCAAGCGCCTTGCACGCTACTGCGGGCGATCGCCACGGTCGTCAACGGCAATGTATCGCCCAGCGCCAGCAGTTCAACAGGCACGGCGCCATCGTCGCTGAAGTACAGCCCCGTGAAATTGCTATCAGTGCGGTTCACCAAATCGGTAATATACCCCGCTTTTTGCCCGCCGTTGTGCGGCAGCGCCAGCGGACACTCGGGCAAGACCGTGCCCGGTGTCGGGCCGGCGGCAAACACATCCGAATCGAACACATTCAAGGCCGACTGCACGTACGCGATGGCGCTCGTCTGGCGCGGGTTGATCAGGGAGCGCACGTGCGCATGCTTGCCCGCCAGGCCCAGCACGGCCATGCGCATCAGCTCGAAAGCGAACGTGGGCGGCGCCATGAATTCCGTGCTTTTGGTGCCGTGGCGCAGGTTTTCATGGGCGGCGTACACGCGCTCGTCCGAATAGCTGTCGAGCAAACTGTCCGGCGCCCGGCCCTTGACGACGTAGGCCAGCTTCCAAGCCAGGTTGTCCGCATCGTCGATGCCGGAATTGGCTCCGCGCACGCCGAAGATGGGCACCAGGTGGGCCGCATCGCCCGCGAACAGCACGGGACCGTGCCGGTATTTTTCCAGGGTCAGCGCGTTGGCTTTATAGATGGTGATCCACACGGGATGCCAAGGCTGTGTCTCCCCCATCATGGCCAGCAGGCTGTCGACACGGGGAGTCACGTTTTCCAGCAGCACGGCCGCCTGTGCATCCTCGTCGTCGCGCAGCTGGTAGTCGATGCGCCAGATATCGTCGGGCTGCTTGTGCACCAGCACGGTGGAACCGGGATTCGACGGCGGATCGAAATACGCGAGGCGCTCGGTGGGACGCTCGCTTTTCAGGTGGATGTCGACGATCACATAGCGCCCTTCATAGCTGGTGCCCTGCAGTTTCAAGCCCAACGCATCGCGCATGACGCTGCGCCCGCCATCGGCCGCCACCAGCCAGTCCGTCTCGATCCGGTACGTTTCATCGGGCGTGGCCACGGTGACGATGGCGCCATCGGCGCGCTGGTCCACGTTAGTCACCCGCGTTTGCCAGCGGATATCGATCAGTTCGCTCTGGCGTTCGGCCGCGTCGAGCAGGAATTGCTCGATATGGTATTGCGCCAGGTTGACCATGGGCGGCAACTTCTGGTTCGCGTCTTGCGGCATCGTGAAGTGCAGCACTTCTGCGTCGCGGTAAAAGCTGCGTCCGCCGGCCCAAGGCAAGCCCTTGGCCAGGAAACCGTCAAGCGCGCCCAGGCGTTCGATGATTTCCAGGCTGCGCCGCGAGATGCAGATGGCGCGGCTGCCCGTGCACACGCCATCGTCCGCTTCGATCAGCACGCTGCGCACGCCGTGGCGCGCCAGGCCCAGGGCCGTGGCCAGGCCCACGGGGCCGCCGCCGACGATCAAGACGGGCACATGCTGCGTGGCGGCGCCCGCCGGTTTGCCGGGCGGATACACCTTCGGCACATGGGGATAAGGGTGGAACGTGTCGCTCATGATGGGTCCTCTTCAATCAAGATTGTTCTTTGCCGCCACGGGCGATGGGCAGGGTCAGCACGATGGCCGCGCCCGCCACCAGCAGCACGCTGGCGTACAGCAAGCCCGTGGCAAAGCTGTGCGTGAAATCCTTCAGCCAGCCCACGACGACGGGGTTCAGGGCCGAGCCGATATTGCCCGTCGCGTTGATGACGGCGATGCCGATGGCGCGCGCGCCCAGGCTCAGGGCGCGGTCCGGTGTCGTCCAGAAGATGGACATGGCCGTGTAAGCGCCCGTCGAAGCCATGCAAACGCCCAGCAGTTGCACGATGGGGTTGGCCGAGTAGGCCGTAAACATCCAACCGGCGGCCGACAGCAGCATGGGCCAGACGATGTGCCAGCGGCGTTCCTGCAAGCGGTCCGAGCGGCGGCCCCAGGCAATCATGCCGATGACGGTGCACACTTGCGGAATCGCGGCCAGCAGACCGATCTGCGTATTGCTGGCGTTGCTATTAAAACTTTTCACGATCAAAGGCGTCCACACGGCCACCATGGCCAAAGTATTCACCAGGCAAAAATAGGCGACGCCGAATTTCAATACCGTGGGCGACAGCATTTCCGCCAGCACCGAGGTGTTTTGCCGGGGCGCGATGTGCACTGCAGCCGGCTTGCGCTCGGCCGCCAGCATGCGCGCCAGCACTTGCTGTTCCAGCTTGCTAAGCCAGTTCGCCTTGTTGGGCGAGTCGTCGAGGTAGCCATACACGGCCAGGCCCAGCAGCACGGATGGCATGCCTTCGAGCAAGAACAGCCATTGCCAGCCCTTCAAGCCCCAGTGGCCATCGAGCCCCAGGATCAGGCCCGACAGGGCCGAACCGATGGCGGCCGTGACAGGCATGGCAATCATGAACAGGGCATTGGCGCGTGCCCGGTAGGCGCTGGGAAACCAGTAAGTCAGGTACAGCAGCATGCCGGGCAGGAAGCCCGCCTCCGTCACGCCGACGAGAAAGCGCAGCGCATACAGGCTGGCCGGACCGCTGGCGAACAGGGTCGCCGTCGAGGCCAGGCCCCAGGCGATCATCATGCTGCCTATCCATTTACGCGCGCCGATGCGGGCCAGCACGATGTTGCTGGGGATGCTGCACGCGATGTAGGCGATATAAAACAGGGTGGTGGCAAAGCCGAACTGGGTGCCGCTCAAGCCCAGGTCTTGCATCATCGTCAGGCCGGCGAAGCCGATATTGATGCGGTCAAGAAAGGAAAACACGAACAGCAGGAACAGAAATCCCAGCAGGTGGCGCGATACCTTGCGCATCACCTGCTGTTCCAGTTGATTGGCGGCCACGTCAGGAACGGGCGCAGTGGCGGCGGGGGTGGCGATGGTCATGCTTGTCTCCATAAGGTGTCGCCCTCCCCTTGTTATTGTTCTTGGGTGAGAGCGGCCGGGTGATCCCGGCTTAAAACACAGTATGCAGACGGCGATGCCGGCCGCTGTCCCCATTTTGGGGACGTTTTGCGGCTAAAACAGTCAGAAAGGCGGAGCCATTGCTACGCCAAAAGTACTAAGGCGCTGGCGCCATGCACAGCGCGAACAACTGGCGCTGGCTGGAAATACCCAGGCGTTTATAGGCGCGCTTCTGGTAAGTCGTCACGCTGGACGGTTGCACGCCCATGATCTCGGCGATTTCCACGGCCGTGAGGCCTTCAAGCACGCAGCGCAATACGTCCAGTTCGCGCTTGCTCAGGGCGGGACAATGCTGGCGCAGCCTTGCCAGCATCATCGGCGCGACGCCCTGCGTATTCTGGCCGTTCAGGCTGTAGTGATGCTTGACGGCATGGGCAAACAGCGGCGACAGGGTTTCGATGCCCGCCACTTCGCCGGACAGGAACTTGCCCTGGCTGCTGTCGCGGTAGAAATTGACGGAGAGCCAGATATCGCCGGCCGGCTGCACCAGCAGGGACAAGCGGTCCGAGACATTCGGTTTTTGATAGCAGGCGGCGCGGTAGCCGGGGTGGTCGATCTCGTCGCTGGCTTGCTGGTGCAGCACGATAGCGGGATCGATTTTCCGCCCCGGCGCCGGCGCGATCACGCGCTGGTTGCCATCGAGCGCATAGTAATGGCGTGCGTAGCTGTCGGCAATATCCTGCAGGAAACGTCCGCCGCGCCGGTCGGCCACGGCGACAGTCCTGGGCCGATTGCCGAATTCATAGGCAAAGATCGTGCACTGGGCAATCGGTGCGACCGTGCTGACCGTTTTCAGGATGGCCCCGGCGACGGCATTCACGTCGGCATGGCCGATGGCGGCCATCAGCTCCAGGGTACGCCCGAAGTCCAGCTGCCCTTCCGCCTGCCGCCGTTCGACGCGCCAGTAACGCATATCTGCTTCCTTACTGCCCGCGCTGCGGCAAGACCCAGTCCTGCCGGATGTAATGGCAGGTGTAGCCATGCGGCAAGCGCTGCAGATAATCCTGGTGCTCCGGTTCCGCTTCCCAGAACGGACCGGCCGGCGCCACTTCCGTCACCACCTTGCCGGGCCACAGGCCGGAGGCGTCGACGTCGCGGATGGTGTCTTCGGCCACCCGTTTTTGTTCGTCGTTCGTGTAATAGATGGCCGAACGGTAGCTCGTGCCGCGGTCGTTGCCCTGGCGGTTTTCCGTGCTGGGATCGTGGATCTGGAAGAAGAATTCCAGGATCTTGCGGTAGCTGATCGTGTTCGGGTCGAAAATGATCTCGATCGCTTCCGCGTGCGTGCCATGGTTGCGGTAGGTGGCGTTGGCCACGTCGCCGCCGCTGTAGCCCACGCGCGTGGCGATCACGCCCGGATAACGGCGCAGCAAGTCTTGCACGCCCCAGAAGCAGCCGCCGGCCAGGATCGCCGTTTCATTGCCTTGCGCATTGTCTTGTGCCATGGTGTCTTTCCCGTTCTAGTCAGAAGCAGCTATCTTACCCTGTCGCGCGACTTTCTTCAGCGGGCCAGCAAGCGCTTGAGCTGCGCCGCCTGGTAGGCGCCGATGGCATCGTTGAACAGGCAGCGGATCAGCGGGTCGTCGACGATGTCGGCTTCCGCCAGCTCCGCCCGCGCTTCGGCATCGAAAGGGCCATCGTTGATGCGCATGTACATTGACGTCAGCGATTCACCGAGTACCAGCGCCGCATGGCATTTCATCAGCGGCACCTCCGTGGTCCAGCCGGGCGCCTCGCCCGTCTCCGGCACGAGGTCGATCAAGTCGCCGTGCGTGCGGTAATGGAGAACGGTGGCCGCGCCTTCATGGCCGTACAAGGACAAGCGCCACAGGCGCGGTGGCTGGAAGTAGCTGTCCTCGGACAGCTCCATGTCACGGTAACGCTCAAGCAAACCGTTGCGGCAAAAATCGAGCACCAGCGCCGCATCGGCATCGTTCAAGGGCGCGAAACGGCGCGCGATGTCGGCCGTGGCGGGCGCCGGCGCGTCGGGGCGGTAGTTGAAATCCACGTCCTGCGGGCCCACGGGAATGACCCAGGGCAGTGGCGCGGCCGGCGCCATGCCCTGCGCATCAAGCAGCACCGACGTGGACGGATCTAGCCGGAAGATATGCGCCTCGGGCAGCGCGGCGCCGACCTCCTGCGCAAACTGGCGGTAGGTAACCGGGAACATCGCATGGTTGTACCAGGACCAGTCTTCCTGCACGAACTGGCAGGAGCTGGGCACGATGTACCGGGGCGCCAGTGCGCGCAGCTGCGGCACCCAGTCGTCTGGCAGCTCCACCGGGCCAGGCTGCGCCTGCGACGGCGCGATGACGGCGATTTCGCGCATGGTCTGGAATGGCCACAGCACCATGTCCCACGGCGCAAAGGCGGCCAGCTGTTCTAGCGTCTCCGGGCCGATCCAGGAATCGACGACGTTGAGCACGTTCAGACCCGCCGCACGCACCTGGAACAGCGAGTCGACATCGTCATCGAGCGCGCGGCGCGGGATCACCTCGATGCTGCCCACCTGCACGGGCACGTCGACGTGCAGCCGCCGCACCTGCGTAAAACCCAGCGCGCGCAGCATCGCGAACAGTTCGTCGAAGACGCAATACAGATAGATGGGCGTGGCGCGGTCGAGCACATCGAGGCTGTCGAGCGAGCAGTGGTCGTCGTGGAAGTGCGAGATGAAGACGGCATCCCAGCGCAGCTGCCGCACGGCGTCGAGGTCGAAGCGCACGGACGGAAACGCGTGGCAGTTGCGGCTGAACGGGTTTTCGACGATGGGGTCGAAGGCAATGGCCGTGCCTTCGCATTCGAAGACATAGCCGGCGTGCAGGATGCGGGAGATTTTCAGGGGCATAAACAAAGATCAGGTTGGGCAGCGCGCCATGATAGCTGAAAAGGCGCCCGCCCTGCCCCATGCGGAATTAGTACGGATTATTCAGCACATCCATCGCGAAGTAAGTAAAAATCATGTCCGCGCCCGCGCGCTTGATGGCGCCCAGGGTTTCCTGCACCACGCGGCGCTCGTCGATGGCACCGGCTTGCGCGGCGAACTTGATCATCGCGTACTCGCCGCTGACTTGGTAGGCGCCGATCGGCAGACGCGTCACTTCGCGCAGGTCCCGGATGATGTCCAGGTAGGCACCGGCCGGCTTGACCATCAGCGCGTCGGCGCCTTCGGCTTCGTCGATCAAGGACTCGCGCACGGCTTCGCGGCGGTTCATCGGGTCCATCTGGTAGGTCTTGCGGTCGCCTTTGAGGGTGCTGCCGGCCGCGTCGCGGAACGGGCCGTACAGGCCGGAGGCGAACTTGGTCGAATACGCCATCACGGGCGTGTCGTGGAAGCCGGCCGCATCCAGCGCGCTGCGGATCGCCGCCACCTGGCCATCCATGGCCGCCGATGGGGCGATGATGTCGGCGCCCGCCTGCGCGGCGATAACGGCCTGCTTACCCAGGTTGAGCACCGTGCTGTCATTGTCGACCGTGTCGCCATGCAGGATGCCGCAATGACCGTGGTCCGTGTATTCGCAGAAGCAGGTGTCGGACATGACCACCATTTCCGGCACGGCGTCCTTGATGATGCGCGACATGCGCGCCACCAGGCCGTCCGGGTTCAGGGTGTCCGTGCCGTGGCTGTCCTTGTGGTGCGAAATGCCGAAGGTCATGACGGAGCGCAAACCGGCGCGCGCATAGCGCTCGATTTCCTGCGCCAGCTTCGCTTCCGGAATGCGGCGCACGCCGGGCATGGACTTGATGTCGATGAAATCGCTGCTGCCTTCGTCGACGAAGATCGGCAGGACCAGGTCGCGCGGATTGATCTCGGTTTCGCGGAACAGCTCGCGCAGTTGCGGGGTCGCGCGCAGGCGGCGCATGCGCGAAGTGGGGAATTGTGCTGGCATGGGGTGACTGGCTTCAGGTTAACAACGCCGATAAGTATACGCCGATCGCGCCAGTTGCGCCGGACCGCCCGGCAAAAAAGCCGCGCAGGTCAAGAAACCCCGCCCTGCGCCGTCATTGCGCGTGCAGCAGGGCCGCCACTTGCCAGCGCATGTCGGTCGCCAGTTGCACCAGCATGGCGCCGCGGCGGCGCGCGTCCGACCGTTTTTTGGACGCCACCAGTTCCAGCTCCGGCATCCGGCAAGGGCCGCATGGCAGGCGGAAATTGCCGTCGCTGGTGGGCTGCGCATGCAGCTCGCGCCACGCCAGGTCGTAGTCGCAGGAGATATGGCGGCGCCGGCGCCAGTTCAGCGCGATGCGGTTGGCGTTGCTGACCAGGTCCAGGTGGGCGCAGCCAAAGAAGTCGCCCAGGTCGCGCAAGGCGGCCACCATCAGGTTTTTCGGCCGGCAGCCGTGCAGCGCCCGCGTGGCGTCCTTCACCGCCTGCGCTCCGGCGGGCGAGCGCAATCCCTGCAAGGCGCCAAGCTGCATGACGGCGCCGCCGGGCTGGGGACGGAACAGGAAACTGGCCAGGTACAGCGAAACGCCGTCGCGCGTCAGGCGCAGGCACAAGTCGCCTTCGCGGTGGCTGTCGTGGATGGCTGTCAGCTGCAGGCGGTAAGTGGCGCCATCCTTGCCTTCGATGCTGGCCAGTACCAGCGCGCGGCGCGCCGCGTATTCCACCAGCGCCCGCGCGCCCGCCTGCCACAGGAAACGGTAATGCCCGCACAGCAGGTCCACCCGCGCCGCGCAGCCCAACTGGTGGCTGGCATAGGGGCGATAGATCTTGTACAGCAAGCTGGGATGGACTTGCGCCAGTGCCGCCAGTCCCGGCGTGCCCGCGATGAAGGCTTGCCAGCGCGCGCGCTGCACGGGAAAGGCAATGGCGCCCAGCGCGGCCTTGATGCGGTGGCCGTGCTGGCGCAGTGGCGCCTGCTGCGGCGCGGCGTTGTCGCCTGTGGCGGTAAAAGTATGCATGCGAACGGCTCTACGACGTGTCGGGATAAACGGGACGCGGCGACGGCCGCAGGCAGCCCGGAACAGGCGGCTGCGCGCACGCAGCCGCTCTACGCCGGGTAGAGCGGATGATAGGGGGAGGTGAAAATGAAGGGGGTTACAAGTTGGTAATGTCAGCCCGGCGCCTCGCGCGCAATTACCTCATCGGATCGAGCCCGCCGCTGGCCCCATGACGTCGCGTTTGAGCCTTTGCAGCAGCCAGCGCCGTGCCGGTACTTCCAGCAAGCGATAACTCATGCTGCTGACAAAGAGCAGAATGGTGGTGAAAATCACTGCCTTCATCATGTAAGCCGATATGCCCGTTCCCGGAAACATCAGGCGCAGCGGCTTTTGCAGCATCATGGCCAGCGGCACGTGCAGCAGGTAGATGGCATACGAACAGTCACCCAGAAAGGCCGCTGTCCGGCCTTCTAGCATCGCAGGACGCAGCCTGGCGGCGAGCCATACCGTCGCCGGCATTACGCCCATCACGAAAAGGCCCAGCGGTATGACATCTGCGGTATCACCACCAGCGACAAAGGATGCCAACACGCCAAGCGCCAGGACCGTAAAATAAGCCAATATCCAGGCATGCATCCGGCACTGGAACAACAGCAAACCACCTGCAAATCCCAGCAGACCACGCAGCAATCCTTCATGTACATCATCGGACTCATGCCCGGTCAGGTAGCGGTTCACCCATACGGCGAATCCCCAAAGCATCAGCGCTGAGAAAAAGTGCAACGCGAGCTTCCAGCGCAAAGTGTGCATGCCCATGCGAACGGCAAAGAACCAGATCAGGTTGATGGCTACCTCCACGAAAATAGACCAGCTTGGCCCATTCAATGGGAACGAAGGGCCCTCATCCTGCAAGCAGGGCAGCATGAGCGCATTGGGCAAAAAGCACGCGATGTTTGCCGACGTGGTACCAATGCGGCTCTTGATCAGGGTGGCGCCAAGAGCCAGCAACAGCGCGACGGCGTATAGCGGATACAGCCTGGCAAAACGGTTGTGCAGAAAGTCCCTGAATGGCATGCCAAGCCGGATGCGCTCTTCATAACTATACGCCATGACCCAGCCGGAAAGGATGAAGAAAAAGTCGACCGCCAGGTAGGCGTGCGTGATCTTGAAACCGAATATGGCCGGCAGATGATAAACGGCGACGAGCATCGCGGCGACGCCACGCAAGCCATCGAGGGAAACAATACGGCCACTGAAATGACCACTCTTCATGCCAGCACCAGCCATATTTACTCCGGGTATCCGTCTGTCGAACTGACGCACCGCGCCAGCAATGAGAACCAGGCAGATATGGCGATCACTCGATGCGACCAGCCGGCAACGGGCACGAGCCGCCGCCAATGGGTTTGCCGCAAAAAGTGCAAAAATTATATCATGATGTTTTATTGAGAAGCAAATAAGACAATATTACACCCTCAATAAGCTGGCAGCTGGCAGAGCAGGGTTAGCGGGTCACAAAACCGGCGAGCCTGAAACGCAGCCGCAATCCCGGCGCCGCATCCTCGATCTCCAGGCTGCCGCCATGCAGGGCCGCGATGGCCGCCACGATGGACAGGCCCAGGCCATTGCCGGGCAGGTGACGGCTCTTGTCGAGCCGGTAAAAACGCTGCGTCAGTTTCGGCAGTTCTTCAGGCGGCACGCCGGGGCCGTTGTCGCGTACGACCAGCCAGCTGCCGTGCTCATCGCTGCCGGCCGACACTTCCACCGTGGCGCCCGGCCCCGCGTACTTGATGGCGTTGTCGACCAGGCTGGCCAGGGCACTGCCCAGCAGGTTGCGGTCGCCGCGCGCCGGCACGCCCTCGCCATACATCTGCACCAGCAGCACGCCCTTCTCGTCGGCCGTCGCTTCATACATTTCCACGATGTCGGCGCCGATCTGCTGCAGGTCGATATCGTCGAAATTCTCGGGGCGCATGCCCGATTCGGCCGCCGCGATCTGCAGCAGCTTGTCGAACACGCGCGTCAGGTCGTCGATGTCGTCGATGGCCGCCTGCGCCGCGCTTTCGTAGCCTGCCACACCCTGCTGCTGGCGCAAGGCGCCATCGAGCTTGTTGCGGATGCGCCCCATTGGCGTGCGCAGGTCGTGCGCGATGGCGTTCGACACGTGGCGCACGCCTTCCATCAAGTGTTCGATGCGGTCGAGCATGCGGTTGATGTCGCGGCTCAGCAAGCCGAATTCGTCTTCGCTGGAGACGGGAATCCGCCGGCTCAGGTCACCCGCCTCGATTTCCCCCGCCGTGCGGCGGATTTGCCCGATGCGCGCCTCGAGCTGGCGGCGGAACAGCCAGGCGCCCGCCACCACCAGCAGGATGGCCACCCCGCCTCCATAGGCCAGCGAGCGCAGCACCAGGGAGCGGATCGACCTGCCCTCCTCCATGTCGCGCCCGACGAACAGGCGCGCGCCGCCATCGAGGTCGCGGATCAGCATGCGCGCGGGCACCCTGCGCCCTTCGCGCGTGACATCGCGGTGCAGCAAGCGGCCTACGGGACTGCCCACGTCGGGCCAGGACGACAGATTGCCCGCCACGCGGCGGCCATCGGCGTCCACCAGCAAAAAAATCTCCGTGTCGCTGTCGGTGCGGTCGGTCAGCAAATGGGCGATTTCCGCCGTCGTGCGGCTGCTGCCGCCCTGCTGGTACAGCGCGGCGAGGCGCTCCGAGAGCAGGGTCAGCTTTCGGTCCACGCTGCGATCGAGCACGCCAATGGTGCCGAAATAGAATACGGCGCAGACGATGCTGATCGACACGACCACCAGCACGCCATAGCCGAGCGCCAGGCGGGCCGCGATCGAGCGGTGCCAGTTACGCACTGTCGATCACGCCCAGCGTGTAGCCGACGCCGCGCACCGTGTGGATCAGAGGCGGCGAGAATTCCTTGTCCACCTTGGTGCGCAAGCGGCTCACCTGCACGTCGATGACGTTCGTCTGCGGATCGAAATGGTAGTCCCACACAGCTTCGAGCAACATGGCGCGCGTGACGGACTGGCCCTGGTGGCGCATCAGGTATTCGAGCAGGCGAAATTCGCGCGGCTGCAAGGCGAGTTGCCGGTTGGCGCGCGTCACGCGCATGGTGCGCATGTCGAGCACCAGGTCGGCCACCTGCAGCTGCGTCGATTCGGGCACGGGCGCGGCGCGGCGCAGCAGCGCCTCGATGCGCGCCAGCAGTTCGGCGATGGCGAACGGTTTCGACAGGTAATCGTCGCCGCCGCTGCGCAAGCCGCGCACGCGCTCGTCGACGCTCGACAGGGCCGACAGCACCAGCACGGGCGTGTTGCGGCCCATGCCGCGCAGGCGCGCGACGATGGCCAGGCCATCGATCTCGCCGGGCAGCAGGCGGTCGAGCACCAGTGCATCCCAGTCCTCGCCGCAGGCCAGGCGCATGCCGTCGATGCCATTGTCGCAGGCGGTAACGTTGTGGCCCGCCTCGCGCAGGCCGGCGCAGATATAGCGGGAAGTTTCGGCTTCGTCTTCGATGACCAGGCAGCGCACGGGATTTCCTTGTAAAGATCAGGCAGCAAATAGGCGCAGCATACGCCAGGCGCGCGCCACTTGCCAGTCCCGCCGCGTGCGGCGCGCGACGACAGGGTCGGGTACAATACGGCCTCGACATTGTTTGGCCGCGCGCCTGCGCCCCTGTTTTATCGGCGCCTCCCGGCTTGCCGCGGCCTCTATAGCCACCACTGCCACTAACGAACATCCGGCGCGCCTGGCGCGCACCACAAACCAATACAGCCATGAAATCGACCCACTCTCTCGCACTGGCGCTGGCCATGGCCATCAGCTGCGGCAGCGCCGCCGCCGCAGATACCAAACAAAGCATGCTGTTCGATGAAATCCCCATCGGCAGCTGGAGCACTTCCGCCGAACTGGGTGCCATCACCACTTCGGGCAACACGGTCGGCACCTCCGTCACGGGCAAGATCGACGCGCGCCAGGAACTCGATGACTGGAGCAACCAGTACATCTTCAGCGGCTACTTCAAGGAAGACGAAACGACGAACGACGATGGACAAAAGATCCGCGAACGCTCGGCCGAACGCTTTTCCGCTTCCGCCAAGGCCGCCTACAAACTGATGGCCGACCATGAAAAACTGTTCGTCCTGGCCTCGCACGTGAACGACAAATTCGGCGCCTACACCAAGTACTCGACCCTGGCCGTCGGTCATGGCTCGCGCTGGTACCAGTCGACAGACAAAAGCGTCGACGTGGAATTCGGTCCTGGCTATTTCAGCGGCACCAACGACGCGGGCGAATCGGAGCACGGCCTGACGGTGCGCGGCGCGGCCGCCATGAAGTGGAAGATCAGCCAGTCGGCCATGTTCACCCAGACGGTCAGCGTGGAACGAGGCACCTCGAACACCCACTCGATCGCCGAAACGGCCCTGAGCACAAAAATCAACGGCACCATGCAGATGAAGGCCGCCTTCAGCGCCCGCAACGACACGCGCGTACCGGACGACAAGAAGAACACGGATACGCAAACCTCGCTGACCCTGGTCTACTCGTTCTAGGACGCACCCCCATGCTGATGCGGCGTCTGCGCGTATGCGCCCTCCTGTGTGCCGCGGCGCTGCTGAGCGGCTGCGCCGCTGTCACCGTCAGCGCGATTTCGCCGGCCGACTACCTGCAGCAGCGGCGCGGCGACATCCTCACCACGGGCAAACTGAGCGCCTCGGCCAGCGAGGTGCTGCGCATCATCGGCAGCGACATCGCCGCCTGCGAAGCCAATACGGGCAGCTGCCGCGCCGACCTGGCCCGCTCCGAGCTGCTCAGCGACGAGCAGCGCCTGGCCACCCTGTCCGAACTGTGGCTGGAAAGCGCCCTGGCGGAAGAAAAACAGGGCGCCCAGCCGAGCGCGGAGCGGCTGGCCGCCTGGCTCGAGTCGGCCCGCTACGCCTATGCCTACCTGTTCTACACGACGCGCACGCCGGGCCAGCGCGCCTTCGAGGAACGCCAGACGCAAATCCGCGACTACTATAACTATGCCGTGCAAAAAGCCGTCGGCAATCTGTTCCGCCACCGCGGCGAATACCGGCCGGACGGCCATGTGATCCGCGTCGCCGGCTGGGAGATCGACAGCGAATTGTCGGCCCTGCGCCTGCCCGACGACGGCACCCTGCCCGATGAACTGCTGCCGGCCACCTCGCTGTCGTTTTCCGGCTTGCGCAATGTGTACCGGCGCGACGGCTTCGGCGCCGACCTCGTGGCCGTCATGCCCAAACCCGCCGGGGCCAGGGACGCGGCCTTCCAGGAAACCCGCTTCCCCGTCGTCACGGCGCTGATACGCTTCGGCGGCAACAGCCTGCAAGAGGTACTGGCCACGCAGCAGCTGCTGGTGATGCTGGTCGACCCGACGCGCAACGAATCGACGCGCATGGCCGGCCAGGAACTGCCCGTGGCGGCCAACTTCACGGCCGGCTACGGCCTGTGGCTGGCCCGCTCAGGCTTCGGCGTGCAGGCGCTGCGCACCCTGTTCGGCAGCGCCGACGGCATTTCGCGCCCGCAGGTGCACCTGATGCAGCCCTACGATCCGAACAAGCGCACCATCGTCATGCTGCATGGCCTGGCCAGCAGCCCGGAAGCGTGGATCAACGTGGCAAATGAACTGATGGGCGACGAACAGCTGCGCCGCCGCTACCAGATCTGGCAGGTGTACTACCCGAGCAATGCGCCACTGGCCGCCAACAACGCCGCCATTCGCAAGGCGCTGAACGCAACCCTGGCGCAGTTCGACCCTGCCGCCAAGGCCGACGCGGCCAACGACATGGTCTTGATCGGCCACAGCATGGGCGGCGTGCTGGCGCGCCTGATGGTCTCCGACGCCAGCAACACCCTGCTCGACGCCATCACGGAAGAATACAATTTGAAGGGAAAGAAGGCGGAAAAAGTGCGCGCGGGCCTGGCGCCCTACCTCAATTTCACGGCCATGCCGCAGGTGAACCGCGCCATCTTCATCGCCGCGCCGCACCGCGGCACCTCGTTCGCCAACCACAAAGTGGCGCGCTGGATCGCCAACCTCGTCACGCTCCCCATCACCATGCTAGACCAGTTGTCGGACGCGGCAGGCAGTCTGGCGCAGCTCGACACGGGCAGCAGCGAGCCGCTGCGCATCCCCAACAGCATCGATAACCTCAGCGACAAGGACCCGTTCGTGCGCCTGGTGGCCGACCTGCCCATCAGCCCGAACGTGCGCTACTATTCCATCATGGGCAACGACACGCCGGACCTGCCGCTGGCGGAATCGAGCGACGGCGTGGTGCCGTATGCCAGCGCCCACCTCGACGGCGCGCAGTCGGAAAAGGTCATCCCATCCTGGCACAGCGTGCAGGAAAGTCCGCAGGCGATCCTGGAGATACGGCGCATACTACGCATGCCGGATTAAGTCACCAGGGCGATAGCAGCGCAGGTCGGATCAGGCGGGGCCGCCGAGGCCGCAGGCCGTAATCCGGCGACATCGTTAGCTTCACTTTGGGCAGCGCCAACAACGTTGTCGGATTACACGGGGCTTTGCCCCGCTAATCCAAATTACCAGACTACGGACACAGCATCACGCCGGCTCGCGCCACTTGTCCTTGATCTCCAGCATGGCCGGCAGTTGCTCGACGAACAGCGCCAGCAGCTCAGGATCGAAGTGCGTGCCGCTGTCGCGCTGCATGGTGGCGATGGCTTCATCGATCGTCCAGGCGCGCTTGTATGGACGTTCGCTGGTGAGGGCGTCGAAGACGTCGGCGATGGCGACGATGCGGCCTTCATGGGGGATTTCCTCGCCTTTCAAGCCTTGCGGATAGCCGCTGCCGTCCCATTTTTCGTGGTGCGTCAAGGCGATGGTGCGCGCCATTTTCAGCAAGCCGCTTGCGTGCTCGCCGATGATGGCCGCGCCGATTTCCGCGTGGCTGCGCATGACTTGCCACTCGTCCGCATCGAGCTTGCCCGGCTTTTGCAGGATGGCGTCGGGGATGCCAATCTTGCCCACGTCGTGCATGGGCGCCGCGTTCAGCAGGTCTTCCGCCCTGGCCGCGCTGTAGCCGGCCGCCAGCGCCAGCTGGCGCGCGTAATAGCTCATGCGAATGACGTGCATGCCCGTCTCGTTATCCTTGTATTCGGCCGCCTGGCCCAGGGTCTGGATCACCTGCAGGCGCGAGCGGCGCAATTCTTCGGCGTCCACCAGCGACAAGTGCGTGCGCACGCGGGCGCGCACGATGGGCGGGCTGACCGGTTTGGTGATGTAATCGACGGCGCCCGCGTCAAAACCGTCGGCCTCGTCCTTCACGTCGCACAGGGCCGTCACAAAAATGACGGGAATGGGCGCCGTGGCCGGCATGGCCTTCAACTGGCGGCACACTTCGTAGCCCGTCATGGCGGGCATCATGATATCGAGCAGGATCAGCTCGACGGGGTTGTTCTGCGCCAGTTCCAGCGCCTTCTCGCCATCCTTGGCATACAGCAGGCGGTAATCGTCCTGCAGTATCTGGCGCAGCACCTGCAGATTCGTCGCTTCGTCGTCGACCAGCAGCAGGATCGGTTTGTCTTCGTGTAAGGTCATCGTTGGCCCAATATCAGGAAAGGTCGGCAGGCATAGGCGCTTCCAGCCACGCCAGCAGCTGTCGCAGCACGCCCGCGGCGCGCGCGAATTCAAAGTCGTCGATGGCGCTGGCCAGCGCCTGCAGGCGCGGCTGCTGCCCGTGCGGCGCCAGCATGGCCGCGATCTGCGCCATCAGGGCATCGTCGAGCTGCCCGCCTTCCAGGCTGGCAATGGCTTGCCGCAGCAAGGCGCCGGCGGCGGCGGCATCGAGTGGCGCGCAGGCAGCCGGCGTACCCACGGCCACGGCCGGCACACCCGATTCTTCCAGCTCGCCGGCCAGCGCCATGAAGGCGGCGGCCAGCTGCACCAGCAGTTCGGTCGCCGGCAACTGGCGCGAGATGGCTTGCTCGATGCGTCCCAGCAGGCTTTCAATCTGAACCAGGCACAGGTTGCCCGCCGCGCCCTTGATACGGTGCAGCAAATGGCCCGCCACGCTGCTGCCGCCGCGCTCCAGTTCGGCCGTCAGCATGGCGGCGCAGTCGCCATTGGCTTGCACGAATCGGCCAATCGCCCGCTGCAAGGCTTCGCGGCCGCCCCACAGGGCGATGCCGCGCTGCCAGTCCACCTGGCCGGTGGCCGCACGCGCCGCCGCGGTCGGCGGCATGGACACGGCGATATCGAGCAGGCGCGCGATTTCCGCCGTCAGCTTGTGCATTTCCAGCGGCTTCGAGGCAAAGCCGTTCATGCCGGCCGTCTGCGCGGCGCGCCGGTCCTGTTCCAGCACGCTGGCCGTCAGGGCGATGATGGGCGTTGCCGTCAGGCCCTGCTCGCGCTCGTACACGCGGATGAGGCGCGTCGCTTCCAGGCCATCCATGCGCGGCATCTGCACGTCCATCAGGACGACATCGAAGCTGCCCTTGCTGAACTCGCGCACGGCGCTCTCGCCATCGCTGGCGGCGATCACCTGGTGGCCGGCCGCGCCCAGGCTGATCAGGAGCAGCTCCACGTTCTGCGGCACGTCGTCGGCCGCCAGGATGCGCAGCGGCGGCAAGGCCACCACGGGCTGCTCGCTACGGCGCGACACGACCTTGCCCGGCGCCAGCGGCAGCAGCACGTGGAACACGCTGCCCACGCCCAGGGTACTTTCCACGGTGATGGTGCCCCCCATCAGTTCGACCAATTGCAGCGAAATCGTCGTGCCCAGGCCCGTGCCGCCAAAACGGCGGCTCATCGAGGAATCGGCTTGCGTGAACGGAGCGAAGATTTTATCCAGGCGGTCGGCGGGAATGCCGATGCCCGTGTCGTGCACTGCAATATGCACCTGCTCGCCCTGCATGCCGACGGCCACGCGCACATGGCCCACTTCCGTGAACTTGACGGCGTTGCCGATCAAATTCGTCAGCACTTGCTGCACCCGGCGCGCGTCGCCCAGGAAGAACTGGCCCATGCCGGGATCGACATCGACATGCAGCACCAGGTCGCGCGCATGCGCCGTGATGCGCAGCGACGCGGCCACGTGGTCGACCAGGTCCGGCAGCGAAAAGTCCACCAGTTCCAGCTCGGTGGCGCCTTTTTCCAGCTTGGCCATGTCGAGGATGTCGTTCAGCAGCTCGAGCAGCGAACGAGCCGACTGGCGCACCGTGCCCAGATGGCGGCGCTGCAGGCTGTCCAGGGCAGTTCCCAGCAGCACTTCCGTAAAGCCGATGATGGCGTTCATCGGCGTGCGGATTTCATGGCTCATGTTGGCCAGGAAGCTGGTCTTCGATTCGGCGGCCAGCTCGGCGCGGTCTTTCGCCGCGCGCAGGTTTTCCTGCATGGCGCGCCGCTCGCTCACGTCGGTGGCCAGCTTGACCACCTTGAACGGCTTGCCATCCGTGTTGAAGATCGGGTTGTACGAGGCCTGTATCCACACTTCCTTGCCATGCTTGCCGATGCGCTTGTACTCGCCCGTATTGAATTCACCCTGCGCCAGGTGCTGCCAGAACGCGACGTAGTCGGGCGAGGTCACGTAGCCCGGCTCGCAAAACACGCTGTGGTGCAGGCCCAGCACGTCCTCGAGCTGGTAACCGGTCAGGTCGAGGAAGTTCTGGTTGGCCGCCAGGATGCGTCCCTGCAGGTCGAACTCCGCGACGGCCGTCGCGCGCGAGATGGCCGTCACCTTGCCTTCGTATTCAGCGTTGCGCAATTCGCTTTCCGTGATGTCGAGGATGACGCCGTCGATCCAGCGCACCACGCCGTCGTTATCGAGCACGGGGCCGCTGCTTTCGCGCACCCAGCGCTCGCGCCCGTCGCGGTGGATCATGCGGTAGACATTCTCGAAATCGCGCCGTTCGCCGGCCGCCTGCACGCAGGTGTCGTTGACGCGCTGGCGGTCGTCCGGGTGCACGAGGTCGAACAGTTTGACCCGCCCTTCGGCGAAGTCCTGCGGCATCCAGCCCGTCAGGTTGAAGACGGCGTCGCTGATGAAGATCATCTTCCATTCGGGCGCGAAGCTGCAATGGAAGGACACGCCGGGGATATTGCGGATCAGGGTGCGGTACTGGCGTTCGCTGTCTTTCAGCGCCTGCTCCATGCTGCGCGAGGAACGCATGTCCGTGACAAACGCCACGAACAGAGGCTGGCCCGGCGCATCGATCTTGCCGATCGCCACGCGCATGGGCAGCACGGCGCCATCCTTGTGGCGGCCATCGAGTTCGCGTCCGCTGTCGAGGATGCGCGAGGCGCCCGTTTCCAGGTAATCGCGCAGATAGCCCTCGTATTCGGCCGCGTCGGCCGGCTGCAGCAGCACGCTGGCGTCGCGCCCCACGATCTGCGCTTCGCGCCAGCCGAACAGGCTTTCCGCGGCGGGATTGAAGGAACGCACCTTGCCCTGGCCATCGATGGTGATCAGGCCATCGGCCGCCGTGTCGACAATGGCGCGCAGGCGCGATTCGCTGACGCTGGCGTGGCGCAGCAGCTGGCGGTAGCGCAGCAAGCCGTTCGCGGCGGCCACGAAGACGGTCAGGGTGACGGTGATCAGGGCCACGGCCAGGGCCACGAACGAGGCCTGCACCGTGATCGTGTTCTCGCCTGCCGTGGGCGTGCCGGAAAAGCGCGCCGCCAGCATGCCTGTGTAATGCATGCCGGAAATGGCCAGGCCCATCACCACACTGCTGAGCAGCAAGGACGCCAGGGGGCTCAGGCGCTGGCGCATGGCGCTCAAGCCGAAGCGCACCCACAACGCCAGCATGGCCATGGTGACCGCCACCAGCAGCGACAGGGCGAACAGCCAAGGTTCGTAGCGCAAGGCCAGCGACGTTTGCATGGCGGCCATGCCGCTGTAATGCATGGAGCCGATGCCCACACCGACGAGCACGCCGCCCACCACCAGCTGGCGCCAGTTGATGCTCGGACGCGCCAGCATGTGCAGCGCCACCCACGAAGCGGCCATGCCGGGCAGCATGGAGAGCAAGGTCAGGCCGGGGTCGAAGGACACGCGCGTGCAGATGTCGAAGGCCAGCATGCCGATGAAGTGCATCGACCAGATGCCGCCGCCCAGCGCGATTGCGCCCGTGATGATGGCCGTCTGGCGCTGGAAGCCCCGCTCGCTGCTGCGCGCCATGCCGGCGATCTGCAGGGCCATCAACGAGGCAAAGATGGCGATACCGATGGAAAACAGCACCAGCCAGGCATTGTGCGTGCCATAGATGTACTGCATGGTATCGGTCGATACGGCAAAGATGGAACTAAGCATACTGTCGTGGCATAAGAGAGTGAAACCTAACGTCGCAAAACATGACGGCGCACCGCGCGCCGGCGCCAGGCTTTTACTAAAGCGGCAACACAGCGGAAATGACAACGGTAGCAGTCGACCAGGGCAAGGCTCGGTCATCACGCCCGCGCCTGCCGCGCGGGGGAAAGGTGCTTTTTTCAGAGGGAAAAAGCGGAATGCGTACGAACTCTGGCGCGGATGTCTGGCCGCCAGCGTGACGATGATTTTTTAAAGAGCCATGAGTATAGTTGCTTTGCGAAAATATTCATAGGACTTCAGCAATATAGTTATCAAAAATGATAATTATTGCGGCGACGATGCGACAATGGCCCGCGCGCGCCTAGCCCGGGGGCCAGCCTGCGCGAATGGCGCCCGACTCCTGGCTTGGCGATCCATGCTGCATGCTGACGGGAATGCCGGCCTGCTGGCAGCGGCGGCTCAGTTCGTCCTTGATCTGCCGCAAGGACCAGCGCTGCGGCACGGGCAAGTCCAGGCCCACCACGCGGATCAGGGGAAAATCGTCGCGCGTGGTGTGCAGCAGCAATTGCACGCGCGCCAGCGGCTGTGCGCCCCGGTACACCTGCTGCGCGCCCCCATGGCTGACCAGTTCCAGCCGCCGCAGCTGCGCCAGGTCCAGCCGCACGGCCTGCTCCCAGCCCGGCAGGCGCCGCGCCTGGCGCCGCAGCAGCAGGCCCGCGCCGTCAAGTTCCACATGGAAGAGAAAAGCGCGACCCGGGTACAGGATGAGGCCGCCGATCCAGCTGGCCAGCGCCAGCGGACCGAACAACACTGCTTCGCCGGCATACGGCGTGTCGCGCCAGACGGCTTGCCCGATCAAGGCGAGGATCAGGGCGCAGCCACCGAGCAGCACGCTGCGCGACAGCACGGGGCGCTCGCCGGCCAGCAACGCCGCCTGCGAGCTGGCCTCGTCGGCCGCCGAAAAGCGTATCCATTCGGCGCGCGCCTTTATTGGCAATGGCGTCTCGCCGCTCAAGCGTTCGATGCCAGCATGCGGCGAAACCACGCCAACTGCTCGCGCGTCAGGTAGTTGGCGCCATCGCCATGCAGGAGGACGATTTCGATCTCGGCCGGAATCGAGGCGATCAATTGCGCGCCCGTGACGGGAATCTTGGGAAAGGCGATGCCGGACAGGAAAGCCAGGTCTTCCGCCACCGTCACGCACTGGCGCTCGGGATTCGGTGACGGCACGAGGAACAGGTCGATCTGCTCGCTTTTGCCGCCGATGACGACCTGCAATTGCGCCGCCAGCAGCTCAGGCAGGATTAGCTCGATGTTGTTTTGCGCACGCGATTGCTGGAATGCGTTTTTCAGGGGTGTGAGGATGGGCGTAGCGGACATGGCAACAGTGTAGAAATGGAGACGGCGGCAGTGTAGCAGAGGCGCCGCCGGGGACGCGCTCCGCTACGCCAGCCTTACATCTTGTAGTTCAGCGAGACGAGCACGCTGCGCGGCGCGCCGTAGCGCTCCAGGCCGCCCGACCAGGAATAGCCGAGGCCCTGGTAGTAACGGCGGTCGAACAGGTTGTCCACGTTCACGCGCAGTTGCACCTGCTCGCTCAGGCGGTAGCCGGCCGTCAGGCCGACAAGCGCATAGCCGCCCTGCCGCGTCAGGTAATTCGTGTCGCGTCGATAGATTTTATCCTGTGCGTACACGCTGGCGCCCACGTTCCATTGCGCCAGGCTGCCGCCCAGCTGTACATTCGTCATCAGCTTGAACAGCTGCTTCGGCTCGTCCGTGGCGATGCGCTGGCCGATGTTGGCGGCCACGCTGTCCTTCGTATACTTGGCCAGTACATAGGTGTAGCCACCGGCGATCTGCCAGCCCGGCAAGGGCGAACCGGACACCTGCAAGTCGACGCCTTCACTTTGCACTTGCCCGGCCGCGCGGGCGCAATAGATGGCGCCGCCCGTGGGACAATTGATCTCGTCGGCCATGGCGCGATTATTCTGCTTGATGCGGAACAGCGCGCCGCTGGCGTTGAGCCGGCCGCCGAAATATTCGCCCTTGACGCCCACTTCCAGGTTGGTGCCGCTCAACGGCGGCAAGGTATTACCGCGTGCATCGAGCGAACTTTGCGGCTCGAAGATCTGCGTGCCGCTCGCATACACGGAGTGATGCCGGTCCACATCGTAGACGAGGCCCGCGTACGGCGTAAACTTCGCGTTTTCCGTCAGGCCGCGGCGCCAGGCGGGGTTGGTGGAATACCAGCCCGTCACATCCTGCGCATACCAGCCGAAACGCCCGCCCAGCACCAGGCGCAGGGGATCGGCCAAGCTGAAGTTACCGGCTGCATACACACCCTTCTCGTCCGTCTTGCGGCCCCAGTTGTAGGGCTCGAACGCCGCGCCGCGCATCGGGTAGGCATACGGATTCCACTGGCGGATATCGATCACGCGCGTGGCAGCGCCTTCCCAGCTCTGGCCCGCATCGGAATCGTCGTGGCGGTAGCTGGCGCCGACGATCACGTCATGCTGGCGGCCAAACCAGGTGACGGGACCGCTCAGGCGCCAGTCGGCCACGACTTGCTCCGTGTTGTACTTCCACCCCGTTTCCGACTGATTCAGCTTGTATATTTCGCCATCGATGCGGCTGTTGGTGGTATTGCGCGTGCTGGACGAGGCGTCGATACGCGTGATGGCGAAGCGGCTGCGCCAGCCCTTCTCCAGCTGCGTTTCCAGGTCCGCGAAGACGACGTTGTTGTCGCGCTTCTGGAAGGAATCGGCGTTGTTCAGGAAAGTCGAACGGGGCAAGTCCATGTGGCGTCCGTCGGCAAAGGTCGGCAAGCCGACGAACACGCCGTCGGTGCGGCTGTGCTGGCGCGAAAAACCGATGCCGGCCGTGGTCGACGGCGTCAAGTCCGCTTCCACGATCGCATACACGGTGCTGTTTTTGTTGTTGACCACGTCGACAAAACTGTCGCTGTCGCGCCAGCTGGCCGCCACCCTGCCCCGCACGCTGCCCGACGCATTCAGCGCATTGCTGGCGTCCACCGTCAATTGCTTGTCCTTCCAGCTGCCCAGGTGGGCCGAGGTATTCAGCAGGGGCGTGGCCGTGGGGCGCTTGCGTATCATGTTGATGCTGCCCGACGGCGCGCCCGCCCCTTCCATCAAGCCCGTGGCGCCACGCACCACTTCCACCCTGTCGTACATCAGCATGTCGGCCGAGACGTTGCGCTCATTGAAACCCGTGACGTCCAGCGGCAAGCCATCGACATTGACGTGGCTCAAGGCAAAGCCGCGTGCGAAATACGTGGTTTCCTGGTCGGATACGCCCTGCGTCTTGCCATAGATGCCAGGCGTGGCGCGCGCCACGTCCTGCAAGGTGGTCAAATCGAAATCCTCCATCTGCTGGCGCGAAATGACGCTGACCGTTTGCGGCGTATGGCGCTGCGACAGGTTCAAGCCCGTCGCCGTCGACATATTCCTCGACGTGTATAAACCCGTGCCTTCAGTGGCGCGGTCCGCCTCGGCGCTGACGACGACGGCGGGCATGCTGGCCAGGCCGCCATCGGCCGTGCCGGTATTCATTTTACGCAGCAGGTAATTGCCATTGCCGCCGTCCGCCACTTCCAGGCCGCTGCCCTGCAGCAGCTTTTGCAAGCCGGCCGTGATGCCATGACTGCCCTGCAAGCCCGGCGTCGCCAGGCCGTCGAGCGCCACGCCCTGGGTGGACAGGTTGATTCCGGCGGCGATGGCGAACGAGGCCAGCGCATCGCGCAAGCTGCCGGCGGGAATGCTGTACTCGCGCACGGTGGCGGCCGGGCTGGCCTCGGCGGCCAGCGCCGTTTGCGGCAAGCTGGCGCCCGTGGCACCTATGGCGAGGAGCAAGACCAGCGCGGCGCGCACGGCGCCGGTGGTGGGATGGAGCGTCATGCGTGCTACTGTAAAGGTACGGTGCTGCAAAGCCATGTAAAGCCCTTTCGATGGTTCAGATTGTTCGTTCTCTATCCTGTATGACGAAGCAATCCGGAAAAAGGGACAGGCCAAATGTAAATAAGCGGCGCTCGTCGGCTTGGCGGAACATCGTAGGTCGGATTACCGGGGCGCAGCCACGCGTAAGCCGAGAAGGCCAGCCCGCATTGCCTGTCGGCTTACGCCCTGCGGGCTAAGCCGACCTACAAGACCCGGCATGCGTAAGGCGACTAGCTCATGCCGCCTCGACACTGATCCAGTAGCGCGTGCGGCGCGCTAGCCGGATCGGCAAGGATCGCTGCAGCAGGAGCAGGATGTTGTCCGGGTCGTTCAGCTGGAAGATGCCGTCCACGGGCATGGCCGCCAGCGCCGGATCGCAGCGCAGCACGCCGTAACGGTAGCGCGCCACCTGTTCCAGCAGCTCGCCCAGCGGCATGCGCTCGGCGATCAGCACGCCCTGCAGCCAGCCGGCAGCGTGCGGCGCCAGCGGCGTCAAGGCAGAAACGGCACGGTCATCGAAACTGCCCTGCCGGCCCGCATCGATCCTGCGCGAGGCGTCCGGAGCTTCGCTTGGCCGGATCTCGACGGCGCCCTCGCTGACGCTGACCTGCGTGCGCGTCAGCATGGTGCCAACGTGGCGCACGCTGAAGTGCGTGCCCAGCGCGCGCACGGTGCCATTGCTGCTGCGCACGAGGAAGTGACGCGCCGGCACGGCTGCGTCGTGCGCCGTGGCGACGTGAATTTCCCCTGCATGCAACAAAACTTGCCGCGCCGTGTCGTCAAAGCGCACGTCGATGGCCGTGTCCGTATTGAGCACCAGTTGCGTACCGTCGGGTAATGCCATGTGGCGGATTTCACCCCTGGCCGTGCGGATGCCGGCGCGCCACGCTTGCCATGGCGCCGACTGGCTGGCCAGCCACAGCGCCGGGCCGGCCGCGATCAGCCCGGCCAGGCCGTAGAGCACGGCGCGCCGCTGCGGCGACTGCGGCGCCGCATCCGCCGTCTGGCGCAATGCAGGCGGCACGCTGGCCAGGGTGCTGCACACCAGCTCGGCCCTCTGCCACGCCGCTTCATGCGCGGGATCGCTGGCGCGCCAGGCCTGGAATGCTTGCTGCTCATCCGGAGTCAAGGCGCCCCCATGCAGGCGCACCAGCCATTGCGCCGCCGCCCGCGCCGCGCGGGGATCGATGCCCCCGCTCACAGGATCAGCAGGATGCAGCGCTCGAACGCCTGCACCATGTAGCGCTTGATGCTGCGCTCGCTCACGGCCAGGCGCCGGGCGATTTCCCCGTAGCCAAGGCCATCGACATGGGCCAGCAGGAAGGCGCTGCGCACGAGCGGCGGCAAGCCGTCGAGCATGGCGTCGATGCGCTGCAAGGCTTCGCGCACGAGCAGCCGCTCTTCCGGCGACTGCATCAGCAATTCAGGCTGCTGCGCCAGGGTTTCCAGCCATGCCTGCTCCAGCGACAGGCGCCGGTAGTGGTCGATCAGCAGGCGCTGCGCCACCGTCGTCAGGTAGGCGCGCGGCTCGCGCAAGCTTTGCCGGCTCTCCGGCGGCGCCGTCAGCAGGCGCACGAAGGTATCGTGCGCCAGGTCGGCCGCATGGTCGGCGCACTGCAGCTTGGCGCGCAGCCAGCGCATCAGCCAGCCGTGGTGGCTGCTGTAGATGCAGGCTATCGACTCGCTGGACTGTGCAATGTTCACTAGGGACTCCGATGCACGCAAGGCAAGGCGCGGCTAATTGATAATAATTCTCATTATCACAAATCATGGCCTCCGGCGTCAATGCCGGCGCCTGCCTATCCTTGGAAACTGTTGTTTCAGCGTGGCTGCAATCTTCTAGCGGTCGGTATACAAGCTCTTCATCACCATGCCGCCGCGCATTTTCTTTGCGCCCGGCGCCAACCCCGCCGGACAGGCGCCCTGGAACACGGCTGCCAATTCCGTATGCTGCATCTCGCTCTTGCCATTGACTTGCACGGTGGTATCGGCGCTCAGGGTATATGCCTTGGCCAGATCGCCCTTGAAGGTGCCGGTCAGCCTGGCGTCCGGACAGCTGGACGCGAATTGGTAGCTGTCGCCCTCGCGGCTGTGCGACTCGATCTTGCATTCCTGCTCGAAGCCGGACCACAGGTCGTCGTCGATCAGGCGGTCGCGCGCGTGGTCGACGCAGATTTCCCAGGAAAATGGCGAGGTGGCGGGCGTCACCTTCCACAGCCCCGTGGCGCGCTGCAAGCGCTGCACAGGCTCGGCCGCCGAAGCGAACGTGGCCGCGCACAAGGGGAAAACAGTCATCAGAATCAAGGTCGCGCTGCGCTTCATAAGCATTCCTTTTAGCTAAAAGTTTAAGAACACCTATCAAAACCTACTGCGCGTCGTAATTTGCGGTCTGCGATGCTCACTGTACCTTCGTACAGTTGCGCTTCTCAACCGCAACTTCCTTCCGCTCGCTACGGTTTTGTTAGGTGCTGCAAATATAGCAAAGAGGAACGCGCGCAGGCCGCACGCAAGGCCCTGCATCCCGGGCCTTGCGGCCAACACGAAGGGAATGGCGAACGGCCCCAGGAAAGTCACCAGGATGGCACGGATGGCCGTTATTCGTAAGGAGCGGCGTTTGGCAATGAAGAGGCAGGCGAAGGCCGACAGCGACCAGGTCAAGGCAGGCAGGTATGCAGTCATCATAAACTCCGGATGCGCCCTGGAAGGCAGGAAACCATGCTGACATGAAAATTTGATCCCCGCAATGGCAGATTGGGCATCTGCCATTGCGGTGGATACGGGTCTAATACGATCAGTGCTGACCGATCTTCATGATTTTCAGCGCGTTCGTGCCGCCGACCTTGCCCATCGGCTCGCCCCAGGTCAGCACGACGGTGTCGCCCTTGGCCACGACTTTATGTTCCACCAGCAAATCTTCCGCCTGCTGCAAGACCTTGTCGCGGTCGGTGCCGGACGTCAGTTCCAGGGTGCTGACGTTGCGGTACAGGGCCAGCTTGCGGCGCGTGCCCACGCTCGGGGTCAGTGCAACGATGGGGATGTCGATGTTGCAGCGGCTCATCCACAAGGCCGTGGAACCCGATTCCGTCAGGGTGGCGATGGCTTTCACGCGCAGGTGGTGGGCCGTAAACAGGGCGCCGTAGGCGATCGACTGGTCGATGCGCGAGAACGTGGCGTTGAGGAAATCGGCGTCCAGCTTGCAGGTGTCCCATTTTTCCGCGTCCAGGCAGATGGCGGCCATCGCTTCCACCGTTTCAATCGGATAGCGGCCCGACGCCGTTTCCGCCGACGTCATGACGGCATCCGTGCCGTCAAGCACGGCATTGGCCACGTCGGATACTTCCGCGCGGGTCGGCACGGCGTTGACGATCATCGATTCCATCATCTGCGTGGCCGTGATGGCCAGCTTGTTCGATGCGCGCGCCATCTTGATCATGCGTTTCTGCAAGGCCGGCACGGCCGCATTGCCCACTTCCACGGCCAAATCGCCACGGGCCACCATGATGCCGTCGGAAGCGTCGAGAATTTCCTGCAGCGCAGGAATGGCTTCCGCGCGCTCGATCTTGGCGATCATCATCGGCTTGTGGTCCCATGCTTCGCCAGCGATGTTGGCCAGCTGGCGCGCCATGACCATGTCGGTGGCGTTTTTCGGGAACGAGACGGCCACGTAATCGGCCTGGAAGCTCATCGCCGTTTTCACGTCTTCCATGTCTTTCGCCGTCAGGGCCGGGGCCGACAAGCCGCCGCCCTGGCGGTTGATGCCCTTGTTGTTCGACAATTCGCCGCCGATCTTGACGGTGGTGTGGATTTCGCTGCCGACGACTTTATCGACCGTCAGCACGATCAGGCCGTCGTTGAGCAGCAATACGTCGGCAGCACGCAAGTCGCGCGGCAATTCCTTGTAGTCGAGGCCGCAGCGCTCGAGATTGCCCAGTTCGCCGTTCTCGCCCCATTTCGCGTCGAGGATGAACTTGGCGCCGTTTTCCAGGAAAATCTTGCCTTCTTCAAACTTGCCGACGCGAATTTTCGGGCCTTGCAAGTCGGCCATGATGGCCACTTCGCGGCCGCACAGGGCAGCCGCTTCACGCACCATGCGGGCGCGGTCGATATGATCTTGCGCCTTGCCATGCGAAAAGTTCAGGCGCACGACGTCGACGCCAGCCTTGAACATGCGGACGAGGGTATCGATATCGTTCGAAGCGGGGCCGATGGTGGAAACGATCTTGGTGGCGCGTTGCTGTACTTGCATGGTCATGGTTGCTGCTTTCTATAATAAGTTGCTACAAGGGCCAGCCTTGTGGGCCGGCCGTCCTGGTGCGCTGGATCAGCGGTACTACGTTCTTACTTGGCCGCCATCAGGGCGACCGTCGTGTCGAGCATGCGGTTCGAGAAGCCCCACTCGTTGTCGTACCACGACGACACTTTCACGAGGCGGCCCGAAACCTTGGTCAGGGTCGAATCGAAATTCGACGAGGCCGGGTTGTGGTTGAAATCGATGGAAACGAGCGGTTCCGTCTGGTACGTCAGGATGCCCTGCAGCGCGCCTTCCGATGCCGTTTTCAGCAAGGCGTTGACTTCCTCGACGCTGGTATCACGCTTGGCGATGAACGACAGGTCGACCAGGGAGACGTTAATCGTCGGCACGCGGATGGCAAAGCCATCGAGCTTGCCATTAAGTTCCGGCAAGACCAGGCCGACAGCGGCAGCCGCGCCGGTCTTGGTGGGAATCATCGAATGCGTGGCCGAGCGGGCGCGGCGCAAGTCTTCATGCATCACGTCGGACAGCACCTGGTCATTCGTGTAGGCGTGCACCGTGGTCATCAGGCCCGATTCGATGCCGATGGCGTCGTTGAGCGGTTTTACTAATGGCGCCAGGCAATTCGTCGTGCACGAAGCGTTGGAAATCACGGTATCCGTGGCTTTCAGCACGTGCTGGTTGACGCCGAACACGATGGTGGCGTCCACGTCCTTGCCGCCCGGCGCGGAAATGATGACTTTCTTTGCGCCACCCTTCAGGTGAGCCGAGGCTTTTTCCTTGGTCGTGAAGAAACCCGTGCATTCGAGCACCACGTCGACACCGAGTTCGCCCCATGGAATCAGTGCCGGGTCGCGCTGCGCGAAGACGCGGATGCGGTCGCCATTGACGATCATGTTGTCGCCGTCGATGGTGACGACGCCGGGAAACTTGCCGTGCACCGTGTCGTAGCGCGTCAAGTGCGCATTCGACTTGGCGTCGCCCAGGTCGTTGATGGCGACGATCTCGATATCCTGCTGCTTGCCGCCTTCATAAAACGCGCGCAAGACGTTGCGGCCGATGCGGCCATAGCCATTGATGGCAACTTTGATGGTCATGCTGTCTCCTTGAACTTGTTTGAATGACTGAGTTTGAATCGATCGCTTAGCCGCTGTTGCGCAACCCTGCCGCAATACCATTGATCGACAAATGGATGCCCGTGCGCGCCGCCGCATCCTGCTTGCCCTCGCGGAAGCGCTTCAGCAACTCCACCTGCACGTGATTGAGCGGGTCGATATACGGGAAACGGTTGCGTATCGAACGCTGCATCAGCGGATTGGCTTGCTGTAGCTCTTCCTGGCCCGTGATCAATTTCAAGGCGTCCAGGGTAGCCGCGTATTCGGCGCGGATGCGCGTGAAGATGGCGTCGCGCAAGGCCTTGTCCTTGACCAGCTCGGCATACTTGCCGGCAATGGCGATGTCGCTCTTGGCCAGGACCATATCCATGTTCGACAGCAAGGACGTGAAGAATGGCCAGTCCGTGTACATGCCGCGCAGCACGTCCGCGCCATCGGCGGGATGGGCGGCCAGGTAGGCTTGCACGGCGGAACCGAAACCGAACCAGCCCGGCAGCATCAAGCGGCATTGCGCCCAGCTCAAGACCCAGGGAATGGCGCGTAAATCCTCGATCGAGGTCGATTTCTTGCGCGAGGCGGGACGGCTGCCGATGTTCAGTGCGGCAATCTCCGCGATCACCGTCGATTCCCAGAAATACTGCTCGAAGCCGTCCGTGCCGTAGACGAGGTCGCGGTAGGCGTTCAGGGCCGTGCCCGACAGCTCTTCCATCGCGGCAAGGTGGCCCGCGCCGGCCGAAGCCTTCGGCTGCAGCTGGGCCTGCGGCAGCAGGGTCGACTGGATGGTGGCGGCCACCAGCACTTCCAGGTTGCGGCGCCCCACTTCCGGGTTCGCATACTTGGCAGTGATGACTTCGCCCTGCTCCGTCAGACGGATCTGTCCCTGCACGGCGCCTGCCGGCTGGGCCAGGATGGCTTCGTAGCTGGGTCCGCCGCCGCGCCCCACGGAACCGCCGCGGCCGTGGAACAAACGCAGCTTGATGTTATATTCCTTGAAGACGGTCACCAGCTCGATCTCGGCCTTGTAGAGCTCCCAACCGGACGTCAGGAAGCCGCCGTCCTTGTTGCTGTCCGAGTAGCCGAGCATGACTTCCTGCTGGTCCGCGCGCGACTTGAGCAAGCCACGGTAGAACGGCAAGCCAAACGCGCGCGCCATGATGGCGGGGCCGGCGCGCAAGTCGTCGATGGTTTCAAACAGGGGGATGATGTTGACGTCCGCTTCACGGCTATCCTGGCGCAGCAAGCCCACTTCTTTCAGCAGCAAAGCCACTTCCAGCAAGTCCGAGACGCTGGCCGCCTTCGAGATGATGCAGTTCGGCACCGATTCCTTGCCGTATTTGACGTGGGCTTCGCGCACGGCGCGGAAGATATCGAGTTCGGACGTCGTTTCTTCCGAATACCGCGCATACGGCGACGTCAGCAGGCGTGGCGACTCCAGCTCGGCCAACAGCAAGCTGATGCGCTGCTCTTCATCGAGGTCCAGGTAGACGAGACCCGGCTGGGCGCCCGCGAACAGTTCGCCCACGACGCGCTCATGCACGTCGGAATTCTGGCGCAAGTCCAGCGGCGCCAGCGAAAAGCCGAACACCTTGACGGCGCGGCGCAGTTGGCGCAGCCGGCCACGGGCCAGCGCGCGCAAGCCATTGCTGACCAGCGAATGCTGGACCACGTCCAGGTCGGCCAGCAGTTCGGCAGCCGCAGCATAAGGCTGCACGCCGTCGGCTTGCCTGCCCTTGCCTGTCAGATTAAAACGCGTGGCATCGAGGCGCGCGTGGATGCCATGCAAGGCGCGGCGGTATGGTTCATCGACGCGGTGCGGCGAGGCATCGGCCGAGCGTTCGGCCAGCGCGCGCAGCGGCTCACTGCAGGCATTGAGGATTTGCGCCAGCGACAGCTGCGAAGCGAGCTTGCGCAATTCACCGAGGTAAAAGTCGAGCACCTTGTCGGCCTGCGTTTGCAGGGTGCTGCGCAGGATGTCCGCCGTGACGAAGGGATTACCGTCGCGGTCGCCGCCTATCCAGCTGCCGACCTTCATGAAATTCGGCAATTCCGCATCTTCCCAGCGGGCATCGCGCTGGGCCAGCATCGTTTCCAGCGAGGAATATAATTTCGGCAATTCACGCAAAATCGTGTGGTCGTAGAACGACAGGCCATTGGCCACTTCATCCATGACGGACAGCTTGCTCGTGCGCAGCAAACGCGTCTGCCACAGGGTGACGATGCCGCGGCCCAGCGCTTCTTCGTTCTGTTCCGCTTCTTCTGGCGTCATTTGCACGCGGTCGCGCTCGCTCAACAGACGGGCGATGGCCATCTGGCAATTCTGGATACTCTTGCGCTGCACTTCCGTCGGGTGCGCCGTGAAGACGGGGCTGACGAACGCATCTTCAAAGAAGGATGCCAGCGCGTCGGCCTTGCCCGCGTCAAACACGTTGCCGACGGCATGGCTGAGGCTACCCTGGCGCGGCGGCGAGCCGGCGATCAAATGGGCGCGCGTGCGGCGGATGTGATGCTGGTCTTCCGCAATATTGGCCAGCAGCGAGAAATAGCTGAAAGCGCGCGTCAATTGCGTGGTTTCTTCCTGCGACAGCGCTTGCAGCGCGTCCGACAGTTGCGCGCGCGCCGCTTCATCATTATCGCGGCGGAAACGGATGGCCAACTGGCGCACGTGTTCGATGCGCTCGAAAGCGGGGTCGCCCAGATGGTTGCGGATGGCGTCGCCCAGCAGACGGCCCAGCTGGCGGATATCGCTGCTCAGCAGCTCGTCTTTCACTTCATTCATTTGCATGGTATTCATTTCCTGGGGCGGCCACGGCGGCACCGCACAGATTGCGTAGTACGCGCTTCCCGGCCCGGGAAACGCCCATCGTCGAATTTGTAGTAAATTTACCTTATTGCTTCACCATCCTCTTGATTTCCATCAATAAAAATCATACCCAAAGGGACGACAAGGGCTTGCGAGCTGTTTGCCAGGGCAACAATATGAAAATTTACTACGCATTTAAGCGAAAGGCAATCAACTTTTGTCTTTCGAAGCTGAAAAGTGACGGCGCGACACACATGGCCGGCTCTCTCCTGTATGCTGCGGCTGAAACAAGGATGCCATCCACATCTTTATGAACGAAGCCCATGCGACTGACTGCCTACACCGACTACACCCTGCGCACCCTGATGTACCTGGGCGTGCACCGCGACCACCTCGTGACCATCCAGGACATCGCCGACCTGCATGCCATCTCGAAGAATCATTTGATGAAGGTAGTGCACCAGCTGGGCCTGTCCGGCATCGTGGAAACGGTGCGTGGCAGGAATGGCGGCCTGCGCCTGGCGCGCGACCCGGCCGAGATCAATATCGGCACTGTCGTGCGCGAGACGGAAAGCGATTTTTTCATGGCCGAGTGTTTTAACAAGGAAAACAATACTTGCCCGCTGACGCCCGATTGCCTGCTGAAAGCCAAGCTGGGCCAGGCCACGGCCGCCTTCCTGGCCGTGCTCGACACGGTGACCCTGGCATCGATACTCGAAGCGACGCCAGGCGCGCCGGCGCTGGCGGCCGGCGTGATTCCCCTGCGCGTGGCAAAGTAAGCGCGCCAAAAACAACAATGCCCGGTGAACCGGGCATTGTTCCCTGCTGCAACTATTTAAAACATCAATGCGCGCTGGCGCCTGCCGCGCCGATGCCCGTTTCCGAACGCATTTGCTGCGCTTCGTAGCCGGCGCGGTCGATGCGCGCGCGGGGGCTCTTGTCGAGCACCGAGAACAGCCAGATGCCGACAAAGCCGGCCGTCATCGAGAACAGCGCCGGCGAGGCATACGGAAACAGCGCTTCGCCATGACCGAGCACGTCGACCCACACGGACTTCGACACCACCGTCAGCGCGACGGCCGTGATCAAACCGAGGAAGCCGCCGATGGTGGCCCCCCGCGTGGTGCAGTCTTTCCACAGCACCGACATGAACAGCACGGGGAAGTTGGCCGAGGCGGCAATCGCGAACGCCAGCGACACCATGAAGGCGATGTTCTGCTTTTCAAAGGCGATGCCGAGCACCACGGCGATAATGCCCAGCACGATCGTCGTCACGCGCGACACCTTCAATTCGTTGGCGCCCGTGGCCTTGCCCTTCTTGATGACGGTGGCATACAGATCGTGCGACACGGCCGACGCGCCCGACAGGGTCAAGCCCGCCACGACAGCCAGGATGGTGGCGAACGCGACCGCCGACATGAAGCCGAGGAAGACGTTGCCGCCCACGGCCTTGGCCAGATGCACGGCCGCCATGTTGTTACCGCCCAAAAGCTTGCCGGCCGCATCCTTGAACTCGGGATTCGTGCTCACCAGCACGATGGCGCCAAAGCCGATGATGAAGGTCAGGATATAGAAATAAGCGATCCAGGTAGTGGCCCAGAATACGGATTTGCGTGCTTCCTTGGCGCTCGGCACCGTGAAGAAACGCATCAGGATGTGCGGCAGGCCGGCCGTGCCGAACATCAGCGCCATGCCGAACGAGATGGCCGAGATCGGGTCCTTGATGAAGGAGCCTGGGCCCATGATGGCTTCCTTGGTGGCGTGCACGTCCACCGACTTGGCGAACAGCGCTTCCGGGCTGAAGTTGAATTGCGCCAGCACGGCAACGGCCATGAAAGTGGCGCCGCCCAGCAGCATCACGGCCTTGATGATCTGCACCCAGGTGGTGGCCGTCATGCCGCCGAACAGCACGTAGATCATCATCAATGTACCGACGAGGACAACGGCGATCCAGTATTCGAGGCCGAACAGCAGCTTGATCAGCTGGCCCGCGCCCACCATCTGCGCGATCAGGTAGAACGCCACGACGACGAGGGTGCCGGACGCGGAAAAGATGCGGATCGGCGCCTGCTTGAAGCGGTAGGCGGCCACGTCGGCAAAGGTGAAGCGGCCCAGATTGCGCAGGCGCTCGGCCATCAAAAAGGTGATGACGGGCCAGCCGACGAGAAAGCCGATGGCGTAGATCAGGCCATCGTAGCCGTTCAAAAAGACGGCGGCGGAAATGCCGAGAAACGATGCGGCCGACATGTAATCGCCCGCGATGGCCAGGCCGTTCTGGAAGCCCGTGATGCCGCCGCCGGCAGTGTAGAAATCGGAGGCCGATTTGGTCTTCTTGGCCGCCCACTTGGTGACGAACAGGGTGAAAATGACGAAGGCGGCGAACATGATGATCGCCGTCCAGTTGGTCGGTTGCTTGACTGCCTGGCCCAGGTCGGCGCCGGCCGCGAACGCGGCATTGCTGGCGCCCAGCAACGCCAAAACGCTCAGGCCGGCCAGCTGGCGTTGCGTCGATGGCGCGCCGCTCATGCCTGCACCCGTGCCTGGATGGCGCTGGTCAGGTCGTCGAATTGCTTGTTGGCGCGGCGCACATAGATGCCGGTGACCAGCACGGTGAATACGATGACGAACAGGCCGATCGGCATGCCCCAGGTCATCACGCCGGCGCCCGTTTTCGTGGCCAGGAATTCCTTGTTGAAGGCGATGAGCAGAATGTAGCCGTAGTACACGAGCATCATCAGGCCCGTCAGCGCCCAGCCGAAGCGGGAACGTACCTTGACCAGCTCATGGTAGCTGGGGTCGCTCTTGATTTTTTGAACCAGATCGTCATGCATTGTGTTGCCTCCTGTTATGTAAAAGCGTGCTCTTTTGTGCGAGCTTGGATTCACAGTACAGCGCGAGGCTTACCCGCCCCTTACGGCAGCGTTTTTTCTCGCGGCGACAACACAAGGCAGGCAGAAAAATCAGTTCAAGACGGCAGCCGGTCCGAAAAATTCATGGTGCGTCTGCTGTTCCGGCACGCCCAGTTCGCGCAAGTATTGCTTGACGGCCCGCATGAACGGCTGCGGTCCCAGGAAGTAGGCGTCGACGTCGCGCGAGGCCGGCAGCCAGTTTTTCAGCTGCTCTTTATTCAGCAAGCCGACGGCGTCCGGCGCGTCCTGTTCACCGCCATGCTCCGCATAGCAGTAATAGCGCTGCAACTGCGGGTGCTGCGCGGCCAGCTCGTCGATCTGCGTGCGGAACGCATGCACGCCGTGGTTGCGCGCCGCATGGATGAAATGCACGGGACGCTTGCCGCGCAGGGCCGCCGTCAGCATGGCCAGGGTCGGCGTGATGCCCACGCCGCCGCTGATCAGCACCAGCGGCTTGTCGCCATCCCTCAGCACGAAGTCGCCCGATGGCGGCGTCAGCTGCACGGTGTCGCCCGCCTGCACGTGGTCGTGGAAGAAATTCGACACCTTGCCGCCCGCTTCGCGCTTGACGCTGATACGGTAGGTCTGGCCATTGCTGGCGGCCGACAACGAGTACTGGCGGCGCATGGGCACGCCATCGACGGTGGCCAGTACGCCGATATACTGGCCAGGCGCAAAGTCGAGCACGGGCTGGCCATCGGCGGGCGCCAGCAGGAAGGACGTGATCTCGCCGCTTTCCACCGTCTTGCCGCGCACTACAAAGTCGCGCGCGCCGCTCCAGCCGCCCGGTGCGGCCGCCTGCGCCTTGTAGATGCGCCCTTCCTCGCCGGCCAGGATGTCGGCCAGCTGGCCGTAGGCCGCGCCCCAGGCGTCGATGACGGCGTCGCTGGCGACCTCTTCGCCCAGCACTTCGCGGATCGCCTGCAGCAGGCTGGCGCCCACCAGCGGATAGTGCTCGGCGCGGATCTGCAAGGCCACGTGCTTGTTGACGATGGTGGCCACAAGGTCGCCCAGCGCATCCAGTTGATCGATATGCTTGGCATACATCAGCACGCCATTGGCCAGCGCGCGCTGCTGGTCGCCGCTGTGCTGGTGCGCCTGGTTAAAGTACGGCAGCACTTCCGGATGGTCGCGGAACAGGTTCTTGTAGAAGTGGCGCGTCAGCGCTTCGCCGCCCTGCTCGAGGATGGGGACGGTGGCCGTGATGATGGCGCGTTGTTCTTGGGTCAGCATGTAAAACTCCTGTGTATATATGGGTAAGCGGTCTCAGGCCAGAGATTCGATGGCCGGGTACAAATCATGGTCTTCGCGGCGCATGCGCTGGAACAGCGCGTGCAGCACGGTATTGGCTTCGCTGCGGAAAGCTTCCGGTTCCGCTTCCAGGCGCACGGGCGTATTCCAGCGGCCGGCGAAATCGAGGTAGGCGCCGGCGATGCCGTGCATTTCGTTTTCGTACTGGCGCCCCAGCTGGGCCACCTTGGCCACGCCGGACGCTTGCGCGGCCGGATACAGGTAGCGCTGCTCGACGGCCAGGTGCAGCTTGATCAAGCCGCTCATGGCGACGATCTGTTCCGCGATGGCCTGCGCCTGCGCGGCCACACCGCCGCGCGCCAGCTGGCGCAAGTCGTCGATGGCGGCCAGGATGGCCAGGTGCTGCTGTTTGAATTTATCGATATTCATGGCGTTTTTCTCTTGTTGAGTGTGGCCAGTGTAGCGGAATTCACTTAAACATGCAAATTATATACATCTTTAAAGCTGGCATTTATGCGCGGAACAGGCATCGATATGCCTACTATGTGCGGCACAGAACACAACAATAAACCGTGCCTGCCTATACTTGTCCATGACAGCACGGCCCCCTTTCCAATGCGGGCCGCGGCGCAACTTTTACTCCAGCCAAGGATGAGCATGAAAAACAAGACGGGCACGGGCCATTCGCAGCAACTGGCCAGCATCATCAACGAGCACCACACGGAACTGCTGGACGGCTGGATGGCCGGCCTGATCGCCCGCCTCGTGCGGCGCGACAAGATCGCCGAAAACGAGCTGCGCCAGCAGGCATCGCAATTCCTGCCCCTGCTGGCGGGCGCGCTGGAAAGCGGCGACTCGTTCGACATCGAAGGTGGCGCCTGGGACGATACGCGCCAGCTGATCGCGGAAATATCGCAGTCGCGCGTGCGCCAGGGCTATTCGCCGATCGACACGGCCAGCTTCATGTTCGCCTTGAAAGAGCCGCTGTTCGGCTACCTGCGCAAGGCAATCACGGCGCAGCCGGAGCTGCTGGGCGACGCCATCGTCAGCACCAGCAAATTGTTCGATGAACTGGGCTTGCTGACCATCGCCATCTACCAGAAGGCGCGCGAACAGGTGATCCTGCGCCAGCAGCAGGAATTGCTGGAGCTGTCCACGCCCGTGGTGCAGCTGTGGCAAAACGTGCTGGCCCTGCCCCTGATCGGCACGCTCGACAGCGCCCGGACGCAGGTGGTGATGGAAAGCCTGCTGCAAAAAATCGTCGACACGGGCGCCCTGATCGCCATCATCGATATCACGGGCGTGCCGACCGTCGACACCCTGGTGGCGCAGCACCTGCTGAAAACCATCGCCGCCGCGCGCCTGATGGGCGCCGACTGCATCATCAGCGGCATCCGCCCGCAGATCGCGCAAACCATCGTGCACCTGGGCGTCAACTTGGAAGACGTGATGACCAAGGCCACCCTGGCCGACGCCTTCGTCGTGGCCCTGAAACGCACGGGCTCCAGCATCACCTACCAGCAGCAACCACACTGAGGCGCCTATGGAAAGAATCCCCATTTTACGCATGGGCCGGCTGCTGCTGGTGACGATCCAGGTGGACATGCATGACCGCCTGGCGATGACTTTGCAGGACGACCTGACCAACCGCATCGTGACGGACCGCGCCACGGGCGTGCTGATCGACATTTCAGCGCTCGACATCGTCGACTCCTTCATCGGCCGCATGATCAGCAACACGGCCGCGATGGCGAAAATCCTCGACGCGCGCACCGTCGTCGTCGGCATGCAGCCGGCCGTCGCCATCACCCTGGTGGAACTGGGGCTGACCCTGGAAGGCGTGAGCACGGCGCTCAACGTGGAGCTGGGCATCAAGATGCTGGAACGGGGCGGCGCATGCGCATGACGGGGGCGCCATGCTAGGCGCGCAGGCTCAGGAACGGGCGCAGGCGGGGGGACAGCAGATGCAGCAGATCCTGCCCCTGCACAGCGATGAAGACGTCGTGCGCTTGCGCAAGCAGGTGCGCGACAGCATGGTCGCCATGGGGTTTAGCCTGATCGAACAGACCAAGATCATCACGGCAGCCAGCGAGCTGGCGCGCAATACCTTGCGCTACGGCGGCGGCGGCGAAGCGCGCATCGCGCGCGTCTACGATGGCGCGCGGCAGGGACTGGAGCTGCGCTTTATCGATGCGGGACCGGGCATCGAAGATATCCCCCTGGCGCTGACCGATGGCTACACCAGCGGCGGCGGGCTGGGACTGGGGCTGGGCGGCGCCAAGCGCCTGGCCGACGCATTTCACATCGACACGGTGCCCGGCGCGGGCACCACCGTCACCATCGCGAAATGGAAGCTGTTTTGAACCACCAGGAACCACAGCCTGACATTCTCAGGCAAAGAAGTTTTCCCATCGGCGAACCGAGCGAGATCGCGGCGGCCCGCCGCGCCGGCAACGAACTGGCGCGCCGCATCGGCTTCGACGACGTGCGCACGGGCCAGTTGGCCATCATCATCAGCGAAGCGGCAACCAACATCGTCAAGCATGCGCAGCGCGGCGAAATCCTGCTGCGCAAGGTGCTGCGCGGCGGCACCAGCGGCATCGAAGTGCTGGCCATCGACAACGGCCCCGGCATGGCGAATGTGCGCCAGCACATGCAGGATGGCCATTCCACCACGGGCACCTACGGCGTGGGGCTGGGCGCGATACGCCGCCTGGGCCAGGAATTCGACCTGTACACGGCACCCGGCAAGGGCACGGTGCTGATGGTGGTGGTCTGGGGCCAACACGCCAGCAGCGCCATTCCCGCCCATCCGAACTGGCGCATCGGCGCCGTGTGCCTGCCGCTGGCCTCTGAGCAAGTGTGCGGCGACGCCTGGAACGTGGTGTGCGAAGGGCATGAACTGAGCCTGATGGTGGCCGATGGCTTGGGCCACGGCCCGCTGGCGGCGCGCGCCTCGGAACGCGCCAGCGCCCTGCTGGAAACCGACACGCCCGGCCTGCCGCCCCTGCCCGCCCCCTTCATCGAACTTGCCCACGGCGCTCTGCGCACGACGCGCGGCGCGGCCATGGCCGTGGCGCATATCGACAGCGCGCGCCGCGAATTGCGCTATGCGGGCGTGGGCAATATCGCCGCCTGCGCCTTCGATGCGCAGCAGCGCCGGCACCTGCTGTCGCATAACGGCATCGTCGGCAGCAACCTGCGCAAGGTGCAGGAATTCTGCTATCCGTGGCAGCTGGGCGCGACATTGATCATGCACTCGGACGGTTTGCACACGCGCTGGGACCTGGAACAGTATCCGGGCCTGGCGCAATGCCATCCCAGCCTCGTCGCCGCCGTGCTGTACCGCGATTTTGCGCGCGGACGCGACGACGTCACGGTGGTGGTTCTGCGCGAACATGAGGAATATCAGGCTGCAACAGCAGAAACAGCAGAAGGGACAGGTGCGGCATGACGCAACGCATATTGACGGCCCATATCGGCAGCGAACTCGATGTGGTGGGCGCACGCCAGCGCGCGCGGCAGATCGCCGCCCTGTGCGGCTTCGGCGTGCAGGACCAGGTACGCATCGCGACGGCCGTGTCGGAACTGGCGCGCAACGTCTACAACTACGCCGGCAGCGGCAAGGTGCATTTCGCCATCGATGGCCAGACGGCGCCGCAGGTGCTCAGCATCCGCATCGAAGACCAGGGCCCCGGCATCGCGCAGCTCGACAAGATACTGGCCGGCACCTACCGCTCGCCGACGGGCATGGGCCTGGGCATCCTGGGCGCGCAGCGCCTGATGGACCGCTGCCATATCCACAGCACGCCGGGAGAAGGCACGCACATCACGCTGCACAAGCTGTTCCCGCGCGACGCGCCCCTGCTCGACGGCAGCATGATCGGCACGCTGTCCGGCAGCCTGCAGGCGCTGCCCTCGGATATCACGCTGTCCGAAGTGCAGCAGCAGAACCGCGAACTATTGACCACCCTGGCCGAACTGAAGACGCGCCAGGACGACCTGCTGCAGCTGACGCGCGAACTGGAAGACACCAACCGCGGCGTGGTGGCGCTATTCGCGGAACTGGACGAAAAAGCCGACCACCTGCGCCGCGCCGACCAGATGAAATCGCGCTTCCTGTCGAACATGAGCCATGAGTTCCGCACCCCGCTCAGCTCTATCCGCGCCCTGTCCAAGCTGCTGCTCGACCGCATCGACGGCGAGCTGTCCGAGGAACAGGAAAAGCAGGTGCTGTTCATCCTGCAAAGCGCCGTCAGCCTGAGCGACCTGGTCAACGACTTGCTGGACCTGGCCAAGATCGAAGCGGGCAAGGTCGACGTGCATGCCAACAGCTTCCAGGTGGCCGACCTGTTCAGCGCCCTGCGCGGCATGCTGCGCCCGCTGCTGGTGTCCGATACGCTCACCCTGACCTTCATCGACCCCGACCCGGCGCTGCATATCCACACGGATGAAGGCAAGCTGTCGCAAATCCTGCGCAACTTCATTTCCAACGCCCTGAAGTTCACGGAAGCCGGGGCCATCGTCGTCAGCGCCACGCCCTTGCCGGAGCAGGACGCCATCCGCTTTTCCGTCTCCGACACGGGCCTGGGCATCGATGCCGAAGACGTGCAGCTGATCTTCGAGGAATTCAGCCAGGTGGAAAACCACATGCAGCGCAAGGTCAAGGGCACAGGCCTGGGCCTGCCCCTGTGCCGCAACCTGGCCACCTTGCTCAATGGCACGGTGAGCGTGGAAAGCACGCCGGGCCACGGTTCGCTGTTTTCCGTCGTCCTGCCCACCAGCTACCATGCGCCCGAAGGCAGCCTGCCGCCCAGCGCGCCGGCCAACGACAATGGCAACGACCAGCGCATCGGCGTGCTGGTGGTGGAAGACAATCCTCCCGTGCGCCTGCTGTATGAAAAATTTTTGGCCGGCAGCGAATTTCGCGTGGTCCCCGCGCGTAGCGTGCGCGAAGCGCAGGAGCGCTGGGAACAGCAGCGCCCCGCCGCCGTCATCCTCGACATCCTGCTGCACGGCGAAACAGCCTGGCACTGGCTGGCCGAGCTGAAAAACGACCCGCTGCGGCGCCAGGTACCCGTCATCGTCGCCACCGAGATCGACGACGTGCGCAAGGGGCTGGCCCTGGGCGCCGACGCCTACTACGTCAAGCCGCTGTCGCGCCAGCAATTGCTGGCGACCCTGCGCGCGCTGATCGGCAATACACACCACCGGCAAGAGCCGGTTCCGCCGCAAGGCACAACCACCTGGGACAATGCGCATGCTACCGGATAACAACAGCGATGCTCTGATCCTGAACGTCGATGACAGCGACGGCGCACGCTACGCCAAATCGCGCATCCTCAAACGCGCCGGCTTCAAGGTCATCGAAGCCTCAAACGGGGGCGACGCGCTGCTGCGCGCCCGCCAGGACCGCCCCAACCTGATCCTCCTCGACGTCAAGCTGCCCGACATCAACGGCCTGGAAGTGTGCCGCCAACTGAAGGGCGGCGACGAGACGAACACCATCCTCGTGCTGCAAACGTCCGCTTCCTGCATCGGCTCGGCCGACAAGATCCGCGCCCTCGATGGCGGCGCCGACAATTACCTGGTCGAGCCGATCGAGGCCGATGAACTGATCGCCAACGTCAAGGCGCTGCTGCGGCTGGGACGGGTCGAGCGCGCGCTGCGCGACGTGGACCGCCGCAAGGACGAATTCCTGGCCACCCTGGCGCACGAATTGCGCAACCCGCTGGGCCCCATCCGCACGGCGCTGGCCCTGCTGTGCAAGCTCGACCCCGTCGTGCCGGCCGTGCAGGACAACGCGCGCCGCACCATCGGCCGCCACACGGACCACCTGGTGCGCCTGGTGGACGACCTGCTCGACGTGTCGCGCATCTCGCAGGGCAAAATCTCGCTGCAATGGGAAAGCGTGAGCCTGGCCAGCGTCATCCGCAGCGCGCTGGAGACGAGCTCGCACAGCGTCGAAGCGCGCGGCCATGCGCTGGACGTGAACCTGCCCAAGGAAGAACTGTGGGTCTGCGGCGACGCCGTGCGCCTGTCGCAGATCGTCGCCAACCTGCTGCTCAACGCGGCCAAGTTCACGGCGCCGGGCGGGCGCATCGTCATTACCGCCGCGCGCGACGGCGACAACGTGCGCATCCGCCTCAGCGACAACGGCATCGGTATCGCCGCCGCCAGCATCGACAGCATCTTCGGCCTGTTCGAGCAAAGCGGCCACTCGCCCGACCGGGTGCAGGACGGCCTGGGCATCGGCCTGTCGCTGGTACGCAACCTGGTGACCTTGCACGGCGGCCAGGTCAGCGTGCACAGCCCGGGCGTGGGGCTGGGCAGTACCTTCGAAGTCATCCTGCCGCTCGACGCCAACCTTCCGCAGCCGGCCGCGCCAGTGCCGGAAGCGGCCACCGGCGGCAGCCAGCGCATCCTCGTCGTCGACGACAACCGCGATGCGGCCGATACCCTGGCCGAACTGCTGGAAATGTACGGCCACACGGTGCGCACGGCCTACACGGGCACGCAGGCGACCGAGCGCACCTTGGAATTCAAGCCCGACATCGTCTTTCTCGACATCGGCCTGCCCGACATGAGCGGCTACGACGTGGCCGTCAAAATGCGCCAGCTGCCGATACCGCAGCAATTCCTGCTCGTCGCGCTGACCGGCTATGGGCAGGAACACGACCGCCAGGCGGCCCTGGCGTCGGGTTTCAATGAGCACTTCGCCAAGCCTGTCGATTTCGGCAAGCTGGCCATGCTGGGATTGCATATCGCGCCATGAGCGGGGGTGGCGGCTGCGTGTTGCCGGGGCGTCCGCTATAATCGGCGGCCGCCTCACCTCTGGAACCATGACATGAAAACCCGCACGCCGCTGCTGCGCATCACCATGATACTGGGCGCCCTGCACGCCCTGCTGGGCTGGCTGTTGTTGCCTGCCCTGCCTGTCGGCCTGGCCGGCTGGCTGCTGGGCGGCGCCGTCTTGCTCGCCTCGACCATGCTCATGCCGATGGCCATCTTCGCGCGCGCCGTCACCAACGATGGGCGCCTGGCCGACCGCTTGAGCTGGGCCGGCTCGCTGTGCATGGGCTTTTTTTCCTCGCTGTTCGTGCTCACCGTGCTGCGCGAGTTGCTGATGCTGATTCCCGCCACCCGACCGCATGCGCAGGCGTCCGCCGTGGCCGTCCTCGTTCTGGCACTGCTGGCCACCGCCGTCGGCTACCTCAACGCCCGCAGGGTGGCGCGCGTGCGCGAGGTCGACGTGCCTATCGCCGGCCTGCCGGCCGCCTTGCAGGGCTTGACCATCGTGCAACTGAGCGACATCCACGTGGGTGCCACCATCAAGCGCGCCTATGTGGAAGCCATCGTCGCGCGCGCCAACGGCCTGCGGGCCGACATCGTCGCCATCACGGGCGACGTGGTCGACGGCACGGTGGCGCAACTGGCCAGCCACACGGCGCCCCTGGGCGAGCTGCGCGCGCGCCATGGCGTCTTCCTCGTGACGGGCAACCACGAATACTATTCGGGCGCCGCGCCGTGGGTGGCGGAATTCCGCCGCCTGGGCTTGCGCGTGCTGATGAATGAACACACGGTCCTCGAACACGACGGCGCGCGCCTGGCGCTGGCCGGCGTCACCGATTTCAATGCGGCCAGTTTCGACCCTGCCCAGAAAAGCGACCCGCAGGCGGCCATCGCCGGCGCGCCCGCCGATATCCCCCGCATCCTGCTGGCGCACCAGCCGCGCAGCGCGCCCGAGGCCGAAGCGGCCGGTTACGACGTGCAATTGTCGGGCCATACGCACGGGGGACAATTCTGGCCCTGGAATCTGTTCGTGCCCCTGCAGCAGCCGTATGTGGCGGGCCTGCACCGGCAAGGCCGCTTGTGGATTTATGTCAGCCGCGGCACCGGTTACTGGGGGCCGCCGAAACGCATCGGCGCGCCGGCGGAGATTACGAGACTGAGGCTGGTGGCGGCGTAAGCGTTACTCCGCGCAGCTGGCCATCCACGCCGCGAAACGCGCCGCCACGGCCGGCGGATTCAATCGTTCCATCGCGCCTTCCACCGCTTCGCTGTCGCTGATCTCGAACAGCAGCACGAAATCGTCGCGCTGCGCTCCCGCACCAAAACAGCCTTCGGCGTCAAGCTGCGCCAGCGCCGCAATGCAGGCGTCGAACACGCCGGTGCGGAAGGTGTCGAAATCGACGTCGAACGGCAAGTCGCGGTGCGCCTGCAGCAGCAAGCGGTAGGCGCTGTCGAAATAGGCGACCCCATCCTCAAACGCCCATTCGGCCGGATTCCACAGCATCTCTTCGCCGTATTCCGACGCGGCCAGCGCTTCGCGGCTGTTGGCCGCCGGGCCGATGGTCATGGCGCTGTCATCGCTGACCAGCGCAAAAGCGTTGATGTGCTGGTCCGGATGGGTACGGCGCACGGCAGCGAAAGCACTGCGCGCGGCATCCGCAACCAGTGTTTGCAGCAGCGCGAAATCAAAGACGGCCGGGTCGATGAGCATGGCGCGCGCCAGGGTATAGCCATCGGCAACAGCCGCATCGCAGTGGGCCAGATAGGCGGCCTGCGCTTCGGCTACGCTGGCGTACTGCGTGCGCGTCTCCGCGCCCCAAGTCATGGCCGCGCCACTGGCCGTCCAGACGGTCTCGCCGAACACGCGCGCTTCCTGGAAGCGGCCCACTTGACCGCCGTCGAAGGTATAAAACAGGCTGTAGTCGTCAGGCATAAGATTTTTCATTGTTTAATCGGGCCGTATCTGCGCGGCGAAATCGCGCTGGCGGAACTGTTCCAGCAAAAAATCGACGAACACGCGCGTCTTTGCGGGCAGCAGTTTCTTGCTCGGATAGTACACGGACAGGGGGCCGGAATCGGCATGCCAGCCGGGCAGCAGCCGGACCAGGGCGCCGCTGCGCAAGTGGGCCAGCGCGTGCGGCATGGGCAGCAGCGCCACGCCGACACCGAGGATGGCCGCCTGCGCCATCGCTTCAGGATCATCGAAGATGGCGCGCGGGCGGCATTCGGCCACGCCTTCGTCGCCCGCGCCATCGCGCAGTATCCAGCTGCGCAATCGGCCGCTGCCGGCCGAGCGGCGCGTCACGCCGTCGAATTGGGCCAGGTCCGACGGATGCGTCGGCATGGTTTTCCCCTGCATGAAGGCGGGTGACGCCGTGGCGACGATGTGGGCGTGGCCCAGTTCGCGCGCCACCACGCCCGGCGTCAGTTCGATGCCGCCGCCGATGGCCACGTCAAAACCTTCGCCGATCAGGTCCACTTGCCGGTTGTCGAAATGGCAGTCGGGGATGACGCCAGGGTAGCGGGCGATGAAGTCGCCCAGCAAGGGCACCACGTAGCTGCGCCCAAACGACGGCGCCATGCTGATTTTCAGTATGCCGGCCGGCTGGCCGCCCTCTTCCGCCACGCCGGCGATCGCCTCGCGCAAGGTGGACAGAGCGCCGCCGATCTGCTGCAGGAAGCGCTCGCCCCCTTCCGTCAGGGTCAGGCGGCGCGTGCTGCGCTGGAACAGGCGCAGCCCCAGGCTCGCTTCCAGCCGCGCCACGTTCTTGCTGACGGCCGCCGGCGTCAGCCCCAGGCGGCGCGCGGCCGCCGAAAAGCTGCCCAGCTCGGCAGACAGCACAAACGATTGCAAGTGATTGAGGGCTTCCATGCGCCTATTCTACCCGCTCATTTGATACTCACGGTTGAAAGTGATTGTAGCGATTCATGGCTAGCGCGGCAGGAATGAAAGGCAGATACTGAATTCCTCGACTCCTCACACGAAAGCACATCATGCAAACCCAAGCCACCACCAGCACTTCCCTGCCACTGCAAGACAAGATCGCGTTTGTGACGGGCGGCTCGCGCGGCATCGGCGCCGCCATCGTACGCCGCCTTGCCAGCCAGGGCGCCAACGTCGTCTTCACCTATCAAAGTTCCGCCGCCGAAGCGCAGGCCCTGGCCGCCAAAGTGGAGGCAAGCGGCGGCAAGGCCCTGGGCGTGCAGGCCGATGCGGCCGACGCCTCCGCCCTGACGGCGGCCATAGCCAAGGTGGCGGCGCAGTTTGGCAGGATCGACATCCTCGTCAACAATGCGGGCGTGTTCCTGCCCGGCGCCATTGATGACTTTTCGCTGGAAGACTTCGACAAGACCTTGAACGTCAACGTGCGCGCCGTGTTCGTGGCCATCAAGGCGGCCGTGGCGCACATGCCAACGGGCGGGCGCATTATCAACATCGGCAGCACGAATGCGCACCGCATGCCGTTCGGCGGGGCGGCCGCCTACGCCATGAGCAAATCGGCGCTGAGCGGCCTGACGCAAGGCCTGTCGCGCGACCTGGGCCCGCGCGGCATCACCATCAACAACGTGGAACCGGGCCCGGTCGCCACGGACATGAACCCGCCGACGGGCGACTTCGCCGACCTGATGCACGGCCTGATGGCCCTGCCCCGCCACGGCACGGCCGATGAAATCGCCGGCATGGTGGCTTACCTGGCCAGCGCGGAAGCGGCCTTCGTCACGGGCGCCGGGCTGAAGATCGATGGCGGTTTTGCCGCCTGATCGAGTCCGAACATCAGCGAGCGGTGCGCCGCCACGCCTGCCATGGCGCCATCGGCCACCGCGAACGCCACGCTGCCCGCCATGCGGCCCGCGTCGCCGCAGCAAAAGACGCCGGGCACGCTGCTGGCCTTTTGCTCGTCGGTGCGCACGAACGGTCCCATGGGTCCCTCTTCCAGCAAGCAGCCCAACTCACTGGCCAGGGAACTGGCCAGGCGGGTACGGGTCGCCACGAACAGGCCGGCCATCGCGTGGCGGCTGCCGTCCGCCATGACCACGTCGGCCACGCCGTCGATCCGCGCCACGGGCGTGCGCACCAGCTTGACGCCGCGCGCCTCCAGTTGCGCCAGCTGCGCCACATCGGGCGCGAACTCGCCATTCAGGAAAAAAGTCACCGTGCCCCAGTCGGGCAGCATCAGCGCATGGTGCATGGACAGGGAGCCGGTGGCCAGCACGCCGATGGCGCCCTGCTCCAGTTCATAGCCGTGACAGTATGGGCAATGAAAGACGCTGCCGCCCCAGCGCTCGGCCAGGCCGTCGACGGGCGGCAGTTCATCGATCACGCCGGTGGCCAGCAGCAGGCGGCGGCCATGGACGACACGGCCGTCCGCCAGGGTCACATCAAAACCATCGCCATCGCCGCAGGCCACTGCCCGCGCGGCCGTGCCATCCAGCCAGGTGACGGTGGCATACGCCATCAACTGCGCCTTGCCCTCGGCCGCAATGGCTGCCGTGCCGCTGCCGTCCTGGGTCAGGAAACCGTGGGAATGGCTGGCATGGCGGTTGCGGCGCTGGCCGCCGTCGATCACCAGCACGCGACGGCGGGCGCGCGCCAGTTGCGTGGCGGCGGACAGGCCCGCGTAGCTGCCGCCGACGATGATGGCGTCGAACGGGACGCCAAGCGGTTCAGGAATGTGCATGCGATGCTCCTTTGTGGGTGGCGTATTGTTGGCTGAAACGGTCGGCCAGGTCGGCCAGGGTGACGGCGCCAAAGCGCCGGATCAGCAGCGCCTCGGCTTCGTCGAAGGCGCCGGCCAGCGACTGGTTGACCACTTGCTCGACCAGGCAGCCCGGCTGATCGACGCGATTGCCCATGGCGAAGATGGTGGGCGATCCCACGGCCACGTAGATGTCTTGCAAGGTCACGCTGTGCAGGTCGCAGACGATGCGCCAGCCACCGCCGTGGCCCTTGCCCGACGCCACGTAGCCGCGCTCGCGCAAGCCGGCCATCACGCGCCGCACCAGCACGGGGTTGGTGTCCAGGTAGCCGGAGAGTTCCTCGGACGTCGTCGGGCGTCCCGCATGAGCCATGTGCAGCAGCACATGGAGGATCGATGATAGTTTGCTGTCGCGTCTCATGTAACTAATGATAGTACATAATTCCGACAGATGCAATCCAGTTGCAAAATCCTGCGCAAAAAAGGGCCAGACTTTTCGGTCTGGCCCCAGCCTTTGCTTCAGGGTGTATTTTTACGCTGCTGATGTTTCCTTGCGCCTGCGTCCCCGCCACCACAGCAGCAGACCCAGCAGAACCAGCATGCCGACGATGACGCCCGCGCGGGCCAGGCCGATCAGGTTGGACGGCGCGCCGCCGTTGCGCAGGGTCGTCACCTGCTCCGCCGTCACCTTGATGGTGGGATTGCCGTACATCCGCTGCACGTAATTGCCGAGGGTGACGATCTGCTCGTCCGACAGGGTCTGGCGGAAGGCAGGCATGATATGGCTGACAGCGCGACCCGCATGAGGACCTTTGCCGTCCCGCCGCTCCACCCCATCGAGTATCGCCATCACCAGGTTGTTGCTGTTGCTGCGGCCTGTCGCCGAGTTGTGGAACAGCGGCGGCAAGCTGCCGCCGAAACTGCCTTCGCCCCTGGCCTGGTGGCAGCTGGCGCACTGCGCATCGTACAGCTGCGCGCCCGACATCGTGTTCAGGTTTTGCGGCAGCGGCACGCCGCGTATGCCGCTCAGCTCGTCGCCCGCCTGGCCCCATTGCGTCACCGGTTTCACGTCCGCCTTGTCGCGGATGGCCGGCACGCTCTTGATGTAGTGGGCGATAGCGTTCAAGTCCGCGTCGCTCAGGTGCTTGAGGCTATGGTCGATGGCTTCGGCCATCGGGCCTGCCGCCTGGCCCCGATGCGCGGCGCGACCCGTGCGCAGGTAGCCGGCCAGGTCCTGCTGGCTCCAGCTGCCGATGCCGCTGTTGACGTCCGACGTGATGTTCGGCGCGTACCACGTGCCCAGGTCCGCGCCGCCCAGCTCCTTCGACAGTTGCTCGGCCATCAGCGCGTTGCGCGGCGTGTGGCAGGTGGCGCAGTGGGCCAGGCCTTGCGTCAGGTAAGCGCCGCGGTTCCACTCCATGCTCTTCGACCTATCGGCCACGAACGGTTTTTTATCGAGGAAGAGCAGGTTCCAGCCCGCCATCGACAGGCGGATGTTGAACGGGAACGGCAAGGCCGTCTTTTGCACCGGCGTCGTATCCACCGCCGCCACGCCATGCATGAAGTAGGCGTACAGGGCGGCCGTGTCGTCATCCGTCACCTTGGCGTAGGCCGTGTAGGGCATGGCCGGGTACAAGTGCGCACCATCGGCCCGCACGCCATGGCGCACGGCGGCGGAAAACTGCGCCAGCGTATAGTTGCCGATGCCATGCGTTTTCGATGGCGTGATGTTGGTGGCGACGATGGCGCCCAATGGCGTGGCCAAGGCCAGGCCGCCCGCCATCGGCTTGCCGCCACGCACGCTATGGCAGGCGATGCAGTCGCCGGCCGTGGCCAGGTAGCGGCCACGTTCGATTGCCCGCACGTCCGCGCCCGGCGCTGGCGCCGCCAGCACGGGCAAGGCCAGGGACAGCAAGGCGGCGCCGGCCGCCAGTCTGGAAGCCGCCATCATGCCGTTCCTCCCTGTTGCTCGTCGAGGATATGCTTGACGGTGCGCAGCGCCACGGCCAGGCCGTTTTCCGTCGAGTTGCAGGTGCCGGACGTGGGCAGCACGCCCGTGCTGCACAGGAACAGGTTGGCGTGATCAAACGTGCGGCCCCACTGGTCGCATACGGCCTTGGCCGGGTCGGATCCCATCGACAGGGTGCCGCAGATGTGCTGGTTGTTGGCGAACACGCCTTCCTTGCTATGGCGCAGATTGGTGCCGCCCATCAGTTTTGCGATGCGCTCGAAATCCTGCTTCGAGCGCTCGTGGCCCCGCTTCGTGTACTCGTCGATCGCATAATGCGCCTGCGGCTTGGGAATGCCCATGGCATCCTTTTCGCTGCTGAGGGCGATGCGGTTTTCCGGGTTCGGCAGCACTTCCAGCACGTTTTTCAAGCTCATTTCACGGGCCGAGCGGAAACGCAGCTGCTGTTCGAATTCCGCGCCGAAGATGCCCTTGCCGATCAGTTCCTTCGAGGCGCCGTCCACTCTCGAGATGTTCGTGAAATCCAGGCGGTACGGCGAATGCTGGCTGCGGAAATCGCCGTCGCGCATGGTGTTGATGGAATTGGGGCTTTGCGGGCCCCGGCCCAGCCACAGGTCCTCATCGGCGTCGAAGGTGATCGAGGTGCTCGGGTGGTCCATCAGATTGCGGCCCACCATGTCGCTGCTGTTGGCCAGGCCGTTCGGGTATTTGTCCGAGGCGGAAACGAGCAGCAAGCGGGGGCTTTCGATGCCGTTGGCGGCCAGAATAAACGTCTTGGCCGTGACCCGGTGGCTCTTCTTGTCCACGTCGTAGTACAGGGCGGCCGTGATGCTGCCCTGCGCGTCGTGTTCCAGCTTGTAGACGTTGGCATTGCAGACGATCTTGACGCCAGCTTCTTCCGCCTGCAGCGCGGCGATGCCGCCGTGGTATTGCGCGTCGATGGGACAGATCGGCTGGCAGCTGTTGTTGCCGCAGCAGGCCGGGCGGCCATCGTAGCTGACGCTGTTGCGCGCCACAGTGTTGCCGACGACCTTGAACGAGGGGGCGAGGCGCTCGCGGATGCGGCGCATGGCGTACGGCTCCGTCACCGGGTCCATCGGGAATGCCTGCTTGCGCGGCGAACCCGTATTGTCGGCACCCGAGACGCCCATGATCTCTTCCGCTTCCTGGTAGAACGGCTCCAGGTCTGCATAGCTGATCGGCCAGTCGACGCCCACGCCATACAGGGTATGGATGCGGAAGTCGTTCGGCACGTTGCGCCACGCCTGGGCGGCCCAGTGCCACGAAGTGCCGCCGAACTGGCGGATGTATTCGGCCGGGTACGGATACGGGCCGGCCTGCACCAAGTAGCCGTTATCGTTCGGCTGGTAGATCGGGTGCGGCGCCGTGGCCACCGATGGATACGGCGACATCCAATCGCTGCGGCGCGTCGTGTTGCGGAAACGGGCGACGATTTCGCCGCGCGACACGCGCGGTCCCGCTTCCAGGATCAGCACCGAGGCGCCGGCCAGCGCCAGCTTGCGCGCGGCCAGGGAGCCGATGATGCCGGAGCCGATCACGAGGTAATCGGCGCAGATTTCTTCAGCCATGATGGCTCCTTAAATTGGTTTTCTGGCCCAGCTGCCGTAGGCGCCGTAGGAATACGTGGGAGGCTTGAGCACATCGGCGACGACGGCCGCGTTCAAGGCCTGCTCGTAGGCGACGCAGACGGCCGCCTCGCCCGTGCCGACTATGCCCAGGTACCAGGCGCTGGCGATCTGGCGCGGCAAGGCCGCCAGCGGCGACTGGGCCGGATCGAGCCCGTCGAGCGCTTCCTGCAAGCCGGCCGCCTGCAAGCCCTGCGCATTGATCAGCGCCAGCAGCGCGCGCACCTTCGTCGGGAAGACAGCGTCCTGCGCCACCAGAGCGTCATACAGGCGCTTGGCCAGCACGGGATCGAGCACCTGGCGCCCGACCAGCATGGCCGACACGCCCAGGAAAGCGCCCTGCTCCGCGCTGGCGACCGGTTCGGCCAGCGCCCAGGGAATCAGCGCCGCGGCCGACGCCGACAGCAAGCCGGCCAGCACCATGCGGCGGCCGGGATTCAGGGGGCCGCGGCCCTCCTTGTGATGTGTAGCGTCCAATTGAAGCTCCCGTGAGTTCAGCAACCGTTCAGAAAGAATGCTTGAGACCGATCATGACCACCGTCTGGCCGCCGTTCGACGACGGCGTGCCGTTTTGCGAATCGCCGACCGAGGCGACGGCGTTGACGATGCCGCCGTCCTGGCCCAGGGTCTGGCCGCGCGCCAGCTGGCGCGCTTCGATCAGGTAGATCGCCGTGCGCTTCGACAGCGCGTAAGTCTGTTCGAACGACAACTGGCGGTAGCGCGCGCGGTCGGCAATGCCGTTGGCGTGGCTGGCGAAGGTGTCGCTGTAGCCGGCGGACAGGAACCACTGGGGCGTCAGCTGGTAGCTCGAGATCAGGCCGGCAGTATTGAAGATGGCCGTGTCGCGGAAGGCCGAGCTGCTGCCGGCCTGGTATTGCACGTTGCTGGCATTGGCGCCCACCATCCACTTGCCCATGGTATAGCGCGCGCTGGCGGCGATGAATGCTATGCTTTCCGCCGAGGCGTAGCCCTGGTTGAGGGCCGAGATGCCGAAGCTGCCCGATGCGTTGTCGCTCCAGCCGGCGCCATTCTGTCCATTTTTCAGTTTCAGGTAGCCAAGCGCGAATTCGGCTGGCGACGTGCTGTACTTGACGGCGGCGCTGAAGCTGCTGCCCACGGCATTGCCGTCGGCCGCCTCGCCAAAGCCGTATTGGGCGCTGGCCTGCAAGCCACGCCATGCGGGCATGCTGTAGGTGACGGAATTGCTGATGCGCACGGTGGTATCGAGGCCGTCAATGTCGCCAGGATGAGCGCCGGTGGCGCCCGTCAAGACATTGCTCGACGCCAGCGAGCCCACGAGCAGATAGTACGGCGTGTACTGGCGCCCGGCCGTCACGCTGCCGTAGGCTGCCGATTGCAAGCCCACGTAAGCTTGGCGGTTGAACAGGGAGCTGGCCGAACTTTGCGCGCCCGTATCGCTTTCAAAGCCGTTTTCCAGCAGGAACAGCGCCTTCAGGTCGCCGCCCAGATCTTCCACGCCCTGGAAACCGATCTTGCTGGCGGACAAGCTGCCGCTGCGCATATAGGTAGTCGACTTGCCGCCCTGGTTGCTCGCGTACGCGGTCGCCGCGTCGACCACGCCGTAAATGGTGACATTGCTTTGGGCGCAAACGTTTGCGCCGATGAGCGTGGAGACGGCCAGCGCCGCAGCGCGCATGCATGGTGTGTTCATTTTTTTCCTGACTTTGCTGTTTTATCTGGCGAAATACGGGCGTGGCGCCACATTGCCGCCCCATCCATTGATACGGGCGTCCGCTGCTCTTCTTGATTTGGATCAAGTGAGGCAAATTATACGCTTATTTACTCACATGTAAGTGATTGACTGTAAGGCTTAGTCTTATAGCAAATCCGGCAGGCGTGCGGGCGCACGCCCCGCAGCACGGGGAAATCACGGGGACAGGCATGGGGAAAGCAGCGACGGCGCGTGTCGGAAAACACGCGCCCGATGAATAGTCAGGCAGGCAGAAAAACGCGGGGCTGGGGAAATCAGCGCAGGATGGCGGGCGCCACCGGCAGGGTTTCAAGGGCAATAAACGCTTCCAGGGTGCGGCGCATGTCTTCAAACACTTGCTTGCCGTAAGCCGCTTCCAGGTGGGCATACTGCAGGTCGATCAACTTCCCCATCTGCATCAGCAAACTGGCGCCCGCTTCGGACAGGTGCACCTTGCGGCGGCGCTGGTCGCCTTCGAACTTGCTGCGCCCGATCAAGCCGATTTCTTCCATGCGCGCCAGGATGCCGCTCATGCTGGGACTGGAAATCTGGCAGATCTCGCACAGCTCGCGCGGTTCCAGGGTCGGGCTTTCATTCAGCGCGCGCATGATGCGCCACTGCTGCTCCGTCACGCCGAAGTGATTGAGGATGGGACGAAAATGCTGGAGCAGGCTGTCGCGGGCCTTCAGCAGCAGTTGCGGCATGTTCGGATAACGGATCGGTAGCTGCAAGTGGAACTCCTGAGTGGGCCAGCACAATGAGCGTCATTATACGACTGGCCCGGGGACAATAGCGGCAAAATTCCCCTTCCCTGCCGCTCCCGTGCCATGGCGTCAGCTTTTGGTTTTTCTCTGCTCGGGGATGAAGTGTTCACGCACGGCCTTGGCCAGCAGCTCCGGCGGCAGCAAGCCCTGCCCCAGCAGGAAGTTATTGAAGGCCAAGCGGTCGAACCTGTCTCCCAGCGCCAACTCCGTTTCCGCACGCAGCTGCAGGATGCGCGTATAGCCATAGAAATAGCTGCCCGCCTGGCCCGGCATATTGAAGGTGTAGCGGTCCAGTTCCTGGCGCGCCATCGGTTTCGACAGCATCACTTCATCCGTCAGGATGCGCCCCGCTTCCTCGCGCGTGACCTGCCCCAGGTTCAGCATCGGGTCGAGCATGGCGCGCGCCGCGCGCAGCATGCGAAATTGCAGCGCGATGAACTGGCCTTCGGCCGGCTCGTACGGGATCATCTCCGCTTCCGCGTACAGGGCCCAGCCTTCCACGTTGACGCTGTTGAACGCATACAGGCTGCGCGCCTGCGACACGCCCCGCTCCACCATGGCGCTGAACTGCAGCTCGTGGCCTGGACGGCCTTCATGCGCGCTCAGGGTCCAGGCGGCGCCCGCGAAATTGAAATCGTCATACGCCTCGCCCTTGCCGCTGGCGGCAGGATTGCTGACGGGGAGGACGAACTGGCCGTGTTCGCCCGTATTGCCGATCAGCGGAGGCGGACGCATATGCGGCGCCGGCTGGGCCGCCGATTCTGCGGCGGACGCCAGGCGCATGGTCATGGCGCGTGCTGGAATATCGACCACGCGCTGCCGGGTGATGCGCTGTTCCAGCTGCGTATTGACGCCCTTGTAGTGCGCTTCTAACTGCTCGTTCGGGATGGAATCGGCCTTCAGCGCGCGCAGCACCTGGCGGTAGTCCGTGCCGTCGACGCCCTTCAGCGCCAGCTTGGCCGCCACCACGGGCGCCAGCGCCTGCATGGCGGCGCGCGTTTCCAGGTAAGCCACCTGCGCCCGCTCGACCAGCGCGCGCGGCTCGATGTCGATGCCCACCTGTTTCAGGCGAAACGCATACAGCTCGGGCGCCATGCGGAAATCCGTGCGCGCCAACGGCAGCACCACTTGCTTTTCCCACGCCGCGTATTCGTTCATCTGCTGCTCCATGGCCGCCAGCGCACTTTCCGCACCCGTGATCTTCATGTCGGCGAACAGCTTGCGGATGCCGGCGATATACGTCGGTACGTTTTCCAGCGACTGCTGCACCTGCAGGCGCACGGGTCCCGCCAGGCCAGGCTGGCCGATTTTTTCCGTGAAGCGCGCCCTGGCCTGCGTCGTGATCGGCGTGCTGCCCGGGAACTGGCCCACGTAGCGCTGCAGGCGTTCGAGCGCCTTGGCGCGGCGCGCGGCCGGACGCTGTTCCTGCAGCAGGCTTTGCATGGAGCCGAACACCATCTGCGGCACATCGACCCACGGCAGCGTGTATTTGGCTTCCAGCTGGGTGCCCATGATCTCCTGGTCGACGGCGCCGATCAGGATTTCCAGGTCCTGGCGTATGCGCTCGTCGCGTTCCAGCTCCAGCTTTTGCTGCAATTGCGCGCGCGCCTTCTGCATGGCCGCCACATGGCGCTCGGTGATGTTAGGCCCCAGGTCGGCAGCCAGGCCGTCGTATTGGGCCAGGCCTGTGTCGGAGGCGTCTTCGGGCGAAAATTGCGCCTGCGCCGCCAGCACGATGGCCGCGTTGCGGTTGCTGGTCTCGACCCACGCCGATGAAGCGGCGGCAGCTGCGGAAACGATGGGGACGGCGGCCATGGCGGGCGTGGCAAACGCGATGGAGAGTGCGGCTACCAGCACGGTCTTGCATAATTGCGGAGTGACGGACATCGGGGGATTCCTTCCTGAGGTGAGCGATGAGCGAAGCGGCGAGTATCGGCCAGCCTCGCATGCCTGTCAATTCAGCCCGTTCAGTGCGGGCAAATTCCACGGCGTGACGATCTGTATGGCAGACAATAGCGGCGCCTGCGCCAGGGCCGGCAGCGCGCGCTGCGCTCGCAGGATTTCCTGGCAGGCGCGGCGCATATCCTGGCCCAGGTCATGGTGCAGCACGGCCTGGATGGCGCCCGACTTGAGCAGCGCCACGTTGTCCGCGTCGAGGTCGTGGCCGATGAAGACCCGGCAGGGCCGGCCCGCCTGCGCGAATGCCTGCACGATGGCGGCATTGCCGCCGCCGATGGAATACACGGCGGCGATGCCGGGATGTCCGGCCAGGGCCTGGCGCACCAGCGCGCCCGTGGCGCCGTCGATGCCGTGGCCCTCGCTCACTTCGACGATGGATAAATGGCGGTGCCGTTCGCGCAGCGCCCGGCGGAAACCGATCTCGCGCTCTTCCTCGCCATGAAAACGGTTGCTGCTCAAAGTCACCAGCACCTGCTGTTTCCTGGGCCGCTGGCCCGCGCCCAGCCACTGGCCGATCAGGCAGGCGGCCGTCTCGCCCGCCGCGCGGTTATCCATGCCCACGTAGCCGCGGCGCGCGGAGGACGGTAAATCCGTTACCAGCGTCACCACGGGAATGCCGGCCGCCGCCAGCCGGTTCACCGCATCAGCCACCGGAGGCAAGTCCGGCGCTTTCAGCAGCACGCCGTGGCTGCCATTCTTGCGGATGCGTTCCAGCTGGTCGACGATGCCGTCCGCGTCCAGCGTTTCATGCAGGTGAAAACGCGAGCGCAGCACAGCCGGATGCAGGGACGGCAGCTCCGATTCGAGTGCGGTGCGCACGGCATCCGTAAAGCGGCGCGGCGCCACCATCAGCACGTCGAGCATGAATTTTCTGCCCGCCAGGCCCGCCTGCGTGCTTTGCCGCGCCAGCTCGTCGAGCGCCTGCATCACGCGGCGCACCGTATTGGCATGTACGCCCCCGCGCTGCTTGATCACGCGGTCGACGGTCGCCACACTGACGCCGGCCTGCAGCGCCACGACCTTGACGGGAAACGGATGCGTCATGCGATGTCCATTGTAATTGATGGTTTTTTGATGGATTTCTTGATGAAAAATGCGGATTTTCATCCCTATACTGATTCTACAACTTAAACATGGAGACACCGGATGATCACCCAAGACGCCGTGCCGCCCGCCCCCTTCTGGCTGTCGCAGCAGGATTGCCAGCTCGATGATTTCATCCGCACAGTCAGCCAACGCACGGCGCTGGCCGACTATCCCCATGCAGCATCGGTGGAAGAAAATATTCTCGTCTACGATTGCGACCAGGTGCGTGCGCTGGCCGCCAGCAAGGCGTCGCTGCGCGCGCTGCAGGCTGAATGGGGCAAGGTGCTGAGGGATGGCCCCGGCGTCGTCGTGCTCAAACACGCCGTCGAGGACACAGCGACCCTGGATCAGGTGAGCGGCGTGTTTCGCGCGCTGATCGCCGAGCAGCATGCCAGCGGCCAGGCGGGCGGCGACCATTTCGCCAAACCAGGCGCGAACGACCGCATCTGGAACGCCCAGCAAAAACTGTGTCTGCGCGCGCCCGAGGCGTTCGCGCGCTACTACGCCAATCCCGTGTTTGCGTGGATAGCCCAGGCGTGGCTGGGCCCCGCCTACCAGATGACGGCGCAGGTGAACGTCGTCAACCCGGGCGGTGCGGCCCAGGCACCGCACCGCGACTATCACCTGGGCTTCCAGAGCGCCGCCGCCTGCGCCGCCTACCCGGCGCCCGTGCACCAGATGTCGGCCCTTTTGACCTTGCAGGGCGCCGTCGCCCACTGCGACATGCCGGTCGAATCCGGTCCCACCCTGTACCTGCCGTATTCGCAGCGCTACCAGGCCGGTTTCCTCGCCTGGCAGCAGGCGCCCTTCCGCGATTATTTCGCCCGGCATTGCGTGCAACTGCCGCTGTCCCAAGGCGACGCCGTCTTCTTCAACCCCGCCCTGTTCCATGCGGCGGGCCATAACCGTTCGTCCGACATCCGCCGCATGGCGAATTTGCTGCAAGTGTCGTCACCATTCGGGCGCGCCATGGAAGCGCTGGACCGCCACGCCATGAGCGCCGCGCTGTATCCGGCGCTGCAGACCTTGCGCGCGCAGGGAGTCCTGTCCGCCGACGGCATTGTTCACGCGATAGCCGCCTGCGCCGAAGGCTACGCCTTTCCCAGCAACCTTGACCGCGACCAGCCCATAGGCGGCATGGCGCCGCCCACGCAGCAGCAGCTCATGCACGAGGCGCTGGCGCAGGACTGGCCCGCCACGCGCTTCCTCGACGCGCTGGACAGCCATGCCTGGCGCCAGCAAGCTTGATCCCAAACCGCGACACCCTCGGAGACTCCCTATGCAAGACATCAACATAGGCCTGATCGGCGCCGGCTACATGGGCAAGGCCCACACCATCGCCTACAAGGCCGTGCGCAGCATTTTTCACACGGCCTTGAACCCCGTGTGCGAATGCATCAGCACCAGCAGCGAAGCAGGCGCCGCCCGCAGCGCGCGGGAACTGGGCTGGAACCGCTCGACTAGCGACTGGCGCGCACTGGTGGCCGATCCCGCCATCGACGCCATCGTCGTCGCCACGCCGCCAGCCACGCACAAGGACATCGTGCTGGCCGCCCTGGCCTTGGGCAAACCCGTATTCTGCGAAAAGCCGCTGGGCATGACGGCCGCCGAATCCCTGCTGCTGGCGCAGGCGGCCGAAGCGGCGGGCGTGGCCAACATGGTGGGCTATAACTACATCCGCACGCCGGCCAGCCAGCTGGCGCGGCAGATCATCGAATCGGGCGAAATCGGCGAGATCATCCACGTCGCCGCAGAACACGTGGAAGACTATCTGCACGACCCGGGCGCGCCTGCCTCGTGGCGCACGCGCGAAGCGACAGCGACGCGTGCCGGCGCGCTGGCCGACGTGGGCTCGCACCTGCTCAACCTGGCCCTGCGCCTGGGCGGCCCCGTCGACTCTCTCGTGGCCGACATGAATACCGTGCACGCGCAGCGCCAAGGGCCGGCTGGCATGGAGGCGGTGGAGAATGACGACCAGGGGAATGTGATGCTGCGCTTTGCCAGCGGCGCGCTGGGCGCCCTGACCTTCAGCCGCGTGGCGGCCGGGCGCAAGATGGGGTACACATACCGCATCACGGGGACGAAAGGCGCGCTCGCCTTCGACCAGGAAAACCAGAATGAACTCTGGCTGTACGACGCCAACCGCCCCGCGCAGCGCCAGGGTTTCCAGCGCCTGCTGATGGGACCCGCCCACCCCGACTACCTGGCGTTCAGCCAGGGCGCCGGGCACGGCACCGGCTACAACGAGCAGATCGTCATCGAAGCGCGCGATTTTCTGCAAGCGATCGCCAGCGGCCAGCCGGTCTGGCCCACCTTCCGCGATGGCTACGAAGTGGACCGGCTGATCGCCGCCGCGCTGCGCTCCGTCAAGGAGCGCAGCTGGGTTACCGTACGTTGAACGGCGTTTAATAGGCCAGGCCGTAACCGAACTTGTACAGCGGATGGGCCGTGTCATACGGCACGTCCGATTTCTGCACCTGCACTTCGGCCATAGACGATGGCAGTTCGAACGGCAGCTTGCCTTGCGGCTTGGCCTTGCCCGTCAGGACATCGAACAGCGCGCCGTCGCTCACGCCGAAGTTGGCGAGGATGGCGCTGGCCTTGTCCTGCACGTTGCCGAGGATGGCCGGGCGGTCCAGGTACACGGTGACCACCGTCTTCGGCGCGAATTTCGCCGCGTTCTTGATCGCCTCGTAGTCGGCGTCGCCATCGGCGTAGTTCAACCGTCCCTCATGCTGCATGCTGCCGAAGATGTAGTTCGGGTGCAGCGTTTCATACGGCGCGGCCACGCGCAGCAGGGCCACGTCCGCTTCCTGCGGCGTAGCGACCACCGTGTAGCCATACTGCTTGGCCACGGCCGCATCGATGCCGTACAGGTAGACCTTCTTGACGGTGGCCGCCAGCGGCAAGACCTTGTCCTTGTTTTCCAGCAGGACCAGCGAGCGGCGCTGGGCCTCCAGGCCCGCCTCGATGAAGTCCGCCTTGCCCACGGTGGTGGCTGCCTTCGCCGCGTCGACGAAAGGATGCTCGAACAGGCCCTGCTTGAATTTCTGGATCAGGATACGGCGCGCCGACGCGTTGATGCGCGCCTCCGTCAGCTGGCCGCGTTGCACGGCTTGCGTCAGGTACGGCGCTTCCGTCACCCCGCCAAACTGGTCCATCCCCGCCGTGACGGCTTTCACATAGCGCTCGGCCTTGGTGGCGTTTTCCATGCCCCACGGCGTGCCGAAGCCCATGAAGGAAGGCGCGACGCCTGGCGCGGTGCCGTTGCGGCAGTTGGCGTCGCAGTCGGAAGTGATGCCCCAGTCGGACAGGATCACGCCTTCAAAACCGTATTTGCCGCGCAGCAGATCCGTCAGCATGGACTTGCTGAAGCCGGCCGCCACTTGTTCCAGGGTGATGCCGTCGATCGTGATATTGCCGTCTGGCAGAGCGTAGGTCGGCATGACGGAAGCCGCCTTGGCCGTGAATGCCCCTTCGAACGGTTTCACGTGGTAAGCGAAGTTGTTGCCCGGGTAAGTCATGTAGCGGCCATAGTAATTGTGGCCGTCGTAGCCCTCTTTCGTGGCGCCGTAGCCGACCCAGTGCTTGACGACGGCCACCACGCTGCCGTCGTGCAGGCCCGTGTTCCCATCCTGGAAACCTTCGATATAGTGCTGCACCATGCGTTTGGCCAGGTCCGCGTCTTCGCCAAAGGTACCGTTGATGCGCGACCAGCGCGGCTCGGTGGCCAGGTCGGCCTGCGGCGACAGCGCTTGCGTGATGCCGACGGCCAGGTATTCCTGGCGCGCGACGTCGCCGAAGCGGCGTACCAGCGCATCGTCGCCGATGGCGGCCAGGCCCAGGGTTTCAGGCCACTGCGAAAAACCCTTGGTGCCGGCGCTGGCGCCCACCGTGTACTGGAAATGGTGACGCGGGTCCGTGCTGATGGAGACGGGAATGCCGTGGCGCGACGTTTCGCTCAAGGCTTGCACCTTGTTGTACTGGGTCGCCATGTTGGCCGTGTCGCCCGCCATGCGCGTGATGAAGGTGTTGACGTACTGCTTGACGATCAGGTCTTGCAGGGCCGTCAAGTCGTACGCGCCGCCCTGGCCGATGCCGGTGGGGTCGGCCACGGTGGGCGCCGTGCCGTGCATCATCAGGCCCGCTTTTTCATCGAGGCTCATGCGCGACAACAGGTCGTCCGCGCGCGCCTCGGCCGACAGGCGCCAATCCTCATACGGATCGATCTTGCCGTTGCGGTTCATGTCCTTGAAGGTATAGGCGTCGCCCCTGAGCTGGGCATAGGTGGTGGCGCCGAACACGGGCTGCTTGTATTCCTCGCTGACGGTGTCGTTGCCGCAGGCCGCCAGGGCAAGCGTGGCGACGCAGCCGGCGACCAGTCGGGCCATCGGTTTCAAAGTGCAATTCATCATTATCTCCAAGACTGTTTTTGTAGGTATCAAGGCGCGGCAGCAAGGCCGGCCGAAAACAATATAGCGTGAGAATGCGTGAGTTTCTTGACCGCGCAGCACGCGTTTTATACCCGCGAGAACAATTTTTGGTTAGATGGCACAACAACCAACAATCTCCTACAAAGTGCTAATATTTGTGAAAAATTACTACAACAAGCAGGATAAGCAGGAGACAACCTTGCACAAACCCGACACGCGCACGGTTTCGAACCGCATCGCGCAGCAATGCGCGCGCGCCATGCAGGCCGATGGCCACGACCCCGCCGAGTTTTTTCAGCGCACGGGCATCACGCCGGCGCAGCTGGACGAACCGGGCGGCCGCATCAACGCCGAGCGGCACCGCCGCATGACGGCCTACGCCCAGCAACTGCCGCAGCACCGCGGCTTGCTTGACCTCGACGTGACACACTGGTTCGCGCATTACTCCGGCATCGCCCACGTCTGCTTCAACCGCCCCACCCTGCGCAGCGCGCTGCACGAACTGCTGCATTTGCGGGGCCTGATCGGCGAATTCGATTTCATGCTGATGAGTGAAAATGGCACGCGCATCGAGATCGAATACCTGTCCGAGTTCTGCCCATCGGGCGGCGCCATGCAGGCGCTAGCCAATTTCCGCATGCTGTCGCTGGTGGCGCGCGCCTACGACGATGGCGCGCCCACCGCCTTCCATGCAGGCTTCCAGGGCAAGGCGCCATGGTTCGCGTCGGCCATTTCCGCGTGCTTCGGCGCCGCCGCCACCTTTGGCCAGGCGCGCAATACATTGACATTTGACGCGCCGGCGCTGGACCGCCCCTTCGCCCAGTTCAACGCCATGCTGGCGCCGCACGCGCTGCGGCACGCGCAGGGGCAATTGCAGCAGCTGCAGGGGGCGCAGCTATTTTCGGCCCGCGTGGAGCAAGCCATCATCGATCTGCTGGGCCAGCAAGGCGCAGGCGATGCCGATAGCGCCTCGCTGCTGCCGGCCCTGTGCGACGGCCTGGCGATGAACCGCTGGACCCTGCAGCGCCAGCTGCAGCAGGAACAGACCTCGTTCCGCGCGCTGGAACTGCGCGCCAAGAGCCGCGAATCGCGCCGTTTGCTACGCGAAACGAGCCTGAGCGTGGCGGAAATCGGCGACCGCCTGGGCTTTTCCTCGCAAAGCGCGTTTACCCGTTTCTTCAAGAACCAGTTCGAACTGCCGCCGGCGCGCTACCGGCAGGATGCCGCCGGAGCCTAGAGAAAGAGACGAGCAACAAGCACAAGAAACAAGCAAACCGGCAAACCGCCAAACCACGAAACGGCCCAAGTCGTGGAGACAGGCTCCCCGGGCCAAGCGGACCTGAAAAATGTCGAGGGCAAGGCACGGCGACGCAGACAGTACGCAAGTACGGCAAGGAAGCCGCAACGCCGCCATCGGCATTTTCTCAGGCCCGCGTCTCCGGCCCGCTGTTTAAAGCTCTAGTGTGCCCCCCCCTGTCTTCCCCCGTATCCGGAACCAGATCGCATACATGGCCGGCAGAAATACCAGGGTCAATACCGTGCCGGCAAACGTGCCGCCGATCAGGGTATAGGCCAAGGTACCCCAGAAAACCGAATGGGTCAGCGGAATAAACGCCAAAATGGCCGCCAGCGCCGTGAGGATCACGGGTCGCGCGCGCTGCACGGTCGCTTCGACCACGGCGTCGAACGGCGCCAGGCCGGCCGCCTCGTTCTGGTGGATCTGGCCGATCAGGATCAGGGTATTGCGCATCAAAATGCCCGACAGCGCGATCAGGCCGACCAGCGCGTTGATGCCGAACGGCTGCTGGAACAGCAGCAAGGTGGGTACCACGCCGATCAGACCCAGGGGGCTGGTGAGGAACACCATCACCATCGCCGAGATCGAACGCACCTGCAGGATAATCATCAACAGCGTCAATGCCAGCATGATGGGGAACAGCGGCAGCATGGCCTGCGTGGCCTTGGCCGATTCCTCGATGGAGCCAGCCTGCTCGATGCGGTAGCCGGCCGGCAGCTTGTCGATGACCGTTTGCAGCTGCGCCGTGATGGCGCCCGAGACGTCGGGCGGCTGCATGCCGTCGGCGATGTCACCGCGTACGGTAATCGTCGGCTGGCGGTCGCGCCGGCGCATCACGGGCTCTTCCGAGCGCACCTCGACGCTGCCCACCTGCGACAGCGCGATGCGTTCGCCATTCGCGCCGGCCAGCGTCAGGTCGGCGATGCGTGCCGGGTCCAGCCGCACGTCGCCGGCCGCGCGCGCCACCACCTGCACCGTGCGGATATCTTCGCGCACGGCCGTGACGGGCACGCCGCTGAGCAAAAACTGCAGCTGCTGTGCCACCGCGGCCGAGGTCAATCCCATCGCCTGCAGACGCTCCTGCTGCAGGCTGAAATGCAGGGTCGGCGTGCGCGTACCCCAGTCGGTGTTCACGGTCCGCATCAAGGGACTGGCCTGCATCACGGCTTGCACCTGAGCGGCGATGCCGCGCAAGACCTCGGGATCGGGGCCGCTGACCCGGTAGGCGACGGGGAACGGCGAATACGGGCCGAACACCAGTTGCGTGACGCGCACCCTGGCTTCGGGCGCCAGCCCCGCGGCGACGGCAACGCGCAAGCGCTGCTTCAGGGCGTCGCGCGCCTGCTGGCTGTCGGTGCGCACGACGATCTTGGCAAACGACGGGTCGGGCAATTCCGGCCCCATCGCCAGGTAAAAGCGCGGCGCGCCCTGGCCCACATAGGCCGTGACGATCTTCGCCTCGCTCTGGCGCGCCAGCCATGCTTCCACTTTGGCCGCCGCGCCGCTGGTCTGCGTGATCGCGCTGCCGTACGGCAGTTGTACTTCGATCAGCACTTCGGGACGGTCCGAAATCGGGAAAAACTGCTTCTTGACGACGGCCATGCCCAGCACGGCCAGCACGAACAGGCCGATCACGGTACAGAACACCAGCCATTTGCGGGCGATCACGCTTCCCAGCAACCGGCGAAAACGGTGGTAGCGCGGCGTGTCGTACAGCGCGTCATGGCCGCCGGCGACGTGTTTGAGTTCAGGCAGCAGCTTCACGCCCAGGTAGGGAGTGAATACCACCGCCACCACCCACGAGGCAATCAGCGCGATGCCGACGATCCAGAACATATTGCTGGTGTATTCACCGGCAGTGGAGCGGGCGAAGCCGTTGGGCATGAAGCCGACGGCCGTCACCAGGGTACCGGCCAGCATGGGCGCGGCCGTGTGGCTCCACGCATAGGCGGAGGCGGCGATGCGGCTGTAGCCCTCCTCCATTTTCACGACCATCATTTCGATGGCGATGATGGCGTCGTCCACCAGCAGACCGAGACCCAGGATCAGGGAACCGAGGGTGATGCGGTCGAAGTTCTTGCCCGTCGCCGCCATCACGATGAACACCACGGCCAGGGTCAGCGGCACGGCGGCGGCCACCACGATGCCGACCCGCCAGCCCATGCTGATAAAGCACACCAGCATCACCACCAGCAGCGCGGCGAGAAACTTGAGCATGAATTCATCGACCGCCGCGCCGATATTGACGGCCTGGTCGGTGACCTTGGCCAGGCTCATGCCCAGCGGCATGGCGGCGCCGATGGCCGTCACTTCCCCGTCCAGCGCCTTGCCCAGATCCAGCCCGTTCCAGCCGTCGCGCATGACCACGCCCAGCAGCAGCGCCGGCTCGCCGCCATTGCGCACCATGAAGCTGGCCGGATCTTCCTGGCCGCGGCGCACGCTGGCGATATCGGACAGCGCCAAGGTGCGCCCCTGCGCCGCCACGGGCGTATCGCGGATCTTTTGCAGCGCGTCGAGCGCGCCGTCGAGGCGGATGAACACCTGCGGCCCGCGCGTTTCCACCGAGCCTGCCGGCGTCAGGACATTCTGGCCGTTCAGCGCGGCGAACACGTCCTGCGCCCGCACGCCCAGGGTGGCCAGGCGCTCCTGCGAAAACTCGACATAGATGCGTTCGGCCTGCTCGCCGATGATATTGACTTTTTTTACGCCCGGCACATGCAGCAGCCGCTGGCGCAAGGTTTCCGCCTCGCGCACCAGCAGGCGCTGCGGCTCGCCTTTGGCCTTGAGCGCATACAGGGCGAAGGTGACGTCGGCGTATTCGTCATTGATCATGGGGCCGATCACCCCGGCCGGCAAATTGGCCGCCTCGTCGCCGGCCTTCTTGCGCGCCTGGTAAAACTCGGCCTGCACTTCCCCGGGTGGCGTGCTGTCGAGCAGGGTCAGGGTGGTAAACGCCAGGCCCGGCGTGGTATAGGTTTCGGCCCGTTCATACCAGCGCAGCTCCTGCAGGCGCTTTTCGATCTTCTCGGCCACCTGGTCCTGCATTTCACGCGCGCTGGCGCCGGGCCAGGCGGTGACGATGGTCATCACCTTGACCGTGAAGGCCGGGTCTTCCGCGCGCCCCAGCTTGAAGAAGGACAGCAGGCCGGCCAGCGAAATGAGGCAAATCAGGAACAGGGTGACGGAACGCTCGCGCACGGCCAGCGCCGACAGGTTGAAGCCCGCCGCGCTCATGGACGTGCTCCCGCGACCGCTACCACCGGCGCCTGTTCGATCCTGACCCGTTCGCCCTGATGCAGCAGATGGGCGCCCAGCGCGACGATGCGCTCACCCGCCTTCAGGCCATTCACGTCGGCGCCGTCATCGTGCAGCCGCAGCAAGCTGACGGGCCTCCAGGTCACTTGCGCCGGCGCACCGCCGATGACCCACACGCCCTGCCCCTTGCCCGCATCGTACAGCGCCGCCAGCGGCACTTGTACGGTGCCGCCGGCAGCTTGCGCGCCGGGCAAGCGCAAGGTGACGGTAGCGCCCAGCGGTGTACTTGACAGCGCCGCATCGAGCACATAGCGCGCCTCGAAAGTGCGCGTCTGCCGGTCCGCCGTCTGCGACAGCTGGCGCAAGGTGGCCGGCACGCCGGCGCCCGGCCGGCCGAACAGGGTGGCCTGGCCGGTGGAGCCGAGCGCGGGGCGCACGGTTTCCGGCAGCTGGATCGCCGCTTCGCGCCGGCCGTCATGGGCCAGGCGCACTACCGCCTGCCCGGCCGCGACCACCTGGCCCGGTTCGGCCAGGGTGTCCATCACGACGCCGTCGGCATCGGCCAGCAGCACCGCGTACTGCAGCGCATTGCGCGCCACCCCGGCCTGGGCTTCGGACGCCTTGAGCTGGGCGCCGGCCGCGTCGGCCGCCGCCTTCACCTGGTCGTAGCTCGATGCCGAGATGGCGCCCGTGCCGCGCAGGTCACGGTAGCGCGCTTCCTCGTCCACCGCCTGGCGCGCGCGGGCGCGGTCGGCGACGACCGATTCCTGCCGCGCCTGCGCCAGCAACTGCAAGTCCTCGGCGTCGAGACGCATCAATGGCTGTCCACGGCGCACGGCCTGCCCGGCGTCGACCAGCCGTTCGTGCACCTTGCCGGCAACGCGAAAACCAAGATCGCTCTGCACGCGCGGCGCGACCACGCCTGTAAAACTGCGCGTGCCCGCTTCGGCGCCCTGCACCGCAACGGCGCGCACCAGCGGCATGGCGGTGCGCGGATCGGCCTGCGCCTTGTCGGCGCAGGCGCTCAAAGCCAGGGGTAAGGTAGAGATGACTACAGATGAAGCGAGGCGGCGCCAGCGCATAAGAATCCCATGAACGAGTGATCAGGGTTCTCATTCTGATACCAGTGACCAAATAAGTCAATGGTCACAACCTAATCAGCAGATTATGGAGACAGGCTGCGCAACACCAGACTGGACAGTTGCACCACCGCCGTTTCGCTGCTGTCAACGCTGTGTTGCAGCAGCAAGGGATTGACGTAGGGGCGCATCACCAGGTAGATCGCGCTGGCCGTTTCGTCGAGCGGCGTCTTGCGTTCGAAGTCGCCCGTCTTGCGCCCCTGCTGCAAGATATCCTGCAGCAAGGCGCCCATCGCCAGTTCATAGGTCTGCACGGCCGGCCAGCGCTCGGTGGCGGCTGAGGCGGCGATATCGTACAGCTTGCGGTCCTGGAAAAACAGCCGCAGGCTGGCCTCGACGCTGGCCTTGAACATGCGCCGCAGCTGCTCAGGCGGCTGGCCGGCCGCCGCGACCGCGCTTCTCGCCTCGGTTTCGATCTGACGCAGGCAACTGGCGCAGATATGCTCGCCGATGGCCTGCTTGGATTCGAAGAACTTGTAGATATAGGCCTTGGAAAAGCCGATCGCCCTGGCCAGGTCGGAGACAGTCGTCTTTTCATAGCCGTAGCGGCTGAAGTAATCGGTGGCGGCGGCAACGATCTGGTCGCGCACGTCGTGGCCGGCGGGGCCGCGTGCAGGAGTTGGTGTGTCGGGTGTGGTGGAATTCATGGCGACAGCTTAACGCGCGGCGCCGGAATGCACAATAAGTGACCAAAATGTATTATAGTCACACATTATTCTCTTTTGAACAGGAAGACCATCATGCTACTGCCCCGCCTGCGCCTCCCCTTTCTGCTGATCGCCACCGGCCTGGCCGCCGCCGGCTGCACTGTGGGCGCCGACTACCGCCGGCCCGAGCTGCCGCAAGCGGCGCAGTACCTGCACCAGGCGGCGCTCGGCGCGCGCCAGGACGCTGACTCTGCCGAACTGCGGCAATGGTGGACGGCCTTCGGCGATCCGCGCCTGACCCGCCTGGTAACGGTGGCGCTGGCGCAAAACCTCGACCTGGCGCAAGCGCAGGCCAGGGTCAGCCAGGCGCGGGCGGCCACCGGTGCGGCCGACGCCGCGCTGCGGCCGTCGGCCAGCCTTGACGGCCAGGCGGCGCGCGCCTACCAGTCGGTGCAAACGCCGCTGGGCCAGGTCTTGAACGCCACGCCAGGCTATGACCGCGCCGGCAGCGCGCGCGAATTGAACCTGCAGGCGTCGTGGGAACTCGACCTGTTCGGCGGCCTGCGCCGCGAACGCGAAGCGGCGCAGGCCGATTACGCAGCCAGCGAAGCGGGATGGGCCGCCACGCGGCTGGCCGTGGCGGCGCAAACGGCGGACCTGTACCTGACGATCCAGGGCCTGCAGGCGCGGCTGGAGTTGGCGCGCCGCCAGGTCGACACCGACGCGGCGCTGCTGGAACTGGCCACGCTGCTGTATGGCAAGGGATTGGCGAACGAGCCGGTGCTGCGGCAGGCCGAAGCGTCGCTGGCGCAGGCGCGCGCCGTCGTGCCCGGCCTGGACGCGGCGCGCGAAGTCGCGCTGCATGCGCTCGACGTGATGCTGGGTGCGGCGCCAGGCACCTATGGCGATGACATGGCCGCCGCCGGCGTGACGGCGCGCGCGCCGCGCATCACGGCCGGCGGCTCGCCGGGCGAACTGCTTCGGAGGCGGCCCGACCTGATCGCCGCCGAACGGCGCCTGGCCGCCGCCAGCGCGCGCACCGGCGCGGCCGTCGCCGAGTACTACCCGAAACTGAGCCTGGGCGCCCTGTTTGGCAGCGCCACGGCCGGCGGCGCCCTGTTCGGCAACGGCTCCGGCCAGGCCGCCGGCATGCTGGGCCTGCGCTGGCGCCTGTTCGATTTCGGCCGCATCGACGCGCAGATCGAAGCTTCCCGCGGCCAGGAAGCCGAACTGCTGGCGGCCTACCGGCTCGCGGTGCTGCACGCTGCCGAAGACGTGGAAAACGCCGGTTCGGCCCTGCTGCGCCACGAAGAACAGGCCGCGTTGCTGGCGCAAAGCGTGGAATCGCTCGAGCGCGCCAGCGCCGCCTCGCTGGCCGCCTACGAAAAAGGCGCGGTCAGCCGACTTGACGTACTGCAGGCCGACACCAGGCTGCTGCGCGCAGCGGACGCGCGTACGCAGGCGCAAACGGCATCGGCGCGCGCGGCCGTGGCCACCTACCGAGCGCTGGGCGGCGGATGGCAGGCGCCGCAAGACGAAACGCAGGCGGTGGCCACCAGGTAAATGCGGACGGCAGTCATGCCCTCATTGTTCCACCGCTGTCTGGCGCGGACGGTGGAACAGCATTGCCAATTGAGTAATTTCTCCCCATACTGCCAGGCCTTGCCCTTGCATCCCATCTTTGAACATGACCATCAGCCTGCGTCCCGTTACCGCCGACAATTTCGACATCATCAGCGAGCTGCCCCTGCTGCCACAGCAGCGCAACTATCTGGCCAGCAATGACTATTCGATTGCGCAGGCCAGCTTCTACCCCGCCACCATGCATACGCGCGCCGTGTATTGCGATGAGGAAGTGATCGGCTTCCTGATGTTTGTCTCGCCCGATGCCGACGACCCGCCCGGCTATTACCAGATCTGGCGCTTCATGGTCGACCACCGGCGCCAGGGGCAAGGCCATGGACGAGCCGCGCTCGCCCTGGCGCTGGCGGAAATCCGCGCCCGCCCGGATGCGCGCAGCATCGAGATTTGCTACAAGCCCGGCAATGCCAACGCGAAACAGTTCTATGCCAGCATGGGCTTCGTGGAAAATGGCATGGATGCCGATGGCAATGACATGCTGGCCGTGATTCAGCTGGCCTGACTGTCTGGCGCCGCGTTCGCATCGGCCCTGGCATCGAACGCCAGACGCGCCGCATCGATGGCGTCGCGGTGGCCATGCGCCCAGGCGCCCAGCGCGCCGATGGGGATCAGCAGCGAACGGCCCAGGTCCGTCAAGGCGTAATCGACGCGCGGCGGCACGGTGGGAAACACGGTGCGCGTCAAGAGGCCGTCGCGCTCGAGCCCGCGCAAGGTCAAGGTCAGCATGCGCTGCGAAATGCCGCCGATCAGGCGGCGCATCTCGTTGAAGCGCTTGGTGCCATTGCCCAGCAAGATCACCGCCATCACGCTCCATTTGTCGCCCACGCGCGTGAGAATATCCGTGATCGGGCGGCAGGAAGCGGCCACGCCCGCATGGCCGCCTTCGTCGCGCATGCGCCGTTCCAGCTCCGCCCCTTGCGCGGCGGCGTCGCCAATAGTCACATCCATGTGCCCCAGTGTGGAAAAAGTGCCTTCTTGTGCGTTCATTTGATAGTCACTATATTTAACTCGGTTACAAAAATATACCACCCGATCATACCACCCAAGAAGGCCTATATGAACATCCTGCACATCGATTCGAGCATCCTCGGCGAGCATTCCATCAGCCGCCAGTTGTCCGCCGCCATCGCCACCCGCCTGCAAGCGGCCGCGCCTGGCGCCACCGTCCAGTACCGCGACCTGGTGGCGCAACCGCTGCCGCAATTTACGGCCGCCCCCAGCGACGCCGACGGCGCAACGCTGGCCGGTACGCTCGAGCAAGTGCTGGCTGCCGACGTCATCATCATCGGCGCGCCCATGTACAACTTCGCCATCCCCAGCCAGCTCAAATCGTGGCTCGACGCGCTGGCCGTGCCCGGCAAGACCTTCCAGTACGGCGCCAATGGCCCCGAAGGATTGCTGGGCAGCAAGCGCGTGATCATCGCGTCGACGCGCGGCGGCTACTATGGCGCCGACACGCCGATGGCCAGTCTGGAACACCAGGAAAGCCATCTGCGCGCCTTCCTCGGTTTCCTCGGCGTCACGCAGATCGAGATCGTGCGCGCCGAAGGCGTCAAGGTCAGCGACGCGGCCAGGGCGCAGGCATTGACAGGCGCTTTCGAGCAGATCGGCGCGCTGCAAGCCGCGTAAGGGATCGCCGGCTGCGCCGCGAACCGTTGCGGCGCAGCCCACGGTGGCCGGCCGGCAAGGAAGCGCCAGATGCGCTAAGCTGCCGGAACCCCAACCACAAGGACCAACATGACCCTGATCATCGTCGCCACCATCGATGCCCAAGCCCAACATATCGACGCCGTGCGCGCCGCACTGGAAGCCGTCGTACCGCCGAGCCGCGCGGAAAGCGCCTGCCTGCGCTACGAACTGCACCTCGACAACAAGATTCCCACGCGCTTCATCATGCTGGAAGAGTGGACCGACAAGGCAGGCCACACGGCGCATGAAGCGACGCCCCACTTCAAGACCCTGGTCGCCGCCGTGGGCGACAAGGTCGTCAAGATCGACATCGCGGAACTGAGCAAGCTGAAGTAAGGCCGGCGCTGCGCAAGCGCGCGACCATCTTGGCAAGTTGCCATCTATAATATGGCAACTTTTCTTTATGGCCATCATGACTCCATTTTCCTGCATACGCGGCGGCGCAGCGGCAGCCGCCTTGACCCTCTGCATCAGCGCTTCGGCGCAAGCTCCTCGTTCTTTGACCAAGCTGGTGGGCGAATACAATCTGGCCTCGTCGGCGACCGTGCCGGCCAGTACCTGGGGATATTCCAAGGGTCGCATCTTGGTCAAGCAGCTCGATGACCGGCATCTGATGATCGTCCTGTCCTGCGAGTGGAAACGCGAACCGAAGGCCGTCTGCGGCGATTATTTCTATGCCCAACAACGCGACGACGGCCTGTATTTGCAGGACATGAATACCTTCGCCATGCGCCTGTACTTCGATCCCGCCTCGCGCAAGCTCACCATCATTTCGCGCGGCGCCGACGCAAAACAGAGCGTACGGCATGACGTGTTCGCCGCCACCACCGCGCCACTCACGGACCCCGCCCTCGTGCGGCGCATGAAGCGCGAGCTGTCGAATGCCGACAGCAAGGAAAACCGGCGCGTATTCGGGCCCTACACCAAGTGGGACTACCAGGAAAACCGCATCGAATTCCAGCGCCAGGACTTGACGACACCGTGATGGCGCACCTGCTCCAGCCCCTGCGGCGCCAGCTGCTGCGCCTCGCCGGTGTCCTGCTGTGCTCGCCCCTGCTGGCGCGCGCGGCAGACAACGACCTGCCCCGCGCCGTGCGCCAGCGCATCGTGGCCACCCTCGACGCACCGCCGCCCAAGGTGCTCAATGTGCACCATCTGGCGCTGATACGGCGTTTCAACATCGGCTGGTCGCCCGTGGAAAGCGGCGCACCCATGCTGAACCCGGCGTACCCGCTGGGCAAAGGCGATACCCTGGCGCTGGCCATGCAGGCGATCGACGGCAAGGATGCGGCGCTGGCCGCCCAGCGCCTGATGGAAGCGGCCCTGCTGCTGCCCCACTTCGTGCAGATGGCCGACCTGAAACCGGGCAGCTATGCCAATGGCAAGACGCCGTTCACCTTGACGGCCCGGCATCTGATACTGCTGCGCCAGCAGTCGTGGATGTCGGTGGAAATGCTGGGCATGGGCGCGGAAGACTACCTGGCCGAAGGCTATTGGCCCACCCCGTCCGTCGACGGCAAGCGGCCCTACGGCGAATTCACGAATTATCCCGTCGAAATGGCGCAGGCACTGGACTTGCCCGTGCGCCAGCAAGCGAACGGCAGCCTGGCCATCACACCCGCACTGAGAGACGAACTGAAAGTGCTGCACAAGCAAACCATGCCGGCGCTGCAAGTGTTCGTGCGGGGAGCTGGGTTGCGGCGCAATACGGTCTGATACGCAAGCAGCATGGATGGGCGCAATGGACCTACCCTTTTTCAATGCCAATCATTTTTGGCGGCGACGGGTCTTTTCTGCGCTCGCAGACCAATACGCGCAATGCGACAGATAGCGGCACGCCATTGGTGTGCAAATATTTGGCGGCAACAGCGGTGCCAAGCATTTCCTGGAAAATAATCGCCACATCTATTTTTTGTGCTGTCAATGCATCGATCCGCCTGGGATAATCAAGCGCAACCTGCGCGAGGCTACCGATGTAGTTTTTATTTACCATGTAAATTCATATCAAGTATGGGACAAGCACCGTATGCTTCCGCTTCGGACTACCGCAATTCGGCAGGCCGCATTCATTGATCCTTTTTCAGTATCTTGCGCATCTCGGCCCTTACTCTGTGGATACGGCTTTGCACTGTTCCCATCGGACATCCCATCTTTATTGCAATCTCTTCATAGCTCATCCCTTCATCCTCGCGCAACAATAATGCCTTTTTCAAGGGAGGCGGCAAATTGGCGATTAGTCGGATAATTTCCATTCCAGTTTCCATTGCACTACATATATCTTCCGGACTATCCTCATGAAACATGCTCAATGCATCAATGGAATAATCCGCATCATCAATTACATCAAGCAAGCCCGAATTAACGCTTTCCGCATGGCAGCAATAATTTTTTATACTATTCGATGCCATTGAATATAACTTCGAATAAAACATCGAACATCCACAACCTTTTTCAAACCATCGAAAAACATTGAGAAATATAATCTGAACTATGTCATCAATATCTTCCTCGCGATGAATATCATGACTTACCATATTTCTTATCTGGCCACGATATCTGATATATAGCACATGAAATACCTCTGCAGTATCCGTACAGGCAATTTCCATTAAGTAATTTTCATTTCCCATGGGCATGCACCACTCACTGAAGCCACAGTTGATCCTATATCCTAGCAGCAAGAATATATCTTCAATCCAATACACAAAAAACATTGATTTATATCAATAGTATAATGCAATAGGATAAATATTATTAAAAATTAAATATATGTTCTTTCGAGAAATAATTTACATGGAACCTTTTTAACACAGGAACAGGAAAAACTGGTCCATTTATGGAATTCTAATTTATTTGAATTAATAAATATTTCCCATTTGAAATTCTTACCAGTGAAAGCTTGTTGATGTGTTCACCTTCGTGCGCTAGGGCAAATTTTTATGTAGTAATATTTAAAAAATATTCAAAGCATTCTGGGTGAGCATTTCCAATGATAAAAAAAACAAGCACTTCATACGTCATCGAGTTTACGCAACGAACGACGCGGGTCTTAAGGTCGCTCAATGCTGAGTCTGGACGAATGAAGATTGATATCAAAGACACGGCGATGCCGTTCGACACGCGTATAGTCGATGCCTGGGTCAGCATCGAAGACGGCATCGTGTGGCTGGAGCACGAAACGGGAGAGGACTATACGGTGAAAATCAGGCTTGCCACAGTGTTACGTTGGTCACGTGAACCTAAATGGTAGCCAGGCTGCCGGCGCCAGACGGTACTTTTTCCAGCCTTTCCTGGTCGGTGGGAAGGCCCGGTTCCTCATGTCAGAACGTTGGATCTTGCTTAGTGCTCGCACGCATCCAGGCCTCTGCTCAAAAACCTGAGTACGCCATTGGCCTTTTTTATCAGCCGGACCATTTCAATCCAGCTGACCACCGCGCCGCCGGATTTTTTTCTTCGATGCGACTGGCTGTCCCCGTCATGCATATCAACACCCTGGACTTGGCAAAGAAGAATGCCCGATGGCACGCCGTCGCCTGACGCCAGGGCCAGCCAATCCCCAAATGAAAAAATAGACGGCCAAGAAATACTTCATGCAGCCCAGATGCATTGCCGTCTCCACGTCGTTATTGTATGTTCCTGATCGGCACCTGGACCCGCGCCGTCTTCAGGCCTCGTCAGTTGACCTCTGCCGGCTCGATTTTTTTTGCCTGAAAAAAGTAGTAATCCCATTCGCGGCACGATTCGACAAACAACTCAACCTGGGAGTCACTCATCGTCCTCGATCGCAGCACTCCCCGCATCAGCTGCGTATTCCGCGACGACGCCAGGTAAACGGTATAAGAATGCCCCACCTCCAAACCATCGAGGAAGCCAAATGCAAAAACAGGGTCCGGCACGCTTCCCTTGAGCACCCGGCGCACCGTCACCGCATAAACGACGCCACAATTGACCGCAGCACGGATAGCCGGGGAACGTTGACGTATCTCCATTTCATAAACGGCATCCGCACGGGAAAAAGCAGCTTGTTCGCCCGCCGCCCTTACCGATCTCGCTTCCGCGCCGAAAGCGAAAAACAGAACCATCAAAAGTAAACATTTCGCTGCCACTTTCAATGCCACTTTCAATGCCATCATATTCCTGCGTTCTCTCTGCAAAAATCGGCCACGTCCGACTGAAAGCCTGGATACATCAGCTTGCATGAGAAAACAGCGCCAGCCCTCTATATCCGGAGCGTGGCCACGCCGGCGTGGATGGCCGTGCCGTTTATCCCTGCGGCGCCGGCACCGGCTGCGGCACGGGAGCGGGCGCAGGCGCCACCTCCGGCACCGCCTTTCCATGCGACTCCTGCCCGCCATCGCCCTCGGCCGGCATGGCCAGCGGCGCTGGCGGCGCACCCTCTTGCAGCAAATCTCCCGGCTCTTCCACCGGTTCGTCCTGCGGTTCCTCGACCGGTTCCACGTGACGCAGCGGTGGCGGCGGTTTGCCGCCGGGGAAGATGGCGTCGCGCGACAGTTTTCCCGTGTCGAGCGCCGTCTTGAAGAAGTCGCCCACCACCAGCACGGCGTTGTGGCCGCCCTGCCCCCAGTAATTGCTGCGCATGGTGACGCGCGCGTCATTGAAACCTACCCAGGCGCCGCCCACCAGTTCCGGATGCATGAGGATGAACCAGCCGTCCGCATTGTTTTGCGTGGTACCGCTCTTGCCGGCCACGTCGGAACGGATGCCGAAGCGGCTGCGGATGGCCGTGCCCGTGCCGCGGTCGATCACGCCGCGCATCATGTCCGTCAAGGTGGCGGCCGATTCGGCCTGCATGGCGCGCTTGGGCTTGTCTTCGCCGAAACGGGCGATGACCTTGCCTTCGCGGTCCGTGATGTGCGTGACGACAAACGGCAGGCGCGCTTCGCCCTGTGCCGCGATGCTGGCGTAGGCGTTGACCATTTCCAGCAAGGTGACGGGACTGGTGCCCAGCGCCAGCGACGGCACTTTTTCCAGCTTGCTGTCGCGGATACCGAGCGCGCGCGCCAGCTTGATGATCGGCGGCAAGCCGACGTCTTGCATCACTTGCGCCGTGATCGTGTTTTTCGAGTAGACGAGACCGTCGCGCATGGTCATGTCGCGTCCCGTCGTGCCGCTCATGTCCGTCGGGCGCCATTTCGTGCCGTCGGCCGCCTTGATATCCATCACGGCATCGCGGTAGACGTGTTCGGGACTGAGACCCTTTTCCAGCGCCGCGCCATACACGATGGGTTTGAAGGTGGAGCCGGGCTGGCGCGCCGCCTGCGATACGTGGTCGAACTGCTCGCGCGCAAAGTCGCGGCTGCCTACCCAGGCGCGCACGGCGCCCGTGGCCGGGTCCATGGCCGCAAAGCCCGCTTCCAGGCGCGTCTTCGATTTGCGCAGGGCCGCCATGAAGGCGCGGTCGCCCTTCAGCTGCGCCAGCGCCGCTTCCGGCGTGCCGCCAGCCGCTGTCAGCTTGCGGTAGTCGCCCGACTCGCGCACGAAGGCGTCGAGCAAGGCCGGGTGCGACTTCCAGAAATAATCGAAGGCCACGCTGCCGCCCTGCATGCCCGCGTACATGCCCGTCGAGGTGGACGACGGCACGCCGGCGCGGCTCCATTCCACGTCGGCGATGGCCTGCAAGGCATTCGCCTGGCGCTCGACGGCGCGCTCGGCCGCCTGCTGCAAGTCGTAATCGAGCGTGGTGTGCACCACGAGGGCGTCCAGCTCCAGGTTGTAGTCGTTTTCATCAGCCCACTCGATTAGCCACTTGCGCACATAGGCCGTGAAATGGCTGTCCGACTGCGCCCGCTCGCTCTGGCGCTCGAAATGCAGGCGCAGCGGGCGTTTGATCAACTGTTTGTAGCGCGCCTCGTCGATGACGTCATGCTTGCGCATCTGCCCCAGCACCACGTTGCGGCGCTGCAGGGAACGCTCGGGATTGCCGACGGGATTGTAATAATTCGTCCCCTTGAGCATGCCGACCAGGGTGGCGCTTTCCAGGATATCGAGACGCGACGCGGGCTTGTCGAAATAGGTACGGGCCGCCATCTCGATGCCGTAGGTGTTGTACAGGAAAGGCACCGTATTCAAATACGCTTCCAGGATTTCCGTCTTGCTGTAGGTGGCCTCGATCTTCAGGGCCGTGATGAGCTCCTTCAGCTTGCGGTTCAAGTTGCGCGAGCGGCCGATTTCCTCAGGGAACATATTGCGCGCCAGCTGCTGCGTAATGGTGGAACCGCCCTGAGGGTTGCCGCTCGCCGTGTGCAGGATGGCGCCTGCCGTGCGCGTGAAATCGACGCCGTGGTGGTCGTAGAAGCGGTGGTCTTCCGTCGAGATCAGCGCGCTGATCACGTTCGGCGAAATCTGCTTTAACGTGACCCGTTCCTGCAGGCCCTGGTCGAAGCGGGCCAGTTCCTTGCCGTCGGCGCTGACCATGGTGCTCGGCGCGGCCGCTCGCGCCTGGCGCAAGTCGTGGATGCTGGGCGTCAACGGAATCAGCAGCAGCATGTAGGCAGTCAGCAGCGCCAGCACAGCCAGGAATGACCATAAGCCCAGCACCAGCGCGCGCCGCACGGGCGGCAAGGTCATCAGGTGCGCGTGGCCGCGCCGGTACAGCGCCACCGCCCTCACCCACGCCACGCCCGCCACGCGCAAGGCCTGCGCGCGCGTCCATGTCCATGCCTGTCTTGCTTTTTCCTGAAACTGCTCCATGCCTGATGCCATGCTTGTAACCTTGTCTGATGCCGGAAAATCCGTTTCAGCAAGTATATAGGGCGGGCAACAAAGCGGGCCGGAATTTACGCCAAGCAAGCATCGAGGCGGGCCACGGTGACGCCGACATACGCGCCCACGCAGCGCCCGTCATGCGTCGTAAACGGGTTTTCCAGTTGCAGCAGGCCACAATCGCAAATGACGGGATCGACCTGCGTCACGACGCCCAGCGCCAGGTAGCGCCAGCCGTCAAGCCGGCGCAGCCCCTTTTCCTGACCGGGGTTGGCACGGAAGATGGCGTCCCAGTCGTCCATCTCGCCGGGCATGGGCCACAGTTCGAGCTGGACTTGCGTGCCAGCGGCCATCCGCCCGCCGCCGAACTCGTCCATCACGTGCAGGCGCTGGCCGCCCACTTCGATGACGGCTTCCAGGTAGTCGCCGTCGGAAGCGATGAAAGTGGCGGCAACGATGCCGGCCGTCACTTCTGCGCCTGCTCCAGCAGGGCCGGCAATTCTTTCAGCATCGCTTCGCGCGTGCGCAAGCCCGCGGACTGCTGGCCCTTCTGCTCGTCCTGCACCAGGCGCGCGAACACGATGCTGCGCTCGCCCTTGCTGGCCCAGCCCACGAACCAGCCGTAGCCATGTGCTTCATCGAAACTGCCATCGGCCTTGCGCGGGAAGGCCGCGCCCGTCTTGCCGTGCACTTGCCAGCCGTCCACGTCCGCCAGGCGCGTCAGGCGCCGCGTCTGTTCCATGGCCTGTTTGGAGACGGGCAATTGATCGTTGACCAGCTTGCGCAGGAAGCCCAGCTGCTCGAGCGGCGAAATTTTCAGCGAGGAGCTGATCCACGAGCGTTCCAGGCTATTGTCCTTGCCCTTGTCGCCCGACACATCCGCATTGCCATAACGCAAAGCCTTCGCGTATTTCTGGAAGCGCTCGGCGCCCAGCGCCTGCGTGATCTGCTGCGAATACCAGACGACGGAATACTGCATCCAGCGCGACGGGTCCGTGTCCTGGCGCCAGGCTTCGCCGCCCCAGTCCACATAGCCCTGGCGGTATGGCAGGCTGGGCTTGTGCTCGTCCTTGAGGAAACCGGCGTCATAGCCCATCAGGCTGAGCGCGATCTTGAACGTGGATGCGGGGGTGACTCTGTCGAGGCAATTACCCTCTTGCAGCAAGACCGTGCCGGTCTTGGCGTCGGCCATGGCCGTGCAGATGGTGGCGGAATGGGCTTGCGAGGCGGCCAGAACGGCGCCTGTCAGGCCGAGGATAAACTGGAAGAATGCGCGATATTTCATGGGCCTCCGGGGTTGGGGGAGTAGGACAAGGCGAAATTGTACCGGGCGGCGCGGCGCGATGCCAGCGCGGATGCGTCACTTTGACGTTAGTGACCGCCCGGCTGGCGCTCCCGCTTCAACCGCTCCTCTTCCAGCTCGTCCATGCCCAGCTTTTCCTCGTCGATCAGCGCATGCTCGCGCCGTTCGCGTTCCAGTTCTTCTTCCAGACTGTCGTCGTCCACTTCCCGCTCGTTTTTCTCCGGCATGCTGTCTTCCTCCACGGTGGTTGAGTGAAAAGCTCAGGCAAGCTTGCCCGCTTGCGCCACGGCATCGTGCGGATGCAGGCTTTCCATATGCCGTACGGTAACACGCGCTTGCGTATAACGTGGCTGCAGCGCCGCCTGCACGCGGCGGGCCGCGTCTTCCACATACATCAGGTTAGCACCATTCAAGCGCGCGAACGCCTGCTCGTCGGCCCGTTTCACTGCCGTCTGCAGCGGCGTTGCCAGCGCCGCTTCCACCAGGTCGATGAGGGGAAACAGGTCCAGCTCCGCCTGTTCCATCAATGGCACGGTGACCGTCGCCGTGCTGCGCTGGCTGTGCGGCGTGGCCAGGCTCCCGTATTCCTGCAGCCAGGCGCACGCGGCCGCGCCATCGATGCCGCCCGCGCCGAACCGCGCCGCAAAGGCATCGGCCAGCAGCTGCCGCGCCAGCGCCGCCGAACACGGGCAGGTCGACGAGTAGCCGATCTCCACCGTGAGGGATAGCTCAAAGCCCTGAGGCGCCCAGCTGGCCTGCAGGCGCACCGGATACGATTTCCAGCCCGACAAGCCCGCCGTCAGCAGCGCCGGCTGGCGCCGCAGCACGGGAAACGCCAGCGCCAGGCGCGCCTGCGTACTGCCGCAATCGGCGTGGCTGTCCACCATGCGCCGCAGCACGGCGGCCAGCGCGCCCGCCTCGAGCGGCTGCGCGGCGGCAAACGCATCGAGCAACAAATACAAACGCGACATGTGGATGCCCTTGACTGTCGGATCGGGCAAATCGACGTGCACGTCGGCCCAGGCATGCACTTGCTGGGCCTGCCCGCCCTCTTCCAGCCACAGCGGCAAAGCGATGCCCTGCATGCCGACCCACTCGAGCGGCAAGGGGCTGCCAAGATGGGGGCCTGTCGCCACGTCGGGCAGGGGAGAGGAAATCGAATCGCGCTTCATGGTGATGGCTCCATATGCAAACAAGTTGCATATCATGGAGAAAAACAATTACATTTGCAAGCAACTTGCATTGATGCGGCAAATTAACAGATCAGCTAGCCTTGCGAAACGTCAAATTGATGCGCTGCGCGCCCAGCACAGCGTGTTCGCCCTCCTTCAGCGGCGCCACGCCGTGGAAGCGCAGGCGGTCGGCGCCGCCCCACACCACCACGTCGCCATGCAGCAGGGGGATGCGCGCCGCCTTGTCGGCCCGCTCGGCGCCGCCGAACAGGAAGGTGGCGGGCAAGCCAAGCGAGACGGAGACGATGGGCGCGTTGAAATCGCATTCGTCGCGGTCCTGGTGCAGGGCCATGCGCGCGCCAGGCGCATAGCGGTTGACCAGGCAGGCGTCGGGAACAAAGCCCGGATAGCCGGCCGCCAGCGCCGCCTCTTGCGCGAGGCGCAGGAATACGGGCGGCATCGGCGGCCAAGGGAGACCGCTGGCCGGATCGAGACGCGCGTAGCGGTAGCCGCGTCCATCCGTGACCCAGCCCAGGGGGCCGCAATTGCTCATGGCAACCGACATGCGCAAGCCGCCTGGGGTGGCCATGTGACGCAGGGGAGCCGCCAGCACGATGGCGTCCAGCGCCGGCAGCACTTCGTCCAGGTAAGGCAGCGCAAAACCGCGCAGCAGGATGGACGCGGACAAGCCTGGCACCAGCGGCACGGGGCCGGCCGGGACTTGCTCTTCGTCGGCAAACAGGGACAGGTTCATGCCGTCTATTTTATCCGCGCCACATAAAAAGCGCGCGCGGCTGCCCCATGGTGCGCTACAGTAGCGCTTCCAGCCACTACCGCCCTCCTCCACGATGGATCATTACGCCGATTTGCTGCAAACCCTGGCGCAGCAGGAAGAATCCCTGCAATTCGAACGCTTCGACAACGACGACGCGCTGGCCGTGGGCCTGTGGATCGTCGAAGAAGTGCGCAAGCGGGGCAAGGCCGTCACCGTCAATATCACGCGCAACGGTCAAGTCCTGTTCCACCACGCCATGACGGGCGCCACGGCGGACCAGGCGGACTGGATACGCCGCAAGAACAATACGGTGCAGCGCTTTTGCCGCAGCTCCTACTACATGGGTATTTCATATAAAAGCCGGGGCAGCACCTTCGAAGACGTGAAATATCTCGACGACATCGAGTACGCGGGCCACGGCGGCGCGTTCCCCCTGCTGATACGCGGTGTGGGACTGGTCGGCACGGTGACCGTTTCCGGCCTGGCGCAAGCCGACGACCACGCGCTGGTGGTGGCCGCCCTGCAGGCGCAGCTGGACACGCAGCTGAATAAATAGTCAGGCGGCCAGTGCCTGGCGCAAGGCGGCGCGCGCCAGCAGCCGCGTGGAGTCCAGGGTCGGCAGCGGCGAATTGGCGTCGCTGATGATCAGCGGGATTTCCGTGCAGCCGAGGATGACGGCGTCGCAGCCCTGCTCGCGCAAGCCGCCGATGATGGCCTGGAAGCGCGCCACGCTGTCCTCCTTGACCACGCCCGGCACCAGTTCGTCCATGATGATGCGGTTGATCTGGCTGCGTTCGTCCTCGCCGGGCCGCACGCAAGCAATGCCGCGCGCGGCCAGCTTGTCCGGATACACGGCGCTGTCGACCAGCCAGCGCGTGCCCGTCAAGCCCACCTTCTTGAAACCACGCGCGGCCGCTTCGCTGGCCACCACGTCGGCGATATGCAGCCAGGGCAAGGGCGAACGGGGCGCCATCAGCTCGAATGCCTGGTGGATGGTGTTGTCGGGGCAGATCAGGAATTCGGCGCCAGCCGCGTGCAGCTTGCGTGCCGACGCCAGCATCAGCTCTGCCACGCCGGCCAGATCGCCCCCGTTCAGGCACTCCACGTAGCGCGCCAGCGGCGGCGTATGCATCGATACTTCCGGGTGTTCATACGCCCCCAGCGCATGCGCGCCCTCTTCGCAAATCGTGCGGTAGCACAGGGCCGCCCCTTCGGCCGAACAGCCGACGATGCCGATATGTTTGCTCATGCTCTTCCTCCTCCTTAAATGCGCTGGCCGCCGTCGATGGGAATTTCCGCGCCCGTGATGTACGAGGCGCGCTCGCTGCACAGGAACTCCACTAAATCCGCTACTTCGGCCGTCGTGCCCAGGCGGCGCAACGGGATTTGCGTGTCGACGATGTGCGAGGTGCCCGGCGACAGGATGGCCGTGTCGATCTCGCCCGGTGCGATGGCGTTCACGCGCACGTTCAGCGGTGCCATGTCATTCGCCATTTCGCGCGTCAGCGACGCCAGCGCCGCCTTCGAACTGGCGTAGGCGGAACCGGCAAACGGGTGCACGCGGTAGCCGGCGATCGAGCACAAGTTCACGACGGCGCCATGCGCGTTCGACAATTCCTGCGCAAAGCCGCGCGTGAGCGCCAGCGGCGCGAAGAAATTCGTGTTGTACATTTCCTGCCACGTCTGCATGTCGGTGGTCAGCGAATTGACGCGCGAGCCGCCCGGCCCCTTCGGCGACACGCCCGCATTGTTCACCAGCGCGTGCAGTTTCGAGTCGCCCAGCATGGGACGCAGGGTATCGACCATCTGCCCGATCTGGCTCAGGTCCGACAAATCCATGCACACATGCGTGTTGTGCTCCTGGCTGCGCGGGCAGCCGCCTGGAATCGGGCTGCGCGAAACGGTGATGACCCTCCAGCCCAGGCTGCGGAAGCGCTCGGCCACCGCATGGCCGATGCCGCGGCTGGCGCCCGTGACGATGGCGGTTTTCTGTTCAGTCTTGTGCGTCATGTTTTTCCTCGTCCTTTTCTTTCTGTGTTCCACCGGCGTGCATGCGCTCCTGGCGCATCACATACGCGAGCATCTGCGCTCCGCCGTCGAGGATGTCCTGTTCGATGGCGCGCCGCGCGGCCGCGCCGTCGCGCTGGCGCAGCGCGCTGATGATGGCGTGGTGGTGGCCCACCCGCATGTCGGGCGAAAAGCTGGCATAGCCGGCGGCAATCAGCGGCGCCGTCTGCATCCACAGATGGTCGACGAAGCGTTTCAATGTCGGCATGCCGGCCGCCTGCGCCAGGCCCAAGTGAAACGCCTGGTTGCATTGCAGTGCCGCCGCCAGGTCGTGGCGCGCGATGGCTTCTTCGTTCGCCTGCAGCAGGCGCTCGAGGTCGGCCAGGGTGGCGTCGTCGATGCGCTGCGCCGCTTCAAACGCGCCCAAGCCTTCCAGTTCCAGGCGCAGCGCGCGGATTTCCAGGTAGCGCGCCACGCTCAGCACGGGCACGCGGAAGTCGCGCGGCGAGCGCAGCACCAGTGCCTCTTCCTGCACCAGCTGCAGCATGGCGTCGCGCACGGGCGTCACGCTCGTGCCCAGCTGCAGCGCCAGCTCGCGGATGCGCAGCCGGTCATTCGGCTGGAAGCGCCCGGCCGCCAGCGCCTCGCGCAGCATCGCATACACGGACTTGCCCAGATTGACGTGCACCAGGCTGTCCAGGGGATGGTTCATAGGTATTTTCACGCTCAGTAAAATATGATGCATCATACATCAAGGGATAAAACAGTGTTTTTCCATGCGTGCGTCGCAGACAGGACGCAGCGCAAGCACGTACAATCAGCCGCCACCGTATCGAAAGGAGCACACTTGAACTGGGATTATCCGCACGCCCACACCCTGCCCGTCACGCCGGAACCGGGCGACATCGACGGCTTGCAGCACACCAACAACGCCGTCTACGTGCGCTGGTGCGAGCATATCGCCTGGCACCATTCGGCCACCCTGGGGCTGGACCTGGACGATTACCGGCGCCTGGACCGAGCCATGGCGATACGCCGCGGCGAATACGATTACCTGCTGCCGACGCGGGCTGGCGAAGCGCTGACCCTGGCCACCTGGCTGTGCGCCAGCGACGGTCGCTCCAGCATGGAGCGGCGCTTCCAGCTGGTCCGCGACAGCGACGGCGCCACCGTCGTGCGCGGACGCTGGGACTTGATCTGCATCGAATTGAGCAGCGGCCGCGCGCGCCGCCTGCCGCCCGAGTTTTTGGCCGTGTACGAGCCGGCCATCGTCGCGGCCGGTGCGCAGGACGCAGGCGTTTAGGCTGCCGTTTTGCGCACCGTTCGGCGAAGATGCGGGGCTTTTCTTGCGCCTCCGCAGTGCAACATGCATTTCGCTCCTGCTTTGCCCGTCCATGCTTTAGAATCAGCGACCTCAGCCCCGTAAAAAACAGGATAAAACATATGACGGCAGTCGGGATTACCGAACCACAAGAGCTCAAACGCGGCCTGAAAAGCCGCCACATCCAGCTCATCGCCCTGGGCGGCGCCATCGGCACCGGCCTGTTTCTAGGCATCGCGCAAACCATCAAGATGGCCGGCCCTTCGGTGCTGCTGGGCTACGGCATCGCCGGCGTCATCGCATTTTTGATCATGCGCCAGCTGGGCGAGATGGTGGTCGACGAACCCGTCGCCGGTTCGTTCAGCTATTTCGCCGACAAATACTGCGGCCACCTGCCCGGCTTTTTGTCGGGCTGGAATTACTGGGTACTGTATGTGCTCGTCAGCATGGCCGAACTGACGGCCGTCGGCATCTACGTGCAATACTGGTGGCCGGGCGTGCCCACCTGGGTCTCGGCCCTGGTCTTCTTTTGCGCCATCAACGCCATCAGCCTGCTCAATGTGAAGGCGTTTGGCGAGATGGAATTCTGGTTCGCCATCATCAAGGTGGTCGCCATCATCGGCATGATCGTCTTCGGCGCGTACCTGCTGGCCTCCGGCGACGCGGGCCCGCAAGCGTCGGTGGCCAACCTGTGGCAGCACGGCGGCTTCTTCCCGAATGGCTGGCAGGGCCTGGTGATGGCCATGGCCGTCATCATGTTCTCGTTCGGCGGCCTGGAACTGGTCGGCATCACGGCGGCCGAGGCGGATGACCCGAGCACGACGATCCCGCGCGCCACCAACCAGGCCATCTACCGCATCCTGATTTTCTATATCGGCGCGCTGGGCATTTTGCTGTCGCTGTACCCATGGCAAAACGTCGTCACCGGCGGCAGCCCGTTTGTGCTGATCTTCCATGCGCTCGACAGCAACCTGGTGGCCACGGCCCTGAACGTGGTGGTGCTGACGGCCGCCCTGTCCGTGTACAACAGCGGCGTGTACTGCAACACGCGCATGCTGTTCGGTCTGGCCAAGCAAGGCAATGCGCCGCGTGCGCTGCTGCGCCTGAACCGCCGCGGCGTGCCGCTGGCGGCGCTGGGCGTGTCGGCCCTGGCCACGGGCGCCTGCGTGGTGGTCAATTACTTCATGCCGGGCGAAGCGTTCGAAGTGCTGATGGGCCTGGTGGTCTCGGCGCTCATCATCAACTGGGCCATGATCAGCTGGATTCATTTGCGCTTCCGCGCGCAGAAGAAGGCCGAGGGCAAGACGACCCTGTTCCAGAGCCTGGGCTACCCGTTCACCAACTACCTGTGCCTGGTCTTCCTGGCTGGCATCCTGGTGATCATGTACCTGACGCCGGGCCTGCGCATCTCCGTCTACCTGATTCCCGTGTGGCTCGCCGCGCTGGGCATCGGCTACTGGATCAAGCAAAACAAGGCCAAGGCATAGGCTTGCGCTGTATTAATCAATCAGCAAACAAAAAGCCCGTCTTCGCAGACGGGCTTTTTGCATTGGGCGCTGTCGTATCTAAGCGGCGGCGGCCCCGCCCTCGTCCGGCAGCACATCGGCTTGCCACAGACTGATGGTCTTGCCCGCATATGATTGCAGCAGCACGTCGTCGCTCAAGGTCAGCAGCGCCTGCTTGCGCTGCTCCATACGCTCTTCGGACGTCATATCCTTTTCTCCCGTCTTATACGGCCCCAGCACCGGCAGCAAGTCGCGCAGCACGGAATAATTGCCCGGCGTGGTCTTGTCCGATTCCAGCTTGCCCAGGAAATACTTCATGACATGCTCGGACTGGCTGCCTTCCTGCCGCAAGCTCGCCTTCACCATCTTGCCATCCTTGTAAGCCACTTGCGCATCGCTGCTGGCCGTATCCTCGATCTGGTGATAGGTATAGTTCTGCGATTCCGTATTGTCCATCAGGCGCAGCGGCACGCCGGGGACGAGCGTCTGATGGAAGCTGGCGCTCAGCTTCGATTGCTGCTGTTGCCTGACCGACCGCGCGTCCTGGCTGGCGCCAGTCTGCGATGTCTTCTGCGACACTTCATAATTGAAGCCATCCTTTTCCGCACTGCGCATGGGATTGCTGAATTTCACGGCTTGCGACACGGAAGCGCTGAAATCGGCCAGCCCCGTCAGGATGGACTTGTCTTCGGCCGCCAGACGCCACTTGCCCGTCTCGGGAGCATCCGTGGCCGCTTGCGGCGCGGCGGCGTTGCTGTGCAAGGCCGTGAAGCTATCCTTGAGCATGGCCACCAGGCCCGCGTCGCCATGGCCGCGCGACGCCGCCTGGTCGAATTGCTGCATATAGCTGCCCAGCGCCTTGGCTTGCCGCTCCTTGCTGCCCAAGGTGTTGAGTTGGCTGGCGTCGACCTTCAGGTCCAGGCTGCCGGCCACGCCGCTGAAGCTGACCTTGCGCTGCGCGCCATCGGCCTGGAAATCCAGGGTTTGAATACTTTCCGGCTCGCCGCGCACCTTGACTTCCGCATGCAGCTTCACCGACTCGAGCACTTGCTGGTCGAACTGCATCAAGCCTTCCAGCTTGATTTTCGGCGTACTCTGCCCCATGCCGTCGATGGCTTCCTGGAAACCCTTCGCCAGATCGCCCAGCGCGCTGGCCTCTGCGTCGCTGAGGTCGCCGCTGGTCGTCATGTTCACGGCCAGGCCGTCGCCCTGACTGTCGAGTGACAGCTTGACTTCCACGCCGCTCTTGGTCGTGATGCTCAGGGACACCCTGTCTTCGCCATTGCCATGCAGGCTGCCGGGAGCGATGCCGGATGCGCCATAGATATTCGGCGTGGTGCTGGGCGGCGGCTGCCGCATCGCCTGCGAGAAATTGTAGTTACCGAGCTTGGCCTGTCCCAGCATGGCCGCGCCCAGGCCGCTGAAGCGGCCGCCAAACGCATACGCAGAAAAACTCTTTGTCATCGCTTCGCTGACCTTGTCGCGCGTCGCGCTTTCCCAAACCATCGGCGGTTTCTCGAACGCTGCCGGGATACTTCCGTTCACGCTCTCCGGGCTGAGAGCAACGATGGAAGACGAGGTGGATGCGGGCGATGATGACGCCGTCTCCGCTCGGTTAGACGGAGTGGCCGAGGCCCGCGACGGGGCGCTATTCCAGCTTGAAAGTGGAGAAATGGAGGTCATGGCGCTGTAACCTTGCAAGTGGCGAGAAGGGGTATCATAAAAGTTCGATATGGTTATTTTTTTGCAATCACCTGGCGCCAGGCAAGCCTTGCGTCACGTTATCTGGCGTGGTGGCAAGTACTGCATGGCAATACTGCATTAACGGCAAGAAACAGCAAAGCATGAGTGTCGGGGAAATGAAACATTTTCATACAGATAGCCCAGCCTCCCCGCAACAAGTTGATTCACTGCCGGGAATGTCTCAAAATGTACCGTATGGAACACAAGATTCTGCGCGCGCCGCTGGCCAGCTTTACCGACTTGTTGCTCGACGCCGTGTGCATGGTCGACGTGGACGGGTGCTTCGTGTTCGTCAGCGCCGCGTGCGAACGCATCTTCGGTTACACGCAGCAGGAAATGATCGGCAAGCTCATGATCGATCTCGTCGCTCCCGCCGACCGCGCCCGCACCCTGGCCGCCGCGCGCGCCATCATGGATGGCCATGCGCAGACGCATTTTGAAAACCGCTACCTGCGCAAGGATGGCAGCCTGGCGCACATCATGTGGACAGCCCGCTGGTCTGCCGCCGACCAACTGCGCGTGGCGGTGGCGCGCGACATTACCCTGCTGAAACAGGCGCAGGCAAAGCAGGCCGCGCTGTACGCCATTTCCGAAGCCATGCAGGCGACACAAGACTTGCCCGCCCTGCTGCACCGCATCCAGCACATCGTCGGCGAACACTTGCCTGCACGCAGCCTAACCTTGCTGCTGCATGACGAACACGGCGCCCAGCCTCCGATGACCTGCCATGCCGACGACAGCGCGCCGCAGCCGACGTCATCGCTGGCCAGCCTGCTGTGCGACGAAGTCCTGCGCAGCGGCCGGCCTCTGCTGCTGCAGGCGGGACAACTGGCCGGCCTGCCGCCTGCGCTGCAAATGGCGGCCGATGCCCTGTCCTCGTGCTGGCTTGCCGTGCCGCTGTATTCCTCTCTGGGCAGCATCGGCGTGCTGGCCTTGCAAGGCGGCCAGGACGCCGTCATCGGCACGGAACAAGACAAGGATTTGCTGCAATTTGTCGCCAAGCAACTTGCCACCGCCATCGAGCGCCGGCAGTTGCAGACGCAAATGCAGTTCATGGCCATGCACGACGAGCTGACCCGCCTGCCAAACCGCCGCCTGTTCCACGACCGCCTGCACACGGCCTTCGCCCGCGCGCACCGCCAGGAAGGTCGGCTGTCGCTGCTGTTCTTGGACCTCGACAACTTCAAGCGGGTCAACGACGACCATGGCCATGCCTGTGGCGACCTGCTGCTGCAAACGGTGGCGAGCCGCCTGCGCGATTGCATGCGCGAAACCGACACCCTGGCCAGGATGGGCGGCGATGAATTTGTCGTGCTTCTGGAAAGCAACGTCACACCGGTGGACGTCAACCTGATCGAGCAAAAGATCCACGCGGCCCTGGCCGCGCCGCTGCACCTGGGCAACGGACAGCAATTGCAGATCGCCATCAGCATCGGCGTGGCCCACTATCCGGAAGACGGCGATACCATGCAACTGCTGCTGCGCCATGCGGACCGGGCCATGTACGCATCGAAGCTGCTGGCCGCCGCCTCGCGCTAAGGGGGCGCCGGCTCCTGACGGCAGTGCCCCATGCTATACTTTCCCGCGATGCTGAGACTCTTCAAAACATGGCTGATCCTGCTGTTGATCACGGCGGTGCCGCTGCAAGCGGCCGCTGCGGGCGCCATGCGGACGTGCGCTGCGCCAATTGCAGCCGAAATGATGGCGGCCTGCCAGCATCACGATGCGCAGCCGGACAGCGCCAGCACGCCGGAAAACAGCAAGTCCCCTGCCAAGCACCCCGCGTGCGGCGCCTGTTCCAGCTTTTGCCTGGGCGAGCTGATATCACCCTGTCCCACCCTGCCTGCCGCCATCCTCGACGGTGTGAAACACGCCGGCGTAGCCAATGCCGCCTTGCTGACGGGATTCATTCCCGACGGCCCGCACCGGCCGCCGCGGCCGCTTTCCGCATAAATTCCAAGTACGTTCCAAGCACGTTCCAAGCAAGCCACCCAAGTGGCCACGATAGACCTACTTCGTCTGAAAGCAACACATGATCAACCATTTATTAGTGCGCGGCGCCTTCGCCGCCATGCTGGGCCTGCCCACGTTCGCCTTGGCGGCCCTGCCCGTCATTGAAGTCTACAAGAGCGCCTCGTGCGGCTGCTGTTCCGCATGGATCAAGCACCTGGAAGCGAACGGTTTTACGGTGCGCGCGAAAAATGTCGAGATGCCGGCGCAATACCGCAAGCTGGCGGGCATTCCCGACGCGCTCGGTTCCTGCCACACGGGCCTCGTCAACGGCTACGCCATCGAAGGCCATGTACCGGCCAGCGAGATCAAGCAACTGTTGCGCGAGAAACCCAAGGCGAAAGGCCTGGCCGTACCGGCAATGCCGATGGGCTCTCCAGGCATGGAAGGACCGCGCAAGGATGCGTATGACGTCTTGCTGGTCAAGAGCAATGGCAGCACCAAGGTCTACAAACACTACAAATGAACACTGAAGAGAAATGAAAAACGCCGCCGGAATCGCTTCCGGCGGCGTTTTTTTATCAGGCAGCAGTAAAGGACCTACCGCCTGTCAGGGCTGTATCAGATGCTGTCCAGCACGGCGTTCAGGCTGGCGCTAGGACGCATGACCGCTTCCGTCTTCGCCGGATCTGGCAGATAGTAGCCGCCGATATCCGTTTCCTTGCCTTGTACCGCTTTCAGCTCGGCAACGATCTTTTCTTCGTTGTCGGCCAGGGCTTTGGCCACTGGCGCAAAATGCGCTGCCAGTTCCGCGTCGTCCTTCTGCGCCGCCAGAGCTTGCGCCCAGTACATGGCCAGGTAGAAGTGGCTGCCGCGGTTGTCCAGTTCGCCGGTACGTGGCGATGGCGATTTGTTGTTGTCCAGCAGCTTGCCGGTGGCTTCATCGAGGGTTTTCGCGAGGATTTTGGCCTTCGCATTGCCCGTCTTGATGCCCATGTCTTCCAGCGACACGGCCAGGGCCAGGAACTCGCCCAGCGAATCCCAGCGCAGATGGTTTTCTTCCACCAGTTGCTTGACGTGTTTCGGTGCCGAACCGCCGGCGCCCGTTTCGTACATGCCGCCACCGGCCATCAAAGGCACGATCGACAGCATCTTGGCGGACGTGCCCAGTTCCAGGATCGGGAACAGGTCGGTCAGGTAATCACGCAGGATGTTGCCGGTCACCGAGATGGTGTCCAGGCCGCGGAAGGCGCGTTCCAAGGTGTAGCGCATGGCGCGCGTTTGCGACATGATCTGGATGTCTAGGCCCTTGGTGTCGTGATCCTTCAGGTAAACCTGTACCTTCTTGATGACTTCGTTTTCGTGCGGACGGTAGGAATCGAGCCAGAACACGGCAGGCATGCCCGAGTTGCGCGCGCGCGTGACGGCCAGCTTGACCCAGTCGCGGATCGGTGCGTCCTTGACCTGGCACATGCGCCAGATATCGCCCTCTTCCACCGTTTGCGTCAGCAGCACTTCGCCCGTTTCCAGGTCGGTGATGTTGGCGGTGCCGCCTTCCGGCACTTCAAACGTCTTGTCATGCGAACCGTATTCTTCCGCTTGCTGCGCCATCAGGCCCACGTTCGGCACGGTGCCCATGGTCTTCGGATCGAAGTTGCCATGCCATTTGCAGAAACCAATCATTTCCTGGTAGATGCGCGCGAAAGTCGATTCCGGCATGACTGCCTTGACGTCTTTCGGACGGCCATCGGCGCCCCACATCTTGCCGCCGATACGGATCATGGCTGGCATCGACGCGTCGACGATGATGTCGTTCGGCGAATGGAAATTGGTGATGCCCTTGGCCGAATCGACCATGGCCAGTTCCGGACGGTGCGCGTGGCAGGCGTGCAGGTCCTTGAGGATTTCATCCTTTTGCGACGCTGGCAGGGTGTCGATCTTGTCGTACAGGTTGCTCATGCCATTGTTGACATTCACGCCCAGTTTGTCGAACAGCTCGGCGTGCTTGGCGAACGCGTCCTTGTAGAAAATGCGCACGCAGTGACCGAAAACGATCGGGTGCGACACCTTCATCATGGTGGCCTTGACGTGCAGCGAGAACATCACGCCCGTCTTGAAGGCGTCGTCGATTTCTTTCTCGTAGAACTCCAGCAGCGCTTTCTTGCTCATGAACATGCTGTCGATGATTTCGCCCGCTTGCAGGGAAACCTTCGGTTTCAGCACGATGGTCTTGCCCGAGGCCGTGACCAGTTCCATCTTGACGTCGCGGGCCTTTTCCAGGGTCAGCGACTTTTCGCCATGGTAGAAGTCGCCATGGTGCATGTGCGAGACGTGGGTTTGCGACGACTGGCTCCACTCACCCATCGAGTGCGGGTGCTTGCGCGCATACTCTTTGACGGCCTTCGGTGCGCGGCGGTCGGAATTACCTTCACGCAGGACCGGATTGACGGAGCTGCCGATGCACTTGCCGTAACGGGCCTTCAAGGCTTTTTCTTCGTCCGTCTTCGCGTCTTCCGGGTAGTCCGGCAGCTTGTAGCCGCGGCCTTGCAGTTCGCGCACGCAAGCGATCAGCTGACCTTGGGAAGCGCTGATGTTTGGCAGCTTGATGATGTTGGTGTCCGGATTCTGGGTCAATTTGCCCAGTTCAGCCAGGGTATTCGGGACTTTTTGCGCGTCCGTCAGGAATTCTGGAAATTCAGCCAGTACACGTGCCGCCACCGAAATATCGCTGGACACCACGTCCACGCCAGCCGGCGCAGTGAATTTTTTGATAATTGGCAGCAGGGAATACGTCGCGAGCAGCGGCGCCTCGTCAGTCAGCGTGTAGATGATTTTGGATTTTTGTGTTGCCATGTTCATTCCCTTGTATGCGGTGATGCCTGGTGGTTAACTTTCTTCATTCCAAACACAGGACGTTTAGCCTTGCTTTGGACGGCTAGTGTGCCGGCGGTGACGCCGTGCTTGCCCACCACGTATTTTAGACTGTCCTGCCGCTGTTTGTGTATCCGATGGCGTCGAATCTTATATAAGACAGCAAATATCTGAAGCAGACGGGAGAATATGGCGGTTTTCCGCATGGAAATAGATGCAGCAGGTCCGCAAGCCATGTATGCACCAATAGAAACAAATATGTAAACAGAAATATATTTGAGCAAATCGTCTCGCGCTTACTCGTTTTTGACGATGCCGCGCACGTTCGTCAAGGCCAGGCAGACGTTCAGCGCGATCAAGGCCCAAGCCCCGTCATGCCAGCCCCAGCAGACCCACAGCACATTGCTGAACAGGAAAACCCAGAAGCCGGCCAGGCGCCGCGCGGCCGCGCGTGAACCCACCAGCCAGGCCGCCAGCAGCGAAGCGGCCATGGCGGGCCATTGCAACAATTCGATGATATCGGACATGGCGCCTCCCGTTTGCGAGGAGCGTAGCAACATTTCCGCGATATCAGCGCACGCTTGGCAGACGGCAACTACATTGATATTTATCAAATTGGGTGCCCGATGCCTGGGCTAATGTCGGTGCCATCCTTGATCTGAAACAGAAACTCTGCTGCCAAGAATCGACCATTCCAGACACAACGCCAGTTTTCGCCAGGCTCTTCATTCCCCAGCTGATAACGCTCGCCAAGTGCCGTAACACGCAGCGTCCCTGTCCCTTGCGTACACGCGCAGGGGCAACTTTTGCTGGCGATTTTGCAGCCTTTTGATTAATGAACGTTAAAAAGGAATTTCGTATGAGCACGTATTCTGACATCTGCATCGTTGGCGCCGGCATAGGCGGCTTGACTTGCGCCAGCCGCCTGATCGGCGCCGCCGCCGACAGGAAGCTGCGCATCCGGGTATTCGACCTGAATGCCACCGTGGGCGGCCGCATCCAGTCGCGGAAAATAGATGACGAGGAAATCGCCGAACTCGGCGCCGCCCGCTATTCGCCGCAGCTGCATCCGCATTTCCAGCAACTGATGCAGGGCAGCGGTCTGCCGCATGCGGTCTACCCGTTCACCGAGGTCATCTCCCACGATAGCGTGCTGGACGAGCTGAAGGCGACGCTGGATGAGCTGAGCCCGAGGCTGGCAGAGCATCCGAACCTCTCCTTCCTCGATTTCGTCAGCCATTACCTGGGCGCCGAGAAGGCCAGCCACATCATCAAGGCGACCGGCTATGACGCCTTGCTGCTGCCGATGGTGTCGGCGGCCATGGCCTACGACATCATCAAGAAACACCCGGAAACGCAGCACTTCACGGAAAATGCCACCAACCAGTGGCACTATGCCACCGACGGCTACCACGCGCTGCTGTGCCAGTTGCAGCACCAGGCCCAGGTCGCCGGCGTGGAATTCCAGCTCGAACATCGCTTGCTGTCCGTTGAAAAATCGGGCGCCGACCATGTGCTCGCCTTCAGCCACCACGGCGACACGCAGATGCACCGCACACGTCATCTGGTGATGGCGATCCCGCCATCCGCCATGCCGCGCCTGAACCTGGATTTCCCGGCCGCCTGGAGCCCGTTCCAGTACGACTCGCTGCCCCTGTTCAAGGGTTTCCTTACGTTCGACACGGCCTGGTGGGACGCGCTGGGGCTGACCGACAAGGTGCTGATGGCGGCAAATCCCCTGCGCAAGATCTACTTCAAGAGCGACAAGTATGTGCTGTTCTACACCGACAGCAAAAGTGCCAGCTACTGGCGCGACAGCCTGGAACTCGGTGAAGACGTGTACCTGGAGCGTGTCCGCGGCCACCTGGAAGAAGTCCTGCCGCTCGATGGCCGGCCGCTGCCGCGGATCAAGGCGCACTTCCACAAGTTCTGGCCGCATGGCGTCGAGTTTTGCGTGGAACCGGAAGCCGAACACCCGGCCGTCCTGCTGCACCGGGACGGCATCATTTCCTGCTCGGATGCCTATACCGGGCATTGCGGCTGGATGGAAGGCAGCCTGATCAGCGCCCAGCAAGCCAGCGGTCTGTTGCTGCAACGGCTAGCTCAACTGGACGAGGTCGCGGCCGCCAATGATACCTTCATCACTTCCTCGACCGAGCGCGCATGAGCCTACTTGACTTCCCCCGCCTGCATTTTCGGGGTTTTGCCCGCGCCAATGTGCCGACGGGGAATGGCAATACGCACGGCAACATCGATATCGCCACGAATGCGGTATCGATGGCGGGCAAAGCTGTCGACCTGAGCCGGCCGCCGTCCGAATTCCATGCGCACCTGAAACAGCTTGCCCCCCGCTTCAATGCGGAGGGAAAACCCGATCCGGACGGCGTCTTCAGCCAGGCGGCGGGCTACAATTTTTGCGGCAACAATCATTTCTCGTGGGAAAACGCGCGGATCACGGGGGTTCAGCTGCGCGACGGCGAGGTCGATACGCAGGACGCGCTGGTGGGCGCCAAGCTGGCCCTGTGGGGCCACTACAACGAGTATCTGCGCACGACGTTCAACCGCGCCAGGTGGATTGACAACAACCCGGCACAGCCGGACACCACGCTGATCTACGCCGGCCAGTTCACCTTGAGCGACAAGCTGGCCACGCCCAACACGCCCACCTTGTTCACAGCCGATATCGCGCAGGCGCACTCGGTACGCTGGCTCGGCAGCGGCCATGTCACGGAACGCAGCGGGCATTTCCTGGACGAGGAATTCGGCCGCTCCAGGCTGTTCCAGTTTTCGGTGGCCAAGCAAGATCCGCATTTCCTGTTCAATGGAGATCTGCCGCTGCCGGCCAGCATGCAGGCCTTGCGGCAAGCCCTGGCCGACGACGCGGTGCTGGGCCTGACGGTGCAATATGCGCTGTTCAATATGTCGACGCCGCTAAAACCCGATTCGCCCGTGTTCTACGACTTGGCCGGCAGCATCGGCCTGTGGCGGCGCGACGAGCTGGCAACCTATCCGGCCGGCCGCCTGCTGCAGCCGCGCCAGGGCAGCCTGGGACCGGTGCTGGTGAAAATGGATGCGGACCGCGTCACTTTCAACATGCCGACCGCCATTCCCTTCACCACGCGCGACCCGCGCGCCGTCTCGGAACAGCATCCCACGCATGCCCTGGGCGACAAGCAGGCACTCGGCGACCTGCTACTGCAGGACGGCGCCGGCACCTTGCTGGCGCGGATACCCGAGCAGTTGTACCGCGACTACTGGCGCCATCACGGCGTCTTCGACGTGCCGCTGCAGCACGCCGGCGCAGCCACGGGTTCGCTCAGCCTGGGCAGCGCGCAGGCGCGGTGGGACGAAACCGACTGGGTACTGCAATCGGACAGCAACCAGCTGTACCTGGAAGCGCCGAACCGCAACAAGCATGAGCAATTTCCGCAGACGATCACCGTGCAAAGCCGTTTCCGCGGCGAACTGGCGGCGCCTGCGTCCCTGCCGGCGCAGGCCGAGGACGGCGCGCTGCTGGCCGTGGAGCAGCAGCCGTCGCCGCTCGGACATGGCTACACGGCGCTGACCCTGACGGGGCGCCAGCCGGGCGCGACCAGGATCGTGCTGGGAGCAGGCAAGGATAAGCAATACCTCGGCGTGCGCGTGCTGCCCGACGACTGGGACCTCGACGACGTACCGGCCGAACAGGTCGACTACGCCTTCCTCTACCGGCATGTGATGAGCTATTACGAGCTCGTGTATCCATTCATGTCGGACAAGGTCTTCAGCCTGGCGGACCAGTGCAAGTGCGAAACCTATTCGCGCCTGATGTGGCAGATGTGCGATCCGCAGAACCGCGACAAGAGCTACTACATGCCCAGCACCCGCGAACTGTCGCTGCCAAAGTCGCGCCTGTTCCTGAAATACCTGACGCAGGTCGAGGCAAAGGCCAAGGCGGCGGTGCCGGAAGCGGCGGTGCCGCCTGTCATCGGCAGCAAGGCCGAGCTGATCGAGGAACTGAAAAAGGCCATCGACCTGGAACTGTCGCTGATGCTGCAATACCTGTATGCCGCGTATTCGATTCCCAATTATGCGCAGGGGGCGGCGCTGGTGCAGGCAGGCCGCTGGCTGCCGGCCGAGCTGGAGCTGGCCTGCGGCGCCGAAGACCGGCGCCGCAACAGCGGCACGCGCGGCGCGCTGCTGGAGATCGCCCATGAAGAAATGATTCACTATTTATTAGTCAACAATGTGTTGATGGCGCTTGGCGAACCGTTTTATAGCGGCACCCCGGTGCTGGGCCAGTTGGCGCGCAAGCGTTTCGGCCTGGACACGGAATTTGCGTTCGAACCATTTTCCGAACACGTGCTGGCCCGTTTCGTGCGTTTCGAATGGCCCGACTACATTCCCACGCCGGGCAAATCCATTGCCACCTTCTATATCGCGATCCGCCAGGCCGTTGCCGAATTGCCCGGCCTGTTCGAAAGCGGCGGCGGCAAGCGCGGCGGCGAACACCACCTGTTCCTGAAAGAACTGACCAACCGCGCCTATCCCGGCTACCAGCTGGAAGTATCGGACCGCGACAGCGCGCTGTTTGCCATCGACTTCGTCACCGAACAGGGGGAAGGCGTGGCCGTCGATTCGCCGCATTTCGCCTCGTCGCACTTCCAGCGGCTGCGCGCCGTGGCCGGCAAGTTTTCAGCCTGCGGCAAACCGTTCGAGCCGGCGCTGCCGGCGCTGAAGAATCCCGTGCTGGAAGCGCGTGCGGACTGCACCGTGGTGACCGACCGGAAGGCGCGCGCGCTGATGCAGCTGTATCAAGGCTGCTACGAACTGACCTTTTTGATGATGGCGCACCATTTCGCGCAGCGGCCGCTGGGCAGCCTGCGCCGCTCGCGCCTGATGAATGCGTCCATCGACATCATGACCGGCCTGTTGCGTCCCCTGTCGGCCGCCCTGATGAACATGCCGTCCGGCGTGCCCGGCCGCCATGCGGGACCGCCCGTGCCAGAGCCGGTCAGCAGCCTCATCAGCAGCGACTACAGCCTGGGCTGCAACATGCTGGCGCAGAAATGCCAGGCGCTGGCGCAGTACGCGCGCGGCCTTGAGAGCGATGTCATCGGCATGGCACCGATAGAGATGTTGGAGTTTTTTAATCAGCAACTTACCGATTTATCTCGGGGAAAGATGTCAAGAGAGGCTTGAAATGCATAAAATCATTATCGTCGGCGGAGGCCTGGCAGGTAGCCTCAGCGCCATTTATCTGGCGCAACGGGGACACGATGTCCACGTTATCGAAAAACGCGGCGATCCGCTGCTGGAGAATACTGCAAACGCGGACCCGGTCAACTCGCGTGCCATCGGCGTGAGCATGACGGTGCGCGGCATCAAGGCCGTCCTGGGAGCTGGCATCAGCAAGCAGGAGCTCGACCAGTGCGGCGAACCCATCGTCGGCATGGCATTTTGCGTGGGCGGCCGGCACCGCATACGCGAGCTGACCCCGCTCGAAGGCCTGTTTCCCCTGTCGCTGGACCGCACCGCCTTCCAGCGCCTGCTGAACCGGCATGCCGCCCTGCACGAAGTGAAGTATTACTTTGAGCATAAATGCCTGGATGTCGACCTGGAAAGAAAAATCGTGCTGATCCAGGGCCCGGACGGCGCCGTGCAGCAGCTGCATGGCGACCTGGTCATCGGCGCCGACGGCGCCCACTCGGCCGTGCGGCGCGCCATGCAAAGCGGCGTGCGCCGTTTCGAGTTCAAACAGAGTTACTTCCGCCACGGCTACAAGACGCTGGTCTTGCCGAACGCGGCGGATCTGGGTTTCCGGAAGGATTTGCTGTATTTCTTCGGCATGGATTCCAAGGGCCTGTTTGCCGGCCGCGCGGCCACCATTCCGGACGGCAGCATCAGCTTCGCCCTGTGCCTGCCCTACACGGGCACGCCCAGCCTGGGCACGCTCAACCGCGAAGCCATGGCCGACTTCTTCAGCCGCTACTTCGGCAACCTGCCGCCGGACCGCCGCAAAGAGATGATCGACCAGTTCATGGCGCTGCCCAGCAACGACCTCATCAATGTCCGATCCAGCACCTTCCACTACAAGGCCAATATCCTGCTGATCGGCGATGCGGCGCATGCCACCGCCCCCTTCCTCGGACAAGGCATGAACATGGCGCTGGAAGACGTCCACGTCTTCGTTTCCATGCTGGAAAAGCATGGCAATGCCCTGGGCCCTGCCCTGTCCGAGTTCACGCAGCAGCGCAAGGTGCAGGCGGACGCCATGCAGGACATGGCGATCGCCAACTATGAAGCGCTGAGCAATCCGAATCTGATTTTCTTCCTGCAGACGCGCTACACGCGCTACATGCACAAGAAATTCCCCCGTGTTTATCCGCCAGACATGGCGGAGAAACTGTACTTCACATCGGTTCCTTACGATGAATTGCAGCAAATCCAGAAGAAACAAAACGTTTGGTACAAACTTGGAAGGGTAAATTAATGAACATTCTCGTTATCGGCGCAGGCCCCGCAGGACTGCTCTTCGCCAGTCAGATGAAACAAGCCCAGCCCGGCTGGAATATCAGCATCACGGAAAAAAATACCCCGGAAGAAGTGCTGGGCTGGGGCGTCGTGCTGCCTGGACGGCCGCCGCGCCACCCGGCCAATCCGCTCTCCTATCTGGAGCAGCCGGAACGGCTCAATCCGCAGTTCCTGGAAGAGTTCAAGCTCGTGCACCACGACCAGCCCAACCTGATGAGCACCGGCGTGACCCTGTGCGGCGTCGGACGCCAGGCCCTGGTGCAAGCACTGCGCGCCAAGTGCGTGGCGGCCGGCATCGCGATCAGCTACGAAACGCCGCCGGCGCCCCGGGCGCAGCTGGAAGCCGAGTACGACCTGGTCGTGGTGGCGAATGGCGTCAATTACAAATCGCTGGAGTTGCCGCCAGCGCTGGTGCCGCACATCGATTTCGGCCGCAACAAATACATCTGGTACGGCACCACCCAGCTGTTCGACCAGATGAACCTGGTGTTCCGCTGCAATGAGCAAGGCATTTTCATCGGCCATGCCTACAAATACTCGGACACGATGAGCACCTTTATCGTCGAATGCAGCGAAGAGACGTACGCCAGGGCCGGGCTGGAAGCGCTGTCCGAGCGCGACGCCGCCGCATATATCGCCAAGACGTTCAAAGCCGAGCTCGGCGAACATGGGCTGCAGAGCCAACCGGGCCAGGGCTGGCGCAACTTCATGACCCTCAGCCGCGACCGGGCCTGCGACGGCAAGTTCGTCCTGCTCGGCGATGCGCTGCAATCGGGGCATTTTTCCATCGGCCATGGCACCACCATGGCGGTGGTGGCGGCCTTGCTGCTGGTCAAAATCCTCAATACCGAAGCCGGCACGGCCGCGGCCCTGGACAGCTTCAATGTCCGCGCCGTGCCTCTGATGCAATTGTTCAAGGACCACGCCAACGCCAGCCGCCTGTGGTTTGAAACCGTAGGCGAGCGTATCGACCTGAGCAATGCAGAGCTGACCGCCAGCTTCGACGCCCGCCGCAAGGACTTGCCATCGCTGCAGGAAGCGCTGATGGCCAGCCTTGGCTACGCGCTGGGCCGCTAGGGAGATACCATGCCGACACACGTCTCCCCGCCGCTGCTGCCGATGCAATGGAGCAGCGCCTATGTTTCCTACTGGACGCCGATGCAGGAGGACGACCAGATCACGTCCGGCTATTGCTGGTTCGACTATGCGCGCAACATCTGCCGCATTGATGGCCTGTTCAACCCCTGGCCGGAAAAGGAACATGGACACCTGTTATGGATGTCGGAAACCGGCGACGCCGGGCGTGAACAAAGCCGCAAGCAGAAAGTGGCTTATGCACGGCAGACGCAGGCAACTGGCGCACAGCTGCAGGGAACGGCGCTGGCCGACGAGGTGACGCCGTTTCAGGCGCTGTTCCTGCCGCAAGCGGTGCTGCTGGACGGCGGCGCCCGTCACGACGGCCGCCACAGCGTGCTGGGCCGGGAGGCGGATGCCTGGGTAGTCGAGCCAGCGGGCAAGCCGCCATCGGTGTTTTACCTGGAGGCCGGTGGCAACCGCCTGCTGCGCATGGTCACGGGCAATGACCTGCAGCACCGTTCGGTACGCGACTTTCCCAATCTGTCTGTCGGCGACATTCCGGACAGCGTCTTTACGTCTTGCAACACCTGACCAGGGCATGGCGCCTGCAAGGGCCGCATGCGGCCGGCGCGCGCGCCATCCCTGGCTAGTGTTTTTTGTTATTACTCTCGAAGGATATTGCTATGCCGCTGGTTGTTTACATTCTGGGGTTGACGATCTTTTCGTTAACCACATCCGAATTCATGGTGGCGGGCATGATGCCGTCACTGGCCCTGGCCATGGACGAACCGGTGACACGGATCGGCTATCTGATCTCCCTCTACGCCATGGGCATGGTCATCGGAGGGCCGCTGAGCACCATCGTCCTGCTCAAGCTGCGCGTGCCGAACAAGCAGGGGCTGCTGTGGCTGCTGGGATTTTATGTCCTGGCCCAATCCGCCGCCGCCTCCGCCACCAGCTATGACATCCTGGCCGTCGCGCGGGTGGTCACGGGCGTGGCCGCCGCCACCTGCTTTGGCCTGTCCCTGGCGATCTGCGCCGATATCGTCAGCCCCAACGCGCGCGGACGCGCCGCCGCCGTCGTGATCGGCGGCCTCATGCTCGCTTCGGTGGTGGGCGTGCCGGTCGCCACCCTCATCGACCAGCACCTGGGATGGCGCGCCAGCTTCTGGCTGGTGGTCCTGCTCGCGCTGATGTGCCTGGCGCTCATCACCGTGCTGGTGCCGCGCACCAAGCCATCCGAAGTCGTCAGCCTCGGCAATGAACTGGCAGAGTTCCGCAACCGCCACTTGTGGGCGGCGTATGCCAGCAGCGGCCTCATCATCGGCGCGATCTTCGCGGCGTTCAGCTACTTCGCGGCCATCCTGACGGAAGTTACCGGTTTTCCGATGTCCGCCATCCCCTGGCTGCTGGGCATCTACGGCGTCGCCAACGTGGTGGGCAATGGCATGGTCGGCCGTTATGCGGACCGCTACACCACCGTCATCATGGTCTGGGGCATGGTCATCCTGAGCATCAGCCTGGCGCTGTTCGCGGTCTTCGCGCACGACAAGACCATCACCGTCGCCTTGCTGGTCGTCACGGGCCTGGTCGGCATGTCGATGAATCCCGCCATCATCGCCCGCGTGATGAAGACCGCCCATCCGGGGCCGCTGGTCAACACCGTCCATACCTCCGTCATCAACATCGGCCTGGGCGCCGGCTCATGGCTTGGCGGCCTCGGCATCGCCGCCGGCTACGGCTTGCGCTCGCCGCTGTGGGTCGGTGTCGCGCTGGCAGTGCTTGGTCTCATCAGCTTGCTGCCTTACCTCGGGCACAAGTCGCGCGATTCGGTGCTGTCGCATTAGCCGCTGGCGACGGTTGGCAAGGTCAACCGCCCCTTGCCTTTATCTTCGCACAATAAAAAAGCCGACCACATAATGTGTCGGCTTTAATATAAGTACTTGATGTATTGCGAATTCTTGGTGGGAAGTGCAAGTTTCGAACTTGCGACCCCTGCAGTGTGAATGAGGCGAACCTGCACTTGAATGGATGTCACTGGACTATTCCATCATAGGAGAACGCAGCATTTTCGTCCTCCTGCGTCCGCTGAAATGTGCTTATGTCTCCCGTACTTTTCCCGTACATTGACTACTGATTTTACGGTTGAACACATACAACATTCTTGCACGTTACGGAGGATGGCATGGCCAACAAAATCGATACAGTTACAGCGCGCAACAAGCTGAAACCCGGCGTGAACCGTATTGGCACAGAATCAGCAAAGGCTTCTATGTCGGGTTTCGCAAAATGTAAGATAGCTCAAGCGGAACGTGGCTGCTTCGACATCGCGATGAGACAGGAAATGAAGTCGAAAATAGTCTAGGCACGTTAGATCAATATATGCATCATGAACGTTTTGACAGGGCTGTAGCAGCCGCACGTGAATGGTTTTCTCACGCGGCCACAGGCGACGCTGGCGCCATTCATCAACCGACAACTGTATTGGATGCCTGTAACGCGTATGTGAAGCGGATTCAGGAGCTAAAGGGTAGCAAGCCAGCACAAGACCTCGCCGCACGTTATCGCCGATGGATCACGCAGGACCCTATACACAAGATAGAACTGATGAAATTGACCCGCGACCAGATGAACGACTTTCGTCGTCGCATGGTAGCTAAACCCATCACCATTAACAAGGCTGGTGAGGTCCGGGAACGTTCAAAGGATAGCGTCAACCGCGACATTGCGGCTGTACGTGCAGCCCTCAATTGTGCATTCGCTGACGGCAAGGTCAATTCGAACTTCTCCTGGAGCGAAACGCTGAAAGCATTCAAGAACGTCGCCAAACGAGGGATTTATATCTGGATCGCGAGCAGCGGCGAAACCTCATCAGACATGCGCCAGACGATCTCGCGCCATTCCTGCGGGGATTGTCCATGTTGCCACTTCGCCCGGGGCTCTTGCTGTTCTCACTGTGGCGGATTTTGACCAGCGCCTAAGCGCCGCCAAACGAGGTACCGATCCAGCCGCGTCACCCCGTAGCCGTAGCGTCGCGGAGCTGGAGGCCGAGGTGGCCAGGCTGCACAAAAAACTGGCGGTCGAACGAATGGAAAAGGACGTGCTAAAAAGGCCACCGCTTACTTCGCGAGGGAGCCGCTGCCCGGTACGCGTTCATAAAATCGGTGCGGCTTCACTATCCACTTGGCTTGTTGTTCCGCGTCTTCGAAGTGTCGCGCAGCGGCTTCTACGCGGCGCTGGAGCGCACGCCGTCGCAGCGTGCACAAGATGACGAGCGATTAAAGATCGCAATCAAGGCTGCACACGTGCAGACGCGTGAGACATATGGCCCGCTGCGCTTGCAACCAGAGTTGTTCTCGCAAGGCTTCAATGCTGGCAGAGATAGGATTGTGCGCTTGCGGCGTGAGGTGGGCCCGCGCTGCAAGCAAAAACAGAAGTTCAAAGCCACCACCAATTCGATTCACGCATTTCCGGTGGCACCGAACATTCTGGAGCAGCGCTTTGCGCCGAGGAAGCCAAATGAAGCCTGGATCAGCGACATCACCTATGTCCCCACGGACGAGGGATGGCTTTACCTGGCGGGCATCAAGGACGTCTTCACCTGTGAAATGGTGGGCTACGCGGTCGGAGCGCGGAGGACGAAGGAGTTGACGGCGCAGGCGCCGTGGCGGGCGGTGCGCAGCAAACGGCCGCCACCAGGCTTGATTCTGCACTCTAATCGCGGCAGCACAATACTGTGCCGACGACAATCACACCCTCGCCGCGCAATTCGGTATGCGGCATCCATGTCGCGCAAAGGGAACTGCTACGATAATGCCCCCAGGGAGAGCTTCTGAGGCAGCTAGAAGAACAAGATGATTCATCATCAGAGTACGCTACCCGGGCCAACGCCGAATCAGCGATCAAGGAGTACATCGAGATTTTCTGCAACCGCCAGCGGCGCCACTCGCGCCTTGGTAACATATCGCCCGCATCGTTTGCAGATAATTTCAACAAACACGCGCCGGCTGCTTGAAACGGGCGTGTCCATTATTGACAGAACACCTCAGTATTGCGCCTTTCGCGTCCGCCCGGGTCGCGTAACGTTGATGGTGCAGCAGATCGTTTTTCAGGCTGCCCCAGAAGCTCTCCATGGGCAATTTTCGTAGCAGTTTCCCCCGCGCGATATGGTCGGCTGCATGCCGAACTGTGCCACCCGTTTTTGATAGCCATGGGCACAGTACTGGGCGCCACGGTCGGAACGGTGAATCAGGCCCGGCGCGGGGCGCTTGTTGCGCACGGTCTTCCACAACGCCGTTGCCGTCAGCGCTTGCGTCATGCGCTCGTCCATCGCGTAGCCGTAGGCGTCTTCCCACAGCCGTCTACCTTTAAAAGTCCACATACCCAAAAGTAGTTCCCGTCACTTTTTTTGGGAATCACTTTGGATACAGATAAAACGGCAGGCAACTGCAAAGGCCGCCCCAACTATCCAGCTGACTTCAAACGGCGTCTCGCCATTATGCTATTCAAGTGGCGCCGTGACTTGCGTGCTGATTTGTTCGAGCCGGTCGCGTCGGTCAAGATGCCGGTGCTGCTCAAGCCGATCGCGATGGCGCCGCCGGTCCCGCACACGGCTGAGCCAAGCGGCATGATCGAAATCATTATTGGCGATGCCGTCGTGCGTCTGCATGCCGGCATCGACGCCGCGCTGCTCCAGCTCGTCTTGCAAAGCCTGCGGCTATAATCGGCTTGCCAGCGGGCACGCGCCTTTGGATTACAGCCGGGGTGACCGACATGCACTCTGGCTTCAATGGCTTGGCGGCCAGGGTGCAAACGGCTCGGGACGAAGACCCGCTCATGCGCACCGCAAGTTCCACGATCTGCATACAGCTAGAGCATCGGCCATTACAACCGAGGCGGTGCGCCGCATCGCCGAGCTGTATGTGATCGAGGCCGAGATACGCGGCAAACCGCCGCATGAACGACAGCAGGTGCGCGAGCAACGATCACGACCATTGCTCGACGACTTCGGCAGCTTGCTACGCGCCACGCTTGAAAAGCTGTCGCGCAAGTCGGCCACGGCGGAGGCCATCCTGTATGCCCTGAACCTGTGGCCGGCGCTGACGCGCTACTGCAACAACGGCCCATCGAGATCGATAACTCGGCCGCTGAACGGGCGCTGCGCCGTATCGCCATCGGCCGGCGCAACTACTTGTTCGTCGGCGTCAACAGCGGTGGCGAACGGGCGGCCGCGATCTACTCGCTGATCGGCACCGCCAAGCTGTGCGGTGTTAACCATGAAACCTGGATGCGCCATGTACTGGCAAATATCGCAGACCATCCGGTCAACCGGTTTAGCGACTTCCTGCCCTGGAACTGTACCGCACAGCTCCCCTCAGCTTAAACAACACGCCGCTTCCTAGCGGTCTGATGCCATCATCTAGCAAATCAACACCCGGTTCAAGACGGCGCTGGTTTTACGCTTACGTCCTTCCCGAACACCATTGTCAAGGAGATACAGTGGTTGAGAGGTTGGCCTGCACTGCCGGCTCGATACAGCGCAATGGTTGGTGTGGAAAGCATGCACGCTCCTAACAGGGGCGCTCTGAGAGGCGGCGGTATTATGTGACGCCAATCAAAGTAGTGTGAAAAATCAGAACCAGGCGAAACAGGGGCCGCCGTCGCCACGGGGTATGTTTACTTCGTGTAACGATATCCTTTCGATAAGAACGTAAAATACAGTTAAGCCAGGCTCGCGGAACTATTCATCGCTCGCTGGGTCGAGTAACAGCCATAACTCGCCCTTATCCACCGCATTCGGCACCGAACACGAATACCGGCCCAGCATGTTGATGTACTCATGCAGCAGCAGCGACAGCCTGGCCACGTCCTCATTCCTTACCTCGAAACCGTCCGCCCACAGTTGGTTCAATGAAGGCCCCATGTAGCTGGTGGCTGGTGTTCCACAGCACGATCATGTTGATCATCCGGCTGAGCGCAACGAGTGCCGCCTCTCGCCAAGGTTAAGCTGAGTCAGCGTGCCCCGGCACTTAGCTTCGTTATCGATATAGGTCAGTGTGTGCAGCGTCTTGTCGATGGGGCCAAATACGGCGATGACCTGGACCAGCCCGGTCGGGTGCTCGCCGACCTGGAGCGTGCGCATGATGCCGGGGGAGAGGCTCGGCTAAGCTTAGCCAATGGCTTAACCGTGTTTTACGTTCCACTGCATCTCAAACCCCTATACCGCCGCAGGCGCTCGGCAAACCGCTGCAGAACGCAAAACAACGCATCGGATGTCCCTGCCCTTCCGTGATAAACAATTATCAGGCAACGATAGCCTTGAGCAGAATAATCGCCACATCCGGCATGCTCTCTGCGAGGCAACATGCCGTCGCCGATCCTGTACGGCGACGCCGCCCTGCATTCGCATGCTGGCAAGCATCGCTGCGGCCCTCGTGGTAACTGCAGATGCATATCCTGAACTTTGGAAATAGACTAAGCGTCGAGTCTTGATATACCCTTTAAAACAGTGAAATTTTCTTATGGCAGCGATATCGCTATTGCAAGCGGCATAGCTTGGGCATGCTTTTAATGATGTGAAAATAATAAAAATATAAATAGACAATTCATGGGGAATAATTTTTGCAAGTCAATTTACGCATTCGTCAATATAATATTTGTTGAAAAAATTAAATTTCCTTTTTGATTTTTGTATAAGCCCTGAGACCTCATTCCAATTAATTACAGTATGGCCAGATTTTTTTCTTTTCGAAAATTTTTCGTCATCGGTGTTCGAGTTTATTTTGGTTTCACAGAATATTATGCCAGGTTTTGATGTAAGCCACTCGCCACCAAATTGTCTACTTGCTTCAGAGTCAAATGGAATGATGAGAGAAGGATCTATTGAGATGTAATATCCAGGAGGAAATCGGCATTTCACGGCGTAGCTTTCTGAGTTGGACATTCCATCAGAAATGAGTGAAAAAATTTGGCGAGCATCTTCTTCACTTCTGTATTTTAAAAAAACCAAATAATTGTTGTCGATAAAAATTGAATCATTTTTTAGCGGCATGAAGAAATTAATATATTTTTCAGCACCCTTCAAAGATTGAGTAACCTTTGCATGATATGAGAATCCGCAAGGGATTTCATCCTTGGAATTACTGTTCAAAACTGGATGAATAGACAATATCTGAATTTTTGCAACAATTTTCGATCTTGCAACTGCCTCATTAAGAGATATAGAGCTTGACGCACTCCCCACATTAATTAATTCCTCGGAAGAGGAGTCGATTGGCAAAGTGAAAAGTGCCACAAAAATGAAAAAAAGTTTGAAATTCATAAACTTATTTACCTGTTTGGATTTAATTTTTTCAACGCATAATCGTCTGCGCATTTTTCGTTCCCGATGCAGCCGCCCCCTTGTCCTTGATGTCCGAATTCATGCATTATGACAAAATCCATAGTTTCTGCAGAATCTGTCCTTCCTAATCCTGGGATGATCGCTTTAGATGTGGCGGTTAGATATATTCTGCTGAAATTATCTGTTGTCGCTCCTCCAACAACAATTCCGCCAGTTTTTATGGAAAATTGCTGGGCGGCATCAAGACTAAGAAATTGGCGAACTCTATTGTCCAGCAATACTCCATAGGTTTCAAAAAAAGTAAAATTGGGGAAGAACATGCGCATAAAATAATTTTGCTTTGGTAAGGTTCCGTCAGCTTCGAGTTGCGATATTCTCGAGTCAAATAAGGCTTTACCATCTGCTCCGTTTAGTTGCCCACCTTTAATAATGGAAAAGCTTCCGTAGCCATCTCTAAATTCCCTAGCAAACTGTGCAAACAAATAGGAAAATGCCCCAGTTTGCGCTCCACTCAAAAATTTTCCACCGCCTATAACCGATCCCATCCCTCCTATTGAAGCGGCAACAATGGTGTTTTTGATAATTGTCGACGCGGCGTTTCCAGGAGCGTATCCTAAACCATAATTACCCCACGCAGCCGAGAATCCACCTGCCAATGCGGCACTGGCACAATTGCCTCCACTTGCCACTGCTGAGCCGCAGCTCACCGCTGCACTTCCCATCGTATTCATAAATTTAGAATAGTCTGTGGCTCCATCAACGCCTCCTCCAGTCCAGGTTTCTCCTACAGCAGACATGGCATAGGTGGTGGCGCCACTTACAAATCCAGTACGAACAGAACTTGAGAGCGACTGACCAGAAAATCCCGCCCAAACAGCTTGCCCAGCCCCATTGCAAGCTGCAGCGCTGCCTTCGCAGAAGATCACCGAGGCAATACTAATTGCAATTGAGCCCAGTTTATTTCCAATTGGACTACGTGCAATACGGCGGATAAGGCTAAATGGATTTAGTAATTTTCCTAAACTCCAATATCCTGTCGGATCGACGCAGGTCATCGGATTGTTATAGCAATACGCGTAACGGTTGTAGTTCTGCAGGTTCATCGGATCCTGGATGAACGGATCGCCCTGCATGAACATGCCCAGGCGCGGATCGAAGATGCGCCCGTTCATGTGGATCACACCGACGTCGTCCAGGTGCTCGTGGCCCGTGTAGCCGCGGTCGGTGCCGCTGCTGGTATTGTTCCAGTCATACACCAGCTTGCCGCTGGCGTCGTAGTTGCCGCCGGCCGTACGGCGCTTGCCGAACGGATCGTAGGAGTAGCGTGCCGTCAGCGTGCCGTTATGGTCGGTCGTGCTGACCAGGCTTCCCTGCAGGTCCTTGTGCCAGTATTCCAGTTTCACGATCACCAAGCTAGGCGGTATCCACGGCTCCATCTGCCCGGCGCCCAGTGCCGGCAGGCTGCCTGTTGTCACCAGCACGCCCAGGCTGGCGCCGCCGATCGACAGGTAATGCCGGTTGCTGATGCTGCTGCCGTTCTGCTCGCTCTCGAAGGCCAGGCCGCCGGCATTGTCCGGGTGCATCATCCAGGTCACGCGCGTGCCATTGCTGCCGACACGGGTTTCCTTCACGCGCTGGTGGTTTTCATCGTACTGCCAGCTGTAGCGCGGGTAACCGTTCGGTCCTTCCAGGCCATTCTGTCCGTCTGGCAGGTTAAAGCTGGTGTAGCTGATCTTGCGGTAGCTGCCGGCGCTGGCACCCGTCAGGTTGCCGTTCGCGTCATAGGTATAGCTGGCCGGTACCGCGCCGCTGACGCTCATCAAGGCATGCGGGCGCACCACGCCCGGTCCCGATGCCGGATAGCTGTAGGTGCCGACGTCGCTCTTGTACAGCACGCTGCCCAGCGCGTTGTATTGCAAACTGACCGTGCGCTGCAGCCCCGGCACGGCCGGTGCCGACACACTGTAGCTACTCAAGCGGCCGATCGGATCGTAACCGTAATCGTCCGTCACCGAACCGCTGACACCATCGCCATTCGCATCGATGCGCTTGCGCAGGTGGTTCAAACTGTCCCATTCATACTGGTAATCCAGGATCGCTGCGTACGAACCCGTGAAGGCGGCGGTATTGCCGCGGATGCGTCCGGTGACCGGTTCGAAGGCGGCGCGCACCGTGACGTTGTTGCCATAGAACTGCTGCTCCGCCTGGCCGCGCGCATCATAGAACTGGCCTTGCCACAGCAGGCTGCCGGCCGGGCGGCTCGTCGCCGGTGCCGTCGCCGCGCCATTCGCGCCCGGCAGCGGCGTAATGCTGGCCGCCTGCGCCAGCGTGGCCGAGGACAGGAAGCCCTTCGGCGTATATTGGTAGTCCACCTGCACGCCGGTCGGATAGATCTGGCTCACCAGGCGGCCATTCGCGTCGTAGCGCACGCCGCTGGCAAAGCTGGGTCCACCGGTCACATCCGTGCGCGTATTGACCGGCCGTCCCAGGCTGTCGTAGGCGATCTTGCGGCTCACGCCATTGCTGCTGCCGCTCGAGCACAGCTTGCCGATGCCCTTGCTGCAGGCGCTGCCGTCGAGGTAGCGGTCATAGCGCCAGTAGCTGGCGTATTCCGGCTCGGAACGGTTGATGAGGCGCCCCAGCAGGTCGTATTCCAGGGTCGTGGCTTGATTCAGCGCGCGCTGGTTCGGGCTTTGCTGCCATACCAGTTCACCCAGCGCGTTGTAGTCGTACTGCCACCAGCCCGTATCCGGATCGACGATTTCCTTCTTGCGCCCGCGGATATCGTATTTCACGCTGATGACGTTCTGCATCGCATCGCGGGTCTGGATCAGGTTGCCGAACGCATCGTACTGGTGTGCCAGCTGGGCGCCCAGCGTATTCGTCACGCGCACCAGCTTGCCATCGATATTCTTTTCTTCCAGGCGCTGCTGTCCGTGGTCGTTCTCGTAGGTGACCGTCAAGCCCTTGTAGAAGATGATGTTTTTTGCCGCGTTCATGGCGCGGCGCGTACCGAACTGCACGCTGCCGTGCTTGCCCAGCGGATCGCTGGTATACACGCGTACGACACGCCCCAGCGCATCGTAGATATTCATGCTCATGCCATAGTCGCCGCTGCCAGTGCTGCTCGAGGACTGCGAATCGAGGAAGTACGGCTGGGTGCTGATTACCGCCACGCCCTGTGTGTTGTAATCAGTGTCCTGCACGATCAGGCGCCCGGTGCCGCCCGGCTGGGCGGCGCCATCGTAGGCTTCCGTAACCGTGCGCACCTTGCGCCCGGCGGCGTCCATGTACACGCGCGAAAACGGTCCGCTCTTCGCGTCGGCGCTGTTGCGCGGCTCGACGTGGACAAAGCTGATTGCCTCGGGTGTCCATTCGGCACGCGGCGGTGCCGGACAGTGCGCGCTGTTCGAACTGGTGTCGGCAATCTCACGGTCCGGCAAATAGCAATAGGCGGTAATGGTGCTGCCGCCATCGGCGCGCGTTTCGCGCACGGTGCGGCCGAAATCATCGACCTGCAGGCGCGTCGTCAGGGCATTGGGCCCCGTCAGCGCGGTCAGTGTGCCAAAGCGCGGATCGTATTCCTTGCTCTCCGCATGTCCCAGGGCATTCGTCGATGTGCTGGGAAAGGCACCTGCCGGGATGCTGACGTTGCCGATGCCCGCCAGTGTGACCGTGCTGGCGGCATACGTGCTGCCGCTGCTGCGGCTGAGGAACGCGGCGCGCCCGCCGGAGCCGCAGTCGGTGGTGGTGGCGCTGGTGCGGTTGCCGTAGGCATCGTAGGCATAGCTGGTGGTGACGCAGGACAGCGTGCCCGGCTCGACGATTTCTTTGGTCAGCAGCCCTGTTGCCGGGTCATATTCGAAGGCGCTGGAACGGCTGTAGGCCAGCGGATTGGCCGGCGTCTGCGCCTGCGCCAGGGTGGTGCCAAAGGCGCACAGCGCGATCAGCCAGCAAGTCAATTGTCGCATTGCGGTCCTTGCCATGCCCGACAGAGAATAGTTGAACTGGGCCGTGCCGGCCGTCGGATGTGCGCTGATGTTGGCGGCCATCTCAGTCGTCTCCCAGCAGCAGGTTGATGATGGCCATCAGCGCAGCAGGATTGACCGCCGGCTGGATCGGCGTGACGCCCGGATCGGTGCCCGAGCCCGACGTTGGCGCACCAGCCGACACGGTCGGCAGCAGGCTTGAACTGCCGCTGACATCACTCAGGACTGTGGCCGTTTTCAGGCGCCCGAGGATCCAGCTGTCGCCGCTGGTGTTATCGGCAAGATAGTCATTCGTCGTGCGCTTGCTGCTGCTTTGCGCCGGGCCGGAGGTGCTGCTGGTGACCGTCAGGATCTCGCGCGCGTCGCCGCTGTTGTTGAAGGTGTTGGTGGTCGTCACCGTCGGCAGTGCCACGCCTTCGAGGTCCCAGCCCTCTTCCTTGCTTTGATACAGGTAAGGACGCTGCACCTTGGCGCTGGTGGCGCATGGGGCGCCGGCGGTGGCTGCCTCCTGCGCGCCGGCCGCCGCTGTTTTATCGCAATAGATAAAGGTACTGCGGCTGAGCAGTGGCGCGGAGGGCTGATCCAGGGCGCCACGGCGCGTTTCGCTCATGCTGGCCGGCCCCGGATTGGGGCCATTCTGGATGTTCTGCGTGGTGACGGTCAGGTACTCGTCATTGGGCGCGGTATGCTGGGTCGCGTTGCTGCGAAATCCCAGCCAGCCGCGGCCATCGTAGGCCATCTTCATGCCGGTGTAGGCATACTCGGTCTTTTGCAGGGTACCGCCAAAGCCGGCATTGGCCGTCACGGTGGCGACGACATAGGTCGGCGTGAGCACATCGACCATGGGATAGACGGCCGCGTCAGGGGTACCGCGGTCGCTCTTGTAGCGCGGGCCCAGGCTGCCGGTGTTCGGGCTGGTCAGCGGCACCCAGTTCAGCGTGGTGCTGATGCCATTGCCGGTACGCACCGACATCAGCTGGTCGGGTGGCATCGGGTCGACCTTGGCATACAGGACATTGCGGCTGGCGTCGTTCGCCGAGGACGGCGAGGCCTTCAGGCGCAGGATTTCGACGGCGCCGCGCCCGCTGAAGTCGCCCAGCACAAAGCGCGCGCTGCCGTCGCTCTTTTGCAGCTGGTCGTTGGCACTGGTCAAGTTAAAGGCACCGGCGCTGAAGGTGCCGTCGCCATTGCTCAGATAGATGCGGTTCTGCGACGGATCGTCGCGCCAGTGCAGGATATCGGCGCGGCCATCGCCATTGAAATCAGCTACCTGCATCCCGCTTATAGCGCGGCCGTACATATCTTGCTTCTGCAATCCCGCATCGACAGAATCCAAATTGAAGTTGCCAGCTTTTCTCTGTATGTAGGTGCCGTCAGCCACCATCAATGTCTGGTATGCACCACTCGCGGCAGGATTAATGCAATCGAAACGTCCATCGCCATTGAAATCCATTGGGTAATCGCATGCTGCTACCGCCTGATGGGCCGGATCATAGTCGAAATTGCCATCGCCACGGGACAACCAGATGCCACTTTTTACGACAAAATCAGTCAGCCCGTCGCCATTGACGTCGGCGATATAGGAAGTGTTGCCGCCATAACCAAAAGATTGCTGGGGTTCGCCATACAGAGAAACATGCGTGATATTGCTCGCCTGAAGCTCACTGAAAGTTCCATTGGTTTGCCCTAGAAAAATCCGGTTACAAACAAGGCTGGCACACAGTGCCGCATCGCTGGGAGGATTTAGTGTCGTGGTGAACTCCGGAAGTATGGCGGTAACAATGTCCAACAGGCCATCATTATTCACATCCATCAGATAATAGGTTTGCCCGAGATTGCGCGATACACCGATATATTTCCCGTATTCTTCGCATGATAGGGAAGGATCATGCGGCCCAGAACAATCAAAACGATCCATGGTCGCAGACGGTATTTTCATCATTTCAATACCGGTGATGGTGCTTGCATTGAATGACCCATCGCCATTGGAGAGATACAAGATGCTCGGTACGGTACCGCAACCACTGGTTCTATCGCCGCGAGCACGCAGAATATCGGTCAATCCATCGCCATTAAAATCGATGGCGGTGGACGTATAACAACCATCGCTCTTGAAGAGGTTCTGATTGGTGATGTTGAACTGCCCTGCTCCCGTACCGTTTGAAATGGCAGTAAAGCCACCATCGCCGTCGCTGCGGAACAGCCGGTTTTCACCGGGTACATCCGACCAGCGCAGAATGCTGGTACGGCCATTGCCGAAGAAGTTACCCGTCAGGACGCCATAATTTCCTGTTAAGCTGGTCATGACGATGGTCGACAATTCGGTATTTTTGAACGCCGTGTTGGGTGTGTAGCTCAATCCGCCGCCCGGCGAATAGCTGAAGATAGTGGCTGGCAGACACTTGCCGAGATTGATGTCCGCGCATTCGCGCACCTTGACCAGCCGGCTGCGCAAGGTCACTGGACCGTTGTCGTAGTCAAGCTTGACCGACTTGACATGCACTGTATTGGACGGCTTGGCGGATACATTCCCGGGCCAGTTGATATACGTCGACACCTTGTCGAGCAGCCAGATGCTGACGTTCTTGCCGCCTTGGTGATAGGCTTCGGAGCGGTCCTGCAGCGTGCCGCGTACCATGTCGGGGCGTTCCGTATATTCGAATACAACGCGGTTGGCCGGCTGTTGCGCCGCCGTTCCCGTGTAGAGGATTTCTTTCAGGCGCCACTCGTGGCCCAGTGTCGCGTTGCCGACTGCGGGGCCGCTGCCCCAGGCGACGTCGCGCTGTTCATAGCGGAAATCCATGTAGTTGCCCAGCGTGTCGCTGATGCGGCTAACGGCCCACGCTGTGATGGTTCCCTTGTTGCTCACATTGATGGCAGCATTGCCCGCCATATCACCATATTCGTAGATCTGGCCGCTCTTGGTCCACACCTTGAAATAAGACGGTCCGTTGGCGGGATCACCGCTTGCGCCATAGGCGCGAATGCGCGCATAGATATCCTTGTCGGTGCGATACTCGCGCACCATGCCACTGCCGCCGAGGCTGTCGCTCTGTTGGTTCGCAACAGGATTGCCGGAGACATCGGTCTGGATCAGGCGCTGGCCATCGAGGCACAATTTATCGTTGCTGCCATACTCGACACTGCGCGCCACGCCATCGATGCGCTTGTTGCCGGCACAGCGGGTAATGAGGGAGATGCCCTGCACGCTCCAGCCAAGGCCGACTGGACCATTGATGCCACTGGCGCTATACAGCAGACCGATATTCGGCGTCATGCCACCGATTCCCGGCGGCACGGCAATCGGAATCGTGTAGCTTGGCGTGCCGCTATTCGATACGCTGACGCCTTGCGCATGCGCGCCTACGCTAACACTCAAGAAGGCGGCGCAAATCAACCGTTCCAGGAACCCGGCAAGTCGTTTGTTACCGATGGTGCGCAATGTCATCAATGAATTCTCCGTAGCAGAACTGAGTTTTCCGAGGCACAACAAGAATCGGAAACAGCTTTTCAAATCGACTCCGTTCAGTGGCGGACATCAGCCGATGCAATAGTCGATTTTTATGAAACAGTCATTTTTCAAATATTACGCCATAGCAAGTAAAAAATTGCAAACTAAATATCAAAAAAATGAAAAATTTAAAACTTGCACTCTGCTGCATAAAATGTAAGGAAATAGATAGCACGGACAGCCGCCATCGCGTCTAATGGGTTACTTACACGGGGTGTCAGTAACAGGGGCAACAAGGACTACAGCGAGAATTAAAAGAGTACGTTGCATGCACTTCTACTGCTAGCGGCCAGGTGTTTGCATCCAACGCGATTGTGTTGACGCGTGGCCATTACCACCACGCGCATCGAATTTTGGAAAACGGCGAATAGAAGCGACAAACATTTCCCCGTATATCGATCAAAGGGAGGTAAGGCAATCGGCGAAATAGCCATGCGGTTCAAAAAACTGCTCTACGTGATCGCGAGCTAGCTGATGTGCGTGAGTCCGGGCTGACAGTACTGGATAAAATTAGCAATGAGGGGCTAAAAATAGTAGCCACAGTGGTAAGAAAATAGTATATTTCATGCAGGAAATTTAAATGAATGTACGTCCAAGGATCGTCATGAAGAATTTTTTTTGCGCCATGTTGTTTTTCTTTGCCAGCGTGCAGGCAACTGCCTGGGATGGCGTTACTAGCGGGAAGATCGCACAAATCGAGGCTGTAGGGGGCGCCGGCGGGGCCGGAAATTTCGACCTTCGCGTATATCTGTCTTCAACCACACCACCGTGTCCAAGCGAAATTGCATCTCCACCAGCCTGGAGCTACTTGAATGCGGTCGATGCAAATTACAAAGGTATTTTAAGTATTTTATTAATGGCACAAGCATTGAACAAGACGGTCACGATCCATAGCAACCGCGTGGCCGGCTTTTGCCAGATTGCTTGGGTCATCGTCTCGGAAGGCTGATTAATGCAGAAAAAGGGGGCGTATAGTCTGCGCAAGGCATGACCTTCTGAGATAGTGGGCGCGTTTGACCGCCCCATTGTTATCCAGGCATAAAAAACGGAACCAGTGCGCAAAATGGCTTTTCTGCGTAGCGCGCCTGCAAAAGAGTTGGCTCCAAGCGGCATGGAGTGAGAGTTCTGGAGTATTGTCGGGGCGGGAAGCTTATCCTGCCGATATCGTTAATGTCACTGGAACGTAACTGGCGCATGATCGACCGATGCGGTCTTGGCCATCGGATAGCCAATTATCCACTGACACCGCTATGACCGCGGAAAAAAACGGCCACGACAGCATTTCTAACGTTCCAGGTAAGCGACACTGGTTGCTGCGAAATCATTGGCTGTCAATATATTTATCATGGTGCTGCAACCACGAAATCAGGCACGGCATAGACTTTATTTTTTTCATTGCATGCAGTTAATTCGTTCCACGCAAACGCCAGTTTTTTATTGGTCAATTGCGCGGTCATCATCATTGCATATGTCTGTTTTATGAAGGCCGGATTTCCAGAAATTTGGCACCAGTACTGACAAGTTTTGTCGGTTGTGAAATAAACGTTGCCGTTTGAATGACTGATCAGGGTTGCAATATTTTCGTCACAAAATGCAGCGTTTGCGGTCGTGCTGATAAGGGTTGCCGAGAGAAAGACTAGATTGGCGATATTTTTCATTTTCATACATGGCTTTCTTTATTGAAAAAAGACTCGACTGTGCCGACAAAGCGACGAGCATCAAAATCTACCAGTATGGACGTGCGAGCATCACAACAATCCGAAACTCACAAGCATGCAGGAACCTGGAACATCATCATAATAAATAAACATCGTGGCATTGGATGTCTTTGCAGCCATCAACGTGGCATAAAAACGATTTTTGTCGGCGGCGCTCATACTGCTTGGAAAGGTAATAAATCCGTTGTTGCAAGAGGAAGGCGTATTCCAGATTGCAACTACATCCGCCATGTAATTTTCCAATTTCCAGCTTGGTTGCCCTGATGCTACGGAATAAAATATCTGGCGACGTTCTGCATGCGCGGAGCCGCAAGTTAACGCCAGAAAAACAAACATCACATTAACTACCCGAGATACCGTACGCATATCAATCTCCTATTTGTTTATGATGATATCAAAAAATCAGAATGTAGAATCATAAAAATATGATTTTTAGTAAAAATTTTTGCTTGTAAACCACCATGCTGGCAGCTATTTATTCAAGATAGTACCCTTCACCGTCTGCGGACCGTCCTGGCGCTGGCTCTGATAATTCGTGATATACCATTGCGCTTGTCCCTCGACTTTCTCTCCTGGAGAATTGGTACTGTTCCCCTCATTGAGCGCATTGACAAAATGCACCAGCGCCTGGCTGTCCAGCGCTTCAAGGGTAATTTGTGTTTGGCCACCCGCTTGTTCATGCGACAGCGATAAAACGGCGACGTCATTGGAATCGGCCTGCTCAATTGTCGACAACACTCTCGTCCATGGATAACGTAAGGCTGCAATGATTTTTTCCTGTTCCTTTTGGCGGCGCAGTGTTTCCGGATCGTTTTTGGCCTGCAACTTCAGCGCGGCTAGACGGCGGTCCTTGAGAGTTTGCTCCAGCTGAACGGCGCGTTGCGCATCCTGCATCGCCACTTCACGCAAGGCGAGCGATTCAGCCAGCAGTACTGCTCCCCAGGCCAATGCACAGCCCATGCAGAACAGTCCCAGCCACGGAACGCGGCGGCGACGAATGAATTCAAGTTGCAGCATCATGGCGTCACCTGCACAGGAGACTGGAACAGCAGGTCACGGAAATCGGCATACAGGACGGGCTGCAGATAGTCATGCTGCTCCAGCACTTTCTCGGTATGCAACTGTGCCAGTGGCAGGAGTTCGCTCGCTACTGCCAGGCGGATATGCTGCTGCGCATCCTCCCCCAGGGAATACGCCATGCGCCGTATCTCGCGGTTGATCATATCGGGTTCGCGGCGATGCGTCATGGCGCTCATCGCCGCCATTGCACCATCCTTTTCAATCACGATCGTGAAAGCGTCACGTTCTATCATGATGACGGCTCTGTCGTCGGGCAAGGCAGGGGCCGACGGACCACGCCGCAATTGCATCGCATTCCATACGCCGGCCACATAGGGCCGCATAGACAGCAGCCGTAGGCCATGCTCACTTGCCAGCTGGCGCAACCTCGCCCCAATATCGGCGCGCAGCGCACAGGCGACTACCTTTTTCCGCCCTGGCAAAGGGCCCAACGTGAACTCCCACTGCCCTGGGTTCAGGCCCAGCTGATGCTGCATCTGCGCCTCCGCGGCGGCGTGCTCCTCCTGTTCGCTCTGCAGCCCGGCCGGCAGTTCCAGTATCATGAACTTGCCCAGCGCCGAGCCGAGGTGCACCGCCAGCGTCGCATACCGGCGCTGGCGTAGTTCCAGCGCTCCGAAATTCAGGCTGGCCGGCATGCCAGCCTCCCACTGCCAGCGAGCCATTTCTTCGACACGGCGCCATCGCCCCCATCCTGTCTGGCGACGCAGCATCGCCTCGCTGCCATTCAGGTAAATATGGTATGCATCAATCATGCGCCACCACGCGGTCAATTTCTTCCATGGTGGTGGCACCACTGGCCACCAGGTCCATCGCGCGTACATAGAGCGGGCGCACGCCGAGTTTCAGTGCATAGCGTTTGATCTCGATGACATCGGCGCGGTTCAATATCATGGTGCGCAGGGTATCGTCAAATGGCAGTACTTCGGCCAATGCGTGCCGGCCCTTATAGCCGGTATTGCGGCAATGCTCGCAGCCGCGCCCCCTTTTCAGCGTCAGTTCGCTGATATCCAGCGTCGTCACTTTCAGCCGTTCGATCATTTCCTGGCTTGCCGCTTCCGGCACGCTGCAGATAGGGCAGTTCGAGCGGATGAGGCGTTGAGCCACCACGCCGTTCAACGCCGACATGAGGCTATATAAGTCGATATCCATGTGCGCAAAACGGCTGATCACATCAAATACGCTGTTCGCATGCACGGTGGTAAACACCAGATGGCCCGTCAATGCCGCCTGTACGGCGATTTCGGCCGTTTCGGCATCGCGGATCTCGCCCACCAGTATTTTGTCTGGGTCGTGGCGCAGGATGGAGCGCAGGCCTTGGGAAAAAGTCAGCCCCTTTTTTTCATTTACCGGGATTTGCAATACGCCCGGCAATTCATACTCTACCGGGTCTTCGATGGTAATGATCTTTTCCTGGCCAGTCTGGATTTCCGTCAGCGCCGCATACAGCGTCGTGGTCTTGCCGCTGCCCGTCGGTCCGGTGACCAGCAGCATGCCATGCGGCTTCTTCGCCAGGCGGCGGATGCGCTCGATGGCGTCGGTGTCGAGGCCGAGGCTGGCAAGCGAAATGGCATGCGCGTCGCCTCTTAACTGCGTCTTGTCGAGTAGTCGCACCACGGCATCTTCACCAAAAATGCTGGGCATGATGGAGACCCTGAAGTCCAGTTCGCGCAACCCCAGCTCGATGCGGAACCGACCGTCTTGCGGCACGCGGCGCTCGGCGATGTCGAGCTGCGCCAGCACCTTGATGCGCGAGATGACTTCCTCAGCACGTACCCGGTCCGGCAACTCGGAGGCCGGCACCAGCACGCCATCGAGACGCAGCTTGACCTTCACGCCATTGCGGTCGCATTCAAAATGGATATCGCTGGCGCCAGCCTTCCAGGCATCATAGATGGCGGCATCGACAAAGCGTACGATGGGACTGGTGCTGCGTTCGATGGTTTCAATTGAAATCACGTTACCAGCGGCGTCGCCAACGTTGTCGCGCAGTTCCGGAGCACCGGCCGACAGACTGCTCGATGCCTTGATACGGTGCTGTGCCTGGTCCAGCGCCGCCAGGATGTCCGTCTTGTCGCCCCAAGCCAGGACTGGATAGCCGCCGAGTTTGTTGGCCAGCCATTGCAAGGCGTGGTCATCCCACGGATCGGCCACGACGAAACTATCGCCATCCGCCAGCCGCAACGGATAGATCACGCGCTTGACGCAGTCCGTGAAACTCAGAAGCGAGAGTTCCGGAGCGCAGGAGAGCATGGCTGCCTGCGTGTAATACGCCATATCCAGCTGGGTCGGCGCAGCAGTGGCGAGATCGGCTACTGCGCAGCCGGCCAGCGCCGCCAGTTCAGTAGTTAGTGCCAGACCACTGTCGCGCGCGCGCGCCCGCGCCTGCGCCAGCAAGGTATTTAACGGCGGCATGCCGGATAAAGCAGAATCACTGCTCATGTATCAAATTCCTCCAGCCAGATCGAACACCGGCATGTACATCAAGATAATAATCGCACCGATCATGATACCGACGGCCATCAGCAAGATAGGTTCTGCGACTCGGGTCGCACGGTCGATGAATACGGTAAATTCCTGGCGATAAGTCTGCGCAATAATGTCCATGATACGCGCCAGGTTGCCGGATCTTTCGCCGACCTGGAGCAGACGCTCCGTCACCGTGTCAGTTAAGCCGTTCTCGGCAAAGGCAGTCGACAGGCGCTTACCCTCCTGGATCACGCCCCGCGCGCGCAGTATCTGATCCTGGAGTTTCTTTTCGAAGGCCAAGTTTTGCGCCAGCGGTATTGCATCGCTCAACGTATAGCCGCCCTTGAGCAGCATCGACATGGTTTGATAGATGCGCGCTAGCTGGTACAGGCGTAAATAGTGCTGGACGAACTTGAAACTTCCCAACGCGCGCAGCAGGAATATCTTCAGCTTGCCGTTGCGGTGGCCTATCACCGCCAGCACCACCAGCCCCACCAGCGCAGCAAGGATCAGGCCCAGGTAATCGCTGGAGATCTGCCCCACCTTCATCAGGACAACCGTAGAAAAACTTAGTTTTTGCGAAAAATCGTCATACACTTTGGCAAATCGTGGCACTACATAAGAAATCATGAACAGACACACCAGCATGCCGAAGCCCACTACCAGGCTGGGGTAGATCGCCGCGCTGACCACCTTGCGGCCGAGTTCCTGTCCAACTTTTTCATACGCCACATATTCTTCCAGCGCCTCGTCGAGCCGGCTGGTACGCTCGCTGGCACGGATGGAGGCGATCAGCAGAGGGGGGAAACCCATGCGATTCAACTCCAGCGCCGACGACAGCGGCTTGCCCTCCAGCAGCAGTTGCCTGATCTCCAACAGCACGGTGCGCTTGGCATCATCGTTATCCTTGGTGCACAAGGTATCAATGGCCTCCACCAGCGACATGCCGGAAGACAACAAAGTGCGCAGCTCGTCACAAAACAGCACTAGGTTAAAACCCCTGATGCCGGAAACCCCGCGCGTGCGGGTGCGCGTGCCCTGCGTAGCGACCGACAATACAGCATAGCCCTGCTGTTCCACCATGCGCGTCACGGCGGCAGCATCCTCGCCGTCCACCGTGCGCTCGGCAACGGCGCCGCTGGCGGCATGGAATGTACGTATCTTAAATTGCATGAATATCCAGTCCGTTCTAACAGGCAGTGGCAGCCTTAGGTGAGAACCGCCTCATGGCACTGCCACGGAGACAAATTTCCAGTCGGTGTAGCGCTGACCCATCACCGGGGCGGCGCCTGGCAGGAACAGCGGCTGCCGCCGCCACGGCGCTTTTTCGCTCAGGCTGTAGACGCCAGCGATACCGCCGTCGGCTGCTCTCACTAGTCCCCATTCAGCACCCTTGCCTACCGGATCGAGGTAAATCTTGCGCAAGTGGCGTCGCACGCCAACGAAGCGCCTGTCCTCGACCAGGTCCTGCAACGAAGGCGGGTACGATTTCGCCGTCCCGGGCGCCTGTGCGTAATAGGTACCGATGGCGCGTACATACGCCTGGCCGATCTGGATCAACTCCTCCTCCCGCTCACGCTGTGTCGCGGTACTCCACGCTTCGCCGACGGCGGCCAAGCCAATACCGAACATCGCCAGCGCGAATAGCATGGCGACATAGGTAAAGCCATGCTGGTTACCACGAGGCATACTCGCTCCCGTCGCGTGCGCGGCCCGCCGCACCGCTCCTGACGTCGAACACGGCGCCCATGTCCTTTTTTTCCGGCGCGACAATGACCCAGCTGTCGCTGCGGTCGGTAATCGGGTCGACAGGTAACTTGCGCAGGTAGCGGCGCACGACGATTTCGTCTAGCGAATCGGGATAACGGCCATTATCGCCAAAATATTTGTCGATCGCGTCACGCGTCTGCGCGAGGTTTTGCCGCAGCACCGATTCCTTGGCCTTGTCGACATTGCCGAAATAGCGTGGCACCGACAGCGACAGCAGCATGCCGATCAGTGCCATCACCACCAGCAGTTCGATCAGCGTAAAGCCGCGTTGTAAGGGGCGCGTCACCATAGCCGGTATGCGATGCCATTCATGCCGATCTTGTCCGAGGTGGAATAGACGTCAAACACGTCCGCGCCCTCCTTCGGCTCCTCGGGTGGAGACAGGTAGCTGCGCAAGCCCCAGGATAGTTCCGCCTTCACATCGGCAGGCGCGAACGGATCCTTTGGGATGCGCCGCAGCAAGTACATCGTCTGGCCGCCGGCCGCCAGGTCTGGCACGCCCTGCACCAGTACTGACAGCGACGGTGGATAGCCGCTCCCCTGGCCGTTCTTGCCGAGCCTTCCTGCATCATAGGCCTGTTTGTAGCCGTCGATGGCGCGGCGGATTTCCCACAAGGACTGCTTCAGTTCGCGCTCCTTGTTGCGGGTCGCCGTCAGCTCGACCAGCGGCATGGCGGCCGTGGCCAGGATGCCGAGCACGGCCATCACCACGAGCAACTCGACAGTGGTATAGCCGGCGCGCAGGCGATGAGCAAATTTGCGCGGTTTATGCATGACACGGGCTCACTTGACCATCACGCGCAGCGGCGCGGGCAACGTCTCGGCGTCGATCGGCGTCGAGGAAATCGATTTGGCCGATAACACGCGAATCTCGGCAGGGCCCGCCGCAAGCGCCTTGAACTTGAAGCTCATCATCGTGCCCTCGCCTTTCACGCCGGCGGCGCCGGTGCGCAGGATGGCCATCGATGCCAGCCCCTTGACTTGCTCCATCGACTTGCTCGCGCTGGCCGTGGCGCCATCCTGAGTAAAAAAGGCGCCTTCATCCGCGTCGACCACTTGCAGGTTCTGCTGCGAAAATTGCAGCTTCAGCGGCATGCCACGCAAGGCAGTGGCAGCCTTCACATTGACATGCACGGTAAACGTGTCGCCAGCCTTGACCTCCTGTGGCCCTACTAGCGAGAGGGCCACCTGCGGTGCGGCTGGTACGGGCACTCCTCCATCCTGCGGCGGTACCATCATTGGCGCTATGCCCTGCGGCGCACCCGGAGCCATTGGCATCGGCACCGCGCCTGGCAGGCCTGGCACCGGTGGCATGCCCTTGGCCGCGCCTGGTTTTTCCACGGCAGGCAGGGTCAACGGCCTGCTGCGTACGTCGTTTTCCGTACCCGACCAGAACTCGGCCTGATTCAGGTCCGGCCTGCGGATATTGCGCACGATGCGTGGTGTGATCGACAGCACGATCTCCGTGCGCTGGCCGTCGTCGCGCTGGGAAGAAAAGAGACGGCCCACCAGTGGCAGGTCGCCGATACCCGGCACGCGGTTGGCGCTCATGCGCTCTTCGTTGCTGATTAACCCCGCCAGCAGCTGGGTTTCGCCATCGCGCAGCCGCAGCACCGTACTCGCGGTACGCGTGCCAATCTGGTACACCAGCGAACCGGCAGCGGTCTTGATCTCGCGCACCAGCGAGCTCACTTCCAGTCCCACCTTGATCGCCACTTCGTCGTCCAGATAGATATTCGGCTCGACGTCAAGCTTCAGGCCGACATCGACATACTGCACCGATTCGGAAATAAAGCTGTTGTTATTCGAGCTGCCGGTCGTGGTTACCACCGGCAGTTTGTCGCCGATCAGGATCTTGGCTTTTTCCCGGTTGCGCGCGCGGATCTTGGGATTGGCCAGGATATTCACGTCGCCCACGTCGCGGTGCAGGTTGATGCGAACATCGGGCAAATTGATGCCGATGGAATCGCGGTTTAGGCTCTTCAGGTTGCCTAATGTAAAGCCGTCCGAGCCGGCGGGTGCGATGGGCGTCAGGTTGAAGCCGTCCGGGTACTTGATGCCCAGTTCGGTCAGGCTGGAACGCTTGATTTCCAGCACCTCGACTTCCATCATCACTTCCGGCTCGGACAAGTCATGTAGCGCGATCAGGCGTTCGGCCAGGCGTATCGTTTCCGGTGTCTCGCGTACCATGATCAGGTTCAGCTTTTCATCGATGAACGGCTCGCGTATCTTCAGCATGGTCTTCAACAGCAAGGCCGTCTGCTTGACGTCCGCACTGGACAGATAGAAGGCGCGGATCACCAGGTCCTGGTATTCCTTGGCTTTTTCCGCTGTCTTCGGATAGATCAATACAGTCGATGCATCGAGCACCTTGAAGGTCAATTGACTCGTTGAGGTCAGCAATTCCAGCGCATCGTCGAGGCGTGTCTGCCGCAGAAAAATCGTGGTGCGCAAATCTTGGCGCACGTCCTTGTCGAGCACAAAATTGATGCCGCTGTTGCGCGTGAGCGCCTCGAGCACCATGCGCAGGTTGGCATCGCGGAAGTCGAGCGAGATGGGGCGGGTTTCAGCCAGCCGGGCGACGCTCAGCTCGGACTGCTTGCTGGCCAGTTCCAGTTGCCGCTGCAGGCCGAGCAATTCGGTATTTCTTGGCGTATCCTTCAGGGCAGCCTCGATCACCAGCATGGCGCGCTCGCGCATGCCTTTCTCAATCAGTTCGCGGGCGCTGGCCACGGCAGCCTTTTGCCGCGTGTCGCGCTCGATTTCCAGCAACATGGCCCTGGCCCTGTCTTCGTTGGGCTGTATTGCTAGCGCGCGCTGCAGGATTTCCTTCGCCTGGGTCTCATTGCCGCGCGAACGTGCCGCCGTCGCCGCCGTCAACAAGCGTGCCAGAATGGTGTCGCGCGCGGCAAGCTGGCCGGTGCGTAGAATCACGCTTTCCGGATCGTTTAGCAGGGCTTTATCATAGGCCTGCAGCGCATCCTCATACTTGCCGGCGCCGATCTGGCGCTGTGCATCGTCGCGTATATACTGCGTGCCGCATCCCGCCAGCAAGACGGCACTGCAAACCGCGCCAGCCCAGCCCAAATAATGTCCCTTGTAACGCAATGCCTACTCCCTGTTATGCATGAACGCCTTGCTGGCGCCAGCCTTTTATTTGCTTTTTTACTTACCGGTCTGCACGGCGATCACTATTTTTTCTTCCAGCGGCACATACGTCACGACAATCTGCGTTTCTGTCACGGCATCGATGCGGTATGTATTATCCAACAACTGGCGTGCATGGATGGGAATAAGTGTGTCGCCACGCGTTAAATAAGTGACCGTCCTGCCATCGACGTCGACCATGCGCCCGAAGTACTGATAGGGAAAGGTCGGCGCGCTCGGTTTTGGCGGCGGTGGTGGCGGCGGTGGCGGCAAGGCTTTCGGTGCGGGCGGCTGGAAACTGATGAAACGAAACAAGTCTGTTTTGGATTCCACCAGGGGGTCACGTTCCAGCAAGCTGCCGGCCTCTCCAGTGCTAATTCCTTGCGCTCGCGGAGCTGTCGCGACTGCTTGTCGACGTGGCACCGTCTCTTCGGAGGCCAAGGCAAGGCTTTCCTGCTCGTGCCAGGCAGTCCAGCCGCACAAGGCCGCCGTGAGTAGCGCTGCCAGCCATAGAACTTGCCGTCGGGCCGGCAAGTTCGGCATCGATATCGCCATCAGCTTGACTTCCGGTAAAAGTAGGTGAAACGCACATCGATATCCATCACGCTATCGCTGGCGCGCGCGCGCCGCAGCGATAGCGAGTCCAGCGCCAATCCGCCATGCGTGGCCAGCATCGTTGCCAGGGTTTTCTTCAACGGCAAATAAGCGCCCTTGATGCGCGTATTGACCTCGACCCGGCCGATCCCGGCGGCGGCTTGACTGTCGGTGGCCGGCTTGAAGCTCGCATCCGACATTAGTAGGCCATTTTGCGTGGCCAGTGATTGCAAATCCGCCGTCATTAGCGACAGGCTGTCGAAGCCGGCCAATTCTGCTGCCAGGTTCTGCTGCGCCGTCACGGCATCAGCGGCTTGCGCGCGCAGCTGGGCTTCCAGTGTGCGTACCTTGACTGCCGAAGTCTTGTTATCCGTACGCTGCGTTGGCAATTCAAAAAAAGCCAGCCAGACCGAGCAGCACAGCACGGCGCCGGCGGCCAGCCATGGCCAATGCTGGCTTGCGGAGAAGTAAAATTGCGGAAGTTTTTTTAAAAAATACATTGACTCTTGAAAAGCATAAAAGACAGTCACTTCTGTTTTTGGTTCGCTTTGCGACTAATTCAAGTCGCTCATGATTTTAGCCGAAAATTTATGGGAATACTTGAAATAATATGAGGCAATTAAATAGATATCCATATTTAATTTCAGTGATGGTCGCCACGATAATTCGGTGAGCAATATTCATTGATGTTTTTCGTCCCTCCTCATCCATTATTTTTGGTTATAGAGTATTTCTCAGTAATTTCTTATCAGTTCAGTGGGCGATTCAGTAATCGATCGCGTAAATGTGCTATTGGCCAATCTCAAAACAGGTGGGCGGTGGGTACTCATGATCGTCATTCTCATACATTGCTGGTCTGTTGTACGGCCCTGTCGTCAAGGCAACGCTAACAGTATCCACGCCGTGCCAAACTGCGTTTTGCTAGACCATGTTGATACTAATGCAATGTACGATGTATTTTCTTGAACACTTTCCGAAGGTGGCCCGCCAGCTTTGCTATTGTGCGTTCACTGCAAAGTATCTCTTTATTAATAAAATATCATCATTACTCCATCCTAGGTCGGGATTCTTTACGGCTCGATGTAATCGTTTCTCAAAGTTTTCACGTACGGTATCTGGCCGCAATAATGCAGGTCTAATTTCCGTACAGAATAGCGCAGCAGAACGAATGGTTGATGTAAGGGCATCACAAAGACTAGTCACGAGTACAGCATCAGTCTCAATGCTGAGATCTTCAACTATCGAATCCCCCATATCTCCCAAGCCAATTACAACATACAAATCAGGGTGGTTTCCATTTACACGTAACTGCCCGACATCAATAGATTCCGGCCAACACCCCAGGACTCGCTCAAACAGCACGGAAAAATCAATAATACAATCCGTTTTACTCATTTTCGAATCCTCCCGTCAGGCCAAATACTATTTGGCGTTTCACCTTTTCCCCAGGATCGTTTATCTGGCCATCGCTTCCATTGGGATCCATCACCGTCACGACTGCCATGTTGTGACTTATCTCGCTCCCAAACTGAGCCATCCTCAGGGTTTAGCTTTGCACCCTGTCCGCCATTGATACGATCAAAATCGGAGTTGTCAGGATTATTGGGATATGGAGCCTCAGGTGTCGGCGTTTTGACGTCACTCCCTCCGCTGCTTGCTCCAAAGATCCAGTTATCTAATGTATCTGTTAATGTGGCTATAAAGTTGCCAAATGTGGCCCCTCCAGCGATCCCTAGACCAACAATCGCGGGAGCGCCTACTGTACAAATACCTGCACTTCCAACAACGCAACCGCCAGCCACTACCCCCCCGGCTGTTCCTCCTAGAAATCCACCTGCGCCTATCAATCTAGCACGGGATGCTGCAGACATTGCATTAAAGGCATATCCAAACGCGGCAGTCCTTGCGCCGTTGGCAAATTTACCACCGCCAAGTACTGATGCGGTACCGCCCACGACACTGCTGATGGCTAGACCGGCGAGGGGATCGCTCTTGACCATAGGGCCCGTTACCGGAATCATGGCCTTGCTAAAAGCAGCGCTCAATGCTCCTGATCCGCAATTGCTGCCCGTTGCTTCACTAGTGACACATCCAATGACACCATGTAGGGCAACGCTAGCGCCATACCCCCATGCCTGCCCAGCTCCACCGGTGAAGAAATTCCCTCCCGCGATCACATTCCCTGCCCCGGCAAACATACCGGCAGTAAAGGCACCTTGAAGTCCCCCTTTTACATTTCCTGTCGCTACCGTACCGCTAATGAATCCCGTGACGGCTGCCTGTGCAATCGCCCCCTCCCCGGCCAAACCAATTAAAAAATTAGTTCCCGGTAAATATACACTGATCGCCACGGCAGCGATCACTGGTGCATACTTCTTAATATGGTTATTCCACAGGTTATCTACCAGTCCAAATTTAATCAATCCATTAAATAGGTAGCCACTCGGGTCCGTACACGTCATCGGATTGTTATAGCAATACGCGTAGCGGTTGTAGTTCTGCAGATTCATCGGATCCTGGATGAACGGATCGCCCTGCATGAACATACCCAGGCGCGGATCGAAGAGGCGCCCGTTCATGTGGATCACGCCAACGTCGTCCAGGTGCTCGTGGCCCGTGTAGCCGCGGTCGGTGCCGCTGCTGGTATTGTTCCAGTCATACACCAGCTTGCCGCTGGCGTCGTAGTTGCCACTTGCCGTGCGGCGCTTGCCGAATGGATCGTAGGAGTAGCGTGCCGTCAGCGTGCCGTTATGGTCGGTCGTGCTGACCAGGCTTCCCTGCATGTCTTTGTGCCAGTATTCCAGTTTCACTACCACCAGGCTAGGCGGTATCCACGGCTCCATCTGCCCGGCGCCCAGTGCCGGCAGGCTGCCTGTTGTCACCAGCACGCCCAGGCTGGCGCCGCCGATCGACAGGTAATGCCGGTTGCTGATGCTGCCGCCATTCTGTTCGCTCTCGAAAGCCAGGCCGCCAGCATTGTCCGGGTGCATCATCCAGGTCACGCGCGTGCCGTTGCTGCTGACACGGGTTTCCTTCACGCGCTGGTGGTTTTCATCGTACTGCCAGCTGTAGCGCGGGTAACCGTTCGGTCCTTCCAGTCCATTCTGTCCGTCTGGCAGGTTAAAGCTGGTGTAGCTGATCTTGCGGTAGCTGCCGGCGCTGGCACCCGTCAGGTTGCCGTTCGCGTCATAGGTATAGCTGGCCGGTACCGCGCCGCTGACGCTCATCAAGGCATGCGGGCGCACCACGCCCGGTCCCGATGCCGGATAGCTGTAGGTGCCGACGTCGCTCTTGTACAGCACGCTGCCCAGCGCGTTGTATTGCAAACTGACCGTGCGCTGCAGACCCGGCACCGCCGGTGCCGACACGCTGTAGCTGCTCAAGCGGCCGATCGGATCGTAACCGTAATCGTCCGTCACCGAACCGCTGACACCGTCGCCATTCGCATCGATGCGCTTGCGCAGGTGGTTCAAACTGTCCCATTCATACTGGTAATCCAGGATCGCTGCGTACGAACCCGTGAAGGCGGCCGTATTGCCGCGGATGCGTCCGGTGACCGGTTCGAAGGCGGCGCGCACCGTGACGTTGTTGCCATAGAACTGCTGCTCCGCCTGGCCGCGTGCATCATAGAACTGGCCTTGCCACAGCAGGCTGCCGGCCGGGCGGCTCGTCGCCGGTGCCGTCGCCGCGCCATTCGCGCCCGGCAGCGGCGTAATGCTGGCCGCCTGCGCCAGCGTGGCCGAGGACAGGAAGCCCTTCGGCGTATATTGGTAGTCCACCTGCACGCCGGTCGGATAGATCTGACTGACCAGGCGGCCATTCGCGTCGTAGCGCACGCCGCTGGCAAAGCTGGGTCCACCGGTCACATCCGTGCGCGTATTGACCGGCCGTCCCAGGCTGTCGTAGGCGATCTTGCGGCTCACGCCATTGCTGCTGCCGCTCGAGCACAGCTTGCCGATGCCCTTGCTGCAGGCGCTGCCGTCGAGGTAGCGGTCATAGCGCCAGTAGCTGGCGTATTCCGGCTCGGAACGGTTGATGAGGCGCCCCAGCAGATCGTATTCCAGGGTCGTGGCTTGATTCAGCGCGCGCTGGTTCGGGCTTTGCTGCCATACCAGTTCGCCCAGCGCGTTGTAGTCGTACTGCCACCAGCCCGTATCCGGATCGACCATTTCCTTCTTGCGTCCGCGGATATCGTATTTCACGCTGATGACGTTTTGCATCGCGTCGCGGGTCTGGATCAGGTTGCCGAACGCATCGTACTGGTGTGCCAGCTGGGCGCCCAGCGTATTCGTCACGCGCACCAGCTTGCCATCGATATTCTTTTCTTCCAGGCGCTGCTGTCCGTGGTCGT
>NZ_JAAOLY010000059.1 GCF_011601275.1 Janthinobacterium lividum | reverse complement strand
TGTTCCAGTCATACACCAGCTTGCCGCTGGCGTCGTAGTTGCCACTTGCCGTGCGGCGCTTGCCGAATGGATCGTAGGAGTAGCGTGCCGTCAGCGTGCCGTTATGGTCGGTCGTGCTGACCAGGCTGCCCTGCAGGTCCTTGTGCCAGTATTCCAGTTTCACTACCACCAGGCTAGGCGGTATCCACGGTTCCATCTGCCCGGCGCCCAGTGCCGGCAGGCTGCCTGTTGTCACCAGCACGCCCAGGCTGGCGCCGCCGACCGACAGGTAATGCCGGTTGCTGATGCTGCCGCCATTCTGTTCGCTCTCGAAGGCCAGGCCGCCGGCATTGTCCGGGTGCATCATCCAGGTCACGCGCGTGCCGTTGCTGCTGACACGGGTTTCCTTCACGCGCTGGTGGTTTTCATCGTACTGCCAGCTGTAGCGCGGGTAACCGTTCGGTCCTTCCAGTC
>NZ_JAAOLY010000058.1 GCF_011601275.1 Janthinobacterium lividum | reverse complement strand
GCGTGCACATGATTTCAATGATGGTCGTCTTGCCTTCATTCATCTGCATGTCGATCGCCTTTTTCAAGGCCGGGCCCACATCTTCCAGCTTGTCGACCGTGATGCCTTCGGCGCCCATGGCGCGCGCAATCTCGGCAAAGCTCTGGTTGTCGAGCTCTCCGGCGACGAAGCGGCGGTTGTAGAAATCGACCTGGTTTTTCTTTTCCGCGCCCCACTGGCGGTTGTGGAACACCACGGCCGTCACGGGAATGTTGTGGCGCACGCAGGTCATCGTTTCCATCAAGCTCATGCCCCAGGCGCCATCGCCCGCATACGACACGGCCGGACGGTGCGGTGCGGCCACTTTTGCGCCGATGATGGTCGGAAACGCGTAGCCGCAGTTGCCAAAGCTCATCGCCGCAAAGAAGCTGCGCGGCTTTTCAAAGCGCAGATAGCTGTTCGCCACCGAGTTGATGTTGCCGATGTCGGTCGACACCATCACGTCTTCCGGCA
>NZ_JAAOLY010000057.1 GCF_011601275.1 Janthinobacterium lividum | reverse complement strand
CTGGCTGGGTGGAAACCTCGGGCACGGCCACTTCCCACCAGCAACCGCCCTCTTCGGTCGTGCGCGTGTCGTCCGTATCGATGCAAATCAAGTAGGTGCGGGAAGCGGCCCGGGCGCGCAGCATGGCTTGCTCCAGTTCGGCAATCGAGTCCACGTGTTCGGACAGCGCGCCCAAGGATTGCGCATGCAGGGCAAAGTCGATGCGCGGGGCGCTATCGGGCAACATATTGTTGAACGAAGGGTTGCCGCAGGCCTGCTGCAGGCGGTTGATGCAGCCGTAGCCCCGGTTGTCGAGCACGACGATGATGAGCTTTTTATCGAGCATGACGGAGGTGGCGATTTCCGAATTCATCATCAGATAGCTGCCATCGCCCACCATCACAATGACCTCGGCATCGGGTTTCGCCATCTTGACGCCGAGGCCGCCGGCGATCTCGTAACCCATGCACGAGTAGCCGTATTCCATGTGGTAGCCGCCTGGCGTCGACGTGCGCCAGAGTTTATGCA
>NZ_JAAOLY010000056.1 GCF_011601275.1 Janthinobacterium lividum | reverse complement strand
TTCATGGATCAGCAACACAGATCATACGAGCTTGGAGTGGTAGTTCAGTTGGTTAGAATACCGGCCTGTCACGTCGGGGGTCGCGGGTTCGAGTCCCGTCCGCTCCGCCAATAAAAGAAAAGCCCTTTGGTTCTCTGAACCGAAGGGCTTTTCCCATTTCAGAAGCCAAAAACACGTCAGCTACCCCTTCCCTGAATATTTTTGCGCTTTTCAGCAAAAAAACTGCTGTTCGCCCTCAAGAATAGTTGCACAAGCACGAAAGCGCCCCCTATAATAGTGCCTCTTCCAGACGTGGTGACAAACGTCGGGATAGTTTTCTGGGTATGCGGGTGCTTAGCTCAGTTGGTAGAGCGGCGCCCTTACAAGGCGTAGGTCGGGAGTTCGAGCCTCTCAGCACCCACCACCAATACAGAAAATTATCCAGTGCTTCATGGATCAGCAACACAGATCATACGAGCTTGGAGTGGTAGTTCAGTTGGTTAGAATACCGGCCTGTCACGTCGGGGGTCGCGGGTTCGAGTCCCGTCCGCTCCGCCAATAAAAGAA
>NZ_JAAOLY010000055.1 GCF_011601275.1 Janthinobacterium lividum | reverse complement strand
ATTGCTATTTGCCGGACCGCGAGATTGCCGACACCAGTTCGAACAGCGCGCACTGTCCGGCACCGCCGCGTGCCGAATGGACACCCGAGGCAATCAGCTTTGTCCACGTCGAGCCGCGCAACAGCGCTGACGCGAAGAGCGGGCCGTTTTCGCGCGTCTACATGGACGCCGCCGGGCGCAAGGTGCGCACGGTTACGGAAGCCTACGATGGCGCCGCCCAGCCGGGCGGCACCGGGCGCCTGATCGTGCAGGACACTGATTACAACACACAGGGCGTGGCGGTAATCAGCACCCAGCCGTACTTCCTCGATTCGCAGTCCTCGAGCAGCGGCGGCAGCGGCGACTATGGCATGAGCATGAATATCTACGATGCGCTGGGGCGTGTCGTACGCGTGTATACCAGCGATCCGCTGGGCAAGCACGGCAGCGTGCAGTTCGGCACGCGCCGCGCCATGAACGCGGCAAAAAACATCATCTTCTACAAGGGCTTGACGGTCACCTACGAGAACGACCACGGACAGCAGCGCCTGGAAGAAAAGAATATCGATGGCAAGCTGGTGCGCGTGACGAATACGCTGGGCGCCCAGC
>NZ_JAAOLY010000054.1 GCF_011601275.1 Janthinobacterium lividum | reverse complement strand
GCCTGGGCGGCTTCCAGGAAGCGAACCAGCTGCCGATGTTCGAGGAATTCACCAAGTATCAGGGCCACGTGACCAATCCGGCCCGCATGGCCGAGTTCACGGGCCGTTGTTTTGATCGCGCCATGTCCGAAATGGGTCCGACCCAGCTGAACATCCCGCGCGACTATTTTTATGGCGAAATCAAGGCCGAGATTCCCAAGCCGAACCGCCTGGACCGCGGCGCCGGCGGCGAGCAAAGCCTCGACGATGCGGCCGAATTGCTGGCCAAGGCCAAGTTCCCCGTGATTATCTCGGGCGGCGGCGTCGTCATGGGCGACGCGATCGACGAGTGCAAGGCCCTGGCCGAACGCCTGGGCGCGCCAGTGGTGAACAGCTATCTGCACAACGACTCCTTCCCCGCCAGCCACCCGCTGTGGTGCGGCCCATTGGGCTACCAGGGTTCCAAGGCGGCCATGAAACTGATCGCCAAGGCCGACGTCGTCGTCGCTTTAGGCTCGCGCCTGGGCCCGTTCGGCACCTTGCCGCAGCACGGCATGGATTACTGGCCGAAGAATGCCAAGATCATCCAGATCGACGCGGACAACAAGATGCTGGGCCTGGTCAAGAAAATTTCCGTCGGTA
>NZ_JAAOLY010000053.1 GCF_011601275.1 Janthinobacterium lividum | reverse complement strand
AGGTAGCTTAACCGCAAGGAGGGCGCTTACCACGGTAGGATTCGTGACTGGGGTGAAGTCGTAACAAGGTAGCCGTATCGGAAGGTGCGGCTGGATCACCTCCTTTCTAGAGTTTGCACGAATCATGTAAATGATTCACGCATCAAATGTTCACACTTATCGGCTGTTAATATAAAGAACAGCATTTGGGGCTGTAGCTCAGCTGGTTAGAGCACCGTGTTGATAACGCGGGGGTCGTTGGTTCGAGTCCAACCAGCCCTACCAGTTTCTGTAGTCTGTATTACCCATAGGGGGATTAGCTCAGCTGGGAGAGCACCTGCTTTGCAAGCAGGGGGTCGTCGGTTCGATCCCGTCATCCTCCACCAAAAGTTCAAACGTAAATCAGTGTTGATTGCAACACCGGGATTTAGGTTTGGTCTTTTCGAGACCAAGTGCTGTATGTTCTTTAACAATCTGGAAGAAGTAAAGATTATTTATTGATCGGTTTGCCGTAAAAAGCGAATCGATGGGTAATGATTGTATGTATCAACAAACAAGCAACAACGTTGTACTTTCTTATTCCTGTAACGCTCTTTCATCATGCAAATGATGAGAGGCTAACGTTATAGGGACAAGCGAATAAGTGCACATGGTGGATGCCTTGGCGATTACAGGCGATGAAGGACGTAGTAGCTTGCGATAAGCTGC
>NZ_JAAOLY010000052.1 GCF_011601275.1 Janthinobacterium lividum | reverse complement strand
CAGCCCTCCGCGCCACTGCTCAGCCGCAGTACCTTTATCTATTGCGATAAAACAGCGGCGGCCGGCGCGCAGGAGGCAGCCACCCCCGGCGCCCCATGCGCCACCAGCGCCAAGGTACAGCGTCCTTACCTGTATCAAAGCAAGGAAGAGGGCTGGGACCTCGAAGGCGTGGCACTGCCGACGGTGACGATCACCAACACCTTCAACAACAGCGGCGACGCCCGCGAGATCCTGACGGTCACCAGCAGCACCTCCGGCCCGGCGCAAAGCAGCAGCAAGCGCACGACGAATGACTATCTTGCCGATAACACCAGCGGCGACAGCTGGATCCTCGGACGCCTGAAAACGGCCACAGTCCTGAGTGATGTCAGCGGCAGTTCAAGCCTGCTGCCGACCGTGTCGGCTGGTGCGCCCACGTCGGGCTCGGGCACCGATCCGGGCGTTACGCCGATCCAGCCGGCAATGAATCCCGCCACGCTGATGGCCATCATCAACCTGCTGCTGGGAGACGACTGAGATGGCCGCCAACATCAGCACACTCGCCAAAGACGGCAAAGCCGGAACCGCAATGCGACAATTGACTTGCTGGCTGATCGCGCTGTGCGCCTTTGGCACCACCCTGGCGCAGGCGCAGACGCCGGCCAATCCGCTGGCCTACAGCCGTTCCAGCGCCTTCGAATATGACCCGG
>NZ_JAAOLY010000051.1 GCF_011601275.1 Janthinobacterium lividum | reverse complement strand
GGCTGCCGCTCGATACCGTATAGGCATACGGAGCGACGCCGCCGCTGGCCGTCAATTGCCGGCTGTATGCCGTGGCCACTTTCGGCGCCGGCAAGGTTGCCGGGGTCACCGTGATGGCTGGCGCGGCGACGCTCAAGGTATAGCTGTTGGTGGCGCTGAATGGCGCCCCCGCGCCGGTGCTGCTGTCCGTGACCTTGATGCTGACCGGGAAACTGCCGGCCAGATTGGTCGTCCCCGACACCACGCCCGTGGATGCGTTCAGGCTCAAGCCGGCCGGCAGGTTGCCACTGCTGATGCTGAAGGTATATGGCGCCGTGCCGCCCGTCACCGCCAGAGGGGCGGAATATGCCGCTTCCGCCGTCGCATTGGGCAAGGTGGCTGGCGTCAGGCTGATATTGGGGATGCCCACCGTCAATGTCACGATAGCTTGCGCCGAAGTGCCGGCGCCATTGCTGGCCGTATAGCTAAAGCTGTCGGCACCGGCATAACCGGCCGCCGGCGTATAGCTGATACTGGTGCCGTTGACCGTCGCCGTGCCGTGCGAAGCGGCGGAGACCACCGCCACCGATGTCGCGACACCGCCGCTCAGGTTCAGGGTGATCGGCTGGGCGCTGCTGCCATAGGCCACCGTGGCGTTGACGGCGCCGGCAATGGGCGCAACGTTTGCCACCGTGCCGGAATAGGTGCGCGCTCCCGTGAACGGAGCGCTTGTACCGGTGCTGCTGTCGGTCGCCGT
>NZ_JAAOLY010000050.1 GCF_011601275.1 Janthinobacterium lividum | reverse complement strand
CAGCCAGCCGTGCAAGCTGCGCGCGCCCGTTATGAACTTGACCGCCAAGGACAACAACAATGAACGCACCGACATGGAATGTGAAGATCGGCATCAACCCGATCTCGTGGATGAACGACGATTTGCCCAGCCTGGGTGGCGAAACCCCGCTGGAAACGGCCCTCAAGGAAGGCGCCGAGATTGGCTACGTGGGTTTTGAACTGGGCAACAAGTTTCCCAAGGATGCGCCGTCCCTGAACGCCGTGCTGGGCAAATACAATCTCGCCTGTGTTTCCGGCTGGTATTCGGGACGGCTGGCGCACCGGTCGGTCGAAGAAGAGATCGCTTCCGTCGGCCCGCACTTGCGCCTGCTGGCCGACAGCGGCGCCACCGTCATGGTCTATGGCGAAGTGGCCGACGCCATCCAGGGCGAAGCGCGCCCGCTGTATAAACGCCCCCGTTTCCAGTCGCAGCAGCAATGGCAGGAATACGCCAACAAATTGACGGCGTTTGCCGCGCATCTGCTGGCGCACGGCGTGCGCCTGGCCTATCACCATCACATGGGCGCCTACGTGGAAACGCCGGCCGACGTGGATCAACTGATGGCCTTGACGGGGACCGAGGTCGGCTTGCTGTTCGACACCGGTCACATCACGTTTGCCGGCGGCGATGCGCTGGCGGTTTTAAATAAGCATATCGACAGGATTTGCCATGTGCATTGCAAGGACGTGCGCCCGAACGTCGTGAAACTGGCCCGCAATGGCCATTGGAGTT
>NZ_JAAOLY010000004.1 GCF_011601275.1 Janthinobacterium lividum | reverse complement strand
GACATGGCGCGATCAAAACAACGGCCCGTGAACTCGGCCATGCGGGCCGGATTGGTCACGTGGCCCTGATACTTGGTGAATTCCTCGAACATCGGCAGCTGGTTCGCTTCCTGGAAGCCGCCCAGGCCCATGCTCATCGTGCCCGTTTCCGGCGTGATGATGACGACGGGCGTGTGCGCCCAGTAGGCGGCGGCAATCGCGGTCACGCAATTGCTGATGCCGGGGCCGTTCTGGCCGATGACGACGCCATGGCGGCCCGAGACGCGGGCGTAACCGTCGGCCATGTGGCCGGCGCCCTGCTCGTGCACGACGGGAATCAGGCGGATGCCGGCGGGGGCGAAAATATCCATCGGGTCCATGAAGGCCGAGCCCATGATGCCGAACATGTCGGTCACGCCATTGGCGGCCAGAGTTTCCACGAACGCTTCGGAAGGCGTCATCTTTTGCGGGCCAACGGGAACGGCGGCGGCGGCGGCTTTTTGTTCGGTCATGTCATTCATGGGTGTCTCCTGATCTGTGGTGATGAGTTTCAGCAAAGTTATAAACTTATTTATCAAAAAACGGTATATTTTGTTCCGAAATTTGATATACAATTCAATTTAAGCGTTCGGCAATCAAAAGTCAAACAGAATTTCGAGGAAACGGTACAATTTGAGTTCGAAAATGAAATAACACTCAGACAGACAACCGAGGCCACCATGGACATGATTTCACCCCCAAAACTTGAGCCGGAAAAACTGGAAGGCGACACGCCCACGATGCGTTTGTTTGCTTTGCTGGAAGTGATTGCTGAAAAAGACCAGTTGCTGTCGCTGCAAGCGCTGGTGGAAGAAACGGGCTTGCCCAAGCCCACCCTGCACCGCATGCTGCAACAGTTGGAAAGCGTGGGCGTACTGCAGCGCGAAAGCGATGGCCGCCACTACAGCACGGGCGTGCGCCTGCGCCGCCTGGCGTCGAACCTCTTGATTAACAACACCTTCCATGGCGCCCGCCGCATGGTCTTGCGCCAGCTGGTCGAGGAAGTGGGCGAAAGCTGCAACCTGACGGCCTTCAGCGGCAGCGAAGTGGTGTACCTGGACCGCGTGGAAACGGCGGCCCCGCTGCGCTTCTATCTGCATCCCGGTTCGCGCGTGCCGGCCCATTGCTCGTCCAGCGGCAAGCTGTTCCTGGCGCAAATGACGCCCGTGCAACGGCGTCGCCTGCTGGGCCACATGGAATTGACGCGCTTTACGGACAAGACGGAAACGGACCCCGTCAAGCTCGAGCGCGAACTGGAACTGGTGCGCCGCAATGGCTATGCGCTGGACGACGAGGAATTCCTGCCCGGCCTGCTGTGCGTGGCCGTGCTGGTGCCGAACCCGAACGGCCGCTCGAATCTGGCCGTGGCCATCCAGGCGCCCATCATCCGCTTGACGCACGACAAGGCTTTACATTTCTTGCCAGCATTGCAACGCGCCGCGCAAGCCCTGGCCGCCATCGAATCGGAAACCATGCCGACGACGGGCGGGGACGACGACGCCGCATTACAAACTGGTCATTCATAACCGCCGTAGCGCCCATGCTGCGGTTTCACAGGAGAACAAGGTGCCAGATTCACGCCAACATCCCCCCGCCGCAGCGGCGCAAACCTTGCAGTCCGTGCGCAGCCTGTTCCATATCGACAGCGACCTGCTCGTGCCCGTCTTCACGGAACGCGATCCGCACGTGCCCGACATCGATCCCGCCTACCGCTTCAACAAGGATGTGACCCTGGCGATACTGGCCGGCTTCACCCACAACCGCCGCGTGATGGTGCAAGGCTTGCACGGCACGGGCAAGTCCACGCATATCGAGCAGGTGGCGGCGCGCCTGAACTGGCCTTGCGTGCGGGTCAACCTCGACGGCCACATCAGCCGCCTGGATCTGGTCGGCAAGGACGCCATCGTGCTGCGCGAACAGCAGCAGGTGACGCAATTCCAGGAAGGCATCGTGCCCTGGTCCCTGCAACGGCCCGTGGCCCTGATCTTCGACGAGTACGACGCGGGCCGCCCCGACGTGATGTTCGTCATCCAGCGCATCCTCGAGCGCGACGGCAAGTTCACCCTGCTCGACCAGAACCGGGTCATCACGCCCCATCCCCACTTCCGCCTGTTCGCCACGTCGAACACGGTGGGCCTCGGCAACTTGAACGGCATGTACCACGGCACGCAAGTGCTCAACCACGCGCAGATCGACCGCTGGAATATCGTTGCCACTTTGAACTACTTGCCGCAGGACGAGGAAACGGCCATCGTGCTGGCGCGGGTCCCGGCCATGAACGACGAGGCGGGCCGCCAACTGGCCGCCAGCATGGTGGCCGTGGCCAGCCTCACGCGCCATGGTTATGCGGCGGGCGACCTGGCTTGTCTGATGTCGCCACGCACGGTGATTACCTGGGCGGAAAACTGCCAGATCTTCCGCGACCCGGCCTTGGCCTTCCGCCTGTCCTTCCTCAACAAATGCGACGAGGCGGAGCGGCCCATGGTGGCCGAGTATTACCAGCGCTGTTTCAATGAGGAATTGCTGGCGAGCCAGGCATGAGCGCCGAAGCAACGGCGCCTGCCGCCTACACGCGCGAGCAGCAGGAAACGGACGAGTTGTGCGCGGGCGCCATCCGCGCACTCAGCGGTTCTCCCTCGATACGCTACCGGGGCAGGCGCCTGCACGACGGCCACCGCCCGCTGCCCATCCATGCGGCCCATCTGCAGCCCGATGCGGCACTGCAGGATTTGCCGTCCTTGCGCGGCGCGGCCGACAGCGTGGCCCTGCGGCTGCTGCATACGGATGCGGCCCTGCACAAGTCCTTGTGCCCGGTCGAACCCGTGGCGCGCCTCGTCTTCGAACTGCTGGAACAGTTAAGGGTGGAAACGCTTGCGCCCGAGCAGCACGCTGGCGTGATCGGCAACCTGCGCCACCGTTTCACGGCATGGTCGCACGCGTTCTATAATTCCGGCCTGGCCGAAGGCGCTTCGGGCTTGCTGCTGTACACAGTATTTCAGATGTGCTGGTCGCGCCTGACGGCCAGGCCCGTGCTGGAAAAGACGGAAGATTTTATCGAGGCGACACGCTGGTCCGTGTCCTCCGCGCTGAGCGGCGACCTGGCGGGGTTGCGCCGCCACCGCGCCGACCAGGCAGCCTTTGCGCGCCATGCACTGGCCATCAGCCACGCCGTCGATGCCATGCTGAAAGACGCGCAATCGGCGCGCGATGGCGGCCAGGACGACGCAGGCGACGCCAAGGCGCAGGCCGCCTTCAAGCTGCTGCTCGACTTCGACAGCGATAACGACCACCTTCCCGATGCCGCCCCGCTGGGCGAGAGCCGCGCATTCAGCGATGGCGATGGCGGCTACCACGCCTACTCCACGGCATACGACCGCGAAGAAAAAGCGGGTGAATTGGTCCGCCGCGCCCTGCTGCTCGAATACCGCGAACGCATGGATGGTCGCATCGCCAGCCTGGGCATCAACACGGCCCGCCTGGCGCGACGTTTCACGCAATTGCTGGCCGTGCCCCGGCGCGACGGCTGGTCGTTTGGCGAGGAAGAGGGATACATCGACGGCCGCCGGCTGGCACAGCTGATCAGCTCACCGTCAGAGCGCAGACTGTTTCGCAAGGAACAATTCCTGCCCCAGGCCGATTGCCTCGTCACCTTTCTTGTCGACTGCTCCGGCTCCATGAAGACGCACGCGGAATCCGTGGCCGTGCTGCTCGACATATTGCTGCGCGCGCTGGATCAGGCTGGCATCAAGACGGAGTTGCTGGGCTTTACGACGGGCGCGTGGAACGGAGGACGAGCCAGGCGCGACTGGATGCGCGCCCGCTCGCCCGCCAACCCCGGCCGCTTGAATGAACTCGTGCACATGGTCTTCAAGGATGGCGATACCAGCTGGCGCCGCGCGCGGCCCGACATCGCGGCCCTGCTGAAAGCGGACCTGTACCGCGAAGGCGTCGATGGCGAAGCCGTGGATTGGGCGTGCAAGCGCATGCTGGCGCGCCCGGAACGGCGGCGCATCCTGCTCGTCGTGTCCGACGGTTGCCCGATGGACACGGCCACGAATTTGGCCAACGACGAGTTTTATTTGGCGCAACATCTGAAACAAGTGGTGGCGCACCGCGAGGCGCAGGGCGCCGTGGAAATCCGCGGCCTGGGGCTGGGCCTGGACCTGGGCGCCTACTACAGCCGCAGCCTGGCCACCACCCTGCCCGCCTCGCTGAACAATGAACTGTTCAGCGAGATCGCGCAGTTGCTGAGTGGACGGAAAAAGTGATCGTTATGCCGACGCAAGCGCCTGCAGGAAGGCTTGCACGGGCGACGCTTGCCTGCCCGTCAACGCGCCATAGTCGTCACTGACAATGTGCATGGCATCGGTGGCCAGCCAGCGCTCGATGCCCGCCAGCATCTGCGCCATCGGCGCCGGCATGCCGCCGGTAATGAAATGGCGCACGCGCTCTTCCGCATCGAGAGCCACGACCTCGACGGACCTGCCGAATACCTGGGCGGCGATGGCCGCCAGCTCCTGCGCATCGAGGGCGGCCGGGCCAGTAATGTCCAGGATGCGGCTGCCAAGGTAGCCATCCGATAGCGCCGCGGCGGCCGCATGGGCACAATCCTCGCGCGCCACGTACGACACATGGCCTTGTCCCATGGCCGTGCGCAACTGGCCATCCACGGCCGCGGTACCGAGCACCACCAGCAGCAAGTCCTGGTAAAACGCATTGCGCAAGATCGTGTGGCCGATGCCGCTCTCTTTCAGCAACGCTTCCGTGGACCGGTGGTCGTCGTTCAGCAGCGAGCTCTTGCCCTCTTCCGGCTGCAGGAACGAGGTGTAGACGATATGCCCGACGCCGGCCTCGCGCGCCGCTTCGATGGCATGGCGGTGCTGCGCCAGCCGCCGTCCCGTGCCGTCGATGGTGTTCGTACTGATCAACAGCAGGCGCTCGACGCCGTGGAAAGCGGCGGCCAGGCCCTGCGGCTGGTCGTAGTCGCCGAAGCGCACGCCGATGTCCTGCTCCAGCCAAGCCTGGTGGCGGTCGGGTGTGCGGGTGATGGCGGTAAGCGTGATGCCCGGATGGCTGGCGCGCAGCTCGATGAGTTCATTGACGACGAGGGTGCCCAGTTGTCCGGAGGCGCCGGCGACGGCGAGATGCATTGTTTTCATGTTCTTTTCCTTGTGGCGAGCGCAGGCGCGCCCCATGCCGGGGCGGCAGCGCTCGCAGATGATGTGATGAGATCAAAGATGGCCATGCAGCGGCCCGCCCCCAGCGGGGCGGCACTGCGGCTGGCTTACAGGAAGGAAGGGAAAACAAGTGTCATGCGCCCAGCATGGCGCGTGGCGCCCGCCCGGTCAAGCGCTTTCGACGGCGCTTGAGCGCTGCAGGGCTAGTCGACACAGTAACGCACGGCATGCGCTTCCATCGGCAACGGGATTTCCCAGTTCCACAGCATCGCTTGCAGCTTCTTGTTGCTGAGCGACGTGTTGCGCTGGCCGTTGCGCCGCAGTAGCTCCTTGCGCGGCTGCTCCAGGTACACGAGCTCCACTTGCGCATGGTATTTGTACAGCAGGTTGAGCGTCTTTTCGCGCATCAGCTTGGACAAGTGCGTGGCATTCCACACGAACGGCTCGCTACGGCGCAGCAGTTCGCGCGCCCGCTCTTCCGCATAGTCGCCCACCTGGCCTTCGTTCTTGCCGTGCTTCAAGCCCAAGGCCGTCCGCGCATCGTCGAACGACACGACGGGCAGGCGCGGATGGTGCTTCTCCACCCACGTATTCTTGCCCGACGCGGGCAAGCCCGACATGACGATCACGTGCGAACCCGGTTCCTGGAACAGCGGGTAGTCGGGATGCGCCTCGGCGCCACGGAAATATTTCACGCGCGTGTGATCGTCAACGAATGCGCGCCGCTGGCCATAGCAGCCCTCCTCGCGCGCCAGTTCGCGGAACAGCTCGATGGCGTCGAGTATGCGCTGCGGATCGGGGCAGATGCGGCCGCGGATATCGGCCTCGGCCAGCATGGCCAGCAAGCGGATATCGACCTGCCACGACAGTTCGCGCACGGTGAACTCGGGCGTGACGCCGCGCCGCGACGTTTCCAGCGCAAAGAACGGCACCTGGTGCACATTGATCAGGCGGCAGATTTCCTCGCGCACGGCAAACGGCACGTCGCCATCCCACAGGGCGATGCGCGCATCGAGGGCGCCCTTGCGCGAGTGGCCGGGCTGGCCGATGGCGCCCGTCACCGGATCGATCACCGTGGTGCTGCACTTGGCCACGTCGTGCAGCAAGGCGGCGAGAAATACGATTTCCTGTTCCGCGCGCGTGGCTTGCTGATATTCAAGCATGCCCAGCAGGGACTCCACCACCATCATGGTATGCGTCCACACATCGCCTTCCGCGTGATAGACGGGGTTTTGCGGCGTCATCTTCGCCAGTTCCAGCTGCGGGAAGGCGGCCAGGCAAGCATTGAAATCGGGCGACTGGCCCGCTTGCGGCACCAGTTGTTGCAGGGTTTTCCAGTTCATCATGTTGTACTCCTCGATAAAGCTGCCAGTTCATCGAGCGAACGGCAGGTATGCAAGCCCAGGCTTTCCCAGGTAACGAGCGGCTGCGGCGCGTACAGGTCAACGCCGTCGGCCAGCTGGTTGGGAATCATGGGGCGCGTGCTGTGGTGCGAGCCGCTGTCGAGGATGGTTTGCGTAAAGTCATGGCGCACCAGCTTGTAGCGCGCCAGCACTTGCTCGTCGTCCTCCACTTTCAGGTACAGGCCTTCCGCGTGGTCGGACTTGTCCGTCTGCTTCCAGCACAGATCCAGCGGCAGGCGTTCGCGCGCCACGACGGTTTCAAAAGCGTCGCGCCACAGACGGGACTTGGCCAGCGAATGGCGCAGCAGTTGCCACAGTTGTTTCGGCGAAGTCGGCATCAATCCCGCATACAGCACGGGGACGGACAGCACGGGCGAGCCGGCCAGCATGGCGTGGCGGCGCGCCGTCGACAAAAACATCTGGCTGCGGCGGCAATACACGTCGAACTCGTTGAAGTAATGGGGCAGCCGGTCGTAAAACACGGAATGCTTGCTGTACGACCATTCGCCAAACAGCACATACTGGTCTTCCAGCAAGCCCAGCAAGGCGTGTTCATGCGCATGCGCCCACGGTTTCAACAGGTTGAACTGGCGTTCGCTGCCGCCGCCCGCCAGGTAATGGCCGCGCGACTGCAGCAGCACTTCGCCCGCATCGCTGAACGACACGGCGGAGTTGGCGCCATCGATTTTTTCCTCGATGACGACGTATTGGCCGGCCAGCTTTTTCAGGGGCATCTGGTCGGAAGCGTCGTCGCCGTCCTGCAGGCGCGAGCCTTCCAGGTGCGGCGTGCGCGGGTATTTGAATAAGGGTAAAGATTGTAAAAACATAGCGTCCCACGCCGCGTTCACCGGGGCGTGTCCATACAGGGTCAGGGGTGCTGACGACGTGTTCGGGCGTGGACGATCAAGAGCGTAGTCTTGGATACGTGTGCGGATAGAGCAGTGCCGCAGCAATCGGGGGCGTCAACGCGCCGAACGATGCTGCAAAGAGCATTTCGTCAGCGTTAGCAGGTGATGGCGAAGAAGCGAGGCACTTTTGGCTCCAGTAAGGAAGAGGTTCTAGAAAGAACCGCGAATATAAAGGCTGTTTGCATATTTTGCAAGCGCCGCACGATTAACCGAACAATTGCGGCACGGCGGCCGCCATCAAGGAAAGACCGATCAAGGTCAGCACGGCAAACGCGATGCGGCGCATGCCGCGCTGGGCGATCGGCGGCGGGTAGCGCTTGCCGGCCATGGTGGCCAGCACGCCCACGGGCAAGGCCAGCGCGCATAGCAGCAGCACTTTCGCGTCCAGCTGGCCCTGGCTGCCCGCCATCAGCGAGCGCCCGCCCGCGCTGATGGCGAACAAGAAGATCAGGCTGTAGCGGATGGTTTTCAGGCTCATTTCCTGGCGATAGAACTGGTACACGAGCGGCGGGCCGGCCAGTGAAAACAGGCCCGAGAACAGGCCGCCGCACACGCCGCTGATGAAGAAGCTGCGCTTGTCGGCCGCGCCCGGCCCCGGCGGCGCCTGCAGCAAGATGCTGACACCGCCATACACGATGGCCGCGCCCAGCAACAGTTTCAGGACGGGCGCATACGCCTGGTCCAGGTATCCCAACAGCAATACGCCGGCCGCCATGGCCGGCAGCAAGCCGATGCTGGCCGCGCGGATGGCGCGCCAGTCCAGGTGGTGCAAGGCGCCGGGCAAGGCCACGAGGCAATTGGCCAGCGACAGCAAACTGACGAGGGCCGCCAGCGCGGGCACGGGCGCCAGGCCCAGGCCGCTGGCCACGCCCATGACGATCATGCCCAGGCCAAAGCCCGTGACGGTCTGGAAATACGTGCCCGCCGCCACCACGCCCAGCAGCGCCAGCACAGGCCAGTTGAACAACTCAGCGCCCACCCTGGGCCTGCACGGACGTGACCGCGATCACGTTGTAGACATCCTCCGCACTGCAGCCGCGCGACAGATCGTTGGCCGGCTTCTTCAAGCCTTGCAGCAAGGGGCCGATGGCGACGGCGCCGCCCATGCGTTCGGCCAGCTTGTAGCCGATATTGCCCGCGTCCAGGTTCGGGAACACCAGCACGTTGGCGCGCCCATTCACGACGGAATCCTTGACCTTGCGCTGCGAAATCTCGGCCACGATGGCCGCGTCCAGCTGCACGTCGCCATCGATGGCCAGCAGCGGGCGCTGGGCCTTGACCTTGTCCGTTGCCGCGTGCACCTTGTCGACGGCCGCGTGGTGGGCGCTGCCGCTGGTGGAAAACGACAGCATGGCCACACGCGGCTCTTCCATCAGCAAGGCTTGCGCGCTGTCGGCGGCGGCCATGGCGATGTCGGCCAATTCTTCGGCCTTCGGATCGACCACCAAAGCGCAGTCGGAAAAGATGAAACCGCCCTTGAGGCTGTGGAAAGGTTCGCACAGCATCATCAGGAAAAAACTCGACACGAGCTTGAAGGCCGGATCGACGCCGATGATCTGGATGGCGCTGCGCACCACGTCGGCCGTCGTGTGCACGGCGCCCGCCACGCAGCCGTCCGCGTCGCCCAGGCGCACCATCAGGTTGGCGTAGCACAGCGGGTCCTGCACGGCGTTTCTCGCCTGCTCCACCGTCATGCCCTTGGCCTGGCGCAGCACGAATAATTGCTGGGCGTAGTGTTCCGACTCGCTGGACTGCGCCGGGTCGACCAGGCGCACGGCGTCCAGGTCCAGCGCGTGCTCTTGCGCCAGGGCCAGGATGGCGGCCGGCTTGCCGATGATGGTGATGTGGGCCAGGCCTTCGGCAGCGGCACGCGCGGCCGCCTGCAATACGCGCGCATCGCCGCCCTCGCACAAGACGATGTGTTTCGGCACGGCGCGGGCTTGCGCGATGATGCGGTGCAGGGCTTTCATGGCGACTCCAATTCGGTAAAAAAATGCCGGAACCATGGAAGCATAAAGATGGTTCCGGCACATAAAACCCGGCAAGCCGGGGTCATACAAGGATCGAACTGACTGATTACACGTAGTCTTTGTACTTGTCCAGATGCCGCACAGGTTTACTCAGCGCATCACGGCGGAACGGGTCGCCCAGCTCGCGCGTGCACATGATTTCAATGATGGTCGTCTTGCCTTCATTCATCTGCATGTCGATCGCCTTTTTCAAGGCCGGGCCCACATCTTCCAGCTTGTCGACCGTGATGCCTTCGGCGCCCATGGCGCGCGCGATCTCGGCGAAGCTCTGGTTGTCGAGCTCCCCGGCGACAAAGCGGCGGTTATAGAAATCGACCTGGTTTTTCTTTTCCGCGCCCCACTGGCGGTTGTGGAACACCACGGCCGTCACGGGAATGTTGTGGCGTACGCAGGTCATCGTTTCCATCAAGCTCATGCCCCAGGCGCCGTCGCCCGCGTACGACACGGCCGGACGGTGCGGTGCGGCCACTTTCGCGCCGATGATGGTCGGGAACGCGTAGCCGCAGTTGCCAAAGCTCATCGCCGCAAAGAAGCTGCGCGGCTTTTCAAAGCGCAGATAGCTGTTCGCCACCGAGTTGATGTTGCCGATGTCGGTCGACACCATCACGTCTTCCGGCATGGCTTTTTCCAGCTCGCGCAAGACCTGGCGCGGGTGCAGGTAATTGCCCGGCTCTTTCTTTTGCTCTTCGATCATATCCAGGCTGTACGCATCTTTTTCGTGCGTCCAGTTCGTCAACTCCTCTTCCCAGGCCGCCTTCTCCGCTTGCACCGTGGCATAGCGCTCGTCGCGCGTCGCGTCGCAATCGAGCGTCTTGCCGTCCAGGCGAACCAGGATGGCTTTTGCGGCCGCCTTGGCGTCGCCGCAGATACCGACGGAAATTTTCTTGACCAGGCCCAGCATCTTGTTGTCCGCGTCGATCTGGATGATCTTGGCATTCTTCGGCCAGTAATCCATGCCGTGCTGCGGCAAGGTGCCGAACGGGCCCAGGCGCGAACCCAAGGCGACGACGACGTCGGCCTTGGCGATCAGTTTCATGGCCGCCTTGGAACCCTGGTAGCCCAATGGGCCGCACCACAGCGGGTGGCTGGCGGGGAAGGAGTCGTTATGCAGGTAGCTGTTCACCACCGGAGCGCCCAGGCGTTCGGCCAGGGCCTTGCACTCTTCAATCGCTTCGCCCATGACGACGCCGCCGCCGGAAATAATCACGGGGAACTTGGCCTTGGCCAGCAATTCGGCCGCATCGTCGAGGCTTTGCTCGCCGCCGGCGCCACGGTCCAGGCGGTTCGGCTTGGGAATCTCGGCCTTGATTTCGCCATAAAAATAGTCGCGCGGGATGTTCAGCTGGGTCGGACCCATTTCCGACATGGCGCGATCAAAACAACGGCCCGTGAACTCGGCCATGCGGGCCGGATTGGTCACGTGGCCCTGATACTTGGTGAATTCCTCGAACATCGGCAGCTGGTTCGCTTCCTGGAAGCCGCCCAGGCCCATGCTCATCGTGCCCGTCTCCGGCGTGATGATCACGACGGGGGTATGCGCCCAATAGGCGGCGGCGATGGCCGTCACGCAATTGCTGATGCCGGGGCCGTTCTGGCCGATGACGACGCCATGGCGGCCCGAGACGCGGGCGTAACCGTCGGCCATGTGGCCGGCGCCCTGCTCGTGCACGACGGGAATCAGGCGGATGCCGGCGGGGGCGAAAATATCCATCGGGTCCATGAAGGCCGAGCCCATGATGCCGAACATGTCGGTCACGCCATTGGCGGCCAGAGTTTCCACGAACGCTTCGGAAGGCGTCATTTTTTGCGGGCCAACGGGAACGGCGGCGGCGGCGGCTTTTTGGTCGGACAAATCGGTCATGGCTCAGTCTCCTTACGGTTTTATAAAAAAATCGGTATATTTTGTTCCGATATTTGAAATACGTGTCCAATTTAACGGTTGCAAAATGCGCTGTCAATGAAAATTCATGAAAAATCGGACTGTTTCATTCCTGAATCCGGAATCCGCGACTTAGGTTCGCTCCTGAAACAACAATGGCGGCTTATCCGCAACAGACAAGCCGCCATCGTTCCCTGCTCCGCCGCGCCTAGAACTTCAAACGCATGCCGGCCGTGAAGGCGCTCGAGTTATGTCCAGGCAAGGGCACGCTGCCGCCGCTCGATGCGTCGCCGACAAAGTTGGTGCCCGCGCCGTCGTTGTTGATGCGGCCGTACGAGGTGTACAGATTCGTGCGCTTGGACAAGGCATAGGTGTAGCCGATGGCCAGCTGGCGCCCGCCGCGGCCTGCGTTGGAGCGGTCATCCTTCTTGATGTAGGACGCCATCACGCTGCCCGCCGCGCCCACGGGGGCCGACGCGCCCAGCATGTAGCTGCGGAAATCCGTGCCCACGTCATCCTTATCCGTCTCATACGCGGCGTGCAGCTTGGCGGGGCCGAAGTCGTAGGTGCCGCCCAGCAAGGTCACCTTGGCCGTATTCAGCGGCGTGTCCTTGCGGTTGTCGTGCGCCAGGGTCAGCACGAGCGGACCGTTGACGTAGTCGATGGAAAAGTCGATGGTGCGGCCCAGGGTGTTGCTTTCCGGCTTTTCGCCGAGGCCAACCATCACCGCGGCCGACAAGCCGTTCACCTTCGGCGTTTCATACATGATGGAGTTTTTCGTGCGCAGGCTGGCCACGCTCATCAGGTTGATCGAGGCGCCCGTCATGCCCGTCTCGAAGGGGTCGATATTGTCCAGCGCGGTGAACAGCGGGTTGTGCTGCAAGCCCAGGTTGACGGCGCCGAAGCCGCCCGACAGGCCCACGTAAGCCTTGCGCCCGAACAGGGCGCCCTGGCGGTTGGCGCCCGTGTCCACGTCGAGGCCATTTTCCAGCAGGAAGTTGGCTTTCAAATTGTTGCCCAGGTCTTCCGTGCCCTTGAAGCCGATGCGGCTGCCCGACTGCACGCCGGTGGCCAGCTTGGTGACGGAACCGTCCGCGCCGCCGTGTTCGGACGTGAAACCAGCGTCGAGCAAGCCGTACACGGTGACGGACGATTGGGCGCTGGCGCTGCCGGCGAAGAAGGAAGCCAGGATGGCTGCCGCTACGAGTGTGTGTTTCATGTCATCTCCAGGTATTGTGGTTTTTATAAACGCTTGAAACGATATCAACTACCTTGCTACAAATCGGGCTCAGGCGATCAGCCCGGCCATCGGCGACGAGGGCGAGGCGCTCATGGCGCCCGCCCTCCGGGGCATGCGTCCGGCCAGATAGGCCTCGCGTCCGCCCTGCACTGCCAATTTCATGGCGCGTGCCATGCGTATCGGTTCGCGCGCCGCCGCGATGGCCGTATTCATCAGAATGCCGTCGCAGCCGAGCTCCATGGCGATGGCCGCGTCCGATGCCGTGCCCACACCGGCATCGACCAGCACGGGCACACGGGCTTGCTCGATGATCAGCGACAGGTTCCACGGATTCAAAATGCCCATGCCCGAGCCGATCAGGGACGCCAGCGGCATGACGGCGATGCAGCCGATGTCTTCCAGCATGCGCGCCTGGATGGGGTCGTCGCTGCAATACACCATCACCTGGAAGCCGTCGCGCACCAGTTCCTGCGCCGCTTTCAGCGTTTCCGGCATGTTCGGGAACAGGGTCTTTTCATCGCCGAGCACTTCCAGCTTGCACAACTGGTGGCCGCCCAGCAGCTCGCGCGCCAGCTGCAAGGTGTAGACGGCGTCGCGCGCGTTGTAGCAGCCGCCCGTGTTGGGCAGGATCGTGTATTTCGACGGCGGAATGAAGTCAAGCAGGTTCGGCTCGCCCTTTTCCTGGCCGATGTTGACCCTGCGGATCGTGACAGTGACGATCTCGGCGCCGCTCTCCTCGATGGCCAATCGCGTTTCCTCGAAGTCCTTGTACTTGCCCGTGCCGACTAGCAGGCGCGATTGATAGGTGGTGCCGGCCAGGGTCAGGCCGGCCGGTGGCTGGCTGGGGGTGGCGTCGTCTCTCATCGTGATGCTCTCCTAAGTTGATGTAACTGCGGTACCTCGCGAAGGGCTTCTCCGCAAAACGCAAAATCGATGTCCGGCCGTCGTCCCGAGACCAGTTCGGCAATCGCCCTGCCCGCGCCGCAGCCCATGGTCCAGCCCAGCGTGCCGTGGCCCGTGTTGAGGAACAGCTGGCGGTAGCGCGTCGTACCGATGTACGGCACGTTCGATGGCGTGAGCGGACGCAGGCCGGCCCAATAGACGGGGTCGCTGTAATCGCAAGCATCAGGAAACAGCGCCTGCACTCTGCGCGTGATGGCGGCGCAGCGCACGGGGTTCAGTTCTCGCGTGTAGCCGTTCAGTTCGCACGTGCCCGCCACGCGCAGGCGCTCGCCCAGGCGCGAAAACACCAATTTATGGCCGTCGTCCGTCAGCGAGACGGTCGGTGCGCTGACGGGGTCGAGTATCGGATACGTGGCGGAATAACCTTTGCCCGGATACAGCATCAAGCGGATGCCCAGCGGCTGCAGCAGCGGTGCGGAAAAACTGCCCATGGCCACCACCACGGCATCCGCGTATTCCAGCCGGTGGCGACCGTGCGCATCGATGCATTCCACGCCCGTGATGCGTTCGCCATCCCTCAGCAGGCGCGTCACCGTGGTGCCGTACTGAAAATCCACGCCGGCAGCGGCCGCGCGGGCCGCCAGCGCCGTGGTAAACAAATGCACGTCGCCCGATTCGTCGCTGGCCGTGTAGTCGCCACCGACGATCTGGCCGCGCGCGTGGCGCAGGGCCGGTTCCAGCCGTATCACTTCGTCGGCGCTGACTGTATTGCGCGGGCAGCCCAGTTCGCGCAAGAGCGCGGCGCCCGACTGCGATTTGTCGAACTCCTGCTGGTCCGTATAGAAATGCAATATGCCCCGTTCGAGATGGTCGTAGGCGATGCCCGTCTCGCGCCGGAGGGCTTGCAGGCTCTGGCGGCTGTACTCGGCCAGGGCGACGATCTGGCGCATATTGCGCGCCACCCTAGCCGGCAGGCATTCGCACAGGTAGTGCAAGGCCCACTGCCATTGCAGCGTATCGAGACGGGGACGGAACAGCAGCGGCGCGTCGTCCTTGCCCAGCCAGCGCACGACCTTGCGCAGGGTGGCGGGATTGGCCCATGGCTCGGCATGCGAGACGGAAATCTGCCCGCCATTGCCAAAGCTCGTTTCCTGTGCAGCGCCCGCCTGGCGCTCGAGCACGCGCACGTCGTGGCCCGCCTGGCGCAAGTACCAGGCCGATGCCGTGCCGACCACGCCGGCGCCGAGGACAAGGATCTTCATGGCGGGCTCGGCTCGCTTAGCGCGTCAGCAGTACGGCGATGGCGACGAAGGCGGCGATCCACACCGTTTCCATCACCAGCATGATCACGGGACGCCAGCCCAGCGAGGCCAGCGACTGGAACGAGGTTTTCACGCCCAGCGCGGCAATGGCGATGACGAGGCAGGCGCGCGAGGCATTGTTGATCCAGCCATTCACTTCCTGCGGAATCAGGCCCAGGCTGTTGGTAATGACGAGCCAGACAAAGCCGATCAGGAAGAAAGGCACGAGTGGCGGCGCATCGACTTCGCTCTTGCCGTCCTTGCGCTTGAACATGATCGACAGGCCCAGCACGACGGGCACGAGGCACGCCACGCGAGTCAGTTTCACGAAGGTGGCGACGTCGCCCGTGTGGTTGCTGACCAGGTAGCCGGCGCCCACCACTTGCGCCACGTCGTGGATGGTGCCGCCGATGAACACGCCCGCTTCCGTCGGGTCAAAACCCAGCAGCTTGACCAGCAGCGGGTAGACAATCATGGCCAGGGTCGACAGGGTCGTCACGCCGACCACCGTCAGCAAGGTGAACTTCTCGTTTTCCTTCGTTTGCGGCAGCACGGCCGAGATGGCCAGCGCGGCCGATGCGCCGCATATGGCGACGGAACCGCCGGATAAGATCCCTTCCGTGATGGGGCGCTTGAGCCACCTGGCCAGCAGATAGCCGAAGCCCAAAGTCGCCACCAGGCCGCCGACGACGATCAATAACGGCGTCACGCCGACCGACGCGATCTGGTTGAAGGTGATGCGCGCGCCCAGCAAGGCCACGCCCGTGCGCAACAACACCTTGCTGCAAAACTCGATGCCGGGCTTGCAGGTGGGATCGGACGCGAGGAAGTGGAAGGCCAGGCCGAAGAACAGCGCATACAGCAGCTGCGGGCCGCCGTAATTGCTGGAAATAAAGGTAGCCGACAGGGCGATCACCAGCGCGATGGCCACGCCGGGCCAGCTGCGCAGTACGGCGCGGGGACGCCAGATGGCAACGGCGGAAGACAGATAGGGAATGTTCTTGTCGACAACGCGTGTTATCGCTGAGGAGTTGGTTTTCATGCGGGTCCGCTCATAATGTTTTAAAAATTGGGACATTTCATCTCGTTTTTTAATAATACACGATGAGCTAGCGAAGTCCATGCTTTTCCATGAAAATCGAAACCAGATGTTCCGGAAACTGACGTTTTAATGATGCCAGCACCGTAAACGACAAGCGGCGCGGCCCTTTGCAGGGACGCGCCGCTCGCTACTGACGAGTTGAATTTTACTTTTTGTTCAGGCGGGTAATCAGGCTGGACGTGTCGTAACGGTTACCGCCCGCCTGCTGCACCTCGCCATAGAACTGGTCCGTCAAGGTCGTCACGGGCAGGTCGCTGCCGTTGCGCTTGGCTTCAGCGATACAGATACCCAAGTCCTTGCGCATCAGGTCGACGGCGAAACCGAAGTCGAACTTGCGCTCGATCATGGTCTTGCCCCGGTTTTCCAGCTGCCACGACTGCGCCGCGCCCTTGGAAATCACGTCGACCACCAGCGCCGCATCGAGGCCCGCGTTTTCAGCAAAGGCGATGCCTTCGCTCAAGGCTTGCACGAGGCCCGCGATGCAGATCTGGTTGACCATCTTCGTCAGCTGGCCGGAACCGGACGCCCCCATGTAGGTAACGGCGCGCGAGAACAACGCGATGACAGGTTCGGCCCGCGCGTACGCTTCCTCGTCGCCGCCCACCATCACCGTCAGCTTGCCGTTTTCCGCACCAGCCTGGCCGCCGGACACGGGCGCATCGAGGAAGAACACGCCCTTCTCTTTCGCCGCCGCGTGGATGGTGCGCGCCGCTTCGGCCGAAGCCGTCGTATGGTCGATCAGAATGCTGCCCGGCGCCATGGCGGACAGCAAGCCGCCCTCTTCCAGGATCACTTGATACAGATCGTTATCGTTGCCGATGCAGGTGAAGACGAACTCGGCGCCTGCTGCGGCGGCGGCTGGCGTGGCGGCGCTGCTACCCTTGTATTGCTCCAGCCAGGCGGCCGCACGGGCCGGGTTGCGGTTGTACACGGTGACCTCGTGCCCGCCCGCCGCCAAATGACCTGCCATGGGGAAGCCCATGACGCCCAAACCGATGAATGCCACTTTTGCCATATTGTCCGTCCTGTCGATGTATGAATCCGATTATTGTTGCACAAATGGCCCGCGCCAGCAGCATCGTGCCGCCAGACGCCAACTCAGGGCGCCATGCATTAGCAAATGGCAAACATCAGCGATTTACATATGCAAGATCAAAATTATCATAAATGATTTATGTTGTATTTTTTTCTATTTAATATTACATTGAACTGGCATTACAAATAAGGAAACGTTTTGCCCCATCCTTTTCCCAACCCTCGTTAAGGAGTCGATCTTGCAAACCTCACTCACCCGCATGAAAATCATCAGCGCCGCCGCCCTGCTGCTCGCCGCCAGCGCCGCACACGCAGATATCACGGTATTTACCAGCCAGTCTGCCTATCTGGCAGCGGTCGGCAATACCGGTGTCGACACTTTTGATGACTTGCCCATCGACGCACTCGACAGTCCGCTGAACCGCAATGCCGGCAGCTATGCCTACACGGTCAGCAGCGTTGGCGCCTCGCCCATCCTGTATGGTGCGGGCACCGGCAGCGACAACTGGCTGAGCACGGACAACCGCAACGACAGCGTGGTGTTCTCCAACTTTTCCAGTGCCGTACGCGGCGTGGGGGGATTCTTCTTCGGCTCGAACGTTGCCGGTGGCTATGCCAACGGCCAGAGCATCACTTTGACAGCGCGCAATGCGCTGGGCGAACTGCTCACCTACGAACTGGCGCTGCCGACACAGGCATCGTTTGTCGGCTTCCTGTCGACGGGCGCCTTCTCGGACCTGGCCGTCAGCACGGCCGGACAGGTCGGTATCTGGCCAACCATCAATAACCTGTCCGTGTCGGCCGTACCGGAGCCAGCCACCTACGGCATGCTGCTGGGCGGCCTGGGATTGCTGGGCTTCATGGCGCGCCGCCGCCGGGCCAGCCAGCAGTAAGCAAACCGGCGCCTGGTACGGCTGCCGGCAGCCGTACCAGGTTTTTCATCCCGCCAGCAATTCCCGCAAGGCCGCCATCAGGGCCGCACATTCCCCCACGTTACCGATGCTGATGCGCAAATACTGGCTGATGCGCGGCGCATTGAAGTGGCGCACGATCACGGAGCGGGCGCGCAAGCCAGCCGCCAGTTGCGCCGCGTCATGCAGCGGGTGGCGGACAAAGACAAAGTTGGCCACCGACGGCAACACCTCGAAACCCAGCACAGCAAGATCCGCCGTCAACTGTTCACGGCTGGCGGTGACGGCCTGGCGCGTCTGCTGGAAATATGCTTCGTCGTGCAGCGAAGCGACGGCGCCAGCCAGGGCCAGCCGATCCAGCGGATAGGAATTGAAACTGTTCTTCACACGTTCCAGCGCCTCGATCAGGTCCGGATGCCCGAAGGCACAGCCGACGCGCAAGCCGGCCAGCGAGCGCGATTTCGAGAACGTCTGCACCACCAGCAAGTTCGGATAACGGTCGACCAGGGCCACGGCGCTGTCGCCGCCGAAATCCACATACGCTTCATCGACTACCACCACGGCGTCGGGATGCTCACGCAGCAGGGTTTCCACGCCGGCCAGCGGCAAGTCCACGCCCGTCGGCGCATTCGGGTTCGGGAAGATGATGGCGCCGCACGGCCCCTGGTAGTCTTCCGGACGGATGCGCATGGCATCGTCGAGCGCTACCGTGCGGTAATCGATGCCGTACAGCTTGCAATACACGGGATAGAAGCTGTAGCTGATGTCCGGAAACAGCAGCGGCGCCTCGTGCTTGAGCAAGGCCATGAAGGCCAGCGCCAGCACTTCGTCGGAGCCGTTGCCGACGAACACTTGCGCGCTGTTCAAGCCGTGGTAATCGGCCAGGGTTTGCTTCAGTTCGCTGGCCGTGGGATCGGGGTACAGGCGCAGGCTGTCTTCAGTTGCTTCACGCAGCGCAGCCAGGACGTGAGGCGACGGGCCGTAGGGATTTTCGTTGGTATTGAGTTTGACCAGGTCGGGCAGTTTGGGCTGCTCGCCCGGGATGTAGGGGGTCAGCTCGCTGACGATGTTGCTCCAGAATCGGCTCATTGCTTTTTATTGGTGGGGTCGGGATGGGAGGAGGTAGATTACCATAGGCTGAGCGGGGTCAAGGTGGGGGGGGCGACGGCGAGGGTAGCGTGGACTGCATCGGCATCGGCCGAAGCTGAAAAGGACGCAGCATGAACAGCATGCACAAGCTGAGCGATACGTGGCTGCGGCCTGACGCGCTGGAGCGACAGGCACGCCAGCGCAAGATCAATGCATGGCTGCAGGTTGCGACCAGCCTCAGCGAACAGATCGCTGCCAAATTGCAGACTGCCACAGACCAGCTACAGGGTGTAGGAATGGCAGACCTGCAGCGCGCGACGGCACTGGCGCAACGCTTGGCGAGGAATAGCAAGGCCATGCACGATACCCTCGGGACACTGTTTGACAGTGGTGAAAAATGCGAGGAGCATGCAGTGACAAGCACAGAGGAGTGCGCCATGGACGAGCAAGTCAACACGCTGGCAAAAGATATGGCTGGTGTGAAACTGGATGTTGCTGATTTGAAGGTTGATGTGGCTGGCATCAAGGTCGATGTTGCGGGGCTGAAAACGGATGTTGCTGATCTCAAGGTGGATGTTGCTGGTCTCAAGGTGGATGTTGCGGATCTCAAAGTGGATGTGGCCGGTCTGAAAACGGATGTCACTGTTCTCAAGACGGATGTCGGCGCTCTCAAGACGGATGTCAGTGGCTTGAAGCTGGACCTTGCCGTGGTGCGCTCCAATTATGCGACCAAGTCAGATGTGGCTGAGGCGAAGTCGGCTGTCATCCTGTCGTGTGTGGGGACGATGATTGCCTTGTCGGGCGTCGCGTTTGCGGTGGCGAGGCTGGTGCACTAGCTTGCGTTACGTTAGTGGGTCGCTGGATTTCAAAACCTAATGGAGGAAAAATCGCCTTGCGCTGCGCGCTTTGGGCGGTTTTTCTACCTGCATTGATGCGTCGCAGGCTTTTTGGCATCACAAATAAAAAAAGCTCCCTTGCGGGAGCTTCTCTTATGTATTCTGGCGGAGAGGGTGGGATTCGAACCCACGGTACGATTTAACGTACGCTTGATTTCGAGTCAAGTACATTCGACCACTCTGCCACCTCTCCGTTTACTGCGGTCTATTCATTCAAACTGGCGTGCCGGTTTGAACGAGGCGCTATTTTAGCATGGGTGTTGTTGGGTTGGGTAGGGGTTTTATTGGCGATTTGCAACTGAGGGCTGGCCGCCAACCCGAAAAACAATTAGGCGATTCGGGGAGGGAGTTCGTCGCATCCGTATGCAAAAGCAAAAGCAAAAATCAATTGGACGATTCGGGGAGCCTCGCGCGAGTACGCGCTCGTCTTCGAATCCCACGCGTACGCCCCGCAGGGGGCGTACTCCTTTCCGCCGCCACAAATAAAAAAAGCTCCCTTTCGGGAGCTTTTTCTATTTGTTCTGGCGGAGAGGGTGGGATTCGAACCCACGGTACGATTTAACGTACGCTTGATTTCGAGTCAAGTACATTCGACCACTCTGCCACCTCTCCATTTGCTGCGGTCTTTCTCGCATTGCTGCGAGAAGGCAAGATTATAGCAGCCCGTAGCGAAAAGAAAAGGACTATTTTAGGCCTTCAGATGCGTCAGGCCGCCCATGTACGGGCGCAGCACGGCCGGGATCTCGACGCTGCCGTCCGCCTGCTGGTAGTTTTCCAGCACGGCCACCAGGGTGCGACCCACTGCCAGGCCGGAGCCGTTCAGGGTGTGCGCCAGTTCCGGCTTGCCGGCGGCGTTGCGGAAACGCGCCTGCATGCGGCGGGACTGGAAGGCTTCGCAGTTCGACAGCGACGAAATCTCGCGGTAAGTGTTTTGCGCCGGCAGCCACACTTCCAGGTCGAAGGTCTTGGTGGCGCCGAACCCCATGTCGCCCGTGCACAGCGACATCACGCGGTATGGCAGGCCCAGGCGTTGCAGAATCGTTTCCGCATGGCCGACCATCTCGTCCAGCACTTGGTACGAGGTGTCCGGATGCACCACTTGCACCATTTCGACTTTATCGAACTGGTGCTGGCGGATCATGCCGCGCGTGTCGCGGCCATAGCTGCCCGCTTCCGAGCGGAAGCATGGCGTGTGCGCCGTCATTTTCAGCGGCAGTTGGTCGAGCGCGAGGATTTCATCGCGGGCGATGTTGGTCAGCGACACTTCCGACGTCGGGATCAGGTAGAAGGTCTCGCCCTCGCCTTCCGCGCCGCCTTTTTTCACCGAGAACAGATCGGCTTCGAATTTCGGCAGCTGGCCCGTGCCGCGCAGCGAATCGGCGTTGACCATGTAAGGGGTATAGCATTCCGTGTAGCCGTGCTCGTCCACGTGGGTGTTGAGCATGAATTGCGCCAGCGCGCGGTGCAGGCGGGCGATGCCGCCCTTCATGACGGAGAAGCGCGAACCGGTCAGCTTGGTAGCCACTTCGAAGTCGAGACCCAGCGGCCCGCCCACATCGACGTGATCCTTGACTTCAAAGTCAAAAGTGCGTGGCGTGCCGACCTTGCGCACTTCCACGTTGCCCGACTCGTCCGTGCCCAGCGGCGACGATTCATGCGGCAAATTCGGCACGGCCATGATGAAGTCGCTCAGCTTGGCTTGCACCACGCTCAAGGCCGTTTCATCGGCTTTCAGCTCATCGCCCAGGCCGGCCACTTGCGCCATCACGGCCGAGGTGTCTTCCCCCTTGCCTTTCAACATGCCGATTTGCTTGGACAGCGCATTGCGCTTGCCCTGCAGTTCTTCGGTGCGCGTCTGGATCGCCTTGCGTTCGGCTTCGAGGGCATTGAAGCCTGCCACGTCGAGCTGGAATTTGCGCGTCGCCAGGCGTTCTGCGACGGTGGCGATGTCTTTACGGAGAAGTTGGATATCTATCATGGGTGGATGGCGGTGCCGATGTATCGAAAGCACTCATTGTACCAAGACCCGTTCAGTTCTTTATGAGTTTTGCACATGGCTGGCCATCGTCATGGCGGCATGGCTGGGCACTCGCGCCCGCTTCAGATTTCTTGAATCAGATAAAGGCGGCTTTTTCGGCAGCCGTCAAACGACGGGCGCTGACGGTAACGACAGGCATCGTGCTGTCGGCAGCTTGGGCGATCACGGTGCTGCCGGCGCTCACTTCCACGGTATTCGCGCCGGCAGTGGCGAAGCTGGCGCCGATGGCGATGATGGCGGCGGCGACAAAGGTGATTTCCATGTTTTTCAGTGCGTTCATGATGTTACTCCTGGTTGGTTTGTGTGGTTGACTGCTGCTGGTATGGTGCTACTTTAGCCAACGGGCACAAACAACGCCACCGGCTTGCGACCAGCGGCGAAAAACAGGGAGCGAATGGTGAAAAACGGGGACTGAAGCGCAAAGAATAGTTACAAGGCGTCCTTGACCAGGCGACCAAGGCGGCTGATAGCCTGCTCGATGCGCGGCGTCCACGCATTGCCGCAATTGAGACGCAGATAATTGCCGAACTTGCCCGAGGCAGAGAACAGCTGGCCCGGCATATACGCCACGCCGTCCGCGATGGCAGGGCCATGCAGGGCCAGCGCATCGATTTGCGGCGGCATCTGCACCCACAGCACGAAACCGCCCTGCGGCTCGGACAGCATGCAGTCCGCCGGAAAGCTGGCCGCCACGGCGTCGGACATGCGGGCGATGCGCTGCACCAGGGTGCGCCGCATCTTGCGCAATTGCTGGTCGTAGCTGCTGCCTTCCAAAAAGTCGGCCAGCACGGCCTGGAAGAAATGGCTGGTGGCGCCGCTCGACACGGTTTTCAGCAAGGCCACTTCCTGCGCGAAACGCCCGGCCAGCACGTAGCCGACGCGCGAGGCGGGCGTGATGGCCTTGGAAAACGAGGAGCACAGCAGCACATTGCCGCTCGTGTCGTAGGCTTTCACGGGCCAGGGCCGCTGCGGCGCAAAGCACAGGTCGCCATAGACATCATCTTCCACCAGCGGGATATTGAATTCGGACAGCAGCCCCGCCAGCCGCTTCTTGTTTTCCTCCGGCATGACGCAACCCAACGGATTATTTGCGTTCGGCACGAACAAACACGCTTGCACGAGGCCGGCGCGCAAGGCCAGCTCCAGTGCATCAAGCGACGGCCCCGTCTTCGGGTCGGTGGGAATTTCCAGCGCCTTCATGCCCAGGCTTTCGATCATTTGCAGCAGCACGAAATACGTGGCCGACTCGATGGCAATCGTGTCGCCCGGCTTGGCGACGGCGCGCAGGCACAGGCTGATCGCTTCAGTGCAGGAATTCGTCACGACGATCTCGTGCGGGTCCAGCTTGCCCCAGTCCAGTGCGCGGCGCGTCACCTGGCGCAAAAAATTGCCTTCGCTGATGTCGTAGCAGCTGACCTTGCTCAACAAGATGGGATCGCGCCGCGCCACGGCACTGATGGTGCGCTGCATGCGCTTGATCGGCAAGATCTCGTCGGGAGGCCAGGCCGTGCCCAGCTGCACGATATTCTCCGTTTCATTGTCCTTCAGTACGCGCATCAACAGATTGTTGATGCCGACAAAGGCCGGCTCCTTCAAATGCTGCGCGTCCGCGCTGCACGGGCGGCGCGGCGCGCGGTGGCGCACGAAATAGCCGGACTGGGGTCGCGCATCGACTTGCCCCCGGTCTTCCATCAGGCGCAACGCTTGCATCACGGTACTAATCGAGATGCGCTTTTGCTGCGCCAGGTGGCGGATCGACGGCAGGCGGTCGCCGGGCGCAAACACGCGCGAGTCGATTAGCGCGCCCAGCTCGTTGGCCAGGTGCTCGTACAGATTCAAATGCGCGCTCATGTTCATCCCTTCAGTATGCGGCTGCCGCGCGGGGCCGGCACAGATACAGTTGCCGAGTTTTTTGATAAGCACAGTGTACGACAAGGGGCACTGTATTCATGACAATTTCGTTTTCCTGCATCTGTCATGGTTCACGGCAAGCGCCTAAGCTGTTCCTGTCAGCACAACAGGAGCGATGCCATGCATACCGACCACGAATTACGCAGCGAACGGCCTCTGCGCCTGGAAAAAGCGCACGCCAGGGTCATCGAATGCCTGTCCGGCACGGCGTGGATCACGGCCTACGCCCAGTTCGAGGATTGCGTGCTGCGCAGCGGCGAACGCTATACGATACCGAATGACGGCCTGGTGCTGGTCGAAGCCGTCGGTAGCGGACATATCCGTGTGCATGGCACAGCCGCACCCCGCCCTGCCCTGCTGCACTGGCTGAACCTGGCACTGTCTCACACAATGATTACAAGGAATACATGAGCCAAGCAACACTACATCAAGCACCACTGCGCGTCCTCGTCACGGGCGCCGCCGGCATCATCGGCACCGCTTTCTGGAAGAGCCGGCACGGGGAATTCTCCCTGCGCCTGGCCGACCTGCACACAGGCAAGCTGGCCGAAGCGCCGTGTCCATCCATCCAGCTCGACGTCAGCGACTATGCCGCCTGCCTGGCCGCCTGTGCCGATATCGATGTGGTGCTGCACCTGGCCGGCGTGCCGCACGCCAGTGCCGATTTCGATGCGCAATTGCTGCAGCCGAATATCGTCGGCACGCACAACATCTTCCGCGCGGCACAGGAACAGGGAGTGAAAAGAGTCGTGCTTGCCAGTAGCGCGCAAGCCATCGAAGGCTATCCGCTCGACGTGCAAGTGCAGGAAAGCATGCCGGCCCGTCCGGCGAACATGTATGGCGCCAGCAAGGCATTTGGCGAAGGCGTGGCCTCGGCCTTCGCGCACCAGCACGGCATGACGACGATCGCCGTGCGCATCGCCAATGTGGCGCAGTTTGAACAAGGCCAGCAACACAGCGCGCGCGACATCGCCGCCTTCATCAGCGAGCGCGACGTGGTGCAATTGCTGGCCCGCTGCGTGACGGCGGACGTGCCGGCAGGCTACCACGTCGTGCATGGGGTGTCGGACAACCGCTACAAGCGCCTGTCGATTGCCGCGACGCGCCAGCTGTTGGGCTACGCACCGCAGGATGACGGTTTTACCTTGCTGGGTTTGTAACCTCAGCCCTTGCCGGCTGGTTTTCCTGCTTTTCTGTCCAGCTCGCGCAGCCACGCCAATTTATCGGCTATTTTACTTTCCAGGCCGCGCGGCACGGGCTGGTACCAACCCGGTTCGGCCATGCCGTCCGGAAAATAGGTTTCGCCAGCTGCGTATGCATCGGGCTCGTCGTGCGCGTAGCGGTAGGCGTGGCCGTAACCGAGTTCCTTCATCAGCTTCGTCGGCGCATTGCGCAAATGCACGGGCACTTCCTTCGACTTGTCCTTCTTCACGAACGCCATGGCCGTATTGAACGCGTTATAGCCGGCATTGCTTTTCGCGGCGATCGCCAGGTAAATCACGGCCTGTCCCAGCGCCAGCTCGCCTTCCGGGGAACCCAAGCGTTCATACGTTTCCGCCGCGTCATTGACCATGGTCAGCGCGCGCGGGTCGGCCAGGCCGATATCCTCCCAGGCCATGCGCACGATGCGCCGCGACAGATAGCGCGGGTCGGCGCCGCCATCGATCATGCGGCAAAACCAGTACAGGGCAGCATCGGGGTTCGAACCGCGCACGGACTTGTGCAGGGCGGAAATCTGGTCATAGAAATTGTCGCCACCCTTGTCGAAGCGGCGCGAGTTCAAGGTCAGCGCATTGTCGACGAAGGTCGCGTCGATCTTGGTCGTGCCCGTCGAGCTGGCGGCCGTCTCGGCCTGTTCCAGCAAATTCAAAAAGCGGCGCGCATCGCCATCCGCGTAGCCGATCAGGGTGTCGGCGGCCGCCTCGTCGAAGCTCAAGTGCGTCAGGGCCGTGCTTTGCGCCTTGGCCAGCAACTGCTTCATCTCGTCTTCGTTGAGCGATTTCAACACATACACTTGCGCCCGCGACAGCAGCGCCGAGTTCACTTCAAAGCTGGGGTTTTCCGTCGTCGCGCCGATAAACGTCACCAGGCCCGATTCGACGAAGGGCAGCAAGGCGTCCTGCTGCGACTTGTTAAACCGGTGGATCTCGTCGACAAACAGCAAAGTGTGCTTGCCGAACTGGTCCAGGCTGTGGCGGGCCTGGTCCATGGCTGCGCGGATATCTTTTACGCCCGCAAACACTGCCGACAGGGCGATGAATTCGCTGTCGAACGCGTTCGCCATCAGGCGCGCCAGCGTGGTCTTGCCCACGCCGGGCGGTCCCCACAAGATCATCGAATGGGCCTTGCCCGCCTCGAACGCGAGACGCAGCGGCTTGCCCACGCCCAGCAGATGCGTCTGGCCGATGACTTCGTTCAGGGTAGCCGGCCGCAAGGCTTCGGCCAGCGGCTGGCGCGGTGCGGTGGAAAAGAGATCCGCCATAATGAGTTACCTAATAAGAATGCAAAAGCCCCGCATTGCTGCGAGGCTGGTCAACAGCAAGACGTCAACAATCAGTTATTAATGACGTCCGCGCCTTTTGGCATCACGAATTTGAAATGGTTCGCGGCCAGCGCAGGATTCTTCTGAAAGTTCTTGAACGCCAGCACCGACGTCTGGCCGAACGAGTCGCGCAATTCCATCGCTTCCGGCACGCCGTTGCGCAGGCCGATGGTGATTTCGTCGAACGTCGTATCCTTGGCTTTCGGTGTCGCTTTCAGCCATTCCAGGCCATCGCGCGTGCCCGCTTCGGCCAGGGTAAAGTTCTTTTCCAGGTCGTTGCTGCCGAACAAAATCGCCGCTGGCGAAGAACCGAGCGCGTCGCCCAGTTTCTTGACCGTCACCTGGCTCAAGTCCTTGTCGTAGATATACAGCTTGTCGCCGTCCGCCTGCAGCAGTTGCTCATACGGCTTCAGATAGGTCCAGATGAACTTGCCCGGACGCGCAAACTCGAACGTGCCGCTGGCCGGCGTGGACACTTTCGCCTTGCCGCTGGCATCCGGCTTCTTGACCTGGCGCTGCACGAACTCGCCCTTGGCCGACTTGGTGCCGGCAGCAAAGCTCTTGAACTGTTCCAGCGCGCTGGCCGAGGCGCTGGCCACGAACAGCAGGCTGCAGGCAACGCTGGCCGCGCCGATCATCATTTTTGCTGCGAAAGTCGTGTTCTTCATTCTGTTTACCCTTGTTCACTACTGGCCGCCGGCACCAGGATTTCCCGGTTGCCATTGGATTGCATGGTTGATACCACCCCGCTCTGCTCCATCTGCTCGAGCAGACGGGCGGCGCGGTTGTAGCCGATGCGCAAATGACGCTGCACCAGCGAAATCGAGGCGCGGCGGTTTTTCAGCACCACCGCCACCGCCTGGTCGTACAGGGCATCGGCCTCGCCGCCACCCTCGCCCGGCGCGCCGCCCTCGGCGCCATCGCCTTCCAGGGTGCCGCCTTCGAGGATGCCCTCGATGTAATTCGGTTCGCCCTGCAGCTTCAGATGGCTGACGACTCTGTGGACTTCTTCATCGGACACGAACGCACCGTGCACGCGCATCGGCAAGCCTGTGCCGGGCGGCATGTACAGCATGTCGCCCATGCCCAGCAGGGTTTCCGCGCCCATCTGGTCAAGAATGGTGCGCGAGTCGATCTTCGACGAGACCTGGAAGGCGATACGCGTCGGGATGTTCGCCTTGATCAAGCCCGTGATCACGTCTACAGATGGGCGCTGCGTGGCCAGAATCAAGTGCAAGCCGGCGGCACGCGCCTTTTGGGCGATACGCGCGATCAATTCCTCGACTTTCTTACCCACCACCATCATCAGGTCGGCCAGTTCGTCGATGATGATGACGATGGTCGGCAGTTTTTCCAGCGGCTCCGGCGAGTCCGGAGTCAAGCTGAACGGATTCGGGATGTGCTCTTCACGCTTTTTCGCGTCGGCAATCTTGGCGTTGTAGCCGGCCAGGTTACGCACGCCCATCTTGCTCATCAGCTTGTAACGGCGTTCCATCTCGTTGACGGCCCAGTTCAGCGCATGGCCGGCCTGGCGCATGTCGGTCACGACGGGCGCCAGCAAATGCGGAATGCCTTCGTAGACGGACATTTCCAGCATCTTCGGATCGATCAGGATCAAACGCACGTCGAGCGGATCGGATTTGTACAGCAGCGACAGAATCGTCGCATTGATGCCGACCGACTTACCGGAGCCGGTGGTACCGGCCACCAGCAAGTGGGGCATCTTCGCCAGATCGGCCACGACGGGCTTGCCCGCGATATCCTTGCCCAGCGCAATCGTCAGGCTCGATACGCCATCGTTGTAGACCTTAGAGCCGAGGATTTCCGTCAGGCGCACGATCTGGCGCTTGCTGTTCGGCAGCTCCAGCGCCATGTAATTCTTGCCAGGAATGGTTTCCACCACGCGGATGGAAGTCAAGGACAGCGAACGGGCCAGGTCGCGCGCCAGGCCGACGATCTGGCTGCCCTTCACGCCCGTGGCCGGCTCGATTTCATAGCGCGTGACGACGGGGCCGGGGTAAGCGGCCACTACCTTGGCATCCACGCCAAAGTCCGACAATTTCTTTTCGATCAGGCGGCTCGTAAATTCCAGGGTTTCCACGGACACCGTTTCCACCACGGGCGGCGCTTCATCGAGCAGCGACAGCGGCGGCAGCTTGCCATCGCCCAGGTTCTCGAACAGATGGGCCTGGCGTTCCTTTTCCACGCGCTCCGATTTCACCACGGTCACGACCTGCGGCTCGATCTTCACGGGCGGCGCGGCCACATGTTTCTCTACATGTTTGGCCCGCTCGATGACCACCACTTCGTCGCGGCGCACGGCGGCCACTTCGCCCTGGCGGCGGTCTTCACGGTCCTGGTAGCGCAGCACGAACCAGTTGAAGGCGTCTTCGATGGCGCCGCCGATGCGTTCGGCCACTTGCAGCCAGGACACATGAAAGAACAGGCTGAAACCCAGGCCGAACAGCAGCAACAGCAGCAAGGTGGCGCCAGTAAAACCAAAGGCCACGTGGGCCGAATGTCCCACCAGCTGGCCCAGCACGCCACCCGGATCGCGCGGCAGCTGCACGTGCAGGCTTTTTGCCATGCGCAGGAATTCGAGGCCCATGCTGCCGATCAGCATGATGGAGAAGCCGACGATACGGATCAGCATCTCGACATGGTGTTCGCGCTCCACCTCTTCCTCTTCCAGCAGGAAGCGCTTGCTCAGGCGGCGATAGCCATGCCACACCGTGCGCAGCAGCCACACGCACCACCACCAGGCGGAAAAGCCGAAGATATACAGCAACAGATCGGAGAAGGTCGCGCCGAGCTTGCCGCCCAGGTTGGCCACCTTGTCGACGTTGGTGGCGTGCGACCAGCCGGGATCTAGCTTGTTGAAGCTGGCCAGGATCAGCACGAAATACAAGGCAAACGCGGCCAGCGCGAACCAGCGCGCCTCGGACAGCAACCGCACCAGCCGGTTGGGCAGGGGCCGGCGTTCGACCGGTTTTCGGGTGTAGCTATTTTGATTGGCCTGGGCTGGTTTAGTCATTCTGGGAAGCGCTGCAAGGTGAAAAATGTTTCTGAAAGGGAATTTCCCATAATAAGGAAGTATTCTAAGCCATATATGCCCCGGACGGCCCCACGATTCGTCGCTACAGGCGGCTTGGTCTATAATCGTGGATTGATTGCGCAAGCGCAATACGCCCTTGTTCTTCGCGCGTATGCCCCCAATTCGGATAGACCCCACTCATAGAGAAGCTTCCCATGACCACTACCAAACACGCCCGCGTTTTGATCCTCGGCTCCGGCCCAGCCGGCTACAGCGCCGCCGTCTACGCCGCCCGCGCCAACCTGAACCCGATGCTGGTCACCGGCGTGGAACAAGGCGGCCAGTTGATGACCACCACCGACGTGGAAAACTGGCCCGGCGACCCGATGGGCGTGCAAGGCCCGGACCTGATGCAGCGCTTGCTGCAGCACGCCGAGCGTTTCAATACAGAAATCGTGTTTGACCACATCCACACCACGTTCCTCAATGAAAAGCCGATCCGCCTGAAGGGCGACAGCCACGAATACACGTGCGACACCCTGATCATCGCCACGGGCGCGTCAGCGCAATACCTGGGCTTGCCATCGGAAGCGGAATTCATGGGCAAGGGCGTGTCCGCCTGCGCCACCTGCGATGGCTTCTTCTACCGCAACCAGGAAGTGGCCGTCGTCGGCGGCGGCAACACGGCCGTCGAAGAAGCGCTGTACCTGTCGAACATCGCCAATAAAGTCACGCTGATCCACCGCCGCGACAAGTTCCGCGCGGAAGCGATTTTGATCGACCGCCTGAACGCCAAGGTTGCCGAAGGCAAGATTGTGTTGAAATATAACCACACTCTGGACGAAGTAACGGGCAACGAAGGCGGCGTGACGGGTCTGAACATCAAGTCGACCATCGACGGCAAGGTCGAAGCGCTCTCCGTGCATGGCGTCTTCATCGCCATCGGCCACAAGCCGAACACGGGTATCTTCGAAGGCCAGCTGGACATGCACAACGGCTACATCAAGACCAAGACGGGTCTGGAAGGCATGGCCACCGCCACCAGCGCACCGGGCGTGTTCGCCGCCGGCGACGTGCAGGACCATATCTACCGCCAGGCCATCACCAGCGCCGGCACGGGTTGCATGGCAGCACTGGACGCCCAGCGCTACCTGGAAGGCCAGGAGTAAGCGTCGCATGGCGTCGATGAAAGACTTTGCCGACCTGAAAGCGGTCAGCAAGCAGATCAAGGAGCAGGCGGATGCGCGCGCCCAAGCTGAAGCGGAGCGCGCCAAGCAGGTCAAGGTGCAGGCCGTGGAGAGCAATCTGTTCAAGGCCAGCATCGGCGGCGTCAAGCGCTTGCCCGAGTCGGACCGCTACGTGCCCAGCCTGCCCAAGGCGGGCGCGGTCAGCGCCCAGCAGACGGCGCGCAAGTTGTCCCCGGAAGAGGACGATGCGGCCGTGCTGCGCGAATCGCTGTCGGACTTGTTCGAGGTCGACCATTACCTGGAAAACGATCCGGCCCTGAACTACGCCCGCCCCGGCGTGGGGACGGACGTGGTGAAGAAGATGCGCAAGGGCCACTGGCCCGTGCAGGATGAGCTGGACTTGCACGGCTTGCGCCGCGACGAGGCGCGCGACGGCATCGGCGCCTTCCTGAACCAGGCGACAAGGCGCAAGCTGCGCTGCGTGCGCGTGATCCACGGCAAGGGTTTTGGCTCGAAAGGCCAGGAACCGGTCTTGAAATCGATGGTGCACAGCTGGCTCGTGCAAAAGGATGAAGTCATCGCCTTTTGCCAGGCGCGCCGCTCCGAAGGGGGCGATGGCGCCCTCGTCGTATTGCTTTCTTCAGCCCTGCAGCCCATCCGCTGAGCACCGCGGCAAGAAATCACAATTCAGTAACAAGTTAGCTCTCGCACACGGCCCCGTTTGTCACCATTCGGGGCCGTGTCATGTTAACCTGTGACAATTATTTCCTGCTCAAGCGCTCCACCCATGATGCCACCCCAACTGCCGCCTGGCTCGCTGATCAAGATCATTGAGGTCATCGCCATCCTGGTGGGCGCGTTTTCCGGCTTCATCGAAGCGCGCCGCAAGCGCATGGACCTGGTCGGCGTGTTCGTCGTGGCCTTCATCACGGCCTTCGGCGGGGGCACTTTGCGCGACATCCTGCTCGACAAGCGGCCTTTGTTCTGGGTCTCGCACCAGGAATACGCGATTCTCATCTTCGTGCTGGCCCTGACGGCCGCGCCCTTGATCCAGCACTTGCGCCAGATCGTCTCGGAACGCCTGATCGTCATTGCCGACGCCATCGGCCTGGGCATGTTCGCCATCGCGGGCGTGGCCGAAGCGACGCGCGCCGGCATGCCGCTCTTCATCGCATCGATGATGGGGGTGATCACGGGGATTTTTGGCGGCGTGATGCGCGACATCGTCTGCAACGAAGTGCCGATGGTGTTTCGCGACGGCAAACCGTACGCCATCTGCGCGTTTTTCGGCTGCTGGGCTTATCTGCTGCAGATGCACTTCGGCGCCGAGCACGACTTCGCGCTGTGGACCAGCGCCAGCGGCATCACGATTCTGCGCCTGATATGCTGGAAATTCGACATGCGCCTGGGGCGCTGATGCGCCAACCGGCAACGTTGTTGGCGGCGCATATCGGCTTACGCGCTGGCGCGCTAAGCCGAGCTACGGCATGACACACATTGCCACGGGTAGGTCGGATTAGGTCCGCAGGACCGTAATCCGACAACATTGTTGGCCAGACTTACACCGCGTCCGGACCCGTCTCACCGGTACGGATGCGTATCACCTGCTCCACGTCGCGCACGAAAATCTTGCCATCGCCGATCTTGCCCGTGCGGGCTGCCTTGATGATGGCGTCGACCACCAGTTCCGACACGCTGTCGTCCACCACCACTTCCACTTTAACCTTCGGCAAGAAGTCGACCACGTACTCGGCGCCACGGTACAGCTCGGTATGGCCTTTCTGGCGGCCAAAGCCCTTCACTTCCGTCACGGTCAAGCCCGTCACGTTCACGTCGGCCAAGGCCTCGCGTACTTCGTCGAGCTTGAATGGTTTGATGATGGCGGTAATCTGTTTCATGGCTACTCCTTAAAATTGTTGGATTGTGGACAGATGGCTGTTTATTCGTAGAATTTCGACGTAATCGGATAACGCCAGTCGCGGCCGAAGCCACGGTGCGTGACGCGGATGCCCACCGGCGACTGGCGCCGCTTGTATTCATTGATCTTGATCAGGCGCGTGACCCGGGCCACATCAGCCGGCGGGTAGCCAGCCTCGATAATCTCGGCGATCGGCCGGTTTTCTTCCATGTACAGCTGCATGATGCCGTCGAGCACGTCGTATGGCGGCAAGGAATCCTGGTCCAGCTGGTCGGCGCGCAATTCGGCCGACGGTCCGCGCGTCAGGATACGCTCGGGAATCACGTCCGACACACTGTTGCGCCAGGCGCACAAACGGTACACGAGCGTCTTGGCGATATCCTTGATCACGGCAAAGCCACCCGCCATGTCGCCGTACAGGGTGCAATAACCAACCGCCATCTCGCTCTTGTTGCCCGTCGTCAGCACGATGCTGCCATGCTTGTTCGACAGGGCCATCAGCAAGGTGCCGCGGATGCGCGCCTGAATGTTCTCTTCCGTCGCGTCTTCCGCCAGTCCGGCGAACTCGTCAGCCAGGGTGGCGCGGAAGGCATCGAAGGTTTGCTTGATCGGAATTTCATCGTAGCGCACATTGAGACGTTTTACCATGTCGCGCGAATCGATCCACGAGATATCGGCCGTAAATTGCGACGGCATCATGACGGCGCGCACCTGGTCGGCGCCCAGCGCATCGACGGCAATCGCCAGGGTCAGGGCGGAATCGACGCCGCCCGACATGCCGATCAGCACGCCAGGGAAACCGTTCTTGACTATATAGTCGCGCACGCCCAGCACCAGCGCCTGATACACCTGCGCTTCCGTCGTCAATGGCGCGGCCAGCGGCTGCGGCACGGGCGTGGCGCCGTCGAAGTCGACCAGCTGCAAGTCTTCCTCGAAGTGGCGCAACTGGGCGCAAATCGTGCCGGCCGCATCCATGACGAAGGAATCGCCATCGAAAATCAGCTCATCCTGGCCGCCGACCAGGTTGGCGTAGACCAGGGCCATGCCTTGCGCACTGACATTCCTGCGCATGGTTTCATAGCGCAGATGCTGCTTGTTCATGTGGTAGGGCGAGCCGTTCGGCACCAGCAGCACTTGCGCGCCGGCCGCGCGGGCGCGCGCCGGCGCATGCTCGAACCACGTGTCTTCGCAGATATTGATGCCGAAACGCACGCCCTTCACGCCAAACACGAAAGCCTGGTCCGACGACGTAAAGTAACGCTTTTCATCGAACACGGTGGTGTTCGGCAAATCATGCTTGCGGTAGGTGCCCAGCACTTCGCCATTGAGCAACACGGAAGCGGCGTTGTGGCGCACACCCTTCTCGTCTTGCAGGGGCAAGCCCACCACCACGTGCAAATCCTTGAACTGGGCCAGGTCGGCAGCCAGTCCCGCAAACGCTTCCTGCGTTTTTGCGTAGAATGCATTGCGCAGTAATAAGTCCTCGGGTGGATAGCCGACCAGCGACAGTTCCGGCGTGAGCACGATATCGGCGCCCGCTTTAAAGGCGCGGCGGGAAAGGTCGAAGATCTTGGCACGGTTGCCGGCCAGATCGCCGACCGTACTATTCATTTGAGCAATTGCGACTTTGACTGTCATGATGATGATGGATATTTTCGTTCTATTAAACAAGACAGGGGCGCGCAGGCCGGTGGCGGCGCCCCGAGAGTGATGAATGCACACTACAACAATGAATTATCGCACGGCTATCGTCACTACCCTGGCTGAAATTGGCGAAGCGGCCTGGTCTGAACTGCTGGCCAGCCAGGCGGACGCCAATCCCTTCCTTTCCTACGCCTTTTTGCACGCGCTGCACGAGTCCGGCTGCGCCAGCGCGGACACGGGCTGGCAGCCGAATTACCTGGTGCTGTGGCAAGGCGATGTGCTGGCCGCCGCCCTGCCCCTGTACCTCAAAATGCACTCGTATGGCGAATACGTGTTCGACTGGGCCTGGGCCGACGCCTATCGGCAGCATGGCCTGGAATACTACCCGAAACTGCTGTCCGCGATTCCATTCACGCCTGTGAGCGGCGCGCGCCTGCTGGCCCGCGATGGCGAGGCGCGCGCCGCCCTGCTGGCCTTTCTTCAAGCCCAGCAGCAAGGGGCCGACGTGTCGTCCTGCCACATCCTTTTCCCGCCGGAAAGCGAGGCGCGCCAGCTGGAGGAAGCTGGCTATCTGATGCGTAGTGGCGTGCAGTTTCACTGGCTCAATCCCGGCTACTCGGATTTCGAACAATTCCTCGCCACCCTGGAACACAAGAAGCGCAAGAATATCCGCGCCGAGCGGCGCAAGGTGCGGGAAGCGGGCGTCACCATGCGCCAGGTACGCGGAACGGAGGCCACGGACGCGGACTGGAAACTGTTCCACCGCTGCTACAGCAATACCTATGCGGAACACCGCTCCTCGCCCTATCTGTCGCTGGACTTCTTCCGGCGCATAGCCGCCAGCATGCCGCAGAACATTCTCCTGGTAATCGCCGAACGTGAAGGCCGGGCCATTGCCACGTCGCTGGTGATCCACACGGCTGAGACTTTATATGGCCGCTACTGGGGCGCGCTCGAACACGTGCCCTGTCTGCATTTCGAGACGGCGTACTACCAGCCGCTGGAATTTTGCATCGCCAATAGCATCGCCACCTTCGAAGGGGGCGCCCAGGGCGAGCACAAGATGGCGCGCGGCTTCCTGCCGCAAAAGACGTGGTCCGCCCACTGGCTGGCGCACCCGGCCTTTGCGGACGCCGTGCAGCGCTTCCTCGAACGAGAACGGGGCGGCATCGACGCCTATCTCGATGAATTGAACGAACACAGTCCGTTTCGCGCATAAAAAAACGCTCCCGGCCATGACTGGCGGGGAGCGTTTTTCTTACTCGGTGTTCTTAGGCTTTGGCAGCGTCGGTCTTGAAGGCGGCAACGCCGTTCAGGATTTCTTCCTTGGCCACTTCCGGGCCATACCAGCCGTCGATCTTGACCCATTTGCCTTTTTCCAGATCTTTGTAGTGCTCGAAGAAATGCTGGATCTGGCGCAAGCGCAGTTCGTTCAAGTCTTCCGGCTTTTGCCAGTGGCTGTAGATCGACAGGACCTTGTCGACTGGCACGGCCAGCACTTTCGCGTCTTCGCCCGACTCGTCGGTCATTTTCAGCACGCCGATAGGACGGCAGCGCACGACCACGCCAGGGATCAGCGGGAACGGGGTGATGACCAGCACGTCAACCGGGTCGCCGTCCGGCGACAGGGTGTTCGGCACGTAGCCGTAGTTGCACGGGTAATGCATGGCGGTACCCATGAAGCGATCGACGAAGATCGCGCCGCTTTCCTTGTCGACTTCGTACTTGATCGGATCGGCATTCATCGGGATTTCGATGACGACGTTGAAATCGTTCGGCAGGTCGCGGCCGGAAGAGACGTTATTCAAACTCATGGGGTTCCTCATTAGCGGGTGGTGTTTTAACCGCGCAATTATAGCGAAGTACAGGCCGCTTGTGCGATGCAGCAGCAGCCCGCCGGCGTTTTGCGCGTCCTGCCAGCAACAGTGGCGCGCCCCGTCCGCCGAACCCCAGAGCCTGCCACCGGGAGTTTAAACAGGCTACCAAAAATAATAAGTAGAAACACTTAAGCATTACTACGGTCAGTCCCGAGTTAATACCGTCAATATCAACCTATTTTCATTTCAATATCACCATGCGGTAAACATGGTTATTATATTTTATATTGCATTTTATGCAGCCACTTATAACAACGATTTTAATTTCATTATCCCCACGATACGGGTACATGAAGACGCAGCCGCTTCAATACCTCATTCCAGCCCTGGAACGCCCTCTTCCAGCATAATATTTGCGCTTATTTGAAACATTTATTTATTCAAATGGCGAACCTTCCAAAAAATGGCACGACCAGAAGACAATCATCAATTCTGATAAACTGTCACATTCTGGTGTTTCCAAAACTTCGCATACTCTGCAAACAAAGCCTTCGCTAGATTCAATATGGCGCTTCCACGCGCCACCGATAAATCCTTGCAAAAAGGAATATGATGATTCCCTCTTTCCGGTCCGGGCCTTTATTAAAGGTCACCGGCGTTATTTTCATTCTGTTTGGCCTCGCCCTGCTGGGCGGCGGCATCTGGCTGGCCACGCTTGGCGGATCCTGGTACTACCTGTTGGCCGGTATCGGCATGCTCGTTGCCGGCGCGCTGGTGTTCCAGGGCAAGCGCAGCGCGCAACCGTTCATGGCGCTGCTGCTGCTCGCCACCCTCATCTGGTCCGTCATTGAAGTCAAATTCGACTGGTGGCAATTGCTGCCGCGCCTCGACATCTGGTTTGCCGCCGCCGTCTGGCTGCTGCTGCCCTTCGTCAGCCGCCGCCTGGCGCCAGCCGCCGCGGCGAAACAGGGACAAGCGGGCAAGACGGCGCTCTCCGCCGCCGTGGCCCTGACCGTCATCGCCGGCGTCATCGCCCTGTTCCAGGACTACCATGACCTGCATGGCGACGTGCCGGCCGAAAACATGGCCGCCACCGCCACCGGCGACCTGGCGCCCGGCGTCGAGCACAATGACTGGTCCGCGTATGGCCGCTCCGGCTATGGCGACCGCTATGCCCCTGCCGCGCAGATCACGCCAGCCAATATTTCTGGCCTGAAAGAAGCCTGGACGTATCATACGGGCGACTTCAAGGGACCGAACGACCCGGGCGAGATCGCCAACGAAGTGACGCCGCTGAAGGTCAATGACATGCTGTATTTGTGCACGCCGCACAATATCGTCATCGCCCTGAACCCGGATACGGGCAAGGAAATCTGGCGCCACGATCCGAAGATCAACCGCGACGCAGCCAGCTATCAGCACATGATCTGCCGCGGCGTGGCGTACTGGGACGTCAACGCGGGCCGCGCGAAGAACAACCCGGCCCCCGAAGCTGCCGGCATGGAATGCCCGCGCCGCATCCTCGCGCCGACCATGGACGGCACCATGATCGCCGTCAATGCCGATACGGGCGAGTCGTGCAAGAGCTTTGGCAACAACGGCGTCGTCAATCTGTATAAAAACATGGCCATGATCAAGCGGGGCTTTTTGATGCCGACCTCGCCGCCGGCCGTATCGCAGAAAATGGCCGTGATCGCCGCCAGCGTGACGGACAACCATTCGACGGAAGAGCCGTCGGGCGTGGTCCGCGGCTACGATCCCGTCACCGGCAAGCTGATGTGGAACTGGGACCCGGCCACGCCGGAAGACACGCAGCCCTTCCCTGAAGGCAAGAACTACACCAACAACTCGCCCAATTCCTGGGGCGTGGCCAGCATCGATGAAAAGCTGGGCATGGTGTACATCCCGATGGGCAATGAAACTCCCGACACCTGGGGCGGCAACCGCAACAAGAATGGCGAGAAATTCAACAGCGCCATCGTCGCGCTGGACCTGGCAACAGGTAAAGTGCGCTGGGTCTACCAGACCGTGCACCACGATATCTGGGACATGGATATCGGCGGCCAGCCGAGCCTCGTCGACATCGATACGCCGAAAGGCAAAGTGCCGTCCGTGGTCGCCACAACGAAACGCGGCGACATCTATGTGATCGACCGCCGCGACGGCACCCTGGTCGTGCCGGCGCCGGAAAAACCCGTACCGACGAGCAATCCTGCCGCGGGCGATACCCTGTCGCCCACGCAGCCGTTCTCGGCCCTGACCTTCCTGCCTGAGCGCAATATCAGCGAAGCGGACATGTGGGGCACGACGCCGTTCGACCAGCTCGCTTGCCGCATCATCTTCAAGGAACGCCGCTACGAAGGCCCGTTCACGCCGCAAACGGCCGGCAAGGGCGCCGTCATTTCCCCGGGCCCATTGGGTATCTTCGAATGGGGCGGCGCGGCCATCGATCCTGTGCGCCAGTTGTTGATCGTCAACCCCGACTACATGGGCTTCCTGGAAAAACTCGTGCCGCGCGCGGAAACGACGGCCAAGGGCGGCACGGGCGGCGAAATGGGCTTGCAGCCGCAGACGGGCGTCCCGTTCGCCGTGGAAATCAAGGCATTCCTGTCGCCGCTGGGCTTCCCATGCCAGGCACCGCCGTGGGGCTATGTGGCCGCCGTCGACCTGCGCACGATGAAAAAAGTGTGGATGCACAAGAACGGCACCACGCGCGACAGCGGCCCCGTGCCGATTGCCTTGCCACTGGGCGTCCCTAGCTTGGGCGGCATGGTCACCACGGGTGGCGGCGTGACCTTCCTCAGCAGCACGCTCGACTACTACATCCGTGGCTACGATGTCAGCAACGGTAAAGTGATCTGGAAAGCCCGCCTGCCAGCTGGCGGCCAGGCTACGCCGATGAGCTATGTGTCGAACAAGTCTGGACGCCAGTTCGTCGTCGTCATGGCCGGCGGCCACGGTTCGCTGGGCACGAAGATGAGCGACACCCTGGTCGCATATGCCTTGCCGGAAGGCACTGCCGCAGCGAAGAAGTAAAGCTCGAAGAAGTAAAGTAGCAAGCTAGCAGCGCAAAAAAAAGCCGTTCAGTCTGCACTGAACGGCTTTTTTACGTCTGGAGAAACAGCTTACAGGATGGTCGCCAAAGCGCACTGCCGGTAATGCGCGGCGGCCTGTTCCGTCTGCTGCAAGGCGTCGTGCATCTGCGCCAGCTTCAGGTGGGCGTCGCGCACCATCTGCGGCTCGTTCGCGTCCGACAAGGCCTGTTCCAGGTGACGCTGGGCCTTGCCCCACAGTTTTTGCTTCAGGCACAAGGTGCCCAGGGTCAGCGCCAGTTCCGCGTCCAGTGGACGCTGTTTCATCCATTGCTCGCAATGCTCGATCTGCAGCAGCAGGGCCGGCGTGCCGCTCGGCGCCGCCGCTTCGCGGTAGGCGCGCACGACTCTCTCGTCCCAGTCGGCGGCCAGCGACTCTTCGCACACGAGGCGCGCTTCATCGTGCAGGCCGCGCGCATTCAGGGCCGTGGCGGCGCGGCAGGCGATATACGGCTTGACCCGATCGCTGCTCGGCACGGTGGACCACACGCGCATCAACGATTCCGCGTCATGCGATTGGTCGGACAGCAAATGGTCGTAGGCCAGTTCGCGCAGGCGCGACGACAGGGCCGGATGCAGGGCGCGGTGCTTGTCGAGCGAACGCACGAGGCGCAGCACTTCCGGCCAGTTCTTCGCCTGCTGCTCGGCCTTGAGCGACCATTGCAGCGCGTGGATATGGCGCGTACCGCTGGCATTGAGTTCGCGCACGGCGGCCAGAGCCGCCTCCGGCTGGTGGTCGTCGACCAGCAATTCCGTCACCGTCATCAAACGGGCCGTCTTCAGGCTGGCGTCGCCTTCGACGCGGGACAGCCAGCTGTCGCGGCGTTCGGACTGGCGCATGCGGTGCGCGGCGCGCGCGCCGATCAGCGCGGCCAGGCCGGCGTTTTCTTCCAGCTCGGCAGCGCGCAGGGCGGCCTTCTCGGCATGGCCGAAACGGCCTTCGAACAGGGCTTTCAAGGCTTCGCGCAAACCCTTGTTGCCGTCGCGTTCACGCTTGCGCTGGCGATAGGCCGCCACTTGCGCCGGCATGCGCACGGTGGCGCGCACGGCGCGCACCAGCAGGTACAGCAGCACGAACAGCACGACCTGCAGCAGCAGGAAGAAGTTCAGCGACAAATCGATGCGATAAGGCGGATAGAACAGCACCACGTTGCCGGGATTGAAACGGGCCGTCACGGCGATACCGATCGCCGCGGCCATCAGGGCGAGTAACCAGAGAAATAGACGCATGGGCTCAGGACTTCGCTTTGTAGTTGCGCACAGCCGTCAGGCTGTCGGACAAGGTTGGCATTTCGATGGCCAGGTTGCTGCCCTGCACCTGGCGCAGCAGCGCTTGCGCCGTCTGCGTGCTCTTGGCGCGGGTGTCGAAATACTTGGCCAGCGCATCCTGCGCAGCGATCAAGTCGTTGCGGAAAGCCGTTTCATTGCGCGACAACAAGGCCATGCGGGCATTGAGCAGGCGCAGCTTGACGTTTTCGCGCAAGAAATACGATTGCGTCGGCGACAGCATCAGCGCTTCCGGCGTATCGACGCGGCGGATGCGTATCAACTGGCGCACGTCGGCCCACATGTCGCCGCTCCAGGTATTGAAGCCGTCGCGCACTTTTTGCAGCATCGGTTCCGGCGCAGGCGGGCCCACCAGCTTGCCGGCGGCATCGCGCACGGCCTTAGCCTTGCCCGGTTTTTCCGGCGCGGCCGGCAAGGCCGGCGTTTCGTCGGACAGCATCGGCAGGGAGTCGATCTGGGCGATCACGGCGTCGAGGCGTAGGGCCACGCCCGTCGAATCGACACTGGGCAGGGCCTTGAGTTTTTCCATGTCGCGCCCGATGGCGCGGCGGATGGTGATGAATTGCGGCTTGTCGGAACGCGACAGGCTGCGGTCCGCGTTTTGCAGGGCGATCAGCGCGCCGGGCACGTTGCCGGCCAGTTGCAGCTGCTGGCTGGCCGTCGACAGCACTTGCTCGATTTCCGTCAGCGCCCACTCGTCGCGATTCTTCGACAAGTCGTTATACAGTTGTTCCAGGGCCAGCTGCTGGCTTTGCGTTTCGCTCTGGCGGTTTTCCAGCGCGCCCACCTTGATTTCCAGCTCTTTCGTGCCTTCTTGCACGTTGCGCGCCAGCACGCCCGTTTCGGCGTTGCTGACATCGCCCTTTTGCAGGCGCTTGGCGACTTCTTCGCGCAGGTTGCGGATCTGCTTGCTGGACGACCAGCTTTGCGCAGCCAGCAGCACGGCCAGCACGATGACGGCGATGCTCATGGGCTTTTGCAGCTGTTCCAGCAAGGTCGGCGCGCGGCCGGCAGGTTGGTCGGCCGCCTGCGGCGCCGTCTTCACGGCGCTGCCAGGCGTTGCATTCGGTTCGGAGAGTGTAGGCATTTCGTTCATGGTCGTGATTGTAACGCGGCGAGCACTCCTGCGTCGCCTGATCCTGTCAGGGTGACACGGGCAAAACCCAGGGCCGCCGCCGTTTGCGCAATGCGGGCGTGCGGCACGATCAGATGCTGCTGTTGCATTTTCACAACAGCCGTCTTTTCAGCATCCATTTCGCCCAGCAGCGCCAGCAAACCGCGCAGCGCTTCCGAGCTGGTAATGATCCAGTCATTATTATGCTGCAACAGGTTTTCCAGGGTCGCCCGCAAGGCCGGCGTCAGCGTTGGCACCTTGCGGCGGTAGGCAGTGACGAACTCGACTTCGGCGCCGGCCGCGCGCAAGCCGTCGGCCAGGTAATCGCGTCCACCATCACCGCGCACGATCAGCACGCGCTTGCCGCGCAAGGCCGGCAAGTCCAGCGCCAGCAATAAATGTTCGGAATCGCTGCGCGCCGTGTCAAACGGACTGGTGATGGTAGCGTTGGCGTCCGTGACGCCATGCGCGGCCAGGGCCATCCGGCTGCCCTCGCCCACCACGGCCAGCGGCACACCTGGCGGCCAGGCGGACAAATGCGCAAAGACGCAGTCGATGGCGTTGGGCGAAACGAAGGCCACCAGGTCAAACTTGCGCAGGCGCGCCAGCACGGCCTGCAAGTGCGCGCATTCGTCCGCGCCGTCAAGCGCGTGGATTTCCAGCAGCGGCAGCAGTTGCACGGGCAAGCCCAGCGCCGCGATGTGGGCGGCCAGCGGCCCCGCTTGCGCCGCGGGCCGCGTGATCACCACGGTGTCAGGCATGCGGCGCCAGGCCTTCATGGTTGTCGGGCGTGACGGCGCACGAGGCGAGGATGCCGGCGGCGTCTTGCCCGCGCAACAGTTCGGCCACTTGCTCGCCCAGCAGTTCGGGCGCGGCCGCCGGGCCACTGACGTCGGCACTGGCCATGCGCGCGCCATCCGGCGTGGCGACCATGGCGCGCAAGCGCATCTGTTCGCCCTCGACGGTGGCGAACGCGGCCAGCGGGATCTGGCAGCTGCCGCCGAAAATCTTCGATACCTTGCGCTCGGCCGTGACGGCTTGCGCCGTGGCCGCGTGGTTCAGCGGCGCCAGCAGACGCACGAGGTCGGCACCGTCCGCGCGGCCGCTGCGGATCTCGATCGCCATGGCGCCCTGGCCTGCGGCCGGCAGGCTGTCTTCCGGCGCCAGCACGGCGCGGATGCGCGACGCCAGGCCCAGGCGTTTCAGGCCGGCGGCGGCCAGGATGATGGCGGCGTAATCGCCACGGTCGAGCTTGCCCAAACGCGTATCGAGGTTGCCGCGCAAGGGCAGGATTGTCAGGTGTGGATAACGGGCGGCGATCAGCGACTGGCGGCGCAGGCTGCTGGTGCCGACGACGGCGCCATGCGGCAGATCGGCCAGGCTGGCGTAATCGTTCGACACGAACGCGTCGCGCGGGTCTTCGCGCTCGAGGATGGCGGCCAGGGCAAAGCCTTGCGGCAACTCCATCGGCACATCCTTGAGCGAATGCACGGCCAGGTCGGCGCGGCCTTCTTCCATCGCCACTTCCAGCTCCTTGACGAACAGGCCCTTGCCGCCTACCTTGGACAAGGCGCGGTCCAGAATCTGGTCGCCGCGTGTGGTCATGCCGAGAATTTCAACGCTACACTGCGGATACAGGGCGGCCAGACGCGCACGCACGTGTTCAGCTTGCCACATGGCAAGACGGCTCTCGCGCGTGGCGATCACCAGGCGGGCAGGAATATTCAATTCGTTCGGGGTCAATTCGGATGCTTTCAAAACAAGTTCTTTCGCTGTGGCTGTCGTTGTCATTATCGTTGCCAATTCGCCCGTCCGATATCAATTTGTATCGGAATGGTGCCCGGCGTCGCTATAATCGTTATCCCTTGGCCTAGAAGGCCAAGTCAGGCTAGCGTCCATGTTGAAGACCACAAATTTTATCATGCGCCCCCTCCCCTCTGCGGCCAAACGCCCGGTGCGATCCACATTCCCTTGCTTTTACACTTACTTTGGTTCTTTATTATGCTCAATGACGCAGTAGCACCAGAAATAGTTCCAGCGGCCGGCTCCGACAAGGACGCGCCGCTGAAAGAAGACATCCGCCTGCTGGGCCGCCTGCTGGGCGACGTGCTGCGGGAACAGGAAGGCGACGCCGTCTTCAATGTGGTGGAAACCATACGCCAGACTTCCGTGCGCTTCCGCCGCGAAGCGGACGCGGACGCGGCCCTGGAACTGGACGCCATGCTCAAGGAACTGAGCCGCGAACAGACGATTTCCGTCGTGCGCGCCTTTTCTTATTTCTCGCACCTGGCCAACATCGCGGAAGACCAGCACCACATCCGCCGCCGCCGCGCCCACCTGCTGGCTGGTTCCCCTGCGCAAAAGGGCAGCGTCAGCTTCGCGCTGAAAAAACTGCGCATGGCCGGCGTGCCGCGCAAGACCGTCGATACCTTCTTCCAGGACGCCCTGATCGCGCCCGTGCTGACGGCCCACCCGACGGAAGTGCAGCGCAAGAGCATCCTTGACGCAGAGCACGACATCGCCCGCCTGCTGGCCGAGCGCGACCTGCCGCAGACGCCGAAAGAACGGCAAGCCAACATGCAGCTACTGCGCTCGCGCGTGGCCACCCTGTGGCAGACGCGCATGCTGCGCTATTCGAAGCTGACGGTGGCCGACGAGATCGAAAACGCCCTGTCCTACTACCGCATCACCTTCCTGCGCGAACTGCCGGGCCTGTATGACGACATCGAGGAAGACATCGCCGCCGAGTATCCGAACGGCGACGGCACCATCGAGCCGATCAACGCCGCCTACGTGCAGATGGGCAGCTGGATCGGCGGCGACCGCGACGGCAACCCGAACGTCAACGCGGGCACCATGCAGCACGCGCTGGCGCGCCACGCCACCACCATCCTCGACTTTTACCTCGACGAAGTGCACGCGCTGGGCGCGGAATTGTCCGTCTCGACCCTGATGGTGGGCGTGAGTGCCGAACTGCAGGCGCTGGCGGACCAGTCGCCGGACGCTTCGCCGCACCGCAGCGACGAACCGTACCGCCGCGCCCTGATCGGCATCTATGCGCGTCTGGCCGCCACGGCCCGCGCCCTGGGCGCCACCAACATCCTGCGCAAGGAAGTGGGCGCGGCAGCGGCCTACCCGGACGCGGCCGCCTTTGTCGCCGACTTGCGCACCATCGTCGCCTCGCTCGAATCGCACCACGGCGCGGCCCTCGTGCGCCCCCGCCTGGCCACCCTGGCGCGCGCGGCCGACATCTTCGGTTTCCACCTGGCGTCGCTCGACATGCGCCAGACCTCGGACGTGCACGAGCGCGTGCTGGCCGACCTGTTCGCGAAAAGCGGCGTGGCCGCCGACTACACGGCCCTGTCCGAGGAAGACAAGCAGGCGCTGCTGCTGAACGAACTGGCCCAGCCGCGTTTGCTGTATTCGCCCTATATCGCCTACGCCACCGAAACGGATTCCGAGCTGGCGATCCTGCGCGCGGCGCGCGACATCCGTCAGCGCTACGGGGCGCGGGCCATTCGCAACTACATCATTTCGCACACGGAAACCGTGTCCGACCTGCTGGAAGTATTGCTGCTGCAAAAGGAAACGGGCTTGCTGCGCACCGACTGGAAGGCCGGAGGCGACGGCGACAGCACGTGCGAACTGATGGTCATCCCCCTGTTCGAGACGATCCCCGACCTGCAGCGCGCGGCCGGCATCATGAGCCAGGTCATGGCCTTGCCGCTAGTCAAGCAGCTGATCGCCAAGCAGGGGCAGTTGCAGGAAGTCATGCTCGGCTATTCCGACTCGAACAAGGATGGCGGTTTCCTTACGTCGAACTGGGAACTGTACAAGGCGGAACTGGCGCTCGTGTCCGATTTCCGCAAGGCCGGCGTCAAGCTGCGCCTGTTCCATGGCCGCGGCGGCACGGTGGGCCGTGGCGGCGGACCCAGCTACGAAGCCATCCTGGCCCAGCCGCCGGGCACCGTCAACGGCCAGATCCGTTTGACGGAGCAAGGCGAGATCATCGCCTCGAAGTTTTCCAACGCGGAAATCGGCCGGCGCAACCTGGAATTGCTGGTCGCCGCCACCCTGGAAGCGAGCCTGGCGCCGCAGGAAGCCAATCCGGCCCGCAACAGCCAGCTGGCGCAGTTCGAAGCCGTGATGGCGGAACTGTCGGACCTCGCCTATCACGCCTACCGCCACCTCGTGTATGAAACGCCGGGCTTTACGGAGTATTTCTTCTCGGCCACGCCGATTGCGGAAATCGCCGAACTGAACCTCGGTTCCCGTCCCGCCTCGCGCAAGGCCAACCAGCGCATCGAAGACTTGCGCGCCATTCCCTGGGGCTTTTCCTGGGGCCAGTGCCGCTTGCTGCTGCCGGGCTGGTTCGGCTTCGGCAGCGCCATCGAGGCCTGGATCAACCAGGCCGACGGCGCCGCAAAGGATGACAAGATCGCCACCCTGCGCGCCATGTATGCCGAATGGCCATTCTTTGCCACCTTGCTGTCGAACATGGACATGGTGCTGGCCAAGACGGACCTGGCGATCGCCTCGCGCTATGCGGAACTGGTGGCGGACCAGGACTTGCGCGAACGCATCTACAAGCGCATTACGGACGAGCATGGCAACACCTTGCGCTGCCTGGAGCTGATCACCGGCAATACGGAACGCCTGGCGGGCAATCCGCTGCTGGCCCGCTCGATCCAGAACCGCTTCGCCTATCTCGACCCGCTGAACCATTTGCAGGTGGAATTGATCAAGCGCAACCGCGCGCTGTCCAGCGCCAGTAAAGTGGATGAACGGGTGCACCGCGGTATCCAGCTGTCGATCAACGGCGTCGCGGCAGGTCTGCGCAACACGGGCTGATCGCGTCAAACTGCCATCGGCAGGCAGGGGCCGGCACCGCAAGGGCCGGCCTTTTGCTTTCCCAATGGAAAAATATTCTCAAGAAAACAACATTTGGTATTACACTGGCGGCTGACACTCCCCCTCTCCGGCGCCAAGCGCACGGCAGCGGCCAACCATGACGCCAGGAACGCGGATGAGCAAATGGTCGATTGAAACGCTGAGTGCGGCATGCGCCGCCCTCATCCTGATCATGCTGGGCTGGCTGGCGGGCGCGGCCTGGCAGGAGCTCGACTTCTGGGAACATGTCTGGCTGTCGCTGCTGCTGGCGACGTCCGCCAGCACAGCCATGTGGCTGATGCGCAAGCTGCGCGCCCACGTGGCCAACACGCGACTGCAGCTCGACGCCAGCGTCATGCGCTACCGCGACCTGAGCGAGACGGCGCAGGACGGCATGTGGCAAACGGATGCGCAAGGCACGATATTGCATATCAACCAGCGCCTGTGCGACATGCTGGGCATCCCGGCGGAAAAGCTGCTGGGCCACACGATGAGCGAATTCCACGATGAAGCGACCTTGTTGCGCCTGTGCCCGCTGAGGCGCACGCAGGAACACAGCTGCATGGGCGAACTGCAGTATTGGCACAGCGACGGCTCGGAACGCTGGGCCATGATCAGCGGCCGCTGCCTGTACGACCAGCTGGGCACCTTGACGGGCGCGCTCGTGCTGGCCAGCGACATCACCGAACAAAAGCGGGCCGAACACGCGTTAAGCGTGGCCCATGCGGAGCTGGAAAGCCGCGTGGCCCTGCGCACGGCCCAGTTGCTCGACGTGAATCTCCAGCTGTCCGCGGAAATCGCCATGCGCGCGCAAACGGAAGCCGCCCTGGCGCGCAGCGAAGAGCGGCTGCAGGACATCATTTCCATGATGCCCCTGTCGCTGTTCCTCAAGGATGCCGATTCGCGCATCGTGCTGATGAACCAGGCCTGCGAACAGCAATGGGGCGTGCGCCAGCAGGACATCGCCGAGGGACGCGACCTGCAGCATTTCCCCACGGAACAGAACATGGGCTTCCACGCGGCGGACCAGGAAGCGTTTGCCAGCCGCAAGGTGGTGATCCGCGAAGAATTGGTATGGAACGCGCAGTTGCAGGAAAACCGCCTGGTGCAGACGCACAAGAAACCCGTGTTTGACGACGACGGCCAGCCGCAGATGATCATCGCCATGGCCATCGACATCACCGACAGCAAGCGCAACGAGGAAAACCTGCAGCGCACCCTGGCCCAGCTGCGCGAACTGACCGACCACCAGCAAACCATCAAGGAAGAGGAGCGGCGGCGCATCTCGCTCGACATTCATGACGACCTGGGCCAGAACCTGATGGTGCTGCGCATCGATGTGTCGCTGCTGCACGCGCGCACGGCCAAAGCCCACCCGCGCCTGCACCGCCACGCCCAGCGCGTGCTCGACACCATCGATACCACCATCCGCTCCGTGCGCACCATCATCAATGACTTGCATCCCAGTACCCTTGAACTGGGACTGGGCCCGGCGGCAGAATGGCTGATCCGCCAGATGGAGGGCCGCGGCGCCATCCGCTACCGGCTCACGCTCGACAGCGAGGCGCCCGACCTGGGCCTGGACCAGCGCCAGACGTCAGCCATCTTCCGCGTGCTGCAGGAATCGCTGTCGAACATCGTGCGCCACGCCCAGGCCAGCGAAGTGGAAGTGGCGCTGGCGCAGGATACGGACGCCATCGTGCTGCGCATCAGCGACAACGGCATCGGCATGCAGCCGGGCGACCACGGCAAGCGGGCCGCCTTCGGCCTGAAAAGCATACGCGAACGTGTCCACGCGCTGGGCGGCGAACTGCGCATCGACAGCCAGGCCGGCCAGGGCACGGTGCTGGCCATCCACTTGCCGCAACCCAGGAAAGGCGCGCCGGCCGAGAATGACGAAATGCAAAAATTAGCAAAAACAGTAGCGAATTAAGTATGCATTTTTAGCATTGAAAAGTATAGTAAGTTTTTTCTTGAGGAAACTATCATGCTGCCACGGTTCTCCCGCTTCCCCGCTCCACTGCTCGGCGTGTGCCTGCTGGCCGCCGTCTCCACCGCCAGCGCCACCATCTATGCCGAACGGGGCTTTGGTGAAAGAGATGGCAATGGCAGCATCGCGTCCGACCTGAACCCGGCCGGCCTGGTGGCCGGCATCATCATGGAAGAAGAAGGACGGCGCCGCGCCGTGACGTACCAGCATGGCCGTATCCGCGAGCTGGGCACCCTGGGCGGCGATGAAGGTTTTACCAAAGCCATCAATATCCATGGCGTGGTGGTCGGTTCGGCGCAGACGGCCAGCGGCGCCTGGCACGCCTTCCGCTACGACGCGGCGGGCGGCATGCGCGACCTGGGCACCCTGGGCGGCACCAGCAGCTATGCCACGGCCATCGCGCGCGGCGGCCAGGTGGCCGGCTATGCCGATACGAGCGGCGGCGATTTTCACGCCTTTGTGACGCACGCCGACCACAGCCTGCAAGACCTGGGCACCCTGGGCGGCGCCAGCAGCTATGCCAGCGGCCTGAACAACCATGGCGTGGTGGTGGGCACGGCCCAGCGCGGCGACGGCTACCGCCGCGCCTTCGTCTACCGCCCCGGCGCGGGCATGCAGGAAATCGACACCCTGCCCGGCGGACGCATCAGTTCAGCCACCGCCATCAATGACGCGGGCCTGATCGTGGGCGCCTCGGAAACGGAAAAGCGCCGCTGGCACGCCTTTGCCTGGGACGGCAAGCGCATGCTCGACCTGGGCGCCATGATCGGCCAGGGCGACAGCTACGCCACGGCGGTCAACGCTGCCGGACACGTCGTCGGCAGCGTCAACATCAACGGCTATGAACCGATGACCTTTGTCTACAAGGAAGGCGTGATGACGGTGCGCCGCCGCGACGATGGCCTGTACCTGACCAACAAGATCACGGACGCCGGCCTGGTGGTGGGCGCCGTCTACACGGGGCATAAATTCCAGGCCTTCGCCGTGCCGTCGCAAGCGTCGCCGGCGCCCCCGCGCCGCAACCCGCTGGACTGGTTCTTCATGACCGTCATCGCCGCCGCCTGCGGCGCGGCGCTGTACCGCGCGCGGCGCCACTTCCGCACCGGCCTGCAAGGCCAGCGCACGTATTTCATGTAAGCCAACGCTGGGGATGGACGAAAAAAAAGAGGCTTGCGCCTCTTTTTTTTATGACTGCCTAGTTTTGCGTCAAGAACGTTTTCAGTTTGTCCGAACGCGAAGGCTGGCGCAGCTTGCTCATGGCTTTCGCTTCGATCTGGCGGATGCGCTCGCGCGTCACGTCGAACTGCTTGCCCACTTCTTCCAAGGTGTGGTCGTTCGACATTTCCACGCCGTAACGCATGCGCAGCACTTTCGCTTCGCGCGGCGTCAGGGAGTCGAGCACTTCCTTGATCACGTTGCGCATCGATGCGTGCAGCGCGGCATCCAGCGGCGCCAACGTCGTGTTGTCTTCGATGAAGTCGCCCAGTTGCGAATCGCCATCTTCGCCCATCGGCGTTTCCATGGAAATCGGCTCTTTCGCGATCTTCATGATTTCGCGCACCTTGTTTTCCGGCATTTCCATCTTGACGGCCAGGGTCGCCAGGTCCGGCTCGCTGCCCGTTTCCTGCATGATCTGGCGCGAGATGCGGTTCATCTTGTTGATCGTTTCGATCATGTGCACCGGCACGCGGATGGTGCGGGCCATGTCGGCGATCGAACGCGTGATGGCCTGGCGGATCCACCAGGTGGCGTAGGTCGAGAACTTGTAGCCGCGGCGGTATTCGAACTTGTCGACGGCCTTCAGCAAGCCGATGTTGCCTTCCTGGATCAGATCGAGGAATTGCAAGCCGCGGTTGATGTATTTCTTGGCGATCGAAATGACCAGGCGCAAGTTGGCGACCGTCATTTCGCGTTTCGCGTGACGGGCACGCTTTTCGCCTGCAGCCATCTGCTTGTTGATCTTGCGCAAGTCAGCCAGCGGCAGGGCCACGCGCGCTTGCAGGTCGATCATCTTCTTTTGCAGTTCCTTGACGGCAGGCACGTTGCGGCTGAGGATGGCGCTGTACGGATACTTGCAATCGACTTCGCGGTCGACCCATTCCAGGTCGCATTCATTGCCTGGGAATACCTTGATGAAGTGGGCGCGCGGCATGCCGCATTTGTTCACGCACAGTTCCAGCACGGCGCGCTCGATGTGGCGCACTTCTTCCATCTGGCCGCGCAGCGTGTCGCACAGCTTTTCCACGACCTTGGCCGTGAAGCGGATGCCCAGCAATTCCTGCGAAATGGCTTCCTGCGCCTTGACGTAGGCTTTCGAGTTGTAACCCTCTGGCGCCTTGCGCATCTTGTCGTACTGCGTCGAAATGACGTTGAATTTCTCCAACGCATTCTTTTTCAGCTGGGCCAATTGCTCGCTCGAGAAACCGGCCGCGCCGCCATTGGCGTCGCCGTCTTCTTCCTCGGCTTCTTCTTCCTCTTCCTCGTCGTCACCGCTGGCGGCGGCGGGCGCGGCGGCAGCGGCTGGCGCCGGGGCATTGCTTTCGTTCAAATCGACAAAGCCGTCGACCACTTCATCGACCTTGATTTCGTCGCGTGCGATTTTTTGCGACAGTGCAACGATTTCGCCGATGGTGGTCGGGCAGGCGGAAATGGCCTGGATCATGTCTTTCAGGCCGCCTTCGATGCGCTTGGCGATCTCGATCTCGCCTTCGCGCGTCAGCAGCGCCACGGCGCCCATTTCACGCATGTACATGCGCACGGGGTCGGTGGTGCGGCCGAAGTCGGAGTCGACGGTCGACAAGGCGGTCGCGGCGGCCGCTTCCACTTCATCGTCGCTGGTGACGGTGGCGACGTTGTCAGTCAACAACAGGCTTTCCGCGTCAGGGGCACGCTCGTAGACGGCGATACCCATGTCGTTGAAGGTGGCGATGATGCCTTCGATCGCTTCCGGATCGATGATGTTTTCCGGCAATTGGTCATTGATCTCGGCATAGGTGAGGAAACCGCGTTCCTTGCCCATGTTGATCAAACCCGTGATCTGCTTGCGGCGGCGTTCCAGGTCCGCTGCCGATGCTTCCGGATCGCCCAGTGCATCGGCCAGGCCGCCCTTGGCCTTGCGGTCGCGCGCTTTCGATACAGCCTTCAGTTCGGCGCGTTCGACGGCGTTCAGTGCTGCCACTTCATCGTTTTCCGGCGTGAATTCGCTTGGCTTGCGGCCACGGCGGCCCGGCACCTTGACGGTTGGCAGGAAGTAATTCGACGTATCGATGGCGGCCAGGGCATCGGCGTCCGTGGTCTTGCTGACCACTTGCGCACCGGTGATGATGGTCACGGGCGCCGCTTCAGGCTTGGCGCGCACGACTTTCGAACGGGCTGCCGTCACCACCTTATTCGTGGCGGCGCTTTCGCTGACCTTGCGCGGCGCGGCCGGAGCCTTGGCGCCAGGGGCGATCTTCACGCTTGGCGTCTTGGCCGGCGCGGCATCGGCCACCTCTGCCACGTCGGCAACGGCCTCGGCGGCCGGCGCGCTGACGGCCGCTTCCGCTGCCGCATCGGCCGGTGGCACGGCGGCCAGGCGCGAGCGGCTTTTCTTCACCACGGTGACGACGGTCGGCGCCGTCGTGACGGTGGCTTCCGGATTCGCTTGCGCATTATCGATGAAGTAAGATAAAGTCGTTTTGGGTACGGCAAGTGGTGCCGCGGCTGGGCGTGGCGCCTTGGCGGACAACGTTAAAGTTTTTGGCGTATTCTTCATGAGATATCTCTTAATGCGAGACCAGATGGTGTCGGCGCGAAGTGAATGATTCCACCTAAGCCTGCGAAACCGGACTCGATGGAGCGTATTGTTGCGGCTGCCGTGTTAACGGCAGCGGCGCCTGTCTATCGGGACGTTCAAAGCCCGCGCATCCGTCATGCGGAGCGGCGGGGCCGAAGCCGGGTCAGATAAATAAGCGATGTACATTGCGGAATGAAAAAAAGCCCGTACCAGAACGGGCTTGAATCTATTGTTGTTCAGTGAAGACACAGCGGAGAGCAAGATTATGCACGAAGGCCAGTTATCTGGATAATTGATAAGAGGAATATCCGATATCAAAAATACTAATAATTGGGGTCCTGTACCGCACTGCTCCTATCCCCTGCACACCTGAGCCAGACCGTCAAAAACGGGGTCCAGTCATCAGCGCAAGCCGACATTATACACATTTCCCGTATTTCGCGCTGCATCCGCTGCAGTGCGAAGCCGCTTATCGCAGGTCAAGTTGCCAAAAAAGACAATGCACTTGCCTGTGGCGCGTGCTATGCTCCCCTTTTATAGCCCAACCAATGATGTCGATGACCAGCTCCACGCCAGACCAGCAAGCCACCACTCCTGACACGCCAATCGATGCAGCCCCAGCGGCGGCACCGGCCGCAGCGACCACGCCGGCGCCGGCCGGCCTGACCGCGCGCGCGCTGCTGAAGCAGTTCCAGGAGCAATTCCCGCCATTCCGCGATTGCCTGCCCTTGTCGATCGGTATCGACAAGCAGATCCTGGCGCGCCTGCCGGACCTGGACCGCAAGCTGATGCGCACGGCGCTGGGCATCCACACGGGTTCGCTGCGCTACCTGCGCGTGATGGAAAAAGCCAAGGTACGCTACGACCTCGACGGTACAGCCGGCGCGGAAGTGACGCAAACCCACCGCGACCACGCCACGCAAGTATTGCAGCAGCGCTTCAAGAAGGAAGCCGAGCGCAAGAAAGCCGAGCGCGACGCGGCCGCCGCCGAAGAAGCGAACCGCTTGCGCCTGGAAAAACTGAATCAGCTGACCGCGAAATTCTCGCGCAAAGGCTGATCCGGTTTCATGGACACAGCTGCCGCACCGCCACTGCCCCCGTATCAAGGCATCGCCCTCGAGCACGTCAAGCTGGTACGCACCAGCGATGATGCAAAAGCGGCCATGGCCGCCCTGCTGGCAGCGGACGCCATCGGCTTCGATACGGAATCGAAGCCGACGTTCGTCAAGGGCGAGTCTTCCACGGGACCGCATTTGATCCAGCTGGCCACCGACGACATCGCCTACCTGTTCCAGGTGGGCAGTACGCCGGCGCCGGCCCTGGCCGAACTCAAAGCCATCCTCGAATCGACCACCACCCTGAAGGTGGGCTTTGGCCTGTCCGACGACGTCAAGCGCCTGCGCAACAAGCTGGGCATCGCGCCGGCCCAGGTGCTCGACCTGTCCGTCGCCCTGCGCGGCGGCCAGCGCAACGACCTGGGCGCGAAGACGGCCGTGGCCAAGTTCTTCGGCCTGCACCTGCAGAAATCGAAAAAGATCTCGACCACCAACTGGGCCACCTCGCGCCTGACGGAAAAGCAGATACTGTACGCGGCCGACGATGCGCAAGTGGCCCTGCGCGTGTACCGCCGCTGGATCGCCGAAGGCGGTAAAGTCACGCCGCAAAAAGCCCCGCGCGCCAGCACGCCGCCGGCCGCGCCGTCCGCACCCGCCTGAAACTGGCGCCCTCCCGCAAGATGAGCAAGAGCAAGTCCATCGGCACCACGCTTGACGCAATCGCCGCCGCCGAACAGGCGCTGGGGCGAGCGCTGCCCGCGTCCTATGTGAAATGGTTATTGGAGAACAATGGCCGCGCGCTGGGCGCCTTGAACGTATTTCCCGTGTACGACGCGGCCAATGCGCGCAAGACGTGGGAATCAATCGAGCGCCACTACAACACGGGCTGGCAGGAATGGCTGGAAAACGTAGATGGCGGCAACGATGCCGCCAGCCTGCTGCCCTTCGCCCAGTTCGGCACAGGCGATTACTATTGTTTTGACTATGCGCACGCGGGGCCATCGGGCGAGCCGGTGGTCGTGTTGTGGTCGCATGAAACAGGCGTCACCAGCGCGGTGACGCCCGACTTTGCGTCATTCCTCATACTACCCGGCCGCCCGGGCTGAAACCCGGCGGCCGGCGCAGCCTTATTTGACGAGGCGCAAAGTCAGCGGATAACGGTAAGTGATGCCATTGCTGGCCTTGACGGCCGCCACGATCGAGCATACCAGGTTGGCCAGCGCCACGATCCAGAACAGGAACAGGCCGATCAGCACGAACGACAGGATGAAGCAGACGAAATACCAGATGATCAGGGTGATCTGGAAATTGAGCGCTTCGCGGGCATTCTCGGCCGAGAATTTATCCGCGTCATCTTTCTTGATCAAGTAAATGATCAGCGGCGCCACCCAGCTGGTGAACAGGCCGCCAACGTGGGACAGGATGGCGATCGTCGTATCTTGCGTACGACCCACTTCCGGCTGCGTGTTATCCATTATCATTCCCATCATTAGTTATAGATACTTCAATATAACAGCAATATTTCTTTTTGGAATGAAACACTTGCTACCGCAAGGGATTTTTTTTCATGTACCGCTTGTTGCCGCCTGCGCCAGCCGCCCCAGCGTGGCAATCGCCTCTTCCAGTTGCGGACTCCACGGGTGGCCGTAATTGAGGCGGATGCAGTGGCGAAACGCGCGCGTGGCGGAAAAGATGGGGCCGGGCGCGATGCTGATGCCGGCCGCCAGCGCGCTGCGGTGCAAGGCCAGCGCATCGATACCGGCAGGCATCTCCACCCAGACGAAATAACCGCCCTGCGGCCGCGTTACCCGCGTGCCGGGCGGAAAATGCACGGCGATGGCTTGCAGCATGGTGTTTTGCTGCGCCGCCAGGGTCAGCCGCAGCTGGCGCAAATGGCGGTCGTAGCCGCCCTGCGCCAGGTAATCGGCCAGCGCCATCTGCAGCGGTATCGGTGCCGACAGGCTGGTCGTCAGCTTCAGGCGCTCGACCTGGCGCGCATGGCGGCCCGCCACGGCCCAGCCCAGGCGAAAGCCGGGCGCCAGGGTCTTGGAAAACGAGCTGCAATGCATCACCAAACCCGCGCTGTCGTGGCTTTTCGTCAGGCCGGGGCGCTGCTTGCCAAAGTACAGCTCGCCATACACATCATCCTCGATCAGCGGCACGCCATGGCGCGCCAGCAGTTCGACCAGCGCGCGCTTCTTTTCCGGCGGCATCAGGCTGCCCAGCGGATTCTGGAAACTCGTCATCAGCCAGCACGCCTTGGGCTGGTGGCGCTGCAGCAACTCTTCCAGCGCGGCCAGGTCGACGCCGTCGCGCGGGCTGGTGGCAATTTCCACGGCCTTCAATTCCAGCCGCTGCAGCGCCTGCAGACAGGCATAGAAGCTGGGCGACTCGATCAGCACCGTATCGCCTGGCCGCGTGACGGCTTGCAGGCACAGGTTCAGCGCTTCCAGCGCGCCATTCGTGATGACGATGTCCTCGCTGGAAACGGGCACGCCGTCGAGCTGGTAGCGCAGGGCGATCTGACGACGCAGCTCGGCATTACCCAAGGACAAATCCGTGACGGTGCTCCACGGATCGAGGCGGCGCATGCTGGCCGACACGGCCCGCGCCAGCCGTTCCATCGGAAACAGAAGCGGGCTGGGAAACGCCGAGCCGAACGGCACGATATCGCGCGCGCCCACGGCGCCCAGCACCTCGAACACGAGGTCGCTGACGTCGACCGTGGTGCTGGCGGCCAGCGGATGCGAACTGTCCGGCTCGGGCGCCAGCGCGGCGCGCTGCGGCGCCACGTAGTAGCCGGAGCGGGGACGCGAGACGATCATGCCGCGCGCCTCGAGCAAGTAATACGCCTGGAATACCGTCGACGGACTCACGCCCCTGCGCGCATGCTGCTGGCGCACGGACGGCAATTTATCGCCTGGCAGCAACAGCTGCGTGCTGATCATGGCGCCGACTTCTTCCGCCAATTCCTCATATCGTTTCAACCCTGCTCCTCAAACTGATCCGTGGTTTTATTGCACAACTGATCCTGTCACAGTGACAGTACCCGGTATATGCTAGGGTAACAACATCCGGGCAGCAACACCGGCACGCGACACAGACCGACGAGACAGGTGATTTCCCCATGCGACTTTCCATGCTACTGCATTCTCCCCTCGTGCTGATGCTGGCCATAGCCGCGCCCGCTGCCATCTCCGCCAGCCACGACAGCCTGGAGCAGCGCATCAAGGCGTGCACGTCTTGTCATGCGCAACAGGAAAAGCACGATGCCTTCTTTCCCCGCATCGCCGGCAAGCCTGCCGGCTACCTGTACAACCAGCTGCTGAATTTTCGCGAGGGACGGCGCCAGTATCCGATGATGAACTATATGGTCGAGCACTTGCCTGACGATTACCTGCGCGAAATCGCCGAGTATTTTGCGGCACAGCACCCTGCCCCGCCGCCGGCCCAGCCCAGCGGCGCCGGCACGACGGCCCTGGCGCGCGGACAGCAGCTGGTGCTGCGCGGTGATGCCGGCAAAAAGATACCCGCCTGTATCGCCTGCCACGGCCAGCAGCTGGCCGGCGTGGCGCCCGCCATCCCCGGCTTGCTGGGCTTGCCGCGCGACTATATCAACGCCCAGCTGGGCGCATGGAAGAACGGCATCCGCCGCGCCCACGCTCCCGACTGCATGGCGCAAGTGGCGCAGCGCCTGTCGGATGCCGACGTGGGCGCCGTCTCGGCCTGGCTGGGCACGCAGGTCGCCAACGCCGACGCGCGGCCCGCCAGCAGCATCGCCCTGCCCCTACCGCTGCATTGCGGCGGCGTACCCGGCTCCAGCGCGCAGGTGGCGCCATGAAAAAATGGATGATCGCGATTGCCGGCGTCGCCATCGTTGCGGCCGGCGCCAAATTCATCCTGTGGCCGGCGGACGATCTGGGACCGCCCGCCGTGGCCAGCACCCTGAGCCAGGAACAGCTGGTCGCGCGCGGCGCCTACCTGGCCAAGGCGGGCGACTGCATGGCCTGCCACACGACGCGCGGCGGCGTGCCGTATGCGGGTGGCCGGGCCTTGCAGACGCCGTTCGGCAAGGTGCTCTCGCCCAACATCACGGCCGACAAGGAAACGGGCATCGGCAGCTGGACGGCCGACGATTTCTGGCGCGCCATCCACAATGGCAAATCAAAAGATGGCCGGCTGCTGTATCCCGCCTTTCCCTACACCAGCTATACCAAGGTGCAGCGCGAAGACAGCGACGCCCTGTACGCGTATTTCCAGAGCGTGCCGCCGCACAAACAAACGAACGCGCCGCACGCGCTGCGCTTCCCCTACAACCAGCAGATCGCGCTGGCCGCCTGGCGCGCCCTGTATTTCAAGCCCGGCGTGTACCAGCCGCTCACAAACAAAAGCATGGAATGGAACCGCGGCGCCTATCTGGTGCAGGGCCTGGGCCACTGCAGCGCCTGCCATAGCAGCCGCACCACCCTGGGCGGCAGCGACGACGGCCTGTCGGGCGGCCTGATCCCCGTGCTGGGCTGGTACGCGCCCTCGCTGACGTCGGACGCGGAAGCGGGCCTTGGGGACTGGGATACGGCGCATATCGTGGAATTGCTGCAAACGGGCGTGTCGCCGCGCGCCACCGTGTTCGGCCCCATGGCGGAAGTCGTACGGCAAAGCTTGCAGCACATGAGCACGGCCGACGTGCAGGCGATGGCCGTCTACCTGAAGAGCCTGCCCGGCCCCGCGCAGCCCGCACAACGGGCGCCGCGCGACACGTCGGAGCAAGCCAGGCAGCAACTGGCGCTGGGCGCGAAACTGTATGAGGCGCAATGCGCGAGCTGCCACCAGGCCGATGGCAAGGGCTTGCCGCCCGGCTATCCGCCGCTGGCCGGCAACCGCGCGCTGACGACGCAGTCGGCCGTCAACGCCATCCGCCTCGTGCTCAACGGCGGCTTCGCGCCCGGCACCCGCGGCAACCCGCGTCCCTACGGCATGCCGCCGTTCGGCCCCGTCATGGATGACGCGGAAGTGGCGGCCGTGGTGACGTACCTGCGCGTGTCGTGGGGCAATGATGCGCCGGCCGTGTCGGCCCTGGAGGTAAATAAATACCGTAGCGTGCCGCTGGAGTAGCGGACGTGAAAAAGCCGGCAAGCGCCGGCTTTTTCACGAACCACAGCAATCCTCAACGGAACTTGCTCTTGTGCCCCGTCTTCAAATCCAGCGCATAACGCACGCCATTGTCCGTCAGCATGACTTCATCGGGCGGTTCCTCGCCGGCCAGGGCGCCGTCGATCAGGGGCAAGCCTTCACCCTTGCGCATCAGATCGTCGCAGCGCTCGTACACGTTGACGCAGCCGGTGGAGGCCATCAGCGATTGCACGATGGCCACTTTCCACGCGTCGACGCCGCCGGCGTTGAATTCGCAGATCAGATAGCCTTGCACGCCGCCGAACAGCTGCACCACCAGGCCCGGCAAGCCCTCGTCCTCGCCCTTGATCAGCGTCAGCAGCTGGTTTTCACCGGCCTTCTTGATGGCTGGCAGTTTTTTCTCGATGGCGGCCTTGACCCGGCGTTTGATCAGCGCGTGGTCGACGGGTTCGTCTTCCTTGAAGCTCCAGATGCGCGCGCGGATCTGCGACTTCGAATTGTAGGCGGCGCGGGCGATGAATTGCTTAGCCGAGCTTTGCACGATGGCCGTCGAGCCAGGCTTCATTTTTTCCTGCGGCTTGCCTTCGACTTTTTCAATCGCGGACGCGTAAATCCACGATTGGCCCAGCAAGCTCTTTTCCTTGCCCTGTTTGATGGTGATGATCAGCATGTAATTCCAGTAGTGTGAGCGGCGCGTGCCGGTCGTCGTATGTCCAATACCGGCATGATACCTCATGCCATCCTGTCGCATCCTCCTGCATTCCATGCCGCCGCTGGCGCAGTCTGTCGCAGGGCGGTACGCAGGCGCGGCCGGCTGGCATACCATGCAAGTATACCAATTCAAAACAGGGAGCAAGAATGACACAGCCACTTTTCCACCCGCGCCACCGCCGCCACGCCAGCGCCGCGACCGCCCTGCTGCTGGCCGCCTGCGCGCTGGCCAGCCCGGCCGCGCCGGCGCTGGCATCGCCGCTCGACTGGATTTCCGGCAACAGCATCCAGGGCAGCGGCAAGCTGCAAAAGCAGACGCGCGACGTGGGCAGTTTCCATGCCGTGGCGCTGAACGTGCCGGGCACGGTCGAACTGCGCATCGGCAACACGGACAGCGTCACCATCGAAGCGGACGACAATATCCTGCCGCTGATCGACACGGCCGTGGAAAACGGCACCCTGCGCATCCGCCCCGCCAAGCGCAACGCCAATTTCCGCCAGAGCAGCCTGACCATCGTCATCCAGGCGCGCCAGGTGGAGCGCGTCAGCGTGGGTGGCTCGGGCAACATCACGGCGACGGGCTTGCGCGCCGAGAACCTGCGCTTCGACGTGGGCGGTTCCGGCTCCATCCATGCGCGCGACCTCGACAGCCGCCAAGTTTCCATTGCCATCGGCGGCAGCGGCAGCTTCAAGGCCAGCGGCAAGACGGAGCAGCTGACGGCGTCGATCGGCGGCTCGGGCAATATCCAGGCCGGCAAGCTGGCGGCGCGCGAGGTGCAGGTAAGCATCGGCGGCTCGGGCGAAGCGCAAGTATGGGCCAAGGACGACTTGACCATCAGCATCGGCGGTTCGGGCGAAGTGAGCTACTACGGCGACCCGCGCATCAGCCGCAGCATGCAGCGTTCGAGCAGCATCAAGCGCCTGGGCGCAGCACCGAATTGATCGTTCACAACGAAAAAAGCCCGGATCGCTCCGGGCTTTTTGCGTTTCCTACAGTCAAATCAGCGGGCCGGCTTCACCGGTTCGCGGTCGATCAGGACCGTGTTGACGCTGTCCGTCAGCCAGATCTGGCCATCCTGGATCGTGCATTGCAGCTGCATGCTGCGCTGCGCCAGCTTGCTCATGTCTTGCGCCGCTTCGGACGGCAGGTTGATCACGGTCAGGTTTTTCGCCCGTTCCAGTTTGTTGGCGATCTGCTTCCACCAGATGTGGCTCGTTGCGCCATAGCTGTAGACGATGACCTGCTCCGAACGGCCGCACGCCTTCAGGATGCGCTTTTCGTCGGGCTGGCCCACTTCGATCCACAGCTGGATGGCGCCCGTCAGGTCTTTCTGCCACAGGTCGGGCTCTTCCGTGTCGAACAGGCCCTTGGTGAAGGTCAGCGCCTCGTCGGCGTGGATGGCGAACGCCAGCAGGCGCACCATCATGCGCTCGTCCGTCTCGGACGGGTGGCGCGCCAGGGTCAGCGCGTGATCCTGGTAGTAATTGCGGTCCATGTCGGCGATCTGCAGATCGGCTTTGAAAATTGTTGCTTTAAGGGCCATCGTGTTTCTGTCTCGGTAAAGTGAATAGTGAAGTCGGTATCAGCGGAAAACCACCGTCTTGTCGCCATTTTTCAAAATGCGGTGCTCGACGAACCATTTCACGGCGCGCGCCAGCACCACGCACTCGACGTCGCGGCCGATGGCCGTCAGGGTTTCCGCATCCATCGCATGGTCGACGCGCTCGACGTCCTGCTCGATGATCGGGCCTTCGTCCAGGTCGCCCGTGACGAAATGGGCCGTCGCGCCGATCAGCTTGACGCCGCGGTGATGCGCCTGCGCATACGGCTTGGCGCCCTTGAAGCTGGGCAGGAAGGAATGGTGGATATTGATGGCGCGGCCGTCGAGCGCCTGGCACAGGCCGGGCGACAGGATTTGCATGTAGCGCGCCAGCACCACCAGGTCGATCTTGTGCGTGTCCATCAAGTCGATGATCTTCGCTTCCTGCGCCAGCTTGGCCGCTTCCGGCGCGCCGGCCGCCAGCGGCAGGTGGTGGAAGGGAATATTGTAGCTGGCCGCCAGCTGGTAGAACTCCATGTGGTTCGACACGATGGCGGGAATTTCCACGTTCAGCAAGCCGCTCTTGTAGCGGAACAGCAAGTCGTTCAGGCAATGGCCGATCTTCGACACCATCAGCATGACGCGCGGCTTGACGCGCGCATCGTGCAACTGGCCGTGGAAGGGGCCATTCAACTGCATGGCTTGCGACAGGTCGGCGAAGTCGCTGCGCAACTGGGCGTCGCTGACGGCGCCGTCTTCCAGCGCGAAATGCACGCGCATGAAGAACAGCTGGGATTCCTGGTCGCCGAACTGGGCGGAATCGAGGATGTTGCAGCCGCGCTCGGCCAGGAAGCCGGAGACGCGGTGCACGATGCCGCGCTGGTCCAGGCAGGACAGGGTCAGGATGTATTCGGGATGCGTCATGGTCGCGGAATCAGGTAAAAAGTAAGGCGATGCTCGGCTCAGCCACGCGCGCCGGCCATCGGCTGCGCTGCCGCGAGCCGGCTATTGTCGCACGGCCGGGCCTGTAAACATGCATTTTCCACACAAGCGACATGGCTGCCCACTGCGTCGGCCTGATTGACGTTCATTTGATCCAGCACAAAGTGATCGCGTTTTTCCACCTGCCAGCCCCCATTCTCGCGCCAAACCGGCATCTGCCATGGAACCTGGCGCGCCATTGGGCGTCTATCCCTTTGCTTGTTTCACCATACGCCGCATCCGGTGCACCGGGTGTTTTCTGGATCCGCTTTTCATTGAGGTAGAACATGTTCCCAAACAGTATGTCCCCCAGTCTCAGCCCCGCCCTGAAGTCCCATCTCGAGGCCCAGTGCAATTTCGCCACGGAACTATCGCGCAAGATGTTCGATACGGTGCAGCAGTTAAGCGAGCTGCATCTGCGGCTGGCGCAAGACTTGTTGCAGGAGTGGAGCAGCGCCAGCCAGCAACTGCTGTGCGCGCGCGACACGGGTGAGCTCATGTCGCTGGCCGCCGGCCAGTTGCAGCCAAGCGGCAACACACTGCGCCAGTACCAGCAGCAACTAGGCAATCTCGTCGCCAGCGCCAATGTCGAAATGAACCGCACGGCAGAGAACCACTTGCCCGAAGCGAGCCGCACGGCCGTGGCCTTCGCTGACGAAGTGGTGCGCAAGACGGCCGAAGAAACGGAAAAAGCCACGCAGCGCCAGCGTGAAATGATTGAAAAAATGCACGCCACGGGCCACCGCGACGGCGCGGGCAGCAACCGCGATACCAGCAGGCAATCCGATCAGGCGCATTGAGCGCCTGTATCGACCACTTGACCCCCACTCGACAGCAAGGAGAGCGACATGGCTAGCAATCAAGGTAATGAACAGGGCAAAGGCGCTGGCAGCAGCCAGAAAGCCAGCGAATCGGGCAGCGCCAAAGGCACGAGCAAGCGCGGTTTCGCCGCCATGAATGAAGAGCAGCAGCGCGAAATTGCCAGCAAGGGCGGCCAGGCAGCCCATCAAAAGGGCACGGCGCATGAATTCGACTCGGAAGAAGCACGCCGTGCCGGACAGAAAGGCGGCGAAGCCGTCAGCCGCAACCGCGAACACATGGCGGAAATCGGCAGGAAAGGCGGCGAAAGCCGGCAATCGGCCCAGCGCGCCAATGAAAACCGCGGCAGCACGACGGCGCGCAGCAGCACTGGCCGGCAGGGCGGCAAGGAGGAAGACGACAAGGGCTGACCGGGGCTGGCGGGACCGGCCGGGCTGAGCGAGTTGCCCCGGCCGCGCGCGGCTTGACGCAGGAAGGCACGGGGCGGCCCTGGCGGCCCCGTGCAAGGCCTGGCGCAGCGCCGGGGGCGGCGGTATGGTACATTCTCGCCTTACCGACACCTCCGCGCCCCGTCCCGCCCTTCCCCGCATGCAGCCATCCCTGAAATACCTGAGCGCCTATTCCGAACAAACGCAAGCGCAAGTACAGCAACTGATCGCGCAGGACAAGCTGGGCGACGTCCTGTTGAAACGCTATCCGAACGCACACGATGTGCGCAACGACAAGGCTTTATACCAGTATGTGCAGGATTTGAAGAATGAATTCCTGCGCAATGCCGAGCCCATCAACAAGGTGGCGTTCGACAGCAAGATCCACGTGATCCAGCATGCGCTGGGCTTGCATACCTCGATCTCGCGCGTGCAAGGCGGCAAGCTGAAGGCCAAGCATGAAATCCGCGTGGCCACCATGTTCAAGGAAGTGCCGCTGGAATTCCTGCGCATGATCGCCGTGCACGAACTGGCGCACGTCAAGGAAAAGCAGCACGACAAGGCCTTCTACAAGCTGTGCACGTATATGGAACCGCAGTACCACCAGTACGAATTCGACGTGCGCCTGTACCTGACCCAGCTCGACCTGTCAGGCCAGCGCCTGTGGTCGTAACGTCCTGATCGTAACGTCCTGGTCATGCAGTCAGGGTTATGAAGTCAGGGGAAGTCAGGTCATGAAGTCCACGTAACAATGCCGCCCGGGCATCCACTGGGCGGCATTGTTCGTGTGCGCTGGCTTGTCAGCATCGCCGCCCCGTAAAACGGGCGGCTTTTTTACATGCGTGCCGGCATGGCCGGCACCATGTTCAGGCTCAGGCGGCGTTCTTGCGGCGAAGCATGAAGCCCAGCAGGCCCAAACCGCCCAGCAGCATGCCGTAGGTGGCCGGTTCCGGCACGGCGCTGACAGTGGCGGCGATATTGTCGACCTGGAAGGTGTGCAAGGCGCCCTCCTTCCACGTTGCCGACAGCAGATTGCTGAAACCCGTAAACGTGTAATCGGCAAAGGTGTGGCCGCCACCGAGGGTGAAGGTCTGGCTCACCGTGCCGCCGCCCACCTGGTGGCCGACGAACGTCACGTCAAAGGAACCGGGCAAGCTCACGAAGTCGGCCAGGCTGATCGAGCTCAGCGAGAAAGCGGCGCCATCGGCACGGCTCAGGGTGGTCGTCGACAGCGGTGTCGCACCGAGACCGGCCGAGCCGGCATAGGCGAAGCTATCCTGGTGTGCCGAGCTCAGCAACCCGAGGAAGCTGCTGTCGAAGTTGTAGCCGCCTTCGGAGTAGGAATTGAACACGGAACCGAAGTAGCCAGGTTGTTCCAGCGAATCGAAGCCGATCGTGGTGGTTTGTGCTTGGGCGCCGCCAGCGGCAGCCAGAATGGCGGCGACGGCGGCCGCTCGCATGAAGGTCATAGGTTTCAAAATAGCATCCTTTCGAGATGATGAAGTAGCGTGGTTGGGGCAACTTGAAACGGGTCGGCACCTTTTTGGGGGAGTCTGTACAACGCTCGTCGGTGTCCGATATTCCTAACTTTTGAACCATGACAGTAGACCACATCAATGCTTAAAAAGCATCTTCATTTTCAAAAAAACATGCTATCACGGCAATTTTATGGCCATATTTTTATTAATTAAGTCAACCAGCCCGATCAATTTTCCTGTGTGGAAATAAAAAAGCCATGCAGTGCGCACTGCATGGCTTTTCAAGCGACAGGAAACAGCTGACTGGCGGGCGGCGCGGCGGCCAGCCAGACATGGAGCTACGGCGCGCACTCCTTCAGGCGCTGCACCAGCGCTGCAGGATCGGCGTCGGCATTCAGAAAGGCCGCGTGCTGTGGACGGATGAAGCCCTGTTCCTTGCCGTTTTGCACGAAAGCGATCAAACCGTCATAAAAACGGTCGACATTGAGCAAGCCGATGGGCTTGGCGTGCAAGCCCAGCTGGGCCCACGTGAGCATCTCGAACAGCTCTTCCAGGGTGCCATAGCCGCCAGGCATGGCGATGAAGGCGTCGGACAGGCTGGCCATCATCGCCTTGCGCTCATGCATGTCCTTCACGATGAACTGGCGCGTCAAGCCCATGTGGCCCACTTCGCGCTCGACCAGTTGGGTGGGAATCACGCCCGTCACCTCGCCGCCCAGGCGCAGCACTTCATCGGCGATCACGCCCATCAGGCCCACCTTGCCGCCGCCATACACGAGCGAAATATTTTCCTCCACCAGCACGCGCGCCAGTTCGCGCGCCGCCACGGCATAGTCCGGCGAGACGCCCGCATTGGCGCCACAGTACACACATAAAGCCTTGATCACAGTAATCCCTACCCTTTCAATTCGTCGATCGCCGCCTCGACCTCGAGGCGTTCCTTGGCGTCCAGTGCCACGCACTCGGCCGCCTTTGCATACAGTGCCAGCGCTTCCGCCAGCTTTTTCTTTCCATCGAGCATGTTCAAAGCACGCGCATATTCGCTGTGCGCCAGCGCCGAATACGGCGTCAGGGCCAGCGCCGTCTTGAAGTGCTGATAGCCGTCTTCCTTGTTGGCGCCGTAGGTCAGGCCGCCTATCATGGTGCCGACCTTGTCGATAATTTCCGTATGATAAATCCCAAATGCGATATGCGCTTCCGCATGCATGGGCGCTATCGTCATCGTGCGGTCCAGGCTGTTGCGCACGCGCGCACCCATGCCCTGCGCCAGGGCCTTGACGACGGACGTGCCCAAGGCATAGCGGCCCAGGCTGTAGGCATGCCAGTAGTAGCCGGCCGGATTGTCCGGCTGCTCGCTCTGCTGGCGCTCGCAGCGCTCGGCCACTTCCTCATACATGTCGAGTTTCTGACTGTCATCCACTTCCAGGTGCGTGGCATAGATGCAGGTCGCCTTGTGCGCCACCGCATAGCCGGGCACGCCGACGGCCAGGCCCAGCTTCACGGCGCGCTCGAAGTCGCCCGCATGGAAAGCCAGCCAGGCTTGTACCAGCGCAGGATGCGTGGGAAACGGTTCCACATCGCCCGCATGCAGGCGCGCCCAGGCCGCTTCCAGGGTTTGCGGCGTGTAACTATATGCTTCGTCCGGATAGGGGAATTGTTTCCAAGCCATCTCTCTCTCCTGTAATTGACGACGTGGCGCCAGCAGCCGCGTCAGTCGTTCTTGAGTTTGGTCACATACTCTTCCGACAGTTTGCGAAACAGCAAATGCGTTTCATTGCGCAGGTACGGTCCGATCAGCGACAGCACCTGGTAGCAGCCGCGCGCCAGCGCATCGGACATCGATTGCTGCTCGCTGTACTTGCGCGGATTGCGCACATACTCGTACGACAGCCAGTAGGTGGCGACGACGACCATATTCGTCGCCATGGCAGCCACTTCCATGTCCGACGCTTCAAGCGACTGTTCGCTGCGCAAGTCTTCGCACAGCTGCGTGGCCACCTTGATCTTGTGCGCCAGGATCAGCTTGAAGTGCAGTTCCAGCTTGCGGTTGCGCGACAGCAAATCGTTGAGGTCGCGATAGAAAAAGCGGTAGCGCCAGATCAGTTCGAACATCAGGTGCAGATACAGCCAGACGTCCTCGATATTCGAACGGCGCCCGTCGGGCACGGTCAGGATGCGTTCGATTTCCGCCTCAAACTGGACGAAGATCGAGTTGACGATGTCGTCCTTGTTACGGAAGTGGTAATACAGGTTCCCCGGCGAAATGTTCATCTCTTCCGCAATCACGGTCGTCGTGATATTCGGCTCACCAAACTCATTGAACAGGCGCAGCGACAACTCCAGGATGCGTTCGCGGGTACGGCGTGGTGCTTTTTGTAGCATGGCGGGCAATCTCTCTGTGTTCTGCCTCAAGCATACCACCTAAGATAGCCGTAATGAAACACTCCGCCCGCTGGCGCCGGCGAAAACCGCGGGCAAAAAAAAGCCTGCGCGAGCAGGCCGGAGGAATGCGGCGCCAGCTCAGGCGGCCGGCGCTTTTTTCTTCGCCGCCGGTCTCGCGGCGGGTTTGCTCACCGCTTTGCTCGCGGGCTTGCTCACTGGCTTGCTTGCGGCGCGCGGCGCGGCCTTGGCCGCCGGCTTGGCGGCAGCTGCTTTCGGCGCAACTTTCGGTGCGGCTTTCGGCGCCGCCTTCACGGCGGGCTTGGCGGCAGCCTTCGGCTTGGGCGCCGGCGCGGCCTTGACCGACAGCGCCGCCACTTGCCGGCTCAAGGCATCGATCTGCGCGTGCAACGCGGCGATGTCCTGCTGCGTGGGCACGCCGATGGTGGCCAGCGCGCGCGCGACGCGCTCTTCAAACACCTGTTCCAGCTTGTCCCAGGAACCGCTGGCCTGCTTGCCCACGCCATCGGCCAGTTTGCCGACGCTGTCGCTGACGTTGGCCACCTTGTCTTCGGCCCGTTTCTGGAATTCCGTGCCTTCCTTCACCAGCCGGGAAAACACGCGTCCCCCCTCTTCCTGCGCCTTCGCAAAAGCGCCGAGGCCCGCTTGCCATATCTGCTGCGCGGACGAGCGCGCGGCGCTCGCCAATTCAGTGTCTTCCGTCAGCTCCTTCAATTTCTTCACCATCGCCAGCTCCCGTCATGTGAAAGGCCATGCCACTTCATGGATGCGTTTTATTCTAGAGAGCAAAACTAGAGACGGGAGTCTAATTCGATGGAAAGCTGCTCCCCAACGTGCGCCAGCGCACGCGGGGGCCAATTGCCTGTGTGGCAAGCGCCTAGGCTGCCGCTTTCACCTGGCCATGCAGCAGCTTGTGCAGGCGGAAGCCTTCGCGGATATTCTCGCGCAGCACGGCGCCTTTCCACGGCTTGGTATAGAAGCGGTCGACGGCGCCGCGGTTGATGGCCGCCATGATGGGCGTCAGGTCGGCAAAGGCGGACAGCATGATGCGGAAGGTGTCGGGGCACAGGTGCTTGACCCGCTCCATGAATTCGGTGCCGCTCATGAGCGGCATGCACTGGTCGCACAGGATCACCTGCACCTTGTGGCGCGCCAGAATGTCGAAGCCCTCGGCGGCCGTCTGCGCCGTCAGGATGCGGTAGCCGTCCTGCGCCAGGAAGTCGCTGAGCACGTCGAGCATGAAGACATCGTCGTCGACGATCAGCAAGGTTTGCTGCTCTTCGCTGCCGGCATCCTGCGGCGCCTGCAGCAGCTTGCCGCCCATCAGCATCTGCTCGAATTCTTCCTGCGGCACGGGACGGCTGAAATAATAGCCCTGCATCTCGTCGCAGCCGTGGCGCCGCAGGTAGGCCAGCTGCGCATCGTTTTCCACACCTTCGGCGATCACTTCCAGCTTCATGCTGTGCGCCATGCTGATGATGGCCAGCACGATGGCCGCGTCGTCCGGGTTACTCGTCACTTCGCGCACGAAGGCGATGTCGATCTTCAGCTTGTCGATGGGGAAGCGTTTCAGGTAGGCCAGGCTGGAATAGCCGGTGCCGAAATCGTCGATGGAAATCTGGATGCCCAGTGCCTTCAGGTTGCGCAGCACGGCGATGGTTTCCTCGGCATTCGACATCAGCGAGCTTTCCGTCAGCTCCAGCTCCAGCAGGTCGGGCGCGATATCGTGCTTGCGGATCGCCTTGAGCACCTCTTCTTCCAGGCCGCCGACGAAGAACTGGATGCCCGACACGTTCACCGACAGGTGCACGGGGCCGATGCTGCTGGCGCCCCACTCGCTGATCTTCTTGCAGGCCTCGTCGAGCACCCAGTTACCGACGCGCACGATGAGACCCGTTTCTTCCAGCAGGGGGATGAACAGGGCCGGCGAGACCATGCCGTGACCGGGACGGCGCCAGCGTATCAGCGCCTCGGCGCCGCTGATGCGCCCGGAGATGATATTCACCTTGGGCTGGAAGAACAGCACGAATTCCTCGTTGTCGATGGCGCGCCGCAAGGCATTTTCCATGTCCAGCCGCGCCATCGACTGCGCGTTCATTTCCGCCGTGAAGAAACGGAAGGCGTCGCGACCCGCTTCCTTGGCGCGGTACATGGCCGTGTCGGCATATTGAATCAGGGTGTCCGCATCGGCCGCGTCATCGGGGAACACGGAAATGCCGATGCTGACCGTCACCGTCACCTCGTGGCCCTGCAAGTCGAAGGGCTTGCGCATCGCCTCGCGGATCTTGTCGACCACGCCCACGGCATGCTGCGCGCCTTCGGGCAGCAGCAGGATGGTGGCAAATTCATCGCCGCCAAAGCGGCCGATGGTGTCGCGCACGCGCAGGCAATCGACGAGGCGGCTGGAAAACTGGCGCAGCAGGTCGTCGCCGATGGTGTGGCCCAGGGTATCGTTGATATTCTTGAAGCGGTCGACATCCATGAACAGCACGGCCACGGCCCACTGGTGCTCGGCAGCCTGGGCCAGCGAATGGGTCAGCGAGGCGTAGAACTGGCTGCGGTTCGGCAAACCCGTCAAGGTGTCGAAATGGGCCAGTTTCATCAGGCGCTGTTCGGCATCCTTGCGCTCCGTGATGTCGCGCGCCACGGCCACCAGGATCCAGCTCTGCCCCGAGCGCAAGGTACGCCGCTGCACTTCCACCGACAGGGGCGAGCCGTCCTTGCGCTGCAGCTGCAATTCCGTCATCGGGCCGCCCTGGTCGCCGGCCAGCAGCTTGTTGTACAGCTCTTCCAGCTGGGATTCGCCCTCGTGCGCGCGGCCCGGGCCCACGCGCAGGAAATCCTCGCGCTCGAAACCGAGCATGCGGCAAGCCGTCTGGTTGACGTCGACGAAGCACATGCCGGCGCGGTCGACGAGGAAAATCGCGTCGGCCGTGGCGTCCATCGCCAGACGGAAGCGGCGCAGGTCTTCATCGAGGCGGATGCGCGCCGCCATGTCCAGGGTCAGCTGCTCGTGGTGGCGCTTGATTTCGTCGTACAGCAGCAGGTTGTCGTAGGCGACGGCGATCTGCGCCGCCACCGTGGCGGCGACCCGTTCGTCGACTTCGGAAAATTCATTCGCGCCCAGTTTGTCGACCAGGTACAGCCAGCCGTGGCTGCGCTCGCGCGAGGCGATGGCCACGCCCAGGAAGGAGTGCACGGGCGGGTGCGTGTCGGGCAGGCCCAGCGCAGCGGGGTCGCCCTTCAAGCCGTTGACCCGGTAGGGCTGGCGCTGCTCCAGCAAGCGGTTCAGGATGCCCATGCGCGGCGTGCTGGCGATGCGCTCGAGGTTTTTCTCGGCGCCGCACGAGGAAAAATAACTGAGTTTTTCGGCGCCCTCTTCCAGCACGCCGATGCAGGCGTACTTCGAGACGCAGATATTCTGCGCCACCTTGCAGCCCGCCTCGATCAGGGCGCGCGGATCGCGTTCGGCGCCCAGCTCGATGCCCAGTTCGATCAGGGCCGTCAGGCGCAGGCTTACCGCCTGCAGGCTTGACAATGAGCGCGACAAGCGCTCCGTCATGACACCGAGGTCTTCGGGAATGGCGGCCTGGCCTTCGCGCTGGCTGGCCAGCTGCGAAATCTGCTGGCTGCTCGATTCGAGTTCGTCGAGGTAACCGCTGACCTGGTGCTCGATGCCGGCCAGCTGGCCCGTGCCAGGAAGCGCCGCACCGCCGCCCGCACCCGGCGCCGCAGGCACCTGGGCCGTCGCCGGCATCAGTCCCAGCGCCTCGTTGACGGTGCGCACGATAACCTCAGGGTCGGAAGGCTTGGGCAGCACCCAGCGCACGCCGCACGCCTGCGCCAGCAAGATCGCTTCCTGCTCGCGGTAGGTGGCCGTATAAAAGATGATGGGCACTTCGGTCAGCGCGGGGTCGGCATGCACGCGCGTGACGAATTCGTAGCCGTCCATGTTCGGCATGAGGATGTCGGAGATGATCAGGTCCGGCCGCTCGGTGCGCAGGATTTCCAGCGCGTCGGCGCCATTGGCCGCTTCCAGCAGGCGGTGGCCGCCGTAGCCGAGCAGCGCAGTCAGGAACTCGCGGTTCAGCACATGATCATCGACGATCAGGATGGTGGCTATGTCGTTTTTAACTGGCGTCGACGGCGCCCCGGGTAAAAAAGACTCCAGCTCCGCGACGAACAGATCGGGCTCGATCGGCTTGCCGATGTAACCATTGAAGCCCGCTTCGAGCAGGCGTTCGCGGTCGCCCACCATGGCCAGCGCCGTCACGGCCAGGGCCGGGATCTTGCGCAGCTGCGGGTCTTTCTTCAATTCAGCCACCACGCCATAGCCGTCAAGCTTGGGCAAATGCACGTCGCAAATGATCAAGTCCGGCAATTCGCTGCGCGCCATGCGCACGCCCTCTTCGCCGTCATAGGCCGCCAGCGGCGTGTACCCGAAGGCACGCAGCAAGTACACCATCAATTCCATATTGGTGGCGTTATCTTCGATAATCAGGATACGTGCGGACAATTAGCGCCCCCAATAAAAACTGCATGAATCATTTTCCGCCTGCGTTCATCTTTCCGCATGCGCGGCCAACATAACAATCCTATAACATCTTGCCATACATTCAGAGAAATATCTGGCCGCACGATGCCTGCGGAACGGCGCAAGCGGCCTCAAGAACAAATTTTTTCTGACTGTCTTCCGACGTTAGCTTAATACAGTACGCCAGTGGAAAACAGCATTTTCTGCCCCTTGCTCTGTTAAACACGAGCAACAGCAGAGTCAAAAGAGACAGTCTTGCCATGCAGACAAAACACAACAGGACTCAGGCGAAATGGGGAGCGGAAGGGGGCTGGACGACTTCGTTCTTGATAGTGATTTCTTCCAGCAGCTGGCGCAGCACGCGCGCATCGCTGGCCAGCGCCACGTGGCCGATGCCGCCGAAGGCGATATTGCGCGCGCCGGGCAGCTGCGCGGACGCTTGCGGCGCGACGATATTGTCGTGATGCGAATACATCGAGGTAATCAGCGCACGCGTCTCCGGCGTCTCGCTGGCGGCCAGCTGCGCCAGCCAGCCGCTCGGTGCGCCATCGACGCGGCTCATCTGCCGCGCATTGGCGCCCGCCGCCAGGTTAGCCAACGCCGTGCCGTGGTGCGGCGTGCCGATGGTGACGATGCGCGCCACGCGGGTCGCACCGTAATGGCGCAGCCAGGCGCGCGCCACCAGGCCACCCATGCTGTGGGCGACGAGAATCACGCGGTCGCTGCCCGTGCGGGTGCGCAGCTCGGTGATGGCTTGCTCGACCTGCGGCACGAACGCCTCGATGTCGCCGTTGATCGGTTCCAGATCGATCGCCTTGTGCACGATACCGGCCCGTGCCAGCTGCAGGCTCAGCTTTGTCCAGTAGCCGCCGTTGCACACATAGCCGTGCACCAGCAGCACCGGCAGGGCTTGGCCAGTGATGGTGTCGGCCGCATGCAGGCGCGGACGCAGCATGCCCCATGAAGAAGTCCACAGGGTGGCGCGCAATTCGCCAAAAAACAGGCGCACCGCGCCCATGGCGCCCAGCTGATATTCAGGCGGCACGGGGCTGCCCAGGCGCCGGCTCTCCAGGAAATTGCGCACGACGATCAGCGCGCGCACGGCCAGCAGCGTGGCCAGCGCCAGCAGCACGGCCAGCATCGGCGAAGCGACGCCCCACGCGTGCATGGCTAGGTACGCCACTCCCAGCACGGCCAGTACTTGCAGCAGCATCAGCCACTTGAGGATGCGTGCGATCATGCCGTCGCCGCAGCAGAGACGGGAACGGGCGCGGGCTTGCCCGTCAGCGCTTGCGCCAGGCCGCTGGCCAGGCGCGCGGTCAGCGCATAGATCGTCAATTGCGGATTGGCGCCTATCGACGTGGGAAACAGCGAGCCGTCGTGCACGGACAGGTTGCGCACGCCGTGGTAGCGGCCATCGGCGCCCGTCACGCCCAGGCGCGCATCGTCCGACATGGCGCAGCCGCCCATCACGTGAGCCGACACCACGCGCGCCAGCAGCACCTTCATCGGCAAGTCGCCGATGGCCTGCTTCGCCTGAGCCCAGCTCGTGTAGTGGCTGGCCATTTCATGCACGGGATAGACGCTCCGCGCGCCGGCCGCGAACTGGATTTCCGCCATCGACAGCAGCGCGCGCCGCACGCCATCCCAGATAAACGGCGTCAAGGGATAGTCGAGCACGGGCGCGCCGAAACCGTCGATGGACACCGTGCCGCCTGCCGCATCGTGATGAAAGCCGTCGCGCAGCAGCGCCAGCAAGGCGTGCGCATGGGGAAATTCACGCATGGTGCGCGCGTGCTCATCGCCGAAGCCGCCCATGGTGGTGGCCATCAGCAGCGGGTGCAAGGGCGGCGCTTCGAGCTTGTAGCCGATGGGGCCATCGATGGGCGCCGTATGCAGGAAATGGTCGGAATAAATCGTCTGCGGCGCGCCCGCATAGGCGTCGACTCGCTGCGCGAACAGGCCCGCCGACACCACGGTCGGATGCAAAAAGGTGCGCCGGCCCAGCAAGCCGTGCGGGTCGGGCGCCTGCGAGCGCAGCAGCAGCGCGGGCGAGTTGATGGCGCCGCCGGCCAGCACAAAGTGTTTGGCGCGCAGCGTCAGGCGCACGCCCGTGGGAACTTGCCCGGCAGCGTCCAGCGCGGTGACTTGCAGGCTGTCGACGCGCTCGCCCTTGAAAATGAAACGTTCGGCGCGCGCATGCACGAGCAGGCCTGCGCCCAGCGCCAGCGCCGACGGGATCGTCGTCACCAGCATCGACTGCTTGGCGTTGGTCGGGCAACCCATGCCGCAGTAGCCGAGATTCCAACAACCGTTCACGTTGCGCCGGATGGCGGCCGTGGGAATGCCCAGCGCCTGCGCGCCACGCCGCAACAAGTCGTTGTTTTCATTGGGCGGCGCGGCCCAGTCGCTCACGTGCAGGCGTTTTTCCATCATGGCGAACCACGGCACCATGGCATCGACGCCATAGCCGGACAAGCCAAAATGCTTGCGCCAGTATTCGAGGGTGCCGGACGGCGTACGAAAGCTCGAGGTCCAGTTGACGGTGGTCGAGCCGCCGACGGTGCGCCCCTGCAGGATATTGATCGCCTTGTCGCGCGTCTTGCGCGCGGCCGATTCCTGGTACAGCGCGGGATAGGCCTGCGCTTCGCGCATCTTGAAGTCTTGCGAGGACTTCAAGCCGCCCTCCTCGACAATCAAGACCTTCAAGCCGGCCAGCGCGAGGATTTCCGCCGTCACGCCGCCGCCGGCGCCGCTGCCGATGACGACGACGTCCGCCTCGAAAGTGCGGTCGGCCGCCAGGGTGCTGGCGTCGGTGACGTTCCAGCCTGCGGCCAGGCCGGCGGCAATCGGGTCGGGTATGGGGGATGTGCTCATGGATGCCTTATGCGCTCAGTTCGGGCAGCGGTCCCGGATAGCCGATGGCGGCCCAGCGGGCGGCATCGGCATACCAGGCGCCGAGGATCAGGTCGTGCAGGGCCAGGTAAGCCGTCTGCAAGGTGGCCAGGCGGTGCGTGCGCCACGACTGCAGAAAGGCGGCCACCTGGGCCGGATCGGCGTCAAGCCAGCCTTTCTCAACGCCGGCGACGAAGCGCCGCGCGGGCGCCAGCGCCAGCAGGCCAAACAGATCCTGCACTTCCTGCTGCGCCGCCAGGGGCAAGCCGCGGATGGCCGTGTCCACGCCGGCGATGGCGCCATCGAGCGCCGTGGCCCGCGCGGTAGCGTCCCGAGTCAGTGCGCTGCCCAGCATGGCCGGCACGATGGCCGCCAACGCCGCGCGCGCCTCGCCATCGAGGACGAAGCGGCCAGGCGGCGCCGGTCCGCGCACGAGCCGGTACGCGGCGCCGCCGGCCGCCAGCACAGCGGCGCCGAGCACGCCCAGTTTCAGAAACGATCTGCGTCGCATCCCCATGTCTCCCCTTGTTTTGTACGGCCTTTTGCAGGCCAGTGTACGCCAAAGGCAGCTGCGCTCCGCGCGCAAAAACTAGAGCGACTCGTCTAGTTCGCGCGACGGGAACCACAGCAGCAGCATGGCCAGCAGCGCCGCCAGCGCGCCGCCGATGGCGATGCTGGGCAAGCCAAAGGCGACGATCAGCGCGCCGCCAAGCATGCCACCGGCGGCCGTGCCCGCATTGAAGGCGGCGATATTCAGGCCCGCCGCCACGGCGTCGCTGCCCGGACAATGCCGCTGCGCCAGGCGCAGCAACCGCATGGTCGACAGGGTCACGAGGGCAAAGAACAGCAAGCCCAGAGTGCCGCACAGGGCCAGCATGGCCAGGGGCTGGGCTCGCGACACATAAAACCCCAACAAATTGAGCGCCAGCGCGGCCAGGGCCAGCACGGTGGAACGCAGCGCGTGGGGACGATCGGCGCACCAGCCGCCCAGCAGGTTACCGCCGATGGCGCACGCGCCAAAGCACAGCATGGCGGCGCCCAGCCAGCCCGCATCGAGTCCGCCCAGCTGCAGCAGGAATGGCGAGATATACGTGAAAAAACTGAAGGTGGCCACGCTGACCAGCGCCGCCACGCCGGCCGCCAGTAGCAGGGGCGGCTGCAAGATGGCGCGCAGGCTGGCCAGCGCCGATACGGCGGCAAGCTGCTGACGCGCGGCGGGCATGGCGAAGCGCAGGCCGGCGCCGCCGCACAAGGCCAGCACGCCGATGGCCGCAAATACCCAGCGCCACGACGAGACGGCGCCCAGCCACGTCCCCAGCGGCACGCCGCCGGCCAGCGCCAGGGTCAGGCCCAGCCAGACGATGGACAGTGCCCGTCCCGCACGGGACGGGTCGACCAGGCTGGTGGCCGCATGCGAGGCGACGGCCATGAACACGCCATGCGCGAGGCCGACGGCAAAGCGCACACCGAGCAGCGCGCCCAGTGCCGGCGCCGGCGCCATGGCCACGCTGCCGAACGCCAGCACCAGCATGGTGCCCACCAGCACCTGGCGCGTGGGCTGGCGCGCCAGCATGGCCGTCAGGATCGGCGCACCGATGGCCGCCCCCAGCGCATACGCGGCGATGGCGCCCCCGGCCGCCGCCACGCTGGCGTGCAAGTCTCGCGCCATGGGGGACAACAGGCCGGCGGCGATGAATTCGGACAAGCCGAAGGCGAAGCTGCACAGGGAAAGAAGATAAATGGCGGGCGGCAGCGAAGCCGCGGCGCGGACAGAAACAGGGGACATGGAGGTTCCAGTACAGGCAAAACGCCATGCTGGTCCCTGGATCGCCATCTGTAAAATATCTTATTTATCTTGAAATGAGACCTTGCAAGTCTCAATGCGAGGCAGACAGCCGCAACTGCTCCAGCAGCCGCTCGCGCACGGGAGACGCACGCTGCGGGTCCCACGCCATGTACAGGTCCAGCTGGCGCAGCGCTTCGGGCGCGCTGCTTGCCAGCGGCAGCATGACCACGCCCGCTGGCGCGCAGGCGACGAGGCTGGCCGGCAGCAGGGCCACGCCAAAGCCGGCCGCCACCAGGCCCAGCACCGTTTGCAAGCGGCGCGCCTGCTGCACCACGCGCGGCAGGTAGCCCGCATGCAGGCACAGGCTGGCCAGCTGGTCGTGGAAACCCTGGCCCAGGTCGCGCGGGGAAGCGACGAAATCGTCACCGGCCAGGTCCGCCAGGTCCACCCGCGTCAGCCCAGCGCAGCGGTGGTCCAAGGGCAGCGCGATCACGATGTCTTCGCCGGACAGGCGCTCGAAGCGCAAGCCCGGCGTGCTGCGGCCCGGTGCGCGCAGCAGGGCGATATCGACCTCGCCCCGCTCCAGCCACTCGACCTGCTGCTGCGTCGACGCTTCGCGCAAGGTGAATTGCACGGCGGGCGAGGCGGCGCGGAACGCGCGCAAGGCGTCGAGCACGCGGGCATACGGCGTGATATGGATGAAGCTGAGGCGCAAGTGACCCTCGACGCCCTGCGCCACGCGGCGCGTGGCGGCCACGCCCTCTTCCAGGCTGGCCAGCACCTGGCGCGCCGTGGCCAGGAAAGCCATGCCGGCCGGCGTCAAACTGACCTTGCGGTTGGTGCGCTCGAAAACAGGGTAGCCGAGCAAGTCTTCCAGGCGCAGGATGGCCTGCGACAAGGGCGGCTGCGCCATGTGCAGCCGTTCTGCCGCGCGGCGAAAGTTCAGTTCCTCGGCGACGGCGATGAACTGGCGCAGCAGCCGGGTCTCTATCATGGGCCTTTTTTGGCTACCGCCAGGATATGCCGGGCGATGCCGCGCAGGATGTTGACTTCTTCCGTTTCCAGCCCCGTGCGCGAGAACAGGCGTTTCAAACGGGGCATGAGTTTTTTCGGGTTGTCGGCGTCGAGGAAATCGATGGCGACCAGGGCCTGCTCCAGATGCGCATACATGCCGTCGACCTGCGCCAGGCTGGCCGCGTCGCCATGGAAACCGACGGGGCTGGCCGCCTGGGCATCGTCCGACGCATCGAGGGCCGCCACGCGGCATTCATAGGCGACGACCTGCGCCGCCTGCGACAGGTTCAGCGAGGAATACTCGGGATTGGCGGGAATGTTGATCAGCACGTTGCACTGCTCGACGATCTCGTTGGGCAAGCCGAAGCGTTCGTTGCCGAAGATGACGGCCGCGTGCAGGTCCGCGCCAGCCGCCAATTGGGCCGCGATGGCGCGCGGGGCCGTGACGGGCGGCGAGAATTCGCGCAATCTGGCCGACACGGCGGCCGCGTAATTGCAGCCTTCGAGCGCCTCGGCGATCGAGCCGACGATGCGCGCGCCAGACAAAATATCCTGCGCGCCGCTGGCGAAGGCCACCGCTTCCACATCCGTCAAGGCATCGGGAAACCGGGGATTGACCAGCACCAGATCGGAAAAACCCATCGTTTTCATGGCGCGCGCGACGCCGCCAATGTTGCCAGGACGACTAGTTTCGACAAGAATAAATCGCAGGCGTTTGAAAAGAGACGTGTTGATTTCGGGCAGATTCATTTAAAATAGCGCTATTGCGCGGTATCGATACAGGAAATTTCGGGAAACGGAGTCACAAAACGCTGACGCCAGGCCGGGATTTTAACCACTTCGGCACCGCTCCGCTCTTTAATTCATTCTTGCACTCTATCGTACCGGCGCCGCAAGGCGGCCATGGGCGGTCGCGTGCTTTTAACGGAAGCTCACATGCACCCAATGCTCAACACGGCGATCAAAGCCGCCCGCCGCGGCGCCGCCGTCATCAATCGCGCCTCTTTTGACCTCGACCGCGTCGTCGTCACGGAAAAACAACATAACGATTTCGTCACCGACGTCGACCAGGCGGCCGAACAAGCCATCATCGAGGTGCTGTCCAAAGCCTACCCGGACCACGCGTTCCTGGCTGAGGAATCGGGAGCTTCCGCCAACTCGCACGACGAGAATGAATATCAGTGGATCATCGATCCGCTGGACGGCACCACCAACTTTATCCACGGTTTCCCGCAATACTGCATCTCGATCGCCCTCGCGCATCGCGGCGTCGTCACGCAAGCCGTCATCTACGACCCGGTACGCAACGACCTGTTCACGGCCACCAAGGGCGCCGGCGCCTACCTGAACGAAAAACGCATCCGCGTCACCAAGCTCGACCGCATTTCGAACGCCCTGCTGGGCACCGGCTACGTGGCCGGCAGCGCCCGCGCGCTGGACGAATACCTGAAGATGTACGCGATCATGGGCGAACGCAGCCAGGGCGTGCGCCGCGCCGGCTCGGCCGCGCTGGACCTGGCCTACGTCGCTTGCGGCCGCCTGGACGGCTTCTACGAAAAAGGCTTGAAGCCTTGGGATATCGCCGCCGGCGCCCTGATGATCACGGAATCGGGCGGCATCGTCGGTGAATTTTCCGGCGAATCGGAATACCTGTACAAGGGCGACGTCATCGCCGCCAGCCCGAAGATCTTTGGCCAGATGATCACCCTGCTGACGCCATTCGCCTGATTGCCAGGCAAGGGCTGACGTAAAGAAGCTGCCGGAGGAAACTCCGGCAGCTTTTTTTTGCCCGCTCGGCTACCCCTCAGCTGCCCCGCATGGCCGGCAGCAGCACGCGGTAAATCTGCAGGAATGCCGGGCCCATCAGCACGACCATCAGCGACGGGAAAATAAAAAAGATCAGCGGAAACAGCAGCTTGAGGGCGATCCTGGCCGCCGTTTCTTCGGCGCGCTGGCGCCGCTTGGTGCGCAGCTGGTCGGACTGCACGCGCAGCGACGCGGCGATGCTCGTGCCGAAGCGCTCGGCCTGGATCAGCAAGGTCACCAGCGCATCGACATCTTCCACGCCCGTGCGCAGGGCCAGGTTGCGCAAGGCCTTGTCCTTGGCGCTGCCGGCGCGCAGTTCCAGCGTCACCAGTTGCAGCTCTTCGGCCAGCACCGCGCTTTTCAAGCCGATTTCCTGCGCCACGCGCGCCAGGGCCGCATCCATCGCCAGCCCCGCTTCGACGCACACCGTCATCAGGTCGAGCGCATCGGGAAAGGTCTCGAACACTTCGCGCTGGCGCTGCTTCAAACAATGCGACAGCCAGACGTTGGGCAGGTAATAGCCGAGGGCGGCGGCCGCGACCAGCCACAACAGCATATTCTGCCCGCCGTGGCGCAGCAGGAAATACACGAGCAACGGCAAGCCCGCGAACAGGCCCGTCTTGGCCGCATAAAACAGGGCCGGCGCGGCCTGGCTGCGCCAGCCGGCATGGACGAAGCGGCTGCGGATGGGCGAACGTTCCCAGCCCTCGTCGGGCAGCGACAGCCTGGCCAGCGGGCCGGTCAAGCTGACGGCGCGCGCCACCCAGCGCCCCCTGGCATGGCGCTCCCGGTCGCCGGCGGCGCCGGCATCACCGAGCGATTGCAGCCGCTCCTGCACGGCACTGCCGGAAAACAGGCGCAGCACCAGCACGGCCAGCGCGAAAACAATCAGGAACAGCAGGCCCAGCAAAGCCAGCTGCGCCGCATTCATGCCACTCATCGTGTTTGCTCTTTCATGTCATACCCGGATATCGATAATTTTTCGTATGCCGAGCACGCCGACCATCAGCAAGCCCAGCGCCACGCCGACCATCTTGCGCCCGCCCGCATCCGTGTACAGCACGGCAAGAAACTGCGGATTCATCACGTGCATCATCAGCGCCGCGCCGAACGGCAGCAAGCCCAGCACCCAGGCCGACATGCGCCCTTCGGCCGACAGCACGCGCACCTGCCCCAGCAATTTCAAGCGGTCGCGGATGATGGCGCTGATGCTGCCCAGCAATTCAGTCAGGTTGCCGCCCGTTTCGCGCTGGATCAGCACGGCGATGACGACATAGCGCAAGTCCGTGCTGGGCACGCGCGCGGCCAGGTTGCCCAGCGCATCGGCCATCGCCACGCCGAAGCTGACTTCGTCGAACACGGCGCGGAACTCGTCGGCCAGCGGCCCCGTCATCTCCTCGCCCACCATTTTCAGCGCGGTGGGAAAGGCATGGCCGGCACGCATGGCGCGACCCATCAGATCGAGCGCGTCCGGCAATTGCTGCTCGATGCGCACCAGCCGCCGGCTCCTGGCGCGGCGCGCCAGCAGATACGGCAGTGCGGCGCCGCCCGCGCCCAGGCCCAGGCGCACATACCATGGCAGGGGCAGCGCGCTGGCCGCCAGCAGGCCGGCCGTCGCCCCAAGCGCGCAATAGCCGAGGAAGCCGGCCACGAGCCAGCGCATGCCCGCCTGCAGCAGCAGTTGCTCGACGCGCCGCGCGCCGGGCACGCCTTCCAGCACGCCCTGCAGGAAGGGATAGCTGCTCAGCGGGCGCTGCTTGGTGATCGACAGCGCCTGTTCTCCATCGCTGGCCGTGTACATGGACTGCAGGCGCCGCGCCACCCGCGCCGCGCCCGGCCCCCGCGCCGCCTGCCACGCCAGCCAGGCGCCCGCCACCAGCAGCAGGACGGCCAGGAAAAGGAACACATAGACAAGGTAGGAAAGCATGGCGGTCAGCGCCCCGCCGCGGCAGGTTCGAACAGGGCGGCCGAGACGCCGATGCCAAAGCTGTTCAGGCGCTCGAGGAAACGGGGGCGGATGCCGCTGGCCGAGAACTGCCCGACCACGGCGCCGCCCTCGGCCACGCCCGTCTGTTTGAAACTGAAGATTTCCTGCATCGTGATGACCTCCCCTTCCATGCCCGTGATTTCCTGGATCGACGTCACCTTGCGCTTGCCGTCGATCAGGCGCGACACTTGCACCACCACCGACACGGCCGAACTGATCTGCTGCCGGATGGCCTTGCTGGGCAAATTCGCCGCCGCCATGCTGATCATGTTTTCCAGCCGCGTCAGCGCGTCGCGCGGCGTATTGGCGTGGATGGTGGCCATCGAGCCTTCGTGGCCCGTGTTCATGGCGCCCAGCATGTCGAGCGCCTCGGCGCCGCGCACTTCGCCCAGGATGATGCGGTCGGGGCGCATGCGCAGCGCATTGCGCACCAGCGCGCGCTGGCTCACCTCCCCCTTGCCTTCGATGTTCGCGGGCCGCGTTTCCAGCCGTACCACGTGCGGCTGCTGCAATTGCAGCTCGGCCGCGTCTTCCACCGTGACGATGCGTTCCGTATTGCCGATGAAGCCGGAAATCACGTTGAGCATGGTCGTCTTGCCGCTGCCCGTTCCGCCGGAAATGAGGATGTTCATCTTCGCCTTGCCCAGGCCCTGCAGCACTTCGGCCATCTCGGCCGTCATGCTGCGGTAGGCGACCAGGTCGGCCAGGCGCAGCGGATCGACGGAGAAACGCCGGATCGACATCACCGGGCCGTCGATGGCCAGCGGCGGAATGATGGCGTTCACGCGCGAACCGTCGGGCAGGCGCGCATCGACCATCGGGCTCGACTCGTCGATGCGCCGGCCCACGCGCGAGACGATCTTGTCGATGATCTTCATCAGGTGGGCGTCATCGTCGAAGCAGATGTCGGTCAGCTCCAGGCGGCCGCCGCGCTCCACATACACCTGCTGGTGGCCGTTGACGAGGATGTCCGACACGCTGGCGTCCGACAGCAGGGTTTCGAGCGGCCCGAAGCCCAGCATCTCATGCTGGATGTCGCGCGTGAGGCTCCGGCGCTCGGCGTCGTTGATGACCACCGCCTCTTCGTCCAGCAGGCGCTCGACGAGGCCGCGCAATTCCTCGCGGATGCGCTCCTGCGACAGGCGCTGCATGCTTTCCAGATCGACCCGTTCGAGCAACAGCCCATGGATGCGCAGCTTGAGGGCGCGGTAGCCGTGGTTGTCGATGGCCGCCGCGCGTTGCGGCGCGAGCGTGGCGATCTTGGCGCTGCCGAGCCGTTCGCGGATAGACAAGGCGGCGGTGGGGGAACTAGCCATGCAATGCTCCTGTTATAGGGTGTGAATCAAGCGTGTGGGTCAAACTTGTGAATCAAGCACGCCGCAGGACGCGGCCCAGCCAGCCCTGGCGCGCCGTGCTGGCCGCGCCGCCGGCCAGGCTGGCGGCGAACTCCTGCAGCGAGCGGGTGATCGGACTGGCTTTGTCGAGCTGCAAAATCGGCATGCCCTGGTTGACGGAGGCGGCGGCCGAGGCGTAGTGATTGGGCACGGTGCGGTAGACAGCCGTGCCATACGCCGCTTCCAGGTCGCGCAGGCGGATTTCGCCGCCCTTGTCGTGGCGGTTGACGATGATGTGCACTTTTTCCTTCGCGTATTCGAGCGAGCGGAACATGCCCAGCAGGCGCTTGCCGTCGCGGATGTACGGCAAGGTCGCCTGCAGGACGGGAAAGATCATGTCCGCGTGGTCGAGCGCACGCACGCTGACGGCGTCGAGGTTGCGGCCCACGTCGAGCACGATGAAATCGTACTGGCGCCTGGCTTGCCGGATGATGGCGTCGATGTGTTCGGGCGCCACTTCGCTGGCGTGGGCCGGATCCTCGGGCGCGGCCAGCACGCTGTAGTTGGGCAGGATGTGCAGCATGCTCGATCCCAGGAAAGACGAGTCGAGCCGGTGGATGTCGCGCGTGACGTCGGACAGGGTGGCCAGCGGCTTGTTCTCGGAAACGAAAAGCGAGGCGTCGCCAAAATGCAGGTTCATGTCGATCAGGGCAACGCGCTGCTGGCCGCCGGCGGCCAGCGCATAACCGAGGTTGCTGGCAATGAAGGTGGCGCCGCTGCCGCCCTTGCATGAAATGAAGGCCAGCACCTTGCCGCTGCCATGCTCGCGCCGCTCCAGTTTTTCCTCGATGCGTTCGAGCGCCGCATGCAGGCTGGCCGGCGCGGCAGGAAACGGCAGCACGTCGCGCACGCCCGCGCGCATGGCCTGCAGCAGGAACTCGGGCGCCTGCTGGTGGCACAGCACGATGAAGGCCATGCGCGGATGCAGGTTGCTGAGGCGCTCGATGGCGGCCAGGTCGGCGCCGTCGTTCGACGGGCGGTCGAAGATCAGCACGTCGGGCAGCGATTGCGCCGCCTGCGGCGGTTCGAGCCATTCGCCCCCCGCGCTGATCTCGTCGAGCCGGTTGCGGCTGCGCAGCAGCCGCCCCAGTTCGGACAGCGTTTTTTCATCCCTGGAATTGATGGCGATTTTCACGATATGCCTTGCTGATTCTGTGGTGACGGTGCCAGGCTCACGGGCGCCCCCCGACGCCGATGGTCAGGGCGGTCCCTTGCGGCGCGGGCGCGGCAAAGCTTTTCTGGTACGCCGCGTGGGCCGCCTGGGCGGCCTTGCCGTCGATGCCGGCCACGGGGTCGCGGTTCGCGCCCGCCTGCGGCGCCAGCACTTGCCGCGCGCGCAGCTGCTCGACGCTGTGGCCGAACTGGCGGTCCAGGTTCGGCGTGGCGGCGCAACCGCTGGCGGCCAGGGCGGCCAGCAGCGTGGGGAGGGAAAGGGAATGCTGCATGGTGTGCTCCTATTGAATGTCCGGGCTGGCCGGCGCTGTCTGCGTGGCCGCTTCCTGCCGTGGCCGTGGCGCGGCGGCGCCTTCCATTTTTCCTTGCAAGAAGAACTCGCCGCGGCTCGGCGCCACGTAGGCGTCGGTCGGCAGCACGATATCGGCGCCATCGGCGGTATCGAGCGGCTTGACGAGGTGCGGCGTAATGATGAATACCAGCTCGGTGCGGTCGGTCTGGAAATCGCTGCTGCGGAACAGCGCGCCCAGCACGGGAATCTCGCCCAGGAAGGGCAAGGCCTTGATATTGGTCGTCACATTGTTCTTGATCAAGCCGCCAACGGCAAAACTCTGGCCATCGAACAGCTGCACCGTGGTGGTGGTGCGCCGCGTGGTAAAGGCCGGCAGCACGGCATTGGCGGCGGCGCCCCCGCCCGTGGTGATGCCGATGCCTTCGCGGTTCAGCTCCGACACTTCCGGCGCCACCTTCAGATTGATGCGCCCGCCTTCCAGCACGGTGGGCGTGAACTTGACGGCGATGCCGAATTCCTTTTCTTCCAGCGTGATCTTGTTGGTCGTGCTGTCTTGCGCGACCGGAATGAAAATCTTGCCGCCCGCCAGGAAACTGGCTTCCTGGCCGCTGATGGCCATGATGTTCGGTTCGGCCAGCACCTTGACGAGGCCGTCGCGCTTTTGCGCATCGAGCGTCAGCCCGTTGCCATTCTTGCCGTTGACGGCGCCCAGCTGGCTGGGGTTGCCGCTGAGCAGGTTCGACAGCAAGCCGTAGCTCCAGTTGCCGCGCGTGCCGCTGATGCCCACGCTGGCGCCCAGCTGGTCGACAAGAGTCTTCGACACTTCGGCGATTTTCACTTCCAGCATCACCTGTTGCGGCGCCGCGATCGACAGCATATTGATGACCTTGACGCTGCCCGCACTGGCGGCGCCCTCGGCCGGCACGGCAGCTTCGCCGGCGCCGCGCTGCGCATAGGCTTGCGCCATCTCGAGGATCTGGCTGGCCTTGACGCTGTCGCTCACCTGTCCCGACAGCACGATGCTGCCGCCGGCCGCGCCAACTTTCAAGGCGCGCTCGCCGGGGAAGACATAGGCCAGCTGCGCCTGCAAGCCCTCGACATCGATCTCGACTTCAATATCGACGATCACGGGGCGCTGCTGCCGGTCCCACAGGATCAGGTTGGTGCTGCCCGGGGCCAGGCCCCAGACGAACAGCTGGCTGGACGAGCCCAGCATCCTGGCGCCGGCCACCCTCGGGTCGTTGACGGCGATCTGCGACACCGGCAGGCTCAGGCTGCGCAAGGTGGACTTGCCCACGGCGATGCGCACGGGCTCGCCCAGGCGGGCGATATCGGCACCCAGCGACATGGCCGGCGTCGCGATGGGCGTCATAACGGCCAGCCTGGCCGGCGCCGCCGCGCTGGCGCCGGCCGGCCAGGCCAGTCCTGCGGCCAGAGCCAGGCGCATGCCCGCACTCGCGGCGTGCTTACGAAATGTATTCATCGATCATCCTTGCTTGCCTGCTGATTGTTAAAATTGCTGGACGCTCGTATCCATGCCCTTGATAACGGTGACGCTGTCGCGCACGGCGGCGCGTGCCGGGACCGCCTGGCGCCGCGCCGCGCGCACCGGCGCGGGTGCGGGTGCCAGCGCCTTCAGTTCCAGCAGCGACTCCTTGGTGGCGCCGCCCGTGTTGACGGGGTCCGGATCGACCTGGTTGCGCAGCACCAGCGACAGGCTGCCCACGCTGCGCGCCAGGTCCAGCTTTTCCACCTGTTCCGGCGTCAGCTCCAAGGTCACGGCGTTGACCACCTTGGGCTTGTTGTCGTCGCGGCCCGACTCCTGCGCCACGGCCAGCACGAGGATGCGTTCAAGCACGATCTTGGAAATGGCCAGCGGCCCGCCGCCCGCCGGCCTGGCGCGGTCATCCTGCGTATGCACGAGAATGTCGACGAAATTGCCCGGCAGGGCGAAGCCGGCCACGCCCACCACGTCATTGACGCGCACGGTCATGGCGCGCTTGCCTGCCGCCACGATGGCCGACAGGCCGCCGGTGGCGCCGGGCGGCGCAAGTTTGCTTTCCAGCACAGGCTCGCCCCTGCTGACGGCGCTGCGCGTGATGCGCCCATCGATTGCGCCGGCCTCGCCGAACGCCCCCGGCGGCATGGTGCCGGCCGGCCAGTCCATGCCGCGCAGCATGGCCGGCGTCACCTTCGCGCCCACGCCGATATCGACCAGCGCAACCATCACCGTCTGGCTGGCCGGCGCGCCCTGCCCCGACATCCAGCGCGCGGCCGCCAGCACGGCGCCCCCCGCCATCAGCAACGCCAGCAGCAGCACGATCGCAACGCGGCTATTTCTCATTATTTTTCCTCTTGATCAAGCGTGGGTTTCCGGACGGGCGCGTCATGCATACCCGCCGGCCGCCAGGGCCAGCCAGATGGCGGTGCCGGCGGCAATGGCGATCGCGTACGGCAAGTTGCCGCCCGGCGCGGCGGGCGCATCAAGCTGCGGCGCCTCGCCCGCCGCGGCGCGCAGCCAGCCTTGCAGCAGCAATTGCCGGGCATTCGCCAGCGACTGGCGCAGCGTGCCCTGACACACGGCGACGGCCAGCGCCAGCACGCCGCCGGCGAGCAGGCTGCACAGCACGGCAAACACGGCGGCGCGCGGCCCCAGAAAAGCTCCCACCATCGCCATCAGCTTGACGTCGCCCGCACCCAGCGCTTTCATCGCATGCATGGGCAGCAGCAAGCCCAGGCCGACGGCCAGCCCGCCCAGCGCCAGCCACGGTCCGGCCGGCGTTACCCCGGGCAAGGCCAGGCTGTTGAGCAGCACGCCAAGCACGGCGCCGGAAAACACGAGCCGGTTGGGAATGCGCCGGCGGCGCACGTCATGCCAGACAGCTGCGGCAAGCAGCCCCCACAAGACTATGGCGGGGCTGAACGTCCAGAAAGAATGAGGGTCCATCGTGTACCTGATGCAAGCCGAGCGCAGGACAGCATGCGCATCGTTGGGCGGGAAGTCGACAGGCCGGTGCGCATGGGCAAGCCGGCCTGTCAAAGTGCAGCGCGAAGGGCAGGCGTTTTAGATTGCCGCGCCCGTCAGCTTGGTGCCGATCGCCTTGAAGGCGCCGTCGAGGCCGGTGGTGAAATAGCCGACGGCCGTTACCAGCGCCGCAGCCACCAGCGCCGCGATCAACGCATATTCGATGGCAGTCACGCCATCTTCTTCGGCGATAAAATTTTTAATGAAATTCATATTATTCCCTTTCAGGTCAAGTTTTAAACATGATAAAAAACTGAAAATACAGTCTGAAAATAAAAACATAACCCTTGTTTTTATTTGCCATTTTCTGATGCGTGTATTTTATATAAACAAATATTAAATCGAATCAGAGAAAAGTCATTTTATGCGCAGTACAAACCATCTTAATTTTTTATTCACATCCAGTACATATGTACCGTCATTCCGCATGAATGGGCTCGGCCAGCCGGTTGCGGGTCGCGTACACATATAATTCCAGGCGGTTGGTGACATCGAGCTTGCTGTAGATCGATGTCAGATGATTACGCAAGGTTTGCTCCGAGATAAAAGCGCGCTGGGCTATCGCACGGTTCAGCGCGCCATTTCCCTCCACCATCATGGCGACGATCTTGCGCTCCTTCAGCGTCAGCCTGGCGATCCGCTGCTCTTCCGGATCGGGCGCCGCTTCCGGCTTGTTCAGCACGCCCAGCATGCTGTCGAGCAGCGCCGGATCCAGGCACAACTCGCCTTGATACAGTCGAGCAATCGCCTCGACCATCTGCTTGACGGGCGTTTCCTTGCCCACCACGGCGCGCGCTCCGCTACGCACGGCGCGCCCGCAGGCGGCCTGGTCCTGCGTGCCGCTGAACAGCAATGCGCGCGACACGCCATTGCCGAGCAACTGCGGCAGGTAATCGATGGCGCTGGCGCCGCCGCAGCCCAGATCGGCGTCGAGCACGATGACGTCGGGACACAGGGTCCGGGCCAGCAACAGCGCGCTGTCGATCTCGGTGGAACTGGCCACCACCTGCATCGCCGGCTGGGCGCCGGCAAGCAACTGCTCCAGGCCCCACAGCCAGGTCTTGTGATCCGACACCAGCATGACGCGGATGACATTTTTTGTTGACATGCTTTACCTCTTTCCTTGAAGCCCACTCCCCTCGGGGAATGTTGTTGATCCGAATCGGCTTGCCTGCCTCGCCCGAGCGCGCCTTCTGCGGCCGCGCGCAGGGGAAAGAAGTCATGGAGGCACGAAGGAAGAGGCATTGGGCCGGCACGCGCAAACGCGGTGCGTGACCCAGGCCAGCGGGCGCCGCATGGCGGGCGTGTGCCGATGGATGGGCAGCGTTGCCAGGGCGCGCGCGGCGCGGGTGGGCCATCGCGGCTGCCACCGCTGCTGTTGCTTACATTGCAGCATTTTGTTGCATCACCTTGCAAAACAAGTCCTTGCCTGCACGCAGGACAATCCTGACACCAGGCCTGTTTTCATACCCGCGCATATTACTCCCGGCCCTATCAGGACGGGGCCGGAACACTTGAAATAAGGCAGTTAATTACGATTATCTTGACCTGTAATAATTTAAATGGATACCACGCCCTTGAAAATCGATATAGAATAATTGCCAGTCAAATGGCGCAATGCCATCCGCCCGACATTCCTCATTGCGGAACTTAACCGGATTATTCCCATGCGTTTAAAACAGACCGATTCCCGCATATTGCGCAAGCACGGCGGACAAGGCGGCGCCACCTTGCTTGAATTGGCCCTGATAACACCCGTCTTTCTCACGCTGATAATCGGCATCATCGAATTGAGCATGGCTTATTTTGCCAATATGACCATGCAGCACGCCGTGCGCGAAGGCGCGCGCTATGCCGTCACGGGGGCCAGCGACCTCGACCCCGACAGCGCCAACCAGCAGCGCTACCAGGCCGTGATGCAAAAGATAAGGGACAGTTCCATGGGCATGTATGACAAGGTCAGCCCCGCCATTTCCGTCAACGGCAGCGATGCCGTCGGCGCCGCCATGTTCGGCCAGGCCGGCGATATCGTCGTCATTTCGGTCGATTGCCGCTGGGCGTTTGCCACGCCGATGATCCGCGCCCTGTTCCGCGATGGGCAGGCGCATTTCGTCGTGGCTGCCACCATGCGCAATGAAAGCTTTGGCGGCCTGTGATGCGCATCCGCCCTTCTGCTCCGCGCCCCGCGCGCGGCATCGCCGCCGTGGAATTTGCCATCGTGCTGCCGCTGCTGGCGCTGCTGCTGTTCATGGTGGTCGACCTGTCGCGCGCCATCCAGGCCAAGACCATCCTGCTCAACATCAGCCGCGAAGGCGCCAACCTGGCCTCGCGCTCCACGTCCGACCTGAGCGGCTCGAGCCAGACCATCATGAATGCGCTGGCCGCCAGTACGCCGCCACTGGACATGAACCAGCGCGGCATGATCTACATCACCAAGATCATGGGCTACACGGCGAAGAGCGGCATGCGCAATATCGTGCTGGAACAGTACCGATGGGAGGCCGGCGCGAACGCCAGCGGCTACCTTCCCGCCAGCCAGGTGTGGCGATGCGGCAGCTGGAGCAATGGCGCGTGCACCGGCATCACCAAGGACGACTACGCTCCCACGGTGCCGTTGATGCAGAACCAGTTGGCCGACGGCGAACTGATCTACGCCGTGGAAACTTTCTACAATTTCGACATGCTGTTCGGCACCTTGAAATTTGGCAACAGCACGACGTCCGTGCTGGGTCCCAACCTCACTTCGATGACGATATTCTGATGCGCATTCCACACAAGCGACAAGGCGGGCAAGTGCTGATCATGGTGGCGCTGTCGGCCGTCGTCCTGGTCGCCTCGGTGGGTCTCGCCGTCGATTCGGCCCTCGGCTACTTCGTCAAGGCCAAACTCAATGCGGCCGTCGATTCGGCCAGCCTGGCGGCGGCGCGCGGCGTCACGGCGGGCAGCTCGGAAGAGGAACAGCGGGCCAATGCGCGCCAGTCGGCAAAGGAGTTTTTTGACATCAATTATCCGGACCAGTTCCTGCTCTCGACGCCGACCCTGCATCCGGTCGGCGTCACGTTCGACAAGGGCTCCGTCACCATCGACGTCTCTGCCACCGCCTCGCTGCCCGTCTCGCTGATGGGCGTACTCGGCTTCAAGACCCTGAACGTGGCCGCCAGTGCCCAAACCATCCGCAAGGACCTGGACATGGTGCTGGTGATGGATACGTCGCGCTCACTGGAAAACAATGCCGACGCCGTGCGGGCGGCGGGCAAGTCCTTCCTGAACAAATTCAACTCCACGGTCGACCGGGTCGGCTTGCTGCACTTCGCCTCGGAAGCGCAAATCGACGTCCCGATCAGGCAGGTCGAGCGCGGTTTTGACCGCGCCAGCATGACCATGAAAGGCGGAATGATCGATCAGTTCACCTTTGTCGGCGGCACCAATTCTTCCGCGGGCATGTACCAGGCGCGCAAGCAGCTCAATGACATCGGACAGGTCGACCGCTCCAGCCTGCGCGTCATCGTGTTTTTTTCCGATGGCTCGCCGGCGGCGTTTTCCGCGTACTTTCCCAACAAGGACAACAAATGCAAGGACGCAGGCGGCCTCGCCACCTTTCCGAAACTGCAAAACCCGGCATTGGCGGGCCTGTACAGGATGAAAGTGAGCGACTCGCTCCAATACGGCGATTGCGCCGCCAATCAGATCACCGCGCTTCCCGCATGGTATAACGCGAATAATGACGCGGCGCTGCGCGAATTTCCCATCGTCACCAACACACCGCGCACCGTGACCTCGTCCCTCTCATCGGCGCAGGTGCAATGGACGAATGTGCACCGCGCCTCGCGCAACCTGGTCGAAGCGATGGCGGCCAAAGCGCGCCAGGAAGGCATTTACGTCTTTACCCTGGGCATGGGCGCCTCGCTGAAAAGCAAGGAAGGACCGGACAACGAACTGGGCGAAGACTTGCTGCGCTGCCTGGCCAATACCACCGATGCGAAAGCGGCTTGCCGCAAGCCGGCCGAACCCGTGGGCCTGTACTGCTATGCGGCCACGGACAGCGACCTGAGCCCGTGTTTCACGCGGCTTGCCTCGGCCATTTTGCGCATTTCAAAATAAGGCCAGCCCGCTCCTAGAAGGCGAAGCAGCTGCAGCCCAGGGTGCCCCAGAAGCCGGAAAAGTCGGAAATCGGCACGGCCGACTTGCGCGCCCGGTCGTGGGCGTGGGCATGCACGCCGCAGGCGCCCGCGCACTGGTGCGGCATGGCCGCTTGCGCCTGCTTCGCCACGGGCCGGTAATGGCCGGGCACCGTGCGCACGGGCGACCACTCGGGCAGCACGGGAATTGGCGGCGGCGACAGATCGGTGAACTCCGCCTGACCGTAGACGATTTTTCCACCCACCATGGTCAGCACGGATTCGATGGACTTGATCGCCTCTTCCGGCACCGTGAAATAATCGGCCGACAGCACGGACAGGTCGGCCAGCATGCCCTCGCGGATACGCCCCTTCTTGCCTTGCTCGCTAGAGAACCAGGCGCTGCCCGCCGTCCACAGTTCCAGCGCCGTGTCGCGCGACAATCTGCCCGCCGCATCCGTCAGCGCCAGGCCGCCCACGGTGCGCCCCGAAACAAGCCAGTACAGCGCCGTCCACGGGTTATAGCTGGCGACCCGGGTCGCATCCGTGCCGCCGCCGACGGGCACGCCCGCGTCCAGCATGCGCTGCACGGGCGGCGTGGCTTTCGCCGCGTCCGCACCGTAACGCTCGACAAAATACTCGCCCTGGAAGGCCATGCGGTGCTGGATGGCCAGGCCGCCGCCCAGCGCCTTGACCCGGTCGATATTGCGCGGGCTGATGGTTTCAGCATGGTCGAACAGCCAGTGCAAGCCGCCGAACGGCGTGTCGCGGTTGACCTTTTCAAACACGTCGAGCATGCGGCTGATCGATTCGTCATAGGTGGCGTGCAGGCGGAACGGCCAGCGCTGCTCGACCAGGTGGCGCACGACCTTTTCCAGCTCGTCTTCCATGCCGGCCGCCAGCTCCGGGCGCGGCTCGAGGAAATCCTCGAAGTCGGCGGCGGAAAACACGAGCATTTCGCCTGCGCCGTTATGCCGGTAAAAGTCCGTGCCGTCGCCGGGCTTGATCATGCCCGTCCACTTCTGGAAGTCCTGCAGCTCCGCGCCCTTGTTTTGCGTGAACAGGTTGTAGGCGATGCGGATGGTCAGCTGATCTTTCTGCGCCAGTTCATCGACGACGGCGTAATCCTCGGGATAATTCTGGAAGCCGCCGCCCGCGTCGATGGCGCTGGTGATGCCAAGGCGGTTCAATTCGCGCATGAACTGGCGCGTGGAGTTCACCTGCAGTTCGCGCGGCAGGGTCGGGCCTTTCGCCAGCGTGGCATACAGGATCATGGCGTTCGGGCGGGCGATCAGCAAGCCGGTCGGATTGCCGGCCGCGTCGCGCACGATTTCGCCGCCGGGCGGGTTCGGCGTGTTCTTGTCGTAGCCGACGGCGCGCAGGGCGGCGCGGTTGAGCAGGGCGCGGTCGTACAAATGAAGGATGAAGACGGGCGTGTCGGGCGCGGCCGCATTGATTTCATCGAGGGTGGGCATGCGTTTTTCCGCGAACTGGAATTCCGTCCAGCCGCCCACGACGCGCACCCATTGCGGGTTCGGCGTGCGCAAGGCCTGTTCCTTCAGCATGCGCAAGGCGTCGGCCAGCGAGGGCACGCCTTCCCAGCGCAATTCCAGGTTGTAGTTCAAGCCGCCGCGGATCAGGTGCAGATGTGAGTCGTTCAGGCCGGGAATCACCGTGCGGCCAGCCAGGTCGATCACCTGCGTGGCCGGGCCGCGATGACGCATCACGTCTTCCACGTCGCCCACGGCGAGGAATTTGCCATCGGCGATGGCAACGGCGGACGCCAGCGGCTGCGTCCTGTCGACCGTGTGGAAACGGCCGTTGAGCAAGATGGTGTTTGCGTGCATGGGAACTCCCGAATCAAATGAAAACACGGCCCCGCCGGCGGGCGGCGAAGCCGGAGTCAGTGAAAATCAATGGCCTTCGCTGGCGTTGAACATCGATTTGGCGTAGATCAGGCCCAGGCCATAACCGCCGCCGTGCGCCACGGCCGTCGCCACCGTTTCATTGTAGGTCTCGCCGCGGGCCCAGTCGCGCTGCAGTTCCAGCAAGTATTGCACGGACGTCATCGGCTGCGCACCCGCCTGTATCATGCGCTGCATGGCCATCGCATGGGCTTCGTCGGAGACGTCGCCGCTGGCGTCGGCGATCACGTACACCTCGAAGCCCTGCTCCAGCGCCGACAGCGCGGGGCCCACGATGCAGACGGAGGTCCACAGGCCGGCCAGCACGATCTTGCCCTTGCCGTAGCCATTCACCTTGTCGGCGATGCGCGCATCTTCCCAGGTGTTCATGCTGGTGCGGTCGATCGGCGCCTGTTCCGGGAAGACGGACTGGATTTCGTCGAAGATCGGGCCGGAGAACGATTTTGCGGCCACCGTCGTCAAAATCGTCGGCACCTTGAATTCCGCCGCCGCCTTGGCCACCAGGGCCGCATTGTTGCGCAGCAGGGCCAGGTCGATGGAGCGGGTGGCGAAGGCCATCTGCGACTGGTGGTCGATCATGATCAGGGTATGATCGTTCGGGGTCAGCAGTTTTTGGGCGGCTTGGGCGGTGGCGATAGGCATGATGTTTTCCTTAGTGAAAATAATTGAATATGAAAAATGGGTGTCGTTATACGGTGCTTCTGCTCCGTCCCTTGCGTCACGCTGTGTGTGCCGGGCCAGTGCTATGCAGTATGGACGAGATACTTTGAAAACAAAAACGGAAAGAATGCCAAGCTATGTTCAATTTTTTCGATGATGCAAAATAACCGCGGCAGCGACCTGACCATCAAGGGAGAAAACATGGGATTTGAATTCAGGGTCACGGCCAGCCTGGCGCAGGAACAGCGCCAGCACATCACGCAGCTGCTGGCGGCACGGCCGCAGGCGTGCGGGACCATGCCCGACACGGACGCCAGGCTGACGGATGCCGGCCTGTATATATGCCAGCACCTGCGCCCCGACCCGTGGCACGGCCTGGACGCCGTGCGCGGCTACCTCGAGGCGCAGGGCGTCAGCTACACCGTCGACGAGATCGACGACTAGGCTTGCGGCGCTCGCTCTAAAACTCGTCCCACTCGTCGTCCCCCGAACGCGGTTTGCCGGCCGGGACTGGCGGCGCGTGGCGCACCACCGGCTTGCCGCTCAGACGGGCGGCCGCAGGCGCCGCCTTGAGCGGCACGGGACGGCGCACGGCGGGCCGGGGTGCCGACGCCGCGATGGCGTCCACCTGCGCCGTCCTGAACACGCTCACCGCATCGGCCAGCCGCGCCGCCTGCTCCTGCATGGCTTCCGCAGCCGCGGCGGCCTCTTCCACCAGTGACGCGTTTTGCTGGGTCACATGATCCATTTCGGTAATGGCTTGATTGACTTGCTCGATGCCGGAGCGCTGCTCGTCGCTGGCGGCCGAGATATGCCCGACGATGCTGCTGACCTTGTGCACGCTGTCGACGATTTCGTGCATGGTATGGCCCGCCTCGTTGACCAGGCGCGCGCCGCTCTCCACCTGCGCCACCGAGTCATTGATGAGGGCCTTGATTTCCCGCGCGGCGCCGGCCGACCGTTGCGCCAGATTGCGCACCTCCGTCGCCACGACGGCAAAGCCGCGCCCCTGCTCGCCCGCCCTGGCCGCCTCCACGGCCGCGTTCAGGGCCAAAATATTCGTCTGGAAGGCGATGCCGTCGATCACGCCGATGATGTCGACGATCTTGCGCGAGGAATCGTTGATCGAGCCCATGGTATCGACCACTTGCGCCACCACGGCGCCGCCCTTGCCCGCCACCGCCGATGCGGATGCGGCCAGTCCATTGGCTTCATGGGCATTCTGCGCATTCTGTTGCACCGTGCCCGTCAGTTCTTCCATCGACGAGGCCGTCTCTTCCAGCGAACTGGCCTGCTGCTCCGTGCGCGCCGACAGGTCGAGGTTGCCAGAGGCGATCTGGCGCGAGGCCGTGGCGATGGTTTCCATGCCGCTGCGCACCTCGGTGACGATGCGCAGCAGGCTGGCCGTCATGTCTTGTAAGGCCTGCATCAGTTCGCCCGTCTCATCCTGCGAGCGTACCTCCACGCGTACCGTCAAGTCGCCTTGCGCCACCTGCCTGGCCACCTCGATGGCCGAACGCAAGGGCCGGCTGATATTCCCGGCCAGCCACATCGCCACGAGGCCGGCCAGCAGCACGGCTACCGCGCCGCCGCCCAGCAAGACCCAGCGCGTCTGCGTCTGCAGGCTGGCCAGCGCCTGCGAACGCTGCGCCAGCAGCGCCGTTTCCGCCTCGCCCACCTCCTTGAGCAGCACGCGCATGGCGTCCATGCCCTGCTTGCCCCTGCCCTCTTTTTCCAGCGCCAGCACCGGCTCGATGGCGGCCGTGCCCTGCGCCACGGCACGCCGCAGGGCGATCACGGGATCGAGCGCGCCGGCCAGCCAGGCTTGCTGGGCGGCATCGAGTTTCGCCAGGCGCTCCTGCTGGGACGGATTGTCGCTGGTCAGGGCGCGCGCCTTGTCCACATGCTTGCGGAATGCCTGCTTGCCCGCTGCATACGGTTCCAGCGAGGCCTCGGCGCCCGTGATGACGTAGCCGCGCTGCCCCGTTTCCATATTGATCAGGCTTTCCAGGATGGCGTCGTTTTCACCGAGCACCTGGTAAGTATGGGTATTGATGGCGTTGGCGTCGGCCAGTTTGGCAAAATTCACGGTGGCGACTGCGACCAGGACGGCCAGCAGCAGGACAATGGCGCCGAAGCCGCCGTACAGGCGGGTGGCGATGCGAAGATCGGCAATGCGCATGGTATTCCTCCAGGAACAAGAACCCCTTGCGCAGCGATCCCCGCGCAAGGGGTGCAGGCGGAAATTCTACCCAAAATAACTAGGGCGCAGCGCGCCATTGGCGCACTTTTCTTTACTTGCGACATTGCAAACCTGAAACAAAACAGGCGCGTTTTTGCCAGGCTGTTATACTTCGCGTGTGCGGCACATATGACCAGTCCCCTTGCCGCTGTCTTTCGACCCCTAATCTGATTGCCTGCGACTGGCGCCCCACGATGGCGACAGGCCGATCTCACAATAAAGTTACCATGTCCTTTTCCTCCCTCGGATTGTCCGACGCTATCGTACGTGCCGTTACCGAACACGGCTACACCGTGCCGACCCCGATCCAGTCGCAGGCGATTCCCGCCGTGCTGGCTGGCGGCGACTTGCTGGCCGGTGCACAAACCGGTACCGGCAAGACGGCCGGCTTCACCCTGCCCGTGCTGCACCGCCTGTCGACGGATGCCAATGGCGCATCCATCACCAGCAACACCTCGACGCGCCCGATCCGCGCCCTGATCCTGGCCCCGACGCGCGAACTCGCCGCGCAGGTCGAGGAAAGCGTGCGCGCCTACAGCAAGTACACCAAGCTGAACTCGACCGTGATCTTTGGCGGCGTCGGCATCAACCCGCAAATCAAGCAGCTCAAGCATGGCGTCGACATCCTCGTCGCCACGCCGGGCCGCCTGCTGGACCACATGGGCCAGGGCACGGTTGATTTGTCGAAAGTGGAAATCCTGATTCTCGATGAAGCCGACCGCATGCTGGACATGGGGTTCATCCGCGACATCAAGAAAGTGCTGGCAGTACTGCCGCCAAAACGCCAGAACCTGCTGTTCTCGGCCACGTTCTCGGAAGAGATCAAGGCCCTGGCCGACGGCTTGCTGAACAAGCCAGCCATGATCGAAGTGGCGCGCCGCAATTCGACAGTGGAAGTGATCAAGCAAAAGATCCATCCCGTCGACCGCGACAAGAAGCATCCGATGCTGTCCTACCTGATCAAGTCGAACAACTGGACGCAAGTGCTGGTATTTACGCGCACCAAGCATGGCGCGAATAAACTGGTCGAACAGCTGGGCGCGGACGGCATCGGCGCCCTGGCCATCCACGGCAACAAGAGCCAGTCGGCCCGCACGCGCGCGCTGTCCGAGTTCAAGGATGGCACCCTGCAAGTGCTGGTCGCCACCGACATCGCCGCGCGCGGTATCGATATCGACCAGTTGCCGCACGTCGTCAACTACGACTTGCCAAACATTCCGGAAGACTATGTGCACCGTATCGGCCGTACGGGCCGTGCCGGCGCCAAGGGCGAAGCCGTGTCGCTGGTCTGCGTGGATGAGCACGAAATGTTGAAAGACATCGAAAAGCTGATCAAGCAAACCCTGCCGCGCGAAGTCATCGAAGGCTTCGAGCCCGACCTGAACGCCCGCGCCCAGCCTGTGCAATTGCGCAGCGGCACCGGCGGTCACCGCAACAACAGCCGCGCGCCAGCCGGCGCCGTCGTGCGCGTGAAAACCGGCGGCAGCGGCGCCAAACCACGCAGCGCCGGCCCATCGGGCGGCGGTGGCGGCGGCAACCGCAGCGGCAATGCGCCGCGTTCGGCAGCGAATCACAGATCTGGTGGCCGCGGCCGATAATACCCGCTTGTAAGCGCGTATCGCAGCAATCAAAACCGTTCCAGGACTCGCTTCTGGAACGGTTTTTTCATGCACGCCACCAATTGCCGATTTGGGCTAGGATAGTGTTCATTGCCCTCACCTGCGTGCCGCCATGCCGAACTTCGCTGCCAACCTCAGCATGATGTTTACCGAACTGCCCTTCCTCGACCGCTTTGCTTGCGCCAGGGAAGCGGGCTTCGATGCCGTCGAATTCCTGTTCCCCTATGCCGTCGAGGCGCGGCAGATTGCCATGCGGCTGGAACGCCACCAGCTGCAGCTGGCCGTCTTCAACTTTCCGCCCGGCGACTGGGAACACGGCGAGCGGGGCATTTCCTGCGACCCGCGCCGGGGCGAGGAATTTCGCAGCAACGTGCAACTGGCGCTCAACTATGCGTTGGCGCTGGGGGCGAAGCAGCTGCACTGCATGTCCGGCATCGTGCCGCCCGGCATGAGCCTGGAGCGGGCGCGGCAAAGCCTGATCGGCAACCTGCAATTTGCGGCCGACGCCTGCCGTCCGCATGGCATCAATGTGCTGATCGAGCCGATCAACCACCACGACATGCCCGGTTACTTTCTGAACCATAGCCAGCAGGCGGCCGACATCATCGCCGACTGCCAGCGCAGCAATATCTTTTTGCAGTACGACATTTATCACATGCAGCGCATGGAGGGCGAACTGAGCAACACCATCCGCGCCATGCTGCCCCTGATCCGCCACATCCAGATCGCCGACACGCCGGGCCGCCACGAACCGGGCACGGGCGAGATCAACTACCGCCACGTGTTCAAGCTGCTGGACCAGGTCGGCTACGCAGGCTGGGTCGGCTGCGAATACCGTCCCGCCAGCGACACCGTTGCCGGACTGGGCTGGCGCGAGCAATTGACGAGCGCCTGATCGCAGCCTGCTTGCGCCCGCACAAGGCGGGTAGCGCAGGCCAGCACGACAATACCTTTCCATACAGTATTTCCTGTCGAGAGGTGACGTGTCCGCCCTGCCCGCCCGCCATCGCCGCACCGTTTGCCTGAACCTGTACCTGGGCCTCTTCCTGGCCGTCCTGCTGTGCGGTTGCGCCACCGCACGCCCCGAACTGGCGCAAGTACGCGCCCTGGCCGCCGGCACCGATGCCCTGACCGCGTTCAGCGAACTGTCGCAGCGCCACGTGGACAGCTACCAGCGCGCCCGCCCCTATCTGTCGCCCGCCGAAGACGCGCGCGAACGCCTGCTCGATGCGCAGCGCCGCGCCGCGCAGGCGGACGTCGCGCGCGTGGTGCAGGCCGTGCGCCTGTACCTGCAGGCGCTGGGCCGGCTGGCCGATGCCGACGCGTATGACGTACGGCTGGAACTGGCCGGCGCCGGCGCCGCCCTCCGCGCCTGGCCGGGCAGCGGCATCGACGACCGCCATGTGAGCGCCTACACTTTGCTGCTGCAGCAATTGTCACGCCTGGGCGGCGGCGCCAGCCAGCAGGCGCAGCTGGCGCAAGTGCTGCACGATGGCGACGCGCCGCTGCAAGCCCTGCTGGCCGCGCTCGACAGCTTGCTGGCGCTGTACGACAAAAACGGCGATAACGAGCGCGACATGGTGCTCGGTTTGCTCGACGTGGAAATCGCCTATGCGGACGCGCCGCAGCAGCGCCTGCTGGCCGTGCTGGCGAAAAACATGCAGCAAAGCAAAACCGAGGAATACCGCCTGGCTGGCTTGCGCCATACCTTGGCGCGCCGGCAACTGGCGGCACTGGGGCGGGAACACGCCCGGCTCGCCGCGACCCTCACCACCACGGAGGCAAGATGGACGGATCGGTAGGCAGGAGCAACAACAGCGAACGCCGCGAAGCGGCCCTCAGCAGCGCCATGCGCGTCGAGCAACTGGCCGACAGCCTGTCGCAGGCGGCCGTCACCCTGCACGGCGCCGTCATGCGCGCCATCCGCAAGCGCGCCAGCCAGGGCGCCGACGGCATCAGCCACAGCCAGGCGCAAGCCGTCTTTGCCCTGGAAGTGGCCTTGCGCCAGCAAGCCAACCAGCTGTATGCCGATGCGGCCGGGCACACGGTGGCGGGCCTGGAAACGGCGCAGCGCCAGCTCAGCGGCCTGCTCGACACGGTGCGCCTGCGCATCGCCCGCAACGACGACGTGCGGCACTGGATCAGCCTGGCGACGAGCTTGTTGCACCTGGGCAGCGCCGTGCTTGCCGGCAATCCCGAACGCATCCTCAGCACCCTGGGCAAGGTGCGTGAGCGGCTGCAAGAGATGGCGCCGGAGTGATTGAAATCGGCCGGCGAGCGCCTATACTGGGACCTCCCCGCCTGGCAATCGTGCTTGCGGGGCGATGACCAGAGGAGACCAAGATGCGTATCGAACCGTATTTGCAATTCAATGGAAACTGCGCGCAGGCGCTCGAATACTACCGCCAGCACCTGCATGGCACCGACTTGTGCCTGATGCCATTTCGGGGCACGCCGGGCCAGGAGCAAGTCAAGGAAGACTGGTATGACAAGATCATGCACGGCTCCGTGCAGCTGGGCCCCACCATGCTGATGGGCTCGGACGGCGGCTGTACCGAGGATGGCGCCAAGGGCATGAGCGGCTGCTCGGTCTGCCTGACCGTCGATACACCGGAAGAGGCGGAGCGTGTCTTCGCCGCGCTGGCGCGTGACGGCACCATCCAGATGCCCATGGAAGAAACGTTCTGGGCCAAGCGCTTCGGCATGCTGAAAGACCAGTTCGGCGTCGCCTGGATGGTCAACTGCCTGAAAGAGCCAGCATAGAACAGCCGCTGCCAGCCTGCGCCGCGTCAAACGCGGCGCGGGTGGTAGCGCAAGCAGAGCCGCCAATCTTGGACTACCATGATGGAAGTAACCTCTACCGGGTGATGGCCATGAATGGATTGCCGCAAGACCAGCTGCAGCGCCTGCAGGGCGTGCTGGAGCAACGCAAGCTGGCGTTGCTGGAACAGATCGGGAACGAAGCGGCCGAAGCGGACGCGCGCGCCTCGCTGCTCAATGAAGTCGAAGCCTCGCCGGCCGACAATGCCAGCGTGCGCACCTTGAACGCCCTCGTCAGCGAAGCGGCCGAGCACAATCAGGCGCAGCTGGCCATCATCAAGCACGCGCTGGCCAAGTTTGCCGATGGCAGCTACGGCCTGTGCGACAACTGCGGCGAAGCCATCGGCCTGTCGCGCCTGAACGCCCGCCCCGAAGCACGGCTGTGCATCGATTGCCAGACGCGGCTGGAAAAAAGCCAGCGCTGACTAGCATGCTGAGCACCAAGACGACGGCGCAACAACAAAGGGCAAGGCATCGCTGCCCTGCCCCGTGTTTTCCAGCGTGACTGCCATCTGCCTGACGTCCGCCGCCAGCGTCTGTGCGCCGGCTGGGTGGACGGGTCTCCTCTACTGCCATTGCCTCTGTGCAAGCTGTTCGCTTGCTTAACTCATGTGCTGTCCGCCATTGATGGCGATGTTCGCGCCCGTGACGAACGCGGCCTCGTCCGACGCCAGGTAAGCGACCAGGGCCGCGACCTCGTTCGGCTCGCCCAGGCGGCCCAGGGGAATTTGCGGCAGGATCTTCGTTTCCATGATATCGGCCGGCACGGCCATCACCATCTGCGTACGCAGGTAGCCGGGCGAGACCGTGTTGACGGTGATGCCGTGGCGCGCCACTTCCAGCGCCAGCGCCTTGCTGAAGCCATGCACGCCTGCTTTGGCGGCCGCGTAGTTGCACTGGCCAAATGCGCCCTTCTGGCCGTTGACGGACGAGATATTGATGATGCGGCCCCATTTATGTTCGAGCATCGGTTCGAGCACCTGCTTGCTCATGTTGAACAGACTGTCGAGATTGGTACGCATGACCTCGGACCAATGCGGCAATTCCATCTTGCGCATGCTCTGGTCGCGCGTGATGCCGGCGTTGTTGACCAGCACGTCGATGCGGCCGAACTGCGCCAGCACGCTGGACACGGCCTCGCTGCAGGCAGCGAAATCCGTCACGTCGAGGGACAGCGGATGGAAATAATACTGCTGCGCCTGCTGCTCGTCGAGCCAGCTTGCCACCCGCGCATTGCCCGGCGTATGCGCGGCCACAACGGCAAAGCCCGCCGCATGCAGGCGGCGGCACAAGGCCGTCCCCAGGCCGCCCATGCCGCCCGTGACCAGCGCTACTTTTTGCTCCTTCATGACTGTCTCTCCCCGCTTGTTATGGTTGTTCTGCGTGGCATCAAGTGTAGGAGCAGTTTTTATAGCCAGCCTTGCGCCAGATCAAGTGCTCAGTCTGATGCAGTCGTGCGCGGCCGGCACCCCGGACTGTGCCAGAATGGCCGCTACCGCACAGCGAGAGGACAGGCCATGACATACAAGACCGTATTGCTCCACATCGACGACAGCGCCGGGCGCTCCGCCCGCATCGAAGCGGCAGCCAGCATCGCTCAGGCTTGCGGCGGCCACCTGACGGGCGTGGCGCTGACGGGCGTGTCGCGCCTGCTGTACCAGAACCAGCCCGACCTCGATGCGGACCCGAACCTGAGCTTGCATCTGAATTTCCTGCGCGACCGGGCCACGCGCGCCCTCGACGGTTTTGAAGCGCAAGTGCGCGCGGCCGGCGTCGCTTCGTTCGAGCAACGCGTGCTCGACGACGAAGCGGCGGGCGGCATCAGCCTGCTGGCCCGCTATGCGGACCTGGTCGTGATCAGCCAATACAATGCCAAGGATAAATCTCCGTCCGTGATGCGCGACTTTCCCGCCTATGTGCTGCTGCATTCGGGCCGTCCCGTGCTGATCGTGCCGTATGCGCCGCCGCTGCCCCTGCTGGCGCCGCCGGCAGCCGCCCGCAATGTGCTCATATCCTGGAATGCCAGCAAGGAAGCGAGCCGTGCCGTGAGCGCCGCCCTGCCCCTGCTGCAGCGCGCCGGGCAAGTCCACGTGGCTATCTTTGACGCCCAGGTGCATGCCGCCGAGCACGGCGAACAGCCGGGCGCGGAACTGACGCAATACCTGGCGCGCCACGGCGTGGAAGCGCGGCTGCATTTGCTCGATGGCGGTGGCGTGCGGCGCGGCGATATCGGCGAAGCGCTGCTGTCGCAGGCTGCCGACCTGTCGGCCGACTTGCTGGTGATGGGAGCGTATGGCCATTCGCGCCTGCGCGAAACCATCCTCGGTGGCGTCACGCGCACGATTCTGCAAAGCATGACGATCCCCGTGCTGATGGCGCACTAGGGATTATTCAAAGTGGAGGGCTAGCCGCCCTGCCAGGGCTGGCTGCGGATCTTCGCCACCTGGCGCTGCGCCAGCCACTGCCACAGCTGCAGGGCGTCGTCCTGCGGCAGGGCCGACATATGGCGCGGCGTGGCCAGGGCGATTTCACAATCGCGGTCCGACCATTCCTCGAAAGTGACTTCGCCTCCGCTAGCGACCTCGACCTGATACATCAAGCCATCGTCGTAGCCGAAGCGCAACAGGACGGCGGCCGGGCTGCCGTCCGGCGCGCCACCACGGTAGACCTCGGCCAGCGCATCGGCCAGCTGTGCCGGCGAGGGCGCGCAGATGTCGCGCCCATCGGCCCGTGTCAGAATGAACCATGCCTGTGTCATGACGCGACCTCCTATTCATACTCGTTAGCATGCGAGGCAAGTACTACAGGCAGTCACCTTGGTCCGGTGTCACTTGGGGCGCGCGGAAACTATCCCTGTCGGCATTGTTTACCAATAATTACGAATACTAACAAGGATCATACCTAAATTTCATGCAGCGCGGAACTTATGCATATTCCACGGCTGGCGCGCCGGTTCACGCCACCAGCACGGGTATGCTGAGCGGGTCGAAATCATGCCAGTCGCCATTGGCGATCGTGCCTTCCGCTTCCTCGATATGCTCGGCGCCCAGCCGGTGCAGCGCTTCGAGCGCCCGTTCGCGCTCGTCGGGACCGCCCAGCGCGACGGCGATCAGCATGCCCGGATGACGGGGCTGGCGGCGGTTTTCGCCATTCCCCTCACCATTTTCTTCGGGCTCGCCCGCATCCTTCATCTTGTTGAAACTGTAGAGCGAACCCACGTGGGCGCCCACCAGCGCTCCCACCACCGGGCCCAGCGGCCCTGTCGCCAGAGTGGTGGCCGCGCCGATGCCCGCACCGACGGCAGCCCCGACGGCCACGCCTTCGGCAACGCCCTCCGGCGTCTCTTTCGCGCCCGGCGACATGTCGCGGTCGCCGCCGAGCGCGTGCAAGTCGTGCTGACCCGGCTGGTTGACAAAGAAGGAACTGATGCGGCTATCGGGAAAGCCCGCCTGGTTCAGGGCCGCGCGCGCGGCGTCTATCTGTTCCTGCAACTGAAAATGACCTGCGATGATGCGTGACATGGTACGGCCCTCCTGGTCGGCTGCTGGCGCACCGTGCGCCGCTTGCCTGGCTAGCGTGCGCTTGCCGCCGGCGAAATACCGTTCGCTTGCGCACACAGCCGCCAATCATGCGGCCACACCGAACGGGCTGCGGATATCGGACAGGAATTGTTGTGCGCGCGCATGTTGCGGCCGCACAAAGAAATCCTCGGGCGTGGCCCGTTCCAGCACTTGCCCATGGTCCATGAACCAGACCCGGTCCGCCACGTCGCGCGCAAAGCCCATCTCATGCGTCACGCACACCATCGTCATGCCGCCCTGCGCCAGGTCGCGCATCACTTGCAGCACCTCGCCCACCATTTCCGGGTCCAAGGCGCTGGTCGGTTCGTCGAACAGCATCAGCGGCGGCTGCATGGCCAGCGCGCGGGCGATGGCCACGCGCTGCTGCTGGCCGCCCGACAGGGCCGCCGGCATGGCGCGCGCCTTGTGCGCGAGGCCCACCCGCTCCAGCAAGGCCAGCGCCCGCTCTTCCGCCGCGCGCCGGGTCAGGCCGCGCAAGCGCTGCGGCGCCAGCGTGCAATTGTCCAGCACGGACAAATGCGGGAACAGGTTGAATTGCTGGAACACAAAACCGATGTGCGAGCGGAAGGCATTCACATCCAGTCCCGGCGCGTATATATCCTGGCCCGCCACCGTGATACGGCCCGAAGCAATCGCTTCGAGGCGGTTGATGGTGCGGATCAGGGTCGACTTGCCGGAGCCGGACGGCCCGCACACGACCAGCACCTCACCCTTGGCCACATGCTCGTTGATGCCATTCAAGGCGTGATAATCGCCATAGTATTTGTTGACGTTGTCAAAGTTGATCATGCTGCCGCTTTCAAGAGACGCGCCTGGCGCCGCTCAAGCCAGAAGGCGGCGCGCGACAGGCTGAAACATAAAACAAAATACGTCATGCTCAGCAGGAAATACACTTGCACGGGTTTCGTCAGCACCAGGCCATTGACTTGCGTAGCGATGAACGACACTTCAGCCAGGCCGATGATGGTTCCCAGCGAGGTTTCCTTGATGGTCGAGACGAACTGGTTGACCAGCGAAGGCAGCATGTGGCGCAGCGCCTGCGGCAGCACGACCTGGCGCATGCTGTCCAGATAAGTCAAGCCCAGGGAACGGGCCGCCTCGGCCTGTCCCCTGGGCACGGCTTGCACACCGGCCCGCACGATTTCCGCCAGATAAATGCCGTCGAAAATGACGAGGGCGGCCAGCATGGTGCCGAACTGCCCGCTTTCATGACCGGTAATGCTGGGCAGGAAGAAATAGGCCCAGAAGATGACGAGCAGCAAGGGGATGCCCCGTACCACGTGGATCAGCGCGGCGACGGGCCAGCGCAGCAGCCGCCAGGGACTGAGGCGCGCCAGCCCCAGCAGCAAGCCGAACGGCAGACTGAGCACCAGCGCCAGGCCGGCCAGCAGCACCGTCAATGCGAGGCCGCCCAGCGGCCCCTCGGGATAGCGGCCGACGAGGAAATACAGCCAGTAATCGTGTATGAGTTCCAGCATCAGGACACCTTCTTTTGCAGCAAGGCCGCCAGGCCCGCGATGAGCAGCGAAACAGCCAGATACGCCACGCTGGCGAAGACGAACGCGTCCATGCTGCGGAACGAGGCCGCTTCCACGCGCTGCGTCTGGTACATCAGCTCGGCCACGCCGATGACGGTGGCGATGCTGGTGTTTTGCCACAGGTTCAGCGTTTGCGACAGCAGCGGTGGCGCGGCCAGGCGCAGTGCCTGTGGCACGATGCACAGGCGCATGGTGGCAAGAAAACCGAAACCCAGCGCCCGGCCCGCTTCGAATTGCTGGGCTGGTATGGCGCGGATACCGCTGCGGATGTCTTCCGCCATGTAGGCGGCCGTGTACAAAGTCAGGGCCGCGATGGCGCTGGCGGCTTCGATATTGCCGGCATACAAGCGCTCCTTCCACGTATCGGGCAGCAATTCTGGCGCGCCGAAATACCAGAACAGGAAGTGGGCCAGCAAGGGCACGTTGCGGATCAGCTCGACATACGCGGCGCCCAGCCCGTTGAGCAGGCGCGACGGCGCCAGGCGCAGCATGGCCACGCCGCACGCGAGCGGCAGGGCCAAGAGCAAGGTGATGCCCATCAGTTGCAGGGAGAGCAGCAGGCCGGACAGCAGCCAGTCGCGGTAGTCGCCGGCCAGCAAGAAGTTCAGATCAAACATGCGGAAGAGCCAGGCAAGGTTCAGGCGTCGACCTTGTCCGATTCAATCCTAAATGTGCGTTTCTGGAATTTCACATTGCTCGTCGGGCCATACCATTTGAAGAACAGCTTTTCCGCCTCGCCCGATTTCTCGAGCCCGCGCAGCACCTGATCGACGGCTGTTTTCACGCCCGTTTCGCCCTTGCGGATGCCGAAGGCAAACACTTCCTGGCTGATGTTTTGCGGCAGCACAATATAGTCTTTTTGCGCGGCGCCCAGCTTGGCGTAGTTGTTGAGCAGCGAGACTTCATCGTCGACATAGCCGGCGCCTTTTCCCTGCTGCAAACCCAGGTACGCCTGGCCCGCTGTCTCGAACGTCACCACATCCACGCCGGGCACGGCCTTGCGGATATTCGGCTCCTGCGTGCCCCCCTTGACGGTCAGCACTTTCTTGCCGGCCAGGCCAGCGACCGTCGTGATATTGCTGCTTTTTTTGACCAGCACGCGCTGGCCCGTGTAAAACGTGGACAGGGAAAAATCGATCAGCGCTTCACGCTCCTTGTTGTGCGTCAGGGACGCCGTCAGGATGTCGATGCGGCCCTGCTGCAATTCGGGAATGCGGGCGGCCACGGCCAGCTGCTTGATCACGGGTTTGACGCCAAGGCCCTGGGCGATGGCGCGGCACAAGTCCACTTCATAGCCGACCAGCTGGCGCGACCTGGCGTCGATGAAACTGTTCGGCTCGTCCGTGCCCAGGGTGCCGCAGACCAGCTCGCCCTTCGCCTTGATGCTGGCCAGCTGGTCCGCTTGCGCCACCTGGGTGAAGGCGATGGTGGTGAAAAGAAGCGCGGCGAAGTGAAGACGGGTCTGCATGGGATTCCTCTGGTGGATAACGAATGCCGCCATTAGACCGCGGCGCCCTTATTTCCAAAAAGGAATCTTTTCACCCATATTTATGCAGATTTCATCTAAGAACACCTATCAAACCTACTGCGCGTCGTAATTTGCGGTCTGCGATGCTCACTGTACCTTCGTACAGTTGCGCTTTTCAACCGCAACTTCCTTCCGCTCGCTACGGTTTTGTTAGGTGTTGTAAGGCATCACCTATGGCGCCAGCGCCCTCGCCTCTCCACCGAGGCGGATGATCGCCGCTTTGGCCCCCACGGCGCCCGGATAGCGGGGATCAAGCTGCAGCGCCTGGCGGTACGCCGCGACAGCCTGCGGGCGCAAGCCTTGCTCCACATAAAAATCGGCCAGGCTGTCGTGCAGATTCGCGTCGCGCGGATGCAGGCTGACGGCCGCCTGCAGCACCGCCATGCCTTGCGCCACGGCGCCGCTGCCTTTCAACCGATAGGCTTCCAGGTTCAGCGCCGCCGGACTGGCCGCACCGAGCGGATCGCGCTCCAGCGCCAGGCGCAGGGCAGCGAGGGCAGCTTCCGTCTTGCCGGCGCGCAGCAGGGTCAAGCCTTGCAGCGCGTGTGCGCGGTCGCTGAGCGGATACAGTTCCACGGCCAAACGGCTGGCCGCCAGCGCAGCCTCCGCCTCGCCGCGCGCGTCCGACGCTTGCGCCAATTCCTGCAGCTCGGGCACGAAATCGGGATAGGCGCGCTGGCCGCGGAAGGCCGCGCGCAGCTGGCCATCGAGTGCGGCGATGGAGGCGAGCGCGGCCGGCCAGGCGATGGCGGCCGTGCGGTCCCAGCTGCCAGCCAGGGTCACGATGGCTTGCTCGAAAACGGGATCGAAGCGAGGCAAGGCACCCGCCTTTGTGCCTTGCGACAACAGGACATAGTCGCGTGCAAACGCCAGCGCGCCGCCGCGCGCGTATTGATTCAGGTCGACGCCTGCCTCGCGCAGCTGCCTGGCCATGCTGGCGCCGGCCGTGAGAAACACGCGGCCGCCTGCGGGATGGCGGGCCGCGTCGATGTAGGCGCGCGCCGCCCTGGCATCGGGCGCCAGCGCTTGCCGGTTGATTTGCATAAAGGCTTCGCGCGTGGCGGCCGCATCGGCATACGGCTGATCCGTGCGCTCGACGTATGACCTGCCTTCCTCGAACAGGCCTTGCGCCACCTGGTACGCGCGCTGCGCGCCCGCATCGGCGATATACGTGTTCAGCTGCCACGGTTCGCCCGTGACCACCTCGAACAGGCGCTGCACGAACACCTCGGGATTGGCTCGCTCGAGGTTGGCGGCGACGGCAATGGTGAGCTTGCGCGATGGAAAACTGTACAGATAGGTGACGGTTTCCGGCTGCTGGCCGCTGTGGGCGATGGCGTAGCGCCCGCCCGTCGGGACGACTTCCCAGCCCATGCCATAGTCCGTCAAGCGGCCGGCGCGCGTGGCCATCGGCTGCACCATGGCGGCCACGCTGGCCGCCGACAGGATTTTGCCTTCATGCACGCCCCTGCCGAACGCCAGCATGTCGGGCACGCTGGCGCGCGTGCCGCCGGCGGAAAAGCGGCTGCTGATGTCGACGAATTCCGCATTTTTCCACTCCTTGCCGGCCAGCCGGTAGCCACGCACGCGATGGGCGATCACGGCGTCGGGGTCATCCATCACGATGGTGTCCATGCCCAGCGGCCCCCACACGTGGCGCCGCATGTAGCCGCCATAGCTTTCGCCCGAGGCACTCTCGATGACGGCGCCCAGCAAGTTGTAGCCATAGCTGGTGTAGCGGAAGCGCGTGCCCGGTTCGGCGATCAGGTCGAATTGCTCGAAGACGGCGATGGACTGGCGCGTATCCTTGTGCTCCTTGAAGTGCTTTTCCGCCTTGCTGTTGCGGTAGGCGTCGATACCGCCCAGGTGGCCCAGCAACTGGCGCACGGTCACGGGAAACGGTTTGACGGGGAAGTACGGCACATAGGTTTGCACGGGTGCATCCAGGTCGATCTTGCCCCGTTCGACCAGTTGCAGGATGGCCACCGCCGTCATGGGCTTGGTGACGGACGCCAGCCGGTAGCTGGACCGGGCCGTGGCCGGCACGCGGTTTTCCAGGTCCGCATAGCCATAGCCTTTGACCCATTCCACGTCCCCCTGGCTGAAACCGACGGTAACGCCCGGGATACGGGCCTTGTCCATGCGTTGCGCGACCCAGCCGTCGAAATCGGCCAGGCGCGCGGCCAGCGCAGCGGAAGGAGCGGATGAGGGAGCAGGAGCGGCTGGCGCCGCGCCGCAGAACAGCGCCAGCGCGCCGGCGAAACCGTAGTATTTGCTGCTTTGCATAATTAATATTCCATGGTGAGGGCCGTGTCCACAGCACGGCGCTGATGCATGGTAAGTGTCTTTTACACACCGTTGGCGAGCCGTGCACGAACTGCACGTGGCCCGCATGAATGGCACCGAAGTGGATGAAAATGTTGCAAAGGGGTAGCAACAGGGTAGCAAATGAGCAGCTACAATGCCCGCCATGCCCTCCGTCTTCCGCTACCTGCTGCTGTGCTGCCTGGCCTTGCCCTCTTTCGCCATGGGCATGGACAGGCTATCGCTGGCCGAAGGCTGGCGCGCCTGCGGCGCAACGCGCGCCACGCCCGCCGCCTCGCTGTACCAGCTGCTCAAGCCGGGCCAGCTGCTGTGCGTCGAGCGCGATGTCACCCTGGCCGCCACGCCCTCGTCGACGCAGCTGCTGGTGCTGTCGGCGCTGGCTTCCAGCGAAGTCTGGCTCGATGGCATATTGATCGGCAACAATGGCCAGCCGGCCCGCCAGGCCAGCGGTGAGCGCGCGGGCGACATCGATTTCGCCATCCACCTGAGGCCGCAGCAGTTGGCCATGGGCACGCACCACCTGCGCCTGCTGCTGTCGACGCAGCAGGCGCAGGTCCGCCTGGCGTCGCCATTGTATGCGCTGTACCTGGTCGACCGGCAAGACTACCGCGCGGCGCTGGCCTGGTACAGGCTGCCGCCACTGCTCCTGGCCGGGGCCTTGGGCGCCGTCGCCCTGCTGTTTCTCGCCTTGACGGCGCTGTACCAGCGGCAGCGGCACTGGGCCATGTTTGCCGCGCTATGCCTGGTGGCGGCGCTGCTGCTGGTGGTGGAACTCTGGCGCAGCGTTGCCGGCTATACCTATCCCATGCATTTGCCGCGCCTGTACGCCGTCAGCGCCCTGACCTGGCTGTTTTCCGCCCTGCTGCCCCTGTATTTTTATACGGCATACCGGCTGCCCCGCTGGCCGCTGGCGGCGGCCGTGCTGCTGGCGGCCAGCGCACTGGCCGGCGCACTGCCCGCGCATTTCGACTCGCGCTGCTGGTGGATGTTTTTGACGGGCCTGGCAGCGAGCCTGGCGCTCAATCTGGGCGCCCTCTGGCGCCGCTTGCCGGGCAGTCTCGGCGGCGCCTTGATCGCGCTGGCCTCGTGCGCCCTGTTCCTGCTGACGGGCAGCCAGTTTGCCGAAGGCGGCTTCGCCCTCGTCGTGTGCTTCTTGCTGCTGCCCCTGTGCGCGCAATTGCTGGCCCAGCTGCTGGGCGAGCGCAGCAAAGCGGCACGCGCCCAGCAGCTGGAAAACCAGCTCTTGCGCAAAAGCATGCAGCCGCATTTCCTGATGAATTCCCTGAGCCTGATCAGCGAACTCAACGCGCAATCGCCGCAGGCGGCCGAAACCTTCATCGAGGCACTGGGCGCCGAATTGCGCATGCTCAACGAATTCGCCCAGCAGCCCAGCATCGCCCTGACGCAGGAACTGGCCCTGTGCGAGAATTACCTGAGCATCATGGGCACGCGGCTGCAGCAGCCGTGCAGCCTGCAGCTCGATGGCGAGGCGGCGGGCATCACCGTGCCGCCCGCCACCTTGCTGACGGCGCTGGAAAATGCGTTCAGCCACAACCGCTACCGCCACGGCGCCCCCTTTATCCTGCGCATCGCACAACATGCGCAAACGCACGTACTCACCCTGATCCTGCCCGAAGGCGAGACACGCCCGCATGCGGGCGGCGGCGTGGGCGAACAGTACATCCGCGCCAGCCTGCACGCCGTGTTCGGCGATGCGGCCCGCTATCAGCGTGAATATGCCAGCGAACAGCAGCAGGCGGGCTGGCGCCTCACCTTTACCTTGCCGGCGGCGCCATGAATGTGTTGATACTGGAAGATGAACCGCTGATCGCGCAAGGCCTCGAACGCGAGGTGCGCGCGCATTTCGGCGCGCGCCTGACAGCGCTGGCGCTGCATGACAATGTCCCGCAAGCGCTGGCCGCCCTGGCCCAGGAACAGGTCGACTTGCTGCTGCTCGATCTGAACCTGCATGGCGCGGACGGCTATGACTTGCTGCGCCTGGCCCAGACAGCCCCGTTCCAGACCATCATCGTCTCGGCCCATGCGGAACGCTCGATCACCGCGTTCGAGTTTGGCGTGCTCGACTTCGTTGCCAAGCCTTTCAGCCACGAACGGCTGCACAAGGCGCTGCAACGCTATACGGGGCGGCACACGGAAGCGGCCTCGCTGGCCGTCAAGAAACGCGGTGCGCTGGAATGGATCGCCATGGCCGACATCGACCATGTGCAAGCCGATGGCCACTACAGCAATATCGTGCTGCGCAGCGGCGAACAGTGTTTTCATGACTTGCCTATCGACAAGCTCATGGCCCTGCTGCCGCCCCACTTCCTGCGCGTGCACCGCTCCTACATCGTCAACAGCCTGGGTTTCAAAAGGCTGCAGATCGCGGCGGGAGGCAAATACGCGCTCGACACGCAGACCAGCGCGGGCATACCCGTGTCGCGCAGCAGCTATCCCGCGCTGAAACGACGGCTGCTGGGCTGAACGCTTACCAGTGCGCTGCGTAGTTGGGAAACGGCGAGGCCATGTGTTCGGGCTCCACGGGCGGCGCCATCCAGTCGCGCGGGTCGACCTTGTAGTACTGCAAGAATTGCGCGTACAGTTCCTCGTGGTGCTCGGCCATCTGATATGGCTTTTCAAAGAAGGTTTCCGTGGCCACGGCAAAGAATTCGGCGGGATTCGTGGCGCCGTAATGGTCCATCACGCTGTGCTGCTGGTAGATGGCGTCGTGGCGCAGGTTGTCGAAGTCGCGCGACAGCACCGTGGCCCAGCTGCGGTAGCTCGACACGTTAGGCAAATATGGCGCGCCATTCGCGGCGCCCGATTCGCTGTCGAGCTGGTGGGCAAATTCATGCAGCACGACATTGTGGCCATCGGTCCAGTCGGCCGCACCGCGCTGCACGTGGTCCCAGGCCAGCACCACTCTGCCATCGCCCCAGGATTCGCCCAATAAACCATTGGCCGATGGCGTGACCACGCCGCCCGGTCCCACTTCATTGCGCGTAACGATGAATTCCGTGGGATACACGAGGATGGTGTCGAGTTCCGGATACACCTGCGTCTGGCGGTTCAGCAGCAGCAAGCAAGCCTGGCCGGCGATCGTGTAGCGCATCTCGTCCGTGATCTCCAGGCCGCCGCAACCGACGAATTTCTTCTGGTACAGAAATTGCACGACGAGACGGCGCAACTGCTCCTGCAGCGGGGCCGGCATGCGCGGATACACGGGAATATTCTTTTCCAGCACGGCCAGGCCTTCAGCCGGCAAGGGTTTCGCCAAGGCCCGCTTCAAGCGCCAGCGGGGAAACCACAGCGAAAACACGATGGCGGCCGTGACGAGGGCAATCCACAGAAGCGGATTCATGCGGCGGCCCGCTTCAGGATGAGGGCAATGGGGCAGGAAAACACGGCGTAGGCAGACAAGGACAGCTCCTTCAAGTGAACCCGCGCGTCGCGGGCAGCGGTCCAGCCCACATGGGGATGCTTGCAGTCTTTTCAATCAGGCTACATGAAACGGCATGCCCCAACGCCAAAAGCCGGGTTGCAACCCGGCTTTCGACATGCATCTGAGAATCAAAACCACAAGCATTCCGCCCGCCAGCCGCCAGGCGGCCGCTCAGACGCAGTTTTTACTCGGCCGACTTTTGCTGTGGCGCACCAAACAGCGCGGCGACGAGCGGATCGCGCGTCACGGGACCGCGGTTGACGCGGATGGCGTAATGCGTGTCATCGGCCAGGATGTGGAAGTGGCGGCCGCTGCCTGCCATGCTTTGCTCGCGCAAGCCTGGACGGTCCTTGCGCGGTGGCGCGCCTTCGCGTTTCGGCTGGACGATGGCGGCCAGGAAAGCGCGCACGCGCTCAGGATCTGGCGTCAGCTGGTACACTGCCTTGCCCAGGTAAGTGGCGGTGCCTTCGATGTAGCGGGCCAGTTCGATCACGCCCGCTTCGCGCAGGTCGCGGATATATTTGCGGGCGCCCGATGGCGAAAACTTGAGGAACCAGGCGATTTCGTCGGCCAGCATCTCGTGCAGCGACAATTCGCCGATCAGCTTTTGCATGTTTTCGATGCGGCGCAGGGTGGCCGACGTCGAACGCACGCGCTCGATCGGTGCCATGGAAATGGGATTCATGCGTTCCGGGGGGATCGGTGCTGCGCGTTCTACCATTTGCGAGCCTTTTTCGGGGCTACGAAGTTCCTGGTGCGCTGCCTTTAATTCGCTCTTCACGTGAGACTGAGTCATTGCATGCATTTGAATACTCCTTTTAAACGATTGCCGGTAGCCCGGATTGTTAAGTTCTTGGCAATTTTTATACCAGAACGCCACGAATCCTGAGCGTCTGGACACAGAATGCCATCCTGCTCCTCACTGGTCTGTGCGTTAACGAACATTAGAAGCAAGAAAGTGAAAAATATTGCCTTGCTGAATTATTTCTCTGGCGACATCCATAAAAGGCATCTACAACGCTGTGCCCCATTCGCGCACAAAGTGAAATAGCGAACAGAAGCGTCGGCATTCTTGCAATAAATTCAAGCTTCGCGCGCGGCACCCGCCGCCCGCATCGCGCCACTTCTTGATACTTTGCAAAGGAACCATCATGAACATGCCTAGTCTGCTGGCCGCCGCCGCCCTGATCACCTTGTCAGCCTGCAAAAAACCGGCCGAAGCCCCGCTGCCCGAAACGGCGCCCAACCCCGCTTCCGCGCCACAAGTAATGCCGCCGCCCGTCGCGCCAGCCACGCCGGAAACGGTGCCCGGCAGCACGACGCCGCCTGCGCCTCTGACCGATCCGGCCACCGCACCGGCCTTGCCACCCGCCACGACGCCAAAGTAAGCCTGGCAGACGTCGAGCCGATCCATCAGGCGCCCGCGCGGCGCCGCCCCTACTCCACGGGGGAGTTACGCGTTGCCAGCCTGTTTGCAACGCGTTTTTTTACGATTGGAGTCGGCCACGCCATGAAGGTTCAACGGCATGTAAGCGCGCAAGCCGATGCCGAACCCGCCCGCCAAAATGCGGCAATCCGCACAATCTTTCCCCTCGCCGTGCGGAAAGGCGGAATCTCGCCATTTCCCATTTTCAATAGATTCAAATTAAACCTTTATAAACAATCACTTGCAATAAACGTCAAAATGCGCTCCACTGGCACGGAAGATGCTTTTATATTTTCATAGCCGTCATCAGAGCGGCGGCCTCACCCAATATAAAAACCATCTACCTTTTGGAGACAACAGCATGGCACGCACCTTCCGCATCTCGTCCTTCCTCAACACCAAGGCACTGGCCGTCGCCGTCGCCCTGGCCGCGCAATTTCCGCTGGCCGTCCACGCGGCCGATACCGTACGCCTGGGCAACCTGAAATTCGCCCATTACGGCGCCGTCGCCTACATGAAGGAAATCGCCCCGAAATACGATCTGAAGATCGAAGAGCGCATCTTCGCCAAGGGCCTCGACATCGTGCCAGCCATGATCGCCGGCGAAATCGACGTGTCCGCCAGCGCGCTGGAAGCGGCCATCACGGGCCGCGCCACGGGCTTGCCCGTGTACCTGGTGGGCGGCTTTGCCAAGGGCGGCGTGCAGATCGTCGGACGTCCCGACCTGAACATCAAGGGCATCGCCGACCTGAAAGGCAAGAAAGTCGGCGTCACGCGCGGCGGCCCGCAGGAAATCCTGCTGTTTGCCGAGCTGACCAAGGCCAAGCTGACCTGGTCCGACAAGCCGGGCAAGGACGTGCAGATCCTGTACATGGGCTACCCCGACTTGAACCAGGCGCTGCTGACCAAGGATATCGACGTCATGAGCCAGTCCGAGCCGTACTCGACCCAGGCCATCCACAAGAAATACGGCGCGGCCATCATCAAGCCCTACGACACGCCGCTGGGCGAGCCCGTGCGCGCGCTCGTGATGACGGAAAAAATGTACAAGGAAAAGCCGGCCGTGGCCCAGCGCTTCATGGATTGCTTCGTCGCCGCCACGCGGGCATTTTTGGCCGACCCGAAACTGGCGGAAAAATACGTGCGCGAATCGATGTTCAAGAACCAGATCACCTCCGACGATTACCGCGACGCCATCGACAACGCCATCTTCACGGAAGACATCACGCAAAGCCACGTGCAGCTGACCACCGACTACATGGTGAAATTCGGCGTGGGCCGCATGGCCAAAGCGCCTGCCGCCCAGGATTGGGTCAAGCTCGATCTGCTGGAAAAAGCCAAGAAATCCTACGCGCCTCGCTAATCTGAAAGTGTCACGATGAATATTCAAATGATGAAACGCTTCGCGCACGGCGCCGCCGTGCCCGTCGCCGTGCTGCTGTTGTGGCAAGCCATGTCGACGTTCGGCTGGATCAACCCACAGATCCTGCCCTCGCCCGTCGCCGTGGTCGTGAAATGGTATGAATACCTGATCCCCATGGAAGCGTACACGCCCGAAGCGGGCAATTACCTGGTGTGGATGTTCTCCGGCGAATTGCCGCACGACGCCTGGGCCAGCCTGTCGCGCGTGCTGGGCGGCTTTGCCATCGGCGCCGGCCTGGCCTTGCCGCTGGGCTTGCTGATGGGCACCAACAAGACCATCTACAAACTGTTCGACCCGCTGGTGCAGGTGCTGCGCCCGATTCCGCCGATCGCCTACATTCCGCTGGCGATCCTGTGGTTCGGCCTGGGCAACCCGCCCGCCTTCTTCCTGATCAGCATCGGCTCCTTCTTCCCCGTGCTGATGAATACCATCGCCGGCGTGCGCCAGGTCGACGGCATCTACATCCGCGCCGCGCGCAACCTGGGCGCCAGCCAGATGACGATGTTCCGCCGCGTCATCCTGCCGGCCGCCACGCCGTATATTTTGGCCGGCGCGCGCATCGGCATGGGCACGGCCTTCATCGTCGTGATCGTGGCGGAGATGATCGCCGTCAACAGCGGTCTCGGCTTCCGCATCCTGGAAGCGCGCGAGTACTTCTGGTCCGACAAGATTATCGCCGGCATGTTTACCATCGGCCTGTTCGGCCTGGCCATCGATATCGCCATGAATGCCCTGAATAATCATTTGCTGCAGTGGCACCGCGGCCTGGAACACTGAGAGGAACGGCCATGACCACGATCAATATCAATGCAGTCAATAAAATCTTCACCACGGGCGGCGCGGACGTCATCGCCCTGAAAGACATCAACCTGGAAATCGCCAGCGGCGAGTTCATCTGCCTGCTGGGACCATCCGGCTGCGGCAAGTCGACCCTGCTGAACGCCATCGCCGGCTTCTCGCAGCCAACGTCCGGCCAGATCCTGGCTGGCGGCAAGCTGATCACCGAGCCCGGTCCCGACCGCGGCATGGTGTTCCAGGAATACGCGCTGTTTCCCTGGATGACCATCGAGAGCAATATCGCCTTCGGCCTGGAAATCGCCGGCAAGACGCCTGCCGAGATCAAGGAACGGGTCGACATGCTGCTGAGCATGCTGGGTTTGACGGAATTCCGTGCCCGCTACCCGAAAGACTTGTCTGGCGGCATGCGCCAGCGCGTGGCAATCGCCCGCGTGCTGGCCCTCGATTCGCCGATCATGCTGATGGATGAACCGTTCGGCGCGCTGGACGCCTTGACGCGGCGCAACCTGCAAGATGAGTTGCTGAAAATCTGGAAAGTCTTCGGCACCACCATCGTGTTCGTCACGCACTCGATCGAGGAATCGATCTACCTGGCCGACCGCACCATCGTCATGACCTACCGTCCCGGCACCATCAAGCGCGACGTGGCCATCGACCTGCCCCGCCCGCGCGACCCGAGCGACCCCGAGTTCAACCGCCTCAAGCGCATGCTGGGCGAGATGGTGATGGAAGAGCAGCAAAGGCACCATAATGCGGAAACGATGGCGAGCACGGCTGATTAAATAATGGGGTCAGTCGTTTCGCGATCGGGACGTGCCCCATTGGGGCGCATCCCCCCGCCGGGTCTGACCCCAGATTGCCACAAACAAACACACGGAGCACCATGGCATCCGGCAAATGGCCCCTGAGACAGCTACTCGCCCCCCTGCTGGCCGTGGGGTCGCTGGCCGTGCTGACGTGGGCGTCGTATGCCTGGGTCAAGCAGCGCCAGCTCGACGAATTGCACCGCACCTTGGATTCGCGCGCGGAACTGTATGCGGCGTCCATCGGCGGCGCCCTTAACAAGTACGAATTCCTGCCACTGGCCGTGGCCCAGAGCGATGCGGTGGCGCAATTGCTGGAGCAGCCCAGCGCAGTTAAAGTCACGCAGATCAACGCCTACCTGGTCGACATGAACCGCCGCGCGGGCGCCTTTGCCGTCTACGTGCTCGACGACAAGGGCACGACCCTGGCGTCGAGCAACTGGCAAGACCGCAGCTCGTACGTGGGCGTCAACTACGGCTTCCGTCCCTATTTCAAGAACGCGATCGCAGGCGGCATCGGCCGCTTCTACGGCATCGGCTTTTCCACCTTCGAGGCCGGCTATTTCATTTCGCAGCCCGTGCAGCGCGACGGGCGCATCATCGGCATCGTCGCCGCCAAGGTCAACCTGGACTGGATCGAGCAATCGTGGCGCACGCCCGGCGCGGGCGAACAGATCTGGGTCAAGGATGCGAATGGCGTGATCATCCTGGCCACCGCCCCCGCCTTCAAATTCAAGACCCTGGCCCCGCTGTCGGTGGACGCCAAGAAAGACATCAGCGAACAGCGCCAGTTCCTGCAAGAGAATCTGCCCATCCTGCCGCACCGCGTCAGCCGCCAGTTCGCCGACGGCGCCAGCGTGATGACACTGGAACGTCCGCAGACGAGTGACACCCCCGCCCTGTCCGGCAGCGCCGACTACTTGGCCGTGAACCGTGCGCTGGGCCCGCTGCAATGGCAGATCACGGTGCTGGCCGAGCTCGACCAGGTGAATGAGGCGGCGCGCAACGCGGCCATCGCCGCCGCGCTGGGCTGGGCCTTGCTGCTGCTGGCCCTGATGTATGCGCGCCAGCGCCGGCGCCGCATCGCCGACAAGCTCAACGCGCAACAAACCCTGGCGCGCGCGTATGAACAGCTGGAAATCAAGGTCGAGCAGCGCACGGCCGACCTGGTCCACGCGAATGGCCGCCTGCAAGCCGAGGTGGCCGAGCGCGAACGGGCCGAGCAAACCTTGCGCTATGCCCAGGCGGAACTGGTGCAAAGCGGCAAGCTGGCGGCCATCGGCCAGATGGCGGCCGGCGTCACGCACGAGCTGAACCAGCCGCTGGCCGCCCTGCAAACGTTTTCCGACAATGCCAAGGTGTTTCTGGCGCGGGGCCAGATCGACGATGCGCTCGACAACCTGTCGACCATTTCCGACCTCGTCAAGCGCCTCGGCTATGTGACCTCGCAACTGAAAGGCTTTGCGCGGCGCAGCGACGATGCGCGCAAACCCGTCAGCGTGCGCCAGGCGTTTGCGCAAACCATGCTGCAAATCCGCACGCGCAAGAACTCGCAGCGTTTGACCCTGCATGAAAGCTGGCTGGAGGAAGACATCATCGTGCTGTGCAACGCCATCGGCCTGGAACAGGTGTTTACCAATCTGATCACGAACGCCATGGATGCCGTGCCGGAAAACGAGCCCGTGCAAATCTGGTTCCAGGTGCGCCGCGAAGGCGAGCTCGCCGTGCTGCATATCACCGATAATGGCCCCGGCATCCCGCTGGCTTCGCTCGACAAGATCTTCGACCCCTTCTATACAACCAAGGAACACGGGCTGGGCTTGGGATTGTCGATCAGCGCAGGCATACTGCGGGCGGCCGGCAGCGCCCTGGCCGTGCGCAACCGCAGCGCGCAGGAAGGGGGCGGCGCGCAATTTACCATCACCCTGAGCTGCGCCTCGGGGGAGAATAAGATAGAGACGAAGGAATAGGGTATGCACGAGAATAATTTTGAAGGCATGCAAGTGCTGCTGGTGGAAGACGATGCCGTCGTGCGCAAGGGCGCCCGGCAATCGCTGGAACTGGCGGGCTTGCAAGTGACGGCCGTCGCCACGGCCGAGGAAGCGCTGCCCTATCTGGTGCCCGAATTTGCGGGCATTTTATTGAGCGACATCAAGCTGCCCGGCATGGATGGCTTGAAACTGCTCGATATCGCCGTGGCGCAGGACGCCAGCCTGCCCGTCATCCTCGTCACGGGACACGGCGACGTGTCGATGGCCGTGGGCGCCATGCGCCGTGGCGCCTACGATTTCATCGAAAAACCGTTTTCCGCCGACTTGCTGGTGGAAGTGTGCCGCCGCGCGCTCGACAAGCGCCACCTGGTGCTGGAAAACATGAACTTGCGCCGCCAGCTCGAGCAGCGGGTCGGCATCGAAGCGCGCATCGTGGGCCGCAGCGCGGCCATGGCCAAGGTACGCCAGCTGGTGCTGAACCTGGCGCCGAAATCGGCCGACATCATCATCCTCGGCGAAACGGGGACAGGCAAAGAACTGATCGCCCGCTGCCTGCACGACTTCAGCGAGCGGCGCGACCACCCGTTCGTCGCGATCAATTGCGGCGCCCTGCCCGAATCGATCTTCGAATCGGAACTGTTCGGCCACGAGGAAGGCGCGTTTACGGGCGCGCAGCGCCAGCGCATCGGCAAGATCGAGTACGCGAACGGCGGCACCCTGTTCCTCGATGAAATCGAAAGCATGCCGCTGGCCCTGCAAGTGAAACTGCTGCGGGTGCTGCAGGAGCGGCAGGTCGAGCGCCTAGGCTCGAACAAATTGATATCCGTGAATTTCCGCGTCATCGCCGCCGCCAAGGAAGATTTGAATGTGCTGGCGGAACAGGGGAAATTCCGGCCCGACCTGTATTACCGCCTGAACGTGGCCAGCCTGACCCTGCCCGCCCTGCGCAACCGGCGCGAGGATATCCCCCTGCTGTTCGAGTTCTTCGTGCTGCAGGCAGCCCTGCGCTACGGCCAGCCGGCCGCCCTCGTCAGCGGCGAGCTGATCGCATCCCTGATGGCGCAGCGCTGGGCCGGCAATGTGCGCGAGCTGCACAACGTGGCCGACCGCTTCGTGCTGGGCCTGCTCGACGACACCCTGAGCCCGGCCGGCTGCCGCGAAGCGTCGCTGGCCGAGCAAGTCGACACGTTCGAAATTTCCATCATCGAGGAAGCCTTGCGCCGCCACAACGGCAACGTCATCGAGGCGGCCGCCAGCTTGAATATTCCCAAGAAAACCCTGTACGACAAGCTCAAGCGTTTCGACATTTCAACCGAGCAGTTCCGCTGACGCCTGCGCCACGGCCAGCCATGCACCCACAGCAGCAGGCGGCGCGCTCCTACTTGCAGCCCTGCCCGCGCGTGCCAGAATCGGTACTCCACTTCATGCCACGAGAAGGAGTTCCCATGAAACCATCCGCATTGATGCTGGCCATCCTGCTGTTCGGTAGTGCAAGCGCCCTGGCACAGGCGCAATCGACGGGCACTGGCAATACCACAGGCAACACCGGCAACACGGGCACGGCGACACAGCAAGATACGCAGCAAAATACGCGACAGGACGACACCACGCCGCGCAAGCATGACAAGAAGCAGAAGCAGAAATCCGGCAAGTCGCGCAATCACGATACGGGACAATCGACCAGCGCGGGACAGTCCACCAGCGGCAGCAACTCGGGCGGCGGCGCCCCGGGCAGCGCCGGCCAGTCCGCAGGCAACGCCGCGCGCAGCGGTACGCAAAACATGAATGGCAATACGGGCGGTACAGGCACGTCGGGAACTTCGGGCACGTCAGGGACATCGGGGACTTCCGGCAATACCAGCACCTCTGGCACGTCGGGTAACACTGGCAACACTGGTAACTCCGGCACCACGGGCAACACGGGCGTGGTGCCGCCGCGCCAGCCCGGCCGCTAAGCCCCGGCAACGCGGCACGGGATAGCCATGACGGCGCTGCAGGCCGCGTTGCTGCTGCACGGCCTGCTGGGCGGGACAGACGTCATCCTCAACCACGAGCTGCTCGCGCGGCTGCCGTCGCGCCCAGGCGCGGCCGCCGAGCAGCGCCTGCACAGCGCCCGCGAAGTCATCTTCGGCCTGCTGTTTCCCTCGCTGGGCCTGTTCAGCTGGCATGGCTGGCTGGCGTGGTGGCCCGTGGCATTGCTGCTTGCGGAGATACTGGTCTCGCTGCGCGACACCGTGGTCGAAGGCGACACGCGCCGCTTGCCCGTGCCCGAACGTATCTTGCACGTCCTGCTCTTCATCAACCTGGGCGTGATCGCCACCTTGCTGCTGCAAGCACTGCCCAGCTGGCTGGTCCTGCCGACGGCCATGCAAGCCCTGCCGCCCGGCGGACCCGGCCAGTGGCTGGCCGCCATGGGCGCCGTCTCGCTGGCATGGTCCGTGCGCGATGGCCTGAGCGCCCGGCGCCTGCGCTTGCGTGCGGCCCAACAAGCGTGAACACTGGCAATATACTCACACGCGCATGCGGCATATTCCTACTTGGATACGACGGCACGCATGTGACAATCCAGTCTCGACAGCAACTCCCTACTTTCCATACAGGACACGCACCATGAAAACTCCCGCTCTCTTGCTGGCCGCCACCCTGATGACCGTTGGCGGCGCCTGGGTGCAAGCCCAGTCGACGACGAATCTGAACCAAACGGGCAACCACACCAACAACGCCAAGGACCCCGGCCAGCAGTCGGATGCCTCCGACAAGCTCGATAACAAAGGCAAGCTGGTCCACGACGGCAAGACCAGCAAAACCCGCATGGACAAGCGCACGCGGCGCGGCAAACCGACGGCCAATCATGGGGACAAACCGCGCAGCGGCAAACCCACCGAGCCGCCAGCGTCCACACCTGCGGTGCCCAGCATCCCCATCGCCCCCGTGAAATAGCATCAGCGCTGCGCCACGTTGCTTCCAGACACGCTATCATCACGCCTTTACAAGATAGCCAGGAAGACAATGAAAGCAGCATGGTTCGGGATGGTGGCGGCAAGCGTTTTGACGGCAGCGAGCGTACAGGCGGCGCCCACGGTGGGCGAGTGCATGGAACTGACGACGGGCATCAAGTTCAGCAAGAACAATGGCGACGCGCAAGTCAACGTCGAGGAAACCTTCGAGGGCAAGAAACAAAAGGGCACGCAGCTGATCCTCGATGGCGGCGTGCTGCTGGCCACGTCCTACCAGGACATCCGCGATGGCCAGGTATTCTTGACAGGCAACGTCCATTACAATGAAGACGGCAGCGTGCGCAGCAAGAACGTCTACACGCCGCAGTCCGCCATCCCCGCCAACATGCGCCCCGGCCAGGAAGTGCGCGTGCAATTTTCGGACACGCAAACGAGCACCCACTACCCGCTGGCGGGCCTGTCCGACAAGATCACCACCTCGACGCGCACGGACGAGCGCAATTTCTCGATCACCTTCCTGGGCTGGGAACGCCTGGAACTGGGCGGGCGCCGCTTCCCCGACGCCTGCAAGTTCGAACTGCATGACGTCGGCGGCAAAAGCAAAGGCAAAAGCGGCGAATACGTGTGGTACGCGCAAGGTTTCGGCGTGATCATGACGGACAAGCTGGACCAGCATGGCGACGTGCAGCCCGCGTATCGCATCGCGCTGACGAAGATCCTCAGCGCGCCATAAGACGGCCTTCTTTCCAGCAATGCTTGCGTAAACGCAATTAATCCGCAGTCCCGCTCCTCTACACTGAACTGTCTGGTCAGCATGGAGCGGCGATGGCGTATCCCAAACTTCCCTACACCAGCGGCAAGAGTACCGCCCTGCTCCATTGCGGCCGCCTCAACGACGCCATCGTGCGCATCCGCCCTGAACTGCCCGGCAACGTCATCATCATTCATGGCGTTAACGACGTCGGTACCAGCTTTGGCGCCGTGGAAAAAGGACTCTGCCAGGGACTCGATGCGCGCATGTATGGCGGCGGCCACGTGTTCACCCCGGCCACCTACCGCCTGCCGCAGGAGGTCGACAAGCGTGAAATCATAGCCGATCCGGACGATGTGTATTTCAAGCGCCAGCCTGATGAAACGACGTACAGCCCGGTTATCCCGTTTTACTGGGGCTTTCGCGAACGCAGCAACTCCAGCAAAGTGGTCAACGGCCAGAACACTGACCGCTACGGCAACCGCCTGGACAAGGATATGTCGAAGAACGGCGGCCCCTTCGGCAATGCCACCAATACCCTGCCCGACATGTGGAACAAGGGATTATTCTCGCCCTACGATGTGGGCGGCGACGCCGTGCGCCCGCTGATGACGGCGCCGGGCCGCATGTACATGGTGCTGGCGGCCAAGCGCCTGGCAGCGCTGATTGCCATGATCCGCGACTACGACAGCAACGACGTGGTCTCCATCGTCGCGCACAGCCAGGGCTGCTTGATCTCGCTGCTGGCACAAGCCTTCCTGCTTGACGAAGGCAAGCGGCCCGCCGACACGCTGATTCTCACGCATCCCCCCTACAGCCTGGTGGAAGACACGACCATGTTTTTTGGTGCGGCGGAATCGAGCCGCATCTTCGGCGGCGGCAGGGACGCGGCAATGGAAAGCCAGTACGACGCCATCGACAACCGCCAGACCCTGCATGCACGCCTGCAAACCCTGGCGCAGATCGTGCAGGGCGTAGTGGCAAAAAAGCACGCCACACCCGCCTTTGCGCACATCAAGGATCACGCCGTCTGCCATGGCATGGCGGGGGCGGCATGGCGCGCGGAAGCGGACCGCGACAACCGGGGCAAGGTCTACCTGTACTTTTGCCCCGAAGATATGACGGTGGCACTGGATAATATGCAGGGCATCGGCTGGCAGGGCATACCCGACCACATCGACGGTCATGGCCTGTCCAAAACCAAGGGCAAGACGGACAAAAGCATCTGGGGTGATGGCCCCACCTGCTGGGACAAGGAATCCCAGCACCGCCAGCCGCTGGTGGAACTGGGCAAAGGGTTTTACCAGCGAGTGTTTACGATCAAACAGCGCCTTGACGCGGCTGGCAAGAACAACGGCCCGGTGCTGGTGGGCTTGCCGCCGCACGACTTCGCCCTGCGCCTGGAAAGCGAGGACGACCATGCCCACGTGGCCGGTGCCAACCGGGGCCACCGTGGCAACCATGACGAGGCACAATGGCCGCCCGTCAAACCCGGCAAATGGAATATCTTTTCCACGGAAGCGGGTCAGCGCGAAGGCTTGCGCACGATCAATGGCGAAGCGCTGCGCGTGCCCATGAAAGCCGTACTGGACGGCGGCGAAGTCAAACCCGGGCAGTTTCCGAGGGATTCCGACCAGGCCAAGCTGCCGCGCGGCCAGCAGGGACCGTGCGAAGAAGTCGATCCGATCGACGCGGCCATCGCGGTGACCAGCAAGAAAGGTTTGCGGATGCGCAAGCAGGAAATCATCGCCGACCCACGCCCCTTGCAGCACCGCATCCCCGAATACGCCGCCGGCATGTTCGGCTCGGGCCAGCGCGATCAGGTGGAAAAGGCCTTGAACCTGGGCAAGGAAGCGGGCGACCAATGCAAAATCGACCGCGTCTCCCGCCATCCGGGTGGCGGCGACAAGCTGCTTGTCAACCGCGAAGAAACCCCGAACGAGGCGCGCAAGCGCTGGCAGAACGAGGTCAGCCCCAAATCCTTCCATGGCGCCATCATCGGCAACGCGGAAAACCACCGCAACGTGACGGCATATGACGTGGCCATCGGTGGCGGCAAGGCGAGCAGCGACCCGCAGTTTTACCGGTATTTGTGTGCGGTGGCGGATTGGCGGTTGCAAAACGACATGAAAATACCTGAACGCTCATCGATATTGCGATGGGATGCTTTCATGGAGGACTTTTCCATCTATTGGGCCGCCGAGCCAGTAGCACGTAAGCAACTCATAGAAGGAAACGCAAACTATTACAGTTCGGGGCAGCTACCAGCCTGCGTCCCAGCCCTGCAAGCCGGCCTGCCCTCCACCGTCGTGTGTGAACTAGTCAACGGCAGACGCACCACGTCTGTCGTCACGCCGGTCGTTCATAAAGCCAGCGATGACATCCCAAAATGAAAAACTTGCTTCTACGCTTCAAGTATCCACTTGGCGCTGGCCTTGGTGCACTGGCACTGCTACTGCTTGGGTCTTTATTGATCATCCAATCACATTCCTTACTGGAGCGCACGATGAGCAGCAAAATATGGCAGCACCTGCAATGGCTCTTGCTCATCCCACCCATTGTAGCTGCCACATTGCTCGGTTCTCGCTGGCTGCATTCGTCCAAGCCTGTGGCCGTCGCAAAGCTGCAAGTACAGCAGGCGACACCCAACGAGCAGGACAAACGCGAGTATGTCTTGGAAGTGATCGGCCTCGGCGTCACGCTGGACAAATACCGACAGGGCAATTTATGGGACGCACTGCAAAAGGGAAATGCATATGCCAGTATCCGCGAGCAGGATAGTCAAAAATATCCTTGGAATTCGAGAGAAAGATCTGGAATATCGGGCAGCCGTGGGGGCGATGCGCTGGAAAATGGCGCGAAGTACATTCCTATGTATTTCGGTGTACCCGTGTTTAATGCTGAGTCACAGATCTACAACTCACGCATGCTGGACAGGCCCGACTCGCCGACAATAGGCTTGGCCGCAGGTGCCGCACCTTCTGGTCTGCACTGGCATCTGTTTGTCGCCGGCCCTCGTCGCTTCAGCGAAAACCCGGACCGTATCTTGGGAGATGTATTCGCCTTTTTCGATGCCCATCCCGACGTGCCCTACATCGTGCTCAATTCCGAAGACAGCATGCCCACGCGCAATTTGTATCGGCCCGACGGATCTCCCCGACTCATAAAGGACGGCCGCTACATCCCCGAAATGCCTGACGCCTCCGCCCTCTTCGTGCTGGCGCGGCGCGAGCGCATTGAGGCCGTACGGAAGTTCGCCTACGATGACGCGCCGCCCGAAGACAGCGTCGATGACTTGAATACCTACGGTGTGGCGCGGCGCCTGTATCTGGCGTATGACGAATTGATGCGGGCCGTGCCGCACCCGCGCAAGAAGGAAGACCCGACGGCCTTCACCCAGCGCCAGCCCTCAATCGCAGAATGGCTGCCCGTCGCCGCGCAATTCGCGCAGCGCCCCGACATCCGTGATACGGGCAGTTTCAGCATGGTCGACAGGCTCAAGCACAAAACGTATCACCCGCCAAAAGACTGGCAACCCACGCCCTGGTTTCCCTTGCCCTTCAACAAGGAGCAGTTGGCCCAGCTGGACCGCCTGCCCACCTTCGGCTTCATCCACCGGCCTACCTTCGTCAAGATGACAGATGAGCACGGCAAACCGCTCGTGCGGCGCGACCAGCGCGAACAAGCCTTGCAGGCAGGCTGGCGGCAAGCCTTGCACAGCTTGCCGGAAGCCGAGCGTCCCGCCGCGCCGGCGCGCCTGGTCGCCGCCACCGGTGGCAATCAGGCGCAGCTGCTTGCATTGCACAAGACCTTGCTGAAACATGCGGAAGATGGCGGCACGGAACTCGACAGCGGCAACACGGCGCAATGGATAGACACGGATCAACGCCTGGGCAACACTGGGGCAGCCACGCTGTTCGTGCAGATGGCCATAGCCGTGATGGGCAGCTACCGCGATGGCGGCGTCAGCGCCGTGGTGAACCTGCGCAATCCGGACGAAGCAAGCATCGTGCTGGTCAGCCCGCCATCGGACGAAAAACGCCGCACGCAAAAGCATCCGCACGGCGGAGATGTGCTGCGGCATTACGCCACGCCAGCCATCGACCCGGCAAATTATCCGTCGAACTGATCTCAGTGTGCGGCAAGCGATGCCAGCGCATTCCCCCGCACCTGGAACGTAACCTTCGCCACCGTCTTGCCAGCATCGTCGACGAGGGCCAGCGCATGCTTGCCCGGCATGGGGCGCCAGCTGATGCTGTCAAGGGCCGCGCCCAGGTCCTTGCCGTCGAGCACCCAGCGCAAGTCGCGGCTGCCCTGGGCCTGGAAGAAGACGCGCTGCAGGGCGGGCGGGATGTCGGGGTCGATGGCGAGGATGCTGTCCTCGGCCGGATACACGATGGCGGGCGGCTTCACGGTGTCGCCCAAGACGGCGATGACGGGGCTTTCCGTGCCGGCGATAAACCATTCGCGGCGCGGCGCTTCCAGTGCGGGCTGGTACGCCACCATCTGCTGCAACACGCCTGATGGCGCTTTCGGGGCGTGGCTGGGCACGTTCTTGTGCAGGTAATCCATGACGTCGCGCCACACGGGCGCGGCGCCCGTCACGCCCGACACGTCCCACATGGGCTTGCCGTCGAAATTGCCCACCCATACACCCACCGTGTAGCGCGCAGAGTAGCCCATGCACCAGTTGTCGCGCATGTCCTTGCTCGTGCCCGTCTTGACGGCGCTCCAGAAATTCGTCCCCAGCTCGTTGCGCAAGCCAAACGTCATGCTGCGCGCGGCGCGGTCGGCCAGGATATCGCCGACGATGAAGGCGGCGCCCGGCTCCATCACACGGCGCCGGTCCTTGCCAGCCTGGCCAGGCTGCAGGCTGGCCGTGCTGTACAGCCCGCCATTGGCCAGCGCGCGGTAGGCGTTGGCCAGTTCCAGCAAGGTCACTTCGGACGAGCCCAGCGCCAGCGAGGGGCCGTAGTACTCGGCCGGTTCCGTCAGGCTGGACAGGCCCACTTCCTTGAGGCGGTTATAAAAGCCGTCCTGCCCCGTCAGCAGCACCGTGCGCACGGCGGGAATGTTCAGGGAGCTGGCCAGGCTGGTGCGGGCGCTGACGTAACCCTTGAAGTTGCGGTCGTAGTTTTGCGGCGCATACATGCCGGACGCCGTGGCGACATCGAGCGGCGAGTCGTCCATGACGGACGCGGCCGTCATCAGCCGACGCTCGATGGCCAGTTCATACAAGAACGGTTTTAATGTCGATCCCGCCTGGCGCAGGGCCGTCACGCCATCGACGTGGCTGCCGCCCGCATTGCCGACATACGCGAGAATCTCGCCGCTGCGGTTGTCGAGCACGATGATGGCGCCATCGTTGACATTGCGCTCGCGCAAGGACGCCAGTTGCTGGCGCAGGTTTTCCTGCGCGAAACGCTGCAAGGGACCATCGAGCGTGCTGGCGACCTGCTCACCCGGCTGCTTCAGCAGTTGCTGCGCCACTTGCGGCGCCGGCGCCAGTTCCGCATACAACGCGTTGCGCTGCAGGGCCGTTTGCACGCGCTGGCCGATCAGCTGGCAGCTGCTGTCCATGCGCCACTCTTTCGCCAGCGCGCAGGCGCGCCGCGTGACGGCGGCCGGCGGCGCGTTCGGCGCACGCACGAGACTGGCCAGGATGATGGCGTCCGTCTGGTTCAGGCCGGAAGGCGCCTTGCCGAACAGGCTGTACGAGGCGGACGCGATGCCTTGCAGTTCGCCGCGGAACGATACGAGGTTCAAATAGGCTTCAAAAATCTGCGCCTTGCTCCAGCTATCCTCGATAGCCTGGGCGGCACGCATCTGGTCCCATTTCTGGCGCAGGCTGCGCCCGCCCGAGGACGCCTGCAAGTCCGCATCCAATTGGCCCGCCAGCTGCATGGTGATGGTCGAAGCGCCCCGGGGCTTTTTTGAAAACAGATTGTCCCAGGCGGCCGTGGCCAGCGCGGACACGTCCACGCCGCCATGACGCATGAAGCGCTGGTCTTCCGCCAACAGCACGGCCTGCTGCACGGCGGGCGAGATGTCGGCCAGCGGCACCCACGGCAAGCGCCGCACCTTCATGTCCACGCGCAACGATTGCAGCGGCGCGCCGCTGCGGTCCAGCAACTGCGCTTCCGAACTGCGATAGGCGGCCTGCACCTGGGACGGCGTCAGGAGCGCCTCGGCAAAGACCGGGCTGGCCAGCAGGCAGCCCATCAGTAAAACCTTAGCTTTCACTGCGCCACCTTAACGTTCGCGTTCGGCGACTCGCCAAACATCTCGGGCGAATACATGGCTTCGATGCGCGTGGCTGGCAGGCTGAAATCCCCGGCATTGTTCAAGCGCACCGTGTATTCCACGCTCCAGTTACCCTTCGGCACGAACGCGTAATAGGCACGGAAGGCGTCGAAGGCCCGCTCCTCGAACGTCGGCCAGACCCAGCCAGTGGACTTTTCGCCGGCCGTCATCAGCTGCGAATCGCGGCCCAGGCCATTGCCCAGCACGGTGGCGCTGGCGGGAATCGGATCGTCGACCACCACCCAGCTCATGTCCGCCTGGGCGGACAAGTCCAGGCGCACGCGGTAGACGTCGCCGCGCGACCATGCACCCGCCGTCTTCTGTTCCACCGGCGTAATAGTTTTCTTGATCGTGTAGCCGCTGGACAAGGGTGCCTTGAGCGGGATGGCCGCCAGGCTTTGCACGGTGGCCCAAGGCTTGCCCGTGCCGCTGTGCGCCAGGCCCAGGGTATCCGTGCCTTTCGGCCATGCTTGCAGCACGGGTCCCACTTTCGCCGCGCCATTCCACACAAGCGCTTGCGTATCGCCGCCCAGCTTGACGGCGCTGGCGCCCGTCACTGGCGTGGCTTCGAACTTGGCCGAGAATTTATTGATGGCCAGGGTGCCCCAGGCGTTGGCTACCGTCGTATCCCAGCGGCCCTTCTTCTGGCGGCCCATGCTGCCGCGCACGAGGCGGCCGATGTCATCCTTCCACGCCGGGTTGTCCATCACGGCCAGCAACAGGCGGTTGGCGTTGACGTCGCCGGACACCATCAGCCACCACCAGTTATCTTTGCGCTCGGTGGAAAAGCCCATGGTCGTGCCCTGGAAGTTCAAACGGCTGCGCAAAATCTGCTGCGCCTCGGCCAGCAGCGCATCGCGGCGCGCCAGGCCTGGCGTGCGTTGCAGCAACAAGCTCCAGTCGATGACGGCCGAGGTGGGCCACAGGTTCGGGTTGATGCTGATGCTTTCCAGCGCATCGGGCGGAACCTTGTTCGAACGCGACAGCGCTTCCAGGGCGGCGAGCTTGCGCACGGCCAAGTCGGTCGTGTCCAGTGCGGAACGGCGCACGATGCGGCCCTGCACGAAGGCCGTCAAGGCTGCTTCCATGCGGTTCTTCGTCTGTTCCGGAATTGCATAGCCAGCTTCCCGGGTTGCCGACAGCACATACGCCGTCAGGCTGTCGCTGCCCTGCTCCATGATGGGAAAGTATTTCAGCATGCCGTCGCTGTCCAGGTAGGCGGGCAGGCTGGCGGCCAGCTTGTTCCACGCCTCCTCGTCTTGCAGGGCGATGGCTTTCGACGTGTTTTGCTCGAAGCAGGTGTACGGATAGGCGGCCATGTACTCGCGCACGCCAGGCAGCTCGCCACCGAGCTTGGCGACAAAGCTGGTCTGGATGCCGCCCCGGCCCGGCAAGGCGCCGGCCGGCATCTGCACGGACATATTGATGGGTTTGTCGACCTGCTGCAAGGTAGCCTGGTAGGTGCGCACGGGCGTGGCCTGGCCCACCTTTTGCGTGATTTTCAGTTTATCGGTATGGCTACCCGCCTTGGCGCCGATCTCCCACACAATCTGCTGCGCGCCGAGCGGCACCTGGTAATCCCATCCCACTTCGCGCGCTTCGCCCGCCGCCAACGTTAAACTCTGGCGCGGCAAGGCCTTGCCGGCCGCGCTGGCGTTCAGGTCCACGCTCAAGGAGGCGGCCGAGGTGTTGCGCACCGTAAATCCGGCGCGCAGCTGGTCGCCTTCGCGCACGAGAGTCGGCAAGCCCGACATCAGTATCAAGTCTTGCGAGCTGCGGATGTCCGTGCTGCCCGTGCCGAACAATTTCTTGCCGGCGCTGGCGATGGCGACGATGCGGAACGCCGTCAGCGAATCGTTGAGCGGCACCTGGACTGTCGCCTCGCCCTTGGCGTCGAGCTTGACGGTACCCTTCCAGAACAGCAAAGTGTCGAACAGTTCGCGGCTGGCGCCCTTGCCGCCGCCACCACCGGCCGGGAAGGCCTTGCGGCCGAAGTGGCGCTTGCCGATCACCTGCATCTGCGCCGTCGCCGTTTCCACCTGCAGGCTGCGCTGCGCCATCATGGCATCGAGCAATTTCCAGCTATCGTTGGGCATCAGTTCCAGCAGTCCCGTGTCGACGGCCGCCAGCGCCACTTCGGCGCCGGCCGGCAACGGCTTGCCATCGGCGCGGCGCACGCGCACGGACACCTCCGCCTTGTCACGCGTCTTGTACACCTCCTTGTCCGACACCACCATGACGTTCAGCTCATGCGCCTGCCACCCCACGTTCAGCGGCGCGATGCCCATCTTGTAAGCCGGCTTGCCCAAGTCGACCAGGGCCGTCGGCTGCACGCCATCGACCCTGCCCCGCACGACAAACACGGACACATACACATTCGGCGCGTAATTCGGTTTGACCGGGATATTCACCACCGGTTCCCGGCCATTGAGCTGGCGCACATAGGTGTCGAGGATGCCTTCGCGCTCGACCGTGATCAGCGCCGTGCCCGAGCGGAACGGCATGCGCACCTGCAAGCTCGCTTCCTGGCCCGGTTCATAGCGTTTCTTTTCCGGCAGCACGTCGATGCGGTCATTGTCGCTGGCATTGAACCACCAGTCGCCGCTGCCGGCCACCCAGGTTTCGCGGTTGGCGACGGCCGCGTTGCCGGATGCATCCTGCGTGCTGGCGCGCAAAATCAGATTGCCGCTGGCGGGCGCCTTGACGTCGCAAATCAACAGGCCCTTGTTGTCCGTCTTGCCCGAGCACGCCGGGCCCAGCTTGACCACTTCGCTGCTGTTTTCATACGCATAGAAGCCGCCGATCAGGCGCCGGCGGTGCGAATAGCTGTTGCGCTGGAAGAAGTCGACGGCGACCGAGGCATTCGCCACGGGCTTGCCATTGGTGCCCAGCACGGCCACGGTGAACTTGAAAGCATCCTTGCTCAAGGCCCAGGCGTCTGGCTTGATGCCAATCACATAGTTCGATGGCCACAGCGGCACCCGCGTGGCAACGGAAGCCGTCTCGCCATTCGCATCCTGGAACGCCATTTCCGCCACCAGGTCGCGCGGCGTGGACAGCTGCGGCAGCTGGTCGATGACGATGCGCGCGCCGCCCGCCTTGTCCAGGGTCAAGCTTTGCGTGCGCGCGGCAGTCGCGCCGCCGCCAGCACGTCCGCCATTGCCTTCGTCCTGCCATTCCCCTTCATCGTCGTCGTAGCCGGTGCCCTGTTTCACAAGCCCTTCCTTCACGTCGCCATTGCTGAAGCTGACATCGGGATAATCGGCAAACGTCACGCTCTTGTCTTGCAGCACCGTGCGCAGCTTGACGGGCGCATTCGTGGCCGCGCCGCCGGCCAGGTACGTGATTTGCGCATCGAGGGCCACTTGTTTCGCTTGCACGGCGGGCGCTTTCGGCCCCTGCAGCACGGCTTTCATGGTCGGCACGCGGAACGCTTCCACCCGGAAACTACCGGATGGGCGACCCGCCATCGTCACACTGTATTCGCCCTGCTTGGCGTCGGCGGGGATGACCCAGTCGCTTTCCGCCGTGCCGCTGGCGGACCAGCGCAGCGGCAGCTGGTAGTTCTGGTCGCTGCCCTGGTGCGTGATGACGACGGAGGTGGCGCTGCCGGGGCCGTTGTTCTTGTCGACCAGGCTCATGCCCTCGCCCGTGTGCTTGCGGATGAAATGCTTCATGTGCACGGTTTCGCCGGCACGCAGCAAGGTGCGGTCGAATACCGTAGCCAGCAGGGTGTTGTCGGCGCGCGTGTCGTCCGTGGGCAAGTTGAAGCGCCACGCTTCGATGCCGCCCACCCAGTCCGACAAGGTAAACGTCATGTCGCCGCCGCTGCGCGCACTGATAAAGTAGCGGCCATTGTTCTTGCAGCTGGAATTGGCCAGCTCGCCGGGGATGTGCGCCACGCCGTCCGCCCCCGTGGCGCCTTGCCACAACAGCTTGCCGGCGCAGTCGCGCACGGCCACTTGCGCTTTCGCAACAGGCGCGCCCTTGTCGAGCGACGTCACCCACACGAGCGACGATTGCGCGCCATGCTTGAAGTGGGCCGCCAAATTCGTCACCAGCGCGGCCGTGCGGATGTAGGCCGTCGTCGGTTTGCCCAGCAGCACCTTGCCAAGGATGGGGCTGGCCAGTTCGACCACATAAAAGCCCGGTTTCTGCAGCGGGATGCCGATCACTTCAAAGGTTTTCTTGCCCTCGGGGCGCGGCAGGCTGATGGGGCGCGTGCCGGAAGCGCCCGCCAGCACGGATTTGCTCATGTTGCCCGCATATTGGGCATAGGGCTGCCAGTATTCGCCGCCATCACCGTTGCCGGCCAGGCGCTGCATCCAGTCGATGATGAACTTGTCGTCATTGTCGGGCACGCGCAAGGTGGCGCCCGTGGCGGCAGCGGATGGCTGGGCGACTTCCTTGCCCGACAGCACGGGTTCGATATTGCGCACTGTGACGGGCAGCAAGCCGTCGCCCTTCGCTTCGATGATGCCGAACGGGGCCGGGAACTTCAGCAGCGGCGGCTGTTCGCCCGTGCGCACCGTCATGGGGAAGCGCGCGCGGTTGAGCAAGGCGCGGCCCGCGTCATCCGTCAGTTTCGGCGGCAGGCTCAAGACAAAACTCGATTGCACGGGAAAGGGGCCGTTGAAGGCGGCGCTATACAGGAATTCGGCCTTTTCCTCCTCTTTTGAAATCGTCGGCGCATACGTCTTGCCGCCCCCCTTCAAGGTCATGGCGCGCACCTGCGCGGCGCTCACGGGCGCGGAAAACTGCACGCGCATGGGCAGAAAGGGAATGCATTGCTCCTTCGGATTGCTGCGCTCGCAGCTGAACTTGGCCGTGAAATCCGGACGCGTCTTGAACTGCAGGGTCTGCGCCTTCTCCGTAGCGATGCCGCTGGCGCTGGCGATGCCCTCGCCCCACACAAGCGACACCTTGGCATTGGCGGGGAAGCTGCGCTTGCATTGCAGCACGGTGACAGGCAGCGGCGGCGCGCCCTTGCTGGCGACCGGCATGCCCACTTTCCACACGACGCCCCGCTTCTTGAAATACACGCTCAGGTAGCGGTCGAGAAAGCTCTTGCGCAGGGTCAATACCTGCTCCAGTTCCTTGCCTTTGAGCAGGCGCACGGGAATCTTTTCATTGATGCCGTCGGCGCGGCAATACGCGTTCGCGGCCACGCTGGCCTCGTTCGGTGCGGCATCCAGGCCCAGCACGAAGATCTGGTTTTCATCGATGTAGGGCTGGCCGTCATACGGTACGGCCTCGACGATGGCCGGGCCGCCCGTGGAAAAGCGGTACGAGGCTGTCCCCTGCAAGGCCTGGCCCGCCTGATCCTTCAGGCCAGGCTTCAAGGTGAAGCTGCAGGCCACGCCAGCCAGCAAATCGCGCTCGAAATCGAAATTCCAGTTGCGCTCGTCGGCCCAGCGCCCCGCGCCCGCCACCATGGCCGGTTCGGCCTTGCCGCAATCGATGGCGAACGGCGCGGGCAAGCCCATGTCGCCGAACGGCACCATCGGCGTGGCGAACTGGACCCGCACCTGACGCACGGCCTTGACCGTACCGCTCGGTGAAAACAGGGACACGCCGCTATCGGCCCAGGCCGGCATTGCCAGGCCCAGCGACAGCAGCAGGCACAAGGTGCCCAGTTTGCCAGACGGCGGGAAAGAAAAAACACGGGGCAGGTCAGGCACGAGTGACTCCTTGATGAAAAGTGGCGGAGCTGGCTGCGACGCGCAAAAGTTGCCTGGCAGAAGCCCGGAAAAGCAACAGAACGCGGCAGGAATACAACATCAATGTAATATTAGTTATCAAGCTCATCATTGTTGCTAATATACAGTGGCATGCAGGTGACAAGTCGTACGATTGCCTCTTGCCGCGGTGCCCGGAAGTGGCCGCGCGTGGAAAAGTTTCACCTAGCAAATTAGTTTTTTTCAACATCAAAGTCTTTGTCGTGAATCCGCAACACCATTGATATACCACAATGCTTTGTGCGCCAGCGCACCGACCAGGTGAACCTGCATCCGTATTCTCTAGTCCAACAGCAGTGCATTTATCGCAAGAAAACGCACCTGGAAGTGTGGTCTATCTCTAGCAATAGCATGTGTAGCAAGAAGTGTTTTGATGCCGTAGAGAAAATCTCTTATCAACGTTGGGAGTTACTTGTGAATAATCTAAAAAAAATCGCCGTTGCCGCCGCAGTCCTGTGCTCTGCCCTCGGCGCACAGGCCCAGGAAATCAATCCCTCCTGGTATATTCAACCTAGCATCAACGCACTCAAGCCAGATTCCGACTTCGCCACGGATAAAACCGGTTATGGCGCAGGCTTGCGTTTCGGTAAGCCTGTTTCCCAGGATTGGGATATCCAGCTGGGCACCACGTATGCCCGTTCCAAGGATGGCGGTCAGCGCTACCAGCAAAATACGCTGGGCGTAGATGGCTTGTACATGTTCTCGCGTAAAGCCTTCCGTCCTTTCCTGCTGGTCGGTGCCGGCATGCAGCGCGACAAGGACACCAGCTTCGCCTTCGGTGAACGCAGCAAGAGCTCGCCATACGCCAGCGTCGGCCTGGGTTTCCAGTCCAGCATCACCGAGCAACTGTCCCTCCAGGCTGACGTGCGCAACGTGCACGGTTTCCTGCGCGGCAATACCTTCGACCCGAGCAGCAAGTCCAATAACTACTACGTCACCGTGGGCCTGAACTACGCGTTCGACAAACCGCCTGCACCGCCGCCACCACCGCCACCGCCGCCTGCACGTTTTGAAAAAGTGACGATGTCGGCAACGGAACTGTTCGCGTTCGACAGCGCCAAGCTGGGTCCGACACAGACCAAGCTCGACGAAATCGCCCGCGTGCTGACCGCAGCGCCAGACGTCAACAACGTCGTCATCAGTGGTTATGCCGACCGCATCGGTTCGCCCAAGTACAATCTGAAACTGTCGCAGCAGCGCGCTGATGCAGTCAAGGAATACCTGGTCGCCCACGGTGTCGCCGCCAACCGCCTGACGGCCGAAGGCAAGGGCTCCACGAATCCTGTCGTCACCTGCGACAACAAGAAACGTGCCGACCTGATCAAGTGCCTGGAACCAAACCGCCGCGTTGAAGTGGAACAAATCACCATCGAACGCCGCGTGCAATAAGCTGAACAGTGGTACGCCACTTGTGAATAAAAAAAAGGGGCTCGCGCCCCTTTTTTGCATTGAAAGCCACCATGAATTTCTCTACCCGCTATCCCAAACTGGCCGGCCTGGCCCCGTTCAGCAAGCAGATGCGCAGTGTCATCGTCTGTTCCGTCACCGAATGGCTGGAACACCGCGCCTCGAGCAAGGGCGCCGCCCTCGCCTATTACACCCTGTTTTCCATCGCCCCCATCCTCGTGCTGGTGATCGCCATCGCCGGCTTTTTCTATGGCCCGGCCGCCGCGCGCGGCGAGCTGATGGGGCAATTGCAGGGCTTGCTGGGCACGCAGGGCGCCGAAGCCATCCAGCTCGTACTGGCCGGCGCGAAGAACCATGAGCAGGGGCGCATCGCCACCCTCATCGCCAGCGCCCTGCTGCTGTTTGGCGCCACCAGCGTGTTTGCCGAACTGAAAGCGAGTCTCGATGAAATCTGGCAAGTGCCGCCGCTGAAGGAGGCGGGCGCCTGGGACATGCTGCGCACGCGCCTGCTGTCCTTCGGCCTGGTGCTGGTGCTGGCTTTCCTGCTGATGGTGTCGTTGGTGGTCAACGCTGCCATGGCCATCCTCGCCAACTTCTGGGAAGGCGTGTGGAAGGACACGGCCGTGCTGTTTACCATCCTGTCGAACCTGATCGGCTTTGCCGTCATCGCCAGCCTGTTTGCCGTCATCTATAAAATGCTGCCGCGCGTGCGCCTGTCCTGGCGCGACGTGCTGATCGGCGCCATCGGCACGGCTTTCATGTTTTCACTGGGAAAATATGCGATTGGCGTGTATATCGGCAATAGCGGCGTGGCCAGCAGCTATGGCGCGGCCGGTTCACTGGTGGCCCTGCTGTTGTGGGTGTATTACTCGGCGCAAATCTTCTTCCTGGGCGCCGAATTCACGCGCCAGTTCGCCCTGCAGCTGGGCAGCATGAAGGATATGCCGAAGACGGAAGATGGCGATGTGCAAGTCAAGATACTCAAACGCCACCAGTCGTAAACAGTCTGCACGCAACAACGGCGCCCGCGGGCGCCGTTGTTCTTATTGAACTTCAACTTACTCGCCCAGCAGCTCGGCTACCACTTCCATGCCCTGCACGCGTTCGGCCACAACCTTCACGATGACGATGATGGGCACACCCAGCAGCAAGCCCCAGACACCCCACAGCCAGCCCCAGAACAGCAGGCTGATGAACACGGCCGTGGGATTCATGCGGGCGATGCGCCCCGTCATCCAGGTGGTGACAAAGGTGCCGACCAGGGTGGCGATGGCCATCGACGTACCCGTCACCAGCAAGACCATTTCCAGCGATTCGAATTGCAGGAAGGCGACAAGGCCCGTGGCGATGGTGATGAGCAAGGGGCCAAAATACGGCATGATGTGCAGCAAGCCGGCCACGATGGCCCAGGCGCCCGCGTTTTCCAGGCCGATCACGCGCAGGGCGATCCACATCAAAACGGCCAGCAAGACATTCGTGACGAGCAGCATGAACATATAGTTCTGGATCGACGTATTGATGTCTTCCAGGATGTGCACGGTGACCTTCTTGCGGCTCAGCGACGGTCCCGTCAGCTTGACGAGCTTGCGCTTGAAGGTGTCGCCCGACAGCAACAGGAAAAACACGAGGAAGATGACCATGGTGGCCTGGCTGATGAAACCCACCAGGCCCAGCGAGCCTGCCCATACCCAGTCCATGATCTTGAAGTTGGGACCTTCGGACGCTGCCGCGGCGCGGCGCGTGTTGCGGCGCGCCTCGGCGCCGGCGGCCACTTGCTCGATTTCATTGGCCACGGCCTGCATCTTCTGGAAGGTGCTGTTCTTGCCGCCCGTATTGGCGGCGATCAGCCGCGACAGTTTATGCGTGGCGGCAGGCAGCTCTTCAACGATGGATTCGAATTCGCCCTGCACGCGCTCGACCACGACGATGGAGCCGAACAGGATCAGGGCCGTGACGGCCGTGGCGCCGATGGCGCGCGGCAGGCGCAGCTTTTCCAGCCAGGCAACGACGGGATTGAGGGTATAGGCAATGAAAATGCCGAAGATGACGGGAATGAGGAATTTCTGTGCCCACTGCAGCGCATAAATGAAGCTGACGGTGGCGATGATGCCCAGCGCCATGCCACGCGCATTGACATGCAGCGGCAAACGCAAGGAGGCGTCCAAGTGCTCCACGGGCGTGCCGGGAGGTGGCCCGGCAGGCTCGGTGGAGGCAGCCGCCACCGGCTCGGGCGGGGTATCTGAAGGCTGGATATGCATGCGATTCCCGCGACGGTCGGTGGTGGGCCGCAGCGCCAGCCGTGGGCTGGCCGCTGCGGCAGGTCAGGCCATTACTTGACGCGGATGTCGTTTTTCACCGACTTCACGCCCTTTACGCCACGGGCAACTTCGCCCGCTTTGGCGGCATCCGATGGCTGGGCCACGAAACCGCTCAGCTGAACCACGCCCTTGAAGGTTTCAACGTTGATTTCCGTCGATTTCAGGGTAGGCTCATTGAAGATGCTGGCTTTCACTTTGGTGGTGATCGCAGCGTCGTCGATGTACTCGCCCGTGCCTTCCTTGGTTGGGGTCGAAGCGCAGCCTGCAACGGCGAACAGGGAAGCGACGAAAAGGCCAGTAGCGATAGATTTAGTGAATTTCATGGTTTTTTCCTTAGGAGTGGTCAATCAATGTGCTCACAATGAGCTTCTTATACCAACTTGATTACATTGCGCCCTGGGGCGCTCAGTAGCCAAACTGGGTTTTTGCAGCCTTGATACAGTCATCCTTGGCTGCGCCGGCTAATGCATCGCATTTTTCTGTCGCGACCTTGTACTCGGCTTTTCTTTTTGCTTCACGCGCATCGCTGCGCGCTTCGATGACTTTCTTGTCCGCCTTGGCGTCGGCCAGGGCCGCCACCTTGGTGGACTTGGCCAGCTTGACGCAGACATCCTTGTCGTTGCCCGTCAGCGCATTGCAGCGTGTCAGGTCGACGTCGTAGTTCGCATCGGCAATCTTGATGCGCGCCTTCGTGTAGGCGCGCAGGGTATTCGTGTATTGCGCCTGGGCCACGGCTTCATCGTAGGTACGCACGGCCTTCGCTTCGGCGATGCAGACATCCTTCGGGTTGCCCGTGATTTTTTCGCACTCGGCATGCGCCAGCTTGTAATTCAGGCCCGCCTGTTCATTGGCCGCCTTGTAGGCTGCTTTCGCTTCCGGCGTGGCGGCCACTGCCTGGCCGCCCCAGGCGGCGCACGCCAGGCTGACGACGATGGCGGTGAAAAGCTTATTCTTGTTCATATTGTATTTCTCCCTGGTGGTACCAAGCATGTCTGCTTGGCATGACTACCGTTTTACGTGGATCGCCGCCTCTCTTCTGTACGCTGCCGTACACAAGTGGTTATTTTGAAAGCGGAAGGCGGACAGGGAGAAATAACAACGTTTGAATGGATCATCCCGGCCAACAATAGCATTTTCGACCGCAAATAAGTACGTGCGGCAGCGTACAGACCGGGAACGGGGGCATGACTAAGATGGCACTACACCCTCACCTCGTCAGGAGAATAAAATGAAAACCAACGCCACTTTGGCTGCACTGATGCTCGCCGCAACCGCCGTACTCAGCGGTTGCGCCACCGGCCCTTCCCAGTCACAACAATATTACCCGGCCAACCAGCCTGAGTCCGCCATGTACGGCACTGTCGACTCCATCCAGATCGTGCAAGGTAGCGGCCAAACGAGCGGCGCCGGCGCCGTGGTCGGCGGCATCGCCGGCGCCCTGCTGGGCAACACCATCGGTTCGGGCAGCGGACGCACGGCCGCCACCGTGGCGGGCGCCGTTGCCGGCGGCGTCGTGGGCAACCAGGTCGAGGGCCGCAAACAGCAGGCACAGGCTTACCAGATCAGCGTGCGTCTCGACAACGGCGAATACCGTACCGTGGTGCAGGACAACGCCAATGATTTGCGCCCGGGCAACCGCGTGCGCGTCGTTGACGGCCGCGTCTACCGCTATTAATCCCCTGGCCGGGCTTGCCAGCAAGCCTGCGCCGGACCATGTACCAACAAGGAGATACCATGGGCACCATCATTCTGATCATCTTGATCCTGGCCCTGGTCGGCGTCCTGCCCACCTGGCCGCATAGCCGCAACTGGGGTTACGGCCCCAGCGGCATCGCCGGCCTGGTTGTAGTGATACTGATCCTGCTATTACTGACGGGCAGGTTGTAAAAAAAGGCGCTACGGCGCCTTTTTTATTTCAAGGAGGAAATATCATGACTATCCACAACACACTCTTGGCAACCCTGTTCGCCTGCAGCCTGGCGCCGCTGGCATTGGCGCAGACAACCACGCCGCAACCGGGCGACCCGCAACGCTGGTACCAGGAAGACAGCACGGCGCAAGCCCAGTTGCGCACCCTGCGCAAGGAAATCGCCGCCGCCCTGGCCGAGGCCAAGAAAGCTTGCCGCCTCGAACCGTCAGCCGCGCGCGCCACCTGCCTGAAAGATGCGCAAGACACGTACCGGCAAGATATGGCGAATGCGGAAAAACTGCGTGTAGCGGCCCATCCGCAGTGATGCAGCGATACGCCGTACTCTTGCTCTTTACTCTTGCAACGCCTGGCAAAACCGTCGCGAGCGGAAGGGAGAGGTCGCCAAGAAACGCAACCGTACTTTGTACGGGGGCGCCGAGCCGGTGAGCATCGCAGGCCGCCTATACCGACGCGCAGCAGGTTTTGACAGGCGTCACTAAGCGGCGTCGCGCTCGTAAGGCGGCAATTCGTGCACCACGAGCGGCGTGTCTTCCGTGACAAAGGCCAGCCAACCGGCCGCCTTGATCGCGCGCAAGCCATCCTGGTAGCCCTGCTCCCAGCGCCATTCGATCGAGCCCTTGGAGAAATTGATATCCTTGGCCGCCATGTGCCAGTCGCGCCCCGCATACGGCAGGCGCACGATGTGCATGGTGCTGTCGCAGCCGAGCGCCACCAGCTCTTGCGTCTGCTGGCGGTTGTGCTTTGTGTCGGGCAGGCCGGCGTACAGTTCGCGCAATTTGCGCTGCAAGGTGTGCGTATTGACATAATCGGCAATATGCCGCTTCGAGCGCGACGCGAAGGTGACGTCCTTTTGCCGCGTCTGCACTTCGTCCAGGGTGGTCGGTTCCGGCCCTTCCGAACTCCACAGGTCCACCATGAAGACCAGAGTGTCGACGTGGGGCGTGTCGTCGAGCACGGTTTCCAGCGGCGTGTTCGAGTACAGGCCGCCATCCCAATATAAATCGCCATCGACGCGCACGCCGGCAAAGCCGGGCGGCAAGGCGCCGCTGGCGCGGATGTGATCGGCCGTCAGGGGCTGCTGCTGGCTGTCGAAACTGGTGAGGCTGCCGCATTTGACGCGCAAGGCGTTGACCGTCAGGCGCATGCCGCCGGGCTCGTTGAGGTAATCGAAATCGACCAGTTCATCGAGCGTGCTGGCCAGTTCGCTGGTGTCATAAAAACTCGCCTCTTCCGGCTTGACGGCGATTCCAGCGGGAAACAGGCTGAAAGTGCGCGGCTTGAAGAAGCCGGGCACGCCGCGCAGCACCGTATCGAGCGTGGCCAGCCAGATGTTCGAGCGGCGCTGCTGGTCCGATACCAGGTTCATGTCGATGCTGTCGCGGTGCGCCACGCGCTGCCAGAACTCTTTCAAACGCACGAGCCGGTCTTCGTGCTTGTTGCCAGCCAGAATGGCGGCATTGATGGCGCCGATCGAGGTACCCACCACCCAGTCGGGCGCCAGGCCATGTTCGTGCAGCGCATGGTAGACGCCAGCCTGGTAGGCTCCCAGTGCGCCGCCGCCCTGCAGCACCAGCACGATGCGCAGGCGCGAGGGATTTAACTGATTGATCGGTGTCTTTGAATTCGTCATCAAGATGGCCCCTCTGTCCGCCGCGCGAAATACGGCGTGAATCATTGTAAGGGATTGCGTCAGTACGCGCCGGACCTTGGGTGCGGGCAAAAAAAAACGCCGTCGATGACGGCGTTCCTGTGCAACACCGCTGGCGTTCAGCGCTTGCGGCGCAGCCAGCTGGCGGCTACGGCGGCCACGGCCACGAGGACCAGCGCCGGCTTGACGAGCTTCTTGCGTCCGATAAACGATAGCGCCGTCAGCACATACGGCATGGCGCCTTGCAAACGCATGCCGCCCGGCGCCAGCAGGGACTCGACGCGGTGGCCGGCAAAGCCGACCGCCGTCTCGACCACGCCCTGCAGCATGGACTCGGGACGCAATGCATAGCCCACGTTGGCGCGCGCATGCACGATGCCCACGCGGTACATTTCGCCCTGGGCGATCAGCAGGCGCTTGCGGGCGGCTTGCGCCGCCAGTTTGTCGTTTTCCGACATGAATTCTCCTCGTAAGGCACTTACATCAGCATGTCGCGGTCGGCCTTCAATTCCGCCATGGTGGCGGGCATGGACAGCTTTCCTTGACGCAGCATGGCGCGCGCATACATGACCAGCGCGATGGCCAGCAGTACGAACACGACCGTCATGATCGCCAGGATCTTCCAGCCCAGGCTATCCCAGGCCAGGAAAACGATCAGCACGCTGCCGTAAGCGATGGCAAACAAGCCCGCCACCGTCGCCAGCGCGAAAATGACAACCAGCTGCAGCATGTGATTGCGCACTTCCGACAGTTCGATGGTGGCCAGTTCCAGCCGCGACAACATCAGTCCGACGGCGTTTTTGGCCAGGCCGGCGACCGAGCCGATCAATCCCGGCCCCTGGTGAGACGAAGCAGACTTGTCCATATCGCTCCTGACAGTGGATTACTTGCGGCCCAGGATGAAGCCAACCAGCACGCCGACGCCAGCGGCGACGGCCACCGTACGCCATGGGTTTTCCTTGACATAGCCGTCTGCCTGGGCAGCCATCTGCTTGGTGGCAACGATGGCCGATGCCTGCGCTTCATGCGCCTTGGCCAGGGCGGCATCCAGGGTTTTCATGCCCTTGATGCGCACTTCATCGGCTTTTTCGCCGGTCAGGGCGGCAGCGGCGCTGAACAGGGCTTGCGCATCCTTGACGAGGGTTTTGACATCGTTATTAACGGTGGTGATATTGTTTTCCAACATGGTTTAGCTCCTTAGCTGTGGATGAATGTAGTTACTATACCTACTTTACTCAAAAACACTATTCCATTAGATCGCGCATATCATCGGCGTGCTCTTCTTCAACAGCCATGATTTTGATCAACAAATGGCGTGTGGTCGGGTCTTTGTCGCCGATTTTCACGATCATCTGGCGATACGACTCGATCGCTACCCGTTCCGCGATCAGATTGGCACGCACCATGCTCTGCACGTCTTCGGAGTCATCATACTCGGCATGGCTACGCGCAAGCAATGTTGCAGGATTAAAATCTGGCTTGCCATTCAATTGCACGATGCGTTCGGCCAGCCAGTCGGCGTGCTCCTGCTCCTGCTGCGCATGCTCGAGGAACTCGGCCTTGATGCTGCCATTGTCGCGTCCGCTCACGGTGTAGTAATGGCGTTTATAGCGCGCGATACACACCAGCTCGGTGGCCAGCGCGCCATTCAACAAGGTAATTAACTCCTCGCGGTCAGCCTGGTAACCGGCCGTCACGGCGCCGTCGTCCAGATTTTTCGCGGCAGCACGGATGGCCGCCGTATCGATGCCAGCTGGAATCTCAACAGATGTTGGTGTCATGATGTTTCCTTTCAAGTCTTGCATGGGTATCCACCGGCCAAGGTTCGGCCGGTGCTGCCTTTGGCTTACAACGCCCCAAGGCGTTTAACGGCGGGCGGGAATCGCGGTGTTATCTTCCGACAGCACGATTTCCACCCGGCGATTCAGCTGCCGGTTTGCCGCCGTATCGTTGCCGGCGGCGGGATAGGCGGCGCCATAGCCTTTCGTGGCGATGCGGTCACGGCTGATGCCTTGCTCGAGCAGCGCATTGCGCACGGATTCGGCGCGGCGTTGCGACAATTCCAGGTTATGCGCGGAACCGCCCGTGCTATCCGTAAAGCCTTCGATCAGCACGGTGCGCTGCGGGTTGTTTTTCAGTACGTCGGCCAGCTTGCGCGCCGTATTCGCGCCATCGGCCGTCAGGTTCGCCTTGTCCGTGCCAAACAGCACGTCGCCCAAGGTAATGACCATGCCGCGCTCGGTTTTCTTGGCGGCCAGGTCGGCCAGCTGCGCCTCGAGTCCGGCAGCGCGGGCTTGCGCATCGCGGGCCGACGCTTCTGCAGCTTGCGCCTGGGCCTTGGCCGCTTCCGCATCCGCTTGCGCCGACTGGGCGCGGGCCGTGGCCTGGTCAGCCTGCTGCGTGCGCGCATCGAGACGCAATTGATCGCGCTGCTTGCCGGCGTTGGCGATATCGGCTTCCGCGGCCTTCTGCTTGGCGACTTCTTGCGCCGTGGCTATCTTTTGCTTGGCCAGGTAAGCCAGCTTGTCGACTTTTTCGCTATCTTCCTGGCGCGTGGCGGCCGCGTTTGCCGCTTCCAGCGCAGCGCTCGCTTCGCGGAATTCGCGTGGCGCATAGGTCGACACCATCGGGTTCGATTGCGCCGCCATGTAGTCGCCGCGGGTCTGGTCGAGCAGGCTGGTGGTGGTCGGTGCGGAGCTGCAGGCGGCAACCAAAGCGGCCATGGCCAGCAGGCCGGGAATGGTGGTGTAGGTAGCTTTTTTCATGATGGAATCCTGTTCTTATTGTTGCTTATTGTTTTGGGGCTTGCTGATTGGCGCGGTCGAGCTCTTCGCGCATGACGCGGATGTTCTCGTTGATTTCATCGGCGGCGCTGGTGGCCTTGGCCGAATTGGCCTTGCTTTGCGCCAGCTTGGCATCGGCTTGCGCCTGATCGGCCAGGTCGCGCGCCGTCTTGTAATCGCGGTCTTTCAGGGCTTGGTTGGCCATGCGCATTTTTTCGCGGGCCGAACGCATTTCATCGGGGGCCAGGTCGGCGGCGCCGGCACTGGCGGCGTTATCGACGGCGGCGCGCGACACGGCAACGTCAGCCGTGGCTGGCGTTTTCAGGCTGGAACAGCCCGTCATCAGGACAACGGCGGTGGCGCAAGCGGCCAAGGCTGCCAATGGGGACATTTTGAAATCTCGGTTTGTCATTTTTCTTCTCCTGGAGAATGTTAAGCGTTAGGGTTCATACGTCGGTGCCTCTGGAATCAGGAACGGCGTTTGATGTAGACGTTATAGGCTCCGGCTCCCCGCATATCCGTTCGGTGCCGCACATAGAGTAGGAAATCGACAATACTTGCATGGGCAACGTGCGCTAGCGCACATGTCGGCCAGCAAAACTTGAAACGGCCCCGGCCTCAGGATGATTCCTGTAGCATCATGACTACTTGTCCAGAAAGAACCTGCTTATGCCGCTCTCCCGTCGCCAGAAAATCGCCCTCGCCAGCACCGCCGTGTTGATCGCCGTACCCGTCACCGCTTCCATCATCCTCATGAACATGGACTGGAACCGCGCCAAGCCCTGGCTCAATGCGCGCGCCAGCGAAGCGCTGGGTCGGCCGTTTGCCATCGAGGGCGACCTGGCGCTGACGTGGCAGCAGCCAACGGCTGGGGGGCAACAAGGCTGGCGCGACTATTTGCCGTGGCCGCATTTGCAGGCCAAGGACGTGCGCCTGGGCAACCCGAGCGCCATGGCAGGAACGGATGACGAAGCACAGCTGGCCAGCGTCAGCCAGCTGGCGTTCTCGCTCAATCCGCTGGCCCTGCTGGACAAGAAAATCATCATCCCGCAATTGCGTTTCGACACGCCGCAAGTGCGCTTGCTGCGCAACAAGGATGGCAAGAACAACTGGACCTTCGACAAGCAGGACCAACCGTCGCCGTGGCAGCTGGAATTGCAGAGCGTGGTCTTCAGCAAGGGCACCGTGACCCTGGACGATGGCGTCACCAAAACGGCCATGCGCGCCGATGTCGACACCATCGCGGGCGATGCGCGCTACGGCATCGCCTGGACGCTGTCGGGCAAATACCATGGCGAAACCGTCAAGGGCGGGGGCAAGGCGGGCGGCGTGCTGTCGCTGCAGCAACAAGGCACGCCCTTCCCCATCCAGGCCGACATGCGCGCGGGCGGCAACAACATGGCCATCGAAGGCACATTGACGCGCCCGGCCAACCTGGCGGCGCTCGACGTGCGCCTGAAGCTATCCGGGCCCAGCATGGCGCGCCTGTATCCATTGACAGGGGTGCTGCTGCCGGAAACGCCGCACTTCAGCACGGAAGGCCATTTGACGGGCACCCTGGCGCCGCGCGGCGGCGAGTGGGTGTACGACAAGTTCAGCGGCAAGGTAGGTTCGAGCGACATCAGTGGCAAGCTGGCTTTTTCCGCCAGCACGCCGCGCAAGCGCCTGACGGGCGAAGTCCACTCGCGCCTGCTGCAGTTTTCCGATCTGGGTCCGCTGGTGGGCGCCGATTCCAGCGCCAGCAAGAAGGAACGGGGCGTGGCGTCGACGCAGCCGGCCGGCCGCGTGCTGCCGGTGGAAACGTTCAAGACGGAACGCTGGACCAGCCTGGACGCCGACGTGCGCTACACGGCCGACAAGATCACGCGCGACGCCGAGCTGCCGATCAGCAAGCTCGACACGCATGTGGTGCTGACGGACGGCGTGCTGTCATTGACGCCGCTCAACTTCAACGTGGCGGGCGGCACCCTGACGTCGCAAATCAAGCTCGACGGTAGTGGCAAGGTCATCGCCAACGGCATCGCCGCCGAACTCAAGGCCAGCGCCCGCCATCTGCACATCCAGCAGCTGTTTCCCCGCCTGCCCGCCTTGCAGGCCAGCGTGGGCGAAATCAATGGCGACGCTTCGCTGTCGGCCACGGGCAATTCCGTCGCCACCCTGCTGGGCAGCTCGAATGGCGAAGTGCGCGCGCTGATCAACCGGGGCAGCATCAGCAAGCTGTTGCTGGAAGAAATGGGCTTGAATATCGGCAGTGTCGTGCTGGCCAAACTGTCTGGCGACAAGCAGGTCAAGCTGAACTGCATGGCCGCCGATTTCGCCGTCACCAAGGGGCTGATGCGCACACGCCAGTTCATCGTCGACACGGATGACGCCGTCCTGAATATCGATGGCACGGTGAACCTGGCCGATGAACGGCTGGACCTGACCTTGCGGCCGGACAGCAAGGGCTTGCGCGTCTTTTCGCTGCGCTCGCCCCTGTATGTGCATGGCACTTTCAGCAAGCCCGACGTGAGCGTGGACAAGGGCGTGCTGGCCCTGCGCGCCGGCGGCGCCCTGGCGCTGGCCGTGGTGGCGCCCGTGGCGGCGCTGCTGCCTCTGGTCAATACCGGCCCCGTCGAGGATAGCGAATGCGCGGCACTGCTGGCCCAGGCGCGCGTCAAGCCGGTGGCCCCCAAGCCGGGAAAAGCCGTACGCAAGGTGCGCTGAACGCGGCGTGGGCGCCTTTACAATTGTTACACACCTATGTGCGTTGCCGAACAGACCCTGCCTTGTCGCAATCCTATCCTGTGAACGTGCCTGAAACACACGGCGTCACGAAGTCATCCGGCCCATACCATGCCGGCGCCACGAGGTCCGAATTCATAGGAGAACTATCATGCAAATCATTAAAAAAATCGCCGCTACCACTTCCGTTGCCGCCCTGCTGTTGAGCCTGACGGCTTGCGCCAACATGTCCAACCAGGATAAAAATACGGCCATCGGCGCTGGCGTCGGCGCCGTTGCCGGTTCCGTGCTGACGGGCGGCAGCGCTGTCGGCGCAGTCGGCGGCGCCGCTGTCGGCGGCGTGATCGGTAACCAGGTCAAGCCGAAGTAATCGTTGATCAAGAAAGCGGGGTGGGTGCCAAGGCGCCCGCCCCGCTTTTTTGCGTCTGCTGCATAAGGTTAACAACAAGCAGGATGAAAGCCAGCGAGGAAAATCAGACGAAAACGTTGGCCATGCCGATGGTGCCGCTGTCCTTGACCAGCTCATAGCAGCGGCAGGAAACGGCTTCAAGGCCGGCCGAATCGAGGATTTCGATATTGCCGCGGCTGTAAGTGATGAGTTTTTGCTGCTGCAGCGCGCTGGCCGCCTTGGTCACGCCGACCCGCCGCACGCCCAGGGTATGGGCGAGGAATTCATGCGTGAGGTGAAATTTTTCGGACTGCAGGCGGTCGCGCGTGATCAGCAGCGAACGGGCCAGGCGCGCTTCGAGCACGTGGAAACGGCTGCACACGGCAATCTGGATGGCTTGCGCCAGCAGGGTGTCCGTGTAGCGGTACAGCAAGCGCTGCAGGGACTCGAGCTGGGCGAACTCGGCGCAGAAATCGGCCCGCGCGATGCGGCTGGCCGTACCGGAACGCTGCACTACGGCACGCACTTGCGCCAGGTCATGGCCGAGCGCGACGGAAGCGCCCAGGACGCCTTCGCGGCCGACGGAGCCCACTTCCAGCGTCATGCGGCCTTCCGCCACGGCCAGCAGCGAGATCAGGCAGTCGCCGGGAAAGTAGATGTGGCCGATCGGCTGGCCAGGTTCGTACAGCACCTCGCCTACCTCGACCGTGACGGTATCGAACAGCGCCGTCAGGTGCCGCAAATCGTGCTCGGGCAGGCTGGCCAGCAAGCGGTTGCCGGCGTCAGGCGCGCCCACGGGCGACACCAGGCCGGATCGGCCTGTATCGCGGGACAGGGTCATGCTGGCGTTCGTTGGTGGCATTGCTTTTCCTTGGTGTCGTTACAACTCGACATAATTTTTACCTAGCCTACGGTGCAGTACCGTCCCTGTATGTACGGTGACGCACGGAAGCGGGGCAAGCGGTACAGCACACTGGCTGCATGCACGGATAACACGCACTACCCATTTCATTATTTTAAAAAAACCAAGGAGCTCTCCATGACTACCACCACCAAATCCCTCCATCCGCTGGTACTTGCCGCCGCCGTCGCCGTCCTGCTGTTTTGCGGCGTGGGCACGGCGGCCCTGATGGGCTGGCTGCCTTCGTCCCAGGGCGATAGCCAGCCGCTGGCGGCCAGCACGTCGGCCGAGCAGATGGCCAACCTGCAGGCGAACCAGCCGTCAGCGAACTTGCAGCCTGCCGGCGCGCAGCCGCTGGCCGCCCTGCCGCAGCAGCAGCAGCAGCAGCAGCAGCAACCACAGCAACAACCCGTGCGCCAGCCGCAACAGCAGCCACAGCAACAGTACGCGGCAGCCCCGGCGCCGCAAGTGTGCGGCAATTGCGGCGTGATCGAAGCCATCCATGAAGTCAATACGCGCGCTGAAGGCAGCGGCGTGGGCGCGGCCGGCGGCGCCGTCGTCGGCGGCTTGCTGGGCAACCAGGTAGGCGGCGGCCACGGCAAGCAGCTGGCCACCGTGCTGGGCGCCGTCGGCGGCGCCGTGGCCGGCAACCAGATCGAAGGCAGCGTGCGCGCCACGCGCAGCTACAACATCGTCGTGCGCCTCGATAACGGCAAGACGCGCACCGTGCACCAGAGCGCCGCGCCGAACTGGCGCCAGGGCGACCGCGTGCGCGTCGTCAACGGCGGCTTGCGCGCCATGGGCTAAGCAAACCGCGGCGGCGCCGCTGCCGCGATTAGTAGCAAATTCAACACACGCCCGGCCTGTCCGGGCGTTTTCTTTTTAACAATGTTCGTTGGCGTACAGATGAGCTTGCCGTCCCGCGAGATGATGCATTCAAGAAAGTTCAACGGATGTCTTCAAGGAGATGCGATGGAAAACGACAAGACAGGCAGTCACCGGATCTGGCTCGGCTTTATCGGCGGCGGCATATTGGCCACCGCGCTGGGCTTCTGCGCGCTGGACCTGGCGCCCGCGCCCGTGTTTGGCGTCATGCTGCTGCTGACGGGCGGCATGGTCAGCTGCTTGGCTGGCGCCGTCGGCATGGCCGGCATGCTGGCCTGGATACCGGGCATGGATGGCGAACAGGAACGGCCGCCGCTGCGCGAGCGGAATTTGGCGAAATAAAAACAAGTTGGGTAAAGAAGGTAGGTAAATAAGGCTTGTGTACGGCACCGTACAGAAAATTTCAGAAACAAAGTAGACAATAAGTCATGGCATCAGCGTTCAGCGACCCAGTCGCCGCGCAATGACAAAAACCGATGACAGCGCAAGGCCAAGGCAGCCGCCGTCATCCACACATTACTCTCGGAGGACACATCATGCTGTATACAATCGCCGTCGTACTCATTATTCTTTGGCTGCTGGGCCTGGTAACTTCCTATACCATTGGCGGCTTCATTCATATTCTGCTGGTGGTCGCCGTGATCATGGTGCTGCTGCGTTTGATCAGCGGGCGCGGTTTATAGAGGCCAATTGACTGGCCAGACAGGGGCGGCGCGCGTGCAAACGGGCGCCGCCCTTTTGCCGCCTTTTGCATGCAGTGCGCGCGCACTGGCACGTCGCGGCATTTTGCAGTAACGTGTGCAGGTAATTCCTGGGTATGTCCCAATAACAAAACAAGGAGAAAATCCATGAAAGAAACATTCAAAAAAGGTCCTGGCGCCAAATCCCTGATCGGCATGCTGGTGATCGCACTGGCCGCCAGCGGCTGCGCGGACATGTCCTCGACGCAGCGTGGCACGGCCACGGGCGCCGGCATCGGCGCGGGCCTGGGCGCCTTGATCGGCGGCACCACCGGTGGCGGCAGCAGCGGCCGCACGGCTGGCGGCGCCCTGCTGGGTGCGGCAGCTGGCGCCGTGGTCGGCAATATCTGGTCGAACCGCATGGAAAACCAGAAGCGCGCGATGGAACAAGCCACACAGGGTACTGGTGTGCAAGTCTCGCAAACGGCCGATAACCGCCTGAAAATGGAAATCCCGAGCGACATTTCCTTCGACACCAACCGCGCCGACATCAAGGGCAACTTCCGCCCCATCCTCGACCGCTTTGCCGCCACCCTGAATGAAAATCCAAACACCACGGTCAGCATCATCGGCCATACGGACAGCACGGGCAGCGATTCCATCAATGAGCCGCTGTCGGTGGAACGCGCGGCCCACACGCGCGACTACCTGTCCATGCGCGGCGTCTCGCCGACCCGCGTCGTCACGGAAGGCCGCGGCGCCCGCGAGCCGATCGCCTCGAATGCGGATGCATCGGGACGCGCACGCAACCGCCGCGTGGAGATTTACGTCGCGGAATTAGCTCCGCGCTAAGCTGACACGCATCAATAAAAAAACCCGCCGGCAAGGTAACTTGCCGGCGGGTTTTTTTAGTTGAAACAGCTTATTTCGACGTCGTTGCCTTGGCGCCGCTTTCGCCCTCTTTCGCCACCTTGGCAAAGTCGCCTGCCACCACCACCGAGACGGCCGTTGGCTTCAGGTATTCGCGCAGGCCCTGGTTCACTTGCGCCAGGGTCAAGGCAGCCACTTTCGTTTCCAGGTCCTTGTCGTACGCCATGGTGCGGTCCTGTGCCAGGTAGCCGGCCAGTTCGCGCGCCAGGCCCGCGTCTTGCGTGCGGCCCACTTCTTCCGATTGCAGCCAGCCTTTCTTCGCTTCGGCCAGTTCGGCTTCCGTGAAGCCATCGGCCAGCACCTTGGCGATTTCCTCGCGCAGGGCAGCTTCCACCTTGACCGTGTTTTGCGGCGCGCTGATGGCGTAGGCCATCCAGTAGCCCGCCGGCTCGCGCGACGGGATACTCACTTGCGAACCGACGCCGTACGACAGGCCTTCCTTCTGGCGGATGCGGTCGGCCAGGCGGCTGCGCAAGGCGCCGCCACCGAGCATGTGGTTGGCGATCAGCAAGGCCGGATAGCTGGCGGCGTCATCCTTGAGGGGAATCGGCTGGATGGCGAACAGCACGCTGTTGGCCTTGTCCGGCGTTTCCAGTGTGACTTTCTCGCCGCTGACAGGCTTGACGGCATCGAGAATGCGCACGTACGGCTGCTGCGCCTTCCAGCCGCCATACAGGCTGGCCACTTGCGCCTTCAGCGCGGCCGGGTCGAAGTCGCCCACGGCGGCAAAGGTGGCGTTCGACGCGCCATAGTAAGCGCCATGGAAGGCTTTCACATCGGTAACCTTGATGGCTTTCCATTGCGCCAGTTCGGCTGGCAAGGTGGCCACGTGGCGCACATGGCCTTCCGGCGTCGCGTCGAGCAGGCGGCGGAAGGCGTTCACGGCCAGCGGCTGGGGCTCAGGCAATTCCTGCTCCGCGCGGCCAACGCGCTCGCGCTGCAACTCCAGGAATTCCGTTTCGTTCAAGGCCGGCTTTTGCAGCACTTGCGCCAGCAAGTCCATGGCGGCAGGCAAGTTCTCGCGCTTGCCCGTCAGCATTGCGGTGACGCCCTCGGCGCCGCCCGTGATGGCCACTTGCGTGCCCAGCTGGTCGAACTTGTCCTTCACTTCCTGGCGCGACAGCTTATCCGTACCGCGCGACAACAGATTGGCCGTGTAGCTGCCCACTTGCGCCTTGCCGCGCAAGCTCTCTTCGCTGCCGATCTGCAATTTCAACACGACGCTGACAGTATTGCCCTTGGTTTTCTTCGGCAGCAAGGCCCCCTTCAAGCCGTTGGGCAAGGTGAAGCGCTTGGTGCGCGCTTCGATATTGTCGGGGCTCGGATCGAATGCTTCGCCCTGCGCCACGACGGCACGGCCCGTGTAGCCGGCCAGTTGCGGCGCCACGTCGGCGTAGGCCGGCACGACGGTGCGGTCCGGTGCATCGGTGGGAATGAAGCGGCCCAAGGTGCGGTTCGAGCTCTTCAGGTATTTCTCGGCCGCCGCCTGCACCTGCGCCGTCGTCAGCTTGTCGAGCTGGTCGCGCTGCAGGAAGAACAAGCGCCAGTCGCCGGCCGCCAGCGATTCCGTCAGGGCGATCGTCATGCGCGACGTGTTCGACGTGATCAGTTCGACCTGTTTGTTCAGCTGCTGTTTCACGCGCGCCACTTCCGCGTCCGTGACCGGTTGCGATTTCAATTCTTCCAGCACTTTCAGCATGGCCGCTTGCGCCGCGTCGAGGTTGCCATCGACGGGCACCAGCGCGCCGAACAGGTTATAGCCCGGTTCCAAATTGCTTACCGCGTTGTATTCGATCTTGCTGGCCAGCTTGGTTTCCACCAGCGCCTTGTGCAAACGGCCGGCGGGCGCGTCCGTCAGCACGTGGCCCAGCACCTCGATGGCGACGGCGTCAGGGTTGCCGGACGGCGCCACGTGGTAGCCGGCGCCGACGAACTGCGTGCCGCCGCTGCGGCGCACCGTCACGGCGCGCTCGCCATCCTGCACGGGTTCAGCCGTGTAGGTCGGCTCGATCACGCGCGTCGGTTTCGGGATCTTGCCGAACAGCTCATTGATCTGCTTCAAGACCTTGGCTTCATCGAAGCGGCCCGCCACCATCAGCACGGCGTTATCCGGCTGATAATATTTATGATAGAACGCGCGCAGGCGGGGAATGTTCACCTGCTCGATGTCGGAACGGGCGCCGATGGTCGACTTGCCGTAGTTGTGCCAGTCGTAGGCGATGGCCTGGATGCGCTCGCTCGTCACGCCGATGGGATCGCTCTCGCCCATCTCGAACTCGTTGCGCACGACGGTCATTTCGCCCTTCTGCGTCTTTGGATTCCACAGGTCGTTCTGGTCGATGGCCGCGTTGACCATGCGGTCCGCTTCCATGGCCAGCATCTGGCGCAGGTTGTCGTCGTTGGCGGGGAAGGTGGCGTAGTAGTTGGTGCGGTCATACCAGGTGGTGCCATTGAACTGCGCGCCCGTCGAGTTCAGGATCTCGACCGGGGTTTTCGTGCCCTTCTTGATGCCGAAGTTGGCGCTGGGCTTGAACAGCAAGTGCTCGAGCAAGTGGGCCATGCCCGTTTCGCCATAGTTTTCATGGCGCGAACCGACCAGGTAGACGATGTTGGTGGTCAGGGTCGGCTTGCTGGCGTCCGGGAACAGCAGCACGCGCAAGCCATTGGCCAGCCGGTATTCGGTAATGCCTTCGACGGACGTGACCTTGACAGCGGCGGCGCGGTTCGGCGCAGCCTTGCCGGTTTTCTGGGGCGGCGCGGCTTCCACCGGGGTGGCGGCCAGGATGAACGACGGCGACAGGATGCCGGCGGCAAGCAGGAGGGCGGTAATTGGTTTCAAGTCAGAGTCCTGGTAACACTACGTGATTAGGCAAGGCGCAACGGCAAGCGCCATGGAATACATACTGAGTGCAAGAATGATCACGGAGCTTGCGCTGCGTCTTCGCCGCCACGTGAAATTATTGCTATTTCATAATTTACGTCATGCTTGTCAGTTACGCAAGCCCCTGTCATCAAGCTGTTATGTGCGCGTGCTATACTCCACGGTTCCAGAACTATCTGCCTGTATATGAGACGAGCTCTCGTCCTGCTCTGCCTTTTTGTTTTCATCGCGTTACCCCAGGCGTTCGCCAGCATGGCCTACGCCAGCCCTTCCCCATTCCAGCACCTTGATGTGGCCGGCGTTACCGCCACGCCTGCCGCAGATTGCATTGACCCCAGCGCCCATGCCGGATTGCCCGGCGACAGCTGCGCCGCCGACGAATGCGACAACGACCCCATCACGCTGTACCCGACCTCGCGCCAGGCCGTGCCGTTTTACGCCATCATTTGGCAAGCGGGACCGGGCGCACTTTCCGAAGCGGACGTGCGGCTGGCCACCCGGCCGCCGCGCGTCCGCCACTGAGACGAACACAGCAGCACCCATCACGCCCGGGGCACTAGCCGCCAGGCAAGCTTGATACTTACTGACTTTACAAGGTTACACACATGGAATGGTTATTTGACCCGACAATCTGGGTCGGCCTGCTGACGCTGGTCGTACTGGAAATCGTACTGGGTATCGACAACCTGATCTTCATCGCCATCCTGGCCGAAAAGCTGCCGCCGCACCAGCGCGACAAGGCACGCGTGCTGGGCCTGACCCTGGCCCTCGTCATGCGCCTGGGCCTGCTCTCGCTGATTTCCTGGCTGGTCACCCTGACGACGCCATTGTTTTCCATACTGACATTCTCGTTTTCGGGGCGCGACCTGATCCTGCTCGTCGGCGGCCTGTTCCTGCTGTTCAAGGCCACCAGCGAGCTGCACGAGCGTCTCGAAGGCGTCACACACGCCCAGACTGGCCCGAAAGTCTACGCCGGCTTTGGCCTCGTGGTAGCGCAGATCGTCGTGCTCGACGCCGTCTTTTCGCTCGACGCCGTCATCACGGCCGTCGGCATGGTGGAAAACCTGTACGTGATGATGGCGGCTGTCGTCATTTCCATCGTCGTCATGATGCTGGCCTCGAAGGTGCTGACGCGCTTCGTCAACGCCCACCCCACCGTTGTCGTGCTGTGCCTGAGCTTTTTGCTGATGATCGGCCTGTCCCTGGTGGCTGAAGGCCTGGGCTTCCACATTCCGAAAGGCTATCTGTACGCCGCCATCGGTTTCTCCATCGTCATCGAGTTCTTCAACCAGCTGGCGCGCCGCAACTTCCTCAAGCTGCAATCGAACGCCCCGCTGCGCGACCGCACGGCGCAAGCCGTCCTGAGCCTGCTGGGCGGGCGCAAGGGCCGCGAAACCGTGGAAGAACACGAAGTCAAGGAATTGCCCGACGTCTCCGCCTTCGGCGTGGAAGAGCGCAACATGGTCAGCGGCGTGCTGACCCTGGCCGAACGCTCGATCCGCTCCGTGATGACGCCGCGCGGCGACGTGTCGTGGGTCAACCTGAACGACAGCAGCGACAAGATGCTGCAACTGCTGCGTGAAACGCCGCACAGCATGATTCCCGTCTGCAATGACGACCTCGACAATGTGGTCGGCATTGCGCGCAGCAAGGACCTGATCGAGGATCTGGTATCGCACGGCAAGATCGACCCGGCCAGCATGCGCGAAGCCGTCGTCGTGCCGGAAGCGGCCGGCGTGCTGAAAGCCATGGAAACGCTGAAGCGCTCGCGCGGCCAGCTGGTGCTGGTGGTCGACGAGTTCGGCACCGTGCAAGGCGTGCTCACGCCCATCGACATCCTGGAAGCCATCGCCGGCGAATTCCCCGACGAGGACGAGCAGCCCGACGTGGAAGTGCTGGGCCCCGGCCACTGGCGCATCGACGGCGCGACGGACCTGCATTACCTGGAGCAAGTGTTTGAAACGGAAACCCTGGTCAGCGAAGACGGCGAGTACAACTCGCTGGCCGGCTTCCTGCTGGCGCATTTCGAAAACATGCCGGCCGTGGGCGAAGTGCTGGAGCTCGACGATTTGCGCTATGAAATCGTCGAGGCGGACGAGCGCCGCATCGCCTGCGTGGACGTGCGCCGCATCGAGCCCGATCACAGTTTGTAACACAATGGCAAGCGTGCCCCGCTTGCCATGCCGTATGCTGGGGTCTGCCTTTTCTGGAGACGCCAACATGAAACATTCTTTGCTACGCCTCAGTTTACTGGCTTGCGCCGCCTTGGGCAGCCAAGCCAGCGCCCAGGCCGCCTCGTCGTCCCCCACCATCAAGCCGGGCCTGTGGCAAGTCGACAGCAAAATGGCGTCGCCGGATGCCGCCACCGACAACGCCATGTCCATGGTGCTGCAGCAGCTGGGCAACCTTCCTCCCGATCAACGCAAGCAGCTGGAAAGCATGGCGGCCAGCCGCGGCATGGCCATGCCCACCGTGGACGCCAACGGCGCCGTGCGCGTGACGGCGTGCGTGACGCCGGAAATGGCCGCGCGCAAGCAGATTCCCACGGGCCAGCCCGGCGATTGCAAGTCCAGGAACACCGACATCGCAGGCGGCATGCAGGTGTCGTTTACGTGCGCGAACCCGAAATCGAGCGGCGAAGGCAAGGTGATATTCAGCGGCGACCAGGCATTTTCCATGCAGCTGGCCGTGACAACCAGCGCGCGCGGCGCGCCGGAACAGGTGAATGTAACGAGCAACGGCAAGTGGCTGGGGGCAAGCTGCCCTGCGCCCTCCGCCGCGGCGGCTCAGAAGCCGTGACGGAAGCCCATGTTGAACGCGGCGTCGCCACGGCCCGCGTCGCTGGCATTGCCCACCGTGTAGCGGGCGCCATTCTTGTTGTGGATCTTCGCGTAGGACGCGTAGAAATCGCTGCGCTTTGACAGGGAATACGTGAGGCCGACGGCAACCTGCTTGGCGTCGCGGTCGGCCAGGTCGCGGTCGTCCTTGCGCACGTACGAGGCCAGCAGCTTGAAGCCGCCCACGGGCACGGACACGCCCAGCAAGGTGTCGCGGCTGTCCGACGACGACATCGACAGGGCCAGTGAGCTGTAGGCATTGTTCGGGTCCCACGGGGAACTGCCATAGCCCTTGTTCACGCCCACGGCGGCAAAGGCGGTGGCCACTTTCAGGTCGATGTTCGCCGCGATCAGGGTGTTGCGGGCCGACATGTCGATGGCGGGCAAGGTGCCAGAGGCGAGGATGAAGTTGTTCTTGCGCTGGTGCGACACGCTGACATTCACGGCGCCGGATGAATAGCCGAGGGTGGCGCCATACGCGCGGTTGTTGGCGCTGCTGTACGGCGACTCGCCAAAGCTGTAGATGGCGCTGGCGGTCACGCCGCGCAAGGCCGGTGTCACGTATTTGACGGTATTGTCGTAGCGTTTCACGCTGTAGCCGGCCAGGTTGCTGGCGCTGCCGGCCATACCGCCCTTGAACGGGTCGGCCACGTCGGTCAGGGTCAGGTATTGCAGGTTGTACTGGCGCCCCAGGGTCAGCGCGCCCAGGCGGCTGTCGAGGCCCACGTAGGCCTGGCGGCCGAACAAGCGGCCCTCTTCCGACTGGCCCGTGTCGTTCTGGATGCCCGCTTCCAGGGTGAATACGGCCGACACGTCATTGCCCAGCGCTTCGCGGCCCTGCACGCCCAGGCGCGAACCGGACGCGACGCCGCCGGACACCTTGGCGCCGGCGCAATTGGCCGCGCAGCCCCGTTCGGCCACGAGGCCCGCGTCGAGCACGCCGTACACGGCAACGTTACTGGATGCGGCACTGCCTGCGCCATCGGCAGCCTGGGCCGTCGCGCCCAGCGCGAAAGGCCCCATCCCTATCACAGCAAGCGCAAAATACGAGGTCTTCATGATAAATATCTCGGTAACGTGAATTGAAACTTCCCGGTATTGATCAGGACATGCGCTGTGTGTCTGATCTCAGTGTTACCTTATCCCCGCTTTTTGTCCAGCCATCCGTGCGTTGTACAACAGAAACTTCAGCTTAGTCCCGGGAAATGCGTCGTACACTGACAACACGCAAGATTGACCATGATTGTGGCAATTTGCGGCAAAATGGCGGTAATTGCAGGCCCTGCCGTAAAGCAATGTTCGGTGGCGAACGTTGCGCGATCTGACGCAGGCGGTACACTACTGGTTTTACCGACAGCGGCTCGCCCGTTTTTTCTGCATGCTAGCTATCCTCGAACGCATTGACCCCAACTCCAGCAATATCGACTTGCTGGTGGAATTATTCAACTCACTGCGTCCCAAGCGCTCCCACGACAGCGCTACCGCGATTGCCAACGTGCGCACCCTGCGCCAGCTTCTCAAAGGTAACCCCGCCCAAGCGCGCGCCCTGCACGAATACGTGCTGCGCGTGCTGGCCGCGCGCCGCCACGCCAGCCTTTACACCGATATCGGCGTGCTGTCGAACAGCGGTTTTTTCACGGAATTGAAACGCCGCATCGCCTACCGCATGCTGCCGCCCGCCTTGGGCGACGAATACCTGAACGACGCGCTCGATCAGGTGCTGTACCTGAAGACCGATTATTTATGGATCAGCAACGTGCCCGCCACGGACTGGCTGGAACTGTTCGACGTGCTGACCAGCGACGAGATCGAACTGGCCGTCGGCGATGGCAACATCATGCTACCAGGCATGCTCGACGCCATCCGCACCCTGTCCTACCGCGTCTGCGCCATGGGTCTGGAACCGGAATTGACGCGTTTCCACAATGAAATCGAAGTGTTCCAGTCGCCGTTCATGGTGCAGAACACGGAAGTAAACGCCTACCTGGACGCCTACACGAGCCTGCTGCAAGGCGATATCGAACACATCGAAGACGCGCGCCATTTGCTGGTGATGCTGGACCAGTGCGACGCCGTCATCGCCAAGATCCGCAAGAAAGCGCTGTACCAGGGCACCAGCATTCCTCTCACGTATTTATTGGTGGCGCTGGCGCAAAGCATCGAACGCCTGCGCAAGCTGCTGTTCCTCGTCGACACGAGCGGCGAACTGCCCGCATCGAACAACGTAGACATCGCCGCCATCACGGTCGACGCCACGCAAGACTTGCTGCACCCGCAGCCCGTCAGCCGCCGCCGCGCGGGCGCCGTCGGATTGGCGCTGGAACTGATACGCGCGCATAACCACAAGTACAAGGTCAGCGACCTGTTTTCCGACAATATCAACTTGCTGGCGCGCAATGTGACGGAAAACGCCAGCCGTACGGGCGAACACTACATCGCGGAAAACCGCCGCGAAATGGGCGCCATGTTCCTCTCGTCCGCGGGCGCGGGCGTGATCATCGGTTTCATGGCGCTGTTCAAGATATTGATGTCCTACCTGCGCTCGGCGCCGCTGGTCGAAGCGTTCATGTTCAGCATGAATTACTCGATCGGCTTCATGTTCATCCACCTGCTGCACTTCACGGTGGCCACCAAGCAGCCGGCCATGACGGCCTCGCGCATCGCCGCAGGCCTGCACAGCAAGGATGGCCGGAACATCGACCTCGACAGCATGGCCGAACTGATCAACAAGGTTTTCCGCACGCAAAACATGGCAGTGCTGGGCAACCTGGCAACCGCCATTCCCACGGCCTGGCTGATCGCGCTCGGCTACAAGGCGATCACGGGGCACAATCTGGTGACGCCCGAAAAAGCCATGCACTTGCTGCACGATATCGACCCCATCGGTAGCCCCGCCATCTTCTACGCCATGATCGCCGGCGTGTGCCTGTTCGTGGCCGGCCTGATTTCCGGCTACTATGACAACCAGGCCCTGTACACGCGCTGGGCGCAGCGCATCGCGCAATTGCGCGGCCTCGGCCGGGTGATCGGCCAGGAACGCTTGCAACGACTGGGCCTGTACCTGGAAAACAACCTGGGCGGGCTGATGGGTAACTTCTATTTTGGTATCTTGCTGGGCTCCATCGGCACCCTGGGCTTTTTGATCGGCTTGCCGATCGATATCCGCCACATCACCTTCTCTGCCGCCAACTTTGCGACAGCCCTCGTGGGCCTCGACCACAACATGAGCTGGCAACTGGCCGTCAAGTCGCTGTCGGGCATCTTCGCCATCGGCACGGCCAACCTGCTGGTCAGCTTCGGCCTGGCCCTGTGGGTGGCCCTGCGTTCACGCCAGGTGCGCTTCAAGCACGGCATGCAATTATTGAAGATTCTGGGCAAGCGCTTCCTGCGCTCGCCCATCGTCTTCTTCTTCGGCTCGAAAAACCCGCCACCCCTGGCACTGCTTGACGAGTCGGCAACCCTGTCACTGACGAACAAGGCTCAAAAATGACCGCTAGTCGCATGCAACCCTGTCTCACCGCCCTACTGCTGTGCTGGACCCTGGCTGCATGCGCCTCGCTGCCCAATGTCAAGAATCTCAATACCACCCTGGAGCCGGTTGCCAAGCCCAAAGTGATCACGGGCAAGGGCGCCGTGCTCAACGTCAACAGCCGCGCCGCCCTGCTCAACAAGCGCTGGGCCAAGTCCGACATGGACTTGAAGACCCAGGCCGCGCTGGAAGAGGCGGCCACGGGCGTGCCTTTGATCAAGGGCAACAAGGTGACCCTGCTGTTTGACGGCCCGCAAACCATGGCCGCCATGTTCCAGGCCATCAGCGAAGCGAAGACCAGCATCAACCTGGAAACGTATATCTTCGACCAGGATCCGCTGGGCCTGAAATTTGCCGACATGCTCATCGAAAAGCAGCAGGCGGGCGTGACGGTCAACGTCATCTACGACAGCGTGGGCACCATTGGCGTGCCGCAGGCGTTCTTCGACCGCATGCGCGCGGCCGGCATCCACCTGGTGGCGTTCAACCCCGTCAATCCCGCCAAGCTCAAGGGCGACGATTGGAAAATCAACAACCGCGACCACCGCAAGGTGCTGATCGTCGACGGCAAGATGGCGTTTACGGGCGGCATCAATATCAGCGATACCTATGCGAAAAGCTCGCTGTTCCGCTCGAAATCGAAACCCACGGACAAGAAGGACGTGGGCTGGCGCGATACCCACGTAAAAGTGGAAGGCCCTGCCGTGGCCGCCTTCCAGTGGCTGTTCATCCGCACCTGGGCCCAGCAAGACCAGGCCGACTTGCCTGACGCCAATTACTTCCCGACCCTGCCGGAAGTGGGCGACAAGCTGGTACGCGTGGTGGCCAGCGAGCCGGAGGGTGGCTTCGAGATCTACAAGGCGTACATCCTGGCCATCCAGGAAGCAAAAAAATCGATCCACATCACGTCCGCCTATTTCGTGCCCGACCAGCAGACGGTCGACGCGCTGGTGGCCGCCGCCAAGCGGGGCGTGGATGTCACCGTGGTGCTGCCCGGCGTGTCCGACAGCGGCCTCGTATTCCATGCGGGACACGCGCTGTACGACCAGCTGCTGGCCGGCGGCATCCGCATCTTTCATTTGAAACTGGCCGTGCTGCACGCCAAGACGGCCGTCATCGACGGCGCCTGGTCGACCGTGGGCTCGACCAACATCGACATGCGCAGCTTCCTGCACAACAGCGAACTGAACGTAATCGTCCTCGGTGACAGTTTCGGCCGTGAAATGGAAAACGCCTTCCAGGAAGACTTGCGCGACTCGGAAGAAATCACCAAGGCGAAATGGGAAACGCGGCCACTCTCCGACCGCATGAAGGAGTGGGCGGCGCGTTTCTTGAACTACTGGCTGTAGGTCGGATTAGCGGAGCGTAATCCGACATTTCCACAGCCATTACCAAAGCCAACAATATTGTCGGATTACGCCCGGCTTCGCCGAGCTAATCCGACCTACGGGAAACCTACAGCGGCCGCAAGCTGGCCCACACGCCGCCCTGGCGCTCGAACGCTTCCGTGCTGACTTTTTCAAAGTCAGCGCTGTCCTCATTCCAGCTGTAGCGCTCGACCCGGATGCAGCTGTTTTCCACGCGCAGCACATTGAAGGAGTTCGACTCGCCCCTGCCCCGCGTGGACGTGGCCGTGCCCGCCTGCACCATCAGGGCCGCATAGCCGGCGATCTTGTAGCGCTCGGCCGTATTGCCCGCCACGCTCGCATGCAAATGACCCGCCAGCAATAAATCCACGCCGCATTCGGAAAACATTTGCAGCGCCTGCGGCGCGCGGTCGACCAGGTCATCCTTGTCGAAGTTTTCCGGCAAGTCGAACGGGTGATGCGTGACGATGATGCGCGTCAAGCCGGGCGGCAAACTGCCCAGGCGTTCACGCAGGAAATCGATCTGCTCGTGGCTGATGCGCCCATCCTTGAACGTCAGGGAACGGGCCGTGTTGATGCCCAGCACGGCGATTTCCTCGTCCACATATTCAGGCGACAAATCGTCCGTCACATGGCGCCGGTACTTCACCAGCGGCGTCAGGAAGCGGGAAAAGACGTTGTACAGCGGCACGTCATGGTTGCCCGGCACCACGATCTGCGGCCCCGGCAAACTGTCGAGAAAGTGCCGCGCCTGCTGGAACTGGGCGCTGCGGGCCCGCTGCGTGAGGTCGCCCGAGACCACCACCACATCCGGTTCCAGGCGCTCGACCAGTGCGCGCAAGGGCGCCAGCAGGTCCGCATCGACCCTGCCAAAATGCAAGTCGGACAAATGCACGATGGTACGCATGGCCTTACTCCCCAGAAAGTGCCGGCGCCGGCACGAGCACGGCCAGCGCGGCCGTGCGGATGCGGTACTGCAGCGGCGTATTCATGATGGTCACTTCGCCATCGGTGGCCACGCGCAGGCGGCGGTGATGCGTGGCGATTTCCAGGTCGCTGGCCGTCAGCACATCAAAATCCTTGGCCTGCGACAACTTGCCGAACAGCGCGTGCAAGGCCAGCTTCAGCAAGCCCAAGCGGCCCGGACGCTGCGCCACGTACAGGCTCAGCTGGCCGCCATCAAGCCGCTCGCGCTCGCCGATATTCAAGCCTTCCATCAGATATTCATTATTGCCGATGAAGACGAAAGGCGTGCGCCGCGCATGCACGGCGTCGTTGAGTGTCAATTGCACGCTGAGAAACGGGTAGCGGCGCAAGGCGGCCAGCAGGGCCCAGCTGAAGGCCAGCCACTTGCCCCGCCCCAGCCGGCGCTGCTGCTTTTCGCGGTCGCGCACGATGTCCGGATACAGGCCCAAGCTGGAATTGTTCAGGAAGATGCGGCCATTGACTTCGCCCACGTCGACCTGGTGCGGCACGCCCTGCGCCACGTTGGCAATCGCCGCATCGAGCTCGAGCGGGATATTCAAGTCCTTGGCGAAATGGTTCAAGGTACCCAGCGGCAAGACGCCGAACGGCGTGCCGCTGCCGACAACGACGGAGGCGACGGCATTGATGGTGCCGTCGCCTCCCCCGGCCACGACGATGGGCGCGCCATCGCGCAGGGCTTGCTCGGCCGTGGCAATCATCTCGGCGCCGCTTTGCGCCAGGGTAATGTCGGCGTCGAGCCCCACGGCGGCGAATTTCGCTTCGAGCTGCTGCGCCCAGTCGGGCGCATAGCCGCAGCCGGCGCCCCCGTTAATGATGACTGCAATCTTGCTCAGGATCGTTTCCCCTTATTTGGTTTGCCGGATGTGCCGGCGCCGGCGCAGGGTCGACACGCCGGCGATACAGATGGCCAGCCAGCCATAGCTTTCCGCCATGGCCGCCAGCACATCGCTCAGGTAATGCGCGCCCAGGTAGATGCGGCTGAAACCCACGAGTGACGCCATCAGGAAAGCACCCAGCGCGATGGCGATGCGCTTGCCCCAGGCACCCGGCGCCGTCTGGCAAATCAGGTAGGCGGCCAGCAAGCCGTACAGGGCAGTCGAGGTGGCAGTATGGCCACTCGGAAAGCTGTACGTACTCAAGGCCGTCTGCAGGATGGGCTCGTCAAAACTGGGCCGTGCGCGGACAAAAATGTACTTTAGCAGCAGGTTCAAAAACATGACGCCCGGCATGGTGATGACCAGGGTAAACAGCCAATAATCGGCGCCCTTGCGGTGCAGATACCAGCCCAGCAAGACAGCCAGGGTGATGGCGCCGATCACGCCATGCATGTGCGTGACGACCAGCAGGCAACTGGTGATCCACGGCACGGCATGCTGGTTGAACCAGTGCGCCACCTGCAAGTCGATCACGGTGATTTGCTGCATGCCCATCACGGCTTCGGCGATCTCGTGGAAGACGACAATGGCCACCAGCATCAGCGCCACGCCCACCGTCATATGCAAGCCCAGTTCCCCTTCGGGCGACAGACGCGCCTCGACGAAGCGGCGCAGTTTCGTGGTCCAGCCCGTGGTCATGCCCAGGTCATTTTTCTCTTGCAAACTACTTACTCCTCAAATTAAGCGTGGTGATCAAAAAAACCACACCAGTAAAAAAATACTGTTTATTCATACAGTAGCTGTGTATTCATACAGTAGTTATGCTATTCTGATGACTCGTTCAACACATCTCCCTCAAAGGAATTGTCATGGCAACATTGAATAGCGGTTTTGGCTCACGGTTCGGCCTGGAATACGCCCCAAGCTCTTTCCTCGTCCGCATGGGCAAGCGCGAAATCCTCGTTTGCCGCGACTTCCGCAAGCGCTACTACACCGTCAATCCCCTGATCGAGTGCGGTACGGGCATCGAGCCGGGCTATGTTGAAGTGCTGCTGATGCGCCGTTGGTTGCTCATTCTATCCAAGGCACATTAAGAATGACTTTAAAACAAGGTGCTCGCACCCTGTTGTAAAGTCAGCTCCGTCCGGCCACGCCGGGAGCGCGCCAGTACCGGCCAGCGGCAACGCTGGCCGACCCCTCATTACTGTGTGCGTTCCGGCGCGGCCGGGCTGGCAGGTGTTTGCACTGGCAGCGCCTTGTCGGACACGTTCGCTTCGTACCAAAGCGTGACGAACAGCACCATCACGACGGGGCCGATGAACAGGCCCACGAGGCCCAGGGTTTCCACGCCGCCCAGAATGCCGAACAGCACGGCCAGGAAAGGCAAGCGGGTGGCGTTGCCGATCATGCCGGGGCGCACGAAATGGTCGGCAACGAACAGCACCACGGTGCCCCACGCGGCCACGCCGATGGCGGCCCCCACATTACCCTGGAAGACCAGCAAGGCGGCCGCGCACAGGTAAGCGAGCGGCGCGCCAAACGGGATGATGGCCAGGATGCCCGTGGCGAACGCCCACAAGGCTGGCGACGGCAAGCCGGCGATGGCGTAGGCGATGCCGATCAGCACGCCTTCGGCCAGGCCCACCAGCACCAGGCCGTTGACGGTCGCGCGGATGGCGGTGGGAATCTTTTGCGCATAACGGCCCCACCGTTCAGGACGCAGGAAATGGCTGCCGACGGCCGTGATCTGGCGCGTCAGCGCTTCGCCATCCTTGTAGAAGAAAAACAGACATAAAAACGCCAGGCCAAAGTCGACCAGGCGATGGAACACGTCCGCGCCCAGCACCTTGAGCATGTCGCGCGCGGAATGAAAGCCGCCCACGGCGCTGCCCGCAAAGAAGTGGCCGAGGCCGTGGGGCTGGCTCAGGGTGGCTTGCCACCAGTCGCCGATGGCGCTGCCGGCCAGCGGAATGTGCGCCACCCATTCCGGCACGGGCAAGCCGTCGGTATTCGCATGCACGACGAAATTGGCCAGCGCGGGCACTTCGCGCGCCGCCTGCGCCACGCCGAACAGCACGGGTATGATGAAGATGCAGGCGAACGCCAGGGTCAATACGGCCGCCGCGATGATGGTGCGCTGCCCCAGCGCCGCGCGCACGCGCAGGTACAGTGGCCAAGTGGCTACGCACAGGATGCCGGCCCACACGAGCGGCAAGAAGAAACGCTGCATGACGAAGGCCGTCACGGCGATCAGGGCCAGGGAAAAGCCTGCGCTGACAATATCGCGCTGGGTATCGTTCATGCCACTCCATTCGTGCCCCGCACCGGGAAGCGTGACGGAGGCTTAGCTACGCGCCAGTTGCGCAGGCATAGCGTAACACGGCGGCATGGTGATTTAGACGAGCCCCAGCTCCACCGGCTTGACGCCGGCAAACACGTGATCGAGTTGCGCCGACGTCAAACCGAAGGTGCGGCGCAGCAAGCCGCCCAGCACGGCCCGGTATTCATTGAGCACGGGCATGTCGCGGTTCTGGAACAGCGTCGCCTGCGAAATCGCCACCTGCTCGCCCGCCACCTGTTTGCCCTTGATGCCGCCACCGAGCACCCAGAACACGCTGCCGTGGCCATGGTCCGTGCCGCGGTTGCCATTTTCGCGGAAGGTGCGGCCAAATTCGCTGACCACCACCACGACGGTATTGCGCCACTCGCTACCCATTTCCTGCGAAAACGCGGACAAGCCACGCCCCAGCTCATCGAAACGCCCCGCCAGGTAGCCGTTGGCGCCGCCCTGCCCCACGTGCGTATCCCAGCCGCCCACGTCGACAAAGCCCAGGTTGTATTTGTCCTTCATCAAGCGGGCGATGCGCTGCGCTTCCAGTTCAAAGCCCTTGGTACTGATGGCGTTGCGGTTGGCCGCCTGCATCTCTCCCGTCAATTCCTTCGTCACATCGTCGCGCACGGCAAAGCCCGCGCTGACCGGTTGCTGCAGGGGCGTACCCTTGTACATGGCCGCGATGACCTGGCTTTGACGCGCATCAATGCCCGACTTGCCCACGGAGCGCAGCCCCATGTTCGGCACCTGCACGCCGCCCTGGAAGATCAGCGGCAGCTGGTCCGTGAAGGAAATGGCGTGATTGCCTTGCTGCTTATTGAGGCTTTGCGCCAGCCGGTTCAAAAAGCCCGAGCGGAAATCGCGGCGCCCGCCCAGTTCCTGCCCCAGTTCGATGCTGTCCTGCGTCTCGAAATGGCTGCGCGTCAAATCCGTCGTGCCCGCAAACGGGATGAAGGCCGCCTCGCCGCCCGTAAACATGGGATAGATGGTCTCGCGCAAAGCCGGATGCAGGGCCCAGTCGGCGTTCAAGGCCAGCGCGCCGTTTTCCTCGCCTGGCTTCGCGATGGCGATATTCGGCCGCGATGCATAGTAAAAATCGCTGCCGACGGGCACCAGCAAGTTGTTCGCGTCATAGCCGCCGCGCAAAAAGACGAACAGCAGCTTCGCATTCGTGGCGGGCGCGGCCAGCAAGCTGCCCGCATGCGACAACAGGGGCGCGGCGGCCAGGGCTTTCAACAAATCACGACGATTCATGGCGATTCCTTCAGTTTCAACTTAGCGGTGCATCATTTCAGGGGATGACAGCAAAAAGGTATTCCACTCCTGCGGCGAGGCGGCCTGTTCCAGGGCCTGGCGCGTCGCCGGACTCAAGGTTGGCTGCAAGGACTGGAAGTACAAGGCGCTGGCCAGCTGGGGAAACGCCACCTTTTCCTGCGGCTGCGGGCCATCCGTCTTGAACAGGCCGGCGCTGCCCGAACCGATGGTGCGGGCGATATCGAAACGCGTCGTCATCTGGCCGGGGCTGGCCCAGGAAGCGTCCGTCAAAGGATAGCCGTCCGGCGTCTGGCGTCCGTACAAAGGCTGGCCCATGCGCGAGAGCCAGCTCAGCATGGGTCCCGCGTTCAGGATGGGCTTGTCGTCATAGCTGAGGCGCACGGCCGACACCACATAATGCATGGGGTCCTTGAATTTCTTGCCCAGCGACTGCTTGAACTCCGGGCTGTTGAACATGGTCTGCAGCACGTCGGCGATCATGCCGTCGCTCTGCTGGAAGGTGGCCGCCATGCGCGCCACCAGCGGCGCGGGCGGATTGTCGCCAACGAAATACTGGGCCAGCTTGCCGCTGATAAAGTGCGCGGTAGCGGGACTGCGGCTCAGGCGGTCCAGCGCTTCATCGAGCTCGGCCAGGCCCCTGCCCTTCACCGTTTGCCCGAGGAATTGCTTATCGCCATAATCGTGGCGGTTCGGGTTGAACTCGAACAAGCCCCGGCGCACGTATTGCGACTGCAGCGCCGGTTTCACCTTCGGCGTGTCCGCGCCCAGGTTGACGCCCACGCCCGTCAGGATGCGCGCCAGCTCCTGCACGTCCGTCTGGCTGTAGCCGCCGTTCACGCCCAGGGTGTGCAGTTCCATGAGCTCGCGCGCATAGTTTTCATTGATGCGCTTGACGGCGTTGGCTTCATTGTCCAGGTAGCGCAGCATGGCCGGATGGTGGACGGTCGCGCCCAGCAAGTCGCGGAATTTCCCCAGCGCGTGCGGGGCGATGGCGTTCGCCTCGTAATCGCCGACCATGGCGCGCAAGTTGTGCTTGCCCTGGTGCACGCTGAAATGGTTGAGCCAGAACCAGCTCAGCTGCTGTTGCAGCTGGTTCGGCGAATACACGTCCAGCAACAGCGAACGCGTGGCCGCTTCGCGCGCCAGGCGATTGAGTTCTTGCTGGTAATCCTTTTGCGCCTGCTGCTTGGCCATGTCGTCCATGACGGCCGCTGACTCCTTGCGCTTTTGCTCCACGGACATGACGAGTTGATCGAGCGGTACCTGGCTGATGGTCATGGCGTCGATCTGCGCCTGCACGGCGGGCGGCAGGCTGGCTTTACCTGGATGCAATTGCGCCTGCAGGTAAGCGCTCCAGCCTTCCTTTTGTAACTGGCGCGCGCTGCCCCCGTTCACGCCCCAGCTGACACGCTCGAGCATCGCGATGGCTTGCGCGGCATTGTCGGGCGCGACGATGGCATGCTGCGCGGCCGGCGGCGCCGTCGCGGCGCAGCCAGCCAGCAACAGCAGGGAAATCAAGGTCGTCGGCAATATTCGGTGAGGGGTCATGGCAGTCCTTCAAGCGGTTTCAACCAGAATGCCTGAGGGTACGCCCTGGTTGACCTGCGCATGATTGCCATTTGCAACGAGTTGTAATCAATAATGCTATTTTTATAATTCAGCACACTTGTCGCGCAGGAAATCGCGCAGCTGCAGCACCAGCGGCGTCACTTGCGCCCGGTGCGTGCAGACCAGGTGCAAGGGCGTAGCCTCGCCCGCCACCTGGGGCAACAGTGCTTGCAGGCGGCCGGCGGCCAGGTCGCCAGCCACATCAAGCCGCGATTTGTAGGCGATGCCCAAGCCCGCCACGGCCCAGCGGCGCACCAGGTCGGCGTCGTCGGCGCTGCGGTTGCCGCTCACCGACACCGTTACTTGCTCGCGCTGAGGCAGGCGGTAAAAGGTCCAGCGGTCATGCAAGCCGTCTTCCAGCGCAAAGCACAGGCAATTGCGCTGCGCCAAGTCTTCCAGCGCCAGCAGGGGGCCGTATTCGCGCAGGTAGGCGGGCGATGCCACCAGCACCCGGTCGTTGGCGGGCGCGACCGGCATGGCAACCATGCTCGAATCGTCCTGCTGCCCATAGCGGATGGCCACGTCGACTTGCTGGCGCACCATGTCGGCCACCCGGTCACTGGCGCTGAGCTGGTAGTGCAGTTTCGGATGGCGCAGCTGGAACTCGTCGAGCCAGCCCAGCATCAGGTTGCGGCCCAGGTCCGAGGGCATGGCAATTTTCAAGGTTCCGCCGAAACTGTCCTTGCCGGCCAGCAGCGCATCGTGGCCTGCGCGCAGCAGGCGCAAGGCTTCGCGCGCATGTTCCAGGTATTGCGTGCCTTCCGCCGTCAAGCTTAGCGAACGGGTCGTGCGGGCCAGCAGGCGCAAGCCCAATTCCCCTTCCAGGCGCTTGACGGCGGCGCTGGCCAGCGCGGGCGAAATGCCGATCTCGCGCGCGGCCGCCGACAAACTGCCCCGGTCGGCCGTGCGCACAAATACCTGCAAGTCATCGAGTCGCAGCAATTTTCAGCATTCCTTTGAAAGTGTTTCGGTACGCGCCCCCTGTTTCCAGGGCGAGAAAATGTTCATGATACGTCATCAAGCCTGTATAGCGTAGGTCGGATTAGCGGGGCACAGCCCCGTGTAATCCGACACCGCCATCGGCCGCGCCATCACTGTTTACCGAAGGAACACCCATGAAAGCCATCGCCTACCACCACAGCCTGCCCATCACGGATGACAACGCCCTGCTCGACATCGAGCTGCCCGTGCCCGTCGCCACGGGACGCGACCTGCTCGTCGCCGTCAAGGCCATTTCCGTCAACCCCGTCGACACCAAGGTGCGCAAGAACCGCGCGCCGAAAGACGGCCAGCCGGAAGTGCTGGGCTGGGATGCGGCCGGCGTCGTCACGGCCGTCGGCCCCGACGTGAGCCTGTTCCACGTGGGAGACAAGGTCTGGTACGCGGGCGCCATCAACCGCCCCGGCAGCAACAGCGAATTCCAGCTGGTCGACGAGCGCATCGTCGGCCACATGCCGGCCAGCCTGGACTTTGCTCCGGCCGCCGCCCTGCCCTTGACGGCCATTACGGCCTGGGAATTGCTGTTCGACCGCCTGCAGATCAGCCGCGACAAAAGTCTCAGCGGCAAGTCGCTACTGGTGATCGGCGCGGCCGGCGGCGTCGGTTCCGTGCTGGTGCAACTGGCGCGGCAATTGACGGGTGTCACCATCATCGGCACGGCGTCGCGCGCGGAAACGGCGGACTGGGTCAGGGAACTGGGCGCCCACCACGTGATCGACCACAGCCTGCCGCTGGCGCAGGAAATTACGCGCCTCGGTCTACCGCCCGTCGATTATGTGATCAGCCTGAACCAGACGGACCAGCATTTCGAACAGATCGTTGAACTGATCGCGCCGCAAGGCAAGTTCGCCCTGATCGATGACCCCGAGCACATCGACGTGCGCAAGTTCAAGGGCAAGAGCGTGTCGCTGCACTGGGAACTGATGTTTACCCGCTCGCTGTTCCAGACAGCCGACATGGTCAAGCAGCATGAACTGCTCGAAGAGCTGGCGCAGCTGGTCGACGCGGGTGTCATCAAGACGACCCTGGCCGAGCGCTTCGGCACGATCAACGCAGCAAACCTGAAACGCGCGCATGCCCTGCTGGAAAGCAATACCGCCAAGGGCAAGATCGTGCTGGAAAATTTCCAGTAATTACGTAATCAGCATGGCCCGGAAATCATTGACGTTGGTCAAGGTCGGGCCAGTCACCACACTATCTCCCAGCGCCTGGAAGAAGCCGTGGCCATCGTTGTTGTCCAGGCTGTCGCGGGGCTTGATACCTTGTGTCCAGGCCCGTTGCAAGGTGTCGGGAGCGAGATAAGCACCGGCGATGTCTTCCTGGCCGTCGACGCCATCCGTGTCGCCGGCCAGCGCGTGGATGCCCTCGTGTCCATCGAGCGCAATGCCCAGCGCCAGCAGGAATTCCACGTTGCGCCCGCCGCGGCCTTTGCCGCGCACGGTGACCGTCGTTTCGCCGCCCGACAGCAGCACGCACGGAGCGGAAAATGCTGCAAACGGCTGGCCCCGTACGGCCGTTTGCAGCGCAATGCCGGCCATGACTTTCCCCACGTCGCGCGCCTCGCCTTCCAGGCTGTCGCCCAGGATATACGCCGTGACGCCGGCCGCACGCGCCACCTCTGCGGCCGCTTCCAGCGCCATCTGCGGCGTGGCGATCAGGGTCGTGCGCGTGCGCGCCAGGCGCGGGTCATCGGGTTTCACGGATTCGCCGCGCCCGCTTTCCAGGGTCTTTCGTATACTGTCCGGCAAGTCCATGCCATAGCGGCGCACGATGGCCAGCGCATCGTCGCACGTCGTCGCGTCGCCCACCGTGGGGCCGGACGCGATATCGCCCAGCTTGTCGCCAGGCACGTCGGAAATCGCCAGGGTCACCACTTGCGCCGGATGGCAGGCGGCCGCCAGCCTGCCGCCCTTGATGGCGGACAAATGGCGGCGCACGCAATTCATTTCACCGATGGTGGCGCCCGACGCCAGCAGCGCGCGGTTCAGGGCCTGCTTGTCTTCCAGGCTGATGCCGTCAAGTGGCAAGGCCAGCAGGGACGAGCCTCCGCCCGAAATCAGACACAGCACCGTATCTTCGGCCTGCAGGTTGCCGACCAGCTCGAGCATGCGCCGCGCCGCCTGCATGCCGGCAGCATCGGGCACGGGATGCGACGCTTCCACGATTTCGATGCGTTCGCACGGCACGGCATAGCCGTAGCGCGTCACCACCAATCCAGACAGCGGCCCCGGCCAGTGCTGTTCCACGGCTTGCGCCATGGCGGCCGAAGCCTTGCCAGCGCCGATGACGATCAGCCGGCCCTTGGGCGCGGGCGGCAGATGGGGCGGGATGCAGTGCGACGGCTGGGCCGCGGCGATGGCGGCCTGGAACATGGCTTGCAGCAAGGCGCGCGGCGCCGGGGTGGTCGTCATTCTCAATTCCTCCGGTTCGATCAGCGATTCACAATGCGCGCGGGAACGCGCAGCACCAGTATGGCGCCCAGCAGCATCACTGCGGAAAGAATATACAGGGCCACGTCGGTGCCGCCCGTCGCATCCTTGATCCAACCGACGAGGAAGGGGCTGACGAAGCCCGCCACCTGGCCCAGCGAATTGATCAGCGCCAGGCCGCCGGCGGCCGCCGCGCTGCCGAGAAACGCCGTCGGCAAAGGCCAGAACATGGGCAGGCCGGACAGCGCGCCCATGGTCGCCAGCGACAGGCCGACGAGGGCGACGACCACGTTGCCGTGCGCCTGGGTCGCCAGCAGCAAGCCGCACAGCGCCATCAGCAGGGGGCCGCTCAAATGCCAGCGGCGTTCCTTGTGTTTGTCGGCCGAACGGCCCACCCAGATCATGAAGATGCTGGCGCACAGGTAGGGAATGGCGCTGACCCAGCCCACGGCAACGGGGCTGGCGAAACCCAGCGACTTGACGATGGTGGGCAGCCAGAAGTTGATCGCGTACACGCCCATCTGGATACAGAAATACACGAGGCCCAGCATCCACACATGCTTGTTGCGCAGCACACTGGCGAAGGTGTCGGCCGTATTCGCGCTGTTGCGGCGCTGGCGTTCGTCCTCGTCGAGGTCGGCGCGCAGCAACTGCTTTTCTTCCGCATTCAGCCACTTCGCCTGGGCGATGCCGTCGTTCAGCAGCACATAGACGAGAAAGCCCAGCAGCACGGTAGGGATGCCCTGCAGCAGGAACATCCATTGCCAGCCGGCCAGGCCGCCATGGCCCGCGAACGACTGCATCATCCAGCCCGACAAGGGGCTGCCCAGCAAGCCGGAAATGGGGATGGCCGACATGAACAGGCCCATGATGCGGCCCCGCCGCGAGGCGGGATACCAGTTCGTAAAGTACAGCACGATGCCGGGGAAGAAGCCCGCCTCGAACACGCCCGTGATGAAGCGCAGCGAATAGAACGCGGCCGGGGTGGTGACGAACATCAGGCAGGCCGAGGCGATGCCCCAGGCGATCATCAGGGTGCCGATGACCTTGCGCGCGCCCAGGCGGTGCAGCAGCAGATTGCTGGGCACGCCACTGGCCACGTAGCCGATGAAGAAAATGCCGGCGCCCAGGCCGTACACGCTTTCGCTCCATTGCAGCGCATCGAGCATTTGCAGCTTGGCAAAGCCGACATTCACGCGGTCCAGGTAATTGAACAGGTAGCAAATGAAGATAAAGGGGATCAGATGCAAGGTCACCTTGCGGTAGGCGCCTTCGCGCACGCGGTCCTGCGCGGACGCGCCGGCGGACAGGCCGGCGCCTGGATGGGTGGTCATGGGTGTCTCCTGACTATTTTTTTATGGGATACGGCCAGCCCATCGTACAATCGTCCAGACAAACAGTCATCGTGCGGATGCATGAAGAAATTGAGCGCCCAATACGATGATTCCATGCATATGCACAAGACGGACCACCACATGCCGAACATTGACCTCCCCCTGGCGCAGGACATCGTCCAGCGCACCATGCACATCATTCCCTTCAGCGTGAACGTCATCGATGCGCGTGGCGTGATCCTGGCCAGTGGAGACCCGCAGCGCGTGGGCGACCTGCATCCGGGTGCGCAACTGGCGCTGGCCCGGCGCGCCAGCGTGGAAATCGGCGCGGCCGACATGGCCCGGCTGCCGGGCACGCGGGCCGGCATCAACCTGCCCCTGACGGTGCGCGGCGAGATTTGCGGCGTGCTGGGCCTGACGGGCGAGCCGGACGCCGTGCGCCAGTTCGGTGAACTGGTGCGGGCCATGGCGGAAATGATGCTGGAGCAGGCGCGGCTGGTCAGCGAGTTGCAGCACGAAAAACGCTACCGCGAGGAATTCGTGTTCCAGCTCGTCTACCGCACGGGCATTTCGGACGCCAGCATGCAAGCGTGGGCGGCGCGCCTGGCGCTCGACTTGCGCGTGCCACGCGCCATGTTCGTGCTGGAAATACCCGATGCGGGGGAAGGTCCGGGCGAGCGGCTCGACCAGGTGCTGACACAGCTGCAGCAAGTACAGTCCGACCTGTCCACCCGCTGGCCATCCCTGCTGATGGCCGTCGTCTCGCCGGGCGAACTGGTGCTGCTCGACGCCTTTCCCGCCAGCGGCCCGCAGCAGGCGCGCGCGGCGCAAGCCAGGCAGCGCCTGCTCGAACTGCACCAGGTGGCGCAGCAGGCGCTCACGCCGAGCGCCACCCTGGCCATGGGCGTGGCCTTGCCCGGCCTCGATGGCGCAACGGCTTCGTATGAATCGGCGAAGCAGACGGCGCGCGTGGGCCGCGCCCGCGATGGCGAACAAACCACTTTTTCCTATCTGGAACTGAGCCTGCCCGTGCTGCTGTCCGGCCTGCAAGCCGGTTGGCAGGCGGAGCAGTTGCGCCAGACCCTGGCGCGCCTGCAGGCACACGACCGCAAGTCCGGCACGCTGATGCGCACGCTGGCCGCCTGGTTCCGCCACCACAGCCACCCGATGGCCACGGCCAGGGCCTTGCACATCCACCGCAACACGCTCGATTACCGGCTGCAGAAAATCGCCGAACTGACGGGGCTGGACCTGGACGACACGGATGACCGCCTGCTGCTGTATGTCGCCCTGCAGCTGAATTGACACGCACCCATCTACAATGACGACTGACCGCACAACAGGAACAGCATGAACGACGCCATCGAATGGACCAGCCTTGCCCGCACTTTCGGGCTGTTTACCGTCACGGCCGTGGCCGAACTGCTGGGCTGCTACCTGCCCATGCTGTGGCTGAGCAACAAGGGCAGCGCCTGGCTGCTGTTGCCGGCCGCCCTCAGCCTGTTGATCTTCGTGTGGCTGCTGACCTTGCATCCGGCCGCCAGCGGCCGGGTGTATGCCACCTACGGCGCCATCTATATCGCCACGGCGTTGGGATGGCTGTGGCTGGTGGACGGCGTCACACCGGCCTGGACGGACGTGACGGGCGCGGGCCTGGCCCTGGCCGGCGCCGCCGTCATTGCCATGGGGCACAAGGCGCAGTGATTACGCCGCATGCCGGCGGAAGTTCGTTTCCGCCGACCACACCGCGCTGGCGCGGGCCAGCAACACGGCTTCGCCATCGGCCAGCCAGTCGTCCGCATCGGCGATCTTCCACATGGCTTGCAGCAGCTTGCGGCGAAGGTCCGGGTCGCTGATTTCATCGAGCAGGCTGTCGATCATGCCATTGGCCAGCTGCACGGCGCCATGCACGGTCGAGGTCAGCATGTCGTCGCACAGGTCTTGCAGCAATTGCTGGAAGGCGGCCGGCGCCAGGTCGATATGCTCGAGGATCTTGCTGCGGTGCATGGCTTGCAGCTCGGCGCTGGCCAGGTTGCCGTCGACTACCATCATCAGGGCCAGAATACGTCCCGCTGCCTGGGGACTGTTCATTGCATAGGTACGCATAGTTCACTTTCCATTGTTGGTTAAAAAGCGCGCCCCGCCATTGCAGGGCGCGCGGTACGGCATTTACTTCTTGTCGCTGCGGGTGATGAACACGCTGGCCACGCAGCTCGACACGATCAGGACCGCCACCACCAGCAACGAGGCTTCGACGGGCACGTGATACCACGGCATGATCAGCATCTTTGCGCCGATGAACACCAGCACCATCGCCAGGCCATACTTGAGCATGTGGAAGCGGTCGGCCACATCCACCAGCAGGAAGTACAGGGCCCGCAATCCCATGATGGCGAACAGGTTCGACGTGAAGACGATGAACGGGTCCGTCGTGATGGCGAAAATCGCCGGGATCGAATCGACCGCAAAGACCAGATCCGTCACCTCGATCAGGATCAGCACGAGGAACAAGGGCGTGACATAGCGCAAGCCACCCTTTGCCACGAAGAAACGTTCGCCATGGTCGCCGTCTGCCACCCGCAAGTGGCGGCGGGCAAAGCGCAGCACGGGGTTGTTCGCCACGTCCGGTTCCGCATCGGCCGCCACCAGCATGCGCATGCCGGTAATCAACAGGAAAGCGCCGAACAGATACAGCACCCAGCTGAACTCGCTCACCACCCACGCGCCGGCCATGATCATCACGGCGCGCATGACGATCGCGCCCAGCACGCCGTAGATCAACACGCGGCGCTGGTACTGGACCGGCACCTGGAAGGCGCTGAAGATCAGCAGGAAGACGAACACGTTATCGACCGACAGGGCTTTCTCGATCAGGTAGCCGGAGAAAAACTCCAGCGCCTTCTGGTTGGCGATCTCGGGTCCGGCCGTGCCGTTCAGATACCACCACAGGCCACCGTTGAACAGCAGGGCCAGGCTGACCCACACAAGCGACCAGGTCGCCGCTTCCTTGACGCCCACCTTGTGCGCCTTGTTGCCGCCGAAGACGAACAGGTCGAGCGCCAGCATGAACAGGACGAACACGATGAAGCCGGCCCACATGGGTGCCGTGGCAATGCTTTCCAGGCCGTTCATCGGCGGCCTCCGCAACTGTCTGTCTGTATTCTGAAGTCCATGACACTCTCCTTGCATGAATTGAGCAGCCATCATAGCCTGCATATAAACATCGAACAAATCGAATATAATTTAATAATACATCGAAAAACTCGATGCATTTACAGGCCAGGAAAAACCATGTCGACACTCAACTTCAAGCACTTGCGCTATTTCTGGATGGTGGCCAAGACGGGCAGCATCGCCCGCGCGGCCGAGCAGCTGCATCTGACGCCGCAATCGATCTCCGGCCAGCTCAGCGAGTTTGCCGACACCTTGGGCGTGGAACTGTTCCGCCGCAGCGGGCGCCAGCTGGAATTGACGGACACGGGCAGGCGCATCCTCAGCCATGCCGAAAGCATTTTCAGCACGGGTGATGAATTGCTGGAAATCGTGCGTGACCAGTCGCGCACGACGACGACAACGTTTCGCGTGGGCTGCGCCGATTCCGTGTCGAAACTGATCGCCTGCCGCCTCGTCGCGCCGGCGCTGGGACTGGCCGAACCGCTGCGCATCATTTGCCGCGAAGGCCGGCTGGCCAGCCTGCTGGCGGACCTGGCCGTGCACCGGCTCGACCTGATCATGGCGGACCGTCCCATGCCGGCCCACTTGAGCGTGCGCGGCTTTAACCATTTGCTGGGCGAAAGCGGCATGACCCTGTTCGGCACACCAGCCCTGGCCGCCACCCTGACGGGCGGCTTCCCGCAGTGCCTGGACGGCGCGCCGCTGCTGCTGCCCGGCGAAGACTTCGCCATCTACGGGCGCTTGCTGCAGTGGCTGGGCGATAACAACCTGCACCCGCGCATCGTCGGCGAGTTCGACGACAGCGCCATGATGAAAGCGTTCGGCCAGTCCGGCGCCGGCCTGTTCTTTGCCCCCACCGTCATCGCGCCCCAGGTGTGCGAGCAATACGCCGTGGTGGCGCTGGGCCGGGTCGACAGCCTCGTCGAGCAAGTCTACGCGATCACCACGGAACGGCGCTTGCGCCACCCGGCCACCGTGGCCATCAGCCAGAGCGCGCGGCGCGAGCTGTTCGTGTAAAAGTCCGCAATGGAAGCGCCACAACTGGGCAGGCAAATACATTCGAGCAAATACATCTATATAATGGCAAGTCTCCCCGACGCCCTGCGCGCCCCTTCCTGGACTTGCCGCAATGAAGCATTTGCACGACATCCCCTCTGCCTTCAAGCATGAATTTGCCAACCCGCGCCTGTGGTGGTCGCGCGCCGTCGTCGTCGGCATGGCCGCCATTGCGGGGCTCGTCGTCGTGGGCTTTACGTGGCTGGCCGAGGAAGCACTGGATCTGTTCCTGTTTTTGAATGGCAAGGCCTGGTGGTTTGCCCTGCTGTGGACGCCCGCCTGCGCCGCCCTGCTGGTCTGGCTGACACGCCGCTATGCGATGGGCGCGGCCGGTTCCGGCATCCCGCAAGTGATGGCCACCCTGGACCCGGCCGTGGCGCCGGAACAGCGCTCGCTGTTTGTCTCGCTGAAACTCAGTGCAGCGAAGATAGTCCTGACGGCGGGCGGCTTGCTGGGCGGGCTGTCGCTGGGGCGCGAAGGGCCGTCCGTGCAGATCGCCGCCGGCGTGATGCTGTCCGCGCGCCGCTGGCTGCCCCGCCACTCGCAGGTCAGCGCCCATTCCCTGCTCGTGGCCGGCGGCGCGGCCGGCATCGCGGCCGCCTTCAACACGCCGCTGGCCGGCGTCATGTTTGCCATCGAGGAACTGTCGCGCTCGCCGGAGCAGCGCAACAGCGGCCTCATCGTCGCAGGCATCGTGCTGGCCGGCATGATGGCCGTGTCGATCCACGGCAACGCCACCCACTTCGGCATCATCCATCCTGGCCCTATCGGCCTGGCCCTTGCCTTGCCGGGCTTGCTCGTGACCCTGGTCGCGGGCGTGGCGGGAGGCTTGTTTGCGCGGCTGCTGCTGGCCTCCGCCCGGGGCAATCCGCTGGGGAAATTGTCTGCCTGGCGGAAAGGCCGGCCCGTGCTGTTCGCCGCCGTGTGTGGCCTGCTGGTGGCGGCCATCGGCATCGCCAGCCATGGGGCCACGTTCGGCAGCGGTACCGTGGCCACGCGCGCCATGCTGGAAGGCTCGTCCGATGTGGCGCCCGCCTTTGTTGCCTTCAAATATGTGGCGACGTGGCTGACCGTCTGGTCGGGCGTGCCGGCCGGCATTTTCGCGCCGTCCCTGGCCATCGGCGCCGGTATCGGCCACGACGTCGCCGTGCTGCTGCACTACCCGCACGCACCAGCCCTGATCGCGCTGGGCATGGTCGGTTTCCTGGCCGCCGCCACGCAGGCGCCGCTGACGGCGTTTATCATTGTCATGGAAATGGTCGACGGCCACGGCATGGTGCTGAGCCTGATGGCCTGCGCCGTCGTCGCCAGCACGGTCTCGCGCGTGCTCAGCGAACCGCTGTATGGCGCGCTGGCGCAGCTGCAGTTGCAGCGGCTGCCGCTACAGCCGACGGGCAGAGAAACTACATCGTAAACGGAAACGGCAGCATGCCCGCCTGTCTGTCATCAGGGGCGACGACGGCCAGCAAGGCGTCCAAGCCCTGGTTCAGGTGCGCCAGGCTGTCGGCATCGAGCTGGCTCAGCGCGCTGGGCAGCAAGCCGCGCGCCGGCTGCGGCGCGCCGGCGATCACGGCCTGGCCTTCCAGCGTCAGGGTCAGGGTCACCACGCGCTGGTCGGGCTGGTCGCGCGCCTTGCGTACATAGGATTTTTTCACCAGCGCCTCGACCAGGTTGCTGGCCGTCGTCTGGTGGATCGACATCTTGCCGGCCAGCTCGCCCATGCGCAGGCCCGGCCGCTCCAGCAATTCCTGCATCACCCACAGTTGCGCACCCGATACGCCGCACTGCTTCTCGATCTGCGCCGAGTGCCGCTGCGCCGCGCGCATGACGACGCGCATGTTTTGCAAGGCCATGCCCTGCGCCCTGGCTATCGCCGATACTTCCGCTTCCGCCACCATTGCCTCCAGTTATCGTGCCGCGATCCTGCCGGCTCTGCGCCTGCTGGCGGGCCGGAATACATACATGATACCTGCAATGGCGGCGCGGAACTAACTGCCTGTCACTGGCTGGCCATCACGCCAAGCCTGTTCCAGCACCAGCTTGCCGGTCTTGTCCCACTGGCGCTCGATACCGTGCTTCTTGCCATGTTCATACGGCACGATCTGCCGCAGGCTGCCATCGCTATGCCAGGTTTGCAGCAAGCCGTGGCGCTGGCCTTTGACGAACGGGGTCACGCTGGCGCGCACGCCGTTGGCATGCCAATCCGTCGTGTCGCCATGGTCGCGCCCCTGCGCGTCTTTCTGCCAGGCAAACACTGGCCGGCCACTCGGCCCCCACGTTTGCAAGCTGAGCACGGCGCCTTTCCGGTACAGCGTTTTGTTCGACACGACGCCATTGCCATGGCTTTCAAACGACCAGCCGTCGGGCTGGTCGTGCACCCAGACGGTTTTGCCCAGCACCTTGCCATCCTGCGCATACGTGACAAACTCGCCCTCGCGCTTGCCATCGACGAACTGTCCGCGTTGGAACAGCTTGCCATCGTCATAAAAAGATTCCTGCACGCCATCCATCTTGCCATTGCGTTGATACGAGCGGCTGCTGACGGCCCCGTTCGCGCCATACGACACATGCTCGCCATCGGCCATCTCGTCGTCGTGATACACAATGCGGCTCATCAGCTGGCCATTCTCGTGATACGTTTCCGAGATGCTGTCGCGCCCGTTCGGCATGGCCGTCACCCGCTGCTTGACCTGACCATTTTCAAAGTATACGCAGCCGCCGAGCAGCTCCTCGCCCTGGGCATTGAAGTAGGTTTCACGCTGCAGCTGGCCATTTTCGTAGTAGGACTTGCGAAAACGCACAAACCTGACCTCGCTCAGGTCCAGGTCCGTGGCATAGGTTTCAAAGGCCAGCACGCCCGGCGTGTCGGGAAATTCCAGCCGCACGTGCCAGGCGCCCAGCGCCTCGTCGCGCTCAGGCGGCGTACGCAGCGCATACACGGCGCGGCGCTGGTTGCTTGGCATGAAATTTTGATCCAAATACATAGTCTGGTCTTCCTCCTGCAAGGTTGGCGCCTGCGCCGCCGGCTGTTCCTGTGCCGCCAGCGGCAAGGCCGCGCTCATGCCCAGGGCGGCGGCCAGCAGCCAGCGCTTCGTCTGTTGATTTGTCATATTGTTCCATTGTTCATGTTGCTTTGCGACCAGCATCATAAAGGCAAGCGCCGTGCGCTATGGGTACGATTGCGCCTCGTGCAATAAAAAACCGGGACCGGACCTGCTGGTCCGGCCCCGGTGCGGGGACATGCGCTGGCGCGGCTGGCGCGCCACACCTCAGCCCACGCTGTCCTTGACGGGCGACAACTGGCTCGCATGCAGGCGCGCGTAAGCGCCGCGCTGCCGCAGCAAGTCCGTGTGGCTGCCCGATTCCACCAGGCGGCCGCCCTGCATGACGACGATGCGGTCGGCGCTTTCGATGGTCGACAGCCTGTGGGCGATGACGATGGTGGTGCGGTTGCGCATCAGCACTTCCAGCGCCGCCTGCACCGAGCGCTCCGACTCCGTGTCCAGCGCACTGGTCGCTTCGTCGAGCAAGAGAATCGGCGCGTCCTTGTACAGGGCGCGGGCGATGGCCAGGCGCTGGCGCTGCCCGCCCGACAGGCGCGAACCGTTCTGCCCCGCCTGGGTGGCGTAGCCTTGCGGCAGTTGCATGATGAAGTCGTGGGCGTAGGCCGCGCGCGCCGACGCTTCGATACGGGCCTGGTCCGGCGCCGGGTCACCATACGCGATATTCGCCGCCATCGTGTCGTTGAACAAAATCACATCCTGGCTGACGAGGGCGAACTGGCGCCGCAGGGCCAGCAAGGCGTAGTCGCGCACGTCGACGCCGTCGAGCAGAATCCGGCCGCCGCTGACGTCGTAGAAGCGTGGCAGCAAGCCCAGCAAGGTTGTCTTGCCGCCGCCGGAGCCACCCACGAGGGCCACCGTTTCGCCGGCGCGGATGTCGAGCGTGATGTCGCTCAAGGCCGTGGGCGCATCGGGATCGTCGCTGTTATAGCGGAATTGGACGTTTTGCAGCGACAGATTGCCCTGCACTGCCGCCGGGGCGATGGCGCCCGGGTCCGGTTCCAGCGGCGTGTCGATCAGGCCGAAGACGGACTCGGCCGCCGCCAGGCCACGCTGCAGTGGTTCATTGATCTTCGTCAGATTTTTGATCGGCGACTGCATGGCCATCAGCGCGCCCATGAAGGCGACGAAGGCGCCCGGTGTGATGGCGCCGCTTTGCGCGCGCAGCATGGCGAAATAGATCACGGACGACAAAGTGATGCCGACGAGCATCATGATGAAGCCGGAATTCATGGCCGACGTGGCCGCGTGCTTGACGGCCAGCTGGCGGTTACGCTTGACCACGTCGACGAAGCGCGCCTGCTCGTAATCCTGCCCGCCGAAGATTTTCACGACGCGCTGGCCGGCGATGCTTTCGTCGAGCACGGACGTCAGCTCGCCCACGGCTTGCTGCGAACTCTTGCTCAGGTGGCGCATGCGGCGGCCCGCCAGGGTCACGACGATGGCCACGATGGGCATCGACGCCATGCAGAACAGGGCCAGTTTCACGTCGATGCTGAACAGCAGGATCAAATAACCGATGGTGGCGACGGAATCGCGCACCATCACGTTGAGCACGTTCAAGCCCGCTTGCGACACCTGGCTGGCGTCGAAGGCCACGCGCGACTGCGTCAAACTGGTGGTGGTGGTATCGAAGAAGCGGCTGGGCAGGCGCATGATGGTGGCGAACATCTTTTCGCGCAGATCGGCCTGCACGCGGCTCGATAGCCATACGGAACCGTAATCGCCGGCAAAGCTCGACACCATGCGCAGCACGGCCAGGCCCAGGATGGTGGCGGGAATCACCCACAAGTCCACCTGCCCCGCCTGTGCCGGCAAGAAACGGTCGACCCAGCCCTGCAACATGCCCATCACGCCGGACGCGGGCGCCACCTGCGTGCTGGCCGTCTCGCGCATGGCGTCGACGACGTTTTGCAACTGACGGATTAACAGCACATCGGTGGCGGACGCCACGCCGACAGCCAGCAAGGTGACGGCAACGATGGCGCCATAGCGGCGAAACTGGCCGGCCAGGCGGAAGAACAGGAGGCGACTTTGCTGCATGCAGGTGAGAAAAGTGAGGGTAAAGCGTGATTCTAACCGCTGCAACACTTACTTATGAGAAAGTCGCACCTTGCCGGTGCGGAACCGGCAAGGGAAATGCACGGACGATCAGCTCTTTGCCACTTTCCACGCGGCCGTGCCGGCCTTGCAGACCTTCAGCTTGAGGGTCTGTTCCTGGCCCTTGGCGCTCAAGGCTACCTGCACTTTGCGGCACGTTTGCGCATCCGTCTTTTCCGTGTCGCTGGCCGTGATTTCAGCGGCGATGCGTACGGAATTGCGCAAGCCTTCATTGCTCCATTGCACGGCTTCGCCATCCTTCTTGTCATTGAGCACGTCAGTGACGGCCTTGACGAAGACGGGCTTGTCGTTCTTGTTCAGGTAAGCCATCGGCGTATCGGCCAGGAAACCCAGACCGACGGCGGAAGCGGAAGCGCTGAAGACGACGCTGCCGAAGATCAGGGCGGACAGCAAGGTGGCGGGACGAATACGCATGGAAAACTCCTAGTAAAAGTAAAAAACGGAACCGCTGGCGCGGCCCTTAGCCGGGATCCGCCGGCGAAATGCCCACGGCCAGCAAGGCATCGATGCCGGGCACGAAATAGATCGCCGACGACAGCGCCGTGGAAAAATCCAGCAGCCTGTCCGTCTTGGTGACGCCATCATAGCCTACGCCGTACATTTGCCGCAGCATGCCCATGGTCACCGTGATGTCCTTGCAGAAACCGACAAACATGACGCCCGCCTCGCCGGCACTGGCGTAATTGGCATTGCGGCGCACGATGTCGACTTCCTCGCCATCACGGATGAATTGGTTACGACCCACGTGGGAATCGACGGGCAGCGGCGCCAATTCATGGCTGCCGGCCTTGGTACGGCCCCATACCTGCTCGGCCGCGTGCACGGGCAAGGCGCGCAGGCGCTCGACGTCCATGCGCCATTTCTGCAGCAGCACGGTCGAGCCGCCCGCGCCCGCCTCGCCGTCCGGAATGATGGCCACGCCATTGGCGCGGAACGGATTCGGGTTGGCGACGCCGTCGGCAAAGCCGTCGAAGGTCACGTTATTGTGATACGGAAAACATACCTGCTCGCTGGCCAGCTCGGCGAACGGGCTCAGCAAGGTGAGCGTCGTGCGCATGCTGTCATATAAGGTAGCCGCGTTCGACTGCGTGATCCAGACCCAGAAATCGTGCTGGGTGGCCGGCGCCGTCTTGCCGTTGGCGCCCACCAGATCCTGCGTGAACGAGGCCATGTTGTCCGGCACGCAGCCGGGGCAAGCGGCGCGCCACAGCTCGGGCTTGAATCCCAGCACCACATTGGCCGTGCCGCCCGTCAACTGATGGTGGCGGTTCAAGGTGGGGTCGAGGATGCCCGTGACTTCGGACTCCCACAGCTTGCCCAGCAGCTTGAACAATTGCCGCATATCGACGCCGGCCTTCACATTGAACTGCAAATGCACTTCGTCGCGCGCGACGACAGACAGCATGCTTTGTGGAATTGCCATGACCAATGTTCCTTTTTTCGTTTTCAAGGTGGATCTTAAACCAGAAGTACCGGAGAGCAGTTTCATTTAGACAACATGCGATAACTGTAACTATAGGTAGTCATGAATTGGACGATAATGCAATGACGTAGAGCAAGAATCAAAGAATGGATACCATTGCATGAAACTGTATGAAAAGCTCGTCGGCGACATCGAGCAACTGGTGGCCAAGGGCGTGCTCCTGCCCGGCGAACGGATACCCTCCGTGCGCCAGACCAGCCAGCAGCACAAGCTGAGCATCACCACGGTGCTGCGCGCCTACGTCAAACTGGAAAGCATGGGCGTGATCGAAAGCCGGCCCCAGTCCGGCTACTTCGTGCGCGCCCGCGCCGGCGATGCGCAGACCGCAGACCTGTGCATGCAGGCCTCCCAGCCCAGCCCCGTGCCTGCGGAAGTGCACGTCAGCCGCCTGGTGCTGTCGACCTTGCGCTCGATCGGCTTGCACGACGCCATCCCGCTGGGCTCGCCCTACCCCGATCCGTCGCTGTTTCCCTGGGAACGCATCAACCAGTATGCGGGTGCCGTGGCGCGCCGCAACCGCGCGTGGAACGTGACGGACGACCTGCCGCCGGGCAATCCGCAACTGATCCGCGAAATCGCCCGCCGCCACATGGAAAACGGCCTGGCCGTCGATCCCGATGAAATCATCGTCACCGTGGGCGCCACGGAAGCCATCAATCTGTGCCTGCAAGCCGTGGCCAAGCCGGGCGACACCATCGCCGTCGAATCGCCCACCTTCTATGCCATGCTGATGGCTGTCGAACGGCTGGGCATGAAGGTGGTGGAAGTGTCCACCGATCCGTACGACGGCATCAGCATCGAAGCGCTGGCCGACATCATGGCCAGGCAACCGATCGCCGCCGTCATGGTGATGCCGAACTTCCAGAATCCGCTGGGCTTCCAGATGTCCGACCAGCGCAAGCGGGCCCTGGTCCAGCTGCTGGAGCAGCACGACGTGCCCGCCATCGAAAACGGCGTCTACAACGAACTGTATTATGGCGACGCCCATCCATCGTCGCTCAAGTCCTACGACCGCGAGGGCATGGTGCTGCACTGCTCCTCGTTTTCCAAGAGTCTCAGTTCCGCGCAGCGCGTGGGCTGGACCCTGGCCGGGCGCTACCGGGGCAAGGTGGAGGAACTCAAATTCCTCAACACCCTGGCCACATCCTCGTTTCCGCAGCTGGCGATTGCCGAATACCTGCAAAACGATGGCTACGAACAGCATCTGCGCCGCACCCGCAAGGCCTATGCCCAGCAGGCGCGCATCATGGCCGCCGCCGTGCTGCGTTTCTTCCCTGCGGGCACAAAAATCTCGCACCCGCAGGGCGGCTACGTGCTGTGGGTGGAATTGCCCGGCGACATAGACTCCATGGAGCTGTACCGGCGCGCGCTGGAATGCAAGATCACGGTGGGTCCGGGGCGCATGTTTTCCGTCAGCCAGGCCTACAGGCATTGCATCCGCCTCAACTACAGTTATCCGTGGAGCGTGGAAGTGGAGCAAGCCGTTATCCTCCTCGGCAAACTCATCACCGAATTTCTCTAGACCGCTCACCCGCCGACCAGCGACATGCGCACGGTGGGATATTGCTTGCGCCCGCCAAGCTGGGCCAGTGCGCCGCGCACTTCCGAGTAACGGTCGCCACGGCGCTGCCAGTGCTGGCGCAGCAGGGCTTCCAGGCCTTGCGCCGAGTCCAGCTGGGGCCGCAGGTCGAGGCCCTCGTGAGCGAACAGGCAGGTAAACAGCTTGCCGTCCGACGACACGCGCACCCTGCTGCAGTCGCCGCAGAACGGCTGCGACACGCTGGAAATGAAACCCACTTCACCACCGCCATCAAGATAACGATAGCGGCTGGCCGTCTCGTGCAAGACAGGCTTGCCTTCGGCCAGCGGCACGAGGGGAAATTCGGCGGCGATCAGCGCGCGCGCCGCCTCGGAGGTGACGACATGCGTGCGCGACCAGGCGCCGATGCCGCCCACGTCCATGAATTCGATCAGGCGCAGGATCACGCCCGTATGGCGGAAGCGGCGCGCCAGCGGCACGATCTGGCTGTCGTTGACACCTTTCTGCACGACCATGTTGACCTTCACGGGGTTCAAGCCCACGGCTTGCGCTACCTCAATCCCGTGCAGCACTTTCTCGACGGGAAAGTCGACGCCATTCATGCGCTGGAAAATGCCGTTGTCGAGACTGTCGAGGCTGACCGTGACCCGGTCCAGGCCCGCGTCCTTCAGCGAGCGCGCCTTGGCTGCCAGCAAGCTGCCATTCGTCGTCAGCGCGATGCTCACGGCGCGCCCGTCCGGCGTGGTGAGCCGCGCCAGCGTCTCGATCAGCTGCTCCAGGTTCTTGCGCAGCAGCGGCTCGCCGCCCGTGATGCGGATTTTATCCACGCCGAGGCGCACGAAGGCGCGCGCCATCGTCTCGATCTGCTCGAAGGACAGGCGCTCGCTGGAGGGAAGAAACGGATAATCGCTCGGGTACAGCTCGGCCGGCATGCAATAGGTGCAGCGGAAGTTGCACTGGTCGATGACTGAAATGCGCAAGTCCGTCAGGGGGCGGCCCAGCATGTCCACGCACGGTTCACTATGGTCTGGCTGCGGATACCTGATGGTGTTCATTGTGCTTCCCCTTGATGTGCGTTCGTCTGGATGTAGCATAGGACGAAAGCAGGCACTCAAGGAGGTACAGTCCGGCGCCAGGCGATAGAGTACAGATTCGGCTTTACTCTCCTGGCGGCGCGAACACGCTGGCGCACAGCTCGGCGCCCGCCGTACTCAGCGAAGCGCTGCCGCCGCCGCTCTCCGACGTGGCCACTGTCACCAGTCCCGCGCTGGACAGCGCATTGAGCTGGCGCAGCAAGGTGCTCATCTGTACTTCCGCCCGCTTGGCCAGCTTGGCCAGCGACCACGGTTTCTCCGGCGCCTCCTGTCGTGCTTCCCACAGCAGCGCCAGCAGCGCGATCAGCGCCGCGTCGATTCCCACTTCCTTGTCTTCCTTGTGCATGTTCTTCTCCTTGTCCACATCATAAATCACGGCCGGCGCCGGCGCGACCGGCATCGTCATCCTGCCATCTGTACTCTGTTTTTTTAGCCGGAACTGTGCGCCTACGGGGCAGTCCGCCGCCCCTACCATGTGATTGTCCCATCGCACATCACCAGGAGAGTCATCATGAGCAAGCCAAAGTCCGACGCGCGCATTGCGCCCTACACCCATGCCGCGGCCGGTTGGGGTGCCCTCAAGTACGTGGCCATCAATCTGTTCAAGGAAAAAGTCAGCGCGGGCAATTACCGTTCGCTGTTCGAGCAAAACCAGCCCGACGGTTTCGACTGTCCCGGCTGCGCCTGGCCCGACCGCGAACACGCGTCGACGTTTGAATTCTGCGAAAACGGCGTCAAGGCCGTGGCCGCCGAATCGACGAGCAAGCGCGTGCGTCCGGAGTTTTTCCAGGAGCACACGGTCACGGAATTGATGGAGCAGTCGGACTATGACCTGGAGCAACATGGCCGCTTGACGGACCCCATGGTGTACGACGCCGCCAGCGACAAATACCAGGCCATTTCCTGGGACGACGCCTTCGCCCTCGTGGCGCACCACCTGCACGCGCTGGACGACCCGAACCAGGCCGCCTTCTACACGTCAGGCCGCGCCAGCAACGAAGCGGCCTTTTTGTACCAACTGTTCGTGCGCGCCTACGGCACCAACAATTTTCCCGATTGCTCCAACCTGTGCCATGAAGCCACCAGCCGCGGCTTGCCGGAAACGGTGGGCATCGGCAAGGGCACGGTGCTGCTCGACGACTTCGAGCATGCGGATACCCTGCTGCTGTTCGGCCAGAATCCGGCCACCAACCACCCGCGCATGCTGGGCGAATTGCGCGAAGCGTCGCGCCGCGGCGCCGTCATCGTTTCCATCAACCCGCTGCACGAACGGGGCCTGGAACGCTTCACCAGCCCGCAGCATCCGCTGGAAATGCTGACGGGCGGCAGCACGAATATCTGCTCGCTGTTCATCTGTCCCACCCTGGGCGGCGACTTCGCGCTGATCAAGGCCATGGCCAAGCGCGTCGTCGAACTCGATGACGCGGCCGTCGCCCACGGCCAGGAGCGCGTGCTCGACTGCGATTTCATCGCCGAACACACGACGGGCTTCGACGCCTTCGCGGCCGACCTGCGCGCGGAAAGCTGGGACTTGCTGCTGGCCGAATCGGGCGTGGCACGCGACAAGATCGAAGAGCTCACGCAGATCTACGTGAAGGGCAAGGCCGTCATCGCCACCTGGGGCATGGGCGTGACGCAGCACAAGAATTCGCTGGCCACCGTGCAGATCCTGTCGAACTTGATGATGATGCGCGGCAATATCGGCAAGCGCGGCGCGGGCCTGTGTCCCGTGCGCGGCCATTCGAACGTACAGGGCGACCGCACCATGGGCATCGAGGAACAGCCGACCAAGGAATTCCTCGACCGCCTGGGCCTGGTGTTCAACTTCGAGCCGCCGCGCCACCACGGCTACGACGCCGTCGGCACCATCGCGGCCATGCTGGAGAAAAAAGTCAAAGTGTTTGTCGCGCTCGGTGGCAATTTCTCGATGGCCACGCCGGACACGCCGCGCACCTGGGATGCACTGCGTTCGTGCGACCTGACCGTGCATATCGCCACCAAGCTCAACCGCAGCCATCTGGTGCACGGCAAGGATGCGCTGATTTTACCTACCCTGGGACGTACGGAAATCGACGTGCAGCAGGGCGTGGCGCAAGGCGTGACGGTGGAAGACTCGATGAGCATGGTGCATATCTCGTTCGGCATGAACCAGCCCGCCTCGCCCAACCTGCGTTCGGAAATCGCCATCGTGGCCGGCATGGCGCAAGCGACCGTGGGCAGCGAGAAGATCGACTGGCTGCGCTATTCCGGCAACTATGCGCTGCTGCGCGACTCCATCGAGCAAGTCTTCGACGACTTTTTCGACTACAACTTGCGCATAGCCAAGCCAGGCGGTTTCCACCTGAAAATCGCCTCGCGCGAGCGGGTGTGGAAAACGGACAGCGGCAAGGCGCAATTCCTCGTCAACGCCATCGAACTGGACACCCCGATCCACCGCGCGCGCCAGCAATATGGCGAGCGCCTGATGGTGCTGATGACCACGCGTTCGCACGACCAGTACAACACGACGATCTACGCCATGGACGACCGCTACCGCGGCGTATTCGGCCAGCGCCGCGTCGTCTTCATCAACAAGGACGACCTGGCCATGCTGGGCTTTGCGGCCGGCGACTGGGTCGACCTGGTCGGCGTCTGGCATGACGGCATAGCACGCCGAGCCGACCGCTTCCTGCTGGTCGAGTACGACATCCCGCGCGGCTGCATCGGCGCCTACTACCCGGAAACCAATCCGCTGGTGCCGCTCGACAGCGTGGGCGAAGGCTCGCGCACGCCGACCTTCAAATCCATCCCCGTGCTGCTGTCGCCTTCGGCAGCCCTCAGCTGATCAGGAGAACGCCATGTTCGGTTTCGACACCCTGGACCTGTCGCGCGCGCAATTTGCGATGACGGCCATCTTCCATATCCTGTGGCCCATATTGACGATCAGTCTGTCGCTGTTCCTGTTTGTTGTCGAGGCACTGTGGCTGCGCACCAGCGCCCCCGTCTACTACCGCCACGCGCGCTTCTGGAGCAAGCTGCTGGTGCTGAACTTTGCCGTCGGCGTCGTCAGCGGGATTCCCCTGGAATTCCAGTTCGGCACCAACTGGGCGCCGTTCTCGCACCATTCGGGCCAGTTCATCGGCAACATCCTCGGCTTCGAAGGCGCCATGGCCTTCATGCTGGAAGCGGGCTTCATCGGCGTCATGATGTTCGGCTGGGGCCGCGTACCGAAAGGCGTGCACCTGTTTGCCACAGGCATGGTAGCGCTGGGATCGAGCATTTCCTCGTTCTGGATCATGGTCGCCAATTCGTGGATGCAGACGCCGGCCGGCGTACGCGTGGTCGACGGCAAGATCATTGTCACCGATTACGTGGCCGCCATCTTCAATCCCGACATGGCCTGGGCCGTGGGCCACATGTGGGTGGCAGCAGTGGAAACGGGCTTGTTCGTCATCGCCGGCATTTCCGCCTGGTATATGTTCAAGCGCCGCGAACCGGCCTTCTTCGCCCGCTCGTTCAAGCTGGCGCTGATGCTGCTGCTGGTCATCGCACCGTTGCAAGTGTGGCTCGGCGATTCGAGCGGCGTCGACGTCTTCAAGACCCAGCCCGCCAAGGGCGCGGCCATCGAAGGCCACTGGCACACGAACCGCGATGGCGAAGGCGCGGCCTGGTCCCTGCTGGCCTGGCCCAACCAGCTTGAACAAAAGAATGACTGGTCCATCGAAGTGCCCGGCATGCTCAGCGTGATCGCCACGCATAGCGCGACGGGCAAGATCACGGGCCTGGCCGACATTGCCCGCGAAGACCAGCCGCCCATGCTGCCGCTGCTGTACTACGCGTTTCGCGCCATGGCCGGCATCGGCATGTGGTTCGTGCTGCTGTCGTTCTGGACCTTCGTGGCCTGGCGCAAGGCGGGCGGACGGGTGCAGGAGTTCGTACGCAACCGAAAGCTGCTGCTGGCCTGGGTGCTGACGATACCGCTGCCCTACATCGCCGTCGAGTGCGGCTGGATCGTGCGCGAAGTGGGCCGCCAGCCCTGGGTCGTGTACGGCTTGCTACGCACGCGCGACGCCGTCTCCGACGTGGCGGCCCACGCCGTGGCCGGCAGCATGCTGATGTTCTGCGTGTTTTACATCGTGCTGTTCCTCACTTTCTTTGTATTTGCCAAGAAATGGCTGCAACAAGGCCCGGACGTGGCGCTGCCGCTGCCGGACGCCGCCCACGCCGTGGGGTATTGAAATGCGCCGCTACCAATCAAGGAGTTTGTAATGGAGATGAATTCGCACGCCATGCTGGGCAATGCCTGGTTCGGCCTGATCGGCCTGATGCTGATCTTTTACGTGGTCACGGACGGTTTCGACCTGGGCGTGGGCATCCTCAGCCTGTTTACCCGCCGCGAGCAGGAACGCAACCTGATCTTCCAGTCCATCGAGCACGTGTGGGACGCCAACGAAACCTGGCTGGTGGTGGTGGGAGGCGCCCTGTTCGGCGCCTTCCCCAGCGCCTACGCCACCTTGCTGGAACAGCTGTACATCCCCATCATGCTGCTGATCGCCAGCCTGATCATGCGCGGCGCCTCGATCGAGTTCCGCCATGCAGCCGGCAAGAAGCGCCAGTGGGACCTGGTCTTCGGCGTGGGCAGCCTGCTGGCGGCCGTGGCGCAAGGCGTGGTGCTGGGCGAAGTCATCACGGGTTTGCAGCCGGGCTGGCTGAGCGGCATCTTCACGGCGTGCACGGCGCTGGGCGTGGTGGCAGGCTATTGCCTGCTGGGCAGCACTTATCTGATCAAGAAAACGGGCGGCCAGCTGGAAGCGGCGGCGCGCCGCTATGCGACGGCCAGCGTGCTGGCGACGGTCGCGGCCGCCATCGTGCTGTCGGCCGGCACCATGGTCTTCAGCGCCATCGGCCACGACCGCTGGGCGCAGCCGGGCGTGTTCGGCGTGCTGCTGGCCCTGGCCGCCATCGCCGCCAGCGCTTTTATTTACATCCTGTGGGCCGTGCATGTGAACGGCGTGCGCGGCCCGTTCCGCGGCGCCATCGTGCTGTTCCTGGCCTCGTTCGCGGGCCTGGCCATCAGCTTTTTCCCCGACCTCGTGCCGGGCAAGCTGAGCATCGCGGCGGCCGCCTCGGATGAACCGACCCTGATCTTCATGCTCATCGGCATGGGTTCCATGTTGCCGATCATGGTCGGCTACAACCTGTTCCAATACTACGTCTTCGAGGGCAAAGTCGTGCCCCGGAAACATTAACCGGCATCACGGCATGCGTCTTCCATCATGATCATTCGCCCCACCACCAACTGGTTCCGCATGCTGTTCGTCTGGGATGGCTCGGTGCTGCAAGCCATCATTCCGCAATTGCTGCTGATGCTGGTCGTCAGTTCGCTGGCCTTGCTGACGGATGGCCGTATCTTCGGCGTCAAGATCCCGCTCGATACGGCGCCGTTTCCCATGGTCGGCATCAGCCTGGCAATCTTCCTCGGCTTTCGCAACAACGCCAGCTATGCGCGCTTTGTCGAGGCGCGGCATATCTGGGGGCAATTGCTGATCGCCGCGCGAGCCCTGGCTTCGCAGGCGCTCACGTATCTGCCGCAGGAAACGAGCGACCTGGACCGCGAGTTGCTGCTGCGCCGCCTGATCGCCTTCGTTTATGCGCTCAAGCACCAGCTGCGCCAGACGGATGCGCAGCAAGACCTGGCGCGCTACCTGCCGGCCGAGGAAATGCAACGCCTGCAGGGCATCGCCTTCAAGCCCGTCGCCCTTCTCCATTCCGTACGCGCCATGCTGTACGACGCCGTGCAGCGCCAGCCGGCCCAGACGCAGCTGCTGTGGATGCTCGACACCCAGCTCAACGACCTGGCCGCCACCGTGGCCGGCTGCGAGCGCATCAAGAACACGCCGATCCCGTATCCGTACGGCGTGCTGGTGCACCGCACCGTCTATATGTACTGTTTCTTGCTGCCGTTGGGCCTGGTGGACGCCATCGGCGTGGCCACGCCCCTCATTTCCGTCTTTGTTGCCTACACCCTGTTTGCGCTGGAAGCCATCGCGCAGCAGATCGCCGAACCGTTCGGCCTGGCGCCCAACTGCCTGGCACTGAACGCCATGACGCGCGAAACGGAACGCTCGCTGCTGGAATTGAACGGCGACCCGCTGCCGCCCTCGATACGGCCCTGCCCGCGCTATCAGATCGATTAACCGGAGGAAAAATCATGGAATGCGATATTGGCATCACCACCATCGAACGCGATGGTTACCTGGAAGTTCCCATGGTGCGCCATCAGGCCGGCGTGGCCACGGCGGGCCACGACCTGGTGGCCGAGGAATACCCCGTGGCCCTCGTCTACAACGGCATCGCCCACGCGGTAATGATGGCCACGCCGCGCGACCTCGAGGAATTCGCCGTCGGCTTTACCTTGACCGAAGGCATCGTCGGCAGCGTGCGCGACATCTACGACCTCGATGTGTGCTGCGGCGAGGACAGCGCGGAAGTGCGGCTGACCATCGCGCAGCCGGATTTGATCAAGCTCAAGACCCGTCGCCGCGCGCTGACCGGACGCACGGGCTGCGGCGTGTGCGGCATCGAAAGCCTGGCCCTGCTGGACCTGGTGCCGGAAAAGATCACGCAGCCGTTGCCGCCGCTGGTCACCAGCAGCGCCATCCTCGGGCGCGCCGCGCGCGAACTGCTGCCGTACCAGGAGCTGATGCACAAGACGGGCGGCGTGCACGCGGCCGCCTGGTGCACGGCCGAGGGCGCCATCGTGAAAGTATTCGAGGACGTGGGCCGGCATAACGGCCTCGATAAACTGATCGGCTACCTGGCGCTGCACCGCATCGCCATGCACGACGGCTTCGTCTTCCTGTCCAGCCGCGCCAGCTATGAACTGGTGCGCAAGTCGGCGCGCATGCATATCGGGCTCGTCGCCACCATCTCGGCGCCCACCTCGCTGGCCATCCGCATCGCGCGCCAGGCCGGCATGCAGCTGGCCAGCTTTTGCCGCCGCGACGGCTTTGTCGACTACACGACGCAGGCAAGTTGCCTTGATACTGCACAAATCCGCCGCCCTGCCGCATAATGCGCCCATGTTCAAACTGACTTTTCTCGGCACGTCTTCCGGCGTGCCCACGCGCCACCGCAACGTCACGTCGCTGGCCCTGCAAACGACGCACAACCGCGACTGGTGGATGATCGATTGCGGCGAAGCGACGCAGCACCGGCTGCAGCGTATTCCCCTGTCCGTGCACGACCTGGTGGGCATCTGCATCACCCACGTGCATGGCGACCACAGCTATGGGCTGCCGGGCTTGCTGGCCAGCGCCTCGATGACGGGGCGCAAGAAGCCCTTGCTGCTGATCGCCCCGGCCGCCATCAAGGCATGGATCGACGCAACCTTGCTGCACACGGAACTGTTCCTGACGTACCCGCTGATCCACATCGATGTGGACAGCGCGCCGGTCGTGCATGCGGCAGCGGACTTGACCATTTCACGCCATGCGCTGTCGCACCGGGCGCCAAGCGTGGGCTACCGTTTTGCGCTGGAAACGAGCAGATGGAAGCTGGACAAACCGGCCCTGCTGGCCGCCGGCGTGCCCCCTGGCCCCGCCTGGGGACTGTTGCAGGCGGGCCAGGATGCGATCCTGGACGATGGCACGGTACTAGCGGCCGGCGCTTTCCGCCAGACGGAAACGCAGCGCGCCACGGTAGTGATCGGCGGCGACAACGACACGCCGTCGTTGCTGGCGGACGCCTGTGCCGGTGCGCAACTGCTCGTGCATGAAGCCACCTACACGGAAGCAATGCTGCAGAAAGTGGGCCCCGGTCCCACGCACAGTTCCGTGCAGCGCGTGGCGCAGTTCGCCGAAACGGCGCGCTTGCCGAACCTGATCCTCACCCACTTCAGCGCCCGCTATCACAATGCGGACGGCATGGCCGAACTGGAAGCGGAAGCCCGGCTGCATTACTCAGGCAAACTGTTCCTGGCGCGCGATTTCGACAGCTACGAGCTCGATGCGACCGGCGAGCTCAGCAAGCTGCCGGCAAAGAAATCTAGTGGGGATTGACGCCATACTGCGCCGCATACTCGGCCGCCAGCGCACGCGCCGCCTGCTGCTGTGAGGGCGTAAGGATTTCCAGCAACTGGTCGCGGTTCTTGATCGATTGCGTACTGCCCGCCTCGGCCGGCATGGCGATCCACGCATACGCCTGCACGTAATCGAGTTCCACGCCCTGCCCTTGCGCGTACAGCAAGCCGTATTCATTCTGCGCCGACAGGGAGCCGGCCTCGGCCGCCTGCTTGTACCAGAACGCCGCCTCGGCATAGTCTTGCGGCACGCCGTCGCCCTTGCGGTAAGCCTGAGCCAGATTGAATTGCGACTGGCCATCGCCCGCCTCGGCCGCCTGGCGGCCATACGCGAGCGCTTGCGCCGTATCTTGCGCGACGCCATCGCCGCTCGCATACATCAGGGCCAGGTTGGCCAGCGACGGCGGAAAACCCGCTTGCGCGGCGGCCGTGAACAATTCCACCGCTTTTGGCAAGTCTTGCGTCACGCCATGGCCCTGGTAATACAGGCTGGCCAATAAATGCTGGCCGGCCGGATCGCCGGTGCGCGCGGCCGCGTCGAATTGCCTGAACGCCTCGGCATGATTATTATCGTTATAAGCGAGGATGCCCGCTTCATTCAACGATTCGGGAGAGGATGTCATCAGAATTCCTTGTTCGGAGATTTTTTGGCATTGTACACAGCACTGTTCCGCGCAGAATGCACGATAGGAAACGGTGTGGCGCATTAACGAAATCATGCAGTATGATCACTCTCCGCCTGATGCAATCGGGGCATTGCTCCCCAATACCCGCCCAAGAATATCGCCATGAAACTGATTGCTCTGCTTTTATCCCTGATTTCCACCACGGTTTATGGCGGCACCTTGCATCTGGAGAAAGCCGCGACAGGCAAAGTACGGCAAGCGGCCGATATCCGTTATGTGAATCACGATGAAAAACAGACCTACCAGCTGAAAGCCGGCAAGCAGTGGATCCATGGCAGTTGCAGCAGCAGCGGCACGGGCAATTTGCACGCGCTGCTGGTCGACATGAATTTCGACGGCCACGCCGACCTGTGGGTGACCGGCTACACGGATAGCCAGGGGCGCATCCGATGCTCCGATGTGTGGCTGTGGGATGCGCCGGCGAAGCAATACCGTTTCAACAAGCCATTATCTGCCATTCCGAATCTGGATATCAGCATCACCGGTCAAGGAATCGAAGGCGGCATCCCCAATTGCGGCTGCGCGGCGCAATGTTTTTATGAAGACAGCTATCAATGGCAGGCGAACAAGTTAATCACCGTCGCCCGGCGCGAACAGGATTGCGAGCGCTATCGGGAATATCGCTTGAATGAAAAAAACGATTTGATCATCGTCAAGGATGAAATCATCGATAGCGGCAATCCCGGCCAGCAGGCCATCGAAAAGAAAAATGTAGTTGACTGGCAGCGCCAAGCGCAAACCATGCGCAAATCCTGGGAATAATCTTATCCACTATCCGACACCATCGAACAACACATGACGACACACCCAGCATCGATTACTTTCCATGCAGCCAAGGCGGAAGATACCCCGGCCTTCATCGCATTGCGCGGCAAGACGCGGCAAAACGCCATCCCCGAGGAACGCCTGGCGGAAGTGGGTATCACGGCCGACACCTGGGCGGAAATGATGCGTTCAGGCAGCCTGCCTGGCCAAGTCTGCCATCACGACGGCCAGCTGGTCGGCTACTGCTTTGGCGAGCGCGACACGGGCGAAATCATCGTCCTGGCCCTGCTACCGGAATTCGAAGGCTTAGGCATCGGCAAGACCTTGCTGGAACTGGTGATGACGGAGTTGCGCGCACAAGGCCACCAACGGCTGTTCCTCGGCTGCTCCTGCGACCCCGCCTCGCGCTCCTACGGCTTTTACCGCTACCTGGGCTGGACGGCGACGGGCGAGACGGACAAGTATGGCGACGACGTGCTGGAGTTTCACTTTACCGCCTAGGCGGTCAAGCGGTTGGCATCCCACACGCGCATCACCTGCGTAATTGCAGAGTCAAACACGGCGTAGCCTACCCCATCGCGGGCCTGGATCGCCACGCCCGATAAAAAGCTGTCGAAGACGGACGCCAGCGCCACTGCATCCGTATCTGCTGGCAATTCGCCGCTGGCCATGCCCCGCTTGACGCAGTACACAAAGCCGGCGCGCGTGCGGGCGCGCGAAGCCGTGAGGGGCGCGGCCACGGCCGCATGCTCGGCCGTCGGCGCACTCATGCAGCCGAGCGCCACCATGCAGCCAGGCGGATGTCCCGCATCGGACTGCATGCGGGCCGACTGGCGCAAGGCCTGCTCAATGGCCGCGCGCGGCGCCAGGCCATCGTCCCACAGGCATTCCGTCACGCGGGCAAACGTGTCCAGATAGCATCGCGCCGCCTCGCGGAACAACGCTTCCTTCGAACCGAACGCCGCATAAAAGCTGGGCGCGGAAATGCCGCCGCCCAGGCTCGCCTTGAGCTGGCTCAAGGACGTCGATTCATACCCTTGCTGCCAGAATAAAAACATGGCCTGTTCCACCGCTGCCTGCCGGTCGAACGTGCGCGGCCGTCCCATTTGCGCCATCCATCGCTCCTTCTCATCTGCTTACACGCTACTTACATACTACTCGATACAGAAGTCGTTGACAACGCGACGCGCCATCGCCTATATTTATACCGATCGATACATATATACCGCTACAACGGTCGTGGGTTTCCTGCGCCCGATTACTTTACAAGGAAGTTTGCCGTGAATCACGCCACTATCACTACCGGAGCGAGCCCAGTGCTGGCCGACCGCCTCCCCGTTGCCGGCCTGCTGGCCCTGGCCATGACGGGTTTTATCTGCATTGTCACGGAAACCTTGCCCGCCGGCCTGCTGCCGCAGATCAGCGCGGGCCTCGGCGTCAGCGCCGCGCTGGCCGGGCAAATGGTCACGGCCTACGCGCTCGGCTCCCTGCTGGCGGCCATTCCGCTCACCATCGCCACGCGCGGCTGGCGCCGCCGCAACGTGCTGCTGCTGACCATCATCGGCTTTCTCGTGTTCAATACCGTTACGGCCCTGTCGTCGCACTACTGGCTGACCCTTGCGGCCCGCTTCTTTGCCGGCATGGCGGCCGGGCTGGCGTGGAGCTTGCTCGCAGGCTACGCGCGACGCATGGTGGCGCCGCATCAGCAAGGCCGCGCCTTGGCGCTGGCCATGGTGGGCGCCCCCGTCGCCCTGTCCCTGGGCGTGCCGCTGGGTACCCTGCTCGGCTCGCTCGTCGGCTGGCGCGCCGCGTTCTGGATCATTTCTGCACTGACATTGATCCTGATTGCCTGGGTGCTGGCGAAGGTGCCCGACTACCCGGGCCAGTCCGTCCATGAACGCCTGCCCCTGCGCCGCGTCTTCACGACGCCGGGCGTGCGCCCCGTGCTGGCCGTCGTCATCGCCTGGATGCTGACGCACAACATTCTCTACACCTACATCGCTCCGTTCGTCGCGCCGGCCGGATTGACACAGCGAGTCGACCTGGTGCTGCTCGTGTTCGGCACCGCCGCCATGGCCGGCATCTGGCTCACGGGCAAGCTGGTCGAGCGCCACCTGCGCGCCACCGTGCTGGCCAGCCTGGCCGTGTTCGCCGCGACGGCCCTCGTGCTGGGTATCGCGTCGCACATCCCCACCGTGATCTACCTGGGCATGGCCGTCTGGGGCCTGAGCTTCGGCGGCGCGGCCACCCTGCTGCAGACGGCGCTGGCCGACACGGCCGGCAGCGGCGCCGACGTGGCCTTGTCGATGAATGTCGTGGCGTGGAATGGCGCGATTGCGGCCGCGGGCGTGGTGGGCGGCGCCCTGCTGGAAACCTGGGGCGCGGACGCTTTCCCGTGGGCGATGGTGAGCTTGCTGCTGCTGGGGTTCCTCGTCGCCTGGTCTGCCCGCGAACACGGTTTCCGGCCGGGACGGCGCAGCGGCGGCGCGCCCGTGAGCGGGCATTGAAAGACGCTATTTAAATAGCTGCCGGCACGTCCAGAATGCGGGGTACGTGGCCCGTATGCGCGAGGAAACGGACCAAAGTGGCATGCGACAGCGCCACCGTGGCCGTGTTGCGCAGCGGGTGGGCTTGCACTGAATCAGCGTCCCACACGGCCTGGTCCAGCACCAGTTCCACCGCCTGCGCGCTGTCGTGGATCAGCGCAAACAGGCTGACGGCCCCTGGCGTGATGCCCAGGTGCCGCAGCAGGCGTTCGGACGAAGCCATGCTCAGTTTTCTGGCAGGCAACAAGCACCCCAGCGCCGCCAGGTCAACGCGCTTGTCGAAAGGCACGATGACGAGAAAATGCCGGCGCCCCCTCTCGTCGCGCACGAACAGATTCTTCACCATCAGGCCAGGCATGGCCGCCACATGGATGAGCGCTTCGGCGATCGTGTGCACGGCGGGATGTTCGACGAATGGGCAATCGCCAGCGCTGCTTTCCAGCCAGCGGGACAGTATCTCTTGCATGAGTATTTCCTCGGCGCGGATGCGATGGGAAATTGTAGCGGGTCAATGCGTGGCGGGGGTTGCCATCACGGCTTATTCTCCTGCTCCTTGTCGGCCTTGTCGGCGGCCGCCAGCCCCCAGTCATTCCAGCCCTCCCCAAACAGTTCGATCGGATGCTGCGTGCGCTCGGAACCATTACCGCAGCGCATGGCATCCGGCGGGCAATATTTGTCGCAACCCCAGCAGATGCGTTCGGGGTTCTTGGGATTCAGGGGAAAGGGCTTGGCCATGGGGGACGCAGTCGGTTGAAGTCTCCTTGTTGACTCTAGGCCTGGTGCGGGGGGAGGTCAAACGAATTCCAGTGCAGAATTTGTCCGAGGTCAACTCTGTGCAGATAGCGGGTGTGGCGGCAAGACGCAGTACCCTTCCAGCACGATACGCGCCACATTGGCCTTGCCATCCGCGGCTGGCTGCGCCTTGAGTTCGTCCAGCGCATACACCATCGTCACCATGGCGCCAGGCACGAACAGCTTGATATCGTGCTTGCTGTGCGTGTAGATGCTCTCGTCGACTGTCGAGCCATCGTCCAGGCGCAAGGTAAAACTGTTGACTTGATCGCCGCGCCGGCTATCCTGGCCCGCGAAATACGTGCGCTCGATCCTGCCCGTCACGGTTTGCGTCTGGATGCGGCCGGCCTTGATGCTTTCCCACCACTCGTCAGAGGCGAACAGGCCGTGGCTGCCTTTCAAGCCCATGTGGGGCCTGGTGCTGTCGAGGGTGAGGGACTGGGTTTTGATGACCCGGCTGAGGTCTTTTGCCAGGGCTTCGGCGAGGGTGTAGATGGGTTTCATCGGGGTGCAAGAATGGCTTGAAGCGCTCACTCAATGGTTGCGGCGAATAACGAAAGCATTGCCGGCAGGCTCAAAACCAAGCGTCGGATAGTAGGACATGGCATCGGGGGCGGACAGCAATATCAGGGACACCTCCTCGCCGATGATGGCCTGGGTGCGCTTGACTAGCTCCTTGCCGATACCCAAGCCCTGGTATTGCTTGTCTACCGCCAGGTCCGAGAGATAGCAGCAATACGCATGGTCGGTGAGCGACCTGGCCAGCCCCACAAGTTCGCCATCCACCCATGCCGACAGCACCAGGCAAGGCGCGGCAAACATGCGCGCGATTCTCGGAAGGTTGCTGGTGGGCCGCTTGATGCCGGAGTGATCGAACACGCGAACAACGTCCAGCGGATCAAGGGGAAGGTTATGACGATATTCGACGCTGGTGTTTTTCATTCGTTCACAGGTGTAAGAAGATTGCGCATGGGAAACCTCTGCTATGGGCATAGTATCACCAGCGATGATCGAGGCATGAGGACGATACGGCATCAGTGAAACGTGCTCCTTGCGCCGATGCTTGACTGCTGGCGTCGCGAGCGGGAGGCGCCATCAGGCCAGCGGGCACATCGCCGGTATGCGCTTTCAGTTCTTTAGGCGTCTCCTGTCTGTTAAAATAGTGGACAATTTTAATAATCAGATCATGTATCACCTGGATTTCTCAAATACAAGGAATGTGCGTAACAAATGAAAGCCATTATATTCTGCACCAGCTTTATAAAAGATGCCCTGTCATGGGAAAGCCGGTATCAGCGGTGGCTTGATTACTACGAAGATATTCCAATCAATGCTGTAAAGAAAATAATGATCGATGATGGATCGCCATTTCTTCCACCTTCCGACATCATCAAGACAGTTTCCCATAATGCTCCGTTGGCGTCGAGTGACGATAAAAACCTCATCATTCGTTTTGATAATAATCTGGGACGGCAAAGCGGGGCCGACTACCCTGGCTGGTGGCGCAGCTTTCTCCACTCCGTCAAGGTGGCAAATGAATTAGGCGTGGATAAAATCATCCATATCGAGTCGGACGCCTATATCATGACGCCGCGCCTGGTGAAATTCATCAATGAAATAGAATCAGGCTGGAACGTCCTGTGGTCGCCGCGCTATCGCATGCCGGAAACCGCCATTCAAGTTATCTGCAGGGATCAATTCGCCATTTTTGAGAAATTCAAGGACGACAATCCCAGTCTTTCTTTCCCTGATATCGCGGAAAAGCTGCTTCCTTTCACATCTGTTCACAAACAGTTCAAAGGCGACCGCTACAGCGATTTCACGAAAAACAGATGGATATTCCGTTCGAAAAAATTCAACAAGATTCCCATTTTTAAACATGTGTTTTTCTGGGAAACGATACCGCCGGATGCGGACTTTGTTACGCAAGGTATTGGCCGTCAGGAATTTGTGTATCGACGGGGTTAAGTGGCTTGATTTTGTAAGGGTGGGAAATGCCGATTTGGATTGTAAATATGTTGCAACCGTTACGATGGAATAAACGCGTGTGCACCGCCCTTGTCGGCTTTCTTGTCGCCGGTGCCGCATCGGCACTCGCTGCCACACTTGACGAGGATCGGACACGCGGTGACATACATGGCTTGTTCGAGATCAAGGATGCTGCTGTCAAGTTCATTGCAGCAGAGAATTCCAAAAATGGAACAAAGTGGCAGGTATTGGAGCCGAACCGGAAGATTCTGGTGACAAAATGCTTGGTACCTTTGCGGGTGAAATGGGTTCCGAAGAGCCATGGCCTGTCTGGACCGAATGTTGCGGTAAGTTGCGACAGGACTGTAAAACCCACGATACAACATCAATGGGAAGTGTTTGTGCCGGTTGATAAGGGGTCGGTCTAGCGTAAATGATCAGGTCGGAATCGAAGGGACGGACTGAGGCGTTGGGTGCTGTGAAAGCTGGCTCAGTTGACAAGCCAATTAGTATCACGAACGCGCGCCCACGGCGCGCGGAACTGCCGCGCGGCGGCAACGGCCTGGCCACGTTCAGCATTATCAGAGCGAAGCTCGGCCAGGGAAGAAGCTACCGTACTTTGTTGGGCAGCACTACTCTGCCGTAGTCGGGTCAATGACTGAAATGACTTCCGACACGCGGTTTGCAGGGAAACCGCCTTGCTGGGCATGTTCGCGAACGAGCGCTTCATTTGCAGCGATGTATGAATCGCCATAGTCGATGACGTCGCCGATGCACGCGACAAAAAGGCCCGATTCAGGCTTCAGATTGACAATCGAGAACGTCAGAACATCATCCTCGCTAAGGGACCTGAACTCCAATTGAGTTGGCTTTTTCCCTAAGGTCTCGAACTCTACATAGTAATGTGCTGCTAATCGCATTCTGCTTTATCTTATAGTGGCTGAAGCTTAGTTCTGCCGAATGTCTGCTACTGGCCGAACTCAGCCGCGCTTTACACGACGAATCCATTCGTCCGCCACGTCGCTCATGTTCTTCGCAATGCCGTTGCGCACCCACGCCATGAGTTCACGGTCGAACTTGAAATCTGGCCCACACTCGTGGGAAAGAAAACGCCGAACGTTTTGCGTGTTCTTGTAATCAGAATCGATTTCCGTCATACGCGAAATTTTTCCACCATGCCAATCGAAATTCATGTCCAATCCATCCTAATATTGAGGACGTGTGCGGCTGCTCCTGGCCGGTTCTGCCAACATTTTAACGTTCGCGATAACCGGCGTCTGAAGCGCGCAGCGCGTAAGCCATCCGGTTGATTAAGTGGTTAGGCATTACGTGGCCGTAAAAAATATGCTGCTGCAGCCACTGCGACGCCTGAAGCAACTGCACCCAAAGTTGTTCTTGAAGGAGCATCTCCGAAAAACATGAGAAATGGTATAGCAAAGCCAGCTGCACAAGTGGTCAGCATCAGCGCGTACTTGTGAGGCCGCAAAATCAAGAAAACCGGGACGCCGATAAGCAGCATAGCCACAAAGGAAGCTGGAACCGCCAGCAGGAGCCCAAAGAAAATTCCCCAACCAAAGTCGGATGCTGCACCCGCATCAGAACTTCCCAAGCCAGCAAGCGTCAAGACAGGAACGCTAGCGAAAGGAGCCAAGAAAAGCGACTTCCAAGGGAACGGTTGAATTTGCATTTAGTCTAAGTTTACTTGTTTGTGTGTCCCGAACGTCCGGTAGTGGCCGGTAGCGGTACCAGAGCATAGCGGATTGCTAAGCAGAAAAACTCACAAATTGTCACGCTGTCGCGAATGACCGCTTGTGGCTGCGGATTCAATCGGTGGTCGCAACACTCTAACCTAAACGCCTAGGTTACAGGAGTGTTGAAGATGAAACAGAAACCACGCATTTATTACACCGAGAGCCAGAAGGCCTTGATGTGGGAACGCTGGAAGCAAGGCGACTCCCTGCAGATGATAGCCCAACTATTTGATCGGAATCACTCGTCGATACAGCGGATTCTGGCTGAATCTGGTGGCATACGGCCAGCGCCGCGATGCCGCTCCAGACTGGCACTGACGCTGGCCGAGCGCGAGGAGGTATCGCGTGCAATCGTTACCGGCGTATCCCTCCGCGCACTTGCCAGGCGCCTTGGCCGAGCACCATCGACCATCAGCAGGGAGCTCAAGCGCAATGGTGGTCGCGCAGCATATCGTGCCGCTCAAGCAGATCAGCATGCTTGGGATCAGGCGCGCCGCCCCAAACCTTGTAAGCTGACGGAGAGCCGCATGTTGGCCAACATGGTTGCCAGCAAGCTCCAATTGCAATGGTCACCAGAGCAGATTGCTGGCTGGCTCAAGCAACTGTTCACGAGCCACGAGGAGTATCACGTGTCGCACGAAACCATTTACCGCAGCCTTTATATCCAGGCCCGAGGCGCCCTAAAGAAGGAGCTGCTGGAACACTTGCGCCGGACGCGCGCCATGCGCCGCTCCCGTCATCACACCCAAAAAACGGACAACCATGGAAGAATTGTCGACGCGGTGCCGATCAGCGAGCGTCCCGCGACGGCAGCGGATCGAGCGGTGCCCGGGCATTGGGAGGGCGACCTGCTATGCGGTAGCCACAACAGCCAGATCGTGACGTTGGTCGAGCGCCAGACGCGGTACGTCATGCTAGTGAAAGTTGCCGCCAAGGACACCGAGACGGTTGTCAATGCGCTGATCGACAATGCCCGCAGGCTGCCCCACGAACTGTATAAATCACTGACCTGGGACAGAGGCAAAGAGATGGCTGGCCACAAGCGTTTTACTATGGCCACTGACATCCAGGTCTACTTCTGTGATCCACAGAATCCGTGGCAGCGCGGTTCAAATGAAAATACCAACGGCCTGTTGCGGCAGTATTTCCCCAAAGGGCTGGATATTTCCACTTACTCGCAAGAGCAACTCGATGCGGTAGCCAGAAGACTAAACGAGCGCCCCAGGAAGACGCTACACTACCAAACACCGGCTCAACGATTTGAACAGTGTGTTGCGTTGACCGATTGAATCCGCAGCCGTTTGCTGCCACCTCAAAACGGGCGGATCATTTGTGAAAATGGCTATACTACAATCCAATGATAGCTCTCACAACTAGGTACGCGTGTTTCATGTTTGATCCTTGTAACGAACGCCGCCAAGCAGCTTGGCGGACAGGTTGTACGCTAAGCAGGATAGCGCTGTCATGATGCCGCCGAAAAGTGCAAAGACGGCCGGCAATATGATCCAGACAACCCACCAAGCGGTGTGGTCCTGGTAACTTGAACGTTGCGGATCGAAACCCTGAAAGAAGCGCATCATCGCGACGCTCGGATAGGCCAGCACGAAGGCAACAAGAAGGCCATGTAGCGTGGCGCTCATCACGGCAATATAAGTCAGTCGTTTTTCGTTCATGCGTTATTTTCAAAGTGTGCGTCAAGCAACACGCAATTTTCCGTAAGGAATCGAATAGTATTATGCTTCGCGGATCTACCAAAACCGGCGACACCTTGCCAACCGGACCGTCCTAATGATTGACTAGGCAGGTTAATCGATAAATGAATAAGAACGCTTAACAAAACCGCTGAATGTATCTCCAGCAGATGAGTATGCAGGCAAGCGAGAGGAATGCCTGATGGATATCGGCACGGCGCTCGTAGCGGATGCGTAATCGGCGAAAGCGGTGCAGCCAGCCTAGCGTGCGTTCGACCACCCAGCGCCATTTACCCAGGCGTTCGCGCGACTCGATGCCATAGCGGGCTATGCGTGGAGTGATGCCACGGCTGCGCAACCAGGCCCGATGGGCGCGCGAAGCATAGGCCTTGTCGGCATGCAGTTTGGCAGGACGTTTGCGTGGACGGCCGGTAAGCCCTGCTACTGAAGGAACGGCCTCAAGCAGAACCAGCATGCGGGAATCATGTACCTGAGCCCCTGATATGCTCGCCACCAGAGACAGACCGCGTTGATCGACGAGCAGATGGTGCTTGCAACCGAGCTTGCCGCGGTCGGTGGGATTGGGGCCGGTATGCTGTCCGCCGAGGGGGGGATAGCACGCTGGCGGAGTCGACACTGGCGCGTTCCCATTGAATCTGGTCGTATTCCCGCAAGTGCTGCAGCATGGCGTCATGGATGCGTTGCCACACACCGGCCTGTTGCCATGCATGCAGGCGCCACCAGCAACTCATGCCGCTGCCGCAGCCCAGTTCACGGGGAAGATATTCCCAAGGCAAGCCTGTCTTGAGGACGAACAGGATGCCGGTCAAAGCGGCGCGGTCGTCAATGCGAGGGCGTCCGCCTTTGGGGGAAGGACGATATGCTGGTAGCAATGGCTGAATCAGCGCCCACAGGTCGTCAGGAAGAAGCGCTTTAGCCATGGCGCGGCTCCCGAAAACAATGCCAGGTGGCTTTGACCAGCATCGGGGCCGGTCGTTTCCCTGGACGACGTTTTGTTAGGCGCTCTTACAGGGTGTAGACGAAATCAACGCTTAAAAGCGAGTCTGTTGAGTAGCATACGTGCTTCAGCCAACCACACCCAGGCTGCCGAAACAGTGAGTTTGCGGTCGTGATGCATCACCGTGCGGCGCCAGCGTTCCATCCACGCGTGCGTCCGTTCGACAACCCAGCGCATCGGCAGGACCCTGAACCCGGCATATACAGCCGCAGCATCTTCAGGGGGCGTCTTGGGATCGTGCAGCGTGCCGGTCGTGCCATTGGCTGGATGACGAACCACTTCAACGCGGATATGCTGCGCTTGCTCGATGGCCTGCGCACATTTCCCGCCATAGGCGCCGTCGGTATAGAGCCTTTCGAGGCGAGGGCTCTTACTGCACGCTTGCGTCACCACGGTTGCTGCCGCATCCCGGTCTTGTACGCTCGCGGCGGTGACGGACACGGCGATGATCAGCCCCATGGTATCGACCACGAGATGACGCTTGCGCCCTTTAACCTTCTTGCCTGCATCAAATCCGCTTTCGCCACCTTGCGGCGAGATACGGGTGGACTGTGCATCAATGATTGCCGCGCTTGGCGTACTTGCGCGTCCCATGCGTACCCGCCATTGTTCGCGCAGCCGGTCTTGCATCTGTTCGAATACACCTGCGCCGACCCAGCGCGAAAACGCTTTGTAGACTGCCTGCCAGGGGGGAAACGTCTCGGGTAGCAGCCGCCATGCGCAGCCTGTACGCAGCACGTAAGAGCACGCATTGACGAGATCGCGGCGGCTGTAATGCACGGGCGTGCCTCGCTGTCCCGGCGTACGCTCGAACAAATCAGCAACCAGCTCCCATTCGGCATCTGTCAGGTTCGTGCTGTATGGCGAGATGGCCTCGCGCCGGTGAGCTGCCGTATAGCCATACCGTTTGGCGCCCTCGGCTCGCACCGTGACCTTACGGCGCAGTGGCTTGAGCCGTACGAGGCCTAACGCGCGTAGGGCACGACGAATCGTTGCTGTGCACACGCGCAGAGCGCAGCGGTGATACAGCTCGTCGGCAATTTCCTGCAAGCTGGCCTGGGCGCGCTCCTGCACGATCTCGTGCAAAACTGCGATATGCTCAGGCTTCAACTCTGGTGGTCTGCCACCGGCACTGCTTGACGGCGCAGTGCTGCCGAGTGAATGTTTGGTTGCCATGACATGCTCCCTCCACATCGAGATAGCATGCCACAACTTCGTTGTTGATTTTGTCTACACCCTCTAAACCAATGTTAGACGGTCGGACAGGCAAGAAAATTCTTGGCCAACACGCGGCATGCACATTCAGAGCGTGTCATTGGGCGAAGCACATTGATCTCCAGCAGCGGTGTAATCAGGCACGGGGACTCTATTCCATTTCAACAATATAAGCATGGCACTCGGAATTTGGCCCATTTGTCAAAGTGTAATTAATCCTACTTAATTTTTTTCCAGCCAATTTAGCAGCGAGAGCCTGCACATATAGCGGCTTTTTACTCGCAGGAATATAGATAATCGAATATGCACATTGCGCCTCCAATGGCTCCAACACCCTGAAATAATAGTTATCTCCGTGCACACCTATGGTGGTTATAGTTTTATTTGCCGTCTCAAACGACAATGCCTGAGAAAACGCAGAAAATGCCACCACGCATAGTGAAAAAAATAAAGCCAATTTCAAAAATACAACACCATGTCCACTAAAAAATCCAATATTTTTCAACATGAAACAATCCTCCTCAAAAGTACATAAATTCAACAATCTCTCCTGCTTAACGGCGTAGACTTCATTCCTTAGACATCACCCGTTGTCACGGCTCATTAGATGAAAAATTTTTGAAGCAAATAAAAAATGTTCCTCTAACGCCACAAAAGACATCTCAAATTAAATAATAATAAAACCCCACAACAAAATACCATGCAAATAAAAAATTAAACCTCAACGCAATTAATTTTCATTTGAAAAAATACATGAAAATCAAGACTCCGCCATTAAGGCATGGAGCAAAATTAAAAAATCTTCAATTTCCCCTTTAGCGACATGAAATTTTACCGGCGCAATTTTAGCATTATTTCATCCAACAAATAAAATTTCAAATTAGAATTTACCTAGCCTAGAACGCCTAACAAAACCGTTGAATGTATCTCCGGCAGATGAGTATGCAGGCAAGCGAGAGAAATGCTTGATGGATGTCGGCACGGCGTTCGTAGCGGGCCAGGTATGTAGGCGCCACCAGCAACTCATGCCGCTGCCGCAACCGAGTTCACGAGGAAGATATTCCCAAGGCAAGCCGATCTTGAGGACGAACAGGATGCCGTTCAAGACGGCGCGGTCGTCAATGCGAGGACGTCCGCCTTTGGAAGAGGGACGATGTGCTGGCAGCAAAGGCTGAATCAGCGCCCACAGGTCATCAGGAAGAAGGGCTTTGGCCATGGCGCGGCTCCCGAAAACAATGCCAGGTGGCTTCGACCAGCATCGGGGCCGGTCGTTTCCCTGGACGACGTTTTGTTAGGCGCTCTTAACCGATTGTGGATGCACGGATTAGAAGGAGCATAGCAACAATGAACGAATACAAAGAATTTTTCCGGCTGCGCGACTACCGCAAGCCTGGTGCTGAAATTTGCCAACACACCGAAGCCGAAGCGTTTGCCCTGGCGACAGCCCACATGCTCGACAGGCGTCCAATGCACCAGATGCTGTACGCATTACCGACTGCAGCACGGCCAGAGGCCAACCAAAATGACGATAAAACAACAACTTGGAGTAATAATTGAGCACTACCGACACTGACCGCATTATCTATCGCCAGGACCTGTACAAGCTAATCGGCGTTACCTCGGAAACGCTACGGCGCTGGCTCAAAGAAGGCAAGATTCCGGCGGCCGACATCGCCATCAGCCGCCGCACGGTCGGATGGCGCCTGTCAACGCTACACGCAGCAGGTATCAAGCTGCTTTAAACAATGCGAACTCTAACTCGACCTGACACGAACTGCCAGATGAGTTAGAGTTCTGAGAGCCGATATCTGCCAGAAGCGCACCATTGATGCCTACCCAATTAAACCCATGAAAGCATTACCCTAAAAGGCAGGCTAGCGGATTCAAAGCACTCAACGTTCATACGACGTTGAATGCGCGTCAATCATTATGTCCGTGTCGGACCGTGGTAGCGGGTGACTTCTACGCCATTGAGGCCATTGCTTTCGACGCGGTAATCCCCAATTTGCCCACTGCAACTATCTTCAAGCTTCACTTCGATACCCTTGCCGTTCGGACCGGGTTGGATATTCACGTTGTTACGATGAGTAACTGGGAAAAAAGGACCAGTCAGGGTAACGTTAGCTCCAGCCTTGATCCTTACGGGATAGCGATTACGGGCGTGAAGCTCAACGTAACGCTGCCGCACATACTCCCATTCATTGTTATTTGCGTTGGCGATTGCCTCTTGCTCTTGTTGGTACACCATATTTTCGATATCATCTTGTCTAGACATTATCTGCCCCTTTCATGTTGAATTCGGCCAATTGGTCAGTGGTGGTAGTTGATTTTGCCACTTCTATGTTAGCAGAATAAAGGCTGACCTTCCCCTAACTGCACGGACAGCCTAGTATTTGTGGCATAGCAGTTTCGTTAAGACGATTCCCCTTCGGGGCCGATGCGGCCATTCGTAAATCGGACCCAATATGTCAGGTCAAGTACGAGCCCTCACATTTAAGAAGCCAGTCCGCAAATGCCTGGAGCATCGCCCTTCGCTGCTTCAGGTACTCCGCAGAATTATAGACATCACGCACTCCGCCGTCCTTGTGCGCGAGCTGCATCTCGATATGGTCGGTATTGAATTCGTGTTCGTTCGCCCAAGTTGACCCCACCTTGCGCCAACCGTGTCCCGTCATGCGGCCTTTGTACCCGATCCGGTGGATGAGCTACAGGATCGAATTTTCACTCATGGGCCGATTGCCTGTTCGATCATTCGGAAACACGTAGACGCTCCCGCGCGAGCGCAATTTCATTTCTTTTAACAGCGCTTGGGCTTGCGTCGATAGCGGTACAAGATGCTCGCGGTTCTTCTTCATCCGCTTGCCAGGTATGCGCCAGATATCGCCCTCGACTTCTGCCCACGTCATGCGGCGCAGCTCGTCGGTACGGGTCCAGGTGAGTGCTAGCAGCTTGCAGGCAAGCACCGACTGAATTTCATCCTCCAGCGCGAGGCGCTCCAGAAATGGATACACTTCGGATATGGCCAGCGCCGCAAACCCCTCTCGAGGCTTTCTGGAAAACGCGACCTTCGCATTGATCGATGATGCAGGGTTCTCGTCGCAGTGTCCGTGCTGAACGCCCCAATCAAGCACTTGGCTGGCCCACATGCGGACGCGTCGAACATACACGGATAGGCCCGCCGCATCCATGGGCCTCAAAGCATCCATCAGGCTTTCGCGTGTGATATCGCGCAGCAGCATGCTTCCCAGCTTCGGCGACAAATGCATTGCCAGGCCCCCTGAGTGCATTGGCTTTGTAACCCTCGCTGATGTCGGTGCGGCCGGCCCAGTATTCAGCGATCGCAACATCAAGCGTGATCGATGGTTTCACCTTGAGCTTTGACTTGATATCTTCCCCGTCGAGTAGCTTCAAGCGGATCGCATCGCGTCGGTCGCGCGCCTCTTTCAAGCCAATGAGTGGATACGGGCCGATCACCGCAGTTTGCTGCTTGCCGTCAGCATTGCGATACGCCACGCGCCAGACCTTGCCCCCAATAGGCAAAACAGCCAGGAATAAACCATGACCGTCAAACAGCTTGCGCAGCTTCCCATTGTTGGGGAGCGCCTTGCGGCAATCGTTGTCGGTAAGGGTATTGATCGCCATGGCGCGGTTCCTGTAGGTACGGTAGATGAGAAAACCGCATCATACCTACAAATTAACCTACGTGAAAATGTGCGACAGTGAGTTTGAAGGTAGCCGAATCTGCGATTCAGATGGGCTAAAATTCACTTAACTCGTTGATTTCCAAGAATTTTATGCATCATACCGTGCGATACGTTATGGCAACCTTTAATATGATTGGCGGAAGCGGTGAGATTCGAACTCACGAACAGTTTAACCCGTCGCTAGTTTTCAAGTCTTCAAAATAATTCTTTTATTTCAAAAACTTACACTCGACTTCATTCCGCAACGAGAACTCCTAGGCCACCCTGTAACGCTTGAATTCCGCCACAAGATAAATTTGATACGGAAATGATTTTTACTACTGGAGCAATGAGTATCCAGAATACGGGGACGCGGCGCCAAGAAGGTTGCTGACAAACAGGGTGGCGATGCATTTCAAAAACAAGAACGGCCGGGCAAGGCCGCGTTCGCCGGCCTACTCGTCGCTGGCTGGCTTGCGCAAAGGCCGCAGCTCGCCCTTGGCCACCGCCTCTAGGGGGAGGCTGCCCCCGTGCCCCGCGCAGGACAGCCAAGCCACAATATGTTAAATTGGAAATGTTTAATTCCTTGAAGAATAGATTGGCGAGGCGAATATGGATTTTAATACTGGCGTGCCCCCCGAAGAGATACTGTTGCAGTTATCGGCGCTTAACGAACAGGAATTCATCGCGGGAATGATGGAAAAATCTTTAGGAGTACAGCGTGCAAAGTTGCTCTTCGATATAGTTCAGGGAAATTTTTACGTTGCAAGTCCCGAAAAAATCGATCTGTTGAGATTTGCATTGAAGGCGCTGCTGCCGGAAGACTATCGCGCCTTGGAATTAGCCAACCACCTCTGGTCCCACAGCGATCTGTTCAAGTATGACCCTCCAAAAAACGGCCAGAACATCATGAAGCACGGACTTGCCTTTGCAGAAGTTCACTCGCATGCACACCTATTTGGCAGGTTGACTGTGCAGTGCCCTTTTCCCGACGGCGTTACCAGGAGCGTAGTGTTCTCGAATCTGGACACTGGCACCGACGGCAGTAATCTGTGCTGTCCCCTGCCAAAAGTTCAAGGCATGATCAGCGTAATGTCGATTGGCCAGTTCGAAAATGAATGTTTCAAATTTATTTCCGCGCGCCGCTTGGGTAGGACAAACTATATCAAAGTCATGTCTGATGCGTTCAAGAACGTGCACATGGATAATCCTTCTGCCAAAGAAGAGTTTGTGAATGGCTGTGCTGAGATTGTTAAAGCCGACCTGTTTTCTGCTTTACCGGAGGTTTCCCCATAGCGGGATTTGTACGCTCATGGTTCAGCCCGAATGATAGCCAGCTTACGGGCCGTCGCCTGTTCCTCGCCGCTTAAAATCCAGTGCGTCCTGCCGTCTTGCGTATTACTGCTGCCATATGCCTGCATCGCCTTGCGCAATGCCTGTTGACGCTCCGGCTGTAGCGTGTCGAGCCTAGACAGGCTGAAAATATTGATGGGATACACGTCGCGTATATGCTCATACTGAAGCCCGTTGCGCTGGATGGCGCCCCAGTTATTGCCAGGATCGGAACTGGCCGGTACCCACGGATGGCCCATCATCTGTTTGAAACGCTCGATGAGATTCAGGATTTTGCAACCCGCTGGTTGTGAACTTACAATCACGACCGGCCCAACATGGCACTTGGCGGTATTACGCCAAAACAGAAGCCTGCCATGGCCGCATAACCTCTATTTTTAGCACGATCTAAAATGGAGGGATTGTCGGGGTTATTTATACCTACTTCGTTTATGCTGGAGTATAGCGTTGGAAATAAGGTGTTTAAGCGTTTTTTTAAAAACTATGTAAAGGAATGAAAAATGGAATCGAAGGATATTGAAATATCCAAGGAGATTGGACAATGTTTGTATGGCATTGCACCAGAGGATACAAAAATAATTTTGATGATTGCCGCGTTCTCTCCGGAGGGCGATGTCAGTCAGTTTGAATTTTATTCGAACAACGGAGTCAATGAGAGCGAGTTTTCCATCAGTGATTCAGATACGATGAAACTCCATTACTTGGCTGCAGCACATCAGAAATTTATGGCTGCTAATAATCAGCCTGCATGGACACGTTTCGAATTTACGGTAAATGTTGAAACCAGTAAATTCTCTATGGAACTGGGTTATGAGGAGGATGCATTTAGAGAAGGTTCGTTGCGATGACTTATAGCTGAATTCCCATCGGCATGGTGAGGTTATGTCGAAATGGTGAACCCTGGTTCTATCCGCATCGGGGCGGGGTCAGGTTGAACAGGGCTAGGGGTCAGGTCTGACATCTGGACACGGCCTCAGCCTTTATCGAAGCGGCGTAGTAAAACTCACCTTGCTTTGAAACACAAAGCTATTGATTTTTTGTTCGATTGTGAGGCCTGCCCCTCGCTCGCAAACCGCCAGTTCGTGCTTATTTTTTCATACGCGGCGGAAGCGGATCAGCTACAGCTACAAGGCGTTCTGCTGAATACTGCTGAAACAAATCCTCTTCGCTCACAAGGGAACCATCAAGCCAGCCGTGATACTGCTCCGGGTCGAGAATCATCACCATCCGTTTTTCATCATCTGGCTTGTGGAAACGCTGCATGAGCGGGTGGCCATCCGCGTTTATCGTCAGCATCGAGAACGACAGCAGCAAATCTTGCGGCCGGAATTCCCATATCCCGGCGATGGCGGCCGGCATGCCATCGGCGCGCTCGATGCGCCAGCGCACCGGCTTTTCAGTCCCATAGCAAGGTTCAAAGAAATTATCCGCAGGAATAATGCAGAACTGTTTGCGCTTCCACGCATTGCAGAAGGATGGCTTCTGCGCCACGGTTTCGGTGCGGGCGTTGTAGGTCTGGCACGCCAGCTTCATATCGGGCGCGAGGGTCACGTCCGCTATTCGAACACGGACTGATGCGTCGGATGCTGTGAAAGCTGGCTCAGTCGAAAAGCTGATTAGAACCACGAACGCGCGCCTGGCGCGCGCGGGGCTGCCGCGCAGCGGTAGCGGTTGGAGGATTCGGGGCGGGCTGGGCCGGTAGGCCCAGCCCTTCGAATCTCACACGCAGGGCGCGCAAGCGCCCTGCTCGCTTCCGCCAGGCAATAAAAAACCGCCCGAAGGCGGTTTCTTTATTGCCTGGCGGAAGCGGTGTAATGCAAATACCTATTATTCATGAGGCCTTCATGGCGACATCTCCATCCTGTACCTACTTCCATACCTACATCAAAAATTTTCGTCCCTGAACTCTGCATTCCAAAAATCACATTGAGAACAGTATCAGCGGATACGCGCCACGCTCGCACCTCATTAAAATGCAAACTCTCACCACAATATCACTGAATAATGTATAAATACACAACATTTTTGGTTAAAAATCAGAGTACTATCACTTTAGGCTGCTTCCTTACGCGAATTTTAAAGGATAAATAATATGCATATTTTCGAAATTACCGTACCTGGACATTGGATTAAATCTGATGATATACACTGGAATCGTGCGATGCAAGACAGGCTAACGTCGCTAGAATCTATATTTTTTGAAGCCAACATGGCTCTTAATTTATTTCTTCTACCGCACCCCATCCGCGCTCGTCCGACTCTTGAAGATATCGATCGACAGGTCGCTCGCAAGAATGAAATAAAAGAAAAACTTGAAAGAGACTTTTACGAAAATCCGCAAATTGGAAAAATAAAGCCCGACTTCTTTGATGTGGAGCGTACTTACAAACGTGAGAGATGGAATGCCGGCATATTACCGAGAGAGATGTCTTCCACAATCCCGAGAATCCACGCCCGTGCGTTTTTGTATGCTTTAGACAACTTTAATAACTCTTTAAAACTCCTTAATAATGAAAAAGGAGTCCCTGATAAATTGGCGTCCGCACATTATAATTTCTCCAAGAGGTTTCCAGGATTGAAAGGGATTCGAGATTCAGCACACCATCCCGAAATGCGCGAACGACAATTAAACAAAAATTTTAAACCAATTGATACCAAACCAATTTCAGACGGCCCGTTTAAAAATCAGGATGGTAGTTTCTTTATTGTTGACAATTTAGATGGTTCAAAATATGGCGGCACTACTGGAGATGGTGATTTTGCAGAAGTGGATGTCTCTGTCGAATCCATGGAGCGGTTGCGCTCGACTCTTTATGAGGTCTATGATTCGTTTGAGTGGCATGGCGGCCCTCGCTATGCGCCAATGGAGTGAATTGCGCTGACAAAATTTCCTACTTACATACCCTTCCCACGCCTTAATATCGCGCGCGCGAAAAACTACTCAGAATGCGTCAAAATGCGTCAACCCGCATGTTCCCCTTTCGCCCGGCCGCGCCAGTCCACATGCCCCTTCGGCCATGGCGCAAATTTGAGTCAAAACAGCCCTATGTAGCGGGCAGGTGTGGAGGGGGGACAACTGCGCGCGCCGGGCCGAAATGGGGCTTTTTCTTGCATCCATGGCAATGCCAATCGTCAGGACGTGAAAAAGCCGCCTCATGGGCGGCTTGTGCTGTGGCTGGGGCGCTGCGGCGCGGCTGGGCTGTCAACGCCCTGCCCTGCCGGCCATCGCGGCGTGGCGGTTATCCTGAGCGACCGGCACGGGCCTTCGCCGCCTGCTCCTTCTCATAGTCGTCGCGGCAATCAACGTTGCAGAACGGCAGGCCAGGCGCCAGCGCCTCGTCGCAGTAGTGGCAGGCGCCGTGCGCCACCAGGGCGGGCCGTCCGCGGACAGCGGCCAAGCCGCGCGCCACCTCGGCGAAGATGATCTTGTCGGTGTTGTCGACGTGGTCGCTCATGCTGCTCCCTCCGGTGCGGCCAGCTCATACGGGGCGAACTGCACCACTTCGACGCCGGCCCACTCGTTAATCGCCATGAACTGCGACTGCAGCGGTACCAGCTCGTTACGCGCGAAGACGCGCGCGGCCGGTTCGACGGCGCCGAAGCCGCCGGCATTGTTCGGCAGGATGCCCATCAGTTGCGGCGGCACGCGGTGGGCGGCCAGCTGGTCATCGCGCGTCACGCTCTTGATATTGAAAAACTCGTCCTTGGCGGCCACGTCCGACACAGGCAAAATCTGGATGCCGTCCTTCTTGCCGTTCGGCGCGTACATGAACAGGTTCCTGAAATTGCCCGGCCCCTTGCTGTCGCGCATGGCCTGGCGCAGGTTGTCCACGTCCTGGGTGTTAGCGGCAGCGTCCGTCATGTAGAACACGAAACCTGCATGGGATCCGTTCTTGTAATACTTGCGGCGGAACAGGGTTGCCGCCTCATTGAGCCAGGCCGATTGCAGCGCGCTCAGGTACTGCGGCACGCCGTATAGCTCCTGGTTCACGTCCGGTTCCATCAGGTGGAACACGCGGCCCGTTTCGAACTGGTGCGCCGTGCCGTGATTGGTGACAAAAAAATAGGTATCCCAGTCGATGCCGCGCCGCATGTACTTGGCCAGCGCATGCGCGAACGTCAACGGGCGCCCGCTGCGGCTGGGCCGGTCTTCCAGATAGCAGTTGCCGAACGTCAGGAAGTCGAGCGCCAGGCGTTTGAAGGCGTCGCGCGACAGGTATTTGCTGGGCATCAAGGTGGACGCCAGCACGTTGGCCTTGAAGTGGATCGCGCTGGAATGGTGCACGCCGGCATTGAAGGACTTGGCCAGGCCAGCCAGGTTGATGGGCGGCTCGTACCACTGGCCATTCTTCCAGCATTCGAAGCAGTCGAGGATATCGCCGTGCTCCAATACGGGCGTGGGGTCGCCGAAGGAAAAGGCCTGGATGCCGGCGGTGGCGGGCTGTGGCGCCGAGGACGCGGCCGTGTCCGCGCCAGGTGCGGAGCGCGGGCGGGCGCGCTGATGTGCTTTGCTCAAGAATAAATCTCCATGATGGATTGGTGGTTGTCGGTACTGCCTTCGAAGGGTTCGTGGTCGAGCGCGTGCATGCAGGCCCAAGCCAGGTCGGCGTGGCCGGTTTCGTCGCTGCGCCCGGCCACGTAGGTGACGTGCCGCCCGCTGGGCGTGAGGGTCTTGCGGATCGCCATGAACGATTGCGCGATGTCGATCCAGCCGGCGTCAAATTCCAGCCGGCCCTTGCTGATGATGTTTTTGGCTTTGAGCACCATGCGGGTTTTGACTTCCGGCGAGTAGTTCAGGGCCGTGACGGCCGGGAAGAAGCCCTTGACGATGGGCAGCACGCCGATGCCCATGCCCGTGGTGTCGATGCCGATGTATTCGACGTTGTAGCGCTGCGTCATCTGACGGATGGCTTCGGCGTGGTCCTCAAAGCTCTGGCCGCGCCACTGGTGGCGCTCGAGCACGCGGAACTTGCCACCGGCCGTCATCGGCGGGGCCAGCACCACGCAGCCGGCGCTGTCGCCGTTCAAGGCCGGGTCGTAGCCGATCCACACGGCGCGGTTGCCGAAGGGGCGCAGGCCCAGCAGTGGCTTGTAGTCGTCCCATTCCACCCAGGAATCGACCATGCAGCGCTGCAGCTCGTTCAAGGGGAAGACCGAGGCCGAATCGTCGATGAAATTGCACATCAACAGGTTTTCGAACTGGTCCGGGCTGTATTCGAAATTGCGCAGTTCATCGATGTCGAACAGGTTGCAGCCGCCCCGCTCGGCATCCAGGATCGTGACGATCTGGCGCCATATCTTGTCTTCGCCCGTAAAACCAGACGCCAGGCGCTGGTGGCTCACGTCGATGTTGAACTGCTCGGCCTTGGCGCGGCGCTTGTTGAACAGCTCGCCCGTCCAGAATGGATAGGCCTGGTGCGTGGTCGAGGATGGCGTGGAAAAATACGTCTTGCGCCATTTCTTATGAATGGCCATGCCCGAGGCCACCTTGTTCAACTCCTGGAAATTCTGCGTCCAGAAAAATTCATCGAAGTAGAAATTGCCGTGGTAGCCCTGCGCCGTGCGCGCGTTCGTGCCCAGGAAGTACAGGTGCGCGCCGTTCGGCAGCACGATGGGATCCCCCGTCAGGTCGATGCCGGCTGCCTCGCGAGCGAATTGCACGATGTATTGCTTGAAGACGTGCGCCTGCGACTTCGACGCGGACAGGAAAATCTGATTGCGGCCCGTGGCCATGGCGTCGGCCAGCGCCTCGCGGGCGAAGTACCAAGTGGCGCCAATCTGGCGGCTCTTGAGGATGGCGCGCGTGCGCTGGTCGCCGTTGCGATACCAGACCTTCTGGTAATCGAAGAGCGAGTCCTGGAAGGCGTCCAGCAGCTGGATGCGCTGTTCGTCGCTGAAATCGTTGCGCGTCGGCTTCTTCTTTGGGCCAGCATTCCGGTTCGCCAGCTTGGGATTGAGATCGACTTCATTCCCTCCGGGTTGCTCGTACCTGCGCACGCGCGCCATCTGCACGATGGTGCGGGCGAGTAAATCAATTTCCTTGTAGTCGCTGCCGCTCTTGACCTCTTTTTCGATCAGCTTCACCAGGCGCAGCTCGGCCGACGCCTCGACGTGCTCGATGGCCTGCGCCTTGTCCCACTCGTCGCGCGCCTTCCAGCTGTTGATCGTGCTGCGCTTGATCCCTAAGTGTCGGGCGATGGACGAAATGCGCCAGCCCTTCCAGTACAGGGCGCGCGCGGCACGGCGCGGCTCGGATTCGGGCACGGCCAGTTCGGCGATTTTTTCTTCAGGGGTGGGATGGATTCCTAACATGCCGCCAGCGTAGGCCGCGCGCGCGCGGAACGGGGAAAGGCAAAAGTCGCTATTGGCCATAGCAACCCGCCCCGCATTGAATCCCCAGCCCAAGACGTTGACCATGGCGTTATCCGATCAACCGAGACCCAACGCCATGCCTAAATCCCAGTTTTTCCGCGTCGCTACCGAAGGCGCCACCACGGACGGCCGCAACATCGACCGCGCCACCATCGAGCAACTCGCCGCCAGCTACAACCCGAAAACCTACGGCGCGCGCATCTGGCTCGAACACATCCGGGGCATCCTGCCCGACAGCCAGTTCAAAGCCTACGGCGACGTGATCGCCGTCAAGGCGGAAGAAGTGGACACCGACAACGGCAAGAAACTGGCGCTGTTCGCGCAGATCGAACCCACTCCGGAACTGGTCGCCATCAACAAGGCCAAACAGAAGCTGTACACCAGCCTGGAAATTCAACCTGACTTCGCCGACACGGCGCAACCCTACCTGGTCGGCCTGGGCGTCACCGACAGCCCCGCCAGCCTGGGCACCGATGCCCTGAAATTCTCGGCCAACCGCAAGCAGCAAAGCACCAACCTGTTTAGCACTGCCGTCGAGGTCGAACTGGTATTCGATGAACCGGCAGGCGTGAAGCTGGCCGATGCCGTCAAAAACCTGTTGTCGCGCTTCTCCAATAAATCCGGCACCGACGCCGCGCAGTTCGCCGACATCAGCGAAGCCGTGGAAACCCTGGCCGGCCACGTCGTCACGGTCAACGACAACTACGCCAGCACGCTGGCGCGCCTGGACAAAGCGGAAACGGCCCTGGCGGCGACGCAGCAAGAGCTGGCCGCCTTCAAGACGCAAATGGACGAGGCGCCCGGCAACGCGCCGCGCCGCCCGTCCGCCACCGGCAACGGCAACGGCAACGGCAACGGCGCCGCCGTGCAGACCGAGTTTTAAGCGGCCACGCCATCCCCACTACCCATATCAATCACGGAGCAAAAATAGATGAAAAAGCAAACCCGCCAGGTCTACAGCCAGTACGAAACCCGCCTGGGTCAACTGAACGACACGGAAAGCGTCGCCAAAACCTTCAGCGTGGCGCCCAGCATCCAGCAGAAGCTGGAAACGAAGATGCAGGAATCGAGCGAGTTCCTGTCGAAAATTAACATCATGGGCGTGGCCGAACAGGAAGGCGAAAAGCTGGGCCTGGGCGTCTCCGGCCCGATTGCCGGCCGCACCAACACCAAGGACAAGGAACGCGAGACGCGCGACCTGTCCACCCTGGACAGCACCAAGTACCGCTGCGAACAAACCAACTTCGACACGCACCTGACGTATGCCAAGCTGGACGCCTGGGCCAAGTTCCCCGATTTTCAATCGCGCGTGGCCAATGCCATCATCATTCGCCAGGCGCTGGACCGCATCGTCATCGGTTTTAATGGCGTCAAGGTCATGGCCACCACCGACCTGGCCGCCAATCCGTTGCTGCAGGACGTGAACAAGGGCTGGCTTCAGCACTTGCGCGAACAGGCACCCGAGCGCGTGCTGGGCCTCGTCGGCGCAGGCTTGCCGGGCAAGGTCATCATCGGCGAGGGTGCGGATGCCGACTATGCCAACCTGGACGCGGCCGTGGTCGATGCCGTCAACCTGCTGGACCCGTGGTATCAGGAAGACACGGGCCTGGTCGCCATTGTCGGGCGCAAGCTCTTGAGCGACAAATACTTCCCGCTGGTAAATACCAAGCAGGCGCCCACGGAAACCCTGGCGGCCGACATCATCATCAGCCAGAAACGCATTGGCGGCCTGCCGGCTGTGCGCGTGCCCTACTTCCCGGACAACGCCATCCTGATTACCCGTTTCGACAATCTGTCGATCTACTTCCAGGACGGTGCGCGCCGCCGCCGCGTCGAGGACAAGCCATCGCGCGACCGCATCGAGAACTACGAGTCGTCGAATGACGCGTATGTCATCGAAGACCTGGGCCTGGCCGCGCTGGTCGAGCACATCGAGCTGAAAGCGTAAGCGATGCATCACCTTTCCCCTGCCCTGCGCCACCGCGCGCGCATGCTGGCCGAGCGCACGGCCGGCGCCGCCGAGCCGCTGGGCGTGACCACCGGCAGCGCCTATGAGCTGATGCTTTATAAACTGTCCGACGACCGGCGCCGCCTGAAATCCATCCAGTCGGTGGAACGCAAGATCGAGGTCAAGGCCACCATGCTGGCGACCTATGCGCAATGGATCGACGGCGTGCTGGCCGGCGGCAAGGGTGCGCAAGACGACGTGGTGGCCACCCTGCTGGTATGGCACATCGACACGGGCGAGTATGACCGCGCCCTGGTGATTGCCGCCTACTGCATGGAACACAAGTTCACCCTGCCGGATGGCTACAGCCGCGACATTCCCACCATGATGCTGGACGAATTCGCGGCCGCCTACCTGCAGGGCAAGCTGGGTGACGATCCGCAGCATGCCGTGGCCGTGCTGGGTGCCGTCGAAGCGATGACGGCCGCCAGCGACGCGCCCGACCAGGCACGCGCCAAGCTGCACAAGGCCATCGGCCTGGCCATGGTGGCCGTGCTGGACCAGCAGGACGCGACGGACATCGCCCCGGCCCTGCTGGAACAAGCTGGCATCGCCATGGCCCAGTTGCAGCGTGCGCGGGCCTTGTCCGAGTCCGTCGGCGTCAAGAAAGACATGGAACGGCTGGAGCGGCGCATCAAGCGCGCGGCCGATTCCAGCTAAAGAGCAGCCCCCGGCGCACAGGCGGCACGGGGGGATTCTGGCCAAAACAGCGACCTGATGAACCCCGTCCACCGCCTCCCCCTTCACTCCACAGCAAACACCATGTCCTTTATCGCCCTTCCTCCCCGCGCACCAAGCGCCGGCGGCACGCCGCCAGCACCGGCGCCAACGCCCGGCATCGTGGAAAACGATGGCTGGTTCCCCGACGTTGTTCTTGCCGAAATCCGCGACGCCATGCGCCTGGACGGCACTGTCACCGACGCGCGCCTGGTGCAAGCCGTGGTTGACGCGATCCTGCAGGTGAACCGCGAGCTGGCCGCCTGGCAAAGCGTGCATGCCGGCGCTGGTATCGCCGCGCTGGCGGACGTGCCGGCATCGAAAATCAACCGCGAAAGCCGCTTGCTGGCGCAATACCGGCGCGCCGTCTACAGCACGGCCAAGGCGGACTTGATCGAGCGTTACCGCGACTACGACACCACGGCGTCGTCGGCCAGCGATAAGAAAAGCATGGAATGGCTGGACGAGGCGCCCGGCGCGCAGCGCAGGAATGCGCAATGGGCCATCGCCGATATGGTCGGGCGCACGCACCTGACGGTGGAATTGATCTGATGCAGGTGCGCACGCAGCAGCACGACACGGTAGACGCGCTGGTCTGGCGCTACCTGGGCGACGGCGCCGGCTATGTCGAGCAAACCCTGGAAATGAATCCGGCCCTGGCGCGCCACGGCGCCGTGCTGCCGGCCGGCTTGCTCGTCACCTTGCCGGAACCTGTTGCCAGCACGGCCAGCGTGGCCAACATCGTGCAGCTATGGGACTGAATTTTTAACAACACCTCTACTTATACTCATCATGGAGAAACAAGCTATGTCCGCAGAATCGTTTGGTGGCTTTGCCGCCCTGGTCAAACTGTACGGCTTCAAGGCCGCGCTGGGCATGATCGGCGCCGCCATGCTGTACATCGTGCTGCCGCCCTTGAACAGCGACGGCACATTCAACAAGGGCGAATTCGTCGCCCGCCTGGCCTGCGCCGGCGTGTTCTCGTGCCTGCTGGGCGGCACCGCGTATCAGCTGCTGTGCGCGCAACTGCCCGCCATCGGCGCCATGGTCAACGCTTCCGCCGTCGATCTGATCGTGGGCGCGCCCGGCTGGTGGGTATCGCGCGCCGTGGCCCTGTGGTTCCAGCGCCGCAGCGACAAGGACATCGCCGAGCTGGTCAACGACGCGAAGGAGCATTGATGGCCACCACGGAAAACCCGTTGATCGCACGCACCATCGACGCAATCCTGCGCGCCGAAGGCGGCTATGTGAACGACCCGCACGACAAAGGCGGCGAAACCAACTACGGCATCACCGTGGCCGTGGCCCGCGCCAACGGCTACCAGGGCGCCATGCGCGACTTGCCCGTGGCCCTGGCGCGCGCCATCTACACGGCCCGCTACATCACGGCGCCGAAATTCGACCAGGTGCTGGCCATCCACGCCGGCATTGGCGCGGAACTGATCGACACGGGCGTGAACATGGGGCCGCGCGTGGCGGCCGAATTCCTGCAGCGCTGGCTGAACGGTTTCAACGACACGGGCGCGCGCTATCCCGTGCTCACCATCGATGGCCACCTGGGCAAGCAGTCGCTGGGCGCGCTGGCCGCCTTCCTCGCGTGGCGCGGCCAGGAAGGCGCCGCCGTCATGCTGCACGCCCTGAACGGCTTGCAGGCGGCGCGCTACCTGGACATCACGGAAGCGAACAAGACACAGCGCCGCTTTCTGTTCGGCTGGCTGCGCACGCGGGTGGCGCCGTGATCGCGGCGCCGCCCTGGCGCGCGCTGGCCGTGGGCCTGCTGGCCGGCGCCATGTTGGGCTGGAGCGTGCAGGGCTGGCGCAAGGACGCGGCCCTGGGCGACATGCGCCGCATGGCGGCCACCGCCCAGGAAACGGCCGCCACCGCGCTGGTCCAGGCCACCGGCCGCGTGCTGCAACTGGAACGCGCGGCCACCGGCCAGCTCGCCGCACGCACCGATCAACTCAACCAGGACAACCACCATGCACAAACTGACCGCGACCGCTTTATGGCTGACGTGCGCAGCGGCGCTATCCGCCTGTCAATCCCCGTCGCCGGCCATTGCCCCGGCACTGGCGCCGGTACCACAGATTCCGCCGCTGCCGGCGGCGATCGCCACCAAGCGCGTGCCGAACTTGACGGCGCGGCTGCGGCAGCTCTTGACACCATCGCCAGCGACGGCGACGCCGCCACCCGCCAGCTCAACGCCTGCATCGACGCCTACAACCTAATGCGAGACACCTACCATGTACAAACCGAATAGCCTGCGCCAGCACCTAGCCGCCGCCATCCCCGAGCTGCAGCGCGATCCTGACCGCCTCGTCGTCTTTGTCGACGAAGGCAATGTGGTGGCCACCGCGACCGCCTCCTTCTCCTTCGAATACCGCTTCAAGCTCCACCTGATCGTGACCGATTACGCGGGCGACGCGGACGCGATCATGGTGGCCCTGATCGCCTGGCTGAAAGTGCATCAGCTCGACCTGATGGCCAATGAGGAAACGCGCAAGCACGGGATCGCCTTCGAGGTGGACTTTAATAACCATGAAACGGTCGATATCTCCATCAAACTGGACCTGACCGAGCGCGTGGCCGTCAAGACCGGCGAAGCTGGCCGCCTGAATATCCAGCACCTGGCCGAGATACAGCACATGCCGGCCTACGCGGACGAGTTCTGGAAGCTGTACGACGGCGACACCCTACTGGCCGAATGGCGCACGCCCGAGGCGACAGCATGAGTGACGACCTGCACGCGCTGGAAGCCTGGGCCGGCGCCCTGCTGGCCAAGCTGCAGCCAACCCAGCGCCGAGCCATCAATCACAAGGTGGCCATCGACTTGCGCCGCAGCCAGGCGCAGCGTATCAAGGCCCAGCAGGGGCCGGATGGCGCGGCCTATCCGGCGCGCAAGCGGCGCAAGGAATTCAAGGGGAAGAATGGACGCATCAAGCGGCAGAAGGCAGCGATGTTTGCCAAGATCCGCACCGCTAAGCATCTGAAAGTGAAGGCGACCGGCGACCAGATCGAGGTCGGCTTCTTTGGCTGGGTGGCGCGCGTGGCGCGCGTGCATCAGTTTGGTCAGCAAGAGCGGGTTACCAAGAACGGGGCAGTCTACAAGTACCGGAAGCGCCCCCTGCTCGGCTTGAGTGAACAGGATCGGACGTTAGTACTCGAATCGCTATTACATTACATCAGGTCAGGGTGAAAAAAGCTATGAATAGGTGCAAGTCGACATCAGAAAATTTGTTACCAAGAAACAATTCAAAATGGTAATATTATTTTTAATGATATATTTTATATAAATTTCTCAGGAGAAATAGTGAAATATTATTCCGTAAGCAGTCTCCTCATTTTCATAGCCAGTTTCCTCTCGATAGCACCTTCACCTGCCAACGCCGACAGCACTGTAGAGATACATGAGTGTGGTCCTGGAAAAAAATGGGCTTATCGAGAGGATGGCACGCAATTTTGCAAGACTGAATATACGCCTAGTCCAATTGACTATGGATTTGGTGGGGCCACGCCCGGCGACGGTGGTCAAGGTGGCTCGCCGAAAGCAGCTCCTACATATGAGAGTAACTCGAATATAGATAAAGACTGCCTATCCGGCGCCCCACAATCGACTAACAATCCAGTTGTGATAGCTACAGGGGAAAAGCACAAGACAGAAACGGATTTTTTTTCCCATGGCGAGTACGGGCTTAGCTTGGCACGGACCTATCGCAGCCGCCAAGCAACCGGTACATTTTTCGGGAAAAATTGGCTGTCTAAATATGATGTCCCGAGGATTATAGCCAGCACTGCGGGTTGCATCAGGATGGATTCGATGTGCATTCCGCAGTCAGCGACGGTCATTGACTCGAGCGGAAAACAGTTTACGCATCGTTACAAGCGTGATGTCGGAGAGGAAGGTACCTACATCTACACGCCAGGTGGCACCGATACGGTCGGGGAATTGCAATATACATCGGATGGCTGGACTCTGTTTAAAGGAAAACTCATTTACTCCTACGATACGGGAGGGCGCATTCTTAGCATTTTCAATTTCGTCGGTGTAGGTATTTTTTATGAGTACAACGGCGTTAATCGCGTCAGCAAGATATCCAATCACATAGGTCAAAACATTCAATTTACCTATGGAAGTAATGGCCTGGTTGCGACGGTGCGCGACTCGGCAGGCAGCCTATGGAGCTACGAATATAATGCTTCGGGCCTCCTGGCAAAAGTAACATCGCCAGGAAATTCGCCGGACATTCGACAGTACCACTATGAAAATGCCGATCCAGCCTTGCTCACTGGCATTTCGATCAATGGAATTCGTTATAGCACTTATAGCTACTACGCTGACAAACGGGTCCAGCAAAGCGGTTTGTCCGGTGGCGAGGAAGTCGATACATTCGTTTACGATGCATCGGGAACCACGATCACTACCGCCAAAGGTGACGTGACACGCCATGCTTTTTCCAACATAAACGGTGAACTCAAAAATACCAGCATTTCCCGGGCAGGAAGCACTACCTGCAGCGCCGCAGCTGCCGCCAGCAGCTATGACACCAACGGATATTTAAGTACCACAACGGACTGGAATGGTGTAGTGACATCATTTAGCTACAGTGTTGACGGAAAGCTGTTACAAAAAACGACAGCCACTGGCACCTCCGCTGCGTCGACCACTCGCAATAGCTGGATTGGCGACAATATAAGCCAAACTGAGTTTGTCGATTCAGGCAACCAGGTCTATGCACGCATTCAATATAGCTACGTTAACTCTGGACTCGCCACAGGCAAGCTTGAAAGTACGACGTTCTCGGATGTCCTCAGTGGTAGCCAGCGTGTAACGCAATATGCTTATACTTTCCATGGCAATGAAGCAATTGCCAGCAGCACAGTCAGCGTGTCGATGCCCGCCGGCGCAGCAACCTATACTTCAATTTACGATTTGTCGGGGAACCTGACTTCTCGCACTAACCCCCTAAACCAAATAGAAAGCTGGGCAAATTACAACGGGCTCGGCTTGCCGATGACCTATGTCGATCTAAATGGCGTCACCACCAGTTACACCTACGATCCACGGGGCAATCTGCTATCAGCCACCACGAATGGCCGCACCACTGTTTATTCGTACACCCATGATCGCCAGATCAGTACGATCAGCAGGCCGGACGGAAGCGTAGTGCGTTACAAATACAATGCAGCAGGCCGGCTGGAATCTGTCGGCAACGCGCTCAGTGAATTCGCAAACTTGGCTGTCGACGTACCAGGCAATAGCGTGCGCGCCAGTTCGCCCCGCAAATATGCCGACATCAATGGCACAGTGCCGGTCGCCGTCGGCACGACGGAATTTAGCGCCACCACCGTCCTTGATTCTTTGGGCCGCCCCTATACTCAACTAGGCAATAACGGCCAACGTGTCGAAAAACGCTACGATAACAATGGCAATTTGACGAGCAGCACGGATGCGCAAGGCCGCGCTACAACTTATCAATATGACGCGGCGAACCGTCTTGTGAGCAGCAGAGCTGCTGACGGCGGTACGACGAGCATGACTTATGATGCCCAAGGCAACCTGACATCGGTAACCGATCCGCGCCCGCTGCAAACACGGTATACCTATAATGGCTTTGGCCAGGTCACCAGCATCACCAGTCCGGATACAGGGACAAGCACGTTTGGCTACGATAGTGCGGGCTGGCTCAGCTCTGAAGTCAAGGCGGATGGCAAGACTATTTCGTATCACTGGGATAGTTTGGGCCGCAAGCGGGCACGTATCAGTGGAGTCATCAATGAAACTTTTAACTATGATGAGGGGCCGTATGGTATAGGCCGGCTGACCAGCTTTACAGATGGGACTGGTGAAACCAGGTATACCTACAATGCCAGTGGCGATTTGCTGAGCCAGTTCAATAATATGTGGGGCAATTTGTACACGACGAACTGGAGCTACGATGCGGCCGGCCGCTTGACCAGCATGGCGTACCCCAGAGGCTTGACGCTCTATTATCAGTACGACGGCATCGGCCGCCTCTCCAACGTGACGAGTAATCTTGGCGCCCCGTGGAACACCTTGGCCGACACCCTACTGTATCAGCCGGCGGGCGGCGCCCTGTATGCCTGGCGCTTCGGCAATAATGTTCCACGGACCATCAAATTAGATGCCGATGGACAAGTTACGCAGGTCGCTGGAGGAAGCCAAAATACCGTCTATGCCTATAACACGACCGGTCAGATGAATGCCATGACCGATCATGCTAATCCAGCAATGTCCCAGACTGTAGACTATGATTTGTCGGACCGCATAGCCGGAGCAACCCGTAGTAGTGATTTACAAGCATTTGAATGGGATCAGGCGGGTAACCGGACATGGCAGGGACGGCATGGCTATATTTATAATTATGTAAATGATGTGCAAAGCAACCGCCTGTTGTCCTGGAGCGGCAATGGCCAGTGGCGCAACTTCGGCTACGATGCGGTTGGCAATGTGGCGAGCGAGACGCGTCATGACGGCACGCGAACATACACCTATGATGCCATGAACCGGATGGAGACTGTCAGCGCCAATGGCGCGTTCATAGGCTACTATTACTACAATGCGCTGAATCAGCGGCTGTATAAAAACACCCAATCAGGCGGCGTGGTGAGCATCTTTGGCCCCGACGGCCAATTACTGCTCGAAGAAGGCATGTTGAACACCAGCTATGTCTGGCTGGGTAGTGAATTGCTTGGAGTCTTGCGCGGCGGCTGGTTCTACGCCAGCCACAACGACAAACTGGGCCGGCCAGAAGTGCTAACCAACAGTACCGGGGGCGTCGCCTGGCGCGCAGCCAACGCGGCATTCGACCGCAAGGTCATTGTCGACAATATCGGCGGCATGCATGTCGGTTTCCCAGGCCAGTATTACGATACCGAATCAGGTCTGTGGTACAACTGGAATCGTTACTATGATGCCTCGCTGGGACGATATTTACAAAGTGATGCAATTGGACTAGCCGGAGGTATCAATACCTATGCATATGTTGGGGGAAATCCCATTTCGTCTATTGATTCTAACGGACTCGAAACGTGCGTGCTGGTAACAACCAATTCATGGGGATTTCGAGATCATGCGGCACTTTACATGTCACAGGCGGGCGAAAAAGGACAACCGATTTTATTTGATCCTAGCGGTTCGTACGCACAAAGCAACGGCGGCGGCACAGGTGATGTCGTAGAGGGAAGCACAGCGAGTATAGGTAAATTTTCAAAATACCACGCCGACTCGAAAATTGAGAAAAATTGCAAAGATACAAGCAAAAAAGAGGAACAACGTTTATTGCAAAAAATTGAAGGGATGCAAAGCCCGGGTATCGCTCAATGCGCCGTAAATGTTTCAAACGTATTAAATCAGTCGCCATATTTTCCGCACGTAACGAGCGGAACTCTACTCCCAGGAAATCTTTTTCGTGACGCAGGTAAAAAATAATGAAATTAAATATTTTCTTTATAGCATTAAGTACCATCTTACAGGTTTTATGGACCTGCTTGATTGCTCGACACTATAACGTTTTTGTAATTACGTGCACATTACTCACATTTATTTCCCTATCAATATACATATTGAACCGATATATTTTTACTTATCCATGGTACAACCGAGCACTTTTAGGTGCAATTGTAGGATTTCTCGGAGGGATTGCAGCAGCGTTTGCTGCGGAACTTTCGCTCAGGGGAACATCTATTCTGATTCGAGAATACCCAATTAGCAACTTTTATTTTTTCCCTACTCTACTGTTGGGCTGGGTATATGGAGCTATCTTATTCACTGCCGGACCTACGGTATTAGAATCCAGATTAGTGATACCAGTAAGTAGCGACCAGTAACTAACCAGATTTTCCACGAGCTCACTATAAGCTTACAAGGTGAGCTTATAGTGAGCTCGTGGATATTAAGTCTGATATCAACCCGCCCCCGCGTGCATCCGCACGCGGACTTCGGCAACATGCACTGCATGAACGCCGACCTGTCCGACCTCCTCCGCTTGCTGCAAAACCTGATCCGCCTGGGCACCATCGCCGAGGTGGACGGCGCCAAGGCGCGCGTACAGCTTGGCCCCACACTCACCACTGAATGGCTGAACTGGATCACGCCGCGCGCCGGTAGCACACGCTCTTGGTCGGCGCCGACTGTCGGCGAACAGGTCGTCGTGCTCTCCCCTGGCGGCGACTTGACGCGCGGCACCATCCTGCCCGCCCTGTTCTCGCAGGCGTTTGGCGCGCCGGAACTGAGCCAAGCCATCCACACCACCCATTACCCGGACGGTGCCGTGGTGCAGTACGACCACGACGCCCATGCGCTCACCGCCACCCTCCCCGGCGGCACCGCCACCATCACCGCCGACAAGGTGACGTCGGACGCGCCCAGCACCATCTGCACGGGCGATCTGACTGTCATGAAAAACCTGATCGTCATGCAAAGCGCCACCGTGCAGGGCGCCACCACCCTGAACGGCGGCGTGAATGCCAAGGCCGGCGCCGCTGGCGGCGTGGCCATGGCCGTGCAAGGAACCATCAAGGCCAGCGAGGATGTGCTGGCCGGCACCATCAGCTTGCTCAAGCATCCGCACGGCGGCGTCAAGGCTGGCGGCGACCAATCGAATGGGCCATTGCCATGATGGGCATGCACGCCGCCACCGGGCGCAGCCTGACGGGCCTGGACCACTTGCGCCAGTCCGTGGCCGATATTCTCACCACACCGATGGGCACGCGCATCCGGCGGCGCCGCTACGGTTCCGAAGTGCCCGAGCTGATCGATCAGCCCCTGAACAGCGCCACGCAGTTGCGCATCTATGCCGCCACCGCCTTTTCCCTGCGCCGCTGGGAGCCGCGTTTGCAGCTGGACAGCGTGCAGCTCACGCGCGACACGGACGGCGCCATCACCGTGCTGCTCGATGGCACGGCGAATGGCCAGGGCATCACCCTGGCCGTGCCTGTCAAAGGGGGCGCCGTATGAGCACGCCCATCGACCTGACCCAATTGCCGGCGCCCAGCGTGGTGGAAGTGCTGGACTTCGAGGCCATCCTGGCCAAGCGCAAGGAACACCTTGTCAGCCTGCTGCCGGAAGCCCAGCGCGCGGCCGTCACGGCCCTGTTGGCCCTGGAATCGGAACCGGCCACCAAGCTGCTGGAAGAAAACGCGTATCAGGAAACCATCCTGCGCAACCGTGTCAATGAGGCAGGCAAGGCGGTCATGCTGGCCTTTGCCCTTAATGGCGACCTGGACCAGCTGGGCGCCAACGTCAACGTGGCGCGCCTGACCATCACGCCAGCCAATCCCAACGCCCTGCCGCCCGTGGCTGCTGTCATGGAAGACGATGACGCCTACCGGCTGCGCATCCAGGAAGCGCCGGATGGCCTGTCCGTGGCCGGCCCCAAAGCGTCGTATGAATTCCATGCCCGCAGCAGCGACGGCCGCGTCAAGGATGCAAGCGCCACCAGTCCCGCGCCGGCCAGCGTCACCGTCACGGTGCTGGCCAACAATGACACCGGCATTGCCGGCGCCGAACTCTTGGGGACCGTGGCGCGCGCGCTCAACGCCGAGGAAGTGCGGCCCCTGGGCGACCGCCTCACGGTGCAAGCCGCCCAGGTCATCGACTACCAGATCGAGGCCACCCTGTTTATCGGCGTCGGCCCGGAAGTGCCGATTCTGCTCGATGCCGCGCGCGCCAACGCCGTGCGCATGTCGCAACCGCGCCGCCCGCTGGGCCACAGCGTCTACCGTTCCGCCTGCAGCGCCGCCGTCCACGTCGAGGGCGTGCGCAAGGTCGTCTTGACCAGCCCGGCGGCGGACATCGAACTGAACGCCACCCAGGCCGCGCGCTGCACAGCAATCCAGCTCAACGTCGTGGTGCTCGATGAATAAGCTTGTCCCCACACTGCCGCCCAACAGCACGGCGCTGGAGCGCGCCATTGCCGTAGCCTGCGCCGAGCTGGTCAACGTGCCCGTGCCACTGCGCGATCTGTGGAACGCCGACCACTGCCCGGTCAACTTGCTGCCGTTTCTGGCTTGGGCCTGTTCCGTGGACCGCTGGGACGATGCCTGGCCCGAATCGATCAAGCGCGGCACGATCAAGGCGTCCTATTTCATCCACAAGCACAAGGGCACCATTGCCGCCGTGCGCCGCGTGGTCGAGTCCCTGGGCTATCTGATCCGCATTACCGAATGGTGGCAGACCGCACCGCCCGGCGTGCCGGGCACTTTCCGCCTCGATGTCGGCGTGCTGGACTCGGGCATCACCGACGCCATGTTTCAGGAAATGGAACGCCTGATTGCCGACGCCAAGCCCGTCAGCCGTCACATGACGGGCCTGGCGATTTATCTGGAAAGCCGGGGCAGCATCTATGCGAGCGCTTGCGCCTACCACGGCGACAGCATGACCGTGTATCCCTGGATCGCGGAAACCATCGAAGTGCGCGGCACGCTGTTGCAGGCCGGCGCATCCCATACCATCGACACTCTCACCATCTATCCATGAGCACATACTTTGCCATCCTGACCGAAGTGGGCGAGGCCAAGCTGGCCAACGCCATCGCCCTGGGCCAAACCCTGAAACTGAAAAGCCTGGCCGTGGGCGACGGCAACGGCAACTTGCCCATGCCTGTGCGCACGCAAAAGGCGCTGGTGCATGAGGTGCGCCGCGCTGGCCTGAACCAGCTGTCCATCGACCCGGCCAACGCCAGCCAGATCATCGTCGAGCAAGTCTTGCCCGAGGACGTGGGCGGCTGGTGGATACGCGAAATCGGCATCTACGACGAGGCCGGCGACCTGTGCGCCGTGGCCAACTGCCCGCCCAGCTACAAGCCCCTGATGGCCGAAGGCAGCGGCCGCACGCAAGTGGTGCGCATCGTGCTGATCGTTGCCAGCACGGCCGCCATCGAGCTGAAGATCGATCCGTCCATCATCCTGGCCACGCGCAAGTATGTCGATGACCAGGACATCATTGTGCGCGCCTACAGCGATGCGCAGCTGGCCAAGCACCTGGCCGCCAACGATCCACACCCATTGTTGGCCAAGCGCAGCCATATGGATCTGCAGGACAAGGCCGTCATGGACTACGCAGACGCGCAACTGGCCAAGCACCTGGCCGCTGACGACCCCCACCCCCTGTTGGCCAAGCGCAGCCATATGGATCAACAGGACAAGGCTGTCATGGGCTACGCAGACGCGCTACTGGACAAGCATCTGGCCGCTGACGATCCCCACCCCCTGTTGGCCAAGCGCAGCCATATGGATCAACAGGACAAGGCTGTCATGGGCTACGCAGACGCGCTACTGGACAAGCATCTGGCCGCTGACGATCCCCATCCACTGTTGGCCAAGCGCAGCCATATGGATCAACAGGACACAGCTGTCATGGCTTACGCGGACGCCCAACTGGGCAAGCATCAGGCCGCTGTCGATCCGCACCAGCAATACAGCATGAAGACTGTAGCCACACTGCCGAAGTTCGACGCCTCGACCAAACTGGCCAGTGCTGATTTTGTGCAGCGCGCGCAAGGAAACATGGTGCGCTATGCCGACGTCATCGAGAACCGCACGCTCACCGCCGACGATATTGGCTGCGCTCTGTACTTCCCTTATGCGGGCAAGGCTATCACCATTCCCGACCCGGTATCGCTTGGCATCCCCCACAATTCCGGCAAGTGCGTCAAATTCTTCGGGCTCGTCAATAGTGGCACCATTCTTGCCGCGCCAGGCGTAAACATAGGATTTGATGGCGGCAGTGTGTCGAGCATCACGATCAAGCCTGGGCAATTTCTCACCCTCATGGCGACCAGCCCAAACGTTTGGCAAGTCATCGACTCGACGGCCGAAATGTGGCGCAATGCTGATTTCACAGGCGTACTGGCGGGTAGCGGCCATAAATGCCTGCCGGGTGATTTCATTATGCAATGGCAAACCGTCGATGTGCCCGTCGCCACCACCGGCATGGCAACGAAGAATTTTTCCTTTCCGGTTGCGTTCAAGGAAGCGGTGTTTGGCTGCACCGCCAGCGTTCTGGGCATCGGTGCGGCATCTAATTCCAATGCGTTTGTCGCCGCCATGGCTACGTCTATCAATGGCGGCGTGGCACAGAACAACTACGTCAACAGCAACGTTTCTGTTTTCATTATTTCCATAGGCAAGTGACATGACCATTCGCTACTCTTACTCGACAGGCAATTTTTATCCCCAATACATTGAGTACCCGCACCTGCCTGACGACTTGATCGAGGTGGCTGATGAAGACTATGCGGCGGCAATGGGCCGGCCGGCTGGCCATTCCTTTCAATTTGAAAACGGCCAGCTGGTCATTATCGCGCCGACGCCGACGCCGCTGCTGGTGCAGTGCGACACCTTCCTGGTCGGCGTCAGAAAAACACGCGATGCCATCCTCAACCGCCTGGCCGGCATCGGCTTTGCCGCCGTGGCCAGCGGCGACACGGCCACGGCGCAAGCGATCTTCAACGCCCGCACCTGCCTGCTGGATATCACCGTCTGCCCGACCATCACCGCCGCGCGCGATCTGGACGAGCTGCAGGCGGCCGTCAGCGCCGAGTTCCAGCGCATCGCGGACACGCTACAGGAAGAGGCGCGGCGCGCCTTCGATGACGCCGACACAGCAGCCCCCCAATAACGCCCCATTCACCACTCACCAGGAGAGCCACATGGCCACCGACTACCACCATGGCGTGCGCGTCATTGAAATTAACGAGGGTTCGCGCCCCATCCGCACCGTGTCCACCGCCGTGCTGGGCCTGATCGCCACGGCCGACGATGCCGACCCTATCGCGTTCCCGCTGGACACGCCCGTGCTCGTCACCAACGTGCTGGCCGCCATGGGCAAGGCCGGCAAGACGGGCACCCTGCGCCGCGCGCTGGAAGCCATCGCCGCGCAAACCAAACCGCTGACCGTCGTGGTGCGCGTGGCCGAAGGCGAAACGGAAGCGGAAACCACGACCAACGCCGTGGGCGGCGTGTCGCCGGACGGCAAGTACCTGGGCGCACAGGCGCTGCTGGCCGCGCAAAGTAAACTCGGCGTAAAGCCGCGCATCCTGGGCGCGCCGGGGCTGGACACCCAGGCCGTCACCAACGCCCTGGCCAGCGTCGCACAGCGCCTGCGCGGCTTCGTGTATGCATCCGCCTATGGCTGCGCGACCGTCACGGCGGCCACTACCTATCGCGGCCAGTTCGGCCAGCGTGAGGTCATGGTCATCTGGCCGGATTTTGTGAACTGGGATACCGCCACCGACGCAGAGGCAAGCATTTCCGCCGTCGCCTACGCCATGGGCCTGCGCGCCAAGATCGACGAGGAAACGGGCTGGCACAAGACGCTGTCCAACGTGGTCATCAACGGCCCGACCGGCATCACCAAGGATGTGTTTTTCGACCTGCAAGACCCGGCCACCGACGCCGGCGTGCTCAACGCCAAAGAAGTCACCACCCTGATTAACATGGGCGGCTACCGCTTCTGGGGTTCGCGCACTTGCGAGGCACCGGGCGGCTTCTTCTATTTTGAAAGCTACACGCGCACGGCCCAGGTACTGGCCGACACCATCGCCGAGGCGCATTTCGCCTACATCGACGTGCCCTTGCATCCGTCCCTGGTGCGCGATCTGCTGGAGAGCATCAACGCCAAGTTCCGCGATTTGAAACGGCAGGGCTACATCATCGATGGCCATGCCTGGTATGACGAGCAGTACAACGACAAGAACGGGCTGAAAGACGGCAAGCTGGCCATCGATTACGACTACACGCCCGTGCCGCCGCTGGAAAACCTGCGTTTCCAGCAGCGCATCACCGACCGCTACCTGGCCGACTTCGCCGCCCGCATCGCGGCGTAAGCGCCCTTACCACCCTGCCCGCCCCGTGCGGGCGCAACTGAACATTGGAGAACGCCATGGGCCTGCCCCGCAAGCTGAAAGACTTTATTTTGTTTCAAGACGGTACTTCCTACATGGGCCAGGTGCCCGAAGTGACCTTGCCCAAGCTCAGCCGCAAGATGGAAGAGTACCGCGCCGGCGGCATGAGCGGCCCCGTATCCGTGGACTTCGGCAACGAAGCCATCCAGCTGGAATGGAGCGCGGGCGGCCTGATCGCCAGCGCCCTGCAGCACTACGGCGCCAGTTCGCACGGCGCCGTACAACTGCGCTTTGCCGGCGCCTACCAGGAAGACGATGACGGTACGGTGGCCGCCGTTGAGGTCGTCGTGCGCGGCCGTTACAAGGAAGTCGATATGGGTACGGCCAAGATGGGCGACGACACTACCCACAAGTACACCATGCCTTGCAGCTATTACAAGCTGATGATCGACGGCGCCACCATCATCGAACTGGACTTCATGAGCGGCACGGAAATCATGGGCGGCGTCAGCCGCAACGACGCCGTGCGCCGCGCCATCGGCCTGTAATCCCACTTTTTAATCACACCACCACAAGGAACACACCATGAACAACGATACCCAAAACAGCGCCGTCATCGAACTGGACGAACCTATCAAGCGCGGCGACAGCCTCATCACCTCGCTGACCGTGCGCAAGCCCAAGGCGGGCGCCCTACGCGGCATTTCCCTGATCGAGCTGGCCAACCTGAACGTGTCGGCCCTGCAGATCGTGCTGCCGCGCATCACGGAGCCGACCCTGACCGCGCACGACATCGCCAACATGGACCCGGCCGACCTGCTGGCCGTGGGCGCCGAGGTTGCCGGTTTTTTGGCGAGCAAAGCCGATCGCCTTTCGGTATCCCCGGCGAAGTAGAAGACGCGATGGCCGACATTGCCGGCGTCTTCCACTGGACGCCGGCAGCGATGGACGATTTTACGATTGATGAACTGATGGCCTGGCGCGAACGCGCCCGGCAACGAAGCGGAGCGGAATAGATGGCTGGCCGGGATTTGAAATTACAGGTAGTGTTTGCAGCGCTGGATAAAATCACCGGCCCGCTGAAAAAGATCATGGGCGGCTCCAGCGACACGGCCAAGGCTTTGAAAGCCACCAGCGACCGCTTGCGCGACCTGAACGCACAGCAAAAAAACATCAGCAAATTCCGCGAGCTGCACGGCGGCCTGGACGCCACACGCAGCAAGCTGGAAGCGGCGCAGCAGAAGGTGGCCAGCCTCGCCACCAAAATGAAACAGGCGGAGGCGCCCACACGCGCCATGACGCGCGAATTTAACGCCGCCGTCAAAGCGGCCGGCGCCCTCAAAACGGCTGGCCAGCAGCAGGCGCAGCAACTGCAGGTCATGCGCGAACGCCTGGCCGGCGCCGGCATCGGCACCAAAGACCTGGCCAATCACGAGCGCACCTTGCGCCGGGAAATCGAGGCCACCAACAAAACAATGACCTTGCAGCAGCAGAAGCTGGCCAACGCGGCCGGCAAGCAGCAGCGCGTGACCAACGCCACCCAGCATGCGGATAAACTGCGCAACAAGGCGGGCAACCTGGCCATGGCCGGCGCTGGCGCCACCGCCACGGGCGCCGTACTGGGTGCGCCCGTCGTGAAGGGGCTGAACGAGGCCAAGCACTATCAAACGGAAGTGGGCCGCGTGAATGCGCTCGGCCTGGGCGACAAGGTATCGGCCGAGGCCGTCGCCTTCGCGCGCAACATGAAGACTTACGGCACCAGCCAGCTCGACAACCTGCAGCTCATGCGCGACGGCATGAGCGCCTTTGCCGACGTGCACCACGCGGAAATGGTCGCCCCTACCCTGGCCAAGATGAAGTTTGCCAACCACGCTTTTTTTGGCGAGGAAGAAGGCGCCGACAACGAACGCAAGTTCATGGACATGCTCAAGGTCATCGAGCTGCGCGGCGGCCTGGAAAGCAAGGAAAAATTCGAAGCCCAGGCCAACATCGTGCAACAGGTCATCACGGCCACGGGCGGGCGCGTCGGGCCGAATGAATGGCTGAACATGATCAAGACGGGCGGCATCGCCGCCAAGGGCTTGAAAGATGATGCGTTTTATTACCAGATGGAACCGCTGGTGCAGGAAATGAGCGGCAACCGCGTCGGCACGTCCCTGATGAGCGCCTACCAGAACTTGTACCAAGGCCGCACGACGAAACGGTCGGTCAAAAAGCTGGATGAGTTCGGCCTGATCGGCGACAAAAGCAAAGTCACGCCCGATAAGGCGGGGCAAATTGCCTTCCTTGATCCCGGCGCCCTGCTGGGTTCCGAGCTGTTCCGCGAAAATCAGTTCGAGTGGATGGAAAAAGTGCTGTTGCCGCAACTGGCCAAAAAGGGCATCACGGAGAAAAAGCACGTGCTCGATGCCATCGGCAGCATCTTTTCCAACCGCACCGCGTCGAACCTGTACTCGCAGATGTACTTGCAGCGCGTGCAAATCCACAAGAACGAAAAGCTCAACCGTGGCGCCGCCGACATCGGCACCCTGGACAAGCTGGGCCGCGACTCGGCCGCCGGCAAGGAACTGGAAGCGCAATCCAAGCTGGCCAATCTCAAGCTCACCATGGGCGAGAAAATCCTGCCGCTGTACGCGCAGGGGCTGGAACTGGCCATCAGTACTGTGCAGCGTCTGAACGGCTTCATGGAGCGTAATCCTACTTTGGCCAAGGTCATGATTACGGCGTTTGCCGTGCTGGCGGGCATCCTGCTGGTGCTCGGCCCGCTGATGCTGGGCATTGCCGCCCTGATCGGTCCGTACGCCATGCTGCACGTCATGTTCGCCAAAATGGGCATGACGGGTGGCGTACTCACGCCCATCCTGCGCGGCCTGGGCGGCGCCTTCATGTGGATGGGCCGCGCCGTGCTGTGGCTGGGCCGCGCCTTCTTCATGAACCCGATTGGCATTGCCGTGACCTTGATTGCCGGCGCCGCCTACCTGATCTATAAAAACTGGGAGCCGATCAAGGCTTTCTTTGCCGGCCTGTGGTCGGACGTCAAGGCGGCCTTTGCCAGCGGCTTCGTCGGCGTCAATGGCCTGATCGCCAACTGGTCGCCGCTGGGCCTGCTCTACCGCGCCTTCGCGGGCGTGCTGGGCTGGTTCGGCATCGCGCTGCCGGCCAAGTTCACCGACTTCGCTGCCGGCATCCGGGAGCGCATCGCCACTGCCCTGGCGCCGCTGGCCGGCTTCTTTACCGGCATCTGGTCGCAGATCAAGATGGCCTTTGCCGGCGGCATTGGCGGCGTCAGCGCCCTGATCGCCAACTGGACACCGCTTGCTCTGTTCTATCGCGCCTTTGCGGGCGTGCTGGGCTGGTTCGGCATCGCGTTGCCGGCCAAGTTCACCGACTTCGGCGCCACCATCCTGCAGCGCATCACCGCATCGTGGCAGCCGATTGCCGCCTTCTTCGCCGATATCTGGGCGCGCCTGCGCACCGTCTGCGCTGGCGGCATGGGCAGCATCACGGCCCTGGTCATCAACTGGTCACCGCTGGGCGTGTTTTACCAGGCGTTCGCTGGTGTGCTCGGATGGTTCGGCATCGAGCTGCCGGCCAAGTTCACCGAGTTCGGTGCCAACATCCTGCGCGGCCTGGTCAACGGCATCACGGGTTCCATGAGCGCCGTCAAGGACGCCATCAGCAATGCCGGTTCCAGCACCATTGCCTGGTTCAAGGAAAAGCTGGGCATCCACAGCCCGAGCCGCGTCTTTGCCCAGCTCGGCGACTACACCATGCAAGGCCTGGCCGTGGGCCTGGACCGCAGCGAGGGCGCGCCGATTGCCAAGGTATCGAGCCTGGCGCAGCGCCTGACGCAATTGGGCGCGGGCATTGCCATCGGTACGGCCACGGCATTACCCGCCAGCGCCTTCGACACGCGCGCGCCGCTGGCGCAAGGCGGCTTCGGCGCCGGCATGACGATTCAAGGCGACAAGATCGAAATCACGATCCAAGCGCAAGCCGGTTCCGATCCCCAGGCCATCGCGCGCGCCGTGTATGCGGCCATGGAACAGCGCGACCGCGAAAAGGCGGCGCGCATCCGCTCTTCCCTGCGCGACCACGATTAAAGGAACCACACCATGATGATGATTTTAGGCATGTTCGTTTTCAGCCTGCCCACGCTGGCCTATCACGAGCTGCAGCGGCAAACGGAATGGAAGCACGCCAGCACGGCGCGCGTGGGCCTGCGCGACGCGCACCAGTATGTCGGGCCCGGCGACGACACGATTACCCTGTCCGGCTGGGTGGCGCCGGAACTGACCGGCTCCCTGTATTCGCTCGATGCGCTGCGCATGATGGCCGATACCGGCAAATCGTGGATACTGATCCAGGGCACGGGCCGCATCCTCGGCTCCTACCGCATCACCAGCATGACGGAGGGCCGCACCATCCTGGACGGCAGCGGCGGCGCCAAGCGCGTGGAGTTTTCAATTGCCCTGAAACGTGACGACGACGGCGTGCTGGCCATGGTCGGCCTGGGTGACATCGGCGACCTGAAAAACATGCTCAGCATCGACGGCATCACCAGCAGCGTGGCCGGCGCAGCCAAAAATGCCGTGGGCAGCGTGGTGGGCAATGTGGTGGGCGGCATCACGTCGAAATACGGCGGCGTCGTCAACGACATGAAAGACAAGATCGGCGCCGGCATCAGCGGCGCCATCGGCAGCGCGGCGGACAAGTTCAAATGAGCGAGCATATCCCCGCCTTCCGCGTCACCATCGAGGACAAGGACATCACCGCCATCGTCTCGCCGCGCCTCATCAATCTGACCTTGACGCTTTGCCGCGGCGACGAGAGCGACCAGCTCGACCTGGCCCTGGATGACAGCGACGGCAAGCTGGCCATGCCGCCGCGTGGCGCGCAGATCGAACTGGCGTTGGGCTGGCAATCGTCCGGCCTGGTGAACATGGGCAAGTTCACCGTGGACGAGGTGGAGCACAGCGGCGCGCCCGACACCATCACCCTGCGCGCCAGGTCGGCCAACCTGATCGACACGTTTAAGCAGCAGCAGGAACACAGCTTTCACAAGACAACCCTGGGCGCCATCATCGAGGCCATCGCCTTTCGCAATGAGCTGGCGTCAGGCGTATCAGCGCGCCTGCGCGATACCGCCATCGAGCACATCGATCAGACGCACGAAAGCGATGCGGCCTTCCTGCGCCGGCTGGGCAGGAAATACGACGCGGTGGCCACCGTCAAGAATGACAAGCTGCTGTTCATCCCCATCAACGACAGCCGCACGGCCAGCGGCAAGGCGCTGCCCGTCATCCCCATCACGCGTGCCCTGGGCGACGGCCACCGCTACCACAGCGCCGAAAGCGACGCCTACACGGGCGTGCGCGCCTTCTGGCACGACGAGCGCTACGCGCGCCGCCGCAGCGTCGTGGCCGGCGTCCCCGGCAACAGCAAGCGCCTGCGCACCACCTTCGCCAACGAAACGGACGCGCGCGCGGCGGCCGTCGCCGAATGGCAGCGCATCTTGCGTGGCCTGGCCACCTTTGAAATGAGCCTGGCCCTGGGCAACCCGGCCGTGTTCCCGCAATCGCCCGTGACGGTGAGCGGCTTCAAACCAGAGATCGACGCCACCGAATGGCTATCGGTCAAGGTCACGCACAGCCTGGGCGGCAACGGTTTTACCACACGGGTGGAGTTTGAAACGAAAACGGAGGCGGTCGAGGCCGAGCGCGAGGAAGAGAAAGACCCGGACGAAGGCGTCACGGGCGTTGTGGCCAAGTGGAAGGATGTGGCGGCGAAGAAGAAAAAATCGGGGCAGGAGCAAGCCGGCGCCGCTGGCACGCTCAAGACGCTGGAGCATCTTTACAAGAGCAAGCAGGCCGCCAAGCGGGCGGCGCTGCATGCGTGGAAGCATATTGAGGAGGTGCGCGAGATCATACGTGAAAATAGCGAGAAACCTTGGATGCCTACGCAAGCCGTAGCCGCCGCACAATCGGTATGAACGTGGGCAATTAACGTCCGCTCAGGCTTGTGGCATGCAATGTTTGCAAGCGGCCGAACCCTTCCACACAAGTTACGATAGCAACTTGCTCGCAAATATCACAAATTCTCACTTTGCCTTGGAAGGTGAGAAAGAAAAACTTATACAGTGCCTACACGAGAAAGCAAGAAAAAAGGACTTAGATTTTCATCTAAGCCCTTGACCTTATTGGTAAGCCCCCGCGGAGTCGAACCGCGCACCAAAGGATTATGAGACATATGCTCTACCTCCTCTGTAAGGCGGTACGTGTAAGTTACACATTACATCACTAAAATCTGGCAAACCTCATATTTTCAATACTTTTCCGCAACATTAAAATGGCACTACGCCATCCTCAATGTCGTCACCAGCTTTCCGCATTGCAAAACCAATCGCTTGAATTAGAGGTGATTCTGGAGACGCCAAAAAACCTGAAAAATACTCTTCCAGTTCCTCTTTACTAGAACACTTACCACCTTCGCTGAAAACCCTAGCCTTAAAAGAATATGCCCCGTACGTCACCGGATAGCCGAGGGAAGGAATGAAAATACTCGAGATAGTGATCGCTTCGGCCTTAGGATTATTTTCATCAGTATCAAAATAAATTCTAAATAAAGATCCTTTAACTTCATCCTTAATACATTGCCATTCAAGAGCAAAGTTATCCCCTGCATTTGATTTAATAGACTTATTCAACCGATCAACAATATCAACCAAATCATCAAAGGCTGTTTGATAACCCTCATTAACTACCGATAAACTACTCTTCAACAGCTCATCAAAATTTATCATAAAAATTCCTCAAATATTAATTTTTAAAAAAATCGGTAAGTGATCCGACAATCCACTATACTTCCCATTTTCACAAGAAAATTTAATAGGAAAACCTTCAGTCAGCAAAGAAGGAAGAGAGAGAATGCACGCCTCTCCCTCATCTAAAAAAGGAATTTTATCCCTTAATAAGCCACCACTCACAATAGCGTGATCAAAGTGGTGCCAAGTATGCTTCGCTTCCCAATAATAAGTGCCAGCAGAGTGTTCCGAACCGTGCAAAATTTCAGGTGATGTAATAGGATGCTTTTCTCCAAGAAGACGCCAAGAAGAATTATATAGATGGACGCGCTTTACATTATGATCAGTCCAATGAAATTTCTTAAGCGAGCGCCCTCGATGCCTATGAGCATTCAAAACACCTAAGTTTGGTTCATATGGTTCCTCATTCAAATCCCCAACAATCACAATGTCATGAAAATCTTGGTCCTGACTTATAAAATCAAAACTATATGTACTCAAGAAATCGGCAGAACGAAAGCGTCCTCGATCAGAACCGTCCTCATCGATTCGCGCCTGCCAATGGCAGGCGATAACTCTTAAACGATGTTTTCCAATCATAATTTCCAAGACTGCCATAGGCCGAGTTCCCGAGGGCACATTAGGAACAACAATAGGCAACTGCTCCTGATATTTCACATAATCAGAGTCAGGTGGAAATATCATCGCAACCTGCAAAGTTGGCTCATCACTCTTCACATCCAATGAAATAACACCAAAACCCGGAAATAATCTATCCCTCAATTCCTCAGCAGCTTTTTTTGTTATCTCGCAAAGGCATAATATATCAATTTTTTGATACTGCTTTCTTATTTCAGATATGGCATCATCAACACGTTGACATTTCGCTTTGTAATAATCTTCGTTAGCAGGCCATCGATTCTTTCCCTTTTTTTTTGAATCGAAATGAAATAAATTATTTGCATTCCACCATACTATATTTAGTGTTTTTTTATTCACATCAAACCCGATATTTATTCTTCGCACCTAGTTTTTTTTAAAAAACAACATTACATCAGCAGCTTTATTCGCTTTCACCACGCTAATCCACTGCCGCTTTTCAATAGATGAAAAAGGTATAGTTTTCGCCGCTGAATTTGATAGAAAAGGAACTGACAGCGTCAAGCCTACCGCAAATATTAAAGTTAATTTTTGACAATCTTCGTAAAACGCCTGCCGGCTCAAAACGTCCAGCAAGCTACGAATCGGAGGATAACATTCAGATCAACACAAAAATACGCATAATGTCACAAGGATATTTTGATAGCGGCAAAGTAACAGAGACGCCAGTGCGACACGTCTGATACTGGCCGATGCCAGGCGTTGCCATCGGCGAGCAAGTAGCTAACCCCATCGGCCACTCACCCAAGTCGGCAGGCCATCAGAAGTTGCTGAGGAACACTCGCATTTAATACCTCGCGCTGTCTCAATGACAACACCGACAGTGTATGCCTTACCATCAAAATAACATGAATTTTTGACAGACTTGTTGCCCATGAAAGTAATCGTTTCACATCTATATTGCGGCCAGCAACACGCAAAGAGCAAAGAGGCTAGAGCTGCAACTTTCCACCTAACTGCTGACCATATCAACGATAGCCTATCTTTCCGTCGTGCTTTACGTAGGTGATTTTTTTTTGCGCCCAACGTTGATCGTTTGGGGAGCCGTGATATCCCCATGAATTTGCTGACCTACTTTGCCATGGAAAACCATTTGTGTGTTGCGTTCGACTGTTCTGGAGGGCGGAGTAACTACCGGCTCTCCAATACCTTCCACAACACCAAGCACGCGGGCCTTCCCTCGCAAATCTAGCCGTCGATACCCAGCTAACAACTCGTTCTCATCGTCAGTCAAAGCGTTACTGGCCGGTACGCCAAGCATTACATACGACAAGTCGACTCCAATACCTGCCAGCGCGACCATATAGCCGGCATCGGGTAAGGTCTTTCCTTGCTCATAGTTAATCTGTGCGAGTTTCTTCACGCCACCAATTGCCGCGAACGCTTCTTGTGTAAGACCCAAGCGTGTTCGCTCCTGCCTTAATCTATCACCAAAAATATTTTTATCCATACATCTACGTTGACAAGTATGTTTTTACATACTATAGTTACGCCATCCTGTAGCGATTACACATCATAACATTATGAAAAACGTATCCATAGCGAGGCGCACTGCCAAGGGCGTCACGACTAAGCCTCTTGGCGTTCGTCTGACGTCTGACGAGGTAGACGAAGTCGAAGGCTACGCAGAGAAACTTGAGCGCTCCCGTGCCTGGTTTCTACGTTTCCTGATCCTGCGCGGCCTCGCCGATTACAAACGCGAACTCGCTTCCAAACCCATTCACTAAGGACAACGTCATGTACCCCGATGCAAAACGTATCCGCAGCCACCGCGTCATGCTGCGCCTCGATGACTATGAGCATCAGCTCGTTTCCTCGATCGCCAACTACCAGGGCGAAGAGCTTGCGGTGCTGGTGCGCCAGATCGTGATGCGTGAAGCCCTGGCCGTGATCGCCTTGGATGACGCCACCATCGACAGCGTACAGCGTCGCAGCGTTTAAACCGAGTCACTTTTGAGCAACTCTAAAGTTACAGAAAATGCCAGACCATCAAATTCACCTGAATGACGAAGAGCGCGCGGTGCTGGAACTCGTGCGCCAGCGCCAGGGGCTGGCAAGTATCGATCAGGCGGCGGAATGGCTCGTCAAGTCGCGCTTACGCATACAGTCGAAAAACATGACAGGTCGCGGTCGCGCCCTGTACCAAGTGGAAAGAAAGCTGAAATGAGAGTCATCGGCCTGCCCTGCCCGCATTGCGAATACACCGTCCGCGCAGTCAAAAGCCGCACGATGTCAGCCATGTTCAAGGAAATCACCTACATGTGCCAGAACCCCGACTGCGGGCACTCCTTCGTGGCAGGCCTGGAAGTGCTGCGCACCCTCTCGCTGTCCGCCATGCCCAAGCCGGATATCCGCATCCCGATGTCCCAGCATGCGCGCAAGGCGGCCACCAGCCAGCTGGCCCTGGACCTGACGGCGGGCTGCTGATGACTATCCCGATCCTCGCGCCGCCGTAGCCCGGCCGCCGTAACTCCCCCTCTTTTGCTGTGCCCTGCAGCGCTCCCTTTTGAGCGTGCGGGATTCGTTCAACCTGAAATAAGGAAAACCGATGGAAACCACGCTGCATGTTACCAATCAAGCCGCCATATCTTCGGCACCAATCACGGCCCGCCCAGCCTCGCAAAATTATGTTGTTCCTGTCGCGCCAACGTGCTTCCTGCTGCAAACCGGCGCTGGCATCAACATCGCCGCGCTGACAGTCCAAATCCATGAGATTGCCAAGACCTATCACGCCTACGGTGCTGCCAATCTGACCTTCATCGTCAGCGATGCGCAGGCACTGGAACGTGCGGGCTTTTTCGCACCGGCCAAGCAGCGCGCCCTGGTCGGCAGGCTGCCCATCGAGGTGAACTACATTTTTGCCTCCGAAGCGGGTGCCCGTCACGGCAGCGGCGCATCGCACACGCTGCCCTACTGGGCAGAACATTATTCCAAGGCAGGGGCACGCTGATGCTGCGCCTGGCCAAAGCCTGCGGCCCTTGGCTGCTGTCGCTCCTGATCGTCATTGCCCCCGGCGTGCTGCGGGCCATTGGCTTTATCAAGGACTAAACCATGCCGGCGTCCCTTATCGACAATCACCTGTCCTTCCAGCCTGCCGCCGAAATTCTGGCCGCGCGCGACAAGGATATGCCGACACCGCCAGGCGCCGGGCATGCACTGGCCGCCATCGCCGAGGCAAAGGCCCAGCTACGCAGCATCAAGCCGCGCAACCTGGCGCCCTTCATGGCCCAGGCCTGGGGATTGTCACCGCGCGGCGCGCGCCGCTCCGTGCTGATCGCCGCCGGCATGGACGCCGACCGCTGGGAATCGCCGATTCACTCATTTACCGAGGAAGAGCGCATCGAACTGCGCGCCGCTACCTCTGCCGCTATCCGTGTGTACGAAAGACTGTTGAATGCTATCTAAACAAATCCTGCTGCCTGACGCCCAGCGTCACGAAGCCTTCCTGCGATCCGCGCAATTCGCGCCCGAGCTGGCCCGCATCCCGTTCAAGTGGCGCAACCGCGTCATCACGGCGGCCCTGGCCAAGATGGCCTGGTCGTCCTGGTACAAAATTTATGAGTCCATTGCCACCAGCTTTGTGCGCGAGTTCGCCGAACAGTACGTGCCCGCCGGCGTGGACTTGTCGCAAAGCGATCATGACATCGTGGCCACAGCCGAACGCGCGGCGGCCGGCATCGTCAAGATGCTGTGGGGTGCCATTTCCGACACCCACGCCTTGCAGATCATGGAAGACGAATGTGCCTCGTATGGAATCGAACTGCCGGAATTTGACGAGGCGGCCGACACCATCGCCCGCCTGGTGGACGCCCGCTGGTGGCGCCGCCAACTGCGCAAGCGTGTAGGCCGTGCCTTTGAGGCTGGCAACATCCGCCTGGGCTACGTCAACTATCGCGGCGAACCCTACGCCAGCACCGAGGCCGTGCTGGCCCGTCTTGCGCAGAACCGCCGCAACGCGGCGGCGCTGGAAGCCACGCTGGTGCAGAACGAGCACGGCCAGCAGTTCAGCATCGCCGAGCTGGCGGAAAAAACCACGGCCAACAAGGCTATCCGGCGCGGCGAGCTGATGCTGCGTATGAACGGCTTCGAACAGATCGCCCGCGAGTGCGGTGACCAAGGCATTTTCATCACCTGGACGTGCCCGTCGCGCTTTCACTCGACACACCACAGCGGTAAGTCGAACGAAAAATACGATGGTTCGACGCCGCGCGAGGCAAACGCCTACCTGGGCAAGATGACGGCCCTGTGCCGCTCTGCGCTGGCGCGCCGTGGCATCGGCCTGTATGGTTTTCGCATCGCTGAGCCGCATCACGATGGATGCCCGCACTGGCATCTGCTGCTGTTCGTGCGCCCCACCGAAAAATACAAGACGCCATACCTACAGGACGTGGCCGGCCGCGCCATCCGCATCATGAAGCGCTACGCCTGGCGCGTGGATCGTGGCGAGCCGGGCGCCTTCCAGCGCCGCCTGGACGTCCAGCGCATCGACTGGGCTAAGGGCAGCGCCGCCGCCTACATCGCCAAGTATGTGGCCAAGAACACCGACGGCGTGGCCGAGCACAAGACCAAAGAGGGTTATCTGGTCACGCCGGAAACAGAAGGCGATATCGAACTGGTGCCCTCGGCGCGCGTCGAGGCCTGGGCCGCGCGCTGGGGCATACGTCAATTCCAGCAATGGGGCGGCGCACCCGTGACCGTGTGGCGCGAACTGCGCCGCATCGAAGAAAACATGCTCAACGAAGCGCCGGCGGCCATGCTGCTGGCCTGGGACGCCGTGCAAAAGATCGAAGGCGAAAAGCGCGCCTGCTGGGCAAAGTACCTGCGCGCCCAGGGCGGTGCCCTGGTGCCGCGCAAGGAACTGGTCATCACCCTGGCCAAGAATGAAAAGACCGTCATCGGCCGCTACGGCGAAACCCAGCGCATCACGCCCTACGGCGTGCGCTGCAGCGACCTGATCGGCGTGGTCTTCAAGTCCGTGCGCCATACGTGGACGCCGGTACAGGCCACAGGCGGGCGCGGGTTGGCTGTTGGGGTTGCCGTTCCTCGGACTCGTGTAAATAACTGTACGCACCCCGACCGCCCTGCCCCGGCAACGCCGCCGGCGGCGCCCGCGCCTGACCTGTCCAACGAGGCAAAAACAGCCGTGATTGCCGCCTGGGCGGCGGTAGGCGCCTGCCCGTGGCCCCGGCTAATCGTCCCCGACACCCCACCCCAAGAAGGAAATGGCACATGAGCACCTATGCCGTGATCGTTCGCACGCAAACCGAACGCTTTGAATTTTTTGAGGTTGCCGCATCCAGCGGCGCCGTGATCGACGCTGCCATCGACCGCTACGGCGTGTGCGGCGTTACCGCCAAACTGAAAGGAAATCCGCAATGCTGACCACCCCAACCAATTCGCCGCGGCAAATCGCCCTGGGCGACCGCGTGACGATCGACACCGACGAGGCCTGCCAGGCACAGATCGCTAACAAGCTGCGGGTTCTGCACGAGAGGCGGCGTATGGCGCAGGAGCACAAGGAGGGACTCATAGAGCAAATGCTTACCCAAATGTGCAGCATCCAAAAAACTGGTGTGTTTCAGGCTGATGTATCTGCCGCACATGCAGACATCCATGAAATCGACCTAACTTTGAACACTCTGTACGCCCAAAAGCTGAAAGGAAGCCTGCAATGCTAAACACCCTGACTAATTTGCCGCGGCAAGTCGTCCGTGGCGACCGCGTGACGTTCGATACCGATGAAGGCTACCAGGCCGGCACCGTAAACGACTTGCGCCGGGACGTAGGTAATGGCGAACTGCATGCCTGGGTCGAACTGGATCACCAGTGGGCCGGCATGTTCCGCGCAGTGCCGCTGGGCGCCATCGAAGCGGTGAAGTGCACGCCTGTAGCCCTGGGATGCCAGCCATGACAGTGAAATGGCCAGTCGCAGACATCAATTACAAAGAATTCTGCCGGCTGCGTGACTACCGCAAGCCGGGCGTCGAAGTACCGCAATACACGGAGGCCGAAGCGTTTGCCCTGGCCACAAGAAAATGCAAGGCACGGCCACCCGCCATAACGAAAGCGCCACCCAATGAATAACCTTTTTGACAATTCGATCCAGTCCGAAACCCTGAGCATGGACGAAGTCGAAACCATTTCCGGTTGCTGCCGCAAGGTCGACCAAATCAAATGGCTGCAGCAAAACGGCTGGACTTTCATCCAGAACCGCGCCGGCGCGCCCATCATCGGGCGCCTGTACGCCAGGCTGCGCTTGAGCGGTATTAATCCGGCCAGCCTGGTGGGCACGCCGGCCTGGGCGCCGGACCTGTCCAAAGTACGTTAAAAGAAAGAAAACAATGCGACCTAAGAGCACTGGCTACAAACTGCCGCCGCGCATGCTGCGCCGCGTGCGCAAGCTGAAATCGGGCGATGTGTGGATCGGCTATTACTACAACGGCCGGGACGACGCGGGCAACCGGAAGGAATACCCGCTGGGAACGGACTTGGTCGAGGCCAAGCGCCTGTGGGCCGAATATGAATGCAAGCCTGTTCCAACAGATGCCACGCTGATGGAGTACGTGTTTGCGCAGTACGCCCGCGACATCCTGCCAGGCAAGGCGCCCAGCACGCAGCGCGAGAACGCCAGTTCGTTGAGCCAGCTGCGCCCGGTATTCGACAGCGCGCCCATCGACGCCATCACGCCGCAGGACATCGCCCGCTACCGCGACGCTCGCAGCGCCAAGGTGCGCGCCAACCGCGAAATCGCGCTGCTGTCCCACGTGTTCAACATGGCAAGGGAATGGGGTTACACGAAGCGCGAGAACCCGTGCCGTGGCGTGCGCAAGAACAAGGAAGTGCCGCGCGACTTCTATGCCGACAAGGCCGTGTGGGATGCGGTACGCAATGCGGGATGCGAAGAGCTGCAGGACGCCATGGACTTGAACTACCTGACCGGGCAGCGGCCGGCGGACGTGCTCAAGATGCGCGACAGCGACTTGAAGGACGGCGCCCTGCAGGTTCGCCAGGGCAAGAGCAACAAGCTGTTGCGCATCGTCCTGGAGCATGACGGCATCAAGTCGGAACTGGCCACGGTCATCGAGCGCATTCACGCGCGCCCGCACCGGCCCCGTACCAGCTTCATCATCGCGCTGCCCAACGGTTGCCAGGTCAAGAAGTGGCATTTGCGTCTGCGCTTCGACAGCGCGCGCAAGGCGGCGGCCGAACAGGCGCTGAAGGCTGGCGACGAGGAGCTGGCCAGCCGCGTGCGCGCCTTCCAGTTCCGAGACATCCGCGCGCGCTCGGCCAGCGACATTGCCGACCTGGGCGCCGCCAGCTCGCTGCTGGGCCATAGCGAAAAAGTCATCACGGAAAAGGTCTACCGGCGCATCGGCCAGGCCGTGCGCCCCACCCGATAACGGGGTGATGCGGAAATGGTTTCCGCAAATAGTCGCCAAGTTGAGTCTGGCGCCGCCAAGGGCCAGCATGGCCAACACGACGCACAAAAAAAATAAGCCCTTGATAATCAAGGGCTTATTTCAATATTTCTGGCGGAAGCGGTGAGATTCGAACTCACGAACAGTGTAACCCGTCGCTAGTTTTCAAGACTAGTGCCTTCAACCACTCGGCCACGCTTCCAGATGGCAGCATTATACATAAAGGTCGGTGGCTTACCAATGGCTAGCACCGTTTGCCTGACAGGAAAGAGCGGGCACGCTTGAACTATACGCCCCAGTTTTCCCGCAGCGCCCGTTCGAACTCTCCTGCCGGCAATGGGCGCGAGAATAGATAGCCCTGCACTTCGTCGCAGCCGGAACTCTTCAGGAAGGCCAGTTGCTCGGCCGTTTCCACGCCTTCCGCGATCACTTTATGGTGCAGCTGCTGGGCGATGCTGATGATGGTGCTGGCGATGGCGCAGTCGCTGGCGTCGGTGGGGATGCCGGTGGTAAAAGACCTGTCGATTTTCAGGGTATCAATGGGAAAGCGCTTCAAATAGGACAGGCTTGAGTAGCCGGTGCCGAAGTCGTCCAGCGACAGCGCCACACCCAAGGCCGTGATGCGGTCCATGATGCCAATGACCCTGTCGATGTTGTGCATCAGGGTGCTTTCCGTGATTTCCAGTTCCAGCCAGGCCGCTTCCAGGCCGTAGCGGACCAGGGTCGCCGCTACCCTGGCGGGCAAGGCTGCCGTGAATTCGCGGGCGGAGACGTTGACGGCCAGGCGGATCGGCGGCAGGCCGGCCAGTTTCCATGCTTGCGCCTGGGCGCAGGCCGCTTCCAGCACCCATTCACCCACTTGCACTACCAGGCCCGTCGATTCGGCCAAAGGAATAAACTCGGCGGGCGGGATCATGCCGTGCTGCGGATGGTGCCAGCGCACCAGCGCTTCGGCGCCGATGATGCGGCCACTGGCCAAGGCGTATTTCGGCTGATAGTGCAGCAGCAGTTGCTGTTCCGACAGGGCCTGGCGCAAGCCCGTTTCCAGGCGCATGCGCGCCTGCATGCCCAGGTTCATGTCCTGGCTGTAGAAGGCCACGCTTTCCGCTTCGCCGCCGCTGTCCTGCTTGGCGCGGTACATGGCGATGTCGGCCAGGCGCAGCAGGGTTTCCGCGTCTTGTCCGTCTTGCGGATAGACGCTGATGCCGATGCTGGCGCCCACGCGCAGGTCGTGGCCTTCGATCAGGAACGGCTCCACCAGCGAGGACAGCAGTTTTTGCGCCACCATGCTGGCCTCGAAATGCTGGCCGATGTCGAACAGGCCGACGGCGAACTCATCGCCGCCCAGGCGCGCCACCAGATCCTGGTCGCGCAATACCTGGCGGAAACGCAGGGAGACCTGGCGCAGCAGTTCGTCGCCAATGCGCCGGCCCAGGGTGTCGTTGATCAGTTTAAAACGGTTCAGGTCGATGAACAGCACGCAGCCGAGCATCTTGCTGCGCTGCGCCACGCTCAGGGCCTGGTCGACCAGCTTGGCCAGCAAGGTGCGGTTGGGCAGGCTGGTCAACGGGTCGTAATACGCCAGGTGGTGCAGCCGCTCTTCGGCCAGCTTGCGTTCCGTGATGTCCGTCAGGTAGGCGATGAGTCCGATGGGCTTGTCGTCCAGGTCTTGCAGCGGCGACAGGGACAGGCTGGCCCAGAAGATCTCGCCCGACTTCTTTCGGCGCCGCACCTCCATCAGGCGTCCTCCCTGCTCCAGGAAGGCGTCGTGGAAACCCGTGTCTTCTTCGTCGTACAGGAACAGGATGTTGCGGCCCACGGCTTCCACCGAGGTGTAGCCGAACAGGCGCTCGGCGCCCTTGTTCCAGCTGGTGATGTAGCCCGTCAAGTCCATCGTCAGCACGGATTCGTGCAACTGGTCGAGGATTTGCGTCTGCTGCGCCAGCAAGGCTTCGACTTGCGCGTAGGCATGGGTCGAGCGTTGCGCCAGCGAATGCACTTGCAGGACACCGGCCGTCAGCGATGCCAGGCTGGCCAGGTGGCGGCGATCGGCGTCGTTATACAGCGGGCGGCCGGCCACGCTGTAATGGCCGAAGCAGTGGCCATCGAAACTGACTTCCTGCAGCAAGGCGGGCGTATCGCGGGGAAACGGTGCGGCCGGCGCGGCGGCGTCCGTGCTGGCCGCGGGCAGGAACTGGCCATGCGGGCTGGCCATCACGGTGCTGGCGATACGCCCCAGCTCAGCTACCAGCGCAGGGCCGCGCAAACGCACGACGGCGTCGCACAGGGCGGCGCTGTCACCGAGGAAATCCGACACCGGAAACAAGGTCATGCTAGAGGTTCCGGCTGACCTGGATGGCCCATTGGTAGGCCTGCAGCAGGCTGCGCCAATAGGTTTCTCCATCGATGCCGGCGCGGCGCAAGCCCTCGGGCGGCGGCGTGGCGCTTTCGACCAGCGCCAGCAAGGTGCCCAGCTCACCATTGCGTTCCAACAAGGCGGCGCTCACTTCGGGCGCCAGGTTCAGGGTGGCGATGATCTCTTGCATCGGCATGCCCAGCAAGACGTCGAGCAGCGAAAACACGCCTGCCATGAAGGCCAGGTCCTGCGCGTCGCGGTCGCCGCCGCGCAGCTGGCACAGCGCTTCCATCTGCGCCGCGCGCACGGCCGCCAGCGGCAGCAGCGCGTGGATCTTGCCGTCGTCCTGTTGCCGCGCATACAGCAGCAGTTGCAGCCAGCGCTGCAGCTGGCGCCGGCCCAGCAGGGTGATGGCCTGGCTGAAGCTGGTAATCGGCGCCGTGAAACCGAAGGCGGCTGAATTAACCAGCTTCAATAAATGATAGCTGAGCGACGGGTCTTGCTTGAGCGGCACTTCCAGCTCGTGCGCGTCCGCATCGCGGGCCAGCAGGCCCAGCAGCGCCATCAGCCGGCGCCGCGACGTGGCGTCTTCCGGCTCGCCTTGCTGGCGCGCATGCGGCAAGGCGTAGTCGCCGGCAAACCAGCTGACGCCAAGTTCTTGCAATGCGGCAATCTGCCCCGCGTCGGCGATGTTGTAGGCCAGGTGCGGCCCCGGCAAGGGCAGCAGCTGATGCAGGGCCGGGTGTGCGCCGGCCGCGTCAAAGCTCAGCGCGCGCGCGTCGACTTGCTCCGCCACCACGGGATTGGCATCAGCGCCATCGAGAAGGATGCGGTAGCCGGCGTCGCGCCATTGCCGGCATTTTTTCTGGAGTTGCTTGTCGCCGGCAAACTGGGCCGGCAAACGGAAGATGGTGCGTTGCGGCGCCAGTTGCGCCAGCACGGCCTCGTCCACGCCATGCGGGTCGGCCAGGGGAATGATGCAGTCGAGCGGCGCCAGGAAGGCATACGCATCGGCAGCGGCCAGCGCCGCCAGCAGCGGCGCCGTCCAGGCCTGCGGACCATGCAGGGTGACAGCGACCCACTCATTATGAGCATTGGCCACTGCTTGTAATCCCACCAACGGAAACAGGTTTGATTCAGACGCTGACATCGGTATCTCAGTGTGGGTAGGGCGCCATAGTAAATAAACTGACCGGCATTGGCAACCCTGGCCCGACAGGGATGCCCTCGACAGCGAGAATCATTCTATCCGAATCTCACCCATGAAACAGTTTAATTTTGGCAATAGATGTTCAAAAAGAACATTCCCCCGCGAGACCCGCCTGTCATGCGGGTGTGGCAAAAACCGCCGCGACACCTGCGCCGTTCAGGCGCTGCCGCCATGCGCGTGCTCGACCGCATATTTGATCAATTCGGCCTGCCCTTCGATACCGAGCTTGCGCTTGATGTTCAGCCGGTGCGTCTCCACCGTGCGCACGCTCAGGTCGAGCGCACGGGCGATCTGCTTGTTCGACTGGCCCGCCGCGATGTGCTGCAGCACCTGCTGCTCGCGCGTCGTGAGGAAGGAATCGTGCACTTGCGGCCGAGATAGCTGCCGCGCCAGGGCCGCGCTGTAATAAATGCCTCCGGACATCACCGTCTCGATGGCAAACACAATATCTTTACCAGGAGCATCTTTGAGCACATAGCCGCGCGCCCCGGCGGCGATGGCTTGCGACACGTATTCGAGCTTGTCGTGCATGGACAGGATCAGCACGGCAATCTGCGGAAACGCCTGCTTGAACAGCGCCGTTGCTTCAATGCCATTCGTGCCGCGCATATTGATATCCATCAACACGAGGTCCACCTGGTGCGTGCGCGCCTGATTCAACGCTTCGTCGGCGCCGCCCGCCTCGGCCACCACGTCGAAATGCGCCACCGCTTCCAGGCGCGCGCGCAAGCCATCGCGCACGAGGGGGTGGTCGTCCACCAGCAGTATGTTGATCTTCTCGGTCATGGTTCTCTATTTTAATGTGGAGGAAAGCTCGAGCCGCGCCAGCACCACGGTGCCGGCCGGAGACGAAGTGATGTGCAGGCTGCCGCCGATGGCTTCCATGCGTTCCGTCATGTTGCGCAAGCCGATGCCGCGCTGCGGATGCAGGGCGATGCCGTCGAAATCGAAGCCGCCGCCATTATCCCCGATGCGCAATTCGACGGCCTTGCCCGCCTCGCGCAAGCTCACCTCCACGCCGCGGGCATGGGCATGGCGCTCGCAATTGGTCAGCGCTTCCTGGGCGATGCGGAAGAGCACGGTATTCACCATATCGGGCAAGCCCTCGCCCGCCGCTGCGGGACTGGCCGTGAAGCTGGCTTGCGCGCTGCTGCTGTCATTGAATTCATGCACGAGGTGGTCGAGCGCGGCGGCCAGGCCCAGGTCATCCAAAATGGCCGGGCGCAGGTTGTGCGAAATGCGCCGCACCTCGCCCAGCACCTTGTTCAATTGCTCGGCGGCCCGCTCGAAGGTGGCGGGCGCCTTGTCTTTCTGTTCCGCATTGCCGCCCAGACGCGCGATGCCCGCCTCGATCTGCAGCTTGATGGACACGAGCCACTGGCTGATGCCGTCATGCAAGTCGCGCGACAGCCGCGCCCGCTCTTCTTCCTGCGACTCGACCACGCGCTGCGCCAGCACTTTCAGCTTGGCGTCGGCCACGCGCAATTCGCGCAGGTTCAACACGAGGCCGCAGGCAGCCACCAGCAGGGAACCGAGGATGGCGATGGCGGCGATCAGCTCCATGGTCGAGCGGATATTGCGCGATTGCTGGGCGTCGACCTTGGCCAGCGCCTGGTCCACGTCATCCATATAAATGCCGGTCCCCATCATCCAGCCCCATTCCGGCATCAGGATCACATAGCCGAGCTTGGGCGCGGACTTGTTCGTCGACGGCTTGATCCAGTTGTAGCGCTCGAAACCGCCGCCGCTCTTGGCCCGCTGCATCAGGCGCTGGATGGTCAGATTGCCTTCGGCGTCGCGCAATTGCCACAGATTCTGCCCTACCAGCTCGGGCTGGCGCGGATGCATCAGCGACTTGCCCTGCAAATCATAGATGAAGAAATAGCCATCGTCGCCATAGCTGAGGGCGGACAGGATGCGCTTGGCCTCCTCTTGCGTGGCGTCATCCTTGCGCCCCGACTGGTACAGGGAAGCGATGGAATGGCTGGCCAGGGTCACATAATGTTTGAGTTCCGCTTCCTTGCTGGCCAAATACGCTTGCTGGATGGTGGCGCGCTGTTGTTCCGCCAGGGTAATCGCCTGGTGCCGCACGGCAAACGCGATGGCGCACAGGGCGAGGATGAGCGGCGTGAGGGCCAGGAAGATGACTTTCTGTCTGAGTTTCATGTCCTTGCGCGCTCCGGCGGCGTCGATGCTGGTGGGAATGCGTGATTTTACGTCGCGGCGCGGCAATCGGTCTGCGTAGTAATACTGAGCGTTACTGCGTAGTGCTGCGCTTGCGGCAATTATACGATTCCTGAATACTCGCCATAAGCTGCAGATACACCCGATTCACACCAAACTGGCGACGACCAGGCTCGGCAGCACACATCTTCGCACGGCACAGCGCCCGTCACATTTCTGGAGGAAGCATGAACCGCATTTTCAAACAGCTCGGCTGGGCAGCGCTTGCGCTGGCAGGCGCCGGGTCCCTGGGCGTCGTCGCCCTGCAACGTGGCGAACCGATCAGTGCGATCTGGATCGTCATCGCCGCCGTCTGCGTCTATCTGATCGCCTACCGTTTCTACAGCCTGTTCATCGCCGACAAGGTTCTGGGGCTGGATGCACGCCGCATGACGCCGGCCTTCAAGCACAACGATGGCCTTGACCACGTGCCGACCAACAAATATGTACTGTTCGGCCACCATTTCGCGGCGATTGCCGGCGCCGGTCCCCTGGTCGGCCCCGTGCTGGCCGCGCAGATGGGCTATCTGCCCGGCATGCTGTGGATTTTGGCGGGCGTCGTGTTTGCGGGCGCCGTGCAGGATTTCATCGTGCTGTTTATTTCCATGCGCCGCGACGGCCGCTCCCTGGGCGACCTGATCAAGGCTGAACTGGGCGAAATTCCCGGCATGATCGCCTTGCTCGGCTGCTTCATGATCATGGTCATCATCCTGGCCGTGCTGGCATTGATCGTCGTCAAGGCGCTGACCGGTTCCCCATGGGGCAGCTTCACCGTGATGGCGACGATTCCCATCGCCCTGTTCATGGGCGTGTATTCGCGCTTCATCCGCGTGGGCCGCATCGGCGAAATCTCCATCATCGGCTTCGTCTTGCTGATGCTGGCCATCATCGGCGGCCAGTACGTGCAAGAACACGCCGTACTGGGCCCGATGTTCACGTTCACGGGCACGGAACTGACGTGGATGCTGATCGGCTACGGCTTCATCGCCTCGGTCCTGCCCGTGTGGCTGCTGCTGGCGCCGCGCGACTATCTGTCCACTTTCCTGAAGATCGGCACCATCCTGGGCCTGGCCATCGGCATCATCGTCGTCGCGCCGTACCTGAAAATGCCGGCCATGACCAAGTTCATCGACGGCTCCGGCCCCGTCTGGTCGGGCAATCTGTTCCCCTTCCTCTTCATTACGATTGCCTGCGGCGCCGTCTCCGGCTTCCACGCACTGATTTCCTCTGGCACCACGCCGAAGATGATTGAAAACGAAAGCCACGCCCGCTTCATCGGCTATGGCGCCATGCTGATGGAATCGTTCGTTGCCATCATGGCCCTGGTGGCCGCCTCGACCATCGAGCCGGGCATCTATTTCGCCATGAACAGCCCGGCCGCCCTGATCGGCACCACAGCAGAGTCCGCCGCACAGGCGATCTCGCAATGGGGCTTCTATGTCACGCCGGAGATGCTGACGCAGACGGCCAAGGACGTTGGCGAGCACAGCATCATCTCGCGCGCCGGCGGCGCACCGACCCTGGCCGTCGGCATGGCGCAGATTTTGTCCGGCGCCATCGGCGGCAAGGCCATGATGGCCTTCTGGTACCACTTCGCGATCCTGTTCGAGGCGCTGTTCATCCTGACGGCCGTCGATGCGGGCACGCGTGCCGGCCGCTTCATGCTGCAAGACTTGCTGGGCAGCTTCGTGCCAGCGCTGAAACAGACGGAAAACGTCATCGCCAACCTGCTGGCCACGGGCCTGTGCGTGGCGGCCTGGGGCTACTTCCTGTACCAGGGCGTGGTCGATCCGCTGGGCGGCATCAACACCTTGTGGCCGCTGTTCGGCATCGCCAACCAGATGCTGGCCGCGATTGCGCTGATCCTCGGCACCTGCGTGCTGTTCAAGATGAAACGTGGCCAATACGCATGGGTCACCATCACGCCGACGATCTGGCTGCTGCTGTGCACCCTGACGGCGGGCTGGCAAAAGATTTTCGACGCCAATCCTCGCGTCGGCTTCCTCGCGCACGCCAAGAAATATTCGGCGGCACTCGATGAAGGCACCCTGCTGGCGCCGGCCAAGTCGGTGGCGCAGATGCAGCAGATCATCTTCAACGATTACCTGGACGCCGGCCTGGCCGCCTTCTTCGTGGTGGTCGTCGTCAGCGTGCTGTTCTTCGGTATCCGCACCATCATGAAGGCGCGCGCCGACAGCAAGCCGAGCACCAAGGAAACGCCGTTCCAGGCCTTGCCCACGGTGCAATAATGATCGACGAAATCATCAAGGCTGGACGATATCTGGGGCAAAGCATGCGGCTCATGTGCGGCTTGCCCGAGTACGACACCTACGTGGCCCACCGGGAAGTCACCCATCCCGGCGAGCCGATGATGACGTATGAAGAGTTCTTCCGCGAACGGCAGGAAGCCCGCTATGGTGGCGCCGGCAAACGTGGCGGCTGTTGCTAGCGGACACCGGACCAAACCTGCTGCGCGTCGGTATAGGCGGCCTGCGATGCTCACCGTACTAGAGTACGGTTGCGCTTCTTAGCCGTCTCTCCCTTCCGCTCGCGACGGTTTTGTCCGGTGTTGTGACGCAGTATGAAGGGCGGTCTTGTTGGGCCGCCCCATTCATTTCCTCTCTTATAAGTTCCCCTCCCCTCTCCTCCATTAGACCCACATCAATATCGGGATGTGTCTTCGCGTCTATATTTTTCCAATAGGAAATTAAAAAACAGTCAACTGGCCGACCGGAGAAGCGCCGCAACCATGTTCAATTTCCAACGCTCCAGCATCAGCCAGAAGCTGACCATGATTTCGGTACTCTCGTCTGGCTGCGCGCTGCTGCTGGTGTTCGTGGCGTTTGCGCTGACGTCCGTGCTCAGCCACAAGGACGATGAAGGCAAGCAGTTGCTATCCATGGCGGGCGTGATCGGTGCGGCCGGCACGGCGCCATTGCTGGCAGGCAAATCGGCACAGCCGCAGGCGGAACAGGTGCTGGCCGCGCTGGCCGCGCGCGACGAGATCGCCCAGGCGGCCCTGTTCGACCGGAACGGGCGCCTGTTCGCCCTGTACCGCGCGCAGCAGCATGCGGATGGCCTGGCGGCGCCGGAAGACCTGGAGCCGGCCTTGCTGGCCGACATCGCCGTGCAGCCCTTTACGCAAGGCACGGGCACGGCCCTGGCGCCCGCCATGCGTCTGTACCGCCCCGTCTACCGGCCAGGCGAGCCGCGGCAGCTGATCGGCGCCGTGCTGATCGAGGCCGACCTGAACCACATGTGGCGCGACATCGGCCGCCACGTGGGCGCCATCGGCGGCGCCACCGTCCTGTCCTTCCTGATCGCCGTGTTCCTCGCGCGACGCTTCAAGAGCGTGATTGCCGAACCCATCACCAAGCTGATCGATACGGCGCAAAAAGTGTCGAGCAGCCAGACCTACAGCCACCGCATCGCGCACCAGCGCAGCGACGAGCTGGGGGTGCTGATCGACAGTTTCAACGACATGCTGGCGCAGATCGACAGCCGCGACAGCACCCTGGCCAATTACCGCGACCAGCTTGAGCGCCAGGTGGGCGTGCGCACGGCGCAGCTGGAAAAGGCCAAGGACGCGGCCGAGGCGGCCAGCCAGGCGAAGAGCGCATTCCTCGCCACCATGAGCCATGAAATCCGCACACCGATGAATGGCGTGCTGGGCATGACGGAACTGCTGCTGGCCAGCCCTTTGAGCCCGCAGCAGCGCCATTACACGAGCATGGTGCAGCGCTCGGGACAGAATTTGCTGGTGATCATCAACGACATCCTCGACTTTTCCAAGATCGAGGCGGGCAAGCTGAGCGTGGAATACATCCGCTTCAATTTCCGCGAATTGCTCGACGATATAGAACACGTGTTCGCACCGCAGGCGCAAGCGAAAAGCATCAGCCTGGAATTCGACATCGCGTTTGACATTCCCATCGCCATCTGCGGCGACCCGAATCGCTTGCGCCAGATCATCGTCAATCTGCTGGGCAACGCCATCAAATTCACGGAAACGGGCAAGGTCACCGTGAAAGTGACCGTCTGCAGCGAAGACGCGCCCAGCGTGGGCTTGCGCTTCGAGGTGCACGACACGGGCATCGGCGTGTCGAACGAGGCGCAGACGCGCATCTTCGAATCGTTCTCGCAGGCGGACGGTTCGACCACGCGCAAGCATGGCGGCACGGGCCTGGGACTGACGATCTCGAAGCAGCTGGTGGAGCTGATGGGCGGCACTATCGGCGTTGATAATGCTTTAACGCAAGGATCGATCTTCTGGTTCGAAGTAAATTTCGATAAGCGGAGAGTCGACAGCGACGACCCGTCCTTCAACCTGAAAACCACGCGAGGGTTACGCGCCTTGATCGTCGACCACACACCGGCCACGCGCGCCGTGCTGGAGCGGCAACTGGCCAGCTGGCACATCGTCAGCGACAGCACCGGCACGGCCAGCGACTGCCTGGCCAAGCTGCACGCAGCCGCCCAGGCGGGCACCCCGTATGGCGTGGCCCTGCTCGACATGGAATTGCCGCGCACCAGCGGCCTGGCCCTGGCGGCCACCATCAAGAGCGACCCGCTGCTGGCCGACCTCAAATTATTACTGCTGAGCACGGAACCGGCGGCGGCCGACCCGGTGCAGCGGCGCGAGGCGGGCGTGGCCTTCCAGCTGATCAAGCCGGCCCGCGAATGCGACCTGTTCGACTGCATCGTCACGCCGCCGCGCGCCAGCGATAGCCTGCGCATCGTTCCACCGCACACGGGGCGCCATGCCGTACGCCCCCCCGGCCGGCGCCAGCGCCGCCGCGTGCTGCTGGCCGAGGACAATCCCGTCAACGTGGAAGTGGCGCTGGCCATGCTCGACAGCCTGGGCCTGGACGTGGTCTGCGCGCGCAACGGCGAACAGGCCTTGCAGGCGGCGCAGGCCGAGGATTTCGATTTGATCTTGATGGATTGCCAGATGCCCGTGATGGATGGCTTTGCCGCCACGGCGGAAATCCGCCGCCACGAACAGCAGTGCGGCCACGCGCGCGTGCTGCCCATCGTCGCCATCACGGCCAATGCCCTGCAGGGCGACCGCGAAGCGTGCCTGGCGGCCGGCATGGACGACTACCTGAGCAAGCCGTTCACGCAGCAGGACCTGGGCCACACGATTGCCCGCTGGATCACCCTGCCGCGCGCGGCCACCGTGCACCACAGCGAATTGCCGGAGCTGCAAACGCCACCAGCGGTGCCGCCCCCCACGCCCGAGGCCGCACCCGAGACCGCACCCGCCGGCCAGCCGCTGAACCGGCAGGCGCTGGAAAACATCCGCGCCCTGTCCGGCACCGATGGCGATGCGCTGCTCGAGCGGGTCATCCTCGCCTTTACCAGTGAGACGCCGCGCCAGTTGAGCGCCATGCGCGCAGCGATTGCCGGCGCGGATGCGGAAGCGCTGCGCAAGGTGGCGCACAGCCTCAAGTCGGGCAGCGCCAACGTGGGTGCCGATGGCCTGGCGCAGCTGTGCAAGGAGATGGAAAAACTGGGCCGCGCCGGCAGCACAGAGGGTGCCGCTGCCCTGCTGCAGCAGATGCAGCAAGCCTTCCTGACCGTACGCGAATCGCTGAACGCCATCCTCGTGAAGGAACACTGACATGACAGCGCCCCTCTCCCCTCCCCGCGGCCTGGTGCTGGTGGCCGACGACGATCCCGTGATGCGCTTGCTGATGCGGCAAATGCTCACGCAGGTGGGCCTGGACGTGATCGAGGCCGAAGACGGCGTGCAGGCGTTGGCCAGCTACAAGCACAGCGGGCCGGACCTCGTCATGCTCGACGTCGACATGCCGGCCATGGACGGCTTTGCCGTGTGCCGAGAAATCCGCCACCAGGAAGTGGGCGGCACGGTGCCCATCATCATGGTCACGGGCGGCGACGAACTGGAAGCCGTCACGCGCGCCTACGAGGTGGGCGCGACGGATTTCATTTCCAAGCCCATCAACTGGCCCATCCTTGGGCACCGCGTGCTGTACGTGCTGCGCGCCAGCGACGCCATCGCCCGCCTGCGCATCGCCGACGCGCACAACCGCGCCGTGCTGGCCGCCATCCCCGACACTTTCTTTCGCCTCAACCGCGAGGGTTTTTATCTCGACTACGAACAGGGGCACGACGCCAGCGCCGGCTTTTCCCTCAGCGACTGCGTGGGCAGCCATATCCGCGACGTGCTGCCGCCCGAAATCGCCGCGCGCCTGCTCGACCAGGCGCACGCGGTGCTGGCCACGCAACACATCGGCTCGGTCGACTACACGCTCACGCACGAAGACAGCACGCGCCATTTCGAAGCACGCCTGGTGGCGACGGGGGCCGATGAAGTGCTGGGCCTGGTGCGCGACATCAGCGAGCGCAAACGCACGGAAGAACAGATCCGCCGCCTCGCCTATTGCGACAGCCTGACGGGCATTCCCAACCGGCAAGCGTTCCTGGAAACGCTGGAACGCGAACTGGTGCGTTCGAAAGAGCACGACAAGAAATTCGCCGTGCTGTTCATGGACCTCGACGCCTTCAAGCGCATCAACGACACCCTGGGCCACGACGTGGGCGACCATTTGCTCAAGGTGGTGTCCGAGCGCCTGCGCGAAACCATCCGCCCCAGCGACCTGGTGCTGCGCGCCGAATACGAGCTCAACGGCATCTCCGGCGGCAGCAACCTGGCGCGCCTGGGCGGCGACGAATTCACGATATTGATACCCGACCTGGAGCGGGTGGAAGACGCGCTGAACGTGGCGCACCGGGTCAAGGAAGCCATGCGCCGCCCGTTCATGATCGAGGTGCACGAGATTTTCGTCACGGCCAGCATCGGCATTTCGCTGTATCCGGAAGATGGCGAGGATTGCAACTCGCTGCTCAAATATGCGGACACGGCCATGTACCACGCGAAGAATTGCGGCAAGAACAACGCCAAGTTGTACAGCTCTTCACTGACCATGGAAATCATGAGCCACGTCAAGATGGAAGTGGGCTTGAGGAAAGCCTTGCAGAACAACGAGCTGTACCTGCTGTACCAGCCGCAGATCGACGTGCCCAGCACGCAGATCGTCGGCGTGGAAGCGCTGGTCCGGTGGCGCCATCCGGAACGAGGCATCATCTCGCCCACGGAATTCATCCCGCTGGCCGAGGAAACGGGGCTCATCGTGCCCATCGGCGAATGGGTGCTGCGCACGGCGTGCAACCAGGCCAAGGCATGGCAAAGCCATGGCGGGCGTGCCATCCGCATGGCCGTGAACCTGTCGGCCAAGCAATTCAAGGATGAAAACCTGATGCAGATCGTGCTCTCGGCCCTGGCCGACACGGGGCTCGATGCGCGCCTGCTGGAACTGGAATTGACGGAAGGCACTTTGATGGACGATGCGCGCGCCACCATGGTGACCCTGGAGCAATTGCGCGGCATCGGTGTGTATTTGTCCATCGACGACTTCGGCACGGGATATTCGTCAATGAATTATCTGAAACGCTTCGACGTGCGGGCCTTGAAGATCGACAAGAGTTTTATTGCCGGCTTGCCGCAGGATGCGGAAAACGCGGCCATCACGCGCGCCATCATCGCCATGGCGCATGGCTTGAAAATGGTGGTGGTGGCCGAAGGCGTGGAAACGGACGAGCAGCTGGTGATGCTGGAAGAATACGGCTGCGACATGGTGCAAGGCTATTTCCTGGGCCACCCCTCGCCGCACGATACGATCACGGCGATGCTGGCCAGGCAGACGAAGCAGCTGGCCAGCGTGGAAACTAGAGCACTTCGAAGGCAAGGATTTGCGTGACTTGCTGCGGATTAAAATTGTCGTCGGAAATCAATACGAGGCTGCGGCGGCCGTTTTCCAGGCGCGGCCCCCAGCTGATGCCTTCGATATTGTCGACCCGTGCCAAGCCGATCTTTTCCAGGTCCAGCAGCAATCGCTTGCGCGCCGGCACGTAGGTCGCGCCCGCCAGGGCCGGCAGCGCCTGCACATCGGTGGCGCCCTCCGTATCCATCTCGTAGATACGCACATGGTTTCTATAGACGCCGTCCGCGTTGGCCACGCCGGCCCGCTCCACCACCAGCACCTGGCGATCGTTGACGGCGAGGATTTCCGACACGCCATTGTCCGCTTCACGCCCCGGCGCGGGCCGGGACGCCACGGGCTCGATAGCATACGCATACTGGCCCAGCACCTTGCCCGCGCGGTCCAGACGCGTGATGCGCACGACGGAGCCCTTATCGGGCGTGGCCAGCGGGCCATCCTGGTACAGGGCCGCTTCCATGCCCAGCCACAGGCTCTTGCCATCGCTGGCAAACGACAGCGCTTCAAACGTCATATTGTTGCGCGAGCCGATTTCTTCCTTCGAGACATTGAACATGGCCGGTGTCGGCAAGGTGGCCAGGTAACGGCCGCCGCTGTCGGCGTGGCGCACGAACGGGTGCAAGCCCACCTTGCGGTTGCCTTCGCTGCCGTACCACAAGCTGCCATCCTGCGGATCGACGCGGATGGTTTCGATGTCGGCCACCTGATCGCCCTGGTCCAGTTTGGCATGCGCCAGGTTCGGATAGCGGCTGCCGTCGGGCTGCGTGAAGAAATGCACGCTGCTCAGGCTCACGCTGGAGAAGGCCTTGCTGTCGTAATTCAAGGCGGCCCGGTAGAAGCGGGCCGGATTGATTTCCGAGCGGTCATCGCTTTCCATCACCCAGCTCTTGCTGGCCGCATCGTAATCGATGCCGGACAAGCCGCCCACCGTCGTGCCCTGGAACGCGTATTTAAGCGCGATGCGCTGCTCGCCGATCAGGCGCAGGCCCGTAATCGATGCATCGTGCGGGAAGCTGGCACAGGCGGAGAGGAGGATAGTGCTGGATGCCAGGACAAGCGCACGGTGAAAAAAACGATGCATGATAGATATCAGATGAGTTGCGTAGGTCGGCTTAGCGCGAAGCGCGTAAGCCGACAACATTGTTAACTTGGCCGGTGGTGGCGTCGGATTACGCGGCGTGCCGCCGCTAATCCGACCTATCTTCCAAACATCATCCCACTACACCACCCCATCGGCCTTCAGCCGCGCGATGGCGGTAGCATCAAACCCCAGCGACGCCAGCACCTCGTCGTTGTGCTGGCCCAGGGTCGGCCCCAGCCACTGGGTCTTGCCCGGCGTGGCGGACAGTTTCGGGCTGATGGCGGGCAATCTGACGGGCGTGCCGTCGGGGAACTGATGCTGTTCGAACATGTCGCGGGCGAGAAATTGCGGATCGCTCATCATGTCGCGTACAGAGTAGATTTTGCCGGCCGGTACGTCAGCCGCCTTCAGCACGGCCAGCGCGCAGTCTATCGTGTGCGTGGCGCACCAGGCGCCGATGGCGTCGTCGATTTCCTGCGTGCGCGCGACCCTGCCATCGTTGCGCGCCAGCTGCGGGTCGCCCGCCATGTCGATGCGGCCCATGGCCAGCATCAGGCGCTTGAAGATGGCGTCGCCATTGCCGGCAATCACGATGTTTTCGCCATCGCCCGTCGTGTAGGTATTCGAGGGAACGATGCCGGGGAGCGAGCCACCCGTGCGTTCGCGTACCACGCCCGCCTGGTCGTACTCGGGCACCAGGGACTCCATCAGGTTGAAGACGGATTCATACAGGGCCACATCGACCATCTGGCCTTCGCCGACAGCCGCCCCGCCCGTCACGTCGCGGTGGCGCAAGGCCATCATGGCGCCGATCACGCCGTGCAGCGCCGCGACCGAATCGCCGATCGACACGCCGACGCGCACGGGCGGGCGGTCGGCAAAGCCGGACACATAACGCAAGCCACCCATCGATTCGCCGATGGCGCCGAAACCGGGCAAATCCTTCATCGGCCCCGTCTGGCCAAAGCCGGACAGGCGCACCATGATGAGGGACGGTTTGATCTGCTTGAGCTGTTCGTAGCCGAGATCCCACTTTTCCAGCACGCCGGGGCGGTAGTTCTCGATGATGATGTCCGCTTCCAGGGCCAGCTGGCGGGCGATGGCGCGCCCTTCCGGCGCTTTCAGGTTCAGGGTGACGCTTTTCTTGTTGCGCGCCTGCACCGACCACCACAGCGAGGTGCCGTCTTTCAGCACGCGCCAGGTACGGATGGGGTCGCCGCCATCGGGCGACTCGATCTTGATCACGTCGGCGCCGAATTCGGCCAGCATGCGGGCGCAGAACGGGCCCGCGATCAGGGTGCCCAATTCCAGCACTTTAATGCCTTGCAGTGGACCAGTGGTCGCGGAAGATTCTGTCATAGAGGTCAGTTCAGGTTGCCCTGCGGTCGAGCATCGCGCGGGCAATCGTGCCCGCGTCGACGTATTCCAGTTCGCCGCCCACGGGCACGCCGCGGGCCAGGCGGCTCACGCGCAAGCCCCGCGCCTTCAGCATTTCGCTGATGTAGTGGGCGGTCGCTTCGCCTTCATTGGTGAAATTGGTGGCCAGCACCACTTCGCCGACCACGCCATCGTTGGCGCGGTTCAATAATTTTTCAAGATGAATATCTTTCGGGCCGATGCCATCGAGCGGAGAGAGCCGCCCCATGAGCACGAAATACAGGCCCTTGTAGGTCAGCGTCTGCTCGATCATCAGCTGGTCGGCGGGCGTTTCCACCACGCACAGCAAGCGCTTGTCGCGCTCTTCGTCGAGACAGGTCTCGCACACCTCATGTTCGGTAAAGGTATTGCACAGGCCGCAGTGATGCACGGCATCGACGGCCTGGAACAGGGCGCGCGACAGCATGGCCGCGCCTTCCCTATCGTGCTGCAACAAATGAAACGCCATCCGCTGCGCCGACTTGGGGCCGACGCCGGGCAGGCGCCGCAGCGCCTCGGTCAAGAATTCAAGCGACTTGGACATGGATCAACCTTGCCCCGTGCCATCGATCGAGCGCATGCGGCAGTGCATCAGAATGGCATTTTGAAGCCGGCTGGCAAGTTCATGCCGCCAGTCAAGCCTGCCATTTTTTCAGCGGAGGTCGCTTCAGCCTTGCGCACGGCGTCGTTGAAGGCGGCGGCCACCAGGTCTTCCAGCATGTCCTTGTCGTCGGCCAGCAGCGACGGGTCGATCGACACGCGCTTGACGTCGTTCTTGCACGTCATGACGATTTTCACGAGGCCGGCACCGGACTGGCCTTCCACTTCCACCAGCGCCAGTTGCTCCTGGGCCTTTTTCATGTTGTCTTGCATTGCTTGCGCCTGCTTCATCAGGCCAGCCAGTTGATTTTTCATCATAAGAATGCTCCGTTAATTCAGTTTGTGAGTGTGTTAATCATCAATGCAGGGTCGGCGCGGCGGAGCCGGCCGGTGCAGGGGTAATCGTGCCAGGCACAACAAAAGCGTCGAATGCGCGCTTCATGTCGAGCACAAAGGGGTCGCTGGCGATGGTTTCTTCCGCAGCAAGCTGGCATGCCTCACGGTGGGCCTGCGCTTCCGCGCTGGCCGTGTACCAGACGGCGCCCAGTTCCGTGTCGACGCCGACCTTGCGGCCGAAACGCTCGCTGAGCACGGCCGCCAGTTTTTCCACGTTGGCCGGACTGCGCCACGTGTCGATCGGCACGCGCAGGCGGAACGTGGTGCTGTGGCCGTCGTGCAGGCATTCGATCAGCTCGGCCTGCACGGCCAGCTGCTGGGCGATGCCGCGCAGGGGCAGCACGGCGGCGACGGCCGGCCAGTTGCCGTCCCAGTCCAGGCCCGGCACGGGCGTGATCACATACGGCCCGCTGGGCGCGGCTTGCTTGGCGGCGCGCTGCGGCATGGCGACGGCCGGCTGCTCGCTGCTTTGCGCGGCGGGCGCCGACACGGCAGCCGAAGCGCTGTCGTCGGAAAATTCGGTGACCCACGGCGGCAAGTCGTCGTCGGCTGGCGCCTGCTGTGGCGGCGGCGCGGCAGGACGCGCCTGCTGCACGGGCGCCGTAGCGGCCACGGGAGCCTCCATCACGGCCACGGGTGGCGCATCGTCCCACGGCGCAGGCGCTTTCGCGGCGGCGGGTGGTGGCGGTGCTGCCTGGACCTGTGCAGCCGGTGCCACTGGCGCCGCGGCGACAGCTTCCGCTACAGGTGCGGGGGCAGCCGGCTTGGGCGCCGACGATGGCGCCGACGGCGCGCTGCCCGGACGGCCTTTCGAGGCGGCACGGGCCGCTTCCAGCGCCGCATTGATGGCTGCGCGGGCGGAACTGATTGGGGCGCCCGATGCTGCCGGGGCCGCCGCAGGAACAGGAGCGGCAGGCGGCGGCGCCGCCGGTGCTGGCGCCGGGGCTGCTACAGGTGCCGGTGCGGCGGCGCGTGGCGGTGGCGCTTCGCTGCGGGCCATGCTGGCGGCTGCGGCTGCTACCACGGCGGGTGGCGTCACGGCTGCATGGCTGGCCACGCTGTTCGTGGCGGCGCGGGCGGCCGGTGCGGATGCGCCGGCGGCGGCGCGCGCGGCGGCCACGGCGGCGGGACGGTTGCCCGGGACGGAGGCTGGTGCCGCCGGCACGCCATCGGCGCCGCCTATGCCGGGCCGAAAGGCCAGCATGCGCAGCAAGGTCATGGTAAAGCCCGCATATTCGTCGGGCGCCAGGCCCAGTTCATTGCGGCCATGCACGGCGATCTGGTAAAACAGCTGCACTTCTTCCGCGTCAAACGCGGCAGCCAGACGCACGATGTCCGCGTACTCAGGCAAATCCTGCGGCAAGGCGGCGGGCACGGTTTGCGCCAGCGCAATGCGGTGCAATAAAGTACCCAGGTCTTGCAGAGCACCGTTGTAGGACAGGCTGCGCGAGGCCATCTCGTCGGCCACGGCCAGCAGATCCGCGCCATCCTGCCGCGCCAGCGCGTCGAGCAGGCGCACCAGATACGACTGATCGAGCGCACCCAGCATGCCTTGCACGGCGTCGAGCGTCACTGCACCGGCCGCGTAGGCGATGGCCTGGTCCGTCAAGGACAGCGCGTCGCGCATGGAACCGTGGGCGCCCTGGGCCAGCAGGCGCAAGGCCGGCTGTTCGAAGGCAATGCCTTCCTGTCCCAGGATATTGTCCAGGTGGCTGATGATGTGGCCGGGCGGCATCTGCTTGAGGTTGAACTGCAGGCAGCGCGACAGCACGGTCACGGGAATCTTTTGCGGGTCCGTCGTCGCCAGGATGAACTTGACGTGCTCGGGCGGTTCTTCCAGGGTCTTCAGCATGGAATTGAACGCGTGGTTCGTCAGCATGTGCACCTCATCGATCATATAGACCTTGAAGCGCGCATTGCTTGGCGCATACACCGCTTGCTCGAGCAGCTGCGCCATTTCATCGACGCCGCGGTTCGACGCCGCATCCATCTCTATATAGTCGACAAAGCGTCCCGCGTCGATCGCCGTGCACGCTTCGCACACGCCGCAAGGCTGGGCGGTGATGCCGCCCGTGCCGTCGGGGCCGATGCAATTGAGCGACTTGGCCAGGATGCGCGACAGGGTCGTCTTGCCGACGCCGCGCGTGCCCGTGAACAGGTAGGCGTGATGCAATCGGCCGCTGTGCAAGGCATGCGTGAGCGCGCGCACGACGTGCTCCTGGCCGACGAGCGTCTCGAAATTCTTGGGGCGGTATTTACGGGCGAGGACTTGATAGGACATGCTGAGATTTTACCATGCGATTTTGCGGGTGATCCTGCGCGGCGGGCGCAAGCCTCATGGCCGGGCCAGCTTAAATCTGGCAAACGCGGCAAAGCAGCAATTGTATAACATGGCCGCGTAGAAACAGTGAAAACACGGCAAGCCCGGCAGTGCTGCGGATCGGCAAGAAAACGGGGCCGTAAAAGCAAAAAAGCTGCCCATGGCAGCTTGATTGATGATCCTGATAAAACATTCCCGAAGGAGGCGAGCCTGATCTGCGGCACTCATGGTTAATAGCCGTGGCTGCTTCGTTCCCGACCTGACCAGGTTAGCCATGCCACGATGCGCAGGGGCCCGCCGGGGACAATTATAACCGACCTGCGCAAGATTGGGAAATTGCCGTGTCAATGCTGCGCAGGCCGTAAGCCGACGCTACTGAGCAAGCAAACCACGAACATGCAAGCACCGCAACATCGGGTTACGCACAAGCGCTAACCCGACCTACCGCCCTACCTGTTATAAACCCAGCTCCTGCCAAATCCCATCCACCTTCGCCTTCACTTCCGGCGTCATGGCAATCGTCGTGCCCCACTCGCGCGTCGTTTCGCCCGGCCACTTATTGGTCGCATCGATGCCCATCTTGCTGCCCAGGCCGCTGACCGGCGAGGCGAAGTCCAGGTAGTCGATGGGCGTGTTGTCGACCAGGGTTGTGTCGCGGATGGGGTCGACCCGCGTCGTGATGGCCCAGATGACTTCTTTCCAGTCGCGGATATTCACGTCTTCGTCGACCACGACGATGAACTTGGTATACATGAACTGGCGCAGGAAACTCCACACGCCGAACATCACGCGCTTGGCGTGGCCCGCGTACTGTTTCTTGATCTGCACCACGGCCATGCGGTAGCTGCAGCCTTCGGGCGGCAGGTAGAAGTCCGTGATTTCGCTGAACTGCTTTTGCAGCAGCGGCACGAACACTTCGTTCAGGGCCAGGCCCAGCACGGCCGGCTCGTCCGGCGGCTTGCCTGTATATGTGGAGTGATAGATCGGGTCGCGGCGCATGGTGATGCGGTCGATGGTAAACACAGGGAAACTGTCCTGCTCATTATAGTAGCCCGTGTGGTCGCCATACGGCCCTTCCAGCGCATGCTCGTAGCCGCTCGGATGGTTTTCGTCCGGGTAGATATGGCCTTCGAGCACGATTTCGGCCGATGCTGGCACGCGCAGCTCGCTGCCGATGGCTTTCACCAGCTCCGTGCGGCTGCCGCGCAGCAAGCCGGCAAACTGGTATTCGGACAGGCTGTCCGGCACCGGCGTGACGGCCCCTAATATAGTAGCGGGATCGGCGCCCAGCGCCACGGCGATCGGATACGGCTTGCCCTTGCTTTGGATCGCATGTTCGCGGAAGTCCAGCGCCCCGCCCCGGTGCGCCAGCCAGCGCATGATGACCTTGTTGCGTCCCAATACCTGCTGGCGGTAGATGCCCAGGTTTTGCCGCTTCTTGTTCGGGCCCTTGGTGATCACCAGGCCCCAGGTGATCAGGGGGGCGACGTCGCCGGGCCAGCAATGCTGGATCGGCAGGCGCGCCAGGTCGACGTCATTGCCTTCCCAGACGATTTCCTGGCATTTCGCGCCGCGCAACTCTTTCGGCGACATGTCCCACACGGATTTCACCAGCGAGCCCAGGCCCAGCAAATCCTTGAAATCCTTCGGCGGCTCCGGCTCCTTCAGGCGCGCCAGCACATGGCCGATTTTGCGCAACTCGCTGACGTCTTCCGCGCCCATGCCCAAGGCCACGCGGCGCGTGGTGCCGAACAGGTTGCCCAGCACCGGCATGGTGTATCCCGTCGGATTATTGAACAGCAAGGCCGGTCCGCCCGCGCGCAGGGTGCGGTCGCAGACTTCCGTCATCTCCAAAATCGGTGAAATGGGGGTTGAAATGGGCTTAAGTTCACCCATTTGTTGCAGTTGAGAAATAAAATCTCGCAAATCTGAATATTTCATGTGTTTTTAATTTTTTTTGACGTCGGACGCCGTTGCTGAAGGATCTATGCCAAGTAATTGATTTTATTGGCTTTTGGCACAATGCAAGTCAAAAAGTAAGACATAAAAGTAATAAAGAAACGATTCGTTAGTATTGACTTGATATAAAACGGCTTCTACAATTCGCCCAACTTGAAAGAGCACGCCGGCCCAGAGCTTGATTTTAGCGTTTCTCTTTCATTCACGGAGTCGGGGCTCCACATGACATTTTAAGGAGTGTTTTCAAAAGGCGTCTGCCTTACCCCCGGTAAAAGTTGTATTGCGACTGATCCAATACCAGCATGGGACCGATCAGCTCAAGCAAGCAATGACGGCGTTTCTCGCACGCATCCATACGCGGCGGAAACGATGATATTTCTGATGCACGGCATTGGCAGTACCCAAAACACCGCGACACCGCGGAGGGACTGCCTGTTGACGCGACATTTCGGGGAACTCTATGACTCATCGTAGCACTGAAGCAGCCTTGCCTGCTTCAACCGTGGCTGGCCAGCCAGCGTTGGCGCGTTTGCGCGCCCGCGCACAAGCCATTTCGGCACGTGGCGTTTTGACCACGGCACAACACACACTGACAGTCTTCGGCATTTCCGCCCTGGCACTGATCGCCCTGCTGATGTTCCGCCCTGACCTGGGCAAGCAACTGACGCACAGCCTGTTCCCGCTGCCGATGGCGGAAGCGCAAGCCGTTGAAGCGCCGGCCCTGTCGGCACTCATGGAAGCACCTGCTTCCGTGCAAACGGCCGCCGCCAGCGAAGCACCACTGAGCAAGGAAGAAAAAGCCTTGCTGGGCACGCAAAAGCAGCAGCAATGGGTCACCAACTGGCTCTCCAAGCGTTACCGCGTGGCCAACGATGCGACCAATATGCTCGTGTCGACGGCGTACCTGACGGCCCGTGAAATCAAGCTTGACCCGCTGCTGATCCTGGCCGTGATGGCCATCGAATCGGGCTTGAACCCGTTCGCGGAAAGCCCCGTCGGCGCGCAAGGCCTGATGCAAGTCATGTCGAAAGTACATCATGAGCGCTTCCAGGAAATGGGCGGCGTGCAAGCAGCCCTGAACCCTGTCGCCAACATTCGCGTCGGCTCCCTGATCCTGAAAGACTACGTCACGCGTGGCGGTTCCGTCGAAGCGGGCCTGAAAACCTACGTGGGTGCCGCCAACTTCGCCACCGACTCGGGCTACGGCTCGCGCGTGCTGGCTGAATACCGCCGCCTGAAACAAGTATCGGCAGGCCAGCGCGTGCCGACCACGACGCCGGTGATGGCATCGAACACGCCAGCGCCAGCCAAGGCGCCGCCAGCAGAAAGCGGCATCACCATCAAAGTACTGCCCCACAACGAGATCGCCGGCCTGTGACCCTTTAAAAGCCCTCACAGGGGCATCCAAAAAGTAGCACCCAGTAAAAAAGCCACCGCATGCAAGTGCCGGTGGCTTTTTTATTACCCTGCGGCAGCAGCCGCAGGGATTACGCTATATATTACTTGCGCTTGTTGGCGTTGACTTCTTCCTCGCGGAATTTCACTGCCAGCTTGTCGAGCACGCCGTTCACATACTTGTGGCCGTCGATACCGCCAAACGACTTGGCCAGCTCGACCGCTTCGTTGATGACGACGCGGTACGGGATTTCCATGTTGTTCTTCAGCTCAAATGCGCCGATCAGCAGGATGCCGTGTTCGATGGGGGACAGTTCCGCGATATTGCGGTCGATCAACGGAGCCATGCTTTCGCGCAGCGCCAGCGAATCCTTGATGGCGCCGTACAGCAGCACCGTGAAATGATCGCCATCGGCCTTGTCGAAACCGTGAGCCGCGCGAATATTGTTCACGACGGTGGTCGCGTCTTCATTGTTCAGCAGCCACTGGTACAAGCCCTGCAGCGCAAACTCGCGCGCGCGGTGACGCGGCGTGCGGTTTTTGCTGGGATTGGCGAGCAAATTTTTCTCAGTCATGATTGTTACCTGTTCTTAAATACGTATTTACTGCAGATAGTGACGAATACCGCGGTGCGCTGCCAGGCAGCACACTGCGACGCAAGCACGATTAATCCTCGTCTGTGTCTTGCAACTCTTCCAGCGCTTGCGCTAAATTAGCCATTTCCACTGCCACGCGTGCCGCTTCGGCTCCCTTGACCAGCATGCGCACTTCCGCCTGCTCGTCGTTTTCGGTCGTCAACACTGCGTTGGCGATGGGGATGCCGTAATCGAGACCGACGCGCGTGATGCCCGCGCCCGATTCGTTCGATACCAGCTCGAAGTGATAGGTTTCACCGCGAATCACGGCGCCCAGTGCGATCAGGGCGTCGAATTGCTCGGTTTCTGCCATTTTTTGCAGAATCAGTGGGATTTCCAGGGCGCCCGGCACGGTCACGTGCAGGATATCTTCATCGGCCACGCCCAGCTTGCTCAACTCTTCCAGGCATGCCGACAGCAAGCCACCACCGACGATTTCATTGAATCGTGCCTGGACGATACCGACGCGCAAACCTTCGCCGGCAAAATTGGTTTCGTATGCTCCTACGGTCATCATATGCCTCTTTATCAGGTGATCAGCGGCCAGCCATGTGCCAGGCCGCTGAAATTATTTAATTACTGCTGGCCAGGATGGCACTGAAAACCTGTCACTTCCAGGTCGAAACCGACCATCGACGGCATCTTGCGGGGGCTGGCCAGCAATTGCATCTTGCTCACGCCCAAGTCGCGCAGGATCTGTGCGCCGATGCCATAGCTGCGCAAGTCCATGCTGGCGGCGCGGCCTTTCGGCTTGGCTTGCGGCGTGTCCAAGGCGGCGAACTGGGCAAACAGCTCGCTCGACGTCTCGCCGCAGTTCAGCAAGACCATCACGCCACGCTCGGCCTGCTTGATGGCAGCCATCGAGGCGGCCACCGTCCACGAGTGGGTGGTCGCTTCGCTTTCCAGCACGTCCAGCAGGGAAACGGGCTGGTGCACGCGCACCAGCGCTTCCAGGCCTGGGGCCAGGTCGCCATGCACGAGGGCCAGATGGGCCGACGCGCTGGGCTTGTCGCGGAAGGCGATCAAACGGAATTCGCCATGCGCCGTGTGCAGGGTGCGCTCGGCAACGCGCTCGACCAGGGACTCCGTCTGGCTGCGGTAATGGATCAGGTCGGCAATCGTGCCGATCTTCAGGCCATGCTGCTCGGCAAACACCAGCAAGTCCGGCAGGCGCGCCATGGTGCCGTCGTCCTTCATGATTTCACAAATCACGGATGCGGGCGTCAAGCCGGCCATGGCCGTCAGGTCGCAACCGGCTTCCGTATGGCCTGCACGCATCAACACGCCGCCTTTTTGCGCTTTCAGCGGGAAGATATGGCCAGGCTGGACGATATCGCTAGGCTGCGTGCCCTTGGCAACAGCCACCTGGATGGTCTTGGCGCGGTCGGCGGCGGAAATGCCCGTCGTCACGCCTTCGGCCGCCTCGATGGAGACGGTGAAATTGGTGCCGTAAGCGGTGCCGTTGCGCGAAGTCATCATCGACAGGTTCAGCTCGTCGCAACGCTCTTCCGTCAGGGTCAGACAGACCAGACCACGCGCATGCGTGATCATGAAATTGATGGCTTCAGGCGTCACGAAATCGGCGGCAAGCACCAGATCGCCTTCATTTTCCCGGTCTTCTTCATCGACCAGTATCACCATGCGACCGGCGCGCAATTCAGCGACGATCTCTTCGGTGCTTGAAATAGACATCATTGATCCTTTAACGAAACTGAAAAAGCTGCTCTGTATATTCCACGGCATTTCCGGGAATTTTCATATAACCTGCTATTTTAAAGGATTTAGCGCTTGCAGACCTGAAATAAGACAGTCTGGCAACAGTGATGTGGCAGCACCTGCCCTGCCCGCCCCGTAAAGCGCCGCTTTCCCGATCCCGCGCACACGGCGATGGCAAAGCGCGCGCCGCCAGCCTTGCAAAGCGCATAAGATTATCGCGCCAGCACGCTGGCTCATCCTTGACGCCCTGCGGCCTGCGCCGCGGCAGGCGCTTTCTTATGTTTTGCATTACCCCACACAGGAGCGGCAGCATGAAAACCAACGGATCGGCCATCTGGTCAGGCGGCATCAAGGACGGCAAGGGCGCCATCAGCACGCGCAGCGGCGCCTTGCAGGAATATCCCTACGGTTTTGCCAGCCGCTTCGAAGGCAAGCCCGGCACGAATCCCGAGGAATTGATCGGCGCCGCCCACGCAGGCTGCTTCACCATGGCCCTGTCGCTGATCCTCGGCGAAGCGGGCCTGACGGCGGAAAAGATGGAGACGACGGCCGAAGTAACCCTCGACAAGGTGGACGACGGCTTCGCCATCACGGCCGTCCATTTGATCCTGAAAGCGAAAATCCCCGGCGCCGACCAGGCAAAATTCGAGGAATTGACGGGCAAGGCCAAGGCTGGCTGCCCAGTGTCGAAGCTACTGAAAGCCAACATCACCCTGGACGCCACCCTGCTGCCCTAGATTTTAGGCACGGGCTTGACAGGTTCCACGGCAGCGACGGGCGCCACCAGAGGCAGGCGCGAGTCGCTGGCCGGCAATGGCCGGTTCATCAAGCCGGGATTCAGGGCTGCATTGTTCAGGTTATAGGCGGCGATGGCCGCCGCCACGGATGGGTCTTGCGATGAGGGCAGCGGCACGGCCTGGCCCGCCGCTTGCGCGGCTTGCTGCTGCGCCTGCGCATTTTGCTGTGCCAGCTGGGCCTGCGCCGTCGCCAGGCCCGCATCGGTATGCGCCTGCGCAGCGTGGGCCAGCGACTGCGCTCGGTCGGAGGCTGCCCGAGCCGCCATTTGTGCGTCGTCGGCGGCCAGCTGCGCCCGCGTCGCATCATCCGCCGCTGCTTGCGCCCGCTGCTGTAATTCCTGCTGCTGCACTTGCCCCTGGCGCAGTTCGTCCACGCGTTCCGCTTCCTGCTGCTGCGTCTGCTGATCAGTATTGATGCGTTCGTTATCCAGGCGTTCGGCGTCCAGACGCCGGGTATCGACGCGCTGGTTGTCCGTGCGCTGCGTCTGCAGTAGTTCCGCTGCATCGGCGGCGGCTTGCGCAGAAGGCTGGGGCCGCGGCTCCTGCAAATCCAGGTTCAGCTCGTCCGCTTCCAGTTGCTGCTGCAGTTCCAGTTGCCGTTGCGTAATGGCAGCCGTTTGCCGCGGCGCCGCGTCGGCGGCCTGCGCCTGCCCGGCCGGCACCGCACTGGGCGGCAGTGCTTCGCCCGTCAAATCCGCTTCGACATTGGTTGCCAGCGGCGCGCCCTGCTGCCGGGCCAGCACTGCGCCCACCTGCGCCAGCACGTCCGTTCCTTGTTGCAAAGCGTCCAGGGTGGCATTGCTGTCGGCCGCATAGGCGGCCTGCAACGTTGGCGCATAGACATCTTCATTGCGCAAATCGATGCCGATGCGGGCCAGCTGCGCTTGCGTGAGCAAGCCGCCGTCCTGCGCCAGCGCGGCGGCCGCATCCGTCGTACCATCGCCCGACAATAAATCATAGCGCTGCGCCAGACTGCCCGGCGTGTCGCCTGTTGTCGCCAGCTGGCTGGCGTCGATGCCGCTCGTTTGCAGCTGGGCGAACGATTCCGTCAACTGCCGCGCCAGCGCCAGCAAATCGTCATTGACATTCACGGGGATATTGGCCGCCCGGGCCTCTTCCGTGGCGCCCTGCAAGGCCAGCAGTTGCCGGCGCGACAAGGCCACGCCGGACAGGAACTGGCCCAGCGGGGAAATGTCGACCTGGGTCGAGGACAGGATGGCAAGGGCCGCCGCCGCGCTGGACGGCGGCACGGGCAGCGTGGGCGCCAGCGGCGCCGTCGCACCCACGCGGGGCGTGGCCGGGATGGTGTTGGGCACGGTTGCGCGCGAAATCGGGTCCATGGCTAGCCTCCACTGCGGAAAGCTTCATAGTATGCGCGTCTGAAGGAAAAGCAACACACGCTTGGCAAGGCCGCTGGCGTGCTGCTTCAAGCTGTGTGTTAAGCGGCAGCCTTGTCCAAGGACAGCATGCGCTCGACATAGCGGGCGATCAGGTCGATTTCCAGGTTGACCTTGCCATCAACCGTCAAGTGTTTCAAGGTCGTCATGGCGATCGTGTGCGGGATCAGGTTGATCGAGAAACGGCAGCCGTTGACGGCGCCCGCGCCCAAGTCTTCCACGCGGTTGACTGTCAGAGAGACGCCATTGACGACGACGGAACCCTTGAAGGCCAGGTATTTCGCCAGTTCGTGCGGCGCTTCGATCACCAGTTCCCACGATTCGCCCACGGCTTCGAATTTGCGCACGATGCCCAGGCCGTCGACGTGGCCGGAAACCAGGTGGCCGCCCAGGCGCTCGGCCAGGGTCAGGGCTTTTTCCAGGTTCACTTCCGTGGTGGTATCGAGGCCCACCGTGCAATTGAGGCTTTCGCGCGAGACATCGACGGCAAAGCCTGTGTCCGACTTTTCCACCACCGTCATGCAGGCGCCATTGATGGCGATCGAATCGCCCAGGGCCACGTCGGCCAGCGGCAAACCGCCCGCGTGGATGTTCAGACGCACGCCGGCATCGAGGCCGCCGTCGAGCGGCTGCACGGTTTCAATCTTGCCGATGGAGGCAACAATTCCTGTAAACATGAACTAACCCTATAAAAATGTGAAAGTATTAATTGCGCTGGGCGAATCTTGCAAGGATACGCACATCTTCGCCCACTTGCTGAACCTGGTGAAATTGCAAAGTGCGCTGCTGCTTGATATCCGTCAAGGCGGGCAAGGCAAACATGCCTTGCGCGTCGCCCAGCAAGGTGGGCGCCAGGTAGACCAGCAGCTCGTCGACGCAGCCTTCGCGGATCAGCGAGCCGTTCAGTTTGGAGCCAGCCTCGACGTGGACTTCATTGATTTGCCGGCGTCCCAGTTCCAGCATCAGCGCGGCCAGGTCGACCTTGCCGGCAGCGTTCGGCAGCAGGATGACTTCCGCGCCGAGCGCCCGCAACTGTGCTTCCTTTTCCGGATTGGCGACGGCCGCCACGATCCACGTGCCGCCGCCCTGTAAAATGCGCGCATCGGGGCTGATGTCGAGCCGGCTGTCGACGACGATGCGGCGCGGCTGGCGCGGCGTCTCGACGGCGCGCACATTCAATTGCGGGTCGTCCGCCTTGACCGTGCCGATACCCGTCAGGATGGCGCAGGCGCGCGCGCGCCAGGCGTGGCCATCGGCGCGCGCCTCTGGCCCCGTGATCCACTGGCTCTGGCCATTGTGCAAGGCCGTCATGCCGTCCAGGCTGGCAGCCGTTTTCATGCGCACCCACGGCTTGCCGCGCTGCATGCGCGAAAAGAAGCCGATGTTCATTTCATAGGCTTCGTCGGCCAGCACGTCCGTAGTGACGGCGATGCCGGCCGCTTGCAGCTTGGCCAGACCCTGCCCCGCCACCAGCGGGTTCGGATCCGTCATGGCGGCCACGACGCGGCCCAGCCCCGCGCGCACGAGCGCATCGGAGCATGGCGGGGTACGGCCGTGATGGTTGCACGGTTCCAAGGTGACATAGGCGGTGGCGCCGCGCACGTCGTTGCCGCGCGCCGCCGCATTGGCCAGCGCTTGCACTTCCGCATGATCCTGCCCTGCCGCCTGGGTCACGCCGGCGCCGATCACCTGGCCATCCCTGACGATCACGCAGCCGATGCGGGGATTGGGCGAGGTCGTGTACAAACCGCGCGCCGCCCATTCCAGCGCCAGGCGCATGCCATCGATATCGTTGAGTATTTCCACGGGCTTCTTTGCTTGAAGGTAAATATATTGGTCAGTCTTGCTACGAACTGTCGGCCACGCCGCTGCAATTGACCGCTTGCTGCTGCGGATCGCACACGCGCACCCTGCCCAGCATATTGATTTTAATATGCCGTACCTGCTTTCCCAAAGCCAGGGACAAGGTGCCCCAGCGCGCCGCCAAACTATTAGTCGCGCTGCAACTGCGTCCTGCGCCATTGTAGGCGATATAAAACGGCGACGTGGCCGAGGAAAACGCAAACTGGGCCGTAATACCCTCCGGCAGCGGTCCCTGGCGGAACAGCAATTCGTCATCGCCATCGAAAGCCAGGTTGGCATTGCGGTCGATGAATACCAGCCAGCCTGCGCGCCAATCCGTGCCACCGGGCCCGGCCGGCATCAGCAGCACGCGCTGCCCCCGCGCCATCGCCTGCGCCCGCGTCAGTTCGATGGCCGAAAACAAGTCCGTGGCCGCCGCGCGCACTTGCTGGCGCGCCAGCACCTGCTGCAAGCTGGGCATGGCGGCGGCCGCCAGCAGCGCGGCAATCGCCAGCACGGCCAGCAATTCGAGCATGGTGTGCCCGACGGTGCGTACAGTCCACGGTGGACGCTTGCGCATGGCCATGGCCTAGGGCCAGCAATGGCTGGCTGGCCCGCTGCTGCCGCGCTGGCCCGTGCTGCTCAAGGACAGCATGCCGCAGTCGGCATCCTGGAACTGCGCATCGACCTTGGACGTGCCCGGCAGGGCGCGCAACAGCACGCATTGCCCGATCGCCAGGCCGGGACAGGCCAGTGCCTCGATTTCATACGCGCTGCCGGCCGCGCCCCCGTCGCCGGACCACCATGGAAACTGCTGCGCCTGCTCCGCCGGCGACGCCGAGGAAAATGCCAGATAGTGATTGTTCTGCGAGTAATAGCGCTCCTGCTGTTGCATCAGCCGCAGCAGGGCCGCCTGCCCCTGCACCCGCTTGGCGCGCACGACGTGACCATGATAAGCGGGCACGGCCAGCGCCAGCAGCAGGCTCATGATCGCCAGCGCGGACAGCAGTTCGATCAGGCTGAAGCCCTGCGGGTTGGCAGCGGGAGCGCCACCGTTTGCAGAAGGTCCATTCCGCCTTGCCAGCGTCCCCATGCGATCCCCCTCTCCAAAAAACGCCAGCCGATATGCTGCAGTGCCTTGCCAGAGCCTACTTTTTCTTGGCCGCCTCGTGCAATTCGCGCCAGTTCGCCACTTCGCGCCAGCTGAGGCGCCGGGCCGGCAGCGGTGCGCTGACGACCTTGAGCCCCGCCCCGCTGGCCGCGCCGGGCAAGCCAGGTTGCAGCACGGCCAGTTCCTTGCGTTCCTCGGCCCGCCCCGCCGCCGTCGCGGCGCCCACCGTGCTGTTCAGTTCCAGCGCCAGCGGCGGTGCGCGCGCCATGCCATCGAACAAGCGTCCCGTCTGCTCGCCCGCCTGCACGACACCGGCGCCATCGGCGGCAAAGCCGCTCAGCACATCGAGCACGTACAGGCGCGTGGCCGGCTTGGCGCAAGGATCGCGCCCGGGCAAGACCGTATTGAACAGCACTTTGCCGGCGGCCAGCACGGCACCGTTGATGCTGCGTTCGCCCGTCTGCGCGGTATCGAGAAAATCGAGGTACCAGCCGCGCATGGCATCGCTGCCCGTGTAGCGCAATTCGGCGCCGTCCACGCGTACGCCGCCTGCCGTCTCGCCCAGGCTGCGCTGCTCCAGGTCGCTCCGGCTGCGCGTAGGTGAGCTTGCCCGCAGATCGTCGTGCACGGCGTAAAACGACTGCGACAGGAAGGCGGAAGGCCAGGTATCGGCTGCTTCGACCAGCTTGCCCGTGCCAAACAGCAGCAGATAGCCGCCGCCGGGCGCATAGGCCACGTTCAGCCGCTGCGTCACGGGCTGGCGCCGCCCCTGCGCATCGCGCGCAACAAAGAGGAGCTTGCGCCCCTGGCCATCCTTCCACGGCGGCCCGGCAGCCATGTCGAGACGCCAGATATTGCCCTGCAAATCGCCCGCATACAGGAAAGCCAGCGCGCCGTCGCCGCCCGGCACCACGGCGGGCGAGCCCAGCGCCTGGGGTGTGGCATCCGCATCGCTGTCATGGCCACCGTCACCGCCGCCGCTGGCCACAGGCACCTTGAGCCGGAAGTAATTACTTCCCAACACCCAAGGCATGCCGGGCACCTTGTCCAGCGCCAGCAAGAAGATGGCGGCCGCCGATGCGGGCGCCGTCGTGTCCTTGCCGTCGTTGACATGGTTGTTGTAGCCGCTGGCGACGACGGCAAAATCGCGGTAGGCAGGCGCGCCCTCCTTGCCGCCCATGTTGATGCGAGCGAAGGCGGGCGGTGCGCGCACGTTGCCCATCAGCTTGTCGTCGCGGTCCGTGAATTCCCACAGCGCCCCCTCCTGCGCGAAGCGGGCCGGGTCGGTGATGTCGAGCGCAAACACGCCTTGCGCCCCGCCGCCCATGCCCGACACCAGCACCGTCTTCCAATGTCCCAGCGCCAGTACTTCCGCCGTGGCCGCCGCGCCATCAAGCAGCGGGCCGGGGCTGTAGTGAGTGCTCGCAGCGGCTGGCGCAAGGTGCAGCAGGGCTTGCGGCAGATAGGCAAACAATTCGCTGCCCGTGCGCGCATCGAAGGCATGCAGCAAGCCATCGTTAGCGCCCAGATACAACATTTTTCGCCGCTGCAGCAGCGCGGTGCGGTGCACGCCATAGCCGGCCCCCGGCATGCCCAGCCCCGGCGCCCCCACGTACACGAGATCGCCATACGCGGCCGCGCCCATGCTGCCTGAGCGGCGCCGCAGGAAACCGCCTGGCTGGCCCACCTCGTATGTGCGCTGGCCCAGCAGATAGGCCAGGCGCGCTTCCCCCCGGCCATCGCCGCCGTCGAATGCGCCGCGCTGCTCTGCGTCCAGCCGCGTCCAGGCCAGCGGCATCAAGGCGCCCTTGGCGTCGAGCGTGTAGACGGGACGCAAGGCCGGCGGCGGTCCATCCGGCACCGATGTCTCCTGCCCACCGGCGCGCCACCATGGCTTGCCAGGAAGCAGTGTCCCATCGGCACCCACGGAAAACGCGGCGCGCGACACGGTCATGCCGCCATCGGCCAGGCGAATCTGCGTCTGGAACCAGTATGCCTCTTCCGTCCCGCTGGCCAGCGCCATCAGGGCCGGCCCGGCAAGCGTCGCTGGCAAGGTCGCCTTGTCGGCGGCCGCAAAGGCTGCGCGCAATCCCGCGATCAGGGCGGCCGGGTCGCTGCCGGGCAGGTAATGGGCGGGCCAGCGGCCATCCAGGCTCCACTCGTCCAGCGCGCTGCCGGTCGCGCTCTTGAATGGGTTGGCGTCACCGTTCGCATCGACAAAGCCGCCATATTTGGCTGCCAACAGCAAGGGCGTAGAAACAGGCGTGGCGGCCGAGTCGCCCTGGCGCAAGTCGCCCGCATAGTGCTCGACTTTTGCAATGCCGTCGTTCTTGCCGCCAGGACGCAAGGCCTGCACGTGCGACCAGTAGGCCAGGCCTGCCGCATGGTAGCTGGCGCCGCCCGCCCCGTCGGCCAGCAATTCCAGTGCCGCCAGGTCGGGCCGTGGCGCGGGGTTGCCTTGCGCCCCACCACTTTCCAGGCTGCCCACCGCATGCGTCCAGGCCATCGCATCAAACGGCGGCGGCGCAAAGCCATCGGCGGCGCGGGCGCGGTCGCCGTTCGATGCGGGAGTCGCCGGGACATTACCGGGCACGTAACGGTCGCCCGCCATGCCCGCATCGCCGAGGCTGACGATGACGTGGCGCTGGCAACTGGCCGTTTGCGGGTCGCTCCATGGGCTTACGACCGGCAAGCCATCGTCGATGGCAGGCGGGGCCGTAGCTGGTGGCACGACGGCGCTCGCTTGTCGTCCCTGCAAATAGCGCAGCGATTCGTACAACAATTCGGCCAATGGCGCCGCGCTGGCGTACGCGCCGGGATGTCCGGCGTTGCCGCGGCCCAGGCCATTGATGTAAGCGGCCACCCCGCCGCCAGGGCCTGCGCTCTGGAACGCATACACACCGGTGGCGGGACTCCATTCCTCGCCAGCATTGTCTTGCGGCATAAAGTCAGGTACTGACCAGCGCTGCCTGCCCACGTGGGCCAGCGGCGCGCGCAGCACGCCGCCATACACGGGGCCGGCGCTGGCGGGCTGGCCGTTCAAGTGGCCAAACACGCCCACGCGCACCCTGCCGCCATGGCGCTGCACGGCGCCCACCGGCTTGTAGTTCTTGCCATACGCGAGGCACAAGTCGTCGCGCAGCGGCCCTTCTTCCGTGTCGCAAACGCGCACGCGCGCGAGGAACACGCCGTGCGTGGCCGCAACCCCGGGCGCGTCGCAGCTGCCGCCCGGGAGCAGGCTGGCGTCGCCGAACAGCAGACGGTTGCGACAGGAAACGATGGCCAGTTGCTCCAGCGCAAATGGTGTGGCCGCGGCCACACCTGTCTGCAGGACCTTGCGCGGGAAAAAGACGGGGTGGGCAAAGAAGTCGATGGGCTTGTCGGCATCGGGCAAATAAGCGCGCTGCAGCACCGTCTTGCGCACCTCGTCGATGACGCGGTCGCCGCCCGTCAAGGCATAACGGACGATGTCGAGCATGCTCGTGCTGGCCCAGTTGAGAAAGTTACCGCTGAAACTGTCGCCGCCGCAGCCGTGCAGCGCATCGGCCGGTTTCAGCACGGAGAAGTAAGCGGTCGCTACGCGCAAGTCCGGCAGCATGACGCCGTCCTTGCTGCGATACGGATAGCTGTAGCACATGCGTGCATGAAAGTACCCTGCGTACTCGCGCTGCGGCGCATAGTCGCCGCCATGCGCGGCAGCGGCGGCCGCATGCGTGAGGGACAGGTTGATCAGCAGATTCGGCGGCACCCTGGCGCCATGCAAACCCGCGTCGGCCCGCGCCAGCACCACCGGGAGCGGAGCAGCGATGGCGCCGCCGCAAGCCAGGAAAATCCAGCCGAGCAGCAGCCAGGCAAACGACAAAGCCCTCATGGCCCCGCTCCCGCCGCCTGCTTGCGGTAATAACTTTGCAGCACGACTTGCGTGCTTTCCTGCGCGCCAAAACCGATGGCCGTGATGCGGTACATATAGCTTTCCGTCGCCAGGCCGCCAGCCACTGCCGTGGCCTGCGCGCCGGGCGGGTGAAACGGCAGCAGTTCGATCAGGTAGCGGGGCCGGCGCGACGGCAGGAAACCCTGCCCCGTCTGCATAACGGCGCCCGTAAACTGGCCATATGGCACGGTACGGCTGGCACCTTCGGCGCCATCGAGGTCCATACTCAGCCAGAGCGCAGGCGCATCCGGGGCAGCAGGCAGGCACAGGCCCAGTGCGCCTCCTTCGCCGCAGCCGTCCGCAAACCCGGCCGCGCTGCCTGGCGTGAAGAGACTGCTGCGCCCGGGCACGCCGGGCAAGCCTTCGATATCGTTCTGCGCATCCACCAATGCCTCCTCCGCCGCCTGAAACGCGATCTGCCGGTCACGCTCGCCGCGTGCCGCCTTTTCGCCCTGCAAGGCCATCTGCGCCGCCGATACGCCCAGCAGCAAGATGATCACCAGCAGGCACAGCACATACACCAGAGTGGCGCCGCCATGGCGTACACGAGGCAGACACCACGGTTTGCGACAGTTGACGCCCGCGCCAGCCATCGCGCCGCCCGCCTAGGCAGGCCCGTTGCGCAGCATGATGCTCGTCTGCACCAGTTGCCGCAGCCTGGAACGCGTTGCGGCGGGCAAGGACGCACGCGTGATGCGCGCACCCGTGTCGTCGGCGCCGTGCGCCTCGGCATACGCTTTGCCGAACAGGTCGAACTGCGCCGGCCCCAGTTCCGCCAGCTTGTCCGCCTGGCCCGCCTCGCCATGCAGCAACAGGGCCACGCGCACGCTGGCCACACGTTTCCAGTGCGTGCGCCGGTGCAGATCGCGCTGGCGCGCGGCCGCGTCCACGCCCTCCAGTACCAGCGCCGCATCGTAGGCGTCGAGCGCGCTGGCGTTGACGTAGCGGTTCGCCACGCCGTCAAACGGCGTATCCGTGTCGAGGCCATACAGCACCTGAAAACCGTCGACGCCGCGAATGACGGCGTCCGCGCCCCATCCGTTCGCGCCACGGTATTTGCAACGCAATTCACCCTCGCCATCGGCGCCCTGCGCCACATAGAAAATACTCCAGCCCCGCTGCGCCTGCGTTTGCGCGGCGCCCACGCCGAAGCCTGCGCAATTGAGCACGGAACCGTCGCCGCCCTCTTCCTTGCCGGCGCCGTAATAACGCAGGGCCAGCACGTCGCTGCCATGCAGGGCGCCGGGCAGCGCGCCGCTGATGCCTTCGCTGTTCTTGCCCAGGCTGCGCGCGTCGAGCCCGGCCACATTGGCGCTGTCGTCATCGGCATGGGCGACGGGCGCGGCGCTGCTGTCCCAGTTCACGTACGCGGTCTGGCGCACGGCGCGGGCGATGGTGTCGAGTGCATAGCGGCCGTTGTCGTCGAGGCGCGCGCTGGCGGACTGGTCGCCATAACTGCCGCTGGCGGCCAGCAGCACGCTACTGGCGGCCAGCATCAGCAGCGCGCCGAGCGACAGGGCCACCAGCAATTCGACCAGGCTCATGGCACGCTGCCGGTGCAAGGCAGTGTTCATGCGCCGCCTCCACCCAGCTGGAATGCCAGCCTGGGCAGCGACTCGCCTGCCGGATCCACGGCGGGAGAGCCATCGGGCAAGCGGGCGCGCCAGCCCAGCTTGATTACGATGGGCGCGCCCTTGCCGCCGCTGCAGGTCCAGTGCAAACCTTGCGCGGCCGTATCCCATACAGCAAGGTCGCGGCAGATGCGCAGGCGCGCGCCAGGCAAGGCCGCATGCAGTTGCTGTTTCCACTCGGCGATATCGAATTGCGCCAGTTCGGCCCCGCTGCAGGCGCTGGTGCCAAAGCAGTCCGGCGCGCCGCCGCCAGTGTCGGCGCCGTCCGCCGCCGCATATTCCACGTTCAGGTAGGGATTGCCCGTATCGGGACCATTCATGAGCACGCTGTTCGCGCGCATGCGCTCGGCCATGCCGGCCGCCAGTTGCGCGCCCGCCGACAACAGCGCCGACTCATGGCGCGCGCGCAGGGAGTGCAGTTGCAGGATGCTGGCGCCCAACAGGCCCAGCGCCAACAGCAGCAGCGACACGAGCACCTCGACGAGGCTGCTGCCATCCATGAGACCACGCGCGCCGCTGTGCATGAGCTTCTCCTGCGGACAGAATGAAACCAGGACTGGAGCCGCACGGACGCACGGCCCAGCTACAAGATAGGCGCGCACAAAAAGCCGGGTCTGCGCTGGCGCAAACAGCACGGCGATAAGTCGAGAAGAACAGCGTTGGGATTGATCAGACCGCTTGCCAGGCAAACCTTGGCGTGGTGAAAACGGGGCGCATAAGCAGACCCGCCTTCAAGAAGGTGAGGTCAGGGCTTGCGCGCCTGCCCCACTTCGGCGATGGCATCCTGGAACTCGGCCAGGTCTTCGAAATTCTTGTAGACGGAGGCGAAGCGGATGTAGGCGATCTTGTCGAGGCGCTTGAGTTCCTGCATGACGAGTTCGCCGATATAGCCGGAATCGACTTCGCGCAAGCCGCTGGTCAGCAGTTTTTCCTGGATGGACGCGATGGCCGTATCCACGGAGGCGGCCGCGACGGGACGCTTGCGCAAGGCCAGCATCAAACTGCCGCGCAACTTATCCGCAGCGAACTCCGTCCGGCTGCCATTCTTTTTGACGACGGCCGGCATGATAAGTTCAATGCGCTCGTAAGTCGTAAAACGCTTGTCGCATTTGCCGCAGCGGCGGCGGCGCCGAATGGCATCCCCTTCCTCCGATACGCGCGTATCGAGAACCTGGGTGTCGCCGTGCTGGCAAAATGGACATTTCATGGGCTGGCTACAACTTTATAGTAATAATTACGGGAAATCACCGTCCTTGTACAAAGGGCGCCCGAATCACTCCGGGCGCCCTTGGGCACGAAGGAATGTGTCATACAGAATCTTACTCTGTATGACACATTCTGGACAAATAATTATGCAGCGTACACAGGGTGCGCGTCGGCCAGCACTTTCACGGCCGCCTTCACGCGCTCGATGGTGGCGGCGTCATGCGGATTGTCCAGCACATCCGCGATCAGGTTGCCCACTTCTTCCGCTTGCGCTTCCTTGAAACCGCGCGTCGTCATCGCCGGGCTGCCAAGGCGGATGCCCGAAGTCACGAATGGTTTTTGCGGGTCGTTCGGGATGCCGTTCTTGTTACAGGTGATGTGCGCGGAACCGAGGATGGCTTCGGCTTCCTTGCCCGTCAGGTTCTTGGCGCGCAGGTCGACCAGCATGACGTGCGATTCGGTGCCGCCGGAAACGATGCGCAGGCCGCGCTTGATCAGGGTTTTCGCCAGCACGTCCGCGTTCTTGATCACTTGCTTCTGATATTCAACGAATTCAGGGCTCAGCGCTTCCTTGAAGGCAACGGCCTTGCCGGCGATCACGTGCATCAGCGGGCCACCCTGGATGCCAGGGAAGATGGCCGAATTGATGGCTTTTTCGTGTTCGGCCTTCATCAGGATGATGCCGCCGCGCGGGCCGCGCAACGATTTGTGCGTGGTCGAAGTGACGAAGTCGGCGAACGGCACCGGGTTCGGGTACAGGCCGGCGGCGATCAGACCGGCGTAGTGGGCCATGTCGACCATGAAGTAGGCGCCAACTTCCTTGGCGATCTTGCCGAAGCGTTCGAAATCGATCTTTTTCGAGAACGCGGAGGCGCCGGCGATGATCAGCTTCGGCTTGCGTTCGCGGGCCAGGCGTTCCATTGCCTCGTAGTCGATGTCCTCTTCCGCCGTCAAACCGTAGGAGACGACGTCAAACCATTTGCCGGACATGTTCAGCGGCATGCCGTGGGTCAGGTGGCCGCCTTCGGCCAGCGACATACCCATGATCAGGTCGCCTGGTTTCAGCATGGCGAAGAACACGCCCTGGTTCGCTTGCGAGCCGGAGTTCGGCTGCACGTTCGCGCATTCGGCGCCGAACAGCTGTTTCACGCGGTCGATGGCCAGTTGCTCGGCCACGTCGACGTACTCGCAGCCACCGTAGTAGCGCTTGCCTGGATAGCCTTCGGCGTACTTGTTCGTCAGCTGCGAGCCTTGCGCTTCCATTACGGCTGGCGACGTGTAGTTCTCCGACGCGATCAGTTCGATATGATCGTGCTGGCGCGTGTTTTCTTTTTGAATGACGGCGAACAATTCAGGATCGACGTTGGCGAGGGTATGATCTTTTGCAAACATGTAAAAACTCCAAGTATGAGGGTGCTTGTACTGGCAGATTGGATCGAATGAGGGGAGCCGGTGTTAGGTGAATAACAACATTGGACAGGCAGCCTCTTCGTGCTTTTCCATAGTGGCTACCCAGGCGAACGGCTGATGAAAAATCTCACGTTTCCCGGTGGGTGCCCACCTTTCGCCGGATTGCCGATCCCCACTCGTGGAGATCGCCCGACTTTTCGCCAGTCACGTGAGACGTAATGGAATGCAAATTGTAAGTTAAGTGTCCAAATTGAGCAAGGAATGCAAGCGTGCCGCTATAATCGCCGCCCGGGCAGCGCCGGTACGGCATCTTAAGCTGGATGTAAACTTTGCTCATGCATGTAAGCGTATGTTACGGGGCTTGCCATTGCAGCCCTCCGTTTTACAATGCTGCGGTGCAACTTATATGCAGCTTTTGCATGGCTTTCCAGCAAGCGCCCACAGTCACAAGAAGAAAAATCGCGTAAAATGTTGCTCAATCTCACTACTGGCGCAATAAACATGCCTTCAGTCTTTACCTGGAACGTACGTGTCTACTATGAAGACACCGACGCCGGCGGCATCGTCTATTACGCTAATTACCTGAAATTCTTCGAGCGCGCGCGCACCGAATGGCTGCGCGCCATCGACGTGGGCCAGCAGGAATTGCTGGAGCAGCATGACGCGATGTTCGTTGTCAAAAGCATCAACGCCGACTATCATGCGCCAGCCAGACTCGATGACACGGTAAGATTAACCTTAAGTATAGAAAAAATGGGGCGCGCCTCCATCGTTTTCCTGCAACAAGCCTGGTGCGGCGACCGCCTGCTCAACACGGCGCGCGTCAAGATCGGCTGCGTCGATTCGGCACTGCGTCCGCGCGCCGTGCCTGATGCAGTCGCGGCCCGCATGCGCGCCGCCTGACCCCACCCGCCACCCCGGATAATTCACCCAACAGACTGCCAGCCAATGAACGTTACACAAGATCTTTCTTTCCTCGCGCTCATCACCAATGCCCACCTGATCGTGCAACTGATCATGGCCCTGCTGCTGCTGATTTCCCTGACCAGCTGGACCTACATTTTCCGCAAGATGTTTGCCGTGCGCCAGGCGCGCAAGCAAACCATCGAATTCGAACGCAGCTTCTGGGCCGGCGGCAACCTGCATGCGCTGCACCAGAACGCCAGCGGCAACCGCGACCAGAGCGGCGCGCTGGCCCGCATCTTCGACGCCGGCATGGGCGAATTCATCAAGGGCAAGGCTTCCTACGGTTCGCGCGAAGCGCTGGACGTCGGCGCCGTGCTCGACGGCGCACGCCGCGCCATGCGCGCCGCCTTCCAGCGCGAAATGGACGTGCTCGAATCGCACCTGGCCTTCCTCGCTTCCGTCGGTTCCGTCTCGCCGTACATCGGCCTGCTCGGTACCGTCTGGGGCATCATGAACGCCTTCCGCGGCCTGGCCAACGTGCAGCAAGCCACCCTGGCCGCCGTCGCGCCCGGCATTGCCGAAGCGCTGATCGCCACCGCCATCGGTCTGTTCGCGGCAATTCCCGCCGTCGTCGCCTACAACCGTTTTTCGCACGACATCGACCGCCTGGCGATCCGCTTCGAGAGCTTCGTCGAAGAATTCTCCAACATCTTGCAGCGCCAGTCGCGCTAAGAGGGAGCAGCGTCCATGGGTTCCTCATTCAATAGCGGCGGCATGCGCGGCGGCCGTGGCCGCAAGTTCAAGTCCGAAATCAACGTCGTGCCGTATATCGACGTGATGCTGGTGCTGCTGATCATTTTCATGGTGATGCCGTCGTCGAACAATCCCAGCGTGGTGAACTTGCCCAACGCGGAAAAGACAGCGAAACCGCCCGATGACTATATTCAGATCGTGCTGAAACCGAATGGTTCGCTGTCGATCGGCGTCATCGGCAAGGAACAGCTGTCGCCGGAAACGGAACCGAACCGCGACGCCCTGCTGCGCAAGCTGCGCGGCTTACATGAAAGCAATCCCGACTATCCCGTAATGATCGCGGGCGACAAGGAAAGCAAGTACGACGATGTGATCCAGCTCATTTCGGAAGCGAAAAAGATGGGCATTACCCGCGTCGGCCTGGCCACCAAATAAGCACAGCATCCTGTTTCCAGACTTGACCGTTTTTAGATAGACTAGACTTTGCAGAACAAACAAATCGACCATGTACTCGGCAAGCCCTACAGCGTGCCGCGCGAACGCAGCCGCTGGCCCTCGCTGGGCCTGGCGCTGGCGATGCATCTTGGCCTGCTGTTTTTCCTGTGGGTGGGCGTACACTGGCAAAATACGGAACCTGTCGCCGTCGAAGCGGAAGTGTGGGACATGAAAGTGCAGACGGCCGCGCCGCCGCCCGAAGTGGCGACGGAACCGGAGCCGACACCGGCCCCGCCGCCGGAACCGCAAGTGGAACAGCCGGCTCCGCCGCCACCGCCGCCGGTGGCCGCGCCCGAGCCGAAGGTCGACCTGCGCGAGGCGGAAATCGCCCTTGAGCGCAAGAAGGCCAAGCTGAAGGAAGAAAAAGAGAAAGCGGCAGCGGAAGAGCGCCGCAAGCAGGAATTGAAGGAACGCGAGGAAGAAAAGCGCGAACTGGAAAAACAGAAGCAGAAAGAAAAAGACAAGGCTGAAAAGCTGGAAAAAGAAAAGGCCGACAAGCTGGAGAAAGCCAAGCAGGCCAAAGAGAAAGAAAAAGCGGCGGAAGAAAAAGCCGAGAAAGAACTGTCCGAGAAAAAAGCGGCGGCTGAAAAGGCTGCCAAGGCGAAAAAAGCGGCGGAAGAGAAAAAAGCCGCCGACAAGGCGCGCGCTGCGGAAATGAGCCGCATCACGGGTGCGGCGGGCGCCGGCACGACGGGAACGGCCGCGAAAGCGACCGCGCCACGCAAGGACAGCGGCTATGTCGCTGCCCTGACGAGCAAGATCAAGAGCAATATCGCGTACAGCGGTAGCACGGATGTGCCGGGCAACCCGCGCGCCGTGTTCAAGATCGAGCAACTGCCAACTGGGGAAATTATTTCGGTCCGAAAGATTAAAAGTAGCGGCCTGCCGGCGTATGACAGCTCGGTGGAAAACGCCATTAATAAATCGTCGCCACTGCCGAAGAAAAAAGACGGCACCGTGGAACGCGAGATTGAACTCATATTCGAGATGAAGGATTTGCCTAAATGATGACCATGAAAAAAATGAGCTATGTCGTGCTCTGCGCCAGCCTGGTGCTGGGAGCGTCCAGCGCCCAGGCGCAGCTGCGCGTGGAGATTACGGGGATCGGCAGCAACCAGATCCCGGTGGCTGTCGCCAGCTTCGTCAATGAATCGGCGGCGCCGCAATCGCTGTCCGGCATTATCAAGGCCGACCTGGCGCGCAGCGGCGTGTTCAAGCTGATCGACGCCGATGCGCCCGTAGCGGAAACGGCACCCGTCAGCTATGAACAGTGGAAGTCGCGCGGCGCCGACGCGCTGGCGGCCGGCACCGTGCAAAGCATGGCCGATGGCCGCCTGGACGTGCGCTACAAGCTGTTCGACACCATCAAGGGCGCGCAGATTTCCAGCATGAACAATGCGGCCGCGCCGCAGTTCAACCGCCTGCTGGCGCACAAGATCGCCGACGACATCTATGAAAAGCTGACGGGCGTCAAGGGCGCGTTCGCCACGCGCATCGCCTACGTCACGCAATCGGGCCGCGAATACCGGCTGGAAGTGGCCGACGCCGATGGCGAAGGCATCCAGGTCGCCCTGCGCTCGAACGAGCCGATCATTTCGCCGTCGTGGTCGCCGGACGGCACCAAGGTCGCGTATGTGTCGTTTGAAAAGAAAAAGCCCATCGTCTACGTGCAAAACCTCGTGACGCGCCAGCGCACCATCGTATCGAATGAAAAAGGCAGCAATTCGGCGCCGAGCTGGAGCCCGGACGGCTCGCGCCTGGCCGTGGCCCTGTCGCGCGATGGCCATACCCAGGTCTATACCGTCAATGCCGACGGCAGCGGCTTGCGCCGCGTCAGCACCAGCAGCGGCATCGATACGGAACCCCAATTCTCGGCCGATGGCCAAAGCATCTACTTCACCAGCGATCGCAGCGGCGGACCACAAATCTACCGCATGTCGGTCAGCGGCGGCGAAGCCAAGCGCGTGACGTTTGGCGGCTCCTACAACATCAGCCCGCGGATCTCGTCCGACGGGAAGACACTTGCTTATATTTCCCGTCGCGACGGCAATTTCCAGCTCTACGCGCTCGACCTGGCTAGTGGCCAGGAACTGCGCCTGTCGGACACCGCCAACGACGAATCACCGAGCTTTTCGCCCAACGGGAAATATATCATGTACGCGACCGAATCCGGACGACGCAAGTCGCTGGCAGTGGTATCGGTGGATGGCCGCGTCAAACAGCGTTTGACTACGCAAGCTGGCAATATCAAGGAGCCCACATGGGGTCCTTTTATGAAGTAAATGCTGTACAGTTTCACCTTTAACCATGACCCGGAGAATAAAAATGAGTAACTTTAAAAGTTTGGCTTTCATCGCCGCTACCGCAGCTCTGCTGTCCGCCTGCAGCACCCCAGTCAAAGTAGCCGAGACCCCAGTGGTTGAGCGCGCTCCTGAAAAAGTCGCAGCTCCAGTTGACACCCGTCAAGTTCAGCCAGTAACGACCGCATCGGTCGATCCACTGGACGATCCAAAAGGCGTGCTGGCCAACCGCAGCATCTACTTCGACTTCGACAAATACGTCGTGCGCGAAGCGGACACCCCAGTCGTGCAAAACCACGCTGGCTACCTGGTGAAAACGCCTAGCCGCAAGATCCTGATCCAAGGTAACACCGATGAACGCGGTGGCGCTGAGTACAATCTGGCCCTGGGTCAGAAACGTGCTGAAGCCGTGCGCAAGTCGATGGCAGCCCTGGGCGTGCCAGAAGGCCAAATGGAAGCCGTGTCGCTGGGCAAAGAAAAGCCTAAGGCACAAGGCAGCAACGAAGCAGCATGGGCAGAAAACCGCCGCGCTGACATCGTTTATTGATGTTGACAGGTGAGCGCGGCAGCATTGGCGCTTACCTAACTGGCCAGTCATAGGCATAATAATGGGGCGCAGCGCGGTGATTCACCGCCCGGCGCCCCGTTTGCATGTTTGCGTAACCTTAGAAAGCCCGACCCATGATGACATTCTCGAAAGCCGGCGTCGCCGCCGCCTTGATGGCCGCGTTTGCCTACCTGCCCCTGCACGCCAACGCCGCCCTGTTCGATGACGACGAAGCGCGCAAGGCTATCCTCGAGCTGCGCGCCAAGGTCGACGCCATGGCGCGCGACCTGAACAGCCGCGTCGACACCAAGGCGGACAAGACCAGCACCCTGAGCCTGATCAACCAGCACGACCAGACCATGCAAGAGATCGCCCGCCTGCGCGGCCAGATCGAAGTACTGGGCAACGACCTGGCAAACGTGCAAAAGCGCCAGAAGGATTTCTATACCGACATCGACGCGCGCCTGCGCAAGCTCGAGCCGCGCCAAGTCACCATCGACGGCCAGGAAGCGGCCGTGGGCGTATCCGAGCAAAGCGCGTACGAATCCGCGTTCGGCCTGTTCAAGTCGGGCGACTACAAGGGCGCCGTCACGGCCCTGGACGGCTTCGTCAAGCGCTATCCGGAATCGGCCTACGCTGCCAACGCGCAATACTGGCTGGGCAACGCCTATTACGCCCAGCGCGACTGCAAGAGCGCCATCACGGCCCAGCAGGCAGTGCTGAAAAACTACCCGGACAGCCCGAAGGCGGCCGACGCCATGCTCAACATCGCCAGCTGCTATACGGAGCTGAAAGACAAGCCGAACGCGACCAAGACGCTGAACGCTCTGATCTCGCGCTACCCGGACTCCAGTGCGGCCCAGGCTGCCAAGGAACGGGGCGGCAAAAAGTAAAAGCGGGGAAAAAGTTGCCCGTTAGGTTTGACAGAATCCCGGGCACCCCCTATAATCTTTCTTCTTCGGGTCGTTAGCTCAGCTGGTAGAGCAGCGGACTTTTAATCCGTTGGTCGCAGGTTCGAATCCCGCACGGCCTACCACGAATACGCAGTACTGATCTGCTTGCGAGTTGTTATAGCAAGCATTTTTTTACGGCACAGTGTTACCGAAGTTGTTGTAAAAAGTTTTTGGGTCGTTAGCTCAGCTGGTAGAGCAGCGGACTTTTAATCCGTTGGTCGCAGGTTCGAATCCCGCACGGCCTACCAAATACTTCAGAGAAGCCAACCGTTCGCGGTTGGCTTTTTTGTTTTGCACAATAGAAACGCTCAGCGTTATCCCCGGAAGGCGCGTACCATCGGCACGCCAGGCCTTCGATCCTAACGCGACGCCAGCACCGGCCGTCCGGCCAGATGCGCCACCACGCTACCCACCACCCGCCCCAGCGGCACTTCCACCCAGCGGTAAAACGCAGCACCGGCCGCCAGGCTGGCGCCCCAGGCTGTCAGCATGCCCAGCGCCTGCCACTGCGGCGCCAATGGAACATAAGTAATAAATAAGGCATTCACCAGCAGGCTGACGGGAAAGTGCACGAGGAAGACGGCATACGAGATGCGCCCCAGGGCATTGACGACGCTCCAGGCGCGGCCCCGGGACGGCGTGCGGGCGCGGCCAAACAGGAACAGCGCGCAGGCAACGATCAGGGCCAGCGCAATGCGGCTACGGTAGTCGACGGCCAGGGCCAGCAGGACGGGCACGGCGGCCATGGCCATGAGCATCGTCATGGCACCGGGTTTGCGGGCCGGATCGCTGGCCCACCAGGCCATGAGCCCCAGGCCATAGCTGCCGAAGAAATACGGCGCCCAGTTGTCCCAGCCCGCATCGAGATTGAAATACAGCAGGGAAAAGGTGATGCCCACGGTGACGGCCAGCGGCATCAGCCATTGCCGGCGCCGCTGGCCCGCCAGGCGCCCGCCCAGCCACAGCAGCGATACCGTCAGCAGGTACAGCTGGAAATCGATGGCCACGTACCAGGCGCCGGCAGACAGCGACTCATAACCCAGCACGCCGTGCAGCAGCAAGGCGTGGGCGCTCAACTGGCCCAGGGTGACGGCGGCCGACATGGAATCGTGTTGCATCCAGATGCCGGCCACGGGCGCGATAATGGCCGCGAGCAAGGTGGCGGCCAGGAAAGGTGGCGCCAGCTTGGCATAGCGGCGCCAGATGGCCTGCAGCGGGGTAGCGATGCCAGGGTGGCCGGCGGGCGAGAGGGATTTGGCGACGAGAAAGCCGCCGATGACGAGGAATACTTGCACGGCAATGCGCGCGCTGCCGCCCAGCCAGCCCAGCAACTCGGGCCACAGGGGCTGCACGTAGTCGGACATGGGGCCGTAAAACGCCAGATGGTGCAACACGATCAGCTGCGCCGCACCCGCCTTCAAACCATTGATCCAGCCAAACTGCGGACGATGTGCCAGGTCCGCCTGTGATACCACTGCTGCTGCCGTCATGCCCTATCCTTGCCGTGCCAGGTAGTCTCGCCAGCCATGCGCGCAACAGGCGCGCGGCCGAGGATTTACCGAAAGGCCGACATGATAGCCGAGCCTGGCACTTCGGTGACGCGCGGCAGACGACCGAGATCAATCCCTGCGCGACAAATCGGCACGCAACAGGGTCTGGATCACGCTGCCGCCCTGCTCGTTCGCGCGCACCGCGACCGCCATGGACGGCATGACGAACAGCACGCCATCGTGCTCGTCCCAGGTATCGAGCAACTGCTCCAGTTCGCGCCCCAGCGATTCCGGCCGCTTGAGCCGCTGCGCCAGTTGCGCCTCGCACTTGCCGTCATTGCCAGTGCGGCGCGGACACTCGTCGACGCGCACGAACGGCGTCTTGCTCTCGCGCAAGCGCGCGGACAATTGCGCGGCCACCGCCGCCGGCGCGCCATCCAGATACAGATGGTAAGACGGCACACGGCAGCATCCCCCGGACAACAACAGCAAGCCGACCCTGGCGCCAAAAGCGGCCGCAGGGGCTACCGGCACGTAGGCAAACGGCGGCGCGTCGCCGCCCCATACAAAAGTCTTGCGCTGCTCGGCGGCGTCCGCCCCGCGCCAGCCGGGCAGACAAGCGGCATTCGCGGCGGCAAAACAGGTGCGGTAGCCCGTTTGATCGCTGATAAACAATTGCTCGACCACATTGTGCGCGCCGGCAGCCCCCGGCGCGACACCGTCCGGCCTGACCTCCCAGCTGCCCGCACCGTTCTTGTGCCATGCCAGCGCCGTGCGCGACCAGGCCCATAGCCGCTCGTAAGGATTGAATTGGTAGGTGGGCGCATCGGCCAGGTAAATTCTCGGCAGCGGGATCGGGTCGCGCCGCTTGCCGTCCGCATCGACAACCAGCACCACGGACGGCGCATACTCGCTGTCGACAAACGCAAATGATGTCCCATCGGGAGAGATGGCCGCCAGGACTTGGGCGTGCAGATCGACGCTACCCTCTGGCGGACTAGGCAGCACGGTGGTTTTCAGCGGCAAGCCACGCAACAGGAAACCGGGGCGCTGGTCGACGGGAAAATAGCGCACGCCGGGAGACAGGGGGAAGCCATGCATGTACGTCTCGTTACCACGGTAGCCGTATTCCGACGCCGTAATCTTCTCGACCACGGCCTTGCCCGCCTGCTCGTGGACCAGCGCCAGCATGCCGTCGTCTTCCTGCCGCTTGACGAAATACACGGGCTGGGCGAAATCGGTCCAGCGTTCGATGCCTTCGGTAGCCTTGACGACGATTTTGTCCTTATGTATCAGCCGCATGGAGTGATTCTCGGTGGACATCAGGGAGCCGCCGCCCTGGCGGTACTCGACCGACAAGGCGGCAAACCGCCCGTAGGTATCGGCCCTGGTCACCTTTTCGCCGCGCCGGAGCAAGGCGGCATATTCGCCCGTGGCCGGCTCCGTGTAAGGCCAGCAGCCAGTGAGCACTACGAAAGCGGTGGCGCAGCACCAGCGATACCGTGCGAAAATTTTCATGCGTCGTCAGCCCTTCAGGTCAGGACTGCCCGCCCATGCTGCAAATTCGGCAATCTTGCAGGCATTCTACGGCAGATTCAGGACTGGCTCAGGGCTGATTCGCTTGCGGCTGCTGCGCGAGGATGGCGTCGAGCAAGCCGGGAAAGCGGCTCTCGACATCGGCGCGGCGCAAGGTGTTCATGTGCGTCGTGCCCGCGTTTTCCGTGTAGACGAGGCCCGCTTCGCGCAAGACCTTGAAATGGTGGGAAACGGTCGACTTCGGCCGTCCGCCGTCCAGGTCGCCGCAAGCGGCCGCCTCGACCCTGGCCAGGTGGCGCACGATGTCGAGGCGTATGGAATCGCTCAAGGCGTACAGAACGCGTTCAAGTACGAATTCGCTGGCGGGAGGATGTTTGTGTGGACGCATGAGCAGAATCATACAGCATGCGCTATACTAATTCCATTCTTCGAATATTTACGAACTACAGAATCAGCATTTCCCTACACCACCAACAAACACAAAGGCCACCATGTCCGCCCTCTTCCAGCCCTATACCCTCAAAGACATCACCCTGCGCAACCGCATCGCCGTGCCGCCCATGTGCCAGTACATGGCCGTCGATGGCGTGGCCAACGACTGGCATCTGTCGCACTACGCGGGCATGGCCCGTGGTGGCGCCGGCCTGGTGATCGTCGAAGCGACGGCCGTGGCGCCGGAAGGCCGCATCACGCCCGGCTGCACGGGCATCTGGAACGATGACCTGGCGCAAGCCTTCGTGCCTGTGGTGAAAGCCATCAAGGCGGCCGGTTCCGTGCCCGGCATCCAGATCGCCCACGCGGGCCGCAAGGCCAGCGCCAACCGCCCGTGGGAAGGCGACAACCATATCGTCGAGGGCGACGCGCGCGGCTGGCAAACCATCGCGCCATCGGCCATCGCCTTTGGCGGCGGCCTGCCGAAAGTGCCGCGCGCCATGGACCTCGACGATATCGCCCGCGTGCAACAGAACTTCGTCGACGCGGCCGTGCGCGCCCGTGAAGTGGGCTTCGAGTGGCTGGAACTGCACTTCGCCCACGGCTACCTGTCGCAAAGCTTCTTTTCCGCCCACTCAAACCAGCGCAACGACATCTATGGCGGCAGCCTGGAAAACCGCAGCCGCTTCCTGCTGGAAACATTGAAAGCCGTGCGTGCAGTGTGGCCCGAGCACTTGCCGCTGACCATCCGCTTTGGCGTGCTGGAATTCGACGGCCGCGACGAGCAAACCCTGCTTGAATCCATCGGCCTCGTGCGCCAGTTCAAGGATGCCGGCATGGATATGCTTAGCGTCAGCATGGGCTTCACGATTCCCGACGTGTCGATTCCCTGGGGCCCCGCCTTCATGGGCCCGATTGCCGAACGCGTGCGCACGGAGGCGGGCGTGCCTGTCTCGTCCGCCTGGGGCTTCGGCACGCCAGCCATCGCAGAGCGAGTCGTCAAGGACGAACAGCTCGACGTGGTGATGGTCGGCAAGGCGCACCTGGCCAATCCGCACTGGGCCTATTTTGCTGCCAAGGAACTCGGCGTGGAGCGCGCCTCGTGGACACTGCCGGCGCCGTACGCGCACTGGCTCGAACGCTACTGATCGTCCTTCGCCTTCACCGCTGCCGGATGCCCCTCCAGGGGCAGTTCCGGCAGGAACAGCAAGGCGACCAGTCCCAATAGCAGCAGCACGGCGCCGGCGCCAAACACGCTGGCGATCGCGTGGCGGTACACTTCCACCGTCTGCACGGCCGCATGCGCGCCCAGCGCCGAGACGGCTTCCACGCCATGCTTGTGCAGCTGGTGCGCAAGAATGGCGCCAGACGCCGTCACGCCCAGCAAGCCGCCCAGCGAGCGGAAAAACGCCAGCATGGCCGTGCCCACGCCGCGGCGCGCCAGCGGCAAGGCATTCTGCACGGCGATCGTCATGTTCGGCATCACCAACCCTAATCCCGTGCCGAGCAGGAAGATGGCCGGCTCGATGATCCAGTAGCCCTGCGACGTTGCCATGGCCCAGGCCAGCACGGCAAACGCCACGACCGCCACCGCCAGCCCCGCCACCTGCACCATCTTGTACTTGCCCGAGCGGGACAGCACGCGTCCGTTGAACATCGATGACGCCACCAGTCCCACCATCATGGCCACTGTCATCACGCCCGATTCGGCCGGACTGGTGCCCATCACCAGCTGGAAGAACAGGGGAAAGAAGACGCTGGCGCCCATCAGGCCCATGAAGGTCACGGCCATCACCAGGCTGGCAATATTGAAAGTGCGGTTCTCGAACAGGTCGGGCGGCAGCACGGGTTCATCCACCTTGCCCACGTGCACGGCCAGCCAGATACCCAGCAGCACGGCAATGCCGCCGCACACCTTGATGGCCAGCGCATCCCACGGCCACTCGGTGCCGCCCAGCGCCAGCACCAGCAGGGCCGCCGTGATGGCGCCCGTCAGCAAGGCCGAGCCCAGATAGTCGATCTTGTGCGCATGCATGCGCGCCGGTTTACGCATGGCGCGCGCGATGATGACAAAGGCAGCCGCGCCGATGGGCAGGTTGACATAGAAAATCCAGTGCCACGACAAGGCATCCGTGATGACGCCGCCCAGCACGGGACCGAGCACGCTGGTGACGGCGAACACGATGGGCACCATGCCTTGGCGCTTGCCCCGTTCGGCCGGCGGCACGATGTCGCCGATGATGATTTGCGCCAGCGGCATGAAGCCGCCCGCACCGAGACCCTGGATGGCGCGGAAAATGATCAGCTCCGTCATGTTCTGCGCCAGCCCGCACAGCACGGACCCGAGCAAAAAGGTCAGCAGGGCCGTGAAGATCATGGGGCGGCGGCCATACTGGTCCGCCAGCTTGCCGTACAAGGGCATGGTGGCCGTCGAGGCCAGCACATACGCCGTCACCACCCACGACAGATGCGCCATGCCGCCCAGGTCGTCGACGATGCGCGGCAAGGCCGTGGCAACGATGCTCTGGTCCAGCGCACCGAGGCCCAGCACGGCCATCAAGCCCAGGTAGATGGCGCGCACTTCGCGCTCGGTGACGGGTTTTACAGCGTCTTTTTCTGCGCCTGCGGCGTGATCGTGGCCGCTCATGTTTGTCCGATCTCAAGCAGCGGCTGTATGGCCGCTTCGAGCGCATCGATCTGCTGCGGCGTCAGACGGGCAATGCGCTGCGCCAGCGCATCGCGGCGGCGCGCACGCAGGGTTTCAAGTATCGCCAGGCCTTGCGCGGACACCTGCAGCCCCGAGCGGCGCCGGTCTTGCGGATCGGGCGCGCCGCGCTCGACCAGCCCAGCTTCTTCCAGCGACTTGACCTGGGCGCTGACGGTCGGCCCACGTACGTTCTGCAGCCGCGCCAGCGCGGCCACCCCGATACCGGGCTGTTCGTGAATCAGGGCCAGCAGCATGTATTGCATCATCGATACGCTGCCTTCCAGCTCGCCCCCTTCGCGCTGCATGGAGCGCAGCAGGCGCTTGAACGCCGTGCGCAATTCATCGGACAGCGCCAGCGCGCGTTCGGGGATGGGAAGTTCTTCAGTAACGGGCATGAAAGGATATGAATAGGTAGGCTACCTACCTATATTAGGCCGTATCTGGGCACAGCGCAAGGCTTTTTTCCATCCCTACCCTTCCCAAAACCGGCTTTGGCCGTCATAATAGCCGCCCTTGGGTCGTTAGCTCAGCTGGTAGAGCAGCGGACTTTTAATCCGTTGGTCGCAGGTTCGAATCCCGCACGGCCTACCAAGATTCAGTCGTCATCATGGCAAGCATGTTGATACGGCACAGCGTTACCGTAGTTCAGTTGTAAAAAGTTTTGGGTCGTTAGCTCAGCTGGTAGAGCAGCGGACTTTTAATCCGTTGGTCGCAGGTTCGAATCCCGCACGGCCTACCAAATACTATGAAGAAGCCAACCGTTCGCGGTTGGCTTTTTTGTTTTCCGGGCCAGTTATGCCATCGCCTCGCCATACCTGCCCGGCGTCACGCCCATCACCCGCTTGAACATGGCGATGAAGGCGCTGACGGTCTCGTAGCCCAGGTCCAGTGCAATCGTCGTGACGGGCTGGCCGGCGGCCAATAGTTCCAGGGCGCGCAGGATGCGGGCGCGCTGGCGCCAGGCGGACGGGCTAAAGCCCGTCTCGAGCGTGAAACGGCGGGCCAGGGTGCGCGGCGACACGCCGGCCCAGGCGGCCAGCGCTTCCACGCTCCGCTCATCGGCCAGGTCGTCAAGCACGGCGCGCGCCACGCGCAGCAGGCGCGGGTCCGTGGGCAGGGGCAAACCGAAGGATTCGTGCGGCGAGGCGGCGATCTCGTCGAGGATCACGCCCGCCACCCGGACTTGCCGCGCGTCCAGCGCGCCCTCGTCCCAAGTGCTGGCGCGGCCCACCGCCTCGCGCAGCAAGCCCGAGACGCGCATCACGCAGGGCGCGGCGGGCAAGCCGACGCAACTGGCCTCGTCCACATACACGCTCCAGCCCGCAAACGGACCATGCGAACGCAGCCCATGGACGTGATGGGGCGGCATCCACACGCAGTGGCTGGCCGGCACTACCCACTGTCCGCTGTCGGCGGCAACGGAGAGCAAGCCACGCGCGGCGCCGAACAACTGGCCGCTGGCGTGGTGGTGCGCCGCCGTCACCCGTTCCTGCGGCTGGGCAATGCGCATGGCGCGCAGCGGCGTTGGCGAAGACGGCGATGGCGGCAAGATTGGCGGATTTGGCGTATCGAATGACATAAACAGCGCAGGCAAGACAATCCGGTCATCATACAGTGAAGTCTTTCCACCTTTCAGGAGTTCACCATGCGCGCGGAAGACGTACTGCCGGATCAACAAAACCAGGGCCAGTTCAATGGCGTCACCGTGCGCAAGGGAACGGTGGGTGCCTTCCTGTCCAATGCCAAGGTATGGCTGGACGAGTCCCGCAGCAGCGCCGAACGGAGCATTGCCGAGCGCGACATTGTCGACGCCCTGCCCGCCCTGCACGCGCTGGGGCTGTTCGACATTGTGCAAGTGCGCGACGCGGCGCTGCGCGAACTGGTGGGCAGCGCCGCCGCATGAGGGGGGGGGCTGACTCGTCTCGGGCGCGCATTTCCTCTATCATGCTGCTTTGCCCGCCTTCGCACCCGCCATGCCGTTTACCATTGCCGCCCCCGTCCACAGCGAATTGATCATCAAGAAAAGCCGTTTCATCGGTTGCGTGCAGCCGATGACGGACCGCGCCAGCGCGCAGCAGGTGGTCAATGATTTGAAGGCACAGCATCCGGGCGCCTGCCATGTGTGCTGGGCGCTGCTGGCGGGCGGGCAATCAGCGGCCGTCGATGATGGCGAACCGAGCGGCACGGCCGGACGCCCCATGCTCGACGTGTTGCGCCACCAGGACCTGGAAGGCGTGCTGGCGACCGTCGTGCGTTACTTTGGCGGAATCAAGCTGGGTGCGGGCGGCCTGGTGCGCGCCTACACGGACAGCGTGGCGCAGGCGTTGCTGCAGGCGGAAAAGACGGCTATCGTGCGCCAGCGAACCCTGCGCTGCAAGGTGCCGTATGCAATGGAAGGCATGCTGCGCCGCGAACTCGATGGCGCCTGCGCCACCTTGCTGAACGTGGAACACGCCGAGCACGTGCTGTTCGACTTCAGCCTGGCGGAAGCGGCGGCCACCGGCCTGCTTGCCCATCTGCATGAAGCGGGCAATGGGCGGATAGCCTGGCTGAAAGTGGAAGCCGAAGAGGAAGAATAAAATTTACAAGTTGGGCGGGCGCTTAATCTGCAGCAAGATGAAATGCGTCCACGCCAGCGCCGGCAGCACCAGCAACAGCAGCATCAGTCCGGCCGGCATGTCCGGCACGAAGCGCACGAAGCAGGCAAGAAAGCTGGCGATGGCCAGCCAGAAGCGCCAGTTGAACGCGTATGCCTTGCGCGCCACGGTCGCCAGCGCAATGCGCCAGAATTCCAGCAAGGCCCACACGCCGCCCGTCAGCAGCAGTGCGGCCAGGGCGTTGGCGCCGGGAGCGTCGGCCCAAGTGCGCACCAGGTTGTACAGCAGCACGGGATAGCCAGCCGTGATGGCCAGGGTGGCCGGGCCGGCGGCGATGACAGCTTCAAACAGCTGCCCTTTGGAACGATGATCCACTGAGACTCCTCAAGCCACGACGCCGGAATGGGCGGCGATCACTTGCAGCGCACCGGCCGCATCCTGCGCCCAGACGCGCGTAAAACGAAAGTCGCCATGCGTTTCCACATCGTGATAGCTGCCCGTCAGCTGCATGCGCACGGAGACGACGGCCACGTTGCCGTTGATACGCACATGGCGCTCGGACGCGCGCAGGTCCGTGATGGCCAGCAGGCGCTGCTCGTGCGCGGCCAGGTCCGCGTGCTTGCTCAGCAGATGCCCCAGGTGATTCGTAAACAGCAACTCGTCGGCCAGCAAGACATTCAACTCGGCCACGTCGGAGGCCATCATGGCCAGGCGCAAGCGCTCTTCCGCATCGAGTACCTGCACTTCCGTTAAAGCATTCATCTTTTTCCTTAAAAAATAACGCGCCAGATGAGCAAACCACCAAACGTGCCATGCTGGCATGAAATCTACCTTTTCACAATCATACGGAAGGCTTATGCCTGTGGAGCATATTTATATAGCGTAATATTCGCAGCGGTATGGCGCAAAACGCCCCCATAGTACTGTACAGTGCTTGCCCTTTCGCCCCAGGCTGGGGTAGCAATGACTTGTAGTAAAGTGCTCTCTGCAGTCTCGAATAAAACCAAGATAAGGCCCCTCATGGCAATTAACATCATCCTGAACCTGCTCGTTGCGTTGCTCGTCTTCGCTTTCATGTTCCATCAGCAACGCAAGCACGCGACGTTTACCGTGCGCGTCTTCACGGGCCTGGGCCTGGGCGTGCTGCTGGGCGCGGCGGCGCAAGCGCTGTATGGAGCCGGCTCGCCCATCATCGCGGGCACCAATGAATACATCGACATCGTCGGCAGCGGCTACGTCAAACTGCTGCAAATGATCATCATGCCGCTGATCATGGTCTCCATCATCTCCGCCATCCTGAAACTCAAGGACGCGAGCTCGCTGGGCAAGATCAGCGCGCTGACCATCGGTACCCTGCTCATCACCACGACGGTCGCCGCCGCGCTGGGCATTTTGATGGCCAAGCTGTTCGGCCTGACGGCCGTGGGCCTGACCTCGAGCGCCGCCGAAGTGGCGCGCGGCGTACAGCTGCAAGGCTCGCTGGAAACGGCGAAAGCCCTGTCCCTGCCGAAACTGCTGGTCAGCTTCGTGCCGACCAATCCCTTCCTCGACATGACGGGCGCGCGCAAGACGTCGACCATCGCCGTGGTCGTGTTCTCGATCTTCATCGGCATCTCGGCCACGGGCATCGCGACGAAAAAGCCGGAAATCTTCACCTCCTTCGAGCACTTCATGAAAGTGGCGCACGCCATCGTCATGCGCATGGTCACCCTGGTGCTGCGCCTGACGCCGTACGGCGTGTTCGCGCTGATGTTTGAAGTGGTGGCCTCGTCCAGCTACACAGACATCTTGAAATTGATCAACTTTGTCGTCGCCTCGTACAGCGCGCTGATATTGATGTTCCTCGTGCATTTGGCCATCATCGCCGGCGTGGGGCTGAACCCGCTGCGCTTCGTGAAAAAAGTCTTCCCCGTACTGGCCTTCGCCTTCACCTCGCGCACCAGCGCCGGTTCGATCCCGATGAGCGTGCAGACGCAAACCCAGCGCCTGGGCACGCCGGAAGGCATCGCCAACTTCGCCGCGTCGTTCGGCTCGACCATCGGCCAGAACGGTTGCGCCGGCATCTATCCGGCCATGCTGGCCGTCATGATCGCCCCGACCGTCGGCGTCGATCCCTTCACCATCAGCTTCCTGCTGCCCTTGCTGGCCATCATCACCATCGGTTCCGTCGGCGTAGCCGGCGTGGGCGGCGGCGCCACGTTTGCCGCCCTGATCGTGCTGTCGGCGATGGACTTGCCCGTCGCGCTGGCCGGCTTGCTGATCTCCGTCGAACCGCTGATCGACATGGGCCGTACAGCATTGAACGTGAGCGGCTCGATCACGGCCGGCACCGTCACCAGCCGGGTCATGGGACAGACCGACCTGGCCGTCTACAACAGCGACGACGCCCCCGACCTGGACGAGGCCGAACACGCCGCTTAAGAGCCTATCGAGCTGCGCGCCGCGCCTTGCCGCTTTCGTCTATATTTATTCCTCATAAATACAGAGAAAGGCGCGAGGCGATGGAACAGAAATGGCCGCAGCAAATCTGGATCGTGCGTCACGGCCAAAGTGCCGGCAACGTGGCGCGCGATGCCGCCGAAGCGGAAAAGCAGCTGTTGATCGCCATCGCCGAGCGCGATGTCGACGTCCCCCTCTCCGAGCTTGGTACCCGCCAGGCGCAAGCCCTGGGCGACTGGTTCGCCACCCTCCCCGCTGAACAACGACCGACCGTCGTGCTGTACTCGCCTTACGTACGGGCGCAGCAGACGGCGCAAGCCGTGCTGGCGCGCATCGATGAGGACAGCTTGAACTCCGTGGTGGCCGACGAGCGCCTGCGCGAAAAGGAATTCGGCATCCTCGACCGCCTGACTGTGCACGGCATCGCCAGCAAATACCCTGAACTGCATGAGCAGCGCCAGCACGTGGGCAAGTTTTACTTCCGCCCGCCGGGCGGTGAAAGCTGGTGCGACGTGATCCTGCGCCTGCGCAGCGTGCTCGATACCATCACCCGCGAATACCGGGGAGAACGGGTGCTGATCGTCGGCCACCAGGTCATCGTCAATTGCTTCCGCTACCTGCTCGAGCGCTGCGACGAGCAAGCCATCCTGGCCATCGACAAGGCGGCCGACGTGCCCAACTGCGGCGTCACCTCGTACGCCTTCAATCCCGCCCTGGGCAAGCACGGCAAGCTGCAGCTGGACCTGTGCAACTTCGTCGCGCCTTTGGTCGAATCGGGCACACCTGTCACGGCCCAGCCCGACATGCCGGCCGCGCCCAAATCCTAGTTTTTTCGGAGGCCATGCATGGACACCACCGACATCACCCCTACCCTGCTGCGTTCCTGGCCGTTGCCCATGCCGCAGCCCGATGGCGACAAGGAAGTGCGCGGCCATTTGCTGATCGTCGCCGGCTCGGCGGAAATGCCGGGTGCGATCCTGCTGGCCGCCACGGCCGCCCTGCGCGCGGGCGCGGGCAAGCTGACCCTGGCGACGGGCGCGTCGGTGGCGGCGCAAGTAGCCATCGCCATGCCCGAAGCGCGGGTCATCGGCCTGGACGAAACGGCGCAAGGCGGCTTCCGGCACGAAGCGCAACACCAGCTGGCGCCGCTGGCCGGCAAGGTGGACGCCGTGCTCGTCGGGCCAGGCATGTGCGACACGGCCGCCAGCTGCGAACTGATGCGCCATTTGCTGCCCCTGTTTGCCGACAGCCGCTTGATCCTCGACGCCTGCGCCATGCAAGTGGTGCGCAAGCCCGCGCACTTCCGCTTCGACCAGCCCGTGCTGCTGACGCCGCATGCGGGCGAGCTGGCCCAGTTGATGGGCCTGTCGAAGGACGCCGTGCTGGCCGACCCGCATGCCTGCGCCATGGACGCGGCGCGGCGCTGGAATGCCATCGTCGCCCTGAAAGGCGCGCTGACCGTCATCGCCATGCCCGATGGCACCAGCTGGACGCACGCAGGCGGCAATATCGGCCTGGCCATATCCGGTTCCGGCGATACCCTGGCCGGCATCATCACGGGCCTGGCGGCGCGCGGCGCGCCGTTGCAGCAGGCGTGCGCCTGGGGCATCGCCCTGCATGCGCTGGCAGGCGAACAGCTTGCTCTGCGCTTCGGCATCCTCGGCTACCTGGCGCGCGAAATCCCGGCCGAGATTCCCGCGCTGCTGCGCAATCTGGCGGCATAAAAACAACAGCATAAGCATATCCAGAAAGAATCGTTAGCGCTGGCGGGCGCCTCCCTTAAGCTCATTGCAACTGTTTCCATACGAACACTAATCGAGCCCAAAGGACACCGCCTTGTATCCGCGCCATTCAACCGCCACGCCATCCCTTCCCGCCACGCCGCTGCGCGCCATCGTGCTGGCCTGCGCCATGCTGGGCGCACCATCCATCTGGGCGCAAGACGTGGCGGGCAACGCCACTGAAACGGCCAGCGCCAGCATCGACCAGGTCACCGTCGTCGGTTCGCGCGCGCGCAACCGCACGGTGTTCGACAGCAGTGTGCCCATCGACCGCTTCGGCGCGCGCGAAGTGAGCAATGCGCTGTCGACGGGCGACGTGGGCGCGGCCCTGCAAAACCTGTCGCCCTCGATCAACTTCCCACGTATCGAGTCGAGCGGCGCGTCGGACTCCGTGCGCGGCATCCAGTTGCGGGGACTGGCGCCCGACCAGGTGCTGGTGCTGATCAACGGCAAGCGCCGCCACACGAGCGCCGTGCTCGACACGGAAAGCAGCTTTGCCGGCACCGTGCCGGTCGACATCAACGCCATTCCGCCCAACGCCATCGACCACATCGAAATCCTGCGCGACGGCGCCGGCGCCCAGTACGGCAGCGACGCCGTGGCGGGTGTCATCAACATCGTGCTGAAAAAGGCCCGCACGGGCGGCGCCGCGTCCGTCAGCTATGGCGCCAACCACACGCATTTCGACCCGACCGACCAGACCCTGACGGATGGCCAGACCGTCATCGTCAACGCCGACTATGGCGTGCCGCTGGGTGAGGCGGGATTCTTCCGCTTCGGCGCGGAAACACGGCGCCGCTCGCCCACGGAACGTGCCGGCCCCAGCGACGCGGGCTGGACGTCCTACAACTTCACGTCGGCCGACCAGGCGCTCGACGGCAAGGTCGTGTTCAAGTCCGGCGACTCGCGCCAGCGCAACAACTATTTGTTCTACAACACCCAGCTCACCCTGGCCAACGGCCTCGACCTGTACTCATTTGCCACCTTGAACGAGCGCAAGTCGGACGGCAGCGCCTACTTCCGCTATCCGGGCGACCCGTCGAACGTCCTGGCCCTATATCCGAACGGCTACCGCCCCGTCACCAACGGCGACAAGCGCGACCTCAGCATCGTGGCCGGCGTGCGCGGCAGTCTGGGCGAGTGGAACTGGGACGCCAGCGCGCGCCACGGCAGCGACCGCTTCGACTACGGCGTGAGCCGCTCCGTCAACGCCTCGCTGGGCGCGGCCAGCCCCACGCGTTTCGACTTGGCCGGCTTCGACTTCCGCCAGAACGCCTTGAACCTCGATGCCACACGCAGCCTGCACATCGGCCTGCCCGCCCCCTTGAGCGTGGCCGTGGGCGCCGAATGGATGCGCGAAACCTACACCAGCTCGGCCGGCGACCCCGCTTCGTATGCGGCCGGCAGCTTCACGGACGCGCCACCGGGCGCGCAGGCGGGACCGGGCTTGCGTCCATCGGACGCCTACGACGGCAGCCGGCAAATCCGCTCTGTGTATGCGGACGTGGAAAGCGACCTCACGCCGCGCCTGCTGGTGGGCGTCGCCGCCCGCTATTCCGATTACAGCGATTTCGGCAGCGCCAGCACGGGCAAGCTGTCCACGCGCTATAAACTGACGGACAATTTCCTTGTGCGCGGCTCGCTGTCAAACAGCTTCCGCGCGCCGGCTCTCGTGCAGACGGGTTTCCGCTTCGCCACACTGAACTTCAACGCCGATGGCACGGCCCTGCAAACGGCGGCCCTGCTGCCGGCCAGCGATCCGCTGGCGCGCAGTTTCGGCGCGCAACAGCTCAAACCTGAAAAATCGACCAACGTGTCACTGGGCCTGGCCTGGAAAGCGGCCGCCGCCACCAGCGTGACGGTGGACGCCTACGTGATCCGCATCCGCGACCGCATCACGCGCTCGAGCGACTTGCAAAGCGACGCCGTCACGGCCTACCTGGCCGCGAATGGCCGTGGCGACATCCAGTCCGTGGCCTACCTGGCCAATTTGCTCGACACCACTACCTGCGGCCTGGATGTGGTGCTGAACCATGACCTGGCGTTCACGTCAGGCAAGCTGAACCTGAACGCGGCGCTAAACCTGAACAAAACCAGCCTCGACAAGGTGCATCAAACTTCCACTGCGCTGGCCAATATCGATCCGAGTCTGACCCTGCTGACGGAGACGAGTTTGTTCCGCATCAAACATGCGTCCCCCAACAGCAAATTGATACTCGGCGCCGACTGGCAGGCGGCCGGCTGGGGCGTGCAGGCGCGCGCCACGCGCTTTGGCGAGCTGAAGGATTTTTCGTACGACAGCGATGCGCCCCTGATCGACGGCATCCCCGCGCAGCGCTTCGGCGCCGTCTGGTCGCTGGACCTGGAAGGCCAGTTAAAGCTGAACAAGCAACTGACCTTGAGCGTGGGCGGCAACAACATCCTCGACCGCTATCCGCAGCGCGTGCGGGAAACGAATAACGCCACGTATGGCGGCGCCCTGCCCTACAATTTCATCAACCCCATCGGCGTCAACGGCGCGTACTTTTACGCCAAGCTGAACTACACCTTCTAACGCCACGGAAAGAACCCATGATCATGAAGAAAATCTCCCACCTCGTCGCCAGCGCCTGCCTGAGCGCCCTCATGCTGTCCGCCGCCCAGGCTGCCGCGCCGCTGGTGCTGATGACGGACTTCGGCACGGCCGATGGCGCCGTGTCCGCCATGCATGGCGTGGCCTATGGCGTCGATCCCCAGCTGACCATTTCGGACCTGACGCACCAGATTCCCGACTACGATATCTGGCTGGGCGCCTACCGTTTGTACCAGACGGCCAATTACTGGCCGCAAGGCACAGTCTTTGTGTCCGTCATCGACCCGGGCGTGGGGACCAACCGCAAGTCGGTGGTGCTGAAAACCAAGGGCGGACGCTACTTCGTGGGACCGGACAATGGCCTATTTACCCTGATCGCCGAGCGCGACGGCGTAGCCGAACTGCGCGAAATCGATGAAAAAGTCAACCGCCTGGCAGGCTCCGCCGAGTCGTACACTTTCCATGGCCGCGACGTGTACGCCTATGTCGGTGCGCGCCTGGCGTCGGGCGCCATCAGCTATGAACAGGTGGGCCCGCAATTGCCGAGCGAATCTGTGGTGAAAATCGCGTATCAGAAACCTGTACGCGACGGCAATACCATCCGCGGCATCGTGCCCGTGCTGGACGTGAAATACGGCAATGTGTGGACGAATATCCCGAAATCCCTGCTCGATGAATTGCAGGTAAAACTGCACGATCCACTGCAAGTGCGCATCCTGCACAAGGGCAAGCAAGTAGCCAAGGTCACGGCCCCATTCGAGCACACGTTTGGCGGCGTAGCCAAGGGCAAGCCCCTCGTCTACCTGAACAGCCTGCTCGACGTGGCCGTGGCCATCAGCCAGGGCGACTTTGCCGCCAAACACCACGTCGGATCGGGCGTGGATTGGGAAGTGGAAGTGAGCAAGGTTTCATCGTCGAAATAAGCATGGCCCACGGCCAGGGCACACAGTCCTGGCCGTTTCAAAGTTGTCTACTACAGGTTTGCGCTACGTCAAACCAATCGCTTTCCGCCCCCTCTCAGCACCGATCATTTTGTAACTGCGGCGAACCTGCGCCCGCCCACCCACTCTAAATTTTGCAAGTGATGCCAGCCTTGCCCCAGATACACAATCTGGCAAAGCACGCGTTTCCTCGACAGCCTTCCACCGAAAAGGAACAATCATGACGGCTCCACTCCTGACCACCAGCAAGCTCGTCCTCGGTAGCGCCATCCTCTGTGCGCTGCTGGGCGGATGTAACAAGCGTACCGATACCGACACTGGCACCGGTGCCACCACCTCGCCGAACACCACGAACCCGGCAACCACGCCCGGCACCAGTGGAACCAGCGGGACCAGCGGTACATCGGGCGCCACGACGCCGGACACCACCACGCCAGGCATGACGCCGGGCACCACCAACCCCGATGGCACGACGACGCCGCCAACCACGCCACCGAACGGCACCACGCCGGGCACGGGAACTGGTACAGGAACTGGCACGGGGACGGGCACTGGAGGTACCGGCACGGGCACGACGCCGCCGCGCAGCAGTTAAGCCCAGGCAAAAAAAAGAGCCTTCCGAGGAAGGCTCTTGCAATACCACGGCGCAGCATAAGCTGGCCTTGGCCCGGTATTACTTTTGCAGGCTGACCGACGCCGCTTTCGGCGTGCGGCGTCCCATCAGGAACAGCACGGCCCTCTTCAGCATGCGATAGACGAAGCGCACCATCAGCAAGGTCAGCACGCACTCGAGCAAGGTCAATATCATGGCAAAAGCCACGGGCATGCGCGCGGCGCGGCGGTGGAACTTGGCAACGGCGCCATCGCGGGCGATCTCGATGCTGTCATAGAAAGTTGGTACGACCAGCAGGGTCAGAATCGTCGAGGTGATGGTGCCGCCGATGATGGCGATCGCCAATGGACGGTAGAACTCGCCACCCTCGCCCAGGCCCAGCGCCACGGGGAACATGCCGGCGATCAGCGCGAACGTCGTCATCAGGATCGGGCGCAGACGCATGCGGCCCGCATACATCAGCGCGTCTTCGCGGCCATGGCCCTCTTCCTCGCGCTTGCGCGCCGCGTCGAGCAACAGGATGGCGTTCTTGGCGACCAGGCCCATCAGCATGATGATGCCGATAAAACTCATCAGGTTGAGCGTATTGTTCGTGATCACCAGCGCCACCACCACGCCGATCAGACTGAGCGGCAAGGACATCATCACGGCCACCGGCGCCGTGAAGGAACCAAACTGCATCACCAGGATCAAATACATCAGGCCGATACCCATCACCAGTGCGATCAGCATTTCCGTGAACAGCTCTTGCTGGTCTTGTCCCGCGCCGCCCAGCGCCAGGCCGTAGCCGGGCGGGAAGTCGATGGAGTTGGCCAGTTTCATGGCGTCGCTCGTCACTTCGCCATTCGAGCGACCCTGCGCATTGGCCGACACGGTGATCGTGCGCTTGCCATTCTTGTGCTCGATGCCGGACGGACCCTTGCCCATGGTAATGGTGGCGATCTGGTCGAGCGGCACCATTTGCGACGTACCCGTCACGCTGATCGGCAGGCGCTCGATGTTTTCCGACGCCACGCGGTCGTCGGGATGCAGGCGCACGGCTACGTCGCGCGTCTCGCCCGTCGGATCGACCCAGTCGCCCACTTCCACGCCGGCAAACGCCACGCGCAACGATTGCGCCGCGTCGTTGACGGAAATGCCCATCGAGTTGGCCAAGCCACGGTTGAGCTCAATCTGCAGCTCGTTCTTCGGATCCTGCTCGGACAGGCCCACGTCGACGGCGCCAGGAATGGCGCGCAGCTTGTCCATGTAGGCATTCGTGATTTCCATCAGTTTCCGCGAATCAGGGCCCGTGAATTCCACCTGGATCGGTTTTTGCGAACCGTTGCTCAAGTCATCCTGCACCACGTATTCGGCGCCCACCAGACGCGACATCTTCTCGCGCAGCTCGACCGCGATTTCCTTGGCCGAACGCTTGCGGGTGTTGCGCTTGCCGATGTCGACATAGACTCGTCCGCCGCCCGCATTGATGGAGCTGTTGGTATCCTTGGTTTCAGGCAAGGTACGGGCCAGCACGGCCGCCGCTTCCAGTTTCAAACGCGAATACTCGATGCTGCTCGACGATGGCGTGCGCACATTGATCATCAGGTTGCCCGAATCGGATGCAGGCAGGAAACTCGTGCCGCCATGCATAGCGTGCAGAACGATGGCGCCCAGCAGGCTGCCGAAGGCGATGACGGCCATCCAGCGGCGGTGATGCAAGGCCCAGGCGATCACGCGACCATAGCGGTCGGCCTGGTGGTCGAACCAGTGATTGAATCTTTCCAGCACGCGGCCGATGCCTTTTTTCGGCGCCGAGTGTTCCTCGACCGGGTCGCCCCAGTAGGCCGACAGCATCGGGTCGAGCGTAAACGAGATGCCCAGGCTGACGAGCACCGAGCACGTCACAGTCAAGGCAAACGGACGGAACCATTCGCCGGAGATACCGGGCATGAAAGCCACGGGAATGAAGACGGCGATGATGGAGAAGGTCGTGGCGGCCACGGCCATGCCGATCTCGGCCGTGCCTTCCAGCGCGGCCGTGCGGCGGTCCTTGCCCATCTGCATGTGGCGCACGATGTTTTCACGCACGACGATGGCGTCATCGATCAGCACGCCAATGGCCAGCGACAGGCCCAGCAGGGTCATGAAGTTCAGGGTAAAGCCGCACAGCCACACAGCGATGAAGGCGGCAATGACGGACGTGGGCAGGCTCAGCGCCGTGATCAGGGTCGAACGCCACGAGTTCAAAAAAGCGTAGACGACGAAGATCGTCAGCACGGCGCCCAGCACCAGCGATTCGATCACATTGTTCAGGCTGTGCTGGGCGTTTTCGCCGCCGTCGCGCGTCACCTGCAACAAAGTGCCCTTCGGCAAGGTCTTGTTGATTTCCGCCACCATGTCGCGGATCTTGTTGGCCACGCTGACGGTGGAAGCGTCGCGCACGCGGGTGATCGAAATGCCCACGTTGGGCTTGCCGCTGCGCATGCTCAGGCTGTTGACTTCGGCAAAGCCATCCTCGATGGTGGCCACTTGCGCCAGGCGCACGATTTCCTCGCCGCGGCGCTTGATCACCACTTTCTCGAAGTCGGCTGGCGACTCGATGCGGCCCACGAGGCGGATGCTTTTCTCGTCCAGGGTACCGCGCACCTTGCCCACGGGGGCGTTCGTATTCTGGTTGCGCAAGGCGGTCACGACGTCGCTGACGGACACATTGTATTCACGCAATTTTTCCGCCCGCAGCAGCACGGACAGTTCGCGCTTGAGCGAACCGCCCACGTTGACCAGCGCCACGCCATCGACGGTGCGGAAACGGTCCGACAGCACGTCTTCGGCCAGGCGCGAAATTTCCGCATGGCTTTGCGAATTCGACGACAGCGCCAGTTGCATGATCGGTTCGGCCGCCGGGTCGATGCGCTGCAAGATAGGCTCGCGCATTTCCGTCGGCAACTTGTAGCGCACGGCGGCAATCGCATTGCGGATATTGTCGGACGCTTCGATCAAATTGGTATTGAAGGAAAACTTCAGGAAGATGCTGGCCGAACCTTCATTCGAATCGCTGTTGACTTCGGTCACGCCGGAAATGCTTTGCAGCGATTTTTCCAGGCGGTTCACCACTTCGCGCTCGACCGTATCGGGCGAGGCGCCAGGGTAAGGAATGCTGACGACGATGAAGGGCACTTCGACGTCCGGATTCTGGTTGACGCGCAGTTTCTTGAGCGCCAGCAAGCCGACGCACATCATCGCCAGGATCAGCACGATGGTGGCGGTGGGCCGCTTGATACTGAAATCGGAAAGGAACATGGCTTAGTTTCCTTTACCGGCAACTGCGGCGCTGCTGCTGGCCACGGCGGCGGCGGGCACGGCCTTGGCTGCCGTCAATTCCACTTTCTGCCCATCCTTGAAGGTCGAGCCAGGCGTGCGCAGCACGGTGTCGCCGCTGGCCAGGCCGCTTTGCACTTCCCACTGGCCCGTGCGTACGTCGCGCGCGCCGATGCGCAAGTTGACTTTATGTAAGGCCTTGTCCTTGACTTTCCACGTGTACGTGACGTCGCCCGCCTTCACCAGCGCCGAGTCGGGGATCATCAGCGCGCTGACGGTTTCCGTCTCGATGCGCCCTTCCGCATACAGGCCGGCCACGCGCGGCTGTTCTTTGTCGTTAAAATCGACCAGCACGGCCACCTGGCGCGTGACGGCGTTGGCGGCAGGATCGACTCGGCGCACCTTGCCCGCAAAATCCTGGCCCGGATAGCCATTGATGCGGAACAGCACGGGCTGGCCCACCTTGACGACGCCGATCTTGTCGGCCGACACCAGGCCTTCGAGGCGCATGCTGGTCGGATCGATGACCTTGATCAATTCCTTGCCGATTTGCGCCGTATCGCCATTCGATACCTTGCGCTCGCTCACGATGCCGTCGAACGGCGCGCGTACGAGGGTGCGCTGCAGCTGCTGGCGGGCCTGGGCGGCGCGGCTTTTCGCGGCGGACAGGTCGCTTTGCGCATTGTTGCGGCGGATTTCCGCGTCTTCCAGCGCCTGCGTCGACGTCATGCCCGAAGCGCGCAGGGTTTTCATGCGCTGGAACATGCGTTCGGACTGTTCCAGCACCTGGCTCGAGGCGCGACTGGCTTCCTCGGCCGAATTGAGACTGTCGCGGATGGCCGTCTCGTCCAGGCGCACGAGCACGTCGCCCCGTTTGACGATTTCACCGTTTTCCTTCAGCACCTGGATCACCACGGCCGACACTTCGGCGCGCAAGTCCGCATTGCGCTCCGGCTGCACGGAACCGGTGATGACAGGGCCCGACGCCAGCGCATTACTCTGGATGGTCAGCAAGTCTTCCGGGGACACGAGCAGATTGACGGCGGCGCCCGCCTGTTCCTTGCCATCCTTGCCGCCCTTGCCGGGATCTTTGGACTCTTTGCCACAGGCGGCCAAGGCAGAAGCGATTGCCAGAACAAACAGGGTTTTGCGCAACATGGGTATTTCTCCGGATAGATAGCGCCACGACCATCCCGGCGGCCCGGATAGGGCTGCAGGCGATGGCAGGCATTTATTTTTATTAAAACCACAAGCGCCAAAGTATCCATGAGCGCATCCGGGCATGTCAATCGGCCGTTTCCTGTAATGCTTTATTCAATGGATGAAACGTAGTTTTTACGCCCTGAAACGCAAAACCCCGCCTTGAAGCGGGGTTTTGCGTTTCAGGGGAAAGATGCTTAGCGGGCAAACACGGTGTTGATCAGGAAACCGATCGCCACGCCCGTGCACAGGCCGCCGGCGATTTCCACCAGGGTATGGCCCATGCGCTCGCGCAAGGTCTTGTGCGCGGCGCTGGCCGCTTCCCCTGCCAGGCGGTTGATGGCGGCCGCCTGCTTGCCCACGTGCTGGCGCAGGCTGTTGGCGTCGATGATGACGATGAAGGCCAACGTCACGGCCACGCCGAAGGCGGGATGGCCGATGCCTTCGCGCAAGGCGATCAAGGTTGCCATGCTGGACACGACGGCGCTATGGTTGCTGGGAAAGCCGCCATTGCCGACCAGGCCGAACGCCCATTGCCGCGTGCGGGCACTGTTGATCAGGAATTTGATCGGTCCGACCAGGATCCAGGCGATCAGGGGCGTGACGAGGTAAGCGATATCCACGGGGTATTCCTTCTTATATATATGTAGAGAGTGTGTCTGGGGCTGCGGCAGCCAGACAGGCGCGCCGCAATTATCGCAGATCATCCGCGCCAGCAGAACTGTCCTTCGCCAGGCCATAAAAACGCCGCCGCCGGCGATGATCATATAAAATCATGGCATATACAACAATTGACGTATATCAACACTGAGTGCGGCGCGCACAGCGGCGCGGATAATCAAACGTCTTCATACTTGCAACGGGGTCCTCATGCGGCATTTCAGAATTTCCTTTTTAGTCACTTTTATCCTGATGGCGGTGTCGGGCTGGTGGGGTTACAGCCATGGCGGCATGGCCGGCATGATCCAGGCGCTGTGGATCACGGGCGTGCTGGGCATCATGGAAGTGTCGCTGTCATTCGACAATGCCGTGGTAAATGCCTCGGTCTTGCGCCACTGGAATGAATTCTGGCAAAAACTGTTTTTGACGGTCGGCATCCTCGTGGCCGTCTTCGGCATGCGGCTGTTGTTCCCGCTCGTCATCGTTTCCGTCGCCACGGGCCTGGGCCTGGTCGACGTATGGACCATGGCCACCACGACGCCGGATGTGTATGCCAAGCACCTGACGGACAACCATGCGCAAGTGGCGGCCTTCGGCGGCGCTTTCCTGCTGCTGGTCTTCCTGAACTTCCTGTTCGACGACGAGAAGGAATTGCACTGGCTGGGCTGGGCCGAGGAAAAAGTCAACGCGCTGGGCACCGAAAGCCTGGCCGTGCTGATCACCATGGGCGCCGTGGCGGCCTGCGTGGCCATGGGTCCGGTCGATGAAAAATACAGCGTGCTGGCGTCGGGCATCGTCGGCATCGCTGTCTACATCGGCGTGAACTGGATCAGCGGCTTGCTGGAAGAAGGCGAACCAGACTTGCAGGATGATGCGGAAGAAGGCGCCGCGCCAGCCAGAAACGGCAATGGCGACCTGGTAAAAACGGTGGCGCGCGGCAGTATCGGCGGCTTCCTGTACCTGGAAGTGCTGGACGCTTCGTTCAGCTTTGACGGCGTGATCGGCGCGTTCGCCATTACCAACGACGTCGTCATCATCATGCTGGGCCTGGCCATCGGCGCCATGTTCGTGCGCTCGATGACGGTCTTCCTCGTGCACAAGGGTACCCTGGACGAATTCGTCTACCTTGAGCACGGCGCCCATTATGCGATCGGCATCCTCGCCTTGATTATGCTGGCATCCGTCAAATACCATATTCCGGAGTGGTTCACGGGCCTGTCGGGCGTGGCCTTCATCCTGGTCTCGCTGTGGTCATCGCTGCGTTATCGCAAACGGCACGCGGCAGAAGCTTGAAATCGGGGGTTGCGCCCCCAATTGAGAGAGTAATGGCACGAGCGCCTGGCGCTCATCCCATGAAGGCATGTTTGAGTTTAATTACTAAAAGGAGCACCACATGGCAATCAGTTTGCAAAAAGGCGGCAACGTCAACCTGAGCAAGGAAGCACCGAACCTGAAGAAGATCATCGTCGGCCTCGGCTGGGATCCTCGTTCGACGGACGGCGCCACCTTCGACCTTGACGGTAGTGCTTTCCTCCTGAAAAGCGACGGCAAAGTCCGTGGCGACTCTGACTTCATCTTCTACAACAACCTGAAGTCGACCGACGGTTCCGTCGTCCACACGGGCGACAACACCACGGGCGAAGGCGAAGGCGACGATGAGCGCATCGAAATCGACCTGACGCGCGTGCCGGCCGACATCGACCGCATCAGCATCACCGTCACCATTCACGACGCCGACGCGCGCCGCCAGAACTTCGGCATGGTCTCGAAAGCCTTCATCCGCTGCCTGAACGCGGAAGGCGAAAAAGAAATCGCCCGCTACGACCTGTCCGAAGACAGCTCGACGGAAACGGCGATGATCTTTGGCGAAATCTACCGCTACAACGGCGAATGGAAGTTCAAGGCCATCGGCCAGGGCTTCAACGGCGGCCTGGGCCCATTGGCCCGTTCGTTCGGCGTCAACGCTTGATTTTTTCATGAGCTAAACGCAGCCGCCTGAATATCATCAGGCGGCTTTTTTTTGGAGATTTATCATGCCAGTATTTAGTGTCACGGGCGACGTCGATCCATTTCTGCACGTCAGCATGAAGCAGGGCGAAACCATCTATTGCGAATCCGATGCGATGGTGATGATGGAGACGGCGCTGGACTTGAAGGGCAAGATGACGGGCGGCTTGGGCAGCGCCATCATGCGCCGCTTCGCGAACGGCGAATCGTTCTTCCAGCAGCATATCGAAGCGGTGCGCGGCAGCGGCGACTGCCTGCTCTCGCCCACCCTGCCGGGTGCCATCGAAGTGGTCGACGTGGGCGCGCGCCAGTACCTGCTCAACGACGGCGCCTTTGTCGCCGCCACTTCGGGCACGGAAATGAAGGTGCGCACGCAAAGCATCGGCAACGCCTTGTTCGCGCAGTCGGGCGGCTTCTTCGTCATGGAGACGGCCGGCACGGGGCAAGTGGTGGTATCGGGCTTCGGCTCCATGTTCCAGCTCGACGTCGAGCCGGGCAAGGACGTCGTGATCGACAATTCCCACGTGGTCTGCTGGGACAACAGCCTGAAATACGAGATTTCCGTGACCACGGGCGGTGGCGCCAGCGGCGGCGGCATCGGCGGTTTCCTCGGCAATATCGTCAATAGCGTCACCAGCGGCGAAGGCATCGTGCTGCGCTTTTCCGGCTCCGGCAAAGTATTTATCTGCTCGCGCAACCGCGATGCGTTCCTGAAGTGGACGGCCAGCGGCAAAGCCGGCTGATCCCCTCTATCTAAGGCCAGGTTAAGTCTGGTCGTTTAGACTCCCCGCGCGCGCACCTGCGCGCGGCTTCCCCTATTTCCACCCGGTCCCCGTACATGCAAAGAGTCTGGTTCAACAAAACATTTTCCTCGGTTGGCACGGCCATGCGTTTGATCCGCGAGGCCGATATGGCCGCCACTGGCGGCGCGCCGCGCTATCACATCGTGTGCAGCAATACGAACGCGCACGCGGCCGCCTTTTTGGCGGCCCACGAATACGCGGTCGAACCGTCGGGCCTGACGGGCCTCAATTATGTCGAGTGGTGCCTGGAATTTTGCCGCGAGCGGGGCATCACGATTTTCTGGCCGGGCAAGGAAGCGGGCCTGATCGGCAGCGCCAGCGCGCGCTTCGCCGCCATCGGCACGCGCGTGCTCAGCGTGGCCAGCGAAGACACCTTGACCCTGATGCACGACAAGGCGCGCTTTTGCGATGGCCTCGATCTGCCCATGGCGCGCCCGGCCGACTACCGCGCCGTGACCACCATCGCCGAATACGACGCCGCCTACGCCGAACTGCGCCCGCTGCATCGCAAGCTGTGCATCAAGCCGTCCGAATCCGTGTATGCCCTGGGCTTTGCCATTCTCGATGAAGAGCGCACCGGCGCCCAGCTGCTGCTGGCCGGCGCCGCCTACCAGATCAATGCACAGGAATTGCGCACAGGCCTGGCGCAGATGGCATCGTTCAAGACCCTGCTGCTGATGGAATATCTCGATGGCCACGAATACAGCGCCGACTGCGTGGCAGACCAGGGCAAGCTCATTTGCGCCGTGCCGCGCAAGAAGCTGCACGGGGGCGGCAGCGGCCAGCTGATCGAGCTGCGCGCCGACTTGCTGGCGGCCTGCGAAAAACTCGCGCGCGACTACCGCTTGAACGGCGTCTTCAATATCCAGTTCCGCGAAGGCGCCAATGGCCTCGCACTGCTGGAGATCAACCCCCGCATGTCGGGCGGCATCGGCATGGCCTGCGCGGCAGGCCCGAATTTGCCCTATCTGGCGCTGGCCGGTTTCGACCAGGGCTTTGACAAGCTCACCGTGCCCGCCATCCGTGTAGGCATGCGCGTGGGCGAAGCCGCCTACGCCGTGGAGCTGCCATGAACGTCGTCAAGCAGCAGATGCCCACGGGCGAACTGACCTTGAAAGTGGACGAGGCGCGCTTTCCGCTGGACTGGCTGATCGGCTTTGCCGCGCGCGCCAATGCCAAGCGGGGCTTCCTGTTCCTGTCCAAGGTGCTGGGCAAGCACTGGCCCGTCACGCCGCGCGCCATGCAAACCATCCACGACGACCTGGCCGCGCAGATCCCCCCCAGCCTGCCCGGTCCCGTCGTCTTCATCGCCATGGCGGAAACGGCCGTCGGCCTGGGCCAGGGCGTGTTCGAGGCGTGGCTGCGCGCCAACCCGAATGGCAAGGCCCTGTTTTTGCACAGTTCGCGCTACCGCGTGGGCAGCGTGCCCTTCTTCGAATTCGAGGAATCGCACAGCCACGCGCCGCGCCAGTTCCTGCACTTGTCGGATGCGGCCAGCGCGCTGTTTTCCACGGCCCGCAGCCTGGTGCTGATCGACGATGAAGCGTCGACGGGCAACACCTTCGCCAACCTGGTGCAAGTGTGCCGCGCGCGCTATCCGCAGCTGGAAAAGCTGCACCTGGGCGTGATCACCAACTTCATGGGCCAGGCCGCCAACGCGGGCTTGAGCGAGCGTTTCGGCCTGCCCACCAGCATAGGCGCGGCACTCTCCGGACAGTATGCATTCCAGGCCGGCGCTGCGCCGGCTCCCGTGGCGGCCAGCGCGCAGCGCTTCGAGGCGAATGCGGAACGGGGCGCCAGCCCCGCGTTTGGCCGCATCGGCGTAGGCCGCGCCCTGGCGCCGCCGCAAGGCCTGGCCGTGCAGCTGGCGCAGGAAATCGGCGCCGGCGACTCCGTGCTGGTGCTGGGCACTGGCGAATTCATGCACCCGTCGTTCCTGCTGGCGCGCGAACTCGAAGCGCTGGGCAAGAACGTCGTGGTGCAGTCGACCACGCGCTCGCCGATTCTGTCGTGGGGCTCCGTCGGCCACATCGTCCACTGCGACGACAACTACGGCGAAGGCATCGCCAACTACCTGTACAACGTGGCGCCTGGCCAGTACCAGCACGTTTTCATCTGCCATGAAACTCCGGCCAGCCCGGCCCTCATGCAACTCGCCGGCCAGTTGAATGGCCGCCTGTTCCACTTTCAGTCAGAGACCAAAATTGAAGAAATTCCTGTTTGTTGATCTGGACGACACACTGTTCCAGACCCCTAAAAAATGCCCGGGCGAGACCGACCTGCAAGCGGCCGCCTATTTGAAAAATGGCGACGCCTGTTCGTTTACGACGGCGCGCCAGCGCGCCTTCTTTGACTTCGCGCAAAGCGGCATGACCCTGATTCCCGCCACGGCGAGAAATGGCGACGCCTTCCGCCGGGTCGACCTGCCGTTTACCAGCTACAGCGTGCTCGATTACGGCGGCATCGTGCTGCAGCCGGGCGGCGCGCTCGATGCGGGCTGGCTGGCCCTGATGCAGAACGACATGCAGACGGCGCTGCCCGGCCTGCGGGATGCCATGCGCATCATCGACGATTTCCAGGCCAGGACGGGCATGCCTTCGCGCGCGCGCCTGATCGAAGACTACAACACGCCGTTCTACATCGTCGTCAAGGACCATGAAGCGCGCGGCGAACGCCTGGCCGACATCGAAGAGCAAGTGCTGCAGCAATGGATCGCGGCCGAAGGTTCCGATTACTTCATCCACCGCAATGGCAACAACCTGGCCGTGCTGCCGAAGACCTTGAACAAGGCGCGCGCCGTCGCCTACCTGCGCGCGGAACTGGAAGCCGAACACGGCCCCATCGTCAGCTTCGGCATGGGCGACAGCCGTTCGGACGCGCGCTTCATGGCCGCCTGCGACTACGCCATCATTCCCAACGGCACCCAGCTGGCGGCACTCACGGTGGCGGCGCTATGACCGAAGGCACGCAGCATTTCAGCGGCAGCTACCGCCAGGAAGACGTGGAGTTCCTGCTCACGCCGATGGCGCTCGAACCGATCCTCGACCTGGCCGAAAAAGAGCGTTTGATCCAGTCGGGCCAGCGCCACTACAGCGAAATGCTGTCGCCAGAGTCCTTGCCCTCGCCCGCCTACCTGGCGCTGTTCCAGAGCGCGTTCGCAGCCAACCGCCTGCAGATGGCGCGCGACTGCCTGCGCCTGGCCGCCCTGATCGCGGCACGCCGCACTGGCGCCATCACGCTGGTGTCGCTGGCGCGCGCCGGCACGCCCGTGGGCGTGATCCTCGGGCACTTGCTGCGCCAGGTGTTCCAGCGCGAATGCTGCCATTATTCCGTCTCCATCATCCGCGACCGCGGCATCGACGCGAACGCCCTGCAGCACATCCTGGCGCAGGGCCACAGCGACGCGTCCCTCGTCTTCGTCGACGGCTGGACGGGCAAGGGCGTCATTTCGCGCGAACTGCGCCAGACGGTGAACGATTTCAACACGGCGCATGGCACGGCCATCGACGGCGGCCTGTTCGTGCTGTCCGACCTGGCCGGCACGGCCGCCTGCGCCGCTTCGGCGGGCGACTACCTGATCCCGTCGAGCATTCTGAATGCCACGGTCTCGGGGCTGGTCAGCCGCTCCGTATTGAATGATGCCATCGGCCCGGACGACTTCCATGGCTGCGTGTACTACGCGCAGTTCGAGCAGCACGACCAGTCGCGCGCTTTCGCCGACGGCCTGGTGGCCGACGCCGTGGCCATTGCCGCCAGCAGCGGCATTCCGCTGGCCGAAGCGAGCGATGCGCCTGCGATGGCGGCCCGCTCGCAAGCCTACATGGCCGCCGCGCAGCAGGCATACGGCATCAGCGACATCAACCTGATCAAGCCAGGCATCGGCGAAGCGACGCGCGTGCTGCTGCGCCGCGTGCCCGAGCGCCTGATCGTGCGCGACACGAATGCGCCGGACGTGGCACATTTGCTGCTTCTGGCCCAGGAAAAAGCCATACCCGTCACAGTAGAACCGGCGCTGCCTTACCAGGCGGTCGCCCTTATCAGGAGCGCAGTCGATGGATAACAACTCCCTACACCCACAAAGCGAGCATAAAGCGGCGCTCGGCGCCTCGATGTATGTGCCGACCACGCACAAGGACTTGCTGGCGATCGCCAATGGCGACAAATTCAGCCATTTGCGCTCGGTGATCCTTTGCACCGAAGACGCCATCGCGGAACGCGACCTCAGTTACGCGCTGTTCAATCTGTCGCTGGCGTTGCAAAACATGTGCGACGAATCGGATACCTTGCGCTTCGTGCGCGTGCGTAATCTCGAGGTGCTGGCCCGCGTGCTGGCCATGCCGGGCGCCGACAAATTGAGTGGCTTCGTGCTGCCGAAATCCACGCGCAGCAATTTCAACGCCTATTTCGAGCTGGTGCGCCACACGCATCACTTGCTGATGCCGACGCTGGAAACGGCGGAAGTGTTCGACGACGAGGAAATGAAGCAGTTCCGCATCATCCTGTCCGCGCCGGAAGTGCGGCGCCGCATCCTGGCGCTGCGCATCGGCGGCAACGATCTGCTGGCCCTGCTGGGCCTGCGCCGCCCCACCAGCGGCACCATCTACCAGACGCCGCTGGGCCAGGTCATCGGCCGCCTGGTCACCATCTTCAAGCCGCACGGCTTCCAGCTGACGGCGCCCGTCTTCGAGCACCTGTCGCAAGGCAGCTGGCTCGACGCCGAAGTGGCGCAGGACATGGCGCACGGCATGATCGCCAAGACGGCCATCCACCCGGACCAGGTGCCGCAGATCGAACGCCACTACCAGGTGGCGCAGTCGGACATCGAACTGGCGCTGCGCATCATCGACCCGGACAGCCCGGCCGTGTTCCGCATGCAGGAATCGATGTGCGAAGTGGCGACCCATTCCAGCTGGGCGCTGCGCATCATCGAACAGGCGCGCCTGTTCGGCATCCGACATGCGGCCGACAACGCCGCCGCGCACCACGCGAATACCTCATTGACTCAACTCTCAAGCGACGAAGGGATTGCACGACCATGACCAATTTCACACGCGGACAAAAAGGCAAACTGGCTGACCTGGGCTTGGATGGCCCGTTTGCCGTCACGCTCGATATCGTTTCGGGTTCGATGGAAGTGGACGTCAGCTGCTTCGGCGTCGATGCGGCAGGCAAGCTGTCGGACGACCGCTACATGGTGTTCTTCAACCAGAAAAGCGCACCGGACAACGCCATCACGGTGGACTTGAACGGCCCCCGCTCCACCTTCCAGGTGGACCTTTCCCGCCTGCCCGCTTCGATCGACAAGCTCGTATTCACGGCGGCGACGGAACAGGGCAGCATGCGCGCGCTGGGCAACTCCAGCATGGCGCTGGGCCAGGCGGCCATGTTTGCCTTCACGGGCAATGACTTCCAGGACGAGAAAGCCGTCATCATCGGCGAACTGTATCGCCGCGACGGCAGCTGGCGCTTTGGCGCCGTGGGCCAAGGTTTCGCGGGTGGCCTGTCGGCCCTGCTGAAGCACTTCGGCGGCAGCGAGGCGGCTTCGTCGTCCCCTGCGCCGGCACCGGCTTCCGTGCCAACGCCAGCGGTCCCGCCTGCGGCGAATAAAATCTCGCTGTCGAAAATCCGCCTGGAAAAACGCGGCGACAAGATCTCGCTCGACAAGCGCGACAGCGGCGGCTATGGCCGCATCCGGGTCAACCTGAACTGGAACCAGAACGCGTCGCAAGGGCAAGCGCCCGCCTCGAAACTGGACACGGGCTTCCTCGGCAAACTGTTCAACAAGCCAGCCGGCCGTTCAGGCGGCATCGACCTCGATATCGGCTGCCTGTTCGAAATGAGCAACGGCAGCAAAAGCGCCGTGCAGGCGCTGGGCAACAGCTGGGGCGCCTACGACCGTCCGCCGTACATTCACCTAGAAGGCGACGACCGCACGGGCAGCATCAGCAGCGGCGAAAACATCTTCATCAACGGCGCCCATTTCGACCAGATCAAGCGCGTGCTCGTATACGCCTTCATCTATGAAGGCGTGCCGAACTGGGCCGCCACGGATGGCGTCGTGACGATCGAGATTCCCGGCCAGCCGACCGTGGAAGTGCGCCTCGACAGCGACAGCCAGCACGCCATGTGCGCGATCGCCATGCTGGAAAACCACGGCGGCAACCTGCAGGTGACAAAATTGGTGGAATACTTCGGCGGCCAAGGTAAAATCACGGCGCACCAGGCCATGGACGAAAGATATAACTTTGGTCTTAACTGGAAAGCCGGCCGCAAGGACTGATCCTTTTACCTAGACAACCCAACCATGACCCCTACGACCAAAAAAGTCACCTTCGCCTTTGCCATCTTCCTCGTGGCCGGCTTCCTGCTGCTGGCCGCCTACACGTGGATGGCCCTCAGCTTTTCGTACTCGGAAGGCGAACGGGCGGGCTACCTGCAAAAGTTCTCGAAGCGGGGCTGGATCTGCAAGACATGGGAAGGTGAATTGCTGCTGACGGCGCTGCCGGGCACCATCCCGGAAAAATTCCAGTTCAGCGTGCGCGATGAAGAGGTGGCGAAGCAGTTGACGGCCGCCGCCGGCAAGCGCATCCTCGTCACCTACAGCCAGCACAAGGGCGTGCCCACGCAATGCTTCGGCGAAACGGAATATTTTGCCGATAAAGTCGTATTGAGCCAGTAATACCGCAAGCCCACCAACTTCAGCAGCATCGCGCCGGCCAGCCCTTTCAGGCCGGCGCCTCCCTTCCGCCTCATCATTGGCGCGCCTCACACATTCTCACTTTCTTATACACTTGTGCTGAGTTCTGGCCAATACAGTCCATAAATGTAGCCAATGTGCAAGATTCTTGCGCAATCGCATGATGCCCCGCCAGACGACCTTTAGCGTGTAATCACCTCTGTCACTGGAACCGTCATGCGCCTGCCATACGCCGTCCTGGCCCTGCTGTCCGCCGCCCTTCCCCTGGCCATCCAGGCACAGGATATCTCCGGCATGGCCGGCGCCCTGAAAGTCAACTCGACCAATGAGCGCACCTTTGTCGGCGCCATCAGCTACACGCAGCCGGTAGGCAATTACAATGCCGTGAGCCTGTCGTATATCAACGAAGGACACCCGGAAGACCATCACCGCGACGGCATGGCGGGCCAGGTCTGGCTGCGCACGAAAAACGTGGAGCAGGGACTGATGCTGGCCGCCGGCATCGGCCGCTATTTTTTCTTCGACACGGCCAAGACGGACCAGGCGCCGCACAATTTCGACAATGACCACGGCTGGGGTTCCATTGCCAGCCTGCAGGCGCGCTGGCAATTCGACAACCGCTGGTATGCGCAAGCGCAAATCAACCGCATCCGCCCCAGCGGCAAGGACGCCACCACGCATTTGCTGGTGGGCGCCGGCTACCGCTATGACGGCGTGCCGGGCGCCAAGCTGCACCTGCAGAACTGGGCCTACGACGACACCATGACCTTGTCGACAGGGCACACCATCGTCAACAGCTTCCGCTCCGAATCCGCGCGTCCGTTCACCCTGGAATACCGGCGCGCGGCGGGAAAATACGTGGACTGGAGCGCCACCCTCATCGACGAAGGCAGCACGGCGCTGGCGCACCGGCGCGGCGTGGCCGCCCAGCTGTGGTTGATCCGCTCGCTCAATGAAAAGGTGGAGTTCGGCATGGGCGCCGGGCCGTACGTGGCGTGGGACGGCCGCGACGCGCAGGGCCACGACGCGCGCCTGACAGGCTTGCTGTCAGCCGTGGCCCGCTACCACGTCAACCGCCACTGGCTGGCACAAGTGGCGTGGAACCGGGTGGTAACGGATTACCACCGCGATGCGGATGTGTTGCTGGTGGGGCTGGGCAGGAAGTTTTAAACGTTCTAGCTCAGCGTGAGCGCCACACTGCACCGGCGTCATTCGGCTGCGTCAATCGCTCGATCACTTCGCGCGTCAAACTGGCCGAGCTCACCTGTTCGGCTTTCGCGCGGGCGGCGGTCAATGAGCTGGAAAACGCGCTTTGCGGTTGCTCCAGGCTGGCACGCAGGGCGGCCAGTTCGCGCTCTTGCTGCTGCGCGCGCTCCATTTCCCGTTCCAGCAACTGCTGCTTGGCAGCCGCCATCGCGCGCGTCGTCTCGGCCGCCTTGCGCTGCAGGGCCGCATGGGCCTGGGCGCTGGCCAGCAAGGCTTGCTGCGCGTCGAGTTTCTCGCTGGCGGCCTGCTGCGCGGCCAGTTCCAGCTGCTCGCGCAGGCGCATGGCGTCGAGCGCCTGCAGCTCCATGGCGGCGCGCGCTTCGGCGGCCGCCGTCACCTGCTTTTCCGCTTCCAGGCGGCCGGCGATGGCTTGCGAGGCGCGCTCTTCGGCGCTACTGGTCTGGCGCTGCTGCACCAGTTTTTGCGCGATCAGGGCCAGCGACTCGCGTTCGGCCGCGACGAAATCGCGCTCGGACGCCAGCAGCGCTTCGGCCGCTTGCGCCTTGTCTGCTTCCACGCGGGCGCGCTCGCTATGCACCTGGCCCAGTTCCACGGCCAGGCGCGCCTGCGCCTGCACGGCTTGCGCGGCAGCCGCTTTCTGTTCGCCTTCGACCAGGGCCTGGTCCATCAGGATGCGGATGGCGTCCGCTTCTTTTTGCGCCGCTTCCCGCAAAGCCTCTTCGGCCGTGTGCTGGCCGCGCAGCAGTTCCGCTTGCGCGCCTTCGGCGGCGATGCGTTCCTGCGCCGCGTTGAACGCCAGCGCTTCCGCTTCCAGTTTTTCTTTCAAGGCGGCGATGGCGGCTTGTTCGGCGGCCAGACGCTCCTGCTCCGCCCGCAGCAGCTGCTCTGCCTGACGGGCTTTTTCCTGCGCCAGTTGCGACGCTTGCTCCTGCGCGGCCAATGTCGCCTTGCCGGCATCGACTCCGGCCTGCTCGGCGTCGTTCTGGCTCGCGGCCAGTTCCGACGCCTGGCGCGCCTGTGCAGCGCGCTCCTGCGCCAGGCTGGCGGCACGCTGCTGCTCTTCCAGTTCGCGGGCCGCTGCCACGGCGGCGGCCTGCTCGGCCGCTTCACGGGCCTTGGTTTCCTCGAGAGCCGCCGTTTCCGCTTCCAGCTTGGCGTGGCCGGCGATTTCCGCATCCTGTTCGGCGGCCACGCGGGCCAGCGCCACGGCGCGCAGTTGACGGTCTACCTCGATGCGCGCTTCGGTGGCGGCCAGGATGCGCACGTCGGCATCGCGGCGCGCCTGCGCGCTGGCCACGGCGACCATTTCCAGGCGCTCGCGGTGGATGGCCGCGTCGCGCAATTCCTTTTCCGTCTGCAGGCGCAAACGCAGCGACTGCGCCGCATGGCGTTCCGATTCCGCCTGCGCCAGCGCGATGGCTTCGCGTTCTTGTTCCAGGTGCGCCAGCGCGCGCGCTTCTTCCAGGGCGCGCACTTCGGCGGCGGCGCGGTTGAAGGCCGATTCCAGCGCGATCTGGTCTGCGCGCTCGCGCTGCACCGTCAAGTCCAGCGCTTCGCTTTCCGCTTCGGCCAGCATCTGCGCCGTCTGGCGCGCGCCATGCGCATGGCGCTCGCGTTCACGCGCCAGCACGGCGACTCGTGCGTCGGCCGAGGCGATGCCCACCATTTCTTCCTTGGCCGCCTGCACGGCGGCGACGCGCTCGACGGCTTGCAAGCGCGCCTGCTCCGTCTGCACTTGCAATTCTTCGGCGGCGCGGGCTGCCTGTTCGGCCAGTTCCGACTGCACGGCCACCTGCTCGCTGGCGCGCAAGCGGCTTTCCTGCTCGGCGCGCGAACGCTGTTCGGCGGCCAGGCGGATTTCATTATCGGATTCCACGCGGGCGCGCAGTTCGGCCGTCTCCTGCTTGACGGCTTCCAGGCGGGCCACGCTGGCTTGCGCGGCGGCGCGCATGGTGTCGAGACGTTCGCGGTTGGCGGCAATCGCTTCTTCGGCTGCCTGCGCATTTTGCTGCGCGGCGGCGGCGGCGGCCGCGTCGATGGCGGCGCGGTCCTCGGCCAGCGAACGCACGCGCGCTTCGGCCAGCGCGCGGCTTTCAGCGGCGCAGGTAGCTTTCGCCTCCGCTTCCACGCGGGCAATCGCCTCGTGGATGGCTTTCAATTCCATTTTCTGGCGTTCCGCGGCTGGCGCCTTGGTATCGGCTTCGGCTGCCGGTTCGGCTTGCTGTTCGGATTGCAGTGCGGGCGTGATGGCGGCAGCAGGCGCTTCCGCCTTGCTTTCCAGGTCCTTGAAATCATGCAGCGAGACGATGCTGTCCTGGTCGAACTCGTCATCGGCGGAATACGCGACGGTGAGGGAGGCGGCCTGGCGCTGATTTTGCTGTGCTTGCATGATTTCTCGCTTGTTCGGGTGAATTCCGTTGCTTCTAGGAATTTATTAGCACCATTATCGAACAGGCATGCACAAATCAGCGCGGCAAGAAGAGGGACGTTTACGGCCCTTTTCGGGCGTTTAGGTCAAATGGGCCATAAAGGTGCCTCGTCCATCAGCGCCACCTGCTCTCTGAGTTCCAGGATGCGGTCCTGCCAGTACCGCTGCGTGTTAAACCACGGGAAGGCGACGGGGAAGGCGGGGTCGTCCCAGCGGCGCGCCAGCCAGGCCGAATAATGGATCAGGCGCAGGGTGCGCAGCGCTTCGACCAGGTACAGCTGGCGCGGGTCGAAATCGCAAAAATCCTCGTAGCCGGCCAGGATGTCGCTCATCTGGCGCACCTGGTCGCTGCGCTCGCCCGACAGCATCATCCACAAGTCCTGGATGGCCGGCCCCATGCGGCTATCGTCGAAATCGACGAAATGGGGGCCGGCATCCGTCCACAGCACGTTGCCGCCATGGCAGTCGCCATGCGTGCGCAGCATGGCCACGTCGCCCGCGCGGTCATAGCAGCGCTTGACGCCATCGAGCGCCTGCTGCGCCACGCTGGAATAGGCGGCCAGCAGCTCGGGCGGCAGGAAATTACCCTCCAGCAAGAATTCGCGCGGTTCGACGCCAAACGTCTGGCGGTCGAGGGCCGGCCGTTCCTTGTAGGTGGACAGCGCGCCGACGGCGTGGATGCGGCCGATGAAGCGCCCTATCCATTCCAGCGTGGCAGGGTCGTCCAGTTCGGGCGCGCGTCCACCGTGGCGGGGGAAGACGGCAAAACGGAAACCCTGGTACTGGTGCAGGGTGCTGCCGTTGATGGCCAAAGCCGGCACCACCTGGATTTCGCGCTCGACCAGCTCGGACACGAACGCATGTTCTTCCAGGATGGCCGTATCGCTCCAGCGCGCGGGGCGGTAGAACTTTGCTACCAGGGGCGCGCTGTCTTCGATGCCCACCTGGTAGACGCGGTTTTCATAGCTGTTCAGGGCCAGCAGGCGGCCATCGCCGCGCAAACCCACGCTATCGAGCGCGTCGAGCACGCAATCGGGGCTCAGTGCGGAAAAGGGATGGACGGGCCGGTCGTCCTCGTGCGGCTGGTTTTCATTGTGCATAAGCGACATTGTAAGGCGCGCGCGGGCCGCCGGTGCAAACACTTCGGCGGCAAGGCGCGGCAAGGCGTATACTGGCGCCTTACATTTCATCAAAGAGCAAGCCATGTCACTCGAACAGCCATTATCAGAAAAAGAATTCGACGAATTAGACCAATTCCTGTTGTCGGAGCGCTGCTCCGAAGACGCGATGACCATGGATATGCTGCACGGCTATCTGACGGCCGTCGCCATCGGCCCGGAACCGATCATGCCGGCCGAATGGTTGCCGCGCGTGTGGGGCGAAAATGCCGAAGATGCGCCGAAATTCAAGAACAGCAAGGAAGAAGAGCGCATCGTCAACCTGATCATGCGCTTCATGAACGAAGTGCTGGTGACGTTTGAAGTGGCGCCGAAGGAATTCGAAGCCCTGTTCGTCGAACACGACTACGAAGGCCAGACCCTGATCGACGCCGAAGCCTGGTGCTGGGGCTTCTGGGACGGCATGGAACTGCGTCCCGGCTCGTGGAACGAAATCTGGGATTCCGAAGTGGCCGCGCTGATGCAGCCGATCTACCTGCTGGGCGCCGACGAAATCAAGGAAGAAGAGCTGAAACTGGTGGAAGACCCGGTCAAGGCGCACAAGCTGGCGCAGGAACTGGAAGCGAACCTGCCGGCCATCCACCGTTTCTGGGTCCCGCGCCGCAAGGCTCCCGTGCAAACCATGAAGCGCGAAGAGCCGAAAGTGGGCCGCAACGACGACTGCCCTTGCGGCAGCGGCAAGAAGTTCAAGAAATGCTGCGGCGCCGAGCCGGCAGCCGAGTAATCCCGCAGTAGCATCCCTGTTGCGCCGGCGTCCTGCCGGCGCGGCGCTGACGCTGGCCTCCGGGCTATAATCGGCGCATGAAACTCCCCGACCTGAACCTGCTCGTCGCCCTCGACATTCTGCTCGAGGAAGGCAGCGCCGTGGCCGCCGCGCGACGCATGAACCTGAGCGCGCCGGCCATGAGCCGCACCCTGGCGCGCATCCGCGACGCCATCGGCGACCCCGTCTTCGTGCGCTCCGGGCGCGGCCTGGCGCCCACCCCGCGCGCGCTGGAATTGCGCGAGCAGGTGCGCGGCGTGGTGGAGCAGGCGCACGCCATCTTCACCTCGGGCCGCGAAGTCGACTTGCGTACCCTGGAACGCACCTTCAGCCTGTGCGCCAACGACGTGTTTGTCGGTGCGTATGGCGGCAAGCTGCGCGACCTGCTGGCCGTGCACGCGCCGCACACGGTGCTGCGCTTCGTGCCCGAGGGCGACGGCGCCACGGAGAGCGATGCCCTGCAGGCGGGGCGCATCGACCTGTACATCAGCGCGCGGCGCGCCTTTGCGCCCGACATCAAGCTGCAGCAGCTGTTTACCAGCGGCTTTGTCGGCATCGCCCGCAGCGACCACCCCATCTTCGATGGCCCCATCAACCTCGACAGCTTTACCGAGTACGAACATATCAGCGTCTCGCGGCGCGGCCTGGCGCGCGGCCCGTTCGACGCAGCCCTGGCCGAGCGGGGCTACACGCGCAGGGTCTCGCTGATCAGCCCCAACTTCCAGTCCGCCATCTTCGCCGTGGCCGATTCGCGCCTGCTGCTGCCGCTGATGCCCACGCCGCTGCTGGCCATCGTCGAGCGCCTGGGCCTGAAGCTGCGCACGTTCGAACTGCCGATTCCCGTCGACAGCGTGGAAGTCTTCCAGGCCTGGCACCCGCGCCTCGATCACGATCACGCGCACCGCTGGCTGCGCCGGATGATCAAGGAGCTGTGCGGCGGCACGCCGCCAGGCACCTAAGGGCTGAGCTCAACCACCATTGCGCCAGACGCAATTTAGACTTCATTAATTATCAATTTTCACAAGATTAACGGCTACCTATACTGCGTGGACTGATCCTCATCCACGGAGTTCCCTGTGTCTGCTGTACCCCTACCCGGCGCCGCCCCCGCAGCCGCGCCTCCCGTACCTCCCTCAGCTCCCATCTTCGGCCTGCGCCTGGCCACCGGCCTGGCCGGCGTGCTGCTGGCCGTGCTGGTGGCCGGCCTGAATGAAAACATCACCAAGGTCGCGCTGGCCGACATCCGCGGCGCCATGGGCATCGCGCGCGACGACGCCAGCTGGCTCGTCGCCCTGTATGCGGCCGCCTCGGTGTCGGCCATGGCCTTCGCGCCGTGGTGCTCCGTCACATTCTCGCTGCGCCGCCTGACGGCCGCCGCCATCCTCGTCTGCATGGCCGCCGGCGTGCTGTGCCCGTTCGCGCCGAACCTGTCCGTGCTGATGTTATTGCGCGTGGTGCAGGGCGCGGCCGGCGGCGCCCTGCCGCCCATGCTGATGACGGTGGCGCTGCGCTTCCTGCCACCGAACATCAAGCTGTATGGCCTGGGTGGCTATGCACTGAGCGCCACCTTCGGCCCCAGTCTGGGCACGCCGCTGGCCGCCTTCTGGACCGAGTATCTGGGCTGGCAATGGGCGTTCTGGCAAGTCGTCCCGGGCAGCATCGTCGCCCTGCTGATGGTGTCCTGGGGCTTGCCGCAAGACCCGCTGCGCCTCGAACGCTTCCGCCAGTTCGACTGGCGCGGCCTGCTGCTCGGCCTGCCCGCCATCAGCATGCTGGTGGTCGGCTTGCTGCAGGGCGAGCGCCTGGCGTGGTTTGCCTCGCCGCTGATCTGCATGCTGCTGGGCGGCGGTGCCGTGCTGCTGGTGCTTTTCCTCGTCAACGAGTGGTCGCACCCGCTGCCCTTCTTCAAGCTGCAGCTGCTGTCGCGGCGCAACCTCAGCCACGCCCTGCTGACCCTGGGCGGCGTGCTGTTCGTGCTGTTGGCCGTGATCCTGATCCCCTCGTCCTACCTGGCGCAGGTGCACGCTTACCGCCCGCTGCAAACGGCGCCCGTGATGCTGATGGTGGCGCTGCCGCAGCTGATCGCCCTGCCGCTGGTGGCCGCCCTGTGCAATCTGCGCGCCGTCGACTGCCGCTGGGTGCTGGCCATCGGCCTGGGCATGCTGGCCCTGTCCTGCGTGCTTGGCGCGCGCATGTCGCCCGACTGGATCCGCACGCATTTCTACCTGCTGCAAGCGGTGCAGATCTTTGCGCAACCGATGGCCGTGATTCCCTTGCTGCTGCTGGCCACCACGGGGCTGGCGCCGCAGGATGGCCCATTTGCCTCGGCCTGGTTCAACACCATCAAGGGCATGTCGGCCGTCGTCGCCACCGGCGTGCTCGATGCGCTGATCACGCGCCGCAACCATTTTCATTCGACTGTGCTCAGCGAACGCCTGGGCAACCTGCCTGGCACCGTGGACATGGCGGGCCTGAGTGCGCGCATGCACGCGCAAGTCGTCACCCTGACCTCGTCCGACCTGTACCTCACCGTGGCCGCCATCGCGCTGGCCATGATTGTGATCATTCCCATCCTGCCGACGCGCGTCTATCCGCCGCGCGCCGCTTGAATTTTCATTTTTACGAAAGAGCATCCCCATGCAAAAAACCATACTGCGCTCGCGCGCTTTCATCCTCGGCCAGGCCCTGCTGGCCTGCGCCCTCGCCTTTTGCGCCTGGCAACTGCTGTTTTCCCCCAGCGAAGAACAAAGCACCGACGACGCCTTCGTCAGCGCCGACTACACGGTGCTCTCCCCCAAGGTGGGCGGCATCGTGCGGGAAGTGCTGGTGGAAGACAATCAGGCTGTCAAGGCGGGTCAGCTGCTGGCCCGCATCGACGACCGCGATTACCAGGCCGCCGCCGACTCGGCCCGCGCCGAAGTCGCGGGAGCCGAGGCGCAGCTGGACTATGCCCGCGCCACCTTGCAGCGCCAGCAATCGGTGATCGAGCAAGCCAGCACCCTGGTCGACGCCAACCAGGCGGAAGACAAACTGGCGCAGCAGGAGCTGGCCCGCTCAACGCACCTGGCCGGCCAGGGCGCGGGCAGCGTGCAGAATGCGCAGCAGGCGCAATCGCGCTACGACGTAAGCCGCGCGCGCCTGGCGCAAAACCGCGCCGCCCTCGTCTCCTCCCGCAAGCAGACGGACATTTTGCAGGCGCAGCAAGGGGCGGCGGAAGCGGCCTTGCTGCGCGCCAGCGCCAGCCTGCAACGGGCCGAACTGGATCTGTCGCATACGCAGCTGCGCGCCCCCATCGACGGCATCGTGGGACGCCGCGCCGTGCGCGTCGGCGCCCTGGTGGCGCCCGGCGCCAGCCTGATGGCCGTGGTGCCCTTGAACCGCAGCTTCGTCGTCGCCAACCTGCAGGAAACCCAAGTCACGCACGTGCGCCAGGGCCAGCGCGCCAGCATCGCCGTCGACGCCTATCCGGGCGTGCTCCTGCACGGCACCGTGCACAGCATCGCGCCGGCCACGGGCGTGACGTTTTCCGCCATCGCGCCGGAAAACGCCACCGGCAATTTCACCAAGGTGGTGCAGCGCATCCCCGTCAGGATCGCGCTCGACCCGGAGCAGGATGGCGAACATCGCCTGCGCGTGGGCATGTCGGCCGAAGTGCGCATCGATACGGCCGCGCACCGTCAACAGCTGCAACAGGTGAGCGCGCGATGAAAGCACTGATTTTCATGACAGCCCTGGGCCTGGCCGGCTGCGCCAGCGTCGGCACCGATTTCCAGCGCCCGCCCCATGACCTGGGACAGCAATGGCGCCAGGCGCAGGACGCCCGGTTCACGGCGGCACAGGATGGCGCCATCGAGCAGCGCTGGTGGGACAGCTTTGGCGACACGACCTTGTCCTCGCTGCTGCAACGCGCCACCGGTGCCAATCTGGACGTGCTGACGGCCGCCAGCCGGCTGGAACAAAGCCGCGTCGCGCGCGGCGTCATCGGTGCCGCGCAAGGCCCGTCACTCGGTGCGAATGGCGGCTATGGCCGCGCGCGCAACAGCAAACAAGGCTTGAGCGACCCGTCGCGTAACAACGGCCAATCCGCCTACAGCCTGTGGCAAGGCAACCTCGATGCGGCCTGGGAGCTGGACCTGTGGGGCCGCGTGCGGCGCGAAGTGGAAGCGGCTGACGCGCGGGTCGACGTGGCCCAGGAAACGCAGCGCGGCGTGCTGCTGGCCGTGCTGGCCGAGACGGCGCGCGACTACATCGAGTTGCGCGGCGCGCAGCAAACCCTGGCCATCACGCAGCAGCTGCTCGATATCGCCCGCCATACCCTGGACCTGACCCGCATCCGCCTGCGCGAAGGCGCGGCGACGCAGCTCGACGAGGCGGAGGCGGCGGCACACGTGGCCACCATCGAAGCGCGCCTGCCACAGCTAGCGCAGCGCGAATCGCGCCTGGGCAATGCCCTCGCCCTCTTGCTGGCGCTGCCGCCGCAAGCCTTGCAGGCGGAGCTGGCGGCGGCCAAGGACATTCCCGCCATGACCAAGCAAGTGCAACTGGGCGTGCCCAGCGGCCTGGCCGAACGGCGTCCCGACATCCGCCGCGCCGAAGCGCAGTTGCACGCGGCCACGGCCGCCATCGGCGTGGCGCAAGGCGATTTTTATCCGCGCATCACGCTCTCGGGCAGCATCGGCCTGCAAGCGATGCAGCTGTCCGATATCGGCTGGGACGCCAAGCGCTTCGCCTTCGGCCCCGGCTTCAGCGTGCCCCTGTTCGATGGCGGCCGCCTGCGCGGCAATGTGCAATTGCGCGAGGCGCAGCAGCAGGAAGCGGCCATCGCCTACCGCCAGACGGTGCTGGCCGCCTGGCACGAAGTGGAAGACGCGCTCTCTGGCTACCAGGCGAACGCCCGCCGCCAGGCCAGCCTCGATGAAGCCGTCAAACAGGGACGGCGCGCGCTGGGCAGCGCGGAACTGCAGTACCGCCAGGGCGGCACGGACTTGATCAACGTGCTGCACGTGCAAACCACCTTATTGAACAACGAAGCGGCACTGGTCGACAGCCGCGCCACCGCCTCGCTGTCGCTGGTCCAGGTCTACAAGGCGCTGGGCGGCGGCTGGCAAGCGTTTTCAAGCACCTCGCAAGAAAGCACCCAATGAAACCGAATCCCGCCCTTTTTTCCATCCACGACGTCAGCGACTTTCCCATCGTGCGCTTTCGCCCTGAAACGGCCGTCACCGGCTATGCCCCGCTGTGGGAAAACGACATGGACGCGCTGCTGCGCCATGGCGAACCGTTCGTCCTGCTGTTCGAAGAGGAACGCAGCGACGAAGCGCACGTCGACCGCAAGCGCCGTGGCCTGTGGCTCAAGCATCACAAGGTGGCGCTGGCCGCCCTGTGCCGGGGCCTGGTGTCCATCGAGGCGGACGCGGAACAGCGCGCGCGCCTGCAGGCGATGGCCGCTGGCGCCATGAAAGCCTTCGGCATCGTGCAGGAAGTGGCGGCCACACGCGAACAGGCCGACGCCCTGATGGTGTGGCTGCTGGGCAGCGGCCAGATGGCGCGGCCGCGCGCGGCGGACGTGTGGTGAGTGAATAAATGAGTGGGTCAGGCGGCCCTGCGCACGGCGCTTCGGGCAGGGATGACGCAGACGTCGCCGTCGCTGCTGGTGGCCGTCGTCAGGGCGATGCTGTACAGCGCGGCAAGGGCGGGAACGGCGCCGGCATCGCTGGCGATGTCGGCGACCAATTGGCCCGAACGCACGAGCAGCAGCCGGTCAAAACCCAGCAAGGCGTGATTGATGTCGTGCAGGATGGCGATGACGGCGTGGCCGCGCGCGGTGCAGAACTGCTGCAGGCTGTCGAGCAAATCGAACTGCAGGCCGGGATCGAGCGCCGCCAGCGGCTCGTCGACCAGTATCAAGCCATTGTTCACATCCCACATCTGCGCGAAGATGCGCGCCAGCTGCACCCTGGCCTGCTCGCCGCCGGACAAAGTGTCCAGGCGGCGACCCAGCAGATGCGCGGCGTGCGCCAGGGCGGCCGCATCCTGCACGATCTGTCCCAGCTGCGGGTCGACCAGGCGCGCCACCCGTCCCAGGCCGATCACCAGTTCGCACTGCAAGCCGAAAGCCACGTTCGAACCTTGTGGCAGCACGGCGCGGCGCCGCGCCAGGTCGGCCAGCGGCCACTGCGCCAGGGGACGGCCGGCAAGCAGCACCTGGCCCGCCTGCGGCTGCAGTTCGCGCGCCATCAGTTTCAACAGGGTCGACTTGCCCGCGCCGCTGGGGCCGAGGATGGCGATACGTTCGCCGGGCGCCACCCGCACGTTGAAAGGGCCGAAATACTGCTGGCCCAGTTGCGTGGTGGCGAAGGAGAGTTCCAGCAGGGGCGTCATGTTCACCTCTAGGCCGTGCCGTGGCGGAAGCGCCGCAACAGCATCAGGAAAAATGGCCCGCCCAGCAAGGCCGTGAAAATACCGACGGGGACTTCCGCGGGAATGGCGACCGTGCGCGCCAGGGTATCGGCCAACAGCAGCAGCAAGCCGCCAGCCAGCATGGCCAAGGGCAGCACCTTGCGCTGGTCGGCGCCCAGCCACGTGCGCACCAGGTGCGGCGCGATCAGGCCGATGAAACCGATGCCGCCGCACCAGGCGACGGCAAAACCCGTCAGCACAGCCACCAGCACGATCACCTGCGTGCGCAGCCTGCCCACGTCGACGCCCACATGCAGGGCCTGCGCCTCGCCCAGCGCCAGCGCGTTCAGGGAACGCATCAGGTAGCGCGCGGCCCACAGGGCGCCGGCCAGCACCACCAGCAAAGCCGCCACCTGGCGCCAGCTGCCAGCCGACAGCGAGCCCAATGTCCAGAAAGTCAGGGTGCGCAACTGGTCATCGCTGGCCAGGTAGATGCACAGGCCCATGACGGCCACCGTGATGGCGTTCAGCGCCACGCCCGTCAGCAGCAGGCCGACGATGGAGCCTGGCGTGGCCCAGCGGGCAACGCGGTCCAGCAGCACGCAAATGAGCATGGCGCCGGCAAACGCGGCGGCCGGCAGCAGCCACACGCGCAGCTCGGGCGCCACGTGCAGGCTGGCCGCGAAAACGATGGTGGCCGCGCCCGCGCAGGCGGCGCCGCTGCTCACGCCCAGCAACCCCGGATCGGCCAGCGGATTGCGGAACAGCCCTTGCGTCAGGCCGCCGGCCAGCGCCAGCGCGGCGCCGATCAGGGCGGCGAACAGGGCGCGCGGCAAGCGGATATGCCACAGCACATAGGCGCCGCCGGACAGCGCCTCGTCGCCCGCTTGAAACGGCGCCAGCCAGTCGGCCAGGGTCACGGGCACGGCGCCCGCCTGCACGGCGGTGAGCAGGCCGCCAGCCAGTGCGGCGGCCAGCAGCCCGCCTGCGCCCCAGCGTGACCAGCGCCATGGAGCGGCGGACACCAGGGAGGCCACGTTCATGCAGCCATGGCTTTCGCAAAGGCGGCGTCGAGTTCGGCCAGCGCCTGCGGCATGCGCGGGCCAAAGCCCAGCAGCAGCATGGCTTCCAGCGACACGATGCGGTGCTTGCGCCCGGCCGGCGTCTGCGCCAGGCCTGGCAGTTTCAGGATGCCGTCCACGCCGCCCGACGCCTTCAATCCCTGGTCCGTGACGAGCACGATGTCGGGCCGTGCGGCGATCACGGCTTCCGGCGTGAGCGGCTTGTAGCCGGCGAATCCACCCTGCCCGCCCATCACATTGACGGCGCCCGCATAGGCGAGCATGGCGTCGGCGCCCGTCTCGCGCCCGCCCACCATCACCTGGTTCGGCGCGTGCGCGAGGATGAACAGCACGCGCACGGGTGCATGCTGGCGCTGGCGCACCTTGCCCAGGGCGCCGTCCCACTGCTGCTGCAAGGCTTGCGCCAGGCGTGCGGCGGGGTCGGCACGGCCCGTGATCTGGCCCACTTGTTTTACCCGGTCGAGCAAGCCTTCGAATCTGTTATTCGCGTTCAGCACCGCCACCGGCACGCCCGCGTCGCGCACCTGGCGCAGCACCGCTTGCGGTCCCGCCTCCTCGGTGGCGATCAGCTGCGTGGGCGCCAGCGACAGCACGCCTTCGGCCGACAAGGTGCGTGCATAACCGACCTGCGGCAGCTGTTGCGCCACGGCCGGATACAGCGAAGTCGTATCGACGCCCACCAGTTCGCCCTGCGCCTCGAGCGCGTAGACGATTTCCGTCAGGGCGCCGCCCACGCTGACGATGCGCCGCGCTTTCGCCACGGGTTTACCCGCGTCGGACACGGCGGCCAGCACCTGCATCGGCGCGGCCAGCGCCAGCGCTCCCGCTCCCATTTTTTTCAGCGCGATGCGACGCGCCACGCTGGCGGCGATCATGCGGCGCATAGTTCACCCTCCCGCGCCACCCGGTCGACGATATGGCGCCATTCGCACAGCTCGTGCATGCCCGGCTTGCGTTCGCCGAAGAACATGACGATGGTGTCGCCCTTGGCGTCGAACAATTCCACCGACGTCACCAGGCCGTCTACTGTCGGTTTTTTCACCACCCAGGCGCTGGCGATATGGTCTTCGCGCAAATGCAGGTTGAAGCGCGCATCGAGGATATTGATCCACGGTCCCATCACGGCGATCTTGTGCACGGGCCCCGAATGGATCTGGATCATGCCGGCATTGCCGACGAAGGCCATGATGGCGACTTTTTCAAGCACAGCGTCGTTGAGCAGGTCGAGCACGCAGGATTTGTCGAGCTGCTGCACGAAGCGGGACTCCGCCAGACGCAGGCCTTGCAGGCGCGAGACCGAATATTTTTTCAGCACGGTGAAAAATTCATGCGTGTCGCGCAAGTCGGCCCAGGCGGCGCGAAAGCCGGCCACGTCGATCCGCGCGTCGGGCAGTTCGGCCGGCGGCGGCGCCGGCGCCTTCACGGCGATGCCGGCCGCCTGGTCCGCATCGGCAAAATGCGCGACCAGCGCGTCGTAGGCGGCAATGTCGCTGTGCGGCTTCAGGAAAATCTTGTGCACGGCCTGGCCGGCCGCATCGAAAAACTGCAGGCTGCGCTGCACTTCCCTATCTCCCATCTCGCGTACGGCAAAGCCATGCGCCCACTGGCGGTAAAACACGCGCAAGTCGATGTCGCCGCCGAGCACCAGGCCCACGTGGTTGTTGTGGCTGGCTTTTCGATAGACGCCCGTCTTTTCATGCACGCACGAGGCGTTACGCGTCAGCGCCATGACTTCGCCCAGCGGCTCCAGCGCGGCGATGATGGCGGGCCAGTCGGCCTGCAGGCGCTCGGCGCCCAGCAAGGCGCCATTGGCCAGCGACAGGCCCGCATGCGCGGCGATCAGCTCGCCTTCGGAAATGGCCAGTTCCTCGGCGATGTCGCGGTGGCGGGCTTTCTTTTCGCGGCGCAGGCGGGCAAATTCGCCGGTGATCATCTCGGTATTGCAAATAGGGGGCATGCTCGTCACGGTGTCTCCTTTCAAGGCGAACACTGGCTGGCATGGGCTGGCTGGTGGTGGGGAAAATCTTGAAGTCAATTATAAATGAGAATCATTCGCAATCAAGTGTTATTTATGTGAAGAAAAAACGCGCAAAAAAAAAGCGCCGCGACAGGAAACCCGTCGCGGCGCAAAGGAGACCGATCGGTATTGCCGATCAGTTCAGGAAAAAAATCAGGCGCTGGCCTGCACGGCAGGCATGGATACAGGCTTGGCAGCGGGCCGCTGCGCCAGCAAGACCACGGCGGCCAGCACCATGGCGCCGCCCAGCAATTGTGTGCCGCTGACGGATTCCTTCAGCAATGTCACGCCGAAGGCCATCGTGATCACGGGCTCGAACGTGGAAATAATCGAGGCCTTGGCCGCGCCGATCTGCGCAACGCCGGCAAAGAAGGCGGCAATCGCGATGGCCGTCGAGAACAGGGCGATGGCGCTGACGGCCAGCCAGCCCGTCGCCGTGCCCGGCAAGGACACGCCCTGCCACAAGGCGATCGCGCTGTTCGACAGGCCCGCCGTGCCCAGAATCACGACGCAAGCGGCCAATGGGTGAATATTCTCGCGGCTTTTCGACAGGCTGTTGCCAAACAGGATGTACACGGCATACACGCCGGCGGCCATCAATGCCAGGGCGATGCCGATGGGCTGGCCCTGCAGCTTGCCGCCCAGGGTGATGGCCATGCCGGCAATGGCCAGCGCCATCAGCACCAGCATGCGGCGGTCCAGCTTTTCCCAGCCCAGCGCCAGCGCGAGGATGGTCACCAGCACGGGATACACGTACAGCAGCATGCCGCACAGGCCGCTGCTGGCATACATGAGGGCATTGAAATAGCCTTGCGACTGGGCCGTGTACATCAGGCCCATCAGCATGTAGCCGGCCAGCAGGCGGCCGCGCGGCAAGCGCCAGCCACCGAGCCACACGAGCGGCAGCAACAGCATGGCGGCGATGACGAAACGCAAGGCCAGCATGGTCGACGGGTTGACCCCGGACGCATAGGCCGCCTTGGCAAACACTGCGGAACTGCCGAAACCGGCGGCCGACAGCAACACCAGCGCAACAGCGCGGCGATCAGACATGACTAACCTCTTCAATAAATCGGGTAGAACGAAGAACAAGGCGGGCTGTCCGGAGCGCCTCTGCGGGCGGTCTCGTTCCTGGCTTGGGGTGCTTGCGCAAAAAATCCTGCATTAATCATATTGCGGGTCGCTTCACGCATAGCCGGCATCATATTCGCTTGCGCAAAATGAAACAAACCAATATTCTTCACGGATAGGCCAAATAATACTGAGGCTCAATTCTCTAGAAGACTCCCATGTCACGTCCCTTGCCACCACTTGCCGCCCTGCACGCCTTCGAGGCGGCCGCCCGCCATGAAGGCTTCCAGCGCGCGGGCGAAGAATTGCACGTGTCGGCCGGCGCCATCGGCCATCATGTGAAACAGCTCGAAGCGTGGCTGGGCATTGTGCTGTTCCAGCGCCTGCCGCGCGGCGTCGTGCTCACCAGCGCGGGCCAGCGCTATGCGGCCTCGCTGGGGCCGATCCTAAACCAGCTGGCCGACGTGTCCGAGCAGGCGCGGCGCCAGGGCGATGACAAGGTAGTGACGGTGACGGCCACCAGCTCGCTCGTCTCGCGCTGGCTCATGCCACGCCTGGGCCGGCTGCGCGACCGCTATCCACAGATCGAACTGCGCGTGCTGGCGTCGATGCACCCGGTCGACCTGGCGCGCGACGGCGTGGACGTGGCCATCCGCCTGGGACCGGGCCGCTATCCGGGCCTGAAAGTCGATTTACTGATGGAAGAATGGTTTTCCGCCGTCTGCAGCCCCGATTTCCGCGCCAACGCGGCCAGCCTGCGCCAGCCCGCCGACCTGCTGCGCTACCCGCTGCTGCACGACGAGCCGGAAGTGCACCTGCCTGGCGAAATCGACTGGACGCGCTGGCTGCACAGCTGCGGCGTGCACTACAGCGGCAATAGCGGCAACAGCGGCGCGCGCTTTTCGCACACCTATCTGTGCCTGGACGCGGCCGCCAGCGGCCAGGGCGTGGCCATTGCCGCCAGCCCCCTGATCGGCGACGACCTGCGCTCGGGCCGCCTGGTGCGCGTGTTCGAACACGCCGTGCGCGGTCCCCACTGCTATTATCTGCTGCGCTCGCCCCAGGCTGAAACGCGGCCCCTCGTGCATGCATTTTGCGAATGGCTGATCGCCGAGGCGCGCGCCGACCAGGAAACCGTCTGGCCCACCGTGGAGACCGCATGACCCAGCAGGAATTGGCGCGCAGCGCCGCATATAGTGTCCAACATGAATATGAACACGCCACGGTGACGGCGGCCGATGGCCGGCAAGCCAGCGCGGGCGAATTCTATGGTGACCCGGCCGCAGCCTTGATCGATGTCGATGAGCAATGGTGCGCCGTGGCGGGCGAGGGATTGGTGCTGTGCCGGCTGGGCCAGCCGTTCGGCCAGTGCACGGAATATTTCCGCCAGCCAGGCGCGGTGCGCTGGATCACGGACTTGCGGCAAACGGGGCCATTTGCGCTGGAGTGGCAGAGTGAGGATGGCGCTTGGTCCGCACTTGATGTCGAGTCGGTGGATGCGTCGGCTTACGCGCCAGGGCGCTAAGCCGACAACACCATTACAACTTGATGAAGTGCTCGCGGTAGTACTTGAGCTCTTCGATCGACTCGAGGATATCGGCCAGCGCCGTATGCTTCTGGTGCTTCTTGAAGCCGGTGGCGATCTCCGGCTTCCAGCGCTTGCACAGTTCTTTCAATGTCGATACGTCAACATTGCGGTAGTGGAAGAACGCTTCCAGCTTCGGCATGCCGCGCACCATGAAGCGGCGGTCCTGGCCGATGGTGTTGCCGCACATGGGCGACTTGCCTGCCGGTACGTATTTCTTCAGGAACGCGATCAGTTCCGCTTCCGCCTGGGCTTCCGTCACGGTCGACGCTTTCACTTTGTCGATCAGGCCAGAGCGGCCATGCGTGCCCTTGTTCCAGGCATCCATCTTGTTCAGGGTTTCATCGGATTGATGAATCACGAACACGGGGCCTTCGGCCAGCAGGTTCAAGTGCATGTCCGTGACCACGACCGCCACCTCGATGATGCGGTCTGTATCGGGCTCCAAGCCCGTCATTTCCATGTCGACCCAGACCAGGTTCATCTCGTTTGGACGTGCCGGCACGGCGGGTGCGGGGGTGGATGCGGTTAAGTCGGTCGCTTGTGACATAATTCTCTCTTGGCCTAATCAAACTAAATAATCAGCCATTTTCTCACAGGCACAGAATGTATTCACTCGCGTTTTCGATTTTGTTTGTATCCGTCCTCGTTTTGACCCTGGCCGTGCGCTTCTGGCTCGCTTCGCGGCAGATTCGCCACGTGCTGGCGCACCGCGCCTTTGTTCCGCCCGAATTCGCGGAAAAAATCCCGCTGGCCGCGCACCAGAAAGCGGCCGACTACACGGTGGCGAAGACCAAGTTCGGCTTGCTGACCCTGCTGGTCAACTACGCCGTGCTGATCGGTTTTACCTTGCTGGGCGGCCTGCAATGGCTGGCGCTGCACCTGAACGAACTGACGGGGCCGGGTTCGCCCATGCTGTACCAGATCGGCCTGATCGCCGCCTTTGCCGCCATTTCCGGCCTGATCGACCTGCCCTTCGATTACTACCGCCAGTTCGTGCTGGAGCAGCGCTTCGGCTTCAACACCATGGCGCGCAAGCTGTTCTTCACGGACATGCTCAAGGGCGTGGGCCTGGGCGCGGCCATCGGCTTGCCGCTGATCTGGGTCGTGCTGACCCTGATGGCCAAGTCGGGCGGCCTGTGGTGGCTGTACGCGTGGTTCGTCTGGAGCGGCTTCCAGCTGCTGATGATGGTGCTGTTCCCCACTGTCATCGCCCCTCTGTTCAACAAATTCACGCCGCTGGCCGACGAAGCGCTGAAAAGCCGCATCGAAGGCTTGATGCAGCGCGTCGGCTTCGCCTCGAAAGGCCTGTTCGTCATGGATGGCTCGAAGCGCAGCGCCCACGGCAATGCGTATTTCTCGGGCTTTGGCGCCAACAAGCGCATCGTCTTCTTCGACACCCTGCTGTCGCGCCTGGCGCCGCAGGAAATCGAAGCCGTGCTGGCGCATGAACTGGGCCACTTCAAGCTCAAGCATATCGTCAAGCGCATCGCCATGATGTTCGTCATCTCGCTGGGCTTCCTGGCGCTGCTGGGCTACCTGAAGACGCAGCCGTGGTTCTATGCGGGCCTCGGCGTCGACCCCGTCGCCGTGGCGCTCACTGGCCAGCCAACCGATGCGCTGGCCCTGCTGCTGTTCATGCTGGCCTTGCCCGTCTTTACTTTCCTGCTGGGACCGTTGACGTCGCTCAGCTCGCGCAAGCACGAATTCGAAGCGGACGCATTTGCCGCCACGCACACGCAGGCGGACGACCTCGTCTCTGCCCTCGTCAAAATGTATGAAGACAATGCGTCGACCCTGACGCCCGACCCGCTGCACTCGGCCTTTTACGATAGCCACCCGCCGGCCAGCGTGCGCATCCGCCACCTGAAAGGGGCTACGACATGAATACGCCATCGACTTCGCAAGACCTGGCCCAACTGAGTTGTTCGCCGCGCCAGCAGGCGCTGGGCGACACGGACATCGCCACCCTGCACGCCCTGCTGCCCCAGTGGACCGTGCAAAATGGCAAGCTGTGCCGCGACTTCGGCTTCAAGAATTATTACCAGACCCTGGCGTTCGTGAACGCCCTGGCCTATATGACCCATACGCAAGACCACCATCCGGAGCTCATCATTACTTACAAAACCTGCGCCGTGCGCTACGACACGCACTCGGTCAACCAGGGCGCCGGCGGCCTGTCCGAAAACGACTTCATCTGCGCCGCCAAGGCAGACCTCATCTACCAGAGCAGCCAGGTGACCGCATGAGCGAAGGCAAGTTGACCGGCGTCATCATCGCCGCCCACGGCCGCCACTACCTGGCCGACGTGGACGGCGCCAAGCTGCAATGCGTGACACGCGGCAAGAAAACCAATGTGGCCGTGGGTGACATCGTGCACCTGACGCGCACTTCCAACGACCAGGCCGTCATCGACCGCATCGAGGAACGCAAGACCTTGCTGTACCGCTCGGACCAGTACAAATCGAAATTGCTGGCGGCCAATTTGACGCAGCTGTTCATCGTCGTGGCGACGGAACCAGGCTTTGCCGACGACCTGATCTCGCGCTCGCTGGTGGCGGCCGACGCGGCCGGCATCGAGGCGCGCATCATCCTCAACAAAACGGATGTGACCGCTTCGCTGGAGCGCGCCCGCGAACGCCTGTTGCCGTATTCGTCGATGGGTTATCCCGTCGATGAAGTGTCGGCGCGCGCCGAACCCGAGCACGCCGTGGCCACCCTGGCGCCGCTGCTGGCGGGCCAGTCGTCGATCCTGATCGGCCAGTCGGGCATGGGCAAGTCGTCGCTGATCAACCTGCTGGTGCCGGACGCCGACATCGCCGTGCGCGAAATCTCGGCCGCGCTCGACACGGGCAAGCACACGACGACCTTTACGCGCCTGTACAAGCTCGACGAACTGGGCGCGAACAGCTCCATCATCGATTCGCCCGGCTTCCAGGAATTCGGCCTGTACCACCTGTCCGAAGGCATGCTGGAGCGGGCCTTCCGCGAATTCCAGCCATATCTTGGCGGCTGCAAGTTCTATAACTGCCGCCACCTGATCGAACCGCAGTGCGCCATCCTGCAAGCCTTGTCTGAAGGCAAGATTTCCAAGATGCGCCATACCCTGTACGGCCAGCTGCTGCACGAATCGGCGCAGACCCTGTATTAAGCAATATTTCTTTCATTCAAATATAGCGCCGCAAAACACCAGGTAGGCGAAATTTAATTTCGCCGCCGAGCCCGCCTTCCGACTTTAATCCCAAAACCGTTCATCCACCGTTTTAGGCATTTCAGCGCGTAAAACCTGCCTTCCATCGCCTGCCGCTGGCGATGGACAGGCGTGTTTGCTAACTTGACACCAGTCCCTGCCAGAAACCTGCCAGCGACCACACGATCCAACTCCACTCCATCCAGCCATCCTGATCGAAGGTGAATGTCATGCATACCAAACGCTTCCTCCCCCTCCTCGCCGTCCTGTTCGCGCTTGCCGGCGGCATGGCCCAGGCGCAAACCGCCGCCGCACCGCAAGCCGCTGACAGCGTGCGCGTCACCTCGGGGGCCTACTATCACGTCACGGCCCAGGAAGCCTTCGACATCGAGCAGCAATACCACCTGTCGAATGGGCAACGCCTGGAAGTCCACCAGCAGGACAACCATTTCTTTGGCCGCCTGATCGATGACCGCGAATGGCAGGCAAAAGCCAGCGTGGAAATCTACCCCACCGGCCCGGGCCAGTTTGCCAGCAAAAAGGGCGCCGCGTTCGTCTTCAGCAATGAAGGCAAGCAGGTGGTGATCGACGACGCCCAACTCCTGCCCGGCTTGCGCATACCGGCCGACATGCGCAGCGCCAGCACCGCGAACGGCAGCGCCAGCATCCGCCTGGTGTCGCGCTAGGCGCCTGTCCCGCCATCGAAGGCCGGGGGCAAATCGCCCCCGCCCGGGGCGCCATGGCGCATGAATAATTCTGACCAGCGTACTGAACAATTCCCCTGAATGCAGCTTACAATGCGATGACGCATGGCCTGTGCGGTCGCAGGCTGGCGCCACTGTTTGCGGGGAGAATGCTTGAATGGAAATGTTCGCGCTCGAACATGACGTAGCGCAGTGGGAAAGCGCATTGCTGCCGTTGCGCGGCGCCGGGCGCGTACCGCTGCTGCTGTTGCTGTCCTGGCATTTGCGCCAGCGCGATTGCGCTAGAGCAATTCATCTGAGCGAGGAAGCGCATCTGCTGCTGCCTCTGGCCGGCCTGGAAGCGGCGGCACTGGAACGGGTGCGCGCGCGTCTGCAACTGGTGCAGGCGGAAGTGGCCTGGCTGCAAGGCGCGCTCGACTCCGCGGAAAGCCTGGCCATGGCGGCGCGCGCCACCTGCGGCGCGCACGACGACGGCGCCGGCTGCGCCGACGCCCACTGGCTGCTGTCCTCGATCGCCGTCGACCGCGGCGACCATGCCCGCTGCGACGCCGAACTGCTGGCTGCGGCGCAGCAAGCGCGCGGCGCCGGCGATGCGATGCGCGCCAACCTGGCCGACGCGGCCACTGCCCGCTGGGCCGTCTTGCGCGACGCGCCGGCAGCCCTGGCCTGCTGGGGCGGCCACTTCCAGGCCGACGGCGCCAGCGGCAAGCTGCCCGCACCGCTGGCCGCCTGGGTGCACGACTTCCACGGCTTGCTGGCGCACACGTCGCGCGACCTGGGTGCGGCCGCCGGTCACTACATGCAAAGCTACGAAGCGGCCCTGGAAAGCGGCCAGCTGCGCGGCGCGATCACGGCCGCCATCAATATCGGCGACTGTTTCTCCAGCCTCAACGACAATGAATCGGCCCTCGAATGGATGCAGTGCGCACTGGACCTGGCGCGCCCCACCGGCTGGCCGCGCAGCATCGGCGCCTGCCAGACGCATACGGCCGAGACCATGCGCAAGCTGGGGCGCCTGGCCACGGCCGAAAATTTGCTGCGCGAAGCGCTGCACATCCTGGCCCCCGTGGCGGGCGCCCGCACCTATGCCAACGCCCTGTTCCACCTGGGCGAACTGAGCCTCGACAAGGGCGACTACGACACGGCGCTCGACGCCTTCAGCCGACTGGCGCAACGGGCCGAAGCGCTGGGCCAGGCCGATTTCCGCAGCATGGCTCAGCGCGGCAGCGCCCACGCGCTGTCTTACCTGGACCGCCCGGACGAAGCGCTGCAAGCGGCCGAACGGGCTTGCCAGCTAGCCACCGCGCAAGGCGACGCCATGCACCAGGTGGCGGCGCTGCGCGTGCTGTCCATGCTGCACGCGCGCCACGACTTGCCGCCGCCCGCAGGCATGCAGGAACGCAATCCAGCCCTGCATTTCCTGCACCAGGCGCTGCAGGTAGCCGACTCCATCGACGGCTATGTGCCGCCCGGCGAACTGCTCGATGCGCTGGCGCGTGAGTACGCGCATGCGGGCGACTATGCGCGCGCCTACGATATCGCCCTCGCGGCGGGCGTGGCGCGCGAAAAAAGTCACACCCAGCAGGCGAGCAACCGCGCCACCGCCATGCAGGTCTACCACCAGACGGAACATGCGCGCTCGGAAGGCTATCACCACCGCGAACTGGCCGCCTCCGAAGCGCGCCGCGCCGAAGTGCTGCAGCAAACCAGCGACACGCTGGAACGGCTGTCGGCCATCGGTCAGGAAATCACCACCCACCTCGACGCCAGCGCCGTGTTCCAGGTGCTGGACCGCCACGTGCATGCCTTGCTGCCAGTCAACACCTTCGCCGTCTACATGCTCGATCCCGCGGGCACGGCGCTGCGCCGCGCGCACGGCATGGAAGCGGGCCGGCCCCTGTCCGACAACGCCATTCCACTGAGCAACCCGCGCGCCTACTCCGTGCGCTGCCTGCTGGGACGGCGCGAAGTGTATATCGACCAGGTCCCGCCCAAGCGCCACGCCTACACCGTGCCCGGCACCTTGCACAACCAGAGCGTGCTGTACGTGCCCTTGACGGTGGGCGAGCGCGTGCTGGGCGTGATGACGGTGCAGGCTTGCCATGCCCATGCCTACGGCGAACGCGAACGCCTGATCTTCCGCACCCTGTGCGCGTATGGCGCCATCGCGCTCGACAATGCCAGCGCCTACCGACAACTGCAGGACGCCCAGGCGCAACTGGCGTCGCAGGAAAAGCTGGCCGCCCTCGGCTCGCTGATGGCTGGCGTGGCGCATGAACTGAATACCCCGATCGGCAACAGTTTATTAATCGCCAGCACCATGCAGCAAAAGACGGAAGACGTGGAACGCCTGATGAACGGCCCCGGCCTGCGCCGCTCCGACCTGGCCGCCTACATCGACGATGCGAGCAAGGCGTCGGCGCTGGTGATGCGCGGCCTGCACAGCGCGGCCGACCTCGTCAACAGCTTCAAGCAGGTGGCCGTCGACCGCACCACCGAACAGCGGCGCCAGTTCGACCTGCAGCAGGTAAGCAATGAAATCATCGCCACCGTCATGAACCGCATCCGCAGCTCGGGCCACCGCATCGAGACGGACATCGACTTCGGCATCGCGCTGGACAGCTATCCGGGCCCGTTCGGCCAGGTGATCACCAATCTGATCAACAACGCCCTGCTGCACGCCTTCGCACCCGCGCCCAACGATGGCGCCGCAGGCAAGGGCTGCATGCGCCTGTCCGCCACGCTGGACGGCGCGCGCGTGCGGATCGTCTTCGCCGACAATGGCGGCGGCATCGCCGAACAGCACTTGTCGCGCATCTTCGACCCCTTCTTTACCACCAAGCTGGGCCAGGGCGGCAGCGGCCTGGGTTTGTCGATCAGCTACAACATCGTCACGGCCCTGCTGGGCGGCACCATCCAGGTGGCCAGCAGCCCCTCCGGCACGCGTTTTACGCTGGACTTGCCCCTGGTGGCGCCCCAGCTGGACGGGGCCGCGCCCGCCAGCATCTATTAATCCACCGCCCTTTGCCCGGGCGCAGGCTTGCCTATACAAGTACGCGCCCGGACGGTCTTTCCAATCTAAAAGCAAAACCCTTATAATTGAACGGCTGAAGTACTTGCCATTGCATTTTTTTAACTTGGCAAACCGCATCGACCCGCGCGACAAACAGGCGCGGGCACCGAGCAACACAGCAGCGCGCCGGGCGAGGCAGTCATCAGACGAGATGTTGTACGCTGATGCAACCCGGCGGGAAAGGCACGCCGCCGGCGGCCTGCGCATCTTCAAGTGGTCATTATGTCGACAAAAAAACCGATCAAGCACTACCTCCAGTTCTCCGATTTCACGTTGGAAGAGTACGAATATGTGATCGAACGCGCCCATCTGATCAAGCGCAAGTTCAAGAATTACGAAATCTACCATCCACTGATCGACCGCACCCTGGTGATGGTCTTTGAAAAGAACTCCACCCGCACGCGATTGTCGTTCGAAGCCGGCATGCACCAGCTGGGCGGCGCCGCCATCTACCTGAACACGCGCGATTCCCAATTGGGCCGCGGCGAGCCGGTGGAAGACGCGGGCCAGGTCATGTCGCGCATGTGCGACATCATCATGGTGCGTACCTTCGGCCAGGAAATCATCGAGCGTTTCGCCGCCAATTCGCGCGTGCCGGTGATCAATGGACTGACCAATGAACACCACCCGTGCCAGGTCTTTGCCGACATCTTCACCTACATCGAACACCGCGGCTCGATCGCCGGCAAGGTCGTCGCCTGGATCGGCGACGCCAACAACATGCTGTACTCGTGGCTGCAGGCGGCCGAAGTGTTCGGCTTCCACGTCAACGTGTCCACGCCCAAGGGCTACGACATGGACCTGTCGCAAGTCAAGACCGAGCGCTACACCTTCTTCGCCAACCCGTCCGACGCGTGCGAAGGCGCGCACCTGGTCAACACGGACGTGTGGACCAGCATGGGTTACGAAGCGGAAAACGCGGCCCGTATCGCGGCCTTCGACGGCTGGATCGTCGATGGCGCGAAGATGGCCCGCGCCGCGCCCGACGCCCTGTTCATGCACTGCCTGCCTGCCCACCGCGGCGAGGAAGTGGCAGCCGAAGTGATCGACGGCCCGCAATCGGTCGTGTGGGATGAAGCGGAAAACCGCTTGCACGTGCAAAAAGCGCTGATTGAATACCTGTTACTCGGTAAAATCCAATAATTCGCCTGGCACTGCATAAAACCTGGCAGCATCGCAATACATACATCGACAACGACAACTGGAAGCAATATGAGCGACATTAAAAAAGTAGTCCTGGCCTATTCCGGCGGACTCGACACCTCCGTCATCCTGAAGTGGCTGCAAGATAACTACCAGTGCGAAATCGTCACCTTCACGGCCGACCTGGGCCAGGGCGAAGAACTGGAACCGGCGCGCGCCAAGGCCATCAAGTTCGGCATCAAGCCGGAAAACATCCATATCGAAGACGTGCGCGAAGAATTCGTGCGCGATTTCGTCTTCCCGATGTTCCGCGCCAACACCGTGTATGAAGGCGAATACCTGCTGGGCACCTCGATCGCCCGTCCTTTGATCGCCAAACGCCTGATCGAAATCGCCAACGCCACCGGCGCCGACGCCATCTCGCACGGCGCGACCGGCAAGGGCAACGACCAGGTGCGTTTCGAACTGGGCGCCTACGCGCTCAAGCCAGGCGTGAAGATCATCGCCCCATGGCGCGAGTGGGATCTGCTGTCGCGCGAAAAACTGCTGAAGTACGCGGAAGACGCCGGCATCGAAATCGACATGAAGCACAAGAACGGCGGCGCACCGTACTCGATGGACGCCAACTTGCTGCACATCAGCTTTGAAGGCCGCCACCTGGAAAACCCGAGCGCCGAAGCGGAAGAGACCATGTGGCGCTGGACCGTCAGCCCGGAAAACGCCCCGGACGAAGCGGAATACCTGGACATCGAATACGAAAAAGGCGACATCGTCGCCATCAACGGCGTGCGCATGTCGCCTGCCACCGTGCTGGCCGAACTGAACAAAGTTGGCGGCAAGCATGGCGTAGGTCGCCTGGACTTGGTGGAAAACCGCTACGTCGGCATGAAGTCGCGCGGCTGCTATGAAACCCCGGGCGGCACCATCATGCTCAAAGCCCACCGCGCCATCGAATCGATCACGCTGGACCGCGAAGTGGCCCACCTGAAAGATGACCTGATGCCGCGCTACGCGTCGATGATCTACAACGGCTACTGGTGGGCGCCTGAGCGCGTTGCCCTGCAAACCCTGATCGACCACACGCAGGAAACCGTGAACGGCTGGGTACGCATCAAGCTGTACAAAGGCAATGTCATCGTCGTCTCGCGCGATTCGAAGACGGATTCGCTGTTCGACATGAACATCGCCACCTTCGACGAAGACGGCGGCGCCTACAATCAGGCCGACGCAGGCGGCTTCATCAAGTTGAACGCCTTGCGCATGCGCATCGCCGCCATCGCCCGCGAAAAACGCGGCCAGAAGTAACTAGTTGCCGGGAGACACTGTCTCCCGCGCCAACCGAAGCCGCCCACGGGCGGCTTTTTTACGTTTGAAACGCACTCGTCCGCGATTTACGTCACTGCGCGCGCCCGGATCGCCCCCATTTTGCTGTCCCCGTGGCAAAATGCTACAGTGCAATTGTGCTGACCTTCCCGCTTCCGGAGCCCTCCCATGTTCAAAGACCTGAGTATCAAGAATAAACTGTACCTGGGCTTCGGCTCCATCGTGGCCATCATCCTGATCTTGCTGGGCGTCGCTTACAACAGCTTTTCGCGCCTGTCGGAAGCCAATGCATGGGACCGCCATACGATGGAAGTGCTGGTCGAGATCGACAGGATCCACAATTCCATCCTGCAAATCCAGGTGGAAGCGCGCGGTTTCATTCTCACTGGCAATGAAACGTCGCTGACGCCGGAGTCGAATGAAATGGACGTGCTGAGCCAGCATACGCAAAAAGCCATCGCCATGACGGTCGACAACAAGGTGCAGTCGGAACGCTTCCGCAAGATCGATGCGCTGACCACCACCTGGGTCAAGGAATGGATCACCCCCCTGATCGAGAAGCGCCGGGCGCTGGGCAATGCCCCGGGCGCCACGGAATCGGTGGCGCGCACCATGCCGCCGGGCGGCTACCCCGCCGTCGCGCAAGCAAACAAGCTGCTCGATGAAGTGGCCGCCGAAGAAACCCGCTTGCTGGCCGAACGCACCGCCACCACGGCAAAATTGCAGGAAACCATGCTGCTGACCCTGGCCCTGGGCGGCCTGCTGTGCGTGGTGCTGGCGCTGGGCATTTCCTACCTGCTGGGCCGTTCCATCCTCGGCCCGCTGAACAGCCTGACGGATGCCGTCGGGCGCATCGCCGGCGGCGAGCAAAGCGCGCGCGCCGCGATCCTCTCGCGCGACGAGCTGGGCAAGGTGACGGAAGAATTCAACCGCATGGCGCAAACCATCCAGGACAATCAGGCCAATGAACTGGCCGCCACGAATACCCTGCGCGCCAAGGTCGATTCGCTGCTGGAAGTGGTGTCGAAAGCCGCCTCGGGCGACCTGACGGGCAAGGTCGGCATCACGGGCAGCGACGCCATCGGCCAGCTGGGCAACGGCCTGGCGAAGATGTTCGAAAACCTGCGCAGCCTGCTCAACAATGTGCAAAAGGCCGGCATTCAGGTGACGACGTCCGCCACGGAAATCGCGGCATCGGCGCGCCAGCAGGAAGCCACGGGCATCGAGCAGGCGCAAACGAGCGTGGAAATTCTCAGCACCACCAAGGAAATCTCGGCCAACACGAGCCAGTTGCTGAAAACCATGGAAGACGCCACCGCCGTGGCCGACTACACGACGAATGCGACGGCCGAAGCGCAAAACAACCTCAAGCGCATGGATTCGACCATGCAGCACATGGTCTCGGCCACCGATTCCATCAACGCCAAGCTGGCGGCCCTGTCGGAAAAAGCCAGCAATATCAATAGCGTGCTGATCACCATCACCAAGGTGGCCGACCAGACCAACATCCTGTCGCTGAACGCCGCCATCGAGGCGGAAAAAGCGGGCGAGGCGGGCCGCGGCTTCTCCGTGGTGGCGACGGAAATCCGCCGCCTGGCCGACCAGACTTCCGTGTCCACCTGGGATATCGAGCAAATGCTCAAGGAAATGCAGTCGGCCGTGTCCGCCAGCGTGATGGGCATGGATAAATTCTCGGAGGAAATTCGCCGCAGCGTGGGCGAGGTGCGGCAAGTGGCGGAACAATTGTCGTCCGTGATGGACCAGGTGCAGAAACTCACGCCGCAATTCGATGCCGTGCTGCAAGGCATGCAATCGCAAGCGATCGGCGCCTCGCAGATTTCCGACACCATGATGCAGCTCAACGACGCCACCCAGCAAACGGTGGAATCGTTGAAGGCCACCAGCGAAGCCGTACACCAGCTGCAATATGCGGCGGGCGATCTGCAGTCGAGCGTGTCGACCTTCGCCGTCACCATCTGATCCCATGAAAGTGCTGCTCTTTCACATCGGACGCGACCGTTATGGCCTGCCCCTGGCCGGCATCGTGCGCGTCTTGCCGCTGCTGGAGCTGAAACAGTTGCCGCTCACGCAAGACTACATGGCCGGCCTGATGGACTTGCATGGCACGCCCGTGCCCGTGATCGACCTGTCGCGCCTGGCCGGGCTGCCGGCCGCCGCCGCGCAGTTCGACACGCGTATCGTCGTCGTCGACTACCGCGCGCCTGGCGGCGAGACGGTGCACGCGCTGGGCCTGCTGGCCTCGCAGGTGCGCGGCATCGCCGACATCGACCCGCTGCGGCTTGAAGACAGCGGCGTGGCGACAGCGCCCTTCCTGGGCCAGGTGGCCAGCGACGCCGACGGCATCGTGCAGCTGGTGGAACTGGAACACCTGCTGCCGCCGGACGTGCGCGCGCTGCTGTTCCAAGACGCGAGCGCGGCATGACGGCGCAGGCCCTGCTGCGCCGCGCGACCGGCCTGTCCGTCTCCAAATCCGTGGCCGAGCGGGCCGTCGGCCAGCGCATGGAGCAAACGGGTTTTGCCGATAGCGAAGCCTACCTGCAGGCGCTCACTCCGGCCGAAATGACGCAATTGATCGAGCTGGTGGTGGTGCCCGAATCGTGGCTGTTCCGCGATCCGCAGGCGTTCTACGCCACCGTCGAACTGGTGCAGGAGCGCTGGGCCCGGGGGCGCGCCACGCGCATCCTGTCGATTCCCTGCGCGGGCGGCGAGGAACCGTATTCGATGGCCATGGCGCTGCGCGACGGCGGCGTGCCGAAACAGGCGTTCAGCATCGACGCCTACGACCTGAGCCCCGGCTGCATTGAGCGGGCGCAGGCAGGCGTGTATGGCCGCAACGCCTTCCGTGCGCAGGACGTGGCCTTCCGCGAGCGCTATTTCACGCACGTGGCCGACGATTCCTACCGCATCATCGACTCCTTGCGCGAACAGGTGACCTTCCGGCAGGGCAATTTGCTGCAGTTTGACACGGCCACCTACAGCCGCCATTACGACGTCATCTTTTGCCGCAACCTGCTGATCTACTTTGACAAGCCGACCACGCGCGCGGCCATCCATAACCTGTCCGCCCTGCTGGCCGACGACGGCATGCTGCTGGCCGGCTATGCGGAAGTGCCGTCGTTCTGCCAGAACGGTTTTACGACGCTGCAGTTCCGCCAGGCTTTCGCCCTGAAGAAGGAAACGGCGGCGCCGGCCAGCCCCGAGCAGGTGGCGCCGCTGCCGGCCTTGCGCACCTTGCGCAGCGTACCGCCCGCGCCAAGGCGCACGGCTGTGTCCCCTCCCTCTCCGGCTGTGCCGCGCACGCGGCCCGTGTCCGTACCGCCGCCCGCGCAAACTGCGCAGGCCGATTTGCTGGCCGAGGCGCGCCTGCTGGCCGACCGCGGCCAGTTGCGCGAAGCTGGCGAAAAATGCCACGCCCACCTGGCGAAAGTGCCCGAGGCGGCGGAAGCATATTTCATGCTGGGCATTATCAATGAACTGGCCGGCAAGATGGACCTGGCCGACGACTACTGGCGCCGCTGCATCTATCTGCAACCCGACCATTACGAGGCACTGTGCCATCTGGCCCTGCTGGCCGAACGCAATGGCAACCACACGGCCGCCGCGACCCTGAAGGCGCGCGCGGCACGCATCTACGAGCGCCGCCAGGCGTCCAACTAAGGGGCAAGCATGACAAACCTCATCGCCACCGAGTCCCCCGCCACCATGGACGACTGCTGGAACCATATCGGCGTGGTCGGCGACCAGAGCTGCCCCAAGCTGCCAGCCAACGTACATTGCCGCAACTGCGACGTGTATGCGGGCGCCGCCCAGCGCAACCTGCAGCGGCCCGTGGACGAACACTACCGGCGCGACTGGGCCAGCCACTTCCGCCAGATCGATGCGGGCGGCGAACTGCGCGACAGTTCCGCGCTGGTGTTTCGCATCGGCCGCGAATGGCTGGCGCTGCCCACGCGCGTATTCGACTCCGTGGCGCCGCAGGCCAAGCCGCACGCGCTGCCGCACCGCGGCGGGGGCGGCCTGGCGGGCATCGTCAATATCGGCGGAAAGCTGTATCCGTGCATGTCGCTGGCCAGTTTGCTGGGCATCGACGAACAGGGCGCGCCGCCAGCCAAGGGCCGCCACACGTTTGCGCGCCTGCTGCTGATGCGCTGGGAAGAGCAGGCCTACGCCCTGCCTGTGGCCGACCTGCACGGCATCGTGCGCTACGCGTCGGGCGCCGTGCAGGCGCCGGCGGCCACCATCAACAAGGGCCTGTCGCGCTTTCTGTCGGGCGTGATCACCGAGGGCGACATGCGCATCGGCTGCCTCGACACGGCGCTGATCGGCTTTCAACTTGCGAGACTATTACGATGAGCCAGGACCAGCACGGCGACCTGAGTGCCTTTTCCATGCTGGACCTGTTCCGCATGGAAGCGGACAGCCAGACCCAGATTCTCACCGACGGCTTGCTGGCCATGGAACGCCATGCGGGCGACGCGGCCGCCGTCGAGGCGATGATGCGCGCGGCGCACTCGATCAAGGGCGCCGCCGCCATCGTCGGCCTGCAAGTGGTGGTGCAGCTGGCGCACGGCATGGAAGACAGCTTTGTCGCCGCCCAGCACGGCAGATTGAAACTCACGCCGGAGCGGGTCGACGTGCTGCTGTCGGGCGTCGACCTGATCGTGCAGCTGTCGCGCCTGGACGACGCGGGCGCCGAAGCGTGGCTGGCCGCCAATGCGACGCAGATCGACCAGACCCTGAATGCCATTGCCGGTATCGCCGACCTGCCCGAATTGCCGGCCCTGCCCCCGGCGCCCGTGCCTGCGCCGGCCCCGGTGCGGGAAGCGGCCGAGCCGCAAGTTCCCGTGGCCAGCGGCCTGGCGGGGGATGAACCGGAAGCGGCCGCTCCCGCGCCGCGTACAGCGACCAGTACAGGTGCGCCAGCCAAGGCCCAGGCGCAAAACTTCGACAAACTGCTGTCACTGGCCAGTGAATCGCGCATCAATGCGCACCAGATGCACCCGTTCGTCGGCGCCCTGCAGCGCTTCAAGCGCAACCAGAGCAGCCTGTTTTCCGCCATCGAGCACCTGCACGAAGCCATTGCCCGCTCGGCCGACCCGGGCCTGATGGAAAAGTCCTTGCTGGCGCTGCAAAAGACGCAGCCCCTGAAGCAGTTCATGCTCGAACATATCGCCGACATCGAAACCTATGAACGGCGCCTGCTGGCCGTCTCGCAAGGCATGGTCGACGAAGTGCTGGCCCTGCGCATGCGTCCTTTCCGCGACGGCATCCACGCATTCCCGCGCATGGTGCGCGACCTGGCGCGCAGCCTGGGCAAGGAAGTGCAGCTGGAGATCGACGGCGAAGACACCCTGGTCGACCGCGACATCCTGGCGAAGATCGAAAGCCCGCTGAACCACATGCTCAGAAACGCCATCGACCACGGCATGGAAGGCCCGTACGAGCGCATCGACGCGGGCAAGGAAGCGCTGGGCACGATACGCATGGAAGCGCGCCACCGCGCCGGCATGCTGAGCATCGAGATCAGCGACGACGGACGCGGCGTCGACCTGGAAAAAATCCGCCAGTCCGTCATCGAGCGCAAGATGGCCAGCCCCGCCATGGCCGCTTCGCTGTCGCCGGGCGAGCTGCTGGAATTCCTGTTCCTGCCCGCCTTCAGCCTGAAGGCGACGGCCAATCAATTGTCCGGACGCGGCGTGGGCCTCGACATCGTGCATGAGACGATACGCCAGCAAAACGGCACCGTGCGTCTGGAGTCGGAACCGGGCCGCGGTTTCCGCGCCCTGATCACCCTGCCGCTGACGCAATCGATCGTGCGCGCGCTGGTGGTCGATGTGCACGGCGAAGCCTACGCCATCCCCATCGTCAAGGTGGAAAGCGTGGTGCGCGTGCCGCAGGCGGCCATCCATACCCTGGAAAACAAGCAGTTCTTCGAACTCAAGGGCGAGCATCTGGGCCTGGTGTCGGCGGCGCAGGTGCTGGAGCTGGGCGAGGCGGCCAACCAGGCCGACGATTTGCCCGTGGTGGTGATCGGGCGCGGCAAGCAAAGCTATGCGCTGGTGGTCGACGCCATCCGCGGCGAGCAAAGCCTGGCCGTGCAAGCCATCGACCCGATCTTCGGCAAGATGCGAGACATTTCCGCCGCCGCCCTGCTCGACGACGGTGAGCCGGTGCTGATCCTCGACGTGCCCGACTTGCTGCTGTCGATCGACAAGCTGCTGCACGAGGGCGGCCTGCACCAGCTGGCGCAGGCGGGCCACGCGCAGCAGCGCCGCGCCAAGCGCATCCTCGTCGTCGACGATTCGCTGACGGTGCGCGAGATGGAGCGCAAGCTGCTGCTGGCACGCGGCTTCGACGTCGACGTGGCCATCGACGGCATCGACGGCTGGAACGTCGTGCGCAGCGGAGAATATGACCTGGTGATCACCGACGTGGACATGCCGCGCATGGATGGCATCGAGCTCGTTTCGCTGATCAAGAAGGACCTGCACCTGCACAAGCTGCCGGTGATGATCGTGTCGTACAAGGACCGTCCGGAAGACCGCGCGCGCGGCCTGTCCGCCGGCGCCGACTATTATTTGACCAAAGGCAGCTTCCACGACGAGACCTTGCTCGACGCGGTGGCCGACCTGATAGGAGATGCCCGCTTATGAGCTGTCATTCATGAAGATTGCCATTGCCAACGATGTCGCCATGGCCGCCGAGGCCCTGCGCCGGGTGGTCGCCAGTACGCAGGAACACCAGGTGCTGTGGATCGCCCGCACGGGACTCGAAGCCGTGCGCATGTGCGAGGGCAACCGTCCCGACCTGATCCTGATGGACCTGAACATGCCGGAGATGGATGGCGTGGAGGCGACGCGCCTGATCATGGAGCAAAGCCCGTGCGCCATCCTGGTCGTCACGGGCCGCCCGCAAGACAATGTCAACCAGGTCTTCCGCGCCTTGGGCGCCGGCGCGCTCGACGTCACGGCCACGCCCGTGCTGCAGGGGGAAGTGGGCGGCGACAGCGAGCTGCTGGCCAAGATCAAGACCATCGGCAAGCTGATACGCCACAGCGCCGAACCACCGCCGCCGCGCCAGGCGCCAGCCAATGGCGGCGATCGGGGCGACGGCCAGGTCAGCACCCTGGTGGCCATCGGCGCCTCGACGGGCGGGCCGTCGGCCGTGGCCAAGGTGTTGTCAGGCTGGACGGCGCCGCCCGGCTGCGCCATCGTCGTAGTGCAGCACATCGATGAAACCTTTGCCTCGCACTTCGCCAAATGGCTCGACGACCAGCTCAGCATGCCCGTGCGCGTGATCGCCGAAGGCGAGGAACTGGTGTCGGGCACGGTACTGATCGCCAAGACCAACGATCACCTGCTGCTAGATCAAAATTATCGTTTGGGTTACGATGCAGCACCACGCGACTATGTTTACCGCCCGTCCGTCGATGTCTTTTTCAATTGCGTGGCACAGCACTGGCGCGGCGACGCCATCGGTGTATTGCTCACAGGTATGGGGCGCGACGGTGGCGATGGCTTGCTGGCCATGCGCCGCGCGGGCAAGACGACGATTGCGCAAGACCAGGCCAGCAGTGCCGTGTACGGCATGCCGCGCGCGGCAGCCGAACTCGATGCGGCGCAGCAAATCCTGCCATTGGATAGAATAGGCGCCAGCCTGCGCAGCCGCCTGGGCGCCAAGCTCAACAATGGGTGGGAGCCCTCCCCTAACATCTGAAAAGAATGCAATGCCAGAATTCTCCTCCAGCTTCACCCAGCATGAGCCCGCATTGACCGAATTCAAGGTCAGCGTGCTGCTGGTGGACGACCAGTTGATCATTGCCGAGGCAGTCCGGCGCATGCTCAGCGACCAGCAGGATATCGAATTTCATTACGTGACCGACGCCACGCAGGCGCTGGACACGGCACTGCGTTTGCAACCTACCGTCATCCTGCAAGACCTCGTGATGCCGGGCATCGACGGCTTCGCCTTGATCAAGCTGTACCGCGAAAACGAGGCGCTCGCGCATGTGCCCGTCATCGTGATGTCGGCCAAGGACGACCCGAAACTGAAGGCCCACAGCTTTGCCGTCGGCGCCAACGATTATGTGGTGAAACTGCCGGACCGCCTGGAACTTCTGGCGCGCATACGCTACCATTCCAGCGCGCACATCAGCCGATTGCAGCGCGACCAGGCTTTTCGTTTCCTGCGCGAAAGCCAAAAGAATCTGGCGGACGCGAATATTGAATTACAGAAACTGGCCGCCCTCGATGGCTTGACGGGCATCGCCAACCGCCGCCGCTTCGATGAAACCCTGCAATTCGAATGGCAGCGGGGCCAGCGCGACAAGACGCCGCTGAGCCTGCTGTTCTGCGATATCGACCATTTCAAGAGCTACAACGACCACTTTGGCCACCTGGCGGGCGACCTGGGCCTGAAAAAAGTCGCCGCAGTGCTGACGGAACATTTGAAACGCCCGGCCGACCTGGCCGCCCGTTACGGTGGCGAAGAGTTCGCCCTGATCCTGCCGGAAACGGAAGCGGCCGGCGCGCTGATGATCGCCGAAGCATGCCGGCGCCATCTGGAAGGCTTGCAAATCGAGAACCCGGCGGCAAGCAAGGGCATCGTCACCATCTCGATCGGCGTGGCCACCGTCGTACCGTCGCCGGAATCGACGATCGAGCAACTGATCAACCGCGCCGACCAGGCCCTGTACGCGGCCAAGCGCGGCGGACGCAACAGCGTGCTGAGCGCCAATGACGTCCGCGACTGATTTTTAACAGCAAGGAAAGTGAAGCATGAGCACACAACTGGACAATGTCAGCGTCGTCAAGAAGTCGAATATTTACTTTGACGGCAAATGCGTCTCGCACAACGTCATCCTGGCCGATGGCACGAAGAAAAGCGTCGGTGTGATTTTCGCGTCATCGTTGCGCTTCAACACGGGCGCGCCGGAAATCATGGAAATCGTCGGCGGCTTGTGCAAGGTACGCCTGGCTGACGCGACAGAATGGAACAGCTATGGCGCGGGCACGCAATTCAGTATCCCGGGCAATAGCTATTTTGACATTGAAACTACTGAAACTGTCGACTACGTCTGCCACTTCGGTTGATTAGACGAACACAGGCTCGGGCGACAGGCGCACGCCATATTTCGCCTCTACATCATCCTGTATCGCTTCCGCCAGCCGGGTAATGTCCGCGCCACGAGCGCCGCCATTATTCACCAGAACCAGCGCCTGCTTGGGATACACTCCCGCGGGCCCCAGGTTTTTCCCCTTCCAGCCACACTGATCGATCAACCAGCCGGCCGCCAGCTTTTCCGTGCCATCGGGCTGCGCATGGTGCACCAAGGCAGGAAAACGTTCCAGCAAGGCAGCACACTGTTCGCGCGACACCACGGGATTCTTGAAGAAACTGCCCGCATTGCCGATCACGGCCGGGTCCGGCAATTTGCGCCGGCGGATCGCCATCACCGTGTCGGCCACCTGTTGCGGCGTCGGCTCGGCAAGATTGCGCTCGGCCACGGCCTGCGCCAGTTCCGCATAGCGCAAGTTCGGCTGCCATTCGGCCGGCAAGGCAAACGTCACTTCCAGCACGATCAGTTCGCGCCCGTCCGCCTGCTTGAAGATGCTGTCGCGGTAGGCGAAGCGGCAAGCATCGCGATCCATGTCGAAGACGATGCCGCTGGCGCTGTGCATGACGCTCACGCTATGCAGATAATCCTTGATTTCCACGCCATACGCGCCGATATTCTGGATAGGCGCCGCACCTACCGTGCCGGGGATCAATGACAGGTTTTCCAGTCCGCCCACGCCTTGCGCCAGGGTCCACTGCACGAAATCGTGCCAGTTTTCGCCGGCCGCGGCCGTGACGAGTATGGTTTCGAAGTCCGCCTGTGCCAGGCGCATGCCGCGCGTGGCCATGTGCAGCACGGCGCCGGGAAAGTCGCCCGTGAGCACGATGTTGCTGCCGCCGCCCAGTATCAGGCGCGGCATGGCGGACAAGGCGGGATCTTGCAGCGCCGCATGCAATTCGGCCTGCGAAGTGATGCGTACGTAGGCGGCCGCGTTGGCCGTAATGCCGAAGGTATTCAGGCGCTGGAGGGAGTAATTGTGTTCGATGGTGAGCTCTGCAGACATGGGATAGCGATTATTTTGCTCGATTATAGAGTGAAACCGACAAAAAACCAGCGCAAGACAAGGGCAGGCCGTCCGTTGTCCGTTAAAATGTCGCATCTTTAACGCGGCTGTGCCATTTTGCAAAGAATGCGCGCGCCCGGCGCGCCAGCAGCGCGCTCGCTCTAACACGAAAGGAACAGACCATGCCGTCATTTGATGTAGTCTCCGAAGCCGATATGATCGAAGTCAAGAATGCCGTCGAGCAATCCAACAAGGAAATCACGACGCGCTTCGACTTCAAGGGCAGCGACGCCCGCGTCGAACACAAGGAAAACGAGTTGACCGCGTTTGCGGACTCGGAATTCCAGCTCAGCCAAGTGCGCGACGTGCTGACCAACAAATTGACCAAACGCAAGGTCGATGTGCGCTTCCTCGACGAAGGCGACATCAAGAAGATCGGCGGCGACAAGGTCAAGCAGATCATCAAGATCAAGAACGGTATCGAATCGGATGATGCCAAGAAAATCGTGCGCGTCATCAAGGACAGCAAGATGAAAGTGCAAGCGAGCATCCAGGGCGAAGCCGTGCGTGTCACGGGCGCCAAGCGCGACGACCTGCAAGCGGCCATGGCCATGCTGCGCAAGGACGTACCCGACATGCCGCTGGAATTTAACAATTTCCGCGATTAATTTCGATCAAGCGCACGCTCCGGCCTGCGCTTGCACCGGCATGGCGGCAAGCTGCCTCGGAGCGCCTGCCCGCTTGGGGTAGAATTGAAGCTGCGCACAGCTACATGCGCCCGCGCGCCTGACCGGCGGCGGGCTTGACCGTACATCTGGCTCAGTGATAACCACGGTAGTCTAAGGATAGCAATGAAACGTGTTGATGATTTCCGCCTGCGATTTGGCAAAAAAGAATATGTGCCCATCATGATAGGCGGAATGGGTGTGGATATTTCCACGTCGGAGCTGGCCCTGGAAGCGGCCCGGCTGAACGGTATCGGCCATATCTCCGATGCCATGGTGGAAGACGTGTCGGATCGCCGTTTCGACACCACCTTCGTCAAAGACAAGACGAAACTGTACAAGTTCAACATCAATAACAGCGACAAGGCCGTGGTGCAGTTCGACCTGGGCCGCCTGGCGGAAGCGCAGCGCCTGCATATCGGCCGCACCATGGAAGCGAAAAAAGGCGATGGCTTGATCTTCGTCAATTGCATGGAAAAGCTGACCATGAACGGCCCGCGCGAAACCTTGCGCGTGCGCCTGAACGCGGCGCTGGACGCCGGCATCGACGGCATCACCCTGTCCGCCGGCTTGCACTTCGGCTCGTTTGCCCTGATGGCCGACCATCCGCGTTTCCGCGATGCCAAGCTGGGCATCATCGTCTCGTCCGTGCGCGCCCTGCAGATTTTCCTGCGCAAGAACGCCAAACTGGACCGTTTGCCCGACTTCATCATCGTCGAGGGACCATTGGCCGGCGGCCACCTGGGTTTCGGCATGGACTGGGCCAATTACGACCTGCACACGATCACGGCGGAACTGCTGGCCTACCTGAAGGCCGAACAGCTGGACATCCCGCTGATCGCCGCTGGCGGCATTTTCACGGGCAGCGATGCCGTCTCCTTCCTGGAAGCGGGCGCGGCCGGCGTGCAAGTGGCGACGCGCTTTACCGTCACCAATGAATGCGGCTTGCCAAACAAGGTCAAGCAGGAATACTACAAGGCTTCGGAAGAAGACATCATCGTCAATGGCGTCTCGCCGACGGGCTACCCGATGCGCATGCTGAAGAACACGCCTGCCATCGGCGCCGGCATCCGTCCAGGCTGCGAATCGTATGGCTACCTGCTCGACGCGACGGGCAACTGCGCGTACATCAACTCGTACAACCGCGAAGTGGCAGCCCATCCGGAACAAAAAACCGTCGTCGTGATGGACAAGACTTGCCTGTGCACGCACATGCGCAACTTCAACTGCTGGACCTGCGGCCATTACACGTATCGCCTGAAGGACACCACGCACAAGCTGGAGAATGGCGAATACCAGATCCTGACGGCCGAACACGTCTTCAAGGATTACCAGTTCAGCGTCGACAACCAGATTGCCCTGCCGGAAAAAGAAATCCTGGTAGCAAGCTGAATCTTGTCAGCCTGACATAAAAATGGCGCAGCCTGCGAAGGTTGCGCCATTTTTTTATGCGGGGAGCATATCCCGCAATGTCCGTTCGATCGCGTCGAATTTGGGCCGCCGTAATACTTCTTCCTGCAGGCAAGCGTCCATCATGGCCTCCAAGGCGGGCAAGGACGTCGCGCAGTGCGCGATCAACTCGCCCAGCAGCACGCCAAAAGCGCGCGCCTCTATGCCCTGCAGCAAGTCCCCTTGCGGCGAGCCGGGCGCAAACATGGAAGCGGCGCCAAAGTCGCCCAGCAGGCAGGCGCCGGCGTCCGCATGCAGGATGTTGTGCGCATACAGGTCGCCGTGCACGATGCCGTGCGCATGCAGCTGGCAGACGGCCGAGGCAATGCCATGGGCAATGGCCAGCGCTTGCTGTGCGTCAAAGCGTGCGCCATCGGCATACACGTCGCGCGTGCACGATGCCAGGCTCGGCTGCCCTGCCAGGTTGCGGAAAGCAGCGTCGATGAGCGGCATGACGAGCCCCAGCGCCCCTTGCGGATGCGCATCGAGCGTCCCGAGGATGGGAATCAGACCCGGATGGGCACCGGCGCCGACACAGGCAGCCATCTCGCTGCGCGGCAAGCCGTCGCTGGTCATGGCCCCCTTGAATACTTTGACGGCAACCTCATCGACGCCATCGAGGCGGGCACGGTAAATCACGCCCGACGCGCCCTCCCCCAGCTGCTGCGCCAGTTCCAGGCGTTGCCATGCCACGCCCGCCACAGCTGTACCGGCCAGAGCGGCCAGCTCACGCGCTTCCGTGCAGGGATTACCCGCATACGCGAGCCAGCTCAGGCGTGGCAAGGACAGCAGGCAGTCGGGCAACGCCGTAAAACGGTTGGCGGCAATGCGTACCAATTCCAGTTGGCGGCAGTCGGCAAGAGTAGCGGGCAAGTGGCTCAGGCAATTACCTGCCAGCATGAGTTTCTGCAATTGCGTGCACTTGCCCAGCTCATCCGGCATGGACTCGATGACATTATCGGTCAGGGTCAGCCAGCGCAGCCTGGGCGGCAAGGCTGCAGCCGGCACGTGGCGGATCCGGTTCGCCTTGAAACCGATCATTTCCAGCGCAAGACAGGAACCGAGCACGTCAGGCAAAGACGTGAACAGATTATCCGAGCAAAAAATGATGCGCAGCTTGTGCAGGCGCGGCAAATCGTCGGGCAGCGTAGAGAGCGCATTGCCGGACAGGTCGAGGATTTCCAGGCTGTCGGCCAGGTCGAAGATTTCGCGGGGGAATACCGTCAAGCCACAGGACAGCTTCAGGCGGCGCAGACCGGCCAGTTGGCCGGTGCGTAATTGTTCCAGTGTATGCACAGCAGACAAGATATCCCTTTCAAGGTAGCACGCGCTCGATGCCATGCATAAAATCATTGGACGTAAAAAAACCCCAACCGGATCACCGGAAGGGGTTTTTTCGAATAACAAGCCTGACGATAACCTACTTTCACACTGGTTGCAGCACTATCATCGGCGCAAAGTTGTTTCACGGTCCTGTTCGGG
>NZ_JAAOLY010000049.1 GCF_011601275.1 Janthinobacterium lividum | reverse complement strand
ATATCCGCAGCTTCGGTGACTGGCTTAGCCCCGTTACATCTTCCGCGCAGGACGACTCGATCAGTGAGCTATTACGCTTTCTTTAAATGATGGCTGCTTCTAAGCCAACATCCTGACTGTTTTAGCCTTCCCACTTCGTTTTCCACTTAGCCAATCTTTGGGACCTTAGCTGGCGGTCTGGGTTGTTTCCCTCTTGACGCCGGACGTTAGCACCCGACGTCTGTCTCCCAAGCTCGCACTCATCGGTATTCGGAGTTTGCAATGGTTTGGTAAGTCGCAATGACCCCCTAGCCATAACAGTGCTCTACCCCCGATGGTGATACTTGAGGCACTACCTAAATAGTTTTCGGAGAGAACCAGCTATTTCCAAGTTTGTTTAGCCTTTCACCCCTACCCACAGCTCATCCCCTAATTTTTCAACATTAGTGGGTTCGGACCTCCAGGGCGTGTTACCGCACCTTCATCCTGGCCATGAGTAGATCACTTGGTTTCGGGTCTACACCCAGCGACTGATCGCCCTATTCGGACTCGATTTCTCTACGGCTTCCCTATATGGTTAACCTTGCCACTGAATGTAAGTCGCTGACCCATTATACAAAAGGTACGCAGTCACGGAACAAGTCCGCTCCTACTGTTTGTATGCACACGGTTTCAGGATCTATTTCACTCCCCTTCCGGGGTTCTTTTCGCCTTTCCCTCACGGTACTGGTTCACTATCGGTCGATTACGAGTATTTAGCCTTGGAGGATGGTCCCCCCATATTCAGACAGGATGTCACGTGTCCCGCCCTACTTGTCGTACGCTTAGTATCACCGGTCCGATTTCACATACGGGGCTATCACCCACTATGGCTCCTATTTCCAGAGGATTCTGTTATCGGTCCGACTATCACGTACAGGCTCTTCCCATTTCGCTCGCCGCTACTTTGGGAATCTCGGTTGATTTCTTTTCCTGCAGCTACTTAGATGTTTCAGTTCGCCGCGTTCGCCTTGCATACCTATGTATTCAGTATGCAATACCCTAAAAGGGTGGGTTGCCCCATTCGGAAATCTGCGGATCAAAGTGTGTTTGCTCACTCCCCGCAGCTTATCGCAAGCTACTACGTCCTTCATCGCCTGTAATCGCCAAGGCATCCACCATGTGCACTTATTCGCTTGTCCCTATAACGTTAGCCTCT
>NZ_JAAOLY010000048.1 GCF_011601275.1 Janthinobacterium lividum | reverse complement strand
CGCCACCGAGGTAGTCATTTGGATCGGCATGCGTGCATAGCCCTAAGCGGCGCTTTGTTGTGCGGCGCAACTGTCCTAGTCGTTATCAGCAGCGTACTGTCGAGTACAATCGGCAGGGATCGGCCAAAACCGGACACTCAAAATCCACGTTTAGTTAAGAAAATCGGACAGAAAAATTGATGAATTGCCTGGAGCTAAAGTCACCGCACGAAGGTTCGTTGTTGACGTTCACTATTATCAGCAAACTTGAAGACGGCATCGACTTTAATTTGCGGGTCGAGACGCCTTTCTTCTCAGGCAATGCGCCTTCATCGACATTTATGGCAGTTCCACTTGTAGCATGGTTTGACGAAATGGCCAGTGACTGGCAGGGCTGGAAAGGCGAAAAGAAGTGGGGCGACTTAGAGAGTCGTGTGCTGCTAAGCGCAACCGCAGACTCAACTGGCCACATTAAAATGAGGGTGACCTTGGCGGGACAAGACTATGATTCTGAGCTGCGCGTGAACATTATGTTCGAGGCAGGGCAGCTAGAAGGTATGGCGCGCGATGTCGCGCTTCTTTTTTCATAGTCGCGTACCGGCCAGAAGCCGACAGTCGGCAATTGACCAATCAAGCTTTACTCAGAAAGTCAGCATGTCGCACAGTGATCCATTTGACGTTATTTCATCCACCGTTGATCTGAATGATCCGGCAGAGCACGCTGATGCTCAACGCTTTATTGTTCACGCCCTGGCTCGAGTGATCGAATGTCTACCCGTTACCGCACAATCTTCTGTTTTGGCTGCTAAACAACATCTTGAGGGTGCGGCAACGGATACCGAGGTATTAGCTGTCCGGGCGAGGCTTTGGGAAGCCATCCGAGGACGCGATATGTCGGATGACCCTGAGGTGTTGCGTATCAGAACCACGATTTGTGCGATGCACGGCATGGACGCTGAAGCTCCTTACGACAAATTGGAATACTTTCTGACGTTTTGGGAGCGCAGCGGTTTAAGCATGGTCGAGCTAGCTGGAGCGATGTTCGACACATACGGCGTTGTTTATCACGACGTTTAATCGGCTGCGGTGACATATGTCGAATGCGTCAAATTGAATCGCCCCGGCTTTCGTGGAGGCCGGTTGGTGTGAGTCAGGCCGCGACGGCTTGACTGCTCAGTTGCTTGTAATAGTTTGCCTCAGCTTCAGCCGGCGGTATATAGCCGAGCGGCTCCAGCAG
>NZ_JAAOLY010000047.1 GCF_011601275.1 Janthinobacterium lividum | reverse complement strand
TGAATCGCCCCGGGTTTTGTAGAGGCTCCATTCTTTGAGAAAATGGAGCTATGAAAAAGCAACCGAAGTATTCCCCCGAAGTCATCGAGCGCGCTGTGCGCATGGTCAGCGAAGCCGGCAGCCAGTACGAATCGCAGTGGGCCGCAATCACGTCGATCGCCGCCAAGATCGGCTGCACACCGGAGACGCTGCGTCGCTGGGTACGGCAGCAAGAGCGCGATACCGGCCAGCGGCCAGGACCGACAACCGCTGAAGAAGAACGCGTCAAGGCGCTGGAACGAGAAGTGCGCGAGCTGCGCAAGGCCAACGAGATACTGCGCTTGGCGAGTGCGTTTTTCGCCCAGGCGGAGCTCGGCCGCCACTTCAAGCCGTGAGGGCTTTCATCGACCGGTACCGCCATGCCTACGGTGTCGAGCCGATCTGCAAGGTGATGCAGGTCGCGCCGTCGGGCTACTGGCGCCACGCTGCGCAGCAACGCAACCCGTCACTGCGCTGTGCCCGTGTCCAGCGCGACGACGTGCTGAGCGTCGACATCGAGCGCGTCTGGCAGGCGAACCTGCAGGTCTACGGGGCCGACAAGGTTTGGCGCCAACTGCGGCGTGAGGGAACTGACGTGGCTCGCTGCACCGTGGAGCGCCTGATGCGCAAAGCCGGGCTGCGTGGCGTCATGCGAGGCAAGGTCGTGCGTACAACTGCGGCTGATGCGAAGGCGCCATGCCCGCTCGACCGCGTCAACCGCCAGTTCAAGGCCCAGCGACCGAACCAGCTGTGGGTCTCCGACTTCACGTACGTCTCGACTTGGCAGGGTTTTGTCTACGTCGCCTTCGTCATCGACGTCTTCGCCCGGCGAATCGTCGGCTGGCGAGTCAGCAGCTCGATGCGGACCGATTTCGTGCTCGACGCACTGGAACAGGCGCTGTATGCGCGTCAGCCGGAACGAAACGAGCTGGTCCACCATAGCGACAGGGGCTCGCAATACGTGTCGATAAAGTACAGCGAGCGCCTGGCGGAAGCCGGCATTGAGCCGTCTGTGGGCAGCAAGGGTGACAGTTACGACAATGCCCTGGCAGAGACGATCAACGGGCTCTACAAGGCTGAGCTGATCCACCGCCGCGCTCCCTGGAAGACGCGCGAGGCCGTCGAACTGGCCACGCTCGAATGGGTGTCCTGGTTTAACCACCACCGCCTGCTGGAGCCGCTCGGCTATATACCGCCGGCTGAAGCTGAGGCAAACTATTACAAGCAACTGAGCAGTCAAGCCGTCGCGGCCTGACTCACACCAACCGGCCTCCACGAAAGCCGGGGCGATTCA
>NZ_JAAOLY010000046.1 GCF_011601275.1 Janthinobacterium lividum | reverse complement strand
ACCTGCTAAGGTTATAGGGACAAGCCGTACGGGCAATTAGTACTGGTTAGCTTAATGCATTACTGCACTTCCACACCCAGCCTATCAACGTCCTGGTCTCGAACGACCCTTCAAAGAGCTCAAGGCTCTGGGAAATCTCATCTCAAGGCAAGTTTCCCGCTTAGATGCTTTCAGCGGTTATCTCTTCCGAACTTAGCTACCCGGCAATGCCACTGGCGTGACAACCGGTACACCAGAGGTTCGTCCACTCCGGTCCTCTCGTACTAGGAGCAGCCCCCTTCAAATTTCCAACGCCCACGGCAGATAGGGACCAAACTGTCTCACGACGTTTTAAACCCAGCTCACGTACCACTTTAAATGGCGAACAGCCATACCCTTGGGACCGGCTACAGCCCCAGGATGTGATGAGCCGACATCGAGGTGCCAAACTCCCCCGTCGATATGAACTCTTGGGAGGAATCAGCCTGTTATCCCCAGAGTACCTTTTATCCGTTGAGCGATGGCCCTTCCATACAGAACCACCGGATCACTATGTCCTACTTTCGTACCTGCTCGACTTGTCAGTCTCGCAGTTAAGCACGCTTATGCCATTGCACTATCAACACGATGTCCGACCGTATCTAGCGTACCTTCGAACTCCTCCGTTACACTTTAGGAGGAGACCGCCCCAGTCAAACTGCCTACCATGCACTGTCCCCGATCCGGATAACGGACCAAGGTTAGAACCTCAAACAAACCAGGGTGGTATTTCAAGGTTGGCTCCACGAGAACTAGCGTCCCCGCTTCAAAGCCTCCCACCTATCCTACACAGATTGGTTCAAAGTCCAATGCAAAGCTACAGTAAAGGTTCATGGGGTCTTTCCGTCTAGCCGCGGGTAGATTGCATCATCACAAACATTTCAACTTCGCTGAGTCTCGGGAGGAGACAGTGTGGCCATCGTTACGCCATTCGTGCAGGTCGGAACTTACCCGACAAGGAATTTCGCTACCTTAGGACCGTTATAGTTACGGCCGCCGTTTACTGGGACTTCAATCAAGAGCTTGCACCCCATCATTTAATCTTCCAGCACCGGGCAGGCGTCACACCCTATACGTCCACTTTCGTGTTTGCAGAGTGCTGTGTTTTTATTAAACAGTCGCAGCCACCAGTTTATTGCAACCCTTTCACCCTCATGGAGTAAACCAATCAAGCTACCGGGGCGTACCTTTTCCCGAAGTTACGGTACCAATTTGCCGAGTTCCTTCTCCCGAGTTCTCTCAAGCGCCTTAGAATACTCATCTCGCCCACCTGTGTCGGTTTGCGGTACGGTCTCGTATGACTGAAGCTTAGAGGCTTTTCTTGGAACCACTTCCGATTGCTTCGTGCACAAGTGCACTCGTCCCATCCCCTTGAATTCCGCGCCCGGATTTGCCTAAGCGCCTTCTATGAGACAGAAACTGACTATTCCAACAGTCAGACAACCTTCCGCGATCCGTCCCCCCATCGCATCATACGACGGTGCAGGAATATTAACCTGCTTCCCATCAGCTACGCATCTCTGCCTCGCCTTAGGGGCCGACTCACCCTGCTCCGATGAACGTTGAACAGGAAACCTTGGGCTTACGGCGTGGAGGCTTTTCACCCCCATTATCGCTACTCATGTCAGCATTCGCACTTCTGATACCTCCAGCATCCTTTACAAGACACCTTCGCAGGCTTACAGAACGCTCTCCTACCATAT
>NZ_JAAOLY010000045.1 GCF_011601275.1 Janthinobacterium lividum | reverse complement strand
CACATCACGTTTGCCGGCGGCGATGCGCTGGCGGTTTTAAATAAGCATATCGACAGGATTTGCCATGTGCATTGCAAGGACGTGCGCCCGAACGTCGTGAAACTGGCCCGCAATGGCCATTGGAGTTTTTTACAGGCCGTCATCAATGGCGCTTTCAGCGTGCCCGGCGACGGCAGCATCGACTTTCCCGCCATCCTCACGCGGCTATACCTGCACGGCTACGAAGGCTGGCTGGTGGTGGAAGCGGAGCAAGACCCGGCGATCGCGCCCAGCTATGCATACGCGAAGATGGGTCACGATTACCTGGCCAAGCTCGTCAATGCCATTCCCCGCCTGGGCCGGGAGGCGGCATGAGCCCGCTGCTCGTCAAGGCCCGGCCGGGTTCCACCATCGTTGAGGTGACACCGGAATCGGCCGGCTGGACCCATGTCGGTTTCGCCGCGCACCGTCTTCCAGCGGGCGAGTCCTTGCAACTGGACACGGGCAAGCGCGAACTGTGCATCGTCGTGCTGACGGGCACGGTCACGGTGCAGGCCGGCGGACAGACCTGGGAAAATATAGGTAATCGCCAGAGCGTCTTCGAAGACTGTTCGCCGTACGCCGTGTATATCCCAATAGCAACCACGGTCAGCATCACGGCTGTAAGCAACGCCGAGGTTGGACTGTGCAGCGCACCGGGCACCACTCACCGTCCGGCGCGCCTGATCGAGCCATCGACCATGACGCGTTCCGTGCGCGGCAAGGGCGCGAACACACGCTATGTGTGCGACATCCTGCCGCAGACGGAAGAAGCCGATGGCTTGCTGGTGGTCGAGGTGGTCACGCCGTCCGGCCATTCCTCGAGCTATCCGCCGCACAAGCACGACAGCGACAATGTGCCGCTGGAAAGTTCGCTCGAGGAAACGTATTACCACCGCCTCAACCCCGAACAGGGCTTTGCCTACCAGCGGGTCTATACGGATGACCGCAGTATCGATGAAGCCATGGCCGTGGAAAACCACGATGTGGTGATGGTGCCGCGCGGCTACCATCCCGTGACCGTGCCGTATGGCTACGATGGCTATTACCTGAACGTGATGGCCGGCCCCAAGCGGGTCTGGCATTTCAAGAACGACCCGGCCCATGAGTGGCTGATGCATACCAAATAAAGGAATCCCAATGACAACGCAACAGATCGGCCACTTTATTGGTGGCAACCCCATGGCTACACGCTCAGAGCGCACGAGCGATGTGTTCAATCCCGCCACCGGCGCCGTGACGGCCAAGGTGGCGCTGGCGACGCCGTCCGAGCTGAACGCGGCCGTGGCGGCTGCCCACGCGGCCTTTCCCGCCTGGTCGCAAACCTCCCCATTGCGCCGCGCCCGGGTCATGTTCAAGTTCAAGGAGTTACTCGAGCAAAACGCCGACAAGCTGGCAGAGCTGATCACGCATGAACACGGCAAGGTGTTTACGGATGCCAAAGGGGAAGTCACGCGCGGCATCGAAGTGGTGGAGTTCGCCTGCGGCATCCCGCAAATGATGAAGGGAGAATATAGCGAACAGGTAGCCGGCGGCATCGATGCCTGGTCGATCCGCCAGGCGCTCGGCGTGTGCGTCGGGATCACGCCCTTTAACTTTCCCGTCATGGTGCCGATGTGGATGTTCCCGATGGCGATTGCCTGCGGCAATACCTTTGTCTTGAAACCGTCGGAACGCGATCCGTCGGCCAGCCTGCTGCTGGCGCAATTGCTGACGGAGGCGGGCTTGCCGGACGGCGTCTTCAATGTGCTGCAAGGTGACAAGGAAGCCGTGGATGGCTTGCTGCACCACCCGGACGTGCGCGCCGTCAGCTTTGTCGGCTCCACGCCGATTGCCGAGTACATTTATGCGACCGGCTGCGCGCAGGGCAAGCGCGTGCAAGCGCTCGGGGGCGCCAAAAACCACATGGTCGTCATGCCGGACGCGGATATCCCGCAAACCGTGGATGCCCTGATGGGCGCCGCGTTCGGCTCGGCCGGCGAGCGCTGCATGGCTATTTCCGTCGTGGTGGCGGTGGGCAATGTGGCGGACCAGCTGGTGGAAGCCTTGGTGCCGCGCATCGCCGCCTTGAAAATCACGCAAGGCATGGATTTACAAGCGGAAATGGGTCCGGTGGTCACGCAAGTGCACAAGGAGAAGATCGCCGGCTACATCGCGACAGGAGTAAAAGAAGGCGCCAGGCTGGTGGCCGACGGGCGCGGTTTCGTGCTGCCTGGTCATGAAAATGGCTTTTTCCTCGGCGGCAGCCTGTTCGACCACGTCACGCCGGACATGACGATCTACAAGGAAGAAATCTTCGGCCCCGTGCTGTGCATCGTGCGCGTGCCGGACTTTACGACGGCGCTGGACCTGGTCAATGCGCATGAATATGGCAACGGCACGGC
>NZ_JAAOLY010000044.1 GCF_011601275.1 Janthinobacterium lividum | reverse complement strand
CACTTGCATCAAATGCCCACACTTATCGACTGTTAATTGTTAAAGAACTGTATTCGGTACTGCTTTCGCGCTATCGACAAAGCGTTGTGTTTGTCAGCTGCGAAGAAGGAAGAGTATGAAGCATTTCGCTAAATTCGTCAACACCTTCTTTTTACTGCATCGCCGTTTCCGGTGATCCTCAAGTGCCGCGTTTGACTGCGTCTCATTGGGGAGGCGAACTATAGCAAAGCCCCGCCAGTCTTGGCAAGGGCTTTCAATCGCCATCCATGTTTTTGTTCAAGCGGCCAGCAGGGCTTTGACCAGGTCTTTCTTGTCGACAGACTCCGTGGCATCGACATGCAGCGCTTTGAGCACATGGTCGAGATGATGCAACATGATGTCGACTGCAGCGTCGGCATTGCCAGCCTTGGCCGCCTCGATGAACAGCGCATGCTCATCCGATGAGCAACTGGCGTCTTCGCTGGACTGCTGATGTATGGCGATCAGCGAGGTCCGCGCCGTCAGTTTGCGCAAAATCTCCTTCAACACCAGATTGCCAGCGATATCGGCCAGCAAGGTGTGAAAGTCACCCAACAATCTGGCGCGCAGCGGCAGATCGTTTTGTGCCAGGGCCTGGCGTTCCAGGGCAAGATGGGCATCGATGCGGCGATAATCGTCGGCCTTGGCCATGGCCACGAAATCACGCGCCAGGCCGGCCTCGAGCGTGCGGCGCACGGCAAAGATTTCGCGCGCCTCGCGTTCACTGAGTTTGCACACGCATGCCCCCTTTTCCGGCACGATCTCGATGAGCTCATCCTTCGACAACATCAGCAAGGCCGCACGGATCTTGGTGCGACTGACAGAATACACGCGGGCCAGGGCCTCTTCCTTGAGCTTGGTGCCAGGCGGCAAACGGCGTTCGATGATCGCCGCCGCAATATCCGCGGCGATCTCTTCGGAAGAGTTGGGAACAATTGCTGTGGTAGGCTCAGGCATGCGCAATATGGCTGTGGAAAAACACGATCAGGAAACCGAACTGATGAAACTGGCCAGTTCCGGCGTCGACGGTGCGGCAAACAGGGTCTTCGGATCACCCTGCTCATGAATTTTCCCCTGGTGCATGAACACCAGTTGATCCCCCACCTCGCGTGCGAAGCGCATTTCATGCGTGACCATGATCAAGGTCATGCCATCCTCGGCCAGCTTGCGCACCACGGCCAGCACTTCGTTCACCAGTTCCGGGTCGAGTGCCGAGGTAATTTCATCGCACAACAGTATTTTCGGCTGCATCGCCAGTGCCCGGGCGATTGCCACACGCTGCTGCTGGCCGCCCGACAGCTGGTCTGGAAACGAGTCGAAGCGATCGGCAAGGCCGACTTTTGCCAGCGCGTCGCGCGCAAGCGCCTCTGTTTGCTGCTTGCCTGTTTTCTTGACCACGGTCGGCGCCAGCATCACATTCTGTCCGGCCGTCAGATGCGGATACAGATTGAACTGCTGAAACACCATGCCGACTTTCAGGCGCAACTGGCGCAAATCGGTCTGGCCGACGGTGACCCGCACGCCATCGACATCAAGCGAGCCTTCGTCGAAACTTTCCAGTCCGTTGATCGAGCGCAGCAAGGTACTCTTGCCCGAACCACTGCGTCCGATCACTGCCGTCACTTGCCCTTCCTTGACGCGCAGGTCGATACCCTTGAGGACGTGGTGCGTACCAAAACGCTTGTGCAAACCATTGATGCTAACGAGAGACATTCATCTTCCTTTCCAGGCGGCGGGCATACAGCGAAAGCGGGAAACACAGACAAAAATACATCAGGGCGATCAGGCCGTACACGGTGAAGGGCGCAAACGTGGCATTGCTGATCATCGAGCCGGCCTTGGTCAGCTCGACAAAACCGATAATGGACGTGACCGCCGTCGCTTTCACGACCTGCACGGAAAATCCAACCGTCGGTGCAACGGCGATGCGCAGCGCCTGCGGCAAGATCACATGGCGCATCTGCTCCATATACGTCATTGCCGTGCTGGCAGACGCTTCCCACTGGCCGCGGGGAATCGCCTCGACGCAACCGCGCCAGATTTCCGCAAGGTAGGCGCTGGTAAACAAGGTCAGGGCCGCGCTGGCGGCAAGCCATGGCAACACTTGCATGCCGCTCAGCGACAGGCCAAAGAACAGCAGGAACAATTGCATCAGCAGCGGCGTGCCCTGGAACAACTCGATGTACATGACGGCAAACCGGCGCAGCAGCCGCGAGCTTGAGGTGCGCAACATCAGGATCGCGATACCAACCAGGCCACCGCAAACAAAGGCGATCAAGGACAGCAATACCGTCCAACGCCCCGCCAGCAGCAAGTTGCGAATGATGTCCCATAGGGAAAAATCGCTCATGTCGCTCTCCTCGCAAGCACGTAGCGGCCAGACAGGACGAGCGCGCGGCGCACGCCGACCGCCAGCAAAAAGTACATGATGGTGACGACGAAATACACCTCGAAGGAACGGAAGTTACGCGAGGTAATGAAGCCGGCGCCAAAAGTCAGCTCTTCGGCCGAAATTTGCGAACATACGGACGATCCCAGCATCACAATCACGATCTGGCTCGACAAGGCTGGCCACATCTTGAGCAAGGCCTGGCGCAGGATCACGCAGCGAAAAATCTGGAAGCGCGACATCGCCAGCGCCGACGCGGCCTCGATATGACCTTTCGGCACAGACTCCACGCCGGCGCGGATGATCTCGGTGCTATAGGCGCCCAGGTTAAGCACCATCGCAATCGTTGCCGCCTGCCACTCGCTCAAATGAATGCCGAGGCTGGGCAAGCCGAAGAAGACAAAGAACAGCTGCACAATGAACGGCGTGTTGCGGATCAGCTCCACATACACGGTGTAGACCGGGAACAGCACGGGCAGTTTCCAGGCGCGCGAAATGGCGCCAAGAATACCGATGGCGACACCGAGCACGGTGCCAACGAGTGTCAGACGCAAGGTGCCGATTACGCCGTGGTACAGATACTCGCGGTATTCCCAAATACTGCTGAAATCAAAAGTGTATGCCATGGCGCGCTTGACCGGTTACAGCAGGGCTGTAACCGGGCGCGTTGTTTTCAGCCATTTCTGGGCGATGGTATTGAGGCTGCCGTCTTCTTTCGACTTGGCCAGGATGGCATTGATTTGCGCCAGCAACTTCGGTTCGCTTTTATTGATGCCGACGTAGCAGGGAGAATTCTTGATAAAGAATTTGAATTCGAGTTTTTTGGCAGACTGTTTTTCGACAATTGCGCCAGCCACCACGTTGCCAGTGGCAATCAAGGGCACCTGGCCGGACAGGAAAGCGGAGATGGTCGCATTATTATCTTCAAAACGCTTGATGGTGGTATTGGCCGGTGCAATCTTGCTCAGCTCAAGATCTTCCACGGCGCCCCGGGTGACGCCCACTGTTTTACCTGCCAGTTGCTCGGCCTTGCTGATCGCCTGATCCGCGCCACCGAACACGCCGCTGAAGAATGGCGCATACGCTGCGCTGAAATCGATGACTTTTTCACGCTCCGGGTTTTTACCGAGACTGGAAATGACCAGGTCGACTTTTTTGGTATTGAGGTAAGGAATGCGGTTGGCACTGGTCACGGGCACCAGTTCTAGCTTGACACCCAGGCCTTTGGCCAGCAGCGCGGCCACGTCAATATCGTAGCCAACGGGTTTCATGTCAGGGCCAACCGATCCGAAAGGGGGGAAATCCTGGGGCACGGCCACGCGCAAGACCTTGGCCTTGAGAATATCGTCGAGCGCCTCGGCATGGGTCAGCGGTGCGGCAAGTGCGGTGGCGGAGAAGATCAGCGACAACAGGATCGAACGACGGTTCATGGACAACTCCTCAAGGTGGGATGGAGCGTGCTATCCCGTGATGAACAGCGCGCCATAATCCTTGAGCAGTTTCCGTGCCTGCATACAAAGCCTGCATACGATCTGCAAAGCCCCTATTTCTGCATAGTTTTTGAGCAGCGCCTGACTTTCTGCACCACACCATGCACGAATCGGGTGCACCGCGACAAACCGCCAGACGTAAAAAAACCCCAACCGGATCACCGGAAGGGGTTTTTTCGAATAACAAGCCTGACGATAACCTACTTTCACACTGGTTGCAGCACTATCATCGGCGCAAAGTTGTTTCACGGTCCTGTTCGGGATGGGAAGGGGTGGGACCAACTTGCTATGGTCATCAGGCATAACTTGTACTGGCGTTTGTCTCCTGTGGGACGACAAAGCCTGAATCTGGAAGAAGCAAAGATTGGGGTAATGAATGTAGTATCAACACACACGCAACGTTGTACCGTCTTATCCTCTGCACCTGCTAAGGTTATAGGGACAAGCCGTACGGGCAATTAGTACTGGTTAGCTTAATGCATTACTGCACTTCCACACCCAGCCTATCAACGTCCTGGTCTCGAACGACCCTTCAAAGAGCTCAAGGCT
>NZ_JAAOLY010000043.1 GCF_011601275.1 Janthinobacterium lividum | reverse complement strand
TCCCGAACAGGACCGTGAAACAACTTTGCGCCGATGATAGTGCTGCAACCAGTGTGAAAGTAGGTTATCGTCAGGCTTGTTATTCGCAGTAGAGAAAAACCCCGCCAGCAATGGTGGGGTTTTTTTTTCGTCTGGTGGTTTTGTCTGGCGCCGGTGGTGGCGTCGGCTTACGCGCGCAGCGCTAAGCCGACCTACGTTTATTGGATGGCGGTAGGTCGGATTAGCGTAGCGTAATCCGACAACCACGCAAGCCGAACAGGGTAGCCAAACCATACAAAAGGACGAAAAAAAAGCAGCGCTGCGCGCTGCCTTTGCCATTTATCACCACATGTTGTACATGGCGGGCATCGTCATGTTCTCTTCATATTGACACTGTACGATGACTTCCATTCTCATCAAGTAACGTGTGCATCCATGTTGGCCAAGCTTAAACTCGTCAAAACTCCCAAAGGCATCGATAGTATCCTGATGCTATCGGCCATGCTGATACTCTGGATCGGCAATTACAGCAACCTCGACCTCATGATCGCCGACAGTATGTTCGACGGGGCGCGGGGGCAATTTGCCGGTGCTGGCAGCGCGTGGGTAAGCAGTTTCCAGTTCGGCATGATCTTGCTTGGTGTCGCTTTGATCGGCTTGGCCGTCTGGGACACCTTGCATCCGCTGGCCTGGCTTGCATCACGCCGCAGCGCCTTGCGCGTGGTGGCGTTGTCGGCTATCTTCGTGCCGCTAAGCATCTATTGGCTCTTTTCCTTCAGCGACGTGCCTTGTCCCACGGATTTGTTGCGCTATGGCGGAATGGAGCCGTACGCGCGCCTGCTGGAAACGTTGCCGGCCAGCGCATCTGCCATGGCATGCCTGCCCGCTACCCAGGCAAACACTGCCTGGTGGATGTTGGCCTTGCCATTGTTCTGCCTGCCAAGACGACCACGCACGGCGCTTCTGTTCGCCGGCGTCATGCTGCTGTGTGGTTTGGCGGCAGGCTGGCAGCAACAGTTGCAAGGTGCACAATTTTTTACGCACACCTTGTGGTCTGCCTGGATCGCTTCTTTCCTCATATATCTGCTGCATCATTTGTTCCGGTCCGAGGACGCGTTGGCCTGAAACACAAAAGTACGTCACAATCTGCCTGTCGAGTTGTCGTTTCATACAAAAACAGGAGCACCATGAACGAGCAGATTGCGAGAGAAGTGGTATTGGTCCGTGCTATCGAGACGGCCGACCAGAAAAAAGAAGTCCTCAGCGAGGACGACCGCATGTATGCCAGCCGCAGTGCGCGTGAGCTTGCGCAGTGGCAAGCTTCGGGCAAGCAGGCCGAAGTGACAGGTGACGATTTCCTGCAGCAGCGTTCCGAGCTGATCATCAAGCGCATCACCGAGCGCACCCCCGCCTTCGCTGCCTTCGCGAAGCGTCGCAACGGCATGAAAACCCTGGCGCTGGCCCTGCCCCTGCTGGCCTTGCTGCTGGGAGCCGGGCTCGATCGCATCACGGATCCCCATCGCGTCGATCTGCTGTCGGCGCCCTTGCTGCTGATTATCGCCTGGAATGTGCTGGTCTACCTGGGCTTGCTGATCTGGCTATGCATCCCCTCGCACTCGCTCGGCTGGCCGAAAGCGGGACTGGTGCGCCACCTGAGCGTGGGCCGCCTGGCCCTGCCGCGCAAGCTGCCGCACGCCTTGTCTTCGGGTTTGCTCAGTTTCATGGGGGAATGGGCGCACTTGAGCGCCAAGCTGACGGCCGCGCGCCTGAGCCGTACCATCCACCTGAGCGCCGCCATGTTTGCCATCGGCGCCGTTGCCTCGCTGTATGCGCGCGGTTTCCTGTCGCAATATGCGGCCGGCTGGGAAAGCACCTTTTTGAATCCCGGCCAGGTGCACAGCCTGCTTTCAACCCTGTTTGCGCCGGCGATTGCCCTGTTTCATTTGCAAGGTTTCTCGCTGGCGGAAATCGAAGCGCTGCGCTTCCCCCAAACGACGACCGTCGAAGGCGGCGCCCGCTGGGTGCATTTGTATGCGGCAACGATTTTTCTGCTGGTCGTCGTCCCCCGCCTGATCCTGGCCCTGGTCAACAACTGGCGCGCGGCGCACCTGGCCAGGCACTTTCCGCTGGATCTCGATCAACCGTATTTCCGCAAGCTCAATGAAAGCATTGGCGTGGCCACGGGCGGCATGCTGCGCGTCTTGCCATACAGCTTTACTGTCGATGAAGCACGCCACATGGGATTGGGGCAGCTGTCCATCATGCTGTTCGGCGAGCAGGGCCGCATGATGCTGCGTCCATCGACGTCGTATGGCGAAGAGCCGCAGGACGTTTTGCGCGGCACGGACTTGAACGATCCGCAAGTCAATATCACGGCCGTGCTGTTCAATCTGACGGCGACGCCGGAAAAGGAAAATCATGGCGCCTTCCTCGATTACCTGGTGCAATCGTCGGCACGCGGCATCGCCGTCCTGATCGACGAGTCCAGCTACCTGGAGCGCGCTGGCGAGCAGGTCGATAACGGTGCGCGCCTGACGGAGCGCGTCGCCCTGTGGCAGCAGTTCTGCCAGTTCCATAAAACCACGGCCACCGTGGTCAATTTGCTCAACCCTGCCTTGCACCCGCTTGATGCAGGTGTCGGCTTGAAAGTATCGGCAGCAGCATGAGTGTGAATGTGAATAAAGATGTGCAAGATGATGCGGTGCAGATTCAGTTTGCGCTGATTTCGCATACGAATAATGGCAAGACGACCCTGGCGCGCACTTTGGTGGGCGTGGACATCGGCGAAGTGCGCGACGCCGCCCACGTGACCGTGTTTGCGGAATCGCATACCTTGCTGGCAACGCCGCAGGGTGATGCCTTGCAATTGTGGGACACGCCCGGCTTTGGCGACTCCGTACGCCTGCTCAAGCGCCTGGGCCAGTCAGGCAATCCCATCGGCTGGTTCCTGCGCGAAGTGCTGGACCGTTATCGCGACCGCCCGTTCTGGCTCAGCCAGCAAGCGCTGCGCACGGCAAAGGACTCCGCCGACGTGGTGCTGTACCTGGTCAATTCCTCGGAGCATCCCAAGGATGCGGGCTACTTGCCGGCGGAAATGAAAATCCTCGCCTGGCTCGATAAGCCCGTGGTGGTCTTGCTCAACCAGATGGGGCCGCCGCGCCCTGGCAATGAGGAACACAGCGAGCAGGCACGCTGGCGCGAGCATTTGCAGCAGTATCCAATCGTGCGCGACGTCCTGGCGCTCGATGCCTTTGCCCGCTGCTGGGTACATGAACGCGTGTTTTACGAAGCCGTGGGTAAATTGTTGCCGCAATCGCAGCAAGCGGGTTATGCGCGTTTGTTTGCTGCGTGGCAAGAGCAGAATACGGCGCGTTTCCGGCAAGCCATGCACTTGCTGGCCACGCAGTTGGCGGTGGCCGGGCAGGATCGCGAAGCCATCGAGCCCGCCTCCAAGAGCTTGCTGAAATCGGCCTTGCAGGTCGTGGGCATCGGCAAAAATGCAGAACAGCAACGCCAGGAAAAGGCCATGGCCAGCTTGGTGGCGCGGCTCAATACGCACAGCGGTGTCACCACGCGTGAGCTTTTGATCTTGCACAAACTCGACCCGACCGATGCGCATAAGATCAATAGTCGGATACGGGAAAATTTCGCCGTGCGCGCACCGATCGACAAGGCGCAAGCTGGGCTATTGGGCGCCATGATTTCGGGGGCCGCGACTGGCCTGTCGGCCGACCTGATTTCCGGCGGCCTGACCCTGGGCACGGGCGCCTTGCTTGGCGGCGTGGTTGGTGCGCTGACGTTCGCGGGCGCAGCCTGGGGCTTCAATTCTGGCACTGACCGCAATGAACCCACGATGCAATTTACGGATGCCTTCTTGCGCACCCTGGTGGTGGCGGGCGTGCTGCGTTACCTGGCAGTGGCGCACTTTGGCCGTGGCCGCGGCAATTTCGTTGAAAGCGAAGCGCCGGCCTTCTGGCAAGATGAAGTCGAGCAGGCGGTGGCGCGCCATGACACCGCTCTGGTGGAGCTGTGGAAAGAAGTGCGCCGGGAGAAATCGCCGGAACAAGCCGCCGAGCGCGTCCTGCCTCTCATATCGTTGATCACCTCCGATACCTTGGCGCGCCTGTATCCGGATGTGGCGCGCCTGGTGTAGATAATCACTTACGGGCCCGCAGCCAATGCTGCAAAAATTGTACGCAAGCCCTGACCTTGGCCGAGTTCGACAGTCGCGACGTAGTCACCGCCCACACATCGGCAGCCTGTTGATACGCGGGCAAAATGCGCACCAGCTTGCCTTGCGCCAGGCTGCTTTCCACATCCCATGCTGAACGCAAGATGATACCGTGGCCATGCAGGGCCCATTGATGGACGATCTCGCCATTGTTGGCCGACAGCGGCCCATCGACCTTGATCGTTTCCAGCCCGTGAGGCCCTTGCAGTTTCCAGCGCCGCCCATCCTGGTCGCGTTCGCGGATGACGATGCAGTCATGCTCGCGCAATTGCGCCAGGGTGTCCGGCGTTCCGCGTTGTGCCAGGTAAGCGGGCGCGGCGCATAGTACGCGGCTATTGCTGGCAATACGGTGGGCGATCAGGTCAGGTTCATGGACCGCGCCGATGCGAATGTCGAGATCGAAACCTTCGCCCAGCAGGTCGATGGGGCGGTCGAGCAATTCCAACTGTATTCTCAAGTCTGGATATTGCCGTGCCAGCTGGGATAGGGCGGGACCAAGCCGGTTGCGCCCGAAGCCGGAACTAGAGCATATGCGCAGTAGGCCTTGCGGCTGCAGTTTGGACTGCGCTACCGCTTCCCCCATCTGTTTGACATCTTCCAAAATGCGCTGCGCCCATTGCCGCACGATCTCGCCGTGATCGGTGACGCTGACCCTGCGTGTGGTCCGGTGCAGCAAACGGACTTGCAGCGCAGCTTCCAGCATACCGATGCGCTTGCTGACTACCGCCTTGGAAATGCCCAGTTCCAGCGCCGTGGCGGCGAAGCTGGTTTTATGGGCGACCTGGCAAAAGAGGCGTAGGTCTTCCAGCAATGGCGTATTGTTCATTGATTGACCACGAAATGTGAATACTGCGGTTATGAATCCCCTGATTGTATTCTGAGGTGACGCCAGTATCATCGAAGCTTCCATCTATAAACAGGAGAATCTCATGCCCGTACACAGAATCGCCGTCATCGCCGGCGACGGCATCGGCAATGAAGTCATGCCGGAGGGCTTGCGTGTAATTGAAGCGGCTGCCCGTCGTTTCAATATCAACCTGCAGTTCACGACCATGGAGTGGGCCAATTGCGACTATTACCTGGAACACGGGCAAATGATGCCCTCGGACTGGTTTGCGCAGCTCAAGGATTTCGACGCCATCTATTTTGGCGCCGTGGGCTGGCCGGACAAGGTGCCCGACCATATCTCGCTGTGGGGCTCTTTATTAAAATTCCGGCGCGAGTTCGATGAGTACGTCAACTTGCGTCCCGTGCGGCTGATGCCGGGCGTGCCGTGCCCGCTGGCGAATAAAAAACCGGGCGATATCGATTTTTATGTGGTGCGTGAAAACACGGAAGGAGAATATTCATCCGTGGGTGGGCGCATGTTCGCGGGAACGGAGCGCGAAACGGTGCTGCAGGAATCCGTGTTTACGCGCAAGGGCGTCGACCGGATATTGAAATACGCATTCGAACTGGCGCAAAGCCGGCCCAAGAAACACCTGACATCGGCCACCAAGTCGAATGGCATTGCCATCAGCATGCCGTATTGGGATGAGCGGGTGGAGGCGATGGGGCCGAGCTTCCCCGATGTGCGCTGGGATAAATACCATATCGACATCCTGGCGGCCCGCTTTGTATTGAGTCCCGAGCGCTTCGACGTGGTGGTGGCTTCAAACCTGTTTGGCGACATCTTGTCCGACCTGGGCCCTGCCTGTACGGGGACGATTGCCATCGCACCATCGGCCAATATCAATCCGGAGCGCACGTTCCCTTCTGTCTTCGAGCCGGTACACGGTTCCGCCCCCGATATCTACGGCCAGAATATCGCCAACCCGATCGGCATGATCTGGTCGGGCGCCATGATGCTGGACTTCCTCGGTAATGGCGACGCCAATTACACTGCGGCGCATGACGCGGTTTTGCGCGCCATTGAACAGGTGCTCGAGCATGGCCCGCGTACGCCGGACATGGGTGGCAGCGCCAGTACGACCGATGTGGGCATGGCAGTTGCCGAATTGCTGAAATAAAGCTTGCCGCCCGTGGGTGGCTTTGCTATAGTTCGCCTCCCCAATGAGACGCAGTCAAATGCGGCACTTGAGGATCACCGGAAACGGCGATGAGTAGTAAAAGAAGGAGTTGACGATTGTGCTGAAATGCTTCATACTCTTCCTTCTTCGCAGCTGACAAACACAACGCTTTGTCGATAGCGCGAAAGCAGTACCGAATACAGTTCTTTAACAATTAACAGTCGATAAGTGTGGGCATTTGATGCAAGTGCAGCAGCGATCTTCGGATCGCTGTAAAACTTAAAATATCAAATGTTCACAAGAAATAATGAAATAGGCGCTACGAAAGTAGTGGCCTGTCAGTTTTTTGAGTGAGCGACCCGTCAGCAATGACGGTGCCGGTAAAACGGCAAAGTAACA
>NZ_JAAOLY010000042.1 GCF_011601275.1 Janthinobacterium lividum | reverse complement strand
ACGCAAAGCTATACTCTGGTGGTGTCCTCGGCCACGGTCAGCCTGACGCCGGCCACCTTGCCCAATGCGACGGCGGAAGCGGCCTACACGGCCACCCTGACTGCAGCGGGCGGCACGGCGCCATATACCTTCAGCATCAGCAGTGGCAACCTGCCGGCCGGCTTGAGCCTGAACGCATCCACGGGCGTGGTGTCGGGGACGACCAATGTGGCCGGCAGTGTCCCGGTCAGTATCCAGGTCACGGATAGCAGCACGGGCGCGGGAGCGCCATTCAGCGCCACCAACAGCTATACCTTGAGCGTTGCCGCGCCCGCCATCACGGTGACGCCAAGCACCTTGCCGGCAGCGACAGTGGCTTCGGCGTACAGCCAGCAACTGACGGCCAGCGGCGGCGTCGCTCCGTATGCCTATACGGTATCGAGCGGCAGCCTGCCAGCGGGCCTGACACTGAGCGGCGGCGGTTTGCTCAGCGGTACGCCGACGGCGGCCGGCAGTTTTACCTTGACCGTACAAGCGGAAGATGCGCACCAGTTCACCGGCACGCAAAGCTATACGCTGACTGTCGCTTCGGCCACGGTCAGCCTGACGCCGGCCAGCCTGCCCAATCCAACGGCGGAAGCGGCTTATAGCGCAACCCTGACGGCGGCGGGCGGCACGGCGCCACATACCTTCAGCATCAGCAGCGGCGCCTTGCCTGCCGGCTTGACCTTGAATGCGGCGACCGGCGTGCTGTCCGGCACCACTAATGTGGCGGGCAGTTTCCCGGTCAGCATCAAGGTCACGGACAGCAGCACGGGCGTGGGGGCGCCGTTCAGCGCCACCAACAGCTACACCCTGGCTGTCGCTGCGCCCACCTTGAGCCTGACGCCGGCCAGCCTGTCGGCGATCCGCGCCGGCGACGCGTACAGCCAGCCATTCACGGCTGGCGGTGGCGTGGCGCCGTATGCGTATGCGGTGAGCGGCGGCGCCTTGCCGGCGGGCCTGGTGCTCGATGCGGCGAGCGGTGTGTTGAGCGGCACGCCGACGGTGGCGGGCAGCTACAACTTCACCTTGCAAGCGAAGGACGCGCACCAGTTCACGGTGCAGCAAGCCTTGACCCTGCTGGTGAACCAGGCACCGCCGCCGGTGGCCAATGAAACGGCGACGACCTCGGCCAACCAGGAAGTGAGCCTGACCATCGCTTCCACGGATGGCAGCCCGATCACGGCAGTGACCATCGTCACGCCGCCGCAGCATGGGACCGTCACGGTGGTGTCGAGCGGCGCGGCGGGGGGAGGCAATCGCGCCTTCAAGGTGATGTATGTGCCGAATGCCAACTACTTCGGTCCGGACGCCTTCAGCTACACGGCGACGGGTCCGGGCGGCACCTCCGCCCCCGCCACGGTCAGCGTGACGGTGGCGCCGCAGCCCGTGCCCGTGCCGGTGGCCAAGACAGCCACGGTCCTGGCCGGCACGCCGGTGACCCTGCCGGTGACGGACGGCGCCACGGGCGGGCCATTCACGGCCGTGGCCATCACGACGCAACCTGCCAGCGGCACGGCGGTGGTCAACGGCATGGACATCGTCTACACGCCAGGCATCAACACCAGCGGCGAGATCCGCATCGGCTATACCGTGTCGAACGCCTTCGGCACGTCGGCGCCGGTGACCTCGACGATTACCGTCAATCCGATGCCGCAAGTGCTCAGCCAGAGCGTCACGGTGGTGGCCGGCCTGACGGTCAATGTCGACCTGACGGCGGGCGCCACGGGTGGCCCGTTCACGGCGGCCAATGTGCTGAGCGTGGCGCCGGCGGAAGCGGGCAAGGTGGTGGTGCGCGACGTGGGCACGGCCGGCAAGCCGTCGTACCAGCTGAGCTTTGCGGCCTCGGGCAAGTTCGCCGGCGCGGCCGTCGTCAGCTACACCTTGAGCAATGCGTATGCCACCTCGAAACCGGGTGTCGTCAACGTGACCGTGACGGCGCGGCGCGACCCGTCGGTCGATCCGGAAGTGATCGGCCTGCAGGCGGCGCAAGCGGACGCGGCGCGGCGTTTCGCCAGCGCACAGCTGTCGAACTTCACGCAACGCCTGGAAAGCCTGCATGGCGATGGCTGGGGACGTTCCAGCTTCGGCCTGAGCCTGACGCCGCCAAACGACAGCGGCAATCCGACGGCGGCGCTGGCGCGCTGGCAGGCGGACGAAGCGGACCGCGTATTCGGCACGGCCGTGAAACCGTTCATGCGCAAGGCGGCCTTGCGCCAGCCAGGCGCTGGTTTCAGCAGCGATGAACGGCAGCAGGTGGATGTCAGCGGCGCCACCAGCGGCTTGCCGGACATGCCGCAAAAGCCCGATACGCAGAAGCAGGCGCTGGCTCTGTGGCTCGGTGGCGCGGTCGACTTCGGCCAGCACTATGTGAATGGCCGCGACACGGGCTTCCGTTTCCGTACCAACGGCGTGAGCGTGGGGGGCGATTACCGCCTCAGCGACCTGGCGACCCTGGGCGTGGGTGCCGGCTTCAGCCATGACCGCAGCGACGTGGGCCAGAACGGCAGCCGCAGCACGGCCGACAGCGCCGTGGCGGCCGTGTATGGCAGCCTGCGTCCGAGCAAGGGCGTCTTCCTCGACGGCGTGCTCGGCTACGGCACCTTGCAGTACGACGCTTCGCGCTACCTCGCCGATGGCAGCGGTTTCGCCACGGGCGAACGCGACGGCAAGCAAGTGTTCGGCGCGCTGGTCGGCGGCATCGAGATGCGCCATGACACCTGGATGTGGTCGCCGTATGGCCGCGTGGAACTGATGTCGGCCAAGCTCGATCCGTACACGGAGAAGGCGGCCGGCATCAACGCCCTGAGCTACTTCAAGCAGACCGTGCGCTCGCGCATCGGCGCGCTCGGTGTGCGCGCCGAAGGCATCTATGTGGGCGGCCTGGGCACGTGGTTCCCGCGTGCGCGGCTCGAGTACCGGCATCAGTTCCAGGGCGCCGACGATGCGCGCCTGGCGTATGCCGACCTGGTGGCCGACGGCCCCGTGTACGTGATCCGCACGGTGCCGCAACAGACGGGCAACTGGGCGGCGGGCCTGGGCGTGAAACTGCTTCTGTCGAACGGCATGACGATCACCCTGGACTACAACAGCAATCTGAACATCGATAGCGGGCGTACCCAGTCGGTCATGTTCGGCATCGCCATGCCGCTCAGGTAGCGCTGCGAATCAAGGAAGTGACGCCGCGGGGCGGGAGCAGCTTGCTTCCGCCCCGCGGCGCATGTGGCGTCTGGTTTTTCATGTCATTGCCGTGCCAGGGCTGCAATGATTCCATTAGAATCAGACATCGTCTTCACCACACTGCTTACGGAATGGAATATCTGGAATGATGAATGTCCTGACCTTCGAACACTTTGCCGCGCGCGTCAACGAGACGTTTATCGCGGCCAGTGACGGCAATGCCGCCTTTGTCCTGAAGGAAGTGCGCCCGTTGCCGTCAGCGACGCTGGAGGGCTTGATGCGCAAGCCTTTCAGCCTGCTGTTTCACCATAGCTCTCCCATCCTGTTCAACCAGAAAATCTTCCAGATGCAGCATGAGGCGTTTGGCGAAGTGGGTATCTTTCTGGTGCCGGTGGCGCGTGACAGCCATGGCTTTCTGTACCAGGCCGTATTCAACTGAGGCCAGTGCGGGGAGGAGGGAAGGGCAAGGCGGGCGCCGCGATGGCGCCGCCTGCCTGGATCAAGCAAACTTAGTCAAAAGACGGGAATTCCCCTTGCAGCGCGATGCAGAAATTCACCGCCAGCATCGGCTGGCGGTTTTCGTGCGGCTGGCCGCCACCGGCACTACCGATCGCGGCCGGGGACAGCGATACATTGGGTGGTGTCGTCGGCACGAATGCGGACGTGCCGCCAAGGGCGATCAAGGCGTCGCCAGCGAGCGGCGTGTTGTGTTGCAGGGCGGCGGTGGGCTGGCGGTACACATTGAGTTGATGGCTGTGGTTCGGCATCTCCGTGACGTTCAACGTGACGCTGTTGGTGCCGAAGGTCTCGCCCATCACACGCGGCGTCAGGCCCGGACCCTGGCCCTGGCTGCAGGGCGCGCGTCCCGTGAAGTTGGGCAACTGGAAGGTAGTGGTCCCATTGCCGCCATACTGCGTGCCGATCAAGGAAAACAGCGCGCTGTATTGCTGGATTTGCAGGGTGGCGCCGTTACAGCTGGCCCATCCGTAGGGTGTGAAATTGAAGCCGAAGACTTGTATTTCGCCAAGGTATGGTGAGGTCACGTTAAGTTCTCCTGATCGATTTTAGGGGCTGCGCTTGCGTGCCGGCTGTTATTGCTGGGATGGGAAAATGCCTGCCCATGCGATGCAAAATGATGCTGTCAGGGTTGGCATGGTGTTCTCGTGCGGCAGGTTGCCGCCTGTCGCGCCCGTGGCTGTGGTTGCCAGTGCATAGGCGGTCAGGCCGGTCAGATCGCTGGTGTACATCTTGTCGTTATTCGACGGCGCAGTCAGCAGCAGGTTGGCCGCCGGTACGTTCGACGTTGCCAGGGTGCTGTTCACATTGAACGGATGCGTATGCAAAGGCAGCTGGGTCGGCAGCAGGGTCACCGATTCGCTGCCGCTTCGTTGCCCGAGGGGGCGGTTGCTCAGGCCCGGACCGGTACCCATGTGCAGGGGAACCTGGCCGCGCAGGTCGGGCACGGCAAAGGTGGTGACGCCATCGCCGCCGTAGGTGGTGCCCAGCAGGACGAACAGTACTTCGTATTCGGAGATCGGTTTCAGGCTGCCGTCGCAGGCGAACCAGCCGCTGGGAATGCGGGGAAAGGAAAACAGGCGAATTTCGCCGACATAGGGTGTGGTCATGACTATGCTCCGTAAGAAGTGGCTGATTCGTTAGTTGCGCGACGGGAAGATACCGCTCAAGGCGATATTGAAGTTAATGACCGAGAACGGCTGCATGTTGGGATGCGCCTGGTTGCCGCCGGCCAACGCCAAGGTCTGGCCGGCCAGGGTGACTTGCGGTCCGGCCGAACCGTAGATGGATTCCGCGCCACTGCCGCCAAACACGGTATTGGTAGGATTTTTCGAGGTACCGGGCGCCGTCACCGCATTGGCCGCATGCGTGTGCGCCGGCATCTGGGTCGCTAGCAAGGTGACAGCCTCCGATCCCGCCCGCGTACCGATCTGATAGGGTGCGGGTTGCCAGGAACCATCCACCGAACCGCCAGCTCCCACAGGAGTACTGCCTTGCAAGTTAGGCAGGGCAAAGGTGGTACTGCCATTGCCGCCGTAATACGTCCCCAACAGCGCAAACAGCGCCTGATTCTGCGCGATGGGCAGCAATTGCCCGTTACATGCCGCAAAGCCACGCGGCACAAAATTGAAGCCGCCCATCATGATTTGTCCTAGATACACATCAGCCATCATCGTTCTCCCACGGTTGGAATGCTATTGAATTTCAAATTAGCAATATTTTCCATTTGCAATCAATATTGCGTTTTAAAAAACCCTTTTTGTTATAGTTACTTTATTGAAATCTCGGAGTAGCATACGTTGTCATATGGCAAGCGTCAACATCTGTTGGCACTGTGGAAGCGCTCGGAATGGGCATCGCCGACGGCCTGAAATCACCTTCACTTTTGTCTGAAAAACTCTGTATTGGAGAAACTATGTTGCGCATTTGCAACGACATCATCGGCCGTCCGGCACTTTCTTTTCTGCTCGCCTTGGTTGCTGGAAACCGGAAGCGAATGTCGGATCGCGACACTATCGGGACGGCTGTATCTTGCCGTCTCGGGCAGTGGCTCGCTTCGCTGTGCCTGTTGATGCTGGCGTTTGGCGCCAATCCTGCGCAGGCCTTGCCGAGCGTGAAATGTACGGCCAGCCAGAGTTTTTCAGTCGCCTCGGGCGGCTCGCATATCATCGACCTGTCGTCCTGCAGCGGATTTGGCCTGATTGATAATAACGCGACGCCCTTGCACGGCACGATCACAGGTCTCGTCAATAACAGCAATGGCATCGCCACCTATATCAATAATGGCGACGGGGCGCTGTCCGACAGCTTTATCCTGCTTGACGAGGATAGCCAGGAAGTGACTTTCACCGTGACAGTCGCGCCCGCGGCGGCGTCCTTCACGGTGTTGCCGGGCAGTTTGCCCGCGCCCGTGATTGGCGTGCCATACAGCCAGGCCATGTCGGCTAGCGGCGGCGTGGCTCCCTACAATTACGCGTTTGATTCCGGTACCTTGCCGCCTGGCATCAGCGTATCGCCGAGCGGCTTGATTTCCGGCACCGTGACGGCTACCGGCGCCTATGTGTTCAGCGTCAAGGTCACCGATACGACCTCGGGCACGCCGCAGGTAGTCACCAAAAACTATTCCGTATCGATCGCCGTACCGATCTTGTCCATCACGCCCACCACCCTGACGGCGGGAGGCTTGTCGACGCCGTACAGCCAGCAGATGTCCACGTCGAATGGCACCGCGCCCTATACCTATGTGGTGGAATCGGGCGCCTTGCCAACTGGCCTCAGCTTGTCCTCCAGCGGTTTGTTATCGGGCACGCCCACCGCCCTGGGAACCTATAATTTTGTGATCAAATCGACGGATGTCACGGGCGGCAACGGACCGTACAACACGTCGCGCAGCTATTCCATGGTGATCAACGCCCAGCCGCCGCCGACCATCACCGGCGTGACGCCTGCGTCCGGCCCCAGCACTGGCGGCACGGCCGTCACGATTACCGGTACTGGCTTTACGGGCGTCACGGCGCTCAAGTTTGGCGCCAACAATGGCGTCAGCGTTACCGTCGTCAACGCCACGACCATGACCGCCACATCGCCGGCTGGCAGTGCCGGTACCGTGAACGTCACCGTTACCGCCAGCGGCGGCACCAGCGCCACCGGCGCCGCCAATCAGTTCACGTATATTCCTGCGCCAACGGTCACCAGCATTTCGCCCACGGCAGGTCCCACCGCCGGCGGCACGAACGTCACCATCACGGGCACGGGTTTCACCGGCGCCACGGCGGTGACCTTCGGCGCCACGGCAGCAACCGGCTTCACAGTCAACAGCGCCACGCAGATCACGGCCACGGCGCCAGCTGGCAGCTCCGGCACGGTCGACGTACGCGTCACCACGTCTGGCGGGACCAGTGCCACCAGCGCGGCGGACCAGTTCACCTTTGTACCGACACCGACGGTGACGAGCATTTCGCCCACGGCCGGCCCGGCCACTGGCGGCAGCACTGTCACCATTACCGGTACGGGTTTTAGCGGCACGACGGCGGTGACGTTCGGCGCCACGGCAGCGACGGGCTTCACCGTCAACAGCGCCACGCAAATCACGGCGACGGCGCCCGCCGGCACGGGCACAGTGGACGTGCGTGTGACCACGACGGGCGGCACCAGCGGCACCAGCGCCGCCGATCAATTTACCTATGTGGCAAAGCCGGTGGTGAGCAGTATTTCGCCAACCTCCGGCACAACTGCCGGCGGCACCACGGTCATCATTACTGGCACCGGCTTTAGCGGCACGACGGCGGTGACGTTCGGCGCCACGGCAGCGAATGGCTTTACCGTCAACAGCGCCACGCAAATCACGGCCACGGCGCCAGCAGGCAGCGCGGGCACGGTCGACGTGC
>NZ_JAAOLY010000041.1 GCF_011601275.1 Janthinobacterium lividum | reverse complement strand
CATGAACGGGCGCATCTTCGATCCGCGCCTGGGCATGTTCATGCAGGGCGATCCGTTCATCCAGGATCCGATGAACCTGCAGAACTACAACCGTTACGCGTATTGCTATAACAATCCGATGACCTGCACGGACCCGAGTGGCTACCTGTTCGGCGGTATGTTCAATGTTCCATTTATTGACAATGCCTGGAATAACCATATTAAAAAGTATGCGCCAGTGATTGCGGCTGTTGTGATCAGTGTATATTTACCGGGAAGTAATTTTCTAATTGGCTTGGGTGCGGAAGGTGCTGTGGCACAAGCGGCCGTCACTGGATTTATCAGCGGGACTGTCGCAACAGGAAATGTGAAAGGAGGGCTGCAAGGTGCCTTTACGGCCGGCATGTTTGCCGGAGCAGGGAATGTGATCGCGGGAGGCAATTTCCTTACAGGCGCTAGCGAGGCTGCGGCATGGAGCGGCGCTGCTGGCATCGCGCTGCATGGAGTGGTTGGCTGTGCAACAAGCTCAGCAACCGGCGGTTCGTGTGGCTCTGGGGCGCTTAGTGCTGCTTTTACAAAAGCATTAGCAAGCACAGAATTTATGAAGAGCGTAACTGAGTCAGGAAATAAACTTAGTGGCGCAGCAATTAGCGCAGCAGCAGGTGGGTCTGCATCTATTCTAGGAGGGGGCAAGTTCGCCAATGGTGCGGTTACCGGTGCCTTTAGTTACTTATTTAATGATTCTCTTCATAATGAATTTTGTCGAGAAAGTGTTTGTGATCGCTTTGAAAGTTTAAAAACCTCACCAATAGGTAAATTGTATAATTACATTTTCGGGGAGCGAGTTGGCGTTCCTGTGAATGCAACCTATGGTTACGGCGGAACAGCTTTCGCTGGAGTAGTAGGATATTCTGCAGATGCCGGAATTGCACTTGATAGCACTCGAAATGCATGTTTATATATCAACTCCTGTACCGCTGTTGGGATGGGGGCAACTATAGGACATGGCAACGTGATTGCTGCAGGCACTGGGGCACTCACCAGCTCAAAAACCGAATATACAGGAGCGTTTTGGACTGGCGGAAATGGTCTTTTGGGATCAGGACAGTACTTGAAAGACAATAGTGGCAATGGTGTAGTCGGCCGTGGTTTTGGTGGGGTGGGGGTCGGAGCTGCTGCTGGGGGATTGGTATGTACAATGCAAACAAAATGCATAAGAAATTAGCAAAAGAAATTTCAATTACTCATTACTAAGATGCGGAGCCACAATATGGAAGACAAAAAAAAATCCAAAGGTCATAAAATTGGATTTTTTGGATTTTTAATAGGAATTGTTGGCTATTTGATGATTTTATACCTATCGGAATCTATTGGATTTTTCTTTATTTACCTCGGCTTTATTCTATCCGTTCTCGGAGTTGTCATGACATGGATTGAAATTTTTAAGAAGAAATAATAAAACATCATGCAGAGGTTACTATTTCATACTGAATACTCAAGAAATCCTCATGAAAAATATTGGTGAACTATTTCTGAATCTAACGCGCACATGGAATTTATAACAACCTCATTATACGTAAATAGTAGTTCATACTTACTAACATGCTATCGAGTTAGATGATTTTTGGCGCCATAATAATTCAGCCCTTACATAAATCTCAAAATAATCACACAGAAAATATCATGTATAAATTTTATTCAGCCCTAGCTTTTCTATTCGTAACCCAATGCAATCTTGCCTATGCAGGAGAACAAGTAGGAAAAATACTCAATATCACCGTTCGATCGAGTGATGGCTTGATCTCTTTTATCATGGAAAATACGGCGACAGGAAAACCAGCTTGCGCAAAATATTCATACTGGCTGATTGCTGATGAGAATTCAGTCACAGGGAAACAGCAGCTTGCAATGTTACTAACTGCCCGTGCGAGTGGTCAGGTTATCAGTGTCTTTGGAAGCAATACCTGCGTGCGCTGGCACGATGGTGAAAATGTAGTTGGCATTACGTTCTAGGGGAACGCTCATTAATTGATGATTTCGTTTTCCCGATGTTTTTTTAACAAAGCGATCACCGTAAAGTTTTCATTTCAATATTCACTTTGCTACAGCTAGGGACGGATTGATTCATTCATTGGACGCCATTCCCTACGGCAGCCTGACCTGAGACAATAACGGCATCACAACGTCCGCCATCGACCATGCAAAAAAGCTTTTCCGACCTTGAGTACGCAACCAACAAGAAGCTGACGCGGCGCGACCGCTTCTTGGCCGAGATCGACAGCGTGATGCCGTGCGGCAGGCTGCACAAACTAATCAAGCCGTTCTATCCAACGGTCGAGAGCGCCGGCAGGCCACCGATCGGACTGGCGCGCATGCTGCGCATGTACGTGGCCCAGCAATGCTTTGGCTTGTCTGACGAAGGTATCGAAGACGCGATCTACGACAGCCAATCCATTCGCGCTTTTGTGGGCAGCTATCTGGGTCGCGAATCGGTGCCGGACGCGACAACCTTGCTGAAGTCCCGCCACCTGCCTGAAGCCAACCCTATCTTAACGCAGTGACTATGCGAATTTTCTGATGTACGGCTACTTATAATATCAACTAACGTAAGCACATATCTATAGTCGAAATGAAAAAATTTAATCATTTGACATAGCAATAAGCAAATGTGACAATGTAGAATAGTGTTATTAGGACGTAGATATTTTTCTATTATATTTAGGATACATAGTGAAACTCTTTTTCTTTGGCCTCTTCATGTTGTCATCAATATCCAATCCAGTATACGCCTCCGTTGCTGCCGTCTCCCCGGTATATATTGAGAACGTTTCGGTGATCGAACAAGATGTACTAGGGCACCGCGCAGGCAATCTTGAGGTAAGGATCAAGGGGGGATTTACGCGTCCAGCTGAACTAACGTGCAACGACAATGTCTACATCACCACATTAAAGTCGGGCGACCCCCAAAAACGTCTCTTTGCATTACTGACCTTAGCCAAAATAACCCAGCAGCCTCTGATGTTGCATATTAGCGATGATCCTCAGTATTCGGCGATTTCTGGCCGCTGCAGTCTTGTCGCTGCAACGTTCTTATAATGGGTGACTATATGTCGAAATTAAATACTGCTGTAATGTCGCTGTTTGCATGTTTTTTTTGCAGCCACTCCTACGCTGGTTCATATGCTGATTTTGTAGGTAGTCCTGTAGTGACATATCATTATTATTCCGCGCATCCCGGCCTATTAGTGGCACAAAAATCGATGACTGCCCCCCACTCATGTTTAAGGAATGACTTATATATTTTGCGCAAGGAGCATCCATTTTACAAAGAGATGACGGCATTAATTTTGTCGTCTCACATGATGGAACAACCGCTAACTTTTATTCTTGGCAGTTGTTTTCAGGACTTTGCGGTGATTGAACATGTAGTCAGCAATAAACCATAAAAGATGTGCATCCTGCCAGGGGTGCCATTGACAACAGCAGTGCCAACAAGACAGTAATTTCCGACATGAGTGCCGTACAGAATGTACCGATCGCAGTACGCCAAGTCAAATATCTCGAAAATATCGTTAAACAGGATTAGCGGCCGATTAAGCGCGTGACCAAACCCATGTTAGGCTCCAAGTTGTTTCGGTCGCCGGCAATGTGGTCGCCGACATCGAACTCATGCATATACTATGCAACGGCCAGGTCGCATTCGACGGTGTCATTACAATATCGCTCTTTGATCAATTATATGCGCTGGTAGAACGGGCCCGTCCAGGTTGAGGTACGCAATTCTTTCCTGAAAAATTACGCCCTTAAATCAACAACGCGACAGCGCGACAACGTCTCAATAGCACCAGATATGAATCTTTTCCCAAGAACATCAGATATTTTTGACAACAACATCTGGAAAACTGCAGCATGAATAACGAATTGAAATTAATGCAATACCATCCCTCGATTAACAATTAAGAAATCCACATGAAAAATCTCCCCAAGATATTAAAAATTTTAATTATTTTTTAATTTTTTTTGCGCTTCAGCACATGCTGAGCGACGTCAGATATTTTACTCAGTGGCGTCTGGGCAACCGAGTTGGAAATTGGAAAACTATATGAATGATGGAGTTACCATATGGAATACACCTTCATCATGCAACTATGGCTTGATTAGCTTCCCAGGCAATATGGCTGTCGCTGATAAAAATCGTTTTTATCCAGCACTAATTGCGCCAAAAACGTCCAATGCGACGATATTTATTTGTTATGATGACTCCCCAGGAATCTGCATTCTTGTTGGCTTCTGACTGCTGCAATTCTTACTTTTTTATTAATATAATTCCCCCGCCATCTTATCAAAGTCGATATTATAAACATATGGGCGCCAAGTGATGTCAATCGCCCTTTTTGCCAATGCTGGGCACCTCGCCTACTGAACGTTCTCAGGACAGATCATTGTTTATGGCTCTCGTTCGACTGCCTTACCCGCAAGGATGGCCAGGCCAATTGAAGGCTAACTGTGGTGCGATGAGCTACCGTTGAATGCCACGTAGTGCGTGTTACCCGAAATTATCAGAGTAAATTCACATGTGTCGTAACCTGTTCGCCTTTGAATCGCTCTTCAACATTCCGTCGATCCAATCTTGTTCCTAATGCCCGCTACGGGCCCAAGGACACACCGCAGGATTACTGGTAAGCCATATCTTGGCCATCCCGCAGAAGATATTGCAAGCTCTAAATTTATCCATTTTCCAATATTTAGTTTGCAATTATTATTTGCCTTAGCGTAACATCTCAAAACTATTCCTTCACAACTATTAAATATCGCATGGGCTGATGTCGTGGCGTGGGACAGGTGACGATTTGAAGAGTCAATTATCCGCCCTGTTTATACGCCAGATAGCTTCGTGCGGCTACGGAGAATTGATTGATGACATTGCGTACAACCGGCAACAAACGTCTTGTCGGGTTGCTGGAACGCTATTTGATTGGCACCGCACTCCTTATAGCTTGCTTGGGCGCGCATGCGCAGGGCGTCAGCGTATCGAATGGCGGTACACCTGGCTATACAGTGCCGATCGCCGTGCCCCCGGGAATCGGCGGCATGACACCGAATATCGGCCTGCTGTATAGCGCCAGTGGCATCAATGGTCCAGTCGGCCTTGGCTGGAGCGTGCAGGGCATCTCCCTCATTACCCGCTGTGCCGGCAACAAGCGCATCGATGGCGTGGCGCGCAGCGTCGAGTATGGCGGCAACGATAAATTGTGCCTGGATGGCCAGCGCCTGATCCAGACCGATGCATCCGGCAATCCTGTTGCGAACCAACAGAGCGACAGCCTCGGCGGCAGTGGCATGGTGCGCGAGTATCGCACCGACAAGGATATCTATGCGCGCATTCGCGCCTATGGCGCAAGCGGTGATCCCGCCAACGGACCGTCTTATTTCAAGGTGTGGACCAAGAGCGGCCAGATCTACGAATATGGTGATATGGCAGGCAAGGCTGCTATTAATGTGACCAACAAGGGAACGATAGCGGCGTGGGCCGTCAGCCGCATCAGCGACACGGTCGGCAACTACATGGATTTCCGCTACGAACAGCGCGACGTCGCCTGGGGCAGCGGCCCTGCGGTCGGCAATGCGACACCCGGCCACGAGTGGCGCCTGAAAGAAATCCTCTACACGGGCACGGCGGCGCAACAGCCGGCCAACCGCGTGGTGTTCGAATACACGGAACGCCCCGACATGGTACGCGGCACAATGCAGGACCGCTCCGAAGCCTATCACCAGGGCGGCAAGAACGTCAGCATCTGGCTGCTCGACAAGGTATCGACGTATATCAACTGGCCCGGAAATGTCCCATCCAGGCCAACCAATGCGGTACACGTCAAATCGATCAAGCTCGACTACGACAACGGTCCCGTGACCGTGCGCAGCCGACTGGTCAAGGTGCGCGAATGCGCCGATATCAATCTCAGTAAATGCTTGCCGGCCACCACCTTTAATTACTCGCCGGGTGGCGGATCGAACTACACGTCGACCGACGCCTTCATGTATGGGGAATTATCGACTACGGTCATGACCAGCATCAAGGGCGATTATGGCGTCCTGACAGGTAACTTCTTCGGCAATGGCCGTACCAGCATTCTGCGCTGGTCCGACACGCCTGGCGAAAACCGGCTGTTCCGCAGCGACGGTGACGGTGCCTTTACTGCCATCCCCAATGGGACCGGAGCAGGGCAGTTCAATATCATCGATCAGAATCTCTTCAAGAGCGACGGCTGTTATACCTCCACCGCCATTGATTTTAATGGCGATGGATTGACGGATATTTTACGCACCCAAGGCGAAGGACTGGGTTGTTACGCTCCAAGTATCTTGTACATCTCGAATGGCGATGGGTCATTCCGCATGGTCAATGTGACTGGCGTCGATTTGCACAAGGAACGAGGGGTCCAGGAGGACCATTTTGTTTGTGACACGCGCCTGGATATGCAGGATTTATGCCCTGGTGGCCTGGTTTATCAGGGAACCTCGCGCTCGAGCGGATGGAACTATTATTTACTTGACGTGAACAACGATGGCATTCTCGACGTGGTGACCGCACTGAGTCCCGGTTTTGGCATGGTCGGAGGATACCCACCATCCGAAAAAGAACAATGTACCGACGTAGTGTGTACGCGAGTCTTTCTAGGCCAGCGCGATAATTCCTTCATCGAGATGCCGTCGATTAACCTTGCGCATGTACCGATGTATGCCGAGCCTTACCCCGGGTACTATACGCCGCGTGATACTTATATTGCCGATGTCAATGGCGATGGCTTAGCTGATCTGGTCGTCAGCAGTGGAACCTGGCTATCCAGAGGTGACGGCAATTTCGACTATGATCCAGCCCACCAGGCGGGGATAGGATGCGAGTTTGCCATAGACTTCAACGGCGATGGTCGCTCGGACTGTTTAATTCCACACAAAAACGTAGCGGAACAGAAACTGCTGGTATCTGATGGTACATACCGGCAAATCTTTGCGGGAAATTTCAACCTCAATGGCGCTGGATTAGCATTGCTTGCAGACGGTGCCTACTGGCCGCTGCAGGCCGCTGGTGTGCAGATAGCGGACTTCAATGGCGATGGCCGCGCCGATATCCTGCACTGGCGCGACGATCCATCGCAGAACCGCCTCTATCTGAGCAATGGCGACGGCACCTTCAGTGCCGCCGCCTTCAACCTGACCACCGCCAACGACCAGCTGCAAAAGAGCGACGGCAGCGCGCGCTTTGTGCTGGGCGACTTCAGCGGGCGCGGCGCCGTCGAAATCCTGCGCCTGAAAGCGTCGCCTTCCTCGGCCAACGACGCCAGCCGCAACCGGTTGTACGCGAAGACAGACCCGATGCCGCCCGACCAGCTGATGTCGGTGCGTACCGGCAATGGCATCACCACCAGCCTGAACTGGGTACCGCTGACCAGCCCGAACACCGGCAGCCTGGGCCCGCGCTACAAGAGCGACCGCGGTACCCCTGACGCCGCCGTGTACCCCATGGCCGATGTGCTCACGCCGACCTATGTCGTCGCCACCGTGACGGCCAATGCCGGCTTTGGCGGTACCCTGCAAAAGACCGAGTATGCCTACACCGGCATGAAGATGGCCTACGATGGCCGCGGCTGGCTG
>NZ_JAAOLY010000040.1 GCF_011601275.1 Janthinobacterium lividum | reverse complement strand
TCACGGTCGACAAGCTGGAAGATGTGGGCCCGGCCTTGAAAAAGGCGATCGACATGCAGATGAATGAAGGCAAGACGACCATCATTGAAATCATGTGCACGCGCGAGCTGGGCGACCCGTTCCGCCGCGATGCGCTGAGTAAACCAGTGCGGCATCTGGATAAATATAAAGATTACGTCTGATTTGCTGCTGGAGTGTTGGATTACGCCGGGAGCAAGCCCGGCGTAATCCGACACAGCATTGTGACGAAATTCTCACACATTGTCACTTCTGCATCGCTATTTCAATAAAGAATACAAACCGTCCCGGTATTTGAATTATTTGATTTGACAAGCCCAGGCATTCAGCTTAAATTCAATAAAATACTAAAAAACGGAACGAAAAGTACCAAATTCGACTCACGGAGACAAAAATGAACACACGAGTACCTACCGACGCCGTCACCACTGACTTCCTGCAAGCGTTCGGCGATGCCTGGAACCGCCACGATATCGAGGCCCTGATGGCCGCCATGGCCGACGATTGCGAATTCCACGCCGTGGCCGGCCCTGATCTGCTGGGCAAGAGTTTTATTGGCCGCGACGCCGTGCGCGCCGGCTTCGAGCTGGCCTGGCAAACCTTCCCTGACGCCGCCTGGCTCAATCCGGTGCACTTCGTCAGCGGCGAGCGAGGCGTGACGGAATCGACGTTTGCCGGCACCAAGGCGGACGGTACGCGCATCGAAGCGCGCATGGTCGATATCTTTACCTTCCGCGACGGCAAGATCGCAGTAAAAAATGCCTTCCGCAAGGATCGCCCACCCGTCGCGACCGGCAACAAAGCCGCCTGAGCCAGCACGTTCACCGGGAATGATCATGAACAAACCTGTCGACACCCCATCTGACGTACTGGGCACCAGCACCGCCGCCCGCACGTCCTACGATCCCGCCTACGATCCGCTGGTGGCCCAGCGCCCCGGCCACGGCAATGCCTACGCGCCCACCTATTGGATCGGCACGGCCGGCGAGCCGCCCGCCGACGACGGCCCCATCACGCATGACATCGACGTCGACGTGGCCATCATCGGCTCGGGTTTTACCGGCCTCTCCTGCGCCATCTTCCTGGCCCAGGAGCACGGCATCAAGGCGACGGTGCTGGAAGCGAACCGGGTCAGCTGGGGCTGCAGCACGCGCAACGGCGGCCAGGCGCAATGCACGACGGGCCGCCTGAAGCGCTCGCAGTGGATCGCCCGTTATGGCATGGACACGGCCTTGAAACTGCACGCGGAGGTGTGCGACGCGATGGAAACGTTCAAGAAGATCACGGCCGATATCGATTGCGAGCCGCAACCGGGCGGCCACCTGTACATCGCCCACAAGGCGAAAGCCATGCCCGCGCTGGAAAAAGAAGCCAAGGTCATGCGCGAAATCTTCAAGTACGACGCGCGCATCCTCGACGCCGACACCGTCAAGCGCGAATTCGTCGATGACAAGGAAGCGGCCGGCGCGCTGCACGAGCCGGAAGGCATCGGCATCCATGCGGGAAAGCTGGCGTTCGGCTACCTGCGCAAGGCCCGTGCGCTGGGCGCCAAGGTGCACCCATCGAGCCCCGTGATGGGCTGGGAAACGCGCAATGGCGTGCATTATCTGCAAACGCCGGGCGGTGTGGTGCGTGCCCGTTCCGTGGCCGTGGCCACGGGCGGCTACACCTCGCCGCATCTGCATCCGCAAGTGAAGAACCGCCTGCTGCCGATTCTGTCGAATTCGCTCGTCACGCGTCCGTTGACGCCGGCGGAAATCGAGGCGTGCAACTTCCGCACCCACCAGGTGATCACGGATACACGCATCTTGCGCCACTACTACCGCCTGATGCCGGACAACCGCGTGCAGATCGGCAGCCGCAGCGCCATCACGGGCGCCGACGCGCCGGACGAGAAGTACAAACAGTTTTTGATCAACGATCTGCACCGCAAGTTCCCCGCGCTGACGGGCATCGCCATCGATTATTCGTGGTGGGGCTGGGTCGACGTCAGCCACGACATGATGCCGCGCATCGTGCAACCGGACCCGAAGCAATCGATCTTCTATTCGCTCGGTTACGGCGGCAACGGCGTCATGTACTCGGCGCAGGCGGGCCGGCGCATGGCCGAGCGCATCGCCGGCAAGGCCAGCGACACGGGCTTGCCGATCTTCAATTCGAAACTGCCGTACCCGAACATGATGGAACTGGTCGAGTCGCAAGCTTTCGCCCCGTTCCGCCGCCTGGGCCAGCGCTTCCTGTACCGCTGGTATCACTTGAAAGATGAAGTGTTTTAAATCGCAGTAGCCGTACCAAGCCGCCGTATGGTTGACAAAGAGCAACCAGCGGCGCCTGTTCCGCAAGGAGCAGATATTGCCCGAACGTTCACACATAACAATAAACTTGGAGTGAGACATGAACAAGAATACGAGCAAAAACACGGTTTTTTCAACGATGCGCCGCGCCGTCCTCGGCACCCTGGTACTGGGTGTAGTGGCGGCCTCCAGCGGTACCGCCTTTGCGCAAAGCAAGGAAGTGACGATTGCCTACCAGGAAATCAACGGTCCCTTCCTCGTCGCGATCGCCAGCGGCGAAGTGGAAAAAACCACCGGCTATAAAATCAACTGGCGCAAGTTCGATTCGGGCGCCAAGGTAGCCACCGGCATGGCGTCCGGCGACGTGCAGATCGGCGTCATCGGTTCGAGTCCTTTGACGGCGGCCGTCAGCCGCGGCGTTGACCTGCAGCTGTTCTGGATCATCGACGACATCAACGAAGCCGAGGCGATGGTGGCCCGCAATGGCGCCGGCATCACCAAGCCGACGGACTTGCGCGGTAAGAAGATCGCCGTACCTTTCGTGTCCACCACGCATTTCCACACCATGTTCGCGCTGGAAACGTGGGGCATCAAGCCCACGGAAGTGAAATTGCTCAACATGCAACCGAACCAGATCGCCGCCGCCTGGGAACGTGGCGACATCGACGCCGCCTTCGTGTGGGATCCGGCCTTGAGCAAGCTCAAGCAAAACGGCAAGGTACTCGTCACTTCCGGCGAATTGAGCAAGAAGGGCAAGGCCACGTTCGACGGCATGGCCGTCGAGCGCGCCTGGGGCGAAGCGAATGCCGACTTCATGGCCAAGTTCGTCAAGGTGATGGCCGCTGCCGACGCCGACTACCGCGCCAATCCGAAGGCGTGGACCATCGACTCCCCGCAAGTCAAAGCCAACGTCAAGCATTCGGGCGCGGCCGCCAAGGACGTGGCCGCTTCCGTGGCTCTGTACGCCTACCCATCGATGCAGGAGCAGGCTTCGCCGGCCTGGCTCGGTGGAGGCGCGAAGGGCGGCGTGGCGCAAGCTCTGCTGGCCACGGCGCAATTCCTCAAGGGCGAAGGCAAGATCGATACCCTGGCACCAGATTACGCCAAGTATGTGACACCCAGGTATGCACAGGCCGCCGGCCTGCTGAAGTAAACGTTGTGCGATGGCGCGCCTGCGGGCGCGCTGACTGAACAGAGTGCGTTGAACTGAAGTGACTACACCTATGCGGGGCACATGATGGAAAATCTCTACGTCAAGGATGTCAGCGTGATTTATCCGGGCAAGACGGCCGGTGAACGCGTACATGCCTTAAATAATATCAATCTCACCATCAATAGCGGCGACTTCGTCGTCGCGCTGGGCGCCTCGGGCTGCGGCAAGACCACCTTGCTGAGCCTGATGGCGGGCTTTATCGCCCCGTCCAAGGGCGAAATCATGTTGGGCAGTAACAAGGTGGAAGGGCCGGGCGCCGACCGTGGCGTCGTGTTCCAGAAACATGCCCTGCTGCCGTGGCTGAACGTGATGGAGAACGTGGAGTTCGGCTTGAAGCTGCAAGGCGTTGCGAAAGCCGTGCGGCGCGAACAGGCGGCGAAAAACCTGGCGCTGGTCGGCTTGAAGGACTTTCACGACAATATGATTTATCAGTTGTCGGGTGGCATGCAGCAAAGGGTCGGCATCGCCCGCGCCCTGACCAGCAATCCCGCCATGCTGCTGATGGATGAACCGATGGCGGCGCTCGATGCGCTGACCCGCGAAACCATCCAGGAATTGCTGCTCGATATCTGGGCCAAGTCCAGCACCATGTTCTTCTTCATCACCCACAGCGTCGACGAGGCGCTGTTTCTGGCGAACCGGCTGATCGTCATGTCGCCCCGCCCGGGCCGCATCACGCACACGTATGAACTCGATTTCAACAAGCGCTTCCTCGAATGCCGCGATGCGCGCGCCGTGAAATCGAGTCCGGATTTCATCAAGATGCGCGAAACGGTGCTCAACATCATTTATGGCGACGAACGCGCGGTCAATAAAGAGCTGGAGGTGTCTCATGCATAGCCCATCCGCCGTGGGATTTCCTCCCGCTACCGCCAAGCGCGCCGGCTTCTTTGGCCGCCTGTTCGCTCCCCGCTGCGCCATGCCCGGCGAAGCGTTCGGCGCGCCGGGGCAGGGCAATTCCAGCCGCATCGCCACCGTCACCGTCATCGCTGTATTGCTGTTGTGGTTTGGCGTGACGGCCAGCGGCATGGTCAAGCCGCTGTTCCTGCCGTCGCCGCAAGCCGTGTATGAAAAATTCATCATGGCGGCCACCACCGGTTTCGGCGGCGCCACCCTGTGGGAGCACACCGTCGCCAGTCTGGTACGTGTGTTCGGCGCGTTTGGCCTGGCTTGCCTGTTCGCCATTCCCATCGGCGTGATGATGGGCGTCAACCGCGTGGCGCGCGGCATCTTCGATCCCTTGATCGAGTTCTACCGTCCGCTGCCGCCGCTCGCTTACTTGCCACTGGTTATCATCTGGTTCGGCATCGGCGAGTTTTCGAAGGTCTACCTGATCTTCCTGGCCATCTTTGCACCGATGGCCATCGCGGCCCGCGCCGGCGTCAGTTCCGTGTCGCTGGAGCAAATCCACGCGGCGTACTCGATGGGCGCCACCCGTTTCCAGGTGATCGTGCACGTGATTCTGCGGGCCGCGATTCCGGAAATCCTCACCGGCATGCGCATCGGCATCGGCGTGGGCTGGACCACCCTGGTGGCGGGCGAAATGGTGGCGGCCACGCGCGGCCTCGGCTACATGGTGCTCAGCGCTTCCGAGTTCCTGGCCAGCGACGTGGTGATCATGGGCATTATCGTGATCGGCTTCTTCGCTTTCCTGTTTGATTTGATGATGCGTTACCTCGAACGTACCCTCGTGCCATGGAAGGGCAAGGTGTAAGACGTTCTTGGGAGTGGCGCCGGCGCCACAAGTGTTGCCGCCGCTCCCATTTTTTAAGCAGCAATAACTCGGCAATAACCCGCAATACCCCGTACTTACTCTCCAGCGCGATTACCCTTTGGCGACCGCGCCGGGCCGCTGCATTTCCAGATTGACTTATGGCATGCAGCCAACCAGACTGATTTGATGATGTATCGATGCTGCTTGACGGTGTTGCCTAAATAAAACAAAGCCGCGCGGCTGAAACCAGCCGCAGCAGGCGAGGGCGCACCGAGCTTCAGATATTACTAGGAGACACAAATGATTAGCGAATCGCATAACAGTACCGGCTTGCAGCACTCGCTGAAGCAACGCCACATGAGCATGATCGCCATCGGCGGCGTGATCGGCGCCGGCCTCTTTGTCGGCAGCGGCGTCATCGCCAAGGCCGCCGGCCCGGCCGCCATCCTTTCCTTCCTGCTCACGGGCGGCCTCGTCGTCCTGATCATGCGCATGCTGGGCGAGCTGGCTTCGTCCCTGCCCGTGGTCGGCTCCTTCTACGAATACGCGCGCCTGGCCTTCGACGACAAGCCGAAGGTCGCGAAATTCCTCGGTTTCATGAGCGGCTGGATGTACTGGTATTTCTGGGTCGTCGTCGTGGCCCTGGAAGCCATCGCCGGCGCCAAGCTGGTCAACTTCTGGCTGCCCGACGTGCCGTCGTGGTCGATCAGCCTGGTGCTGCTCGTCTCGATGACCATCCTTAACCTGTTCTCGGTGAAGGCGTTCGGCGAATTCGAATTCTGGTTCGCCTCGATCAAGGTGGTCGCCATCATCGTCTTCCTGTTCGTCGGCGCCCTGTTCATCACGGGAAGCTTGCCTAACAGCATCCCGACCCTGGGCTTTTTGACCAGCCATGGCGGCTTCATGCCCCACGGCTGGGGGCCGGTACTCAGCGGCGCCGTCGCCGCCACGGCCTTTTATTCGGGCGCCGAGATCGTTACCATCGCCGCCGCCGAAACGTCGGACCCGGCCAAGGCCATCGCCCGCGCCACCAATTCCGTCATCACGCGCGTGCTGATGTTCTATGTCGGTTCCATGTTTGTCGTCGTCTGCATCGTGCCCTGGGATACACCAGCCATCGCCACGCCATTCGTCAGCGCCCTGACCGTCATGAATATCCCGTACGCGGCCCACATCATGAACGCCATCATTTTGACGGCCGTGCTGTCAGCCCTGAATTCCAGCTTGTACGCTTCGTCGCGCATGATCTTTGCATTGACGCGCCGCGGCGATGCGCCCACGGGCCTGGTCAAGCTGAGCAAGAACGGCGTACCGATTCGCGCCATTTTGTTCAGCACTTTGTTCGCCTACTTCGCCATTGCTGTATCGTATGTGTCGGCCGACCTCGTCTTCCCCTTCATCGTCAATTCCTACGGCATCCTGATCCTGTTCGTCTACCTGCTCATTGCGATATCTCAATTGCGTTTGCGCCGCCGCCTGGAACGCGAATGCCCGGAACGCATCAAGGTGCGCATGTGGCTGTTCCCCTACCTGACGTATTTCACTATCATCGCCATGCTGGTGATCCTCGGCGCCATGAGCGTGTCGTCCGATACGGAGCAGCGCGTGTCGTTCTGGTTCGGCCTGTTGAGCGTGGTCATCATGAGCGTCATGTACTACATCAAGAAGCTCGTCAACGACGACCGCAATGGTGACAACGAAGCCAAAGTGGAGCTCAAACATGTCTGACACGACCTTGTTGCCCGCAGGCCGGCGCCGCTTCCTGCGCACGACGGCCGCCCTGGGCGCCGCCGCAGTGGCGGGGCCGACCTTGGCCGCTTCCGTCACCTTGCCGTTTGAAAATGGCGAGCGCGAGCTGGTGGCCTTCCCGCAAAAGCGCCCGCTGATCCTGCTGACCAGCCGTCCGCCCCAGCTGGAAACGCCGTTCAGCGTCTTCAGCGAAGGCGCGATCACGCCCAATGACGCGTTTTTCGTGCGCTACCACTGGAGCGGCTTGCCCACCAGCATAGACGGCGGCAGCTACCGCCTGCGTATTGCCGGCCTGGTGACGACGCCGCTGGAGCTGTCGCTGGCCGAACTGAAACAGCTGGCCGATCCGGTCGACGTGGTGGCTGTCACGCAATGTTCGGGCAACAGTCGCGGCTTCTTTGCCCCGCGCGCGAATGGCGGGCAGCTGGGAAATGGCGCCATGGGTAATGCCCGCTGGACGGGCATCCCCCTGAAAACCGTGCTGGAAAAGGCGGGGATACAGCCTGGCGCCGTGCAAGTGGCCTTCAACGGCCTGGAAACGCCGCCCGTGGGCGACGGTCCCGATTTTCAAAAAGCGTTGTCCGTCGAGCACATCATGGCCGGCGACGTGATGCTGGCCTGGGCCATGAATGGCGAGGACATTCCTTTCCTTAACGGCTACCCGCTGCGCCTGATCGTGCCAGGCTTCTATGGGACCTACTGGGTCAAGCACTTGAGCGAGATCACCGTGCTCGACAAGCCGTTCGACGGCTTCTGGATGAGCACGGGCTACCGCATTCCCGACAATGGCTCCGGCTTCATCGAGCCGGGCGCGCCCGTGGGCAAGACGACGCCGATCAGCCGCCTCAACGTGCGCTCCTTCATCACCAGCGTGCAAGATGGCGCGCAAGTGAAGGCGGGGCGCGACCTGGCCCTGCGCGGCATCGCTTTTGATGGCGGCCATGGCATCAGCGAGGTAGCCGTGTCGCTTGATGGCGGGCACAGCTGGCAGGAAGCCACCCTGGGCAAGGACCTGGGGCGCTTCTCGTTCCGCGAGTGGACGATGGTCATGAAGGCGCCGCGCAAGGGCAAGCACGTGCTGATGGTGCGCGCCGTCAACCGCATCGGCCAGAGCCAGCCCATGAAAGCCCTGTGGAATCCCATGGGTTATATGCGCAACGTGGTGGAAACCACGCGCATCGACGCAGTGTGAGGAGAAACATATGAAGATCTTGTTTGCCGCGCTGGCACTGTCGGCGGCGGGGGGCGCGTGCGCGCTGGAAATCCATTTGCCGCCGGAAACGGCGACCTACAAACCCAGCGCATTGCCCGGCTACCAGCTGGTGCAGCGCAACTGCATGACGTGCCACGCGGCCCAGTATGCATCGAGCCAGCCGCCCGCTTCGCCGCGCGCCTACTGGGAAGCGACCGTCAAGAAGATGAAAAAGCCGTTCGGCGCCCAGTTTGACGACGCGGACGTGCCGGCCATGGTCGATTACCTGGTGAAAACCTATGGCGTGGAGCGGGGCACCGCTGCACCGGGCGCGGTCATCGCCAAACCCGTTGCCGCCGCTGCCCCGGCCGCCAGCAGCAAGGATGTCAAGACCTTGCTGACGGCGAACGGCTGCATGGCATGCCACGCGCTTGACCAGAAAGTGGTCGGCCCGGGTTTTACCGAGGTGGCAGCCAGGTACAAGGGCAAGGACGGTGTCGCTGCCGTGGCGGCGAATATCCGCAATGGCGGCGCTGGCAAATGGGGGCCCGTGCCGATGCCGCCATTCAGCCAGCTCAGTGAAGCCGATGCTGCGGCCCTGGCGAAGTACGTGCTGAACCGATAAGCTTGTCCCGGACGCGCGGCAACCCTTAATACCACTTGCTTCCACCCATCTTGCGCGGTATTGCCCGCTGCCATTGCGCAGCGGGCTTTTTTTTACCTGTCCCATTCACCGCTGCATCGCTTGCCAACGCAGCGGTCAACATCACTGGTACTGTAAAAAACACCGTTATATAAAACCACTTGACTACCAATTTAGGGCGCCGCATTCTCTGTGCAGAAAGCCGATGCTTCGCTGTGCTTTCTTTACGTACAACATAAAAAGCTACTTCGATAGTTTTCGTATAACGTTCAGGAGACATTGTGAAGACACGGCAAATTAGCCGGCTGGCCTCGCCTTTGATGGCTGGCCTGCTGGGCAGCGCGCTGCTCGCATGCGGCGGCAATTCCACCACCGAACCCCCATCGACCCTGCTGGCCGCCACGGCCGCCAGCGACAGTTGCGCGGCCTGGAGCGCCGCTGCCGTCTACACGGCGGGCCAGTGCGCCGTCTATGACGGCAAGGTGTATCGGGCCAAATGGTGGGTGCAGGGCACGGCGCCGAACAACGACCAGTGGGGACCGTGGAGCCTCGATAGCAGCACGCCCACCCCGACGCCGACGCCCACCCCGACTCCAACGCCCACACCGACTCCGACGCCGACTCCGACTCCGACTCCGACGCCAGGCGTGCCCACCAAGGCCCAGGCCGAGGCCAACGAGGCGGCGCTGACGAACAACGATTTCTTCCGCAAGGTCAAGGCGTCGATCCGTACTCTGGGCAATACGGCCGTCGAGGCCGTGCAGCCGGGACTGGCCAGCAACCCGCTCAACGTCAAGCGGGTCGAGCGCCTGCTGCCGGCGGCGAAATGGGATTACTATTTTGCCGCGCGCGACGCCAGCTATACGTACCAGCGCTTCCTGCAAGCCGTGGCCAAGTTCCCCGCCGTGTGCGACGACTACAGCGACGGGCGCAATGCGGATGCCATCTGCCGCCACAGCCTGGCCACGATGTTCGCCCACTTCGGACAGGAAACGGGCGACCACAATGCCAGCAGCCCGCTGCCGCAATGGCGCCAGGGCTTGAAGTATCTGCGCGAACTGGGCTGCGACGAAACGGGCGCCGGCTGCGGCTACAACATCGAGTGCGCCGATCCCGTCTTCAACAAGGTGTGGACCTGCGGCAAGAATGCGGACGGCAGCTTCAAGAAGTACTTTGGCCGCGGCGCCAAGCAGCTGTCGTACAACTACAACTACGGTCCCTTCTCGCAAGCCATGCATGACGGCGACCAGTCCGTGCTGCTGAAGAATCCGGACCTGGTGGCGTCGACCTGGCTGAACCTGGCGTCGGCCACGTTCTTCTTTGTCTATCCGCAACCGCCGAAACCGTCGATGCTGCATGTGCTCGACGGCACGTGGGTGCCGAACGCGGCAGATACCGCGGCCGGGGCGGGTAATAACTTCGCCACCACCATCATGATCATCAACGCCGAATGCGGACAGGGCACGGAAAAGCAGGCCGCGCAAAACCGCATCGATTACTACAAGCAATTTGCCGCCGACATGGGCTGGGATTATTCCGGCGAACAATTGTCGTGCGCCAACATGCAGCGCTTCACCTCGGCCAGTTCCGCTTCCTACAACATTTATTGGGAAAAGAACTGGAGCGCCGGTGGCGAGAACCAATGCCAGCTGGTCAGCTATCAAACCCCGTACAGCGCCTTGCTGGCCGGGAACTACGTGAAATGCGTGGAAGCCAACTGGAATGTGAAGTTGCAGTAGCAGCAAAAGCAGGACTGGCCAGCCAGGGATAACAGTTGACAAGAGCCCCTCGAGGGGCCTGCAACAGCTCACAACGTACAAGCTGTAAAACCATAACGGAGACCAATACAACATGAAATCGAATGCATTATTGATGGCCCTGCTCAGCGGCGTGCTCGTCGCTTGCGGCGGCGGCCAGGAAGGCACGACCGCCACGCCCAACACCTTGCTGGCCGCCGTGGAAGCGTGCGCCGTCTGGGATGCCGCCACCGTCTACACGGGCGGCCAGTGCGTGCTTTACCAGGGCGTCACCTACAAGGCCAAATGGTGGACGCAAGGCAATGTCCCGAGCGCCGCCGACCAGTGGGGCCCATGGGCCGTGACGGATACACCAACGCCAACGCCAACGCCGACGCCGACGCCGACGCCAACGCCAACGCCAACGCCAACGCCAACACCGACGCCAACGCCAACGCCAACACCGACGCCCACGGCTTGCCGTCCAGACGGTCTCATCTCGGCCGTGCCGAACGTGCCGTACTGCAAGGTGTACGACGCAAATGGCCGCGAAGTGCTGGGCAATGGCTTGAACCGGCGCATCGTCGGCTACTTCGCCAGCTGGCGCACGGGCGTCGATGGCAGCCCCACGTATCTGGTGAATAACCTGCCATGGGACAAGATCACCCACTTGAACTATGCGTTTGCTTCCGTCGATCCGGCCACGTCGAAAATCGCCATCGGCAGCGGCGCGGCCAATCCCGATACGGGCCTCACGTGGCCGAACGTGCCGGCCGCGGCCATGGACCCGTCCCTGCCGTACAAGGGCCACTTCAACTTGCTGGCGCAATACAAGAAGAAGTATCCGGGCGTGAAACTGATGATTTCCGTGGGCGGCTGGGCCGGTAGCGGCGGCTTCTACACGGCCACGACGAATGCGGATGGCAGCATCAACACGGCCGGCATCAACACCCTGGCCGATTCCATGGTGGCCTTCGTGCGCCAGTACAACTTCTTCGATGGCGTCGATGTCGATTACGAACACCCGACCACCAACAATGAAGCGGGCAATCCGAACGACTTCGCCGTCTCGAAACCGCGCCTGGCCGGTTTGATGACGAGCTACAACGTACTGCTGAAAGTGCTGCGCCAGAAGCTCGACGAAGCGGCCGTGCAGGACAACAAGTATTACTTGCTGACCATCGCCGGCTCCGCTTCGGGCTGGGTCTTGCGCGGCGAGGAAAATATGTCGGGATTGAAATATCTCGATTACGCCAGCCTGATGACCTACGACTTGCACGGTGCGTGGAACCAGTATGTGGGGCCAAACGCGGCGCTGTTTGACGACGGCAACGATGGCGAATTGCGTGCCGGTAATGCCTACCAGTACCAGAACATCGGCTACCTGAATACGGACTGGGCCTACCGCTACTACCGGGGCGCCATGCAGGCGGGGCGCATCAATATCGGCGTGCCGTTCTACACGCGGGGCTGGAAGGATGTGACGGGCGGCACGAATGGCCTGTGGGGCACGACGGCGCTGACCAATTCCACGGTCACGTGCGCGGGCGTAAAAACCTGCGGCATGGGCGCCACCGGCATCGACAACGTCTGGTACGACCTCGACTCGCAAGGTAAACCGACGCCAGGCGGCGGCAACCCCATCTGGCATGCGCTGAACTTGCAAAACGGTATCGTGCCGAGCTATCTGGACGCCTATAAAGTCACGGACAAGGCGCTGGTGGGCACCTATGTGCCGTACTACAGCAGCACCATGGTGGCGCCGTGGCTGTGGAATGCGACCAAGAAAGTGTTCATTTCCACGGAAACCACGCAGTCGATCGCGGCCAAGGCCCAGTACATCGTCAACAACAATATCGGCGGCGTGATGATCTGGGAAATGGCGGGCGACTATGCCTGGGATGCCACGCGCAATGGCGGCAAGGGCGAGTACTTCATGGGCACCACCCTGACGGACGTGCTGTACCAGGCCTTCCGCACGGCCGGCGTGTACGGCAACAAGCGCGCCGAAATCGCCATGCCGGGCACGGCGGCCAATGTCAGCATCACCCTGGGCGGCTGGAAGCTGGGCGACAACAACTTCCCCATCAACCCGGTGATGACGGTGAAGAACAACACGGCCTCGACCCTGCCGGGCGGCACCGTGGTGGAGTTCGACTATCCCGTGTCGGCGCCATCGGACATGAGCGACCAGTCCGGCTTTGGCTTGACGGTGATCAATGCCGGCTACACAGGGCCGAACAATATCGGCGGTTTCACGAAGAACTACAACCGGGCCCGCTTCTCGATCCCCGCCTGGCAATCGCTGGCGCCGGGTAGCTCCGTGGCGCTGACCTTGAACTACCGCCTGCCGATCTCGGGACCGGCCAATTACACGGTTACCGTGGGCGGCACCAAGTATGCGCTGACGCAGGAGTATCCGGAACTGCCGGTGGCATTGCCGTAAGTTGAATCCGGTAGTGTAAACAGAGAAGGGCGGAACCGAGGTTCCGCCCTTTTTTCGGGATCAGACCCGTCGGGTCTGACCCCAGCCTTCGCTTCTGGGTTGGTTCAGCTTAAAACCAGGTTTCTACCTGGAAACCATACGACGTGCCGCTGGTATTGTTGTTATAGATCGGGCCGCCGTTGTTCGACGCGTTGACCGAGGCGGTGGCCGCATCGTTCCATTTGCCGTAGGTAACAAAAGCGCGCAGTTCAGGACGCGACCACAGGCCAGGACCGGCGGAGATCGTCGGTGCGATGGTCAGCTTGGTCAAGCGCTTGGCCGGCTGGCCGCCCGATTGCGTCACGCGGTCCGTGCCCAGTTCGCCCACCAGCTTGAAGTTGTCGGTGAAGGCGTACACGGGACGCACGCCGACCGAGGTCCAGGTCGAGGAACCGGTGGCTTTCGACTCGTCTTTTTGCCACAGGGCGACAAATTCCATGCCGAAGTTGGCCATCGGCTGGATCGCCATGTCATTGAAGATGCGCGTGCGTT
>NZ_JAAOLY010000003.1 GCF_011601275.1 Janthinobacterium lividum | reverse complement strand
GACGTGGCCGGCTCGCTCAATACGAATGCCATGTTCACGGCCATTTCCGCCGCTGGCAGCACCGTCTTCCTCAGCGGGCGCCAGGTGCGCCAGTTCCAGGTAGGCCAGGCAGGCGCCGTGCCCATCCGGGGCCTGAGTGGCAGCCTGTACGGCAGCACGGGCGGTGCGGGCGCATTGCAAGCCATCATCAACGATGCGGGCAGCGACCTGATCGAACAGGAACACGTGGCCGTCGTGCAGCGCGCCATTTCAAGCCAGAGCGTGCTCAGCGGCGCCATGCTGGCGGCCGGCGCGGGCGGCGTGCCCAATCCGCCACCCTATGTCAATCCGAACACGGGCGTGTCCGGCGTCAATCCGCTGGCCGTGCAATTGCAGACGGTGGCGCGCATCATCGGCGGGCGCGGCGCCCTGGGGGCGAAACGGCAAATGTTTTATGTGACCTTGGGCGGCTTCGATACGCATGACCGGCAAAAAGTGCTGCATGCCGACCTGATGGCCCGCCTGGCCCATGCGCTTGCGTACTTCGACACGACCCTGGCAGCCCTGCAGGGCGCGGACCTGCGGCGGCAGGTGACGACGTTTACGGCGTCGGACTTCGGCCGCACCTTCAGCAGCAACGGCGACGGCACGGATCACGGCTGGGGCGCCCACCACTTTGTCGTGGGCGGCGCCGTGAAGGGCCGCGACATCTACGGCGCCTTCCCCGTCACGGGCATCGGCCATGAGCTGGACGTGGGTTCCGGTGCCCTGCTGCCGACCACCTCCGTCGACCAGTACGGCGCCACGCTGGCCAAGTGGTTCGGCGTGGCCGACAGCCAGCTGGCCGAAGTGTTCCCGAACATCGGCAACTTCAGCCGGCGCGACCTGGGTTTCATGACGGCGGCTTAACCATTCACGGCGATCACGAGGGTGGCGACGTAGCCCTGCGTGGCATTGCCCGCCACCGTGGCCATCTGCAGGCTGGTGCCGTCGCTGAAAACATTGTCGGTCGCATAGCTGATCCGCGCCAGGTTGCGCACGCTGGCCGTGTAGCCGCTGGCCGCATAGGCTTCGTTCAAGGTTGCCATCGGGAAGGTGAACTGCGAGGTCTTGATGCGGTTCGAGGCAGTGGCCGCCTTGGCCAGGCTGGGATAGACCTCAAAGTGCACGTGCGGCATGCGTCCGGCGTAGCAGCCTGGAAAAATGGTCGTAAAGCCGACGTTGCCGGCGCTGTCCGTTTCCTGCACGCCACGCAGGTAATTTTGCGCCGTCACGCCGCTCGAATACAGCGAATACAGGCCGTCGCGGTCGCAATGCCATACATATACGGCGTAGCCGGCCAGGCTGGCGCAGCCGCCGCTGGCGTTGAGCAGCTGCAACTTGATGGTCAATGGCACGCCCGCCGCCACGCCGGTGGCGCCATTGAAACTGGCGCGGATATCGCTGCGCACGACGCCCGACTGGTTCAGCACGTTGATGATGCTGCCGCCGTTCGTGTTCGTGCCGTCTGCCGGATACGGCCCGCCCGTTTCCTCGGGTATCACCGTGCAGGCGCCCGTGGCAGATGTCGCCAGCGAGCCAGTGCTGGCGCCGCTACTGGCCACCGTGCCACTGGCGTCCGACCCGCCGCCGCAGCTGATCAAAGGCAAAGTGGCGGCGCCGGCCAGCAGCCAGCGCAGCACTTGCCGCCGCTCGGCCGCCTGTCGCCGCATCATTTCGAGGTCGGATGCCAGGCCGTGATCATGTAATTCCATATATATTCCATCAAGTGGGGCAAGCCCGCCAGAGCGGGGTTCAGGCTGGCGCACAGGTACAGCGCCTGTGTCGCATGGCGCGAGAGCGCCTGCAAGCTGCTGCCCGGACGCAAGGCATGGATGCGCATGCTGGCTCTCCCTGTGCTCGCGCCTGCTTACTCGGCGCGCTGGAGGTGGCGCGGGCCCTGGCGGCTGTCGCGCCGCTGCTGCGCCTGCTGACGCTGTTCCGGCGTCAGCACGGCCAGCAATTGCTGCTCGAGCCGTGCCTGCTGCAAGCTGATCTTCGCCATGGCTTGGGCCGCCGTGTTGGCCAGCGCGCTGGCTTTCACATCGTCGTAGGCGCTGGACGCAGCCAGTTCGCGCAACTGCTCGTGCGCCTTGAAGGCGATCTTTTCCTGTTCCCGCAACAAGGGTGCCTGGGCGTAGGTGGCGGCGAAAATTTTATCCTGCTGGACTTCGCTCAACTCGATGCCGCGCATAAACGGCGGCAAGCCAGGCGCGCCGGGTCCGCCAGGACCATGGCTGACGCCGGGCGGCGGCCCTTGCTGGGCCAGCGCCAACAGCGGCATGCTGCAGGCCGACAACAGCAACAGGGAGACGACGATACTCAGGTATTTCATTGGTTTTCCTTTCATGGCGGTCAGCCCTGATTGTCGGCGTCTGGCGTGTAAAGCAACGTTAGGGGCGCGTAAAAGCGTGTAAAGGAAGGGCCGGAAATGTAAGCGGACGTGTGTAAAAGCGGGTAAAACCACCGTGAACCGGCCCTGTTGACTGCTATCATCGGGCGATATTCACCCGAAAAAAGCACAGGCATGAGCAAGGTTTTGTTAATCGATGACGACGTGGAACTGGTCGGCATGTTCCAGGAATACTTGACGCAGGAAGGTTTCGACGCCCGCGCCGTGCACGACGGCGAAAGCGGCGCGGCCGAAGCGCTGACGGGCCTGTACGCCATCGCCATCCTCGATGTCATGATGCCGCGCATGAATGGACTGGAAACCCTGCGCCGCATCCGCGCCGGCAGCAACCTGCCCATCTTGATGCTGACGGCGCGCGGCGACGATACGGACCGCATCGTGGGGCTGGAATTGGGCGCCGACGATTACGTGACGAAACCGTGCACGCCGCGCGAGCTGACGGCGCGCATCCGCGCCATCCTGCGCCGCGCGCAAGCGGCCCCGCACGATGCGTCCGGCCTGGTGCCGCTGACCGTCGGGCAACTGACGATGTGGCCCGAACAGCGCCGCGTTTCCTGGGCCGGCGCGCACCTGGAGCTGACGAGCACGGAATTCAACTTGCTGGAAGTGCTGGTGCGCCATGCGGGCAAGCCCGTGAGCAAGAATCAATTGTCCGAACTGGGCCTGGGACGCCCCATGGCCCGCTTCGACCGCAATATCGACGTGCACTTGAGCAGCCTGCGCCGCAAGCTCGGCAGCCTGGCCGACGGCCGCTCCTGCCTGCAGACCGTGTACCGCCTCGGCTACCAGCTGATCAAGGAGTAAGCGTGGGCCGTCTGTTCTGGAAGTTTTTTCTGTGCATTATGCTGGCGCAAGTGACGGCAACCATCGGCATCGGTGGCACCTTCTGGCTGAAAAACCGGGCCGCGCAGCAGGAACGGGCCCTCGACATCGACACCAGTCCGCCGGCGCAAATGATCATCGAAGCCGCCAGCGCCACCCTGGAAGCGGGTGGCAGCCAGGCCTTGCGGCAATTCCTCGGCAAGCTCGAACGCATGCGCGTGTTCGCCGTCGATGCCAAGGGGCAAGAATTGATGGGCCGCGCCGTGCATCCCACCATGCTGGCCAAGGCGCGCGCCATGCTGGAGCAAAGCCAGGCCCATCCCGTCGTGCGCGAAGCGGCCGGCGGCGACGGCAAGCGCTACTTGCTGTTCCTGCCCTCGTCCGAACGCTTCCGCAATGCCGAGGCGGGCGCCGCGCGCGACACGCTGAACGCCGTCGCCATGAGCGGCCCGCGTGCCATGGGACCCGGTCCACGGCCCCACGAAGCGGGCGCCCCGTCGCCACGCGGCGAATTCGGCCGCGGTATGCCACCGCGCATGGACACGCCCTACCGCAACTTCATTCCCCTGGCCGCGGCCATCGCCGCCAGCCTGTTGTTCGCCTTTTTGCTGGCCTGGTATTTTGCGCGTCCCATCCGCGACTTGCGGCAAGCGTTCGAAGCCGCATCGCACGGCAACCTGGCGCCGCGCTTTCACGCCAGCGGCAAGCGCGGCGATGAATTAACGGACCTGGGCCGCGATTTCGATCGCATGACGGGCCGCTTGCGCAACCTCATGGATAGCCAGACCCGCTTGCTGCATGACGTTTCGCACGAGCTGCGCTCGCCGCTGGCGCGCTTGCAGGCCGCCATCGGCCTGGCGCACCAGCAGCCGGAAAAGATGGCCGCCTCGATGCAGCGCATCGAACGCGAAAGCGAGCGCATGGATAAACTGATCGGTGAGCTGCTGACCCTGTCGCGGCTGGAAGCGGGCGCCGTGCAAGCGGGCGCGGGGCACACGCTCAGCGAAGATGTCGGCATCGCCGACCTCGTGCACGACATCGTGGACGACGCCCGTTATGAAGCCAAGGCGCGCCAGCTGGACATCGCGCTGGCGGGCGAAGCGGCCATGGCCGACGCCAGCGTCACGGGCCAGCCGGAACTGCTGGCGCGCGCCGTGGAAAACGTGGTGCGCAATGCCATCAAGCACAGCCCCGATGGCGGCACGGTGGACGTGGAACTGTCGCGCCAGACCGACTGGCTGCGCATCGCCGTGCTGGACCGGGGCCCCGGCGTGGCCAGCGCCGACCTGGCCCGCATCTTTGAACCGTTCTTCCGCGCCAGCAATACCCAGCACGGCACGGATGGCCACGGCCTGGGTCTGGCCATCGCCCAGCACGTCATTACGGCCCATGGCGGCCGCATCAGTGCCAGCTTGCGCAGCGGTGGCGGCTTGTGCGTGGAAATGCTGTTGCCCGTCAAAATGCCAGGCTGACCTGTCGGCAAGCCTGGCGCTGGGTATTTATGCTTGCGTATCGATGATACTGCCCAGGGTCGACGAGCTTGACTTGGCTGGACTGGCCGCCGTTTCGGCGCTGCCGGCCGTCGGAGCGTCTTGCTGCGCCGCCTTCTGCGCGGCCGCCGCTTGCAATTGCGCAATTTGCGCCTGCAAGGCCTGGATTTGCTGCGCCAGCTGCTGCTGCAGCTTTTGCGACGCCTCCGTCTGCTCGCCCTTCTGCGATTCCGTCAACTGCTTTTGCGCCGCCGTGATCTGCTTTTGCAGCGCCCCGATCTGCGAACTGCTGCCCGCACTGGCGCTACCGGCCGCGCCGACTGCGCCGCCTGAACCGATTGCCGCTACCATACTGCCTCCTCAGTGTTTCAATACCAAGATTAACGGCAGGCATGGAAGCGGATGTAGGGCGGCGGGTGTAAAGGCAGGTAAAGAAGGCGATCACCCCGCCCTGCGCCGCAATCAGGTCTTCGGCAGTGTCACGCCGACCTGGCCCTGGTATTTGCCGCCGCGGTCCTTGTACGACGTTTCGCACACCTCATCGGACTCGAAGAACAGCACTTGCGCCACGCCTTCATTGGCGTAGATTTTCGCCGGCAACGGTGTCGTGTTGGAAAACTCCAGGGTCACATAGCCTTCCCATTCCGGTTCGAACGGGGTGACGTTGACGATGATGCCGCAACGGGCATAGGTGCTCTTGCCCAGGCAAATCGTCAGCACATTCCGGGGAATGCGGAAATATTCCACGGTACGGGCCAGCGCGAACGAGTTCGGCGGGATGATGCAATAGCCCTTGCCCGATACGTCGACGAAGTTATTTGCGTCAAAATCCTTGGGATCGACGATGGTGGTGTTGATGTTGGTGAACAACTTGAACTCGTCGGCGCAGCGGATGTCATAGCCATAGCTGGACGTGCCATAGGACACGATGCGGTTGCCGTCGCGTTCCTTGACCTGGCCTGGTTCGAACGGCTCGATCATGCCCGTTGTTTCCGCCATGCGGCGTATCCATTTATCGCTTTTAATCGTCATCGCAGGGGTATCTTTCTAGAATATCGGAATGGCTGGGGCCGCACGCCTGCTGCAGGCACGGCCCGAATGGCAGGATTTTACGCGAAAATCCCCCGCTGTTGGCCCCCATCGCCTGAAAATCCTTGGCGATATTCTATTGCTTCGCCAGCAATGCCGTGATCATCTCGCGCACCACTTGCGCCGTCAGTTCCGGGTTTTCCATGGGAAACAGATGGCCGCCCGGCACTTGGCGGAAAAACTTGCCGACCAGCTTGCGCGTGGCCTTCAAGCCCGCTTGCCGGCATTCCACCGATTCCGTGCCGCCGATAAAGCCGATGGGCACTGGAAAACCATCCTTGACGAGACCGCCAATATGGTGCGGCAAGCTGCGGTAGACGTCCGTTTCCACTTCCCGCGTAAAGCGCAGCTGCACCCCTTCCGGATGCGGGACCAGGCCGCTGTCGATGTAGTCGCGCAACACGTGCGGCGCCCAGATGGCGAACATGTCCTTGGCGGCAAAATGCTCATACGCGGCTTGCGCGTCCGGCCACAGCTTGCGCCGCCGGGCGGAAAAACGCGACGGCGAGAAACGCTCTCCCAGCGCCGTGTTGCGCGCCAGCCGCACCAGCAAGGCGCGCCAGCCCGCCACTACGGGCGAATCGAGCAAGACGACGCAGCGCACGAGGTCGGGACGCTGCTTGGCCACCATCACGCTGAGCATGCCGCCGAGCGAATGGCCGACGAGGACCACGGGCGCATTGTAGCGGCGTTCAAGCTCGTCGATATACTCGCGCACCAGCTCGGGCCAGCCCGTGCTGACGGGGTATTCCGGGTCGTGCGCATGCATGTCGAGCGCCTGCACGGTGTAATGCTGGCCCAGCAAGCCGAACAGCTTGCGGTAGGTGCCGGCAGGATAACTGTTGGCGTGGGCAAAGTGCAGTTGCGGGAGGGTCATCGTAGGGCGGTGCCAGTGAATGCGATAGGCAATTGTAATGGCATGCCGGCAAGACGAATCAGAGGAAGGCCTCTAATTGCGGGCGCACTGGCGCCATGCCTGGCACGAACGAGGCCAGCACTTCGCCCAGCTCGGCCATCGAATCCACCACGCAAAAAGCGCCGTCAAACGCGTGGTGACGGTTCATGTGATTGCGCACGACGATGCATTCCAGCCCGGCCGCATTGGCGGCGCGCAAGCCGCGCGGCGAATCTTCCACGGCTACGCAATCAGCGGCGGCCAGGCCCAGGCGCTGCAAGCCCAGCTGGTAGCCGTCCGGCGCCGGCTTGCTTTCGTCATACATTTCACGCGTCAGCACGAAGTCGAAGTAGTCGAGCAAGCCCGTGGCCGCATGGCTGATCCGGAAATGCTGTTCATAAGCACTGGTGACCACGCCCATGGCCACGTGCGGACGCAGCGCCGCCAGCACTTGCCCGATGCCGGGCGTGGCCAGCCGGCGCGCCTGGCGCAAGCGTTCGGCAAACAGTACCGTGCGCTCGGCGCGCAGGCGCTCGACCAGTTCGATCTCGTGGCCCTGCCCCAGCAATACATGCCAGGCGCCGTAGTTATTGTCCAGGAACCAGTCAAAGAATTGCTTCGGCGTCAGGTCTATGCCGTAGGGCAAGAGCAAGTCGCGGTTGCTTTCGTAAAACAGCTGTTCGGTATCGACCAGCACGCCATCGTTGTCCCACAGCACGCCCTGGATGGTTTTCATGGCTTGTCGGTCAAAAACTTACTTGAAGAAGATGTCATACGACAACTTGACGATCAGCAGCACCAGCAACACGAGGAAGAGGATGCGCACGAAGGCGGCGCCGCGGCGCACGGCGATCCAGGTACCCGTCAGCGCGCCCAGGATATTGCACACGGCCATCGGTGCAGCCACGGCATATACCACGTGGCCGGCGGGAATGAAGAAGGCCAGCGCGGCCACGTTGGTGGCGATATTCACCAACTTCGAGCAGGCCGAGGCAAGGATGAAATCGAAGCCGAAGACGCGGATGAACAGGAAAATCAGGAAACTGCCCGTGCCTGGCCCGAACAGACCGTCATAAAAACCGATGGCGCCGCCGATGACGATGGCGAGGATGCGTTCGCGCGGGCCGATGGGGCGCGCTTCGCGGGTCGTGCCGAAATCCTTCTTGATGAAGGTGTAGATGGCCATGACGATGATCAATACCAGCACCATCGGGCGCACCACCTGTTGCGGCACATAGGACACGGCAGCCGCGCCGATGAAGGACATGACGAAGGCGCTGGCCACGGCCGGCAGCACCAGCAGCCACGGAATATGTACCTTGCCAACGAAGGAGCGGGCGGCAAACGTGGTGCCGCAGGCGGACGCCAGTTTATTCGTGCCCAGCAAGGACGTGGAAGCCATGTTCGGCATCAGGTTGAACAGGGCCGGCAGCTGTATCAGCCCGCCCCCGCCCACAGCGGCATCGATCAGGCCGGCAAAGAAGGCAAATAAACACAGCAGCGAGATGGTCAGCATGGTAGGCAATATGGAATGGGCGACAGCGGCAGTATAGGCGTCGTGGTTTTTTTCCGATGCAACTTCAAATTGCGGAAAACGCAATCAGGCGTAACGCTTGACGGAATGCGCCCCATGCGGTCTACTGGCCTCTTTTGCCGGGAGTGACGCGATGTCGATGAAACTGATGTGGGAGATCCGCGCCTTCTGCACCGTGGTGGAAAAGCGCAGCTTCATCCACGCGGCGCGCATGCTGGGACGCTCGCCGTCCGCCGTCACGCGCGCCATCCAGTTCCTCGAGGAAGCCATCGGCGCCGAGCTGATCCTGCGCACGCAAAAACAGTTCACCCTGACGACGGCCGGCGAAACGTATTACGCATCGGCCAAGCACTTGCTGGAAACGCAGGCCGAGGCGGAAGACCAACTGGCGGAACTGAGCAACTCGCCGCAGGGCTGGGTGCGCCTGTCGGCGCCGGAAATTTTGTCCTTGGGCTTCCTGCCCAAAGTGGTGGCGCAATTTTCGCGCGACTACCCGAACGTGTCGGTGGACATCCATTTCTCGGACAAATCGATCGACCCCATCCAGGAAAAGCTGGACTTTGCCATCCGCGGCGCCTTCCCCCAGTCGAGCGAGCTGATCGGCTATCCACTGTGGAACTACCGCCGCTATATGTACGCCTCGCCTGACTATATCGCCCGCATGGGCGCACCTGAGGAACCCGAAGAGCTGGCCGGCCACGACATCATCATGCACTCGGCCCCGCGCATCCTGCGCGACTGGCATTTCGTTTCCACCGAGCGCAACGTGCGCTACCAAGTGCAGCCGCGCTTCCGCTTCACTTCCGGCATCGCCACTTTCCAGGCGGCCCTGGAAGGCGCCGGCATCGTGCGCCTGGCAAGCTGGCTGGCCGAGCCTGCCGTGGCCGCCGGCACCCTGCGCAGGGTCTGCACGGCGTACCGGCTGACGTCGTCGAAGGAGCTCGATCCCAGCATCCATGCCGTGTATGGCACGTCGAGGATGGCCAAGGGGGCGCGGCTGTTTCTCGAATATGTGCGGCAGCGGGGGCTGGAGATACCGGATGAGCGGCACAGCTGACCTTGCGCCGGTGAACAGCCGCTATGACCCGATGCGCACAGAAACAGGCGTGCCCAGGACCCACGCCACATCATAGATCGGCGCCGCGCCACGAAACGCTATCGCGATGAGCCCGAGCGGAGTCACCGTGCCATGCGCAATAAAGGTTTCCACATAACCCGAGGAACCCACATCGTGGTAAGCCACCTCCTTCGCTTTCGCCAGCGGCGCCGGCCCGACAAGGGCGGGCCCCTGAAATTGAAAAATCAGCGCACAGCCTTTTCTTTCCGCTTGTTGCGCCGCGCCTTGCAACTCCTGCGACAGCGTCACATGGCCAAAAACCCCTTGCAGCAGGCGCTGCCGCACGATCGCCTCGGCGGTTGACAGGTCCGTCACATGAAACAGATACGGGTGTTGCAGGCGAACGGCGTCAGGTTGCCCTCCCTGCAAATCAAACTGACGGGACTTTGCCTGCGTACTTTGCGAACGGATCCGCGCCTCGAAACTGAGCACCGGCACGGTCGCCTTTTTCTTCCAGCTAAACCAGCCCATCTCCACCCTTTCAGAATATTCCAGGCAGCACCGGGGCTGCCAACCCATGGCAGATATATACCATTAATGCAGCGGCGTCCGCTAGCGCCCATGCCAGTAGCGCGGCCGGCTGGCCCGATATCGCGTCACATCAATATCTTCGCCAAACTCCATCACCACCGCGCCCGTCACATCCGTGCGCAGCCGGGCAATCCCCATGTCGCCATAGCGCGCATACACTTGCGGCTTCGGATGTTTGTAACGATTCCTGTGTCCCACCTGGAAAATCGCCAGGGTCGGATGGACGGCGTGCAAAAACGCCGGTGTCGATGAGGTGCCGCTGCCGTGGTGCGGAGCCAGCAGCACGTCGGCGGCCAGTTCACCTTCGGCAGAACGGGCCAGCAATTGCGCCTCCTGCGCCGCTTCGATGTCGCCGGCCAGCAAGATCGAGTGCTTGCCTGCCGTGATTTTCACGGTACAGCTGCGGGCGTTTGGCTTCAGGGCAATGTCCGTGTGGCTGGCTGGCAATGGGTGCAGCATGGCGAAGTGCACGCCTTCCCACGTCCAGCTCTGGCCCGCCATGCAGTGCAGATATGGCCGGTGCGATTCCCGCCGGAACTCGACGGCCGGATGGCCATCGAACAGCGACGAGGCAAGCCAGCCCACTTGCACGTTTTCCAGCAAGGACATGGCGCCGCCCGCGTGATCGAGGTCGCTGTGGGAAATGATCACGCCATCGAGCTTGGCGATGCCGCGCGCGCGCAAGTACGGCACGATGACCCGGCTGGCGCCATCGGAATCGAGGCTGTAGGCGGGCCCCGTGTCGTACAGCAGACGGTGGCCGTGCGTTTCCACCAGCACGGCCATGCCTTGCCCCACGTCGAAGGCCGTCACCCACAGCTGGCCCGGCGACGGGCTGGACGGCAAAGCCGTCAGCAGCGGCAGCCAGCCCAGCATGCCCGCCCACCTATGGGGCCATCCGCGTGGTGCCAAGAGCCAGGCCGTGCCGAACAGTGCCCAGCAAAAACTCCACATTGGGGGCGCGGGTGCGGTCCAGACGGCAAAGCGGCGCGCACCGAGCCAGTCCAGCACCTGCGCCAGCATCTGCACGATGGCGTGCGCCAGCAGCAACAACCCATCGGACAGGGGCGCCGGCAGCAAACTGCCCGCCAGGGACAAGGGCGTGACGATCAGGCTGATGACGGGAATGGCCAGCGCATTGGCCACGGGACTGACCAACGAGACTTGCGAGAACAGCAGCATCGTCAGCGGCACCAGCCCCACCGTCACCACGTATTGTGTGTGCGTGCCCAGCGCCACGGCAGCGCGTAGGCGGCGCCAGCGTCCAGCCTGCGGCGGCAGCGGCGCCGTGATGCGGCCCGCCGTGGCGTACAGCATGGTGGCGACGGCGCCGAACGACAGCCAGAAGCCGGGCCACAGCACGGCCCACGGATCGAGCAGCACGACCACGCCCAGCGCCAGGCACAGCACGTGAACGATGCTGGTGATACGTCCCAGCCACAGGGCCAGCGCCACCACCAGCAACATATACAAGGTGCGTTGCGCGGGCACGCCGAAGCCGGCCAACAATACATAAAGAAAGGCCGCCAGCGCACCGGCCAGCGCCGCCACCTTTTGCGCCGGCAGCCGCAGGGGCAGCTGCCAATCCGTGAAAAACGAGCGTCGCCACAACGCGCCCGCCCCCAGGGCGAACAGTCCCGCGATCATGGTGATATGCAAGCCGGAAATCGAAATTAAATGGCTGACACCCGTGCGGTTGAACACTTGCCAGTCCGACTGGGGAATGGCGCGCTGGTCGCCCACCACCAGCGCCACGATCACGCCCGCGTACTGCTTGCCTTCCAGGCTGCGGGCGATGCGTGCGCGCAGCGCCGCCCGGCTGGCCTCCACCACGTTGCCGAAGCCGGGCACGAAGGCGGCCAGGCGCGCATTGGGCGTATCGGCGCGCGGCTGTGGCCGTACATAGCCGGTGGCGCGCACGCCCTGCTCCAGCAGCCACGCTTCGTAATCGAAACCCATGGGATTCGCATTGCCGTGCGGACGCTGCAGGCGCACCGTCAGCCGCCAGCGTTCGCCCGGCTGCACGTCGCCGACGGCGTTCGTCACTGCATCGCGAAAACCCGCATACCAGGACAGGGCGATCAAGGGCGGCACCTTCGCCCCAACCGCCTTCTCCACGGCAAAATTGAAGCGCACTCCCTGCTCGAAGCGGTACGGCAGGCTGGCGATGGTGCCCGTGACAACAATGTCCTGCCCTTCGTCAGCCAGCGCCAGCTGCGGCGCCATGGCGGCCTGGGCCAGCGAGGCTGCCCAGTAAAAGCCAAGGCCAACTCCAGCGGCGAGCGCAACAACGCAGCGCCATCGCGCGTGGCGGCGCAGCAACAGACTAGCCGTCAACCCTGCGCAAACGACCACCCACAGCAGCACGCCCGCGCGCGGCGGCAAGCTTGCCTGCGTCTGCAACCAGGCGGCGCCAGCGGCAAAGCCGAGTATCAGGGTGCGCATGGGAGCTCGCGGCTAAATGGGCTCAGGTACTGTGAACGTTTTCGACTCTTTGCCATCTGATCTGGCGCAATGGTACCAATGATAGAAAGTTCAGCACACCATCCGGCACCACCGCAGGCGAAACTTCGCCCATGCTAAGATGGCCATCCGGCGCCCAGGCGCCACGACTTAGCGGATCTTGCATGACCCCACTGACAGCGGCCGAAACCTATTTGCAGGACTTTCATCAAAGGCAAGTGGGTGCGACCAGCGCCGCGTTTGCCCATCTGCCAGCCAGTTCCCCCGCCGGCAACTGGGCCTCCTCCTACGAAGTACTGACCAACCTGGTACCGGCCGCGGACAAGCCATTGAGCGTGCTCGACCTGGCCTGCGGCGACGGCCATCTGCTGGGCTTGCTGGCGGCCAGGCGGCAAGCCCGGCTGCAACTGTTGGGCGTCGACATGAGCCATGCTGAACTGGCCGCCGCGCGCGCAGCCCTGCCTCCGTCCGTGCATCTGCTGCATGGCCGCGGGCAGGCGCTCGATCTGCCGTCCGCCAGCGTCGATTATCTCGTCTCGCACATGGCCCTGATGCTGATGGACGACATCGAACAAGTCGTGCGGGAAATGCGCCGCGTGCTGCGTTCCGATGGCCAGTTTGCGGCCATCGTCGGCCGCACTTTCTTGCTGGGCGAGGTGAACGATGTTTTCATGCGCGTGTTCAAACCGATCGCCAGCACCGAGCTGCCGCCGCTGCGCTTCGGCGACCGGCGCACGGGGTCCGAAGCGGGATGGCGCGAGCTGCTTGATGGCAGTTTCACAGACGTCGAATTCGACAACATCGACGTCCCATGGGCACCCACGCCGGCTGAACTGTGGACGGCCCTGCTGGATACCTACGACATCGACCGCCTGGACGACGGAGCCAGGCAGCGCCTGCGCAACGCGTTCCTGGATGCCGTGGCGCCGCTGCAAACCGGTGACGGATTGATCGTCACCGGCTGGGGGCTACGCGCCGTACGCGCTAGGGCGGCCTGAACTGCCATCGTCGCCAGTGACTGTCCGCATCACCGGCAACAGGCTGCGATAGTAGCTGCCACGGCGCACAGCATTGTTACTGTCCATTGCAGGTTTGCTGGCAGGCGGACCGTTCGGCGTTGCACTCTGCTTGAGCGGTACCGCCAGCAATGCAAGCCCGCCATTCGGCAGCGCAGGCGCTAGCGCAGCTGGCTAAGGCTGGCGTCGCAGTCACCGCCAAACCGAGGCCTGACGCAAAAAGAAATGCAGCGAGCTTTTTATTCATGGTGTTCTCCCAAAGTCGGATGGCTGATGAATCCCTGCGCGCGCCATCCACTGGCGCAGGGCCACATACACAGGTATGTCGGGTGTTATCGCAAGCTGGCCGTGCGTCAGCGCGAAGTAAAAAGTCCTGCGGCTGCCAGCGGATACTGGAGCACCGCCAAATCAAAGCCGTTCATATAAACGCGGCGCGCCCCAGCTGATAGCTAGACCAGCAGCCAGAATAATGCCGCGCATCGCCGCCAATTTCCGATATTTTTAAAACATGCAAAAATTCCCCTCGCGAAATATGAGTCCATAATCAGCTCGCCATTATTAATTGTCAAGATAATTCAATTCCTTTCGCACTACCGGATAATTCCTCACGCAATGATAAATGCAGCCGCGATACGGAACCGGTTCCGCCTTGCTTCATTTCAAATCGACAGAATTTTTATTCCGTCATGCCGGCTGCTGCTGGCGCATGGGAGCGCGACGGCAATGACTCATTGCCTGGCAGGCGCAAGAAAACAATGCGCACATGATACGAATATCATCACTATGGATATCAATAGAAACTTACTCTTTGTCATTATCGTCAGTTAAGTCTTTATAATTAAATTCACAAAATAAAACAAAATTAATAAAAATATATTTATAAAATTTCCGGCTGAATAAAATCCAGTAAAAATAAACCGATAAGCACAAAGCACCAGATATCGCATTCCCGTTCCGTGTTCAAGAAAAGTGATTCATCAGAGTGGAAATGCCGCGCTCAATGCCTGCCAGTTTTTTATCCGGGCCAGGGAATCAGCACTTTAAAAATCAGCGCTCCGGCAACAAGCACTCCGTGCGCCGGGAAAAATCTTTGCCCGGCGCACGGTATAATCGGCCTCGCTTACTTCAACACCCAGGCACGACATGACTTCCTCCGCACTTCCTCCCGATACGTCCACCGACATTTCCGACAGCAGCGAAGACAATAACGACGCCACCCTCGTCGCGGAACTGGGGGAACTGGCCGAGCATATCCGCCTCGTCAAGATGGAAGGCCGCGTCTTCGTGCGCTTTTCCGGCGTGGTCAAGGCCGGCCAACTGGTGGTGCCGTATGCGCTCGTACCAAGCCAAGGCGTGCTGGCGCGGCCTGCCAAGTGGCGCAAGATGGACCGCGAAGCCAAGCTGGCCCTCGTGCGCGAACGGGCCAGCTTGGCCGTCTTCGAGGAGCTGCGCCAGCACGTGATCGATTTCGTCGCCGATATCGCGGGCCTGAGCGAGGATGTGGACACGGACCCGATGGTCTTTCTGCACACACTGGCCGACATGCAGACATCCGAGCCGGCCGGCATGGTGTTCGACCGCATCCGTCAGCGCTTCCATCACGCCATCGAGCGCCAGCAGGAAGAACAGCATGCGGCGCGCACGCGCCAGAGCATCAACCTGGCCGAGTATCCAGCCTCGTTCGAGATGGCGCGCCGTTTGCCGCGCCGCTTCATCGCCCTGCTGGGACCGACGAATTCCGGCAAGACGCACCGCGCCATGGAAGCGCTGGTCAAGGCAAAGAGCGGCATCTACCTGGCGCCATTGCGCTTGCTGGCGCTGGAAAACTACGAACGCCTGCAGGAAGCCGCGCCGCACGGAAAACCCTTGGCCGTGAGCCTGATCACGGGCGAGGAACGCCGGGTCGTCGACGGCGCCACGCACGTGGCGAGCACGGTGGAAATGCTGGACACGAAAACCGTCGTGGAAGTAGCCGTCATCGATGAAATCCAGATGCTGGCCGACCCGGACCGGGGCGCCGCATGGACGGCGGCCGTCTGCGGCGCGCCCGCCCACACCGTGTATCTGGTGGGAGCGCCCGAAGCGCGGCGCGCCATCGAAGCGCTGGCCGAGCGCCTGGAATGCCCGCTGGAAGTGCATGTATTAAAACGCATGGCGCCCCTGTCGATGGAGCCGACGGCCGTGCGCAAGGTGCGCAACCTGCGCCGCGGCGACGCCGTCATCGCCTTTTCGCGCCGCGAAGTGCTGATGTGGCGCGACATGATCACGGAAACGGGGCTGTCCGTGGCCACCGTCTACGGCAACCTGTCGCCCGAAGTGCGGCGCGCGCAGGCGCAGCGCTTCCGCGACGGCACGGCCGATATCGTCGTCGGCACGGATGCGCTGGCGATGGGCCTGAACATGCCGATCGCACGCATCGTGATGACCACCTGCGTCAAATACAATGGCCGCGAAGAGGAAGAAATTTCGGCGGCGCTGGCGCGCCAGATCGCCGGGCGCGCGGGCCGCTACGGCGTGCATGAAGAGGGCCTGGTCGCCGGCTACGACAACGAAACGCATGAAGTGATGCGCGCCCTGCTCAAGGAAAAGCTGCACCCGCTGAACACGAGCGGCTTTGCCGTGGCGCCGTCGCTCGAGCATCTGCACCGCATTTCGTCGGTGACGGGCGAGCTGTCGCTGTCCAAACTGCTGCGCCGCTTCATCCACAATATCGACGTGCCGGACGGCTTCTTCTTCCCCCGCATCACGGAAGACCAGAAGGAGCGCGCCGTCTGGCTCGACACCCTGCCCCTGTCCGTGGCCGACAAGTTCACCCTGTCGCTGGTGCCGATATCGAGCAAGGTGCCGTCCTTGCAGACGGCGTGGGAACACTGGGCGAAGAATCTGTCGCAGGGAAAAGTGAGCACCTTGCGCCAGCATGCGTACGGCGGCGGCACGCAGAATCTGCAGCAGGTGGAAGACACTTGCCGCTACTACTCGGCGTATGCGTGGCTCAGCTACCGCCTGCCCGAATTCTTCCCCGATATCGCCGTAGCGCAAAACCTGTCGCGCGACGCGTCCGAGCGGGTCGACTCCATCCTGCGCGCGCACAATGCGGCGTCGCGGGGACGCTCGAAGAAATTCAAATAGACTTCAACCGAGGGGCCAGAACCAGACCTCGCCGCAATCCCAGTAGCATTCGGTGCCGCATACCTTCACGCCGATGGACGGCAGCAGGATGTCGATATGGCCGCCCGCGCCGCCCAGGTAGCCGGGAATGCGGAAGAAGGCGACGAGGCCCTGGCGCTGGCCGATGCCTTCCATGGCCGCATCGCTGCTGAATTTTTCGGGCGCGCCGAACATCGACGGGCTGGCCAGCATGTGCGACAACTTGGCCTGCCCCGGTTCGATCAGCGCCCCCTTGAATGGCCCCCTGCGGATGGCCATGCGGCCCTTGACCTGAACGCCGGCCTTGATCAGGGCCAGGCTGACGCGGATGGCGCAGGTGTTGGCAAAGCTGTCCTTGCCGATCAGGTCTTCCCAGCCGATTTCGCGGAACAGGGCCGCCTGGCCGACAGCGGCCACGCTCGAATAGTTGTCACGCAGAGTGATGAATGCAGGTTTCACGCCAGCCTCCGTTGCCCTTGTCGCCAGGGAACATCAGGCCGATTGTAGGAGGATGCGGCGACCCCGCACTGAGCGGGGTCAAGCGGGGTGCATTACGGCTTGGCCCCCGCGTAATGCAGTTTCAGCACCAGCCCATTATGGTCGTCGGCCATATAAATATCGCCATCCTGCCCCAGCTTCACGTCCACGGGCGCACCCCTGCCCTGCTTGCCCTTGCGCTCCCAGTTGCCGATCAACTCGACGGACTTGCCCAGCGGCGCCCCGGCCTTGTCGGGCAGCAGGGCCACCAGGCGGTGGCCGTTGCCGCGGTAGCCGTGGTAGCCGATGATCAGGCTATTCTTGTACAGTTCCGGGAAGCGGCTGGCCGTGTAAAACGTCATGCCCAGCGGCGCGGCGTGGCCGGGCAGCAGGCGCTGGGGCGCCGCGTATTGGGCGGCGCAAGCCGTCTTCGGATATTCGGGACTGGCGACGTTATCGTCGTAGCAGTACGGCCAGCCGTAGTGCCGGTCGGCCTTGATCAGGTTCAATTCCTCGTGCGGCAGGTTTTCATCGCTTTTCAGTTGCGGCATGGCGGCCTGGATGGCGTCGCGCGCATTTTCCGCCTGCCACAGCTCACCCGTCGCAGGATGAAAAGCCAGCGCCATCGAGTTGCGCAAGCCGCGCGCATGCGTACGCCAGCTCGTCACCGTGCCGGCCGGCCAGGCCATCGTGTATTCGCGGATGGCGCCCAGCGCTTCCGGCCCTTCCGCGGAAGGGCAGGCCTTGGCAGGATCGGGCGCCTTGCCATCGTTCTCGCAATGGTCGGTACTGGAACCCACGTTCACATACAGGTCGCCCTTGGGGCTGAAGCGCATGTTCGTCAGCAGGTGCAAGCCAAGGCCCGGCAGGCGCGGCGTCTTGGCCGTGCCGCCGATCACGTCGGTGAGGGTGCGCTTGGTGTCGCGCAGGTCGAAGCGGAAGATGCGCCCCACCTCGCCCACGTAGACCATGCCGTCCGGTCCCTGCACGATGCCGTTCGGGCGATCGAGCTTGTCGAGCAGCAGCTTGCGCTCGTAGCCGGCACCGGCCACCTTCGGCTGCAACAGCCACAATTTTCCCTGCTTCGGCGCCCATCCCGTCATGTCCGTGACGAGGATGTCGCCATTCGTCAACGGCAGCACGCCACGGGGAAATTTCAGGCCATCGGCCAGCACGGCCACGCAAAAGCCGGCCGGCGTGGTGACGTCGAGGCGCGGCATGCCGTCGCACTGGGCGCTGGTCGCAGCCATGGCGGGAGCGAACGCACCGGACAGGCAGGCGGCCAGGATGATCTTGTTGTTCATTGTGGTCTCATTCCATCAAGGGTAATCGGGGCATCACGGCGCGCGCGTTGGCGCTGGTGGCAAGCGCCACCTGGGCGATATCGAGGCCGCGCAGTTCGGCCAGCACGGCGCCGATGCGCGGCAATTCTTCGGGGCTGTTGCGGCCCGGGTGTATCCAGCTGGGGGAAATATCGGGCGCGTCCGTCTCCAGCACGATGGCATCCAGGGGCAATTCCGTGGCCATGCGGCGTATCTGCAAGGCGCGCGTAAACGTCATGGCGCCGCCGAAACCGAGCTTGAAACCCAGGTCGATATAGCCCTGCGCCTGCTGGAAGCTGCCATTGAAGGCATGGGCGATGCCGCCGTTCGGGCGGATCTGGCGCGCGTGCTTGAGGACAATATCCTGCGAGCGTCGCACGTGGGCCAGCACGGGCAAATCGAAATCGCGGGCGATTTTCAACTGCTCGCGCAGAAAATGTTCCTGCTTGACGCGCATGGCCGGTTCGCACAGCATGGGGATAAAGAAATCGAGGCCGATTTCGCCGATGGCGACAAAGCGCGGGTCGGCCATGGCCTGCCTCACGGCTTCGCGCAAGGCGATCAAATCGTCCTCCGTAGCGTGCGGCACGTAGATCGGGTGGATGCCCAGCGCATAGCAGGCGTTGGGCGCCGCTGCAGCCATGTCGCGCACGATGGCGAAATTGGCCCGTTCGATAGCGGGAATGACGATCATGCCCACGCCCTGCTGCTGCGCGCGCGCCGCCACCTGCAGCGATTCGCTGCCGAATTCATGCGCGTCGAGGTGGCAGTGCGTGTCGATCCACAGCATGGCGGTTCCTTAGTATTGGTACGGTTGCAGCCCTTCGTCCGTCAGGCGCAGCACGCGGTCGCAACGCTTGGCCAGTTCGATATCGTGCGTGACGATGACGAAGGCCGTGCCCAGGGTGCGCGACAATTCCAGCATCAGGTCGAAAATCTGTTCGGCCGTGGCGTGATCAAGGTTGCCCGTCGGTTCATCGGCCAGCACGCAGGCCGGCTGCGTGACGAGGGCGCGGGCCAGGGCCACGCGCTGGCGCTCGCCGCCCGACAACTCGCCCGGCGTGTGCGTGACGCGCTTGGCCAGGTTCACGCGCGTAAGGATCTGCTGCGCCAGCTCGGTGGCGGGCGCGCGCTTCATGCGCCGTATCATCAGCGGCATGGCGACGTTGTCGAGTGCGGAAAACTCCGGCAGCAGGTGGTGGAACTGGTAGACGAAGCCCAGCGAGGCGTTGCGCAAGTCGCCGCGCGCCTTTTCGCTGAGGGTGGCGAAGTCCTTGCCCAGCAAGGTGACCTTGCCGCTGGTGGGGGTGTCGAGGCCACCCAGCAAGTGCAGCAGGGTCGATTTGCCGGAACCGGAGGCGCCGACGATGGCAACGCGCTCGCCGCGGTGAACGTCAATGTCGATGCCAGCCAGCACCTGCACCTTGTAGCTGCCCTGCGTAAAAGTCTTGCCCAGGCCGCGGCAGGAAAGGACGGCGGAATCGGCGGAAGCGCCGTTGGAGGCAGGTTTGTTCAGATCGGTCATGGTCGTAGTCAGTGGTTTATTCATAGCGCAGGGCTTCCGCAGGTTTCACGCGGGCAGCCCACCAGCTTGGGTACAGGGTCGCCAAAAAGGCGAGGATCACGGCCAGCACGCCGATCTTGGTGACGTCGGGCCAGCGCAGGTCGGACGGCACGGTGCTGATGAAATAGATGTCCTTGGAGAGAAACTGCACGCCCAGCAAATGCTCGATGAACGGCACGATGACGTCGATGTTCATCGCCACCAGCACGCCGCCGCCCACGCCCAGGATCGTGCCCAGGATGCCCACCAGCGCGCCCTGGATCATGAAGATCTTCATGATAGAACGTGGCGAAGCACCCAGGGTGCGCAAAATCGCGATATCGGCCTGCTTGTCCGTCACCGTCATCACCAGGGTCGACACGAGGTTGAAGGCGGCCACCGCGATGATCAGGGTCAGGATGATGAACATCATGCGTTTTTCCGTCTGCACGGCAGCGAACCAGTTGGCGTTCAGCTTCGACCAGTCGCGCAGCCACAGGTCGCCCGGCATGGTTTTTTTCAGTTCCGCCGCCACCTGCGGCGCCTGGTTCATGTCGGCCAGGCGCAAACGCAGGCCCGATGGGCCGTCAAGGCGCAGCAGACGCTGGCCGTCCTCGATATTGATGAAGGCCAGGCCCGCGTCGAATTCATTGTGGCCCGCCTGGAAGATGCCGCTGACGGTAAAGCTGCGCATGCGCGGCAGCACGCCGGCCGGCGTGACCTGGCCCTGCGCCAGCATCAAGGTGACTTTTTCGCCGAGGTTGACGCGCAAGGCGCGCGCCAGTTCGATGCCCAGCACGATATTGAAGGTTCCCGGCTGCAGCGCCTTGAAGCTGCCCATGCGCGTCTGGCCGGCCACGTCGGAGACGTTCGGCTCTTCCTCCGGCAGCACGCCGCGTACGATGGCGGGGCGCAGCGCATCGTCGCGCAGCAGCATGCCCTGCGTTTCCACGAACGGCGCGGCGCCTTTCACGGCCGGATTCTTGAACGCCTGCGCCGCTTCGGCGCGCCAGTCCGGCATGCTGCCGCTGTTGTCGAACACTTCCACGTGGGCCAGCACGGACAGCATGCGGTCCGTCACTTCCTTCTGGAAGCCGTTCATCACGGACAGCACGACGATGAGCGCCGCCACGCCCAGGCCGATGCCGGCCATGGAAATGAGCGAGATAAAGGAGATAAAACTGTTGCGGCCACTGCGCTTGCCGGCCCGCGTGTAGCGCAGGCCGACCAGCCATTCGAAGGGAAGATTTTTTAACATGCTCATTGATTCGTTATTTCTCAGGGGTCCGACCAGCCGGGTCTGACCCCGGCAGTTTGTTGATCAGCCAATTACTCATAGCGCAGCGCCTCGGCCGGCTTGACACGCGCGGCGCGCCAGCTCGGATAGATCGTTGCCACCAGCGCCAGGCCGAAGGCGATCAGGCCGATCTGCACCACGTCCAGCCAATGCACGTCGGACGGCACGGCGCTGATCTGGTAGATTTCCTTGGAAATGAAGTGCAGGCCGAAGATGCCTTCGATGAAGGGCACGATGACGCCCACGTTCAGCGCCAGCACGACGCCGCCGATCACGCCCAGGGCACTCCCCAGCAAGCCGACCAGCGCGCCCTGGATCATGAAAATCTTCATAATGGAGAACGGCGAAGCGCCCAGGGTGCGCAGAATCGCGATGTCGGCCTGCTTGTCGGTGACCGACATCACCAGGGTCGAGACGAGGTTGAACGCGGCCACGGCGATGATCATGCTGAGGATGATGAACATCATGTTCTTCTGGCTTTGCACCAGCGCATACCAGCTGGCACTGGCGCGCGACCAGTCGCGCATCCATAGCTGGCCCGGCATCGACGCCTTGAGTTCGCGCGCCACCTGCGGCGCCTTGTTCATGTCATGCAGGCGCAAACGCAGGCCGGACGGGCCGTCGAGCTGCAGCAGCTGCTCCGCGTCCTGCATGTTGACGAAGGCCAGGCTGCCATCGAGTTCATTGTGGCCCGCCTCGAAGATGCCGGCTACCTTCAGCGCGCGCATGCGCGGCATGACGATGCCGTTGGCCGGATCGCCCGCCCTCGGCTCGCGTTCCAGCATCAGGGTAACGTTCTGCCCCACTTTCACGTCGAGCGCCTTGGCCAGGTCGATGCCCAGCACGATGTTGTACGAGCCTGGCGTGAGATCGTTGAAACTACCCTGCTTCATCTGGCTCGCCACACTGGACACGGTGGCTTCCTGCTGCGGCAGCACGCCGCGCACGACGGACGGACGCATGGTTTCGTCATTGAGCAGCATGCCCTGGGTTTCCACGAACGGCGACACGGCCTTGACTTGCGGGTTGGCGTAGGCGGCGCGCTCCTGCGCCTGCCAATTCGGCATGGAGCCGCTCGTATCGAACACCTCGACGTGGGCCAGCACCGACATCAGGCGGTCGGTGACTTCCTTCTGGAAGCCGTTCATGACGGACAGCACGACGATCAGGGCGGCCACACCCAGACCGATGCCGGCCACGGAAATGAGGGAGATGAAGGAAATGAAGCTGTTGCGGCCACTGCGTTTCCCGGCGCGCGTATAGCGCACGCCGACCTGCCACTCGAAGGGAAATTGTTTGATGATGCTCATGCGCTCCCGCGACAACGATGATATGCGAGCGCGCAGTGTGCCACACAATGGGCATTTCATGCATCAAGTCTGCGTGAAACAGCGCACGCCAGCCCTATTTTGCCTCCTGCGCCAGGCCGAACGCGGCCAGTAACCGCCCTGCCAGCGCATATTGCCGCATCTGCGCCAGGGTCAGACGGTGCACCTGGTCGCTGCGCCGCTGCTGTATCGTGAAGTAGCTGTCGCGTGTCTGGATGACCTGCTGCAGGTTACGCCTGCCCGCCTCGTACTGGATGGTCCCGCCGCGCACGACGAAGGCCATCTTCTTTTCCTGCTCGTCGAGCAAGGCCAGGGTGCGCTGCGCATTGGCGATGCGCGGCAGCATGCTGGCCAGGTCGGCGCGCGTACCCTGCTCGGCGCGCGCCACGTCCGCCTCGGCCGCCTGGGCGCGGCTGATGCTCTCGTCGCGTTGCGCCAGGCCGCCCCCTCCGAGCGGAATTTCCCACGACACGCCCACCGACCAGCCCCGCTGCTGGATGGTCGACGGCGGCGGCGTGGTCTTGTTATTCAACAAGTGGCTGACATTCAGGTCCACTTTTGGCGCCAGGGTGGCCGCCACGCTGCGCACGCGCAGCTGGGCCGCCGCCGCCCGCTCGCGCGCGGCGCGCAATTGAGCCTGCTGCGTATCGGCATTCTCCAGGGCCTGCGCCGGCAGCGGCGCGAAGGCGAAATCGGCAAACTGCGCCACCGGCTCGAAGGCCAGCGCTTCGAGCTTGATGCGCGCCGCCTGCTGGTCCGTCAGCAAGCCGTCGTGCACCAGTTCCGCGTCCAGCTGCGAGCTTTGCGCCAGTTCGCGGTCAACTTCCGACGCTTTGCCCAGCTCCGCCTGGCGCGTCACCTGCCGCACCAGCTGCGTCACGTCGCGCAGCCGTTCCTGCGACTGCTGCAGGCTGCGATCCAGGCGCTGCATGTCGAAATACGCTTCGGCCAGCTTTTCCGCGCTGTCCGCGCGCGCCCGCTCCACGTCGAAAGCGGCGCCCGCCATGTCGCGCTCGGCCGCATCGAGTTCGGCGCGGTCGGCGCCGCCGTTGTAGACATTCCAGCGCACGCTCGCCTCCACCTGATGCGTGCGGCGTTCCACGTCCAGAGTGCCGTCGAGGTCATTGCTGCGCCCCCGCGTCGCCTGCAGCGCGGCCGTCGGGAACAGGCGCGAACGGGCCTGCCTGTAGCGCGCCTCGGTGGTGGCCAGCGCCGCCTGCGCCGCGATCACCTGCGGATCGCGCGGCACGGCGCGCGCCAGCAAGGCGGGCAAGCCGCGCGCGGACTGCGCCTGGAAAGCGGCCGGTGGCGTGGACTGGGCCGTTTGAGCCTCCGCGTTGGCGCAGGCGAATGCCATGCAAAGTAAAAAAGTACGCATCACCGCTCCTGCAGGGAAGACTGCAAGCCGCGCAACACGGGCTTGAACACATATTGCAGCACCGAGCGGCGCCCCGTCAGGATGCCCACGTCGACGGGCATGCCGGGCGTAATCGGCAGCACCTTGCCGTGCGCCGTCAACTGGCTGCGGTCGGTACTCAGCTGCACCTCGAAATAAGGCTCGTTGCGTTCATCGGGAATCGCATCGGCGCCCACGCGCACCACCTGCGCCTGCATGCGTCCATAGGTGGTGGCGTCATACGCCAGCACATTGGCCGAGGCGCGCTGCCCCACGTGGATGAAACCGATGTCCGACGGCTTGACGCGCACGGAGATCAGCATTTCCGAATCGGCCGGCACGATTTCCAGGATAGGTTTGCCTGGCTGCGCCACGCCGCCCACGGTGGCCACCAGCACGCGGTTGACGACGCCGTCGACAGGCGCCGTCACGTCGCGCCGGCTCACCTGGTCCTGCTGGCCCTTCACGGTGCTGGCCAGGGCGCCGGCCTTGGTTTCGTATTCGCTGCGCTGGGCGCCCCACTGGCCGCGCATGCGCGCTTCCACTTCGCCGGCCTGCGCCTGCGCCTCGGCCAGGGTGGCCGCCAGGCGCGGCACGGAGGCGCGCAGGCCGTCGAGTTCCGTGCGCTGCTGCTGCACGCGCTGCTGGGCGTTCAGGTAGTCGCCGCGCGAACCGGCGCCCTCCTTGAACAGCCGCTCTTCGATCGACAGGCTTTCCAGGGCGATTCTCAAGCCCGTGTCGAGTTGGGCGATGCGGCTGTGCGCCTCGGCCAGCTCACCGCGCCGGCGCGTCACGCCTTCGCGCGCGGCCGCCGTGGCCGACGCGAACTCGCGCTGGCCGTCGCGCCACAATTGCGTTTCCTTGGCGATCAGCTCGGGCGCCTCCTGCTGCCATTCCGGCGCAAACTGGGGCGTGCCACCGGACAGCAGCGCGTCGAGGCGCGCCCTGCCCGCCAGCGCGGCCAGGCGGTTCTGCACGCTGGCGCCCAGGTTGGCTTCGTACTGGGCCGTGTCCAGGCGCAGCAGCAAGTCGCCGCGGCGCACGCGCTGGCCCGGTTTCACGAGCATTTCACGCACGATGCCCCCTTCCAGGCTTTGCACTTCCTGCAAGTGCGACGGCGGCGTGATGGCGCCACGGCCATTCACGGACACGTCGAGCTGTGCAAAAGTGGCCCAGGCCAGCACCAGTACCAGCAATACGGCGATCAGCGCCAGCATGCGCGTGACGATGCGCTGCGGTTCGCGTTCCGGGTCCGGGTGGGCCGCCGGCAGAGGACGGGCATTCAGGGCGCTCATGCCGCTACTCCCTGTTCCGCCGCAGGCCTGGCCGCCTGGCTGTTCAACACGCGCATGACCTCATCGCGCGGGCCATCGGCCACGATGCGCCCCTTGTCGAAGACGATCAGGCGGTCCACCAGCGCCAGCATGGCCATGCGGTGGGTGACCAGCACGATGGTCGTGTCTTTCAATGTACGCAGCCGGGAGATCAAGCGCTGCTCGGTGGCCGGGTCGAACATGCTGCTCGGCTCATCGAGCAGCAGCATGGTCGGTTTCGCGAGCAAGGCGCGGGCCATGGCCACGGCTTGCCGCTGGCCGCCGGACAGGCGTTCGCCCCGCTCGCCCACTTCCGTCGCCACGCCGTTGGGCAGCTGGGTGATGATGTCGTCGAGGCAGGCCAGGCGGATGGCGTCGAGCAGGCTGGCGTCGTCAGGCTGGCTGCGTCCCAGTTCGATGTTTTCGCGCAGGGTGCCGTGGAACAGCGTCACGTCCTGCGGTACGTAGCCGATCTGGCGGCGCAGGCTCAAAGGCTCCAACTGGGTGCTCACCAGGTCGTCGAACAGCACGCTGCCGCTTTGCGGGCCGTACTGGTTCAGCAGCAAACGCAGCAAGGTGCTCTTGCCGGAACCGAGCTTGCCGATCACGCCGACCCGTTCGCCGGGGCGGATGTGCAGATTGAGTTTATCGAGCAGCGGCGGCGAATTCGGGTAGGCAAAGCCCACGTCGCGAAATTCGATGCGCCCGGACAGGGGCGGTGCCTGCAGGCTGGCCGCGTCGTCATCGGTCGGCGCTTCCATGATTTTATTGAGCGCGTGATACGACAGCTTGGTCTGCTCCCAGCGCATGATCAGGCCCGCGATCTGGCTCACGGGCGCGAGAGCGCGGCCCGTCAGCATGCTCACGGCGATGATCTGGCCCAGGGTCAGCAGGTGCTCGCCCATCAGCAAGGCGCCCGTGGCCACCACGGCCACGCCGGACAGGGCCAGCACGGCCGTGTTGATGTAATTGACGCGGCTGACGATTTCGCGCGTCTCGACGCTGTTGGCGGCGATGGCCACCGTCAGGCTTTCCCACTTGCGCCGGCTCCACGCTTCGGCGCCCAGCGCCTTGATGGTATCGAGGCCATTCATGGTTTCAAACAGGTGCGCCGTGCGCTGCGCGCTTTCCTGCATCGAGGCGGCCACGTGGCGCGCCAGCGCCGCGCGCGAGGCAAAGGCCACCAGCAGCAAAATCGGGATGACGGCCAGCGGCACGAGTACGAGCCAGCCGCCTACCAGAGCGATCACCAGCAGGAACAGCAGCAAGAACGGCAAGTCGCCCAGGGTCGTCAGAGTGGTCGAGGCAAAGAATTCGCGCACGGATTCGAAATCGCGCACGGTATTGGCCAGGGTGCCGCCGGAGGCGGGCCGGCTGGCCGCGCGCAGGCGCAAGCACTGGGCAAAGATGTTCGACGACAGCGCCACGTCCATGCGGCGCGACGCCGTTTCCACCAGTTCGCCGCGCAACAGGCGCAGGGCCAGCTCGAAGCCCGTCAGCACCACGACGGCGATCGTCAGCACCCACAGGCTGGAAGTGGCATTGTTCGGGATCACGCGGTCATACACGGCCATCGCATAGAACGGCACCAGCGCGCCGATGATATTGAGCACCAGGGTGCCCAGCAGGGCCCAGCGGAAGACCCGGCGGTTGCGGTTGAAGACATCCCAGAACCAGCGCCCCGCCACCGGCATGCTGTAGAGCAAGCTGCGCTGGTCGAAGAATAGTACGGGCCGCACGGCCACCCAGCGTGCGTCGGGCACTTCCTGCTCCAGCGCGGCCGCGTCCAGCCAGGCGCTGCCTTCAATGCCGGGCACGTGGCATTCATATTTACCATCGGCAATAGACAGTATCACCAGCGCCTGCCCCTCCCCGTTGAGCAGCAAGGCAGGCATTTCCGTAGCGCGGCGCGGCGTTCCTGCCGGCAACGCGGTGCCGGCCAGGGTGGCTTGCGCCAGCGCCTGGTCGAGGAAATCGGCGGCGGCCGGGCTGGCCTGGGCCGCCACGCTGGCGCGCAGGCGCTCGGCCTGCACGGCCACGCCGAAAAAGCGCGCGAGGAAGACGATGGCCTCGGCGAGCGCATGGGTGGACATGCCGGCGGAAGCGGTGGAAGTGTCGGGGGGTGGGGTCATGATGGATTCACAATAAAACGCTGCGGCGCGCAGGTCGGGCGCGCCGCAGCGGGAACGCTATCGCTTGCGCGATAAGCGATGAGCAATAATTAGTGAGTAATAATCAAGTCAGCGCGGAAGCGCCCTTGCGGCGGCGCGCCATGAAGCCCAGCAGGCCCAGGCCCGCGACCAGCATGGCCCACGTTTGCGCTTCCGGCACCGGCGACACGGAAAGCAGGGTCTGCGAAGCCGGGTTGACGCTGCTCAAGCTCGTGTAGCTGTACAGGTTCTGGATGGCGCCATTGCCCGTTGCCACGCCCAGCATGGTGTTGGCCTGGCTGACGACGGCATTGCTCAGGCTTTTGAAACGCAGGTCGCCCGTCAGCAGGTTCGTGTTGTCGTTATTCAACTCCCACAGGGCCAGCTGGAAGGCGGCGGCGCTGTTGGCGCTGGTCGACACGTTCGCGACGGACGAGGCGTAATAGCCTTCATACAAGCGCTTGACGGCATCGCTGGCGGCGAAGACGCCGCTGCTGTAGCTGTTCGAACTATTGCTCAGTGCGACATGGGGATCGAGGCAAAACGCCAGGAAGGTGTTGCTGTCGTACTTGACTTCCCACAAGGTCGGCGAGATGGCGCTGCCCGAGCCGAAGGCGCCGCCGGCAGCCGTAAACAGGCTGACGCTGTGCGAATCGACGACTTGCAGGTTGGAGGCGGCCAGGGCGCTGCCGCTGGCAAGGGCGAATGTGGCGGCGGCGATGGCGCCGCGAACGAACAGGTGCATGGATTGTTTCATCGTGGTTTCCCTATTTCTATTATCAAATGTGCAAAAAAGCATGGAAAGCGCCGGCGCCCCGTGACGGGCGCGCCGGTGCGACATTGCCGGGCAGGATTACGGGCCGGCAAGGGACATCAGGCAGCCATTTCCTGGGGCTGGGTATTTGCGTGGGCCATGGCGCGACGCAAGAGGTCGGCCATCTCGCACTGGGCCTGGGCTTCGGCAGCCGGGGCAACGGTGGCAGCCTGAGCGGCAGCGACCGTGTTGACCGTGCCATCCTGGCCCAGCACCACGTCGAGCGTGCTGTCGTCACGCAGCAGGTCGGCCATGCTCGGCAAGGCCACGCCGGCGGCGGCCGCATCCTTGGCGTCGACGTTGAAATACACGTCCGTCATGTCGACCGACTTGCCGTCGGCCAGGGTGGCGCTGCTGCGCTCAAGGTGCAAATTGCTGTTGGCGTCGAGGAACGGCAGTTCCGTGTAGCTGACCGTCAGGCTGGCCACGCCGGCGTCGTTCAGCGACATCAATTCGCCGTCGTCCGTCACGCCATTGCTGTTGGCGTCGCGCCAGATGCGCAATTCCGCAAACTTGTCATCGTGGGCATCGACCACGCCGTCGCCGTTCGAGTCATAGCTGGACAGCTTGGCAAAGCCCGTGCCCTTTTCGTTGCCGCCGAACAGTTCCGAGATGTTGTCGATCTTGCCATTGCCATTGCTGTCGATGGCCAGCAAGCCATCCTGGGCCGAGACCCAGCCTGTCTGGATGGCGTTGCCCGTGCCCAGCAAGTCAAAGCTGCCGTGGAAGTCGGCGCGGGCAATCGTGTGCACGCCGTCACCGTTGAGGTCGATGACGATGGGCGTGATGGCCGCATCCCAGCTCATGTCGTTCTGGCCCGACGCCAGTTTCAGGATGTCCGTGTAGACCACGTTGCCCGTCGTGCCATTGCTGTTGACGTCCGAATCGATGTTGTCGTTGGCACCCACGTTCTTCGCGCCCCACTTCCACGTATCCATGGCGTAGCCGGCGTGATAGACGCCCGACTTGTCGAACTTGAGCGAATAGCTGCCCGGATCGAGGTTGCTGAACAGATAATTGCCGTAGGCATTCGTGTAGGTGGTGGCCAGCAGCACGCCGCTGCCCGAGTACAGTTGCACCTTGATGTTGGCGATGCCTGCCTCGTTGTAGTCCTGCACGCCGTCATGGTCGGCGTCGCGCCACACCTTGTCGCCCAGGCTGGCCTTGCGGTAAATGCCCGCATCCCAGCTCATGTCGTTCTGGCCCGCGGCCAGGTTGATCAGGCCTGAGCGCCCCGTGCTGACATCGACGTCGGAATCTGCCGTGTCAACGCCCACATTGGCCTTGGTGTAATAAAAGCCCGATGGACGGATGACTTCCACCTTGTAGCTGCCGGCCGCCAGTTCGCTGAACAGGTAATTGCCGCTGGCGTTCGTCGTCGTCGTGGCGATGACCTGGTTGTACGCATTGAGCAGGTTGACTTTCACGCCTGCCACGCCCAGTTCACCCGCCTCCTGCACGCCGTTGTAGTTCTTGTCTTCCCATACGCGGTCGCCGATGGAGGCCGTGTTGAGTTTCACCAGGCCCGCATCCCAGTCCATCTGGGTTTCGCCCGACTTCAAGGCAGCCCACGTGGTGGTAAAGCCGGTGGCCGGATTGACATCCGAATCGGTGGCGTAACCGCCGATATCGGCCTTGGTGAAGCCATAGCCGGCAGGCGGCACGAAGCCCAGGTAGTAATTGCCTGGCACCAGGTTGCTGAACAGATAATTACCGCTGGCATCCGTGGTGGCGCTGGCCACGACGGCGCCTTGCTCGTTGTACAGGTTGACTTTCACGCCACCCACGCCCGCCTCGCCCGCATCCTGCGTACCGTTGCCGTTCGCATCGAACCACACGCGGTCGCCGATGGACGCCGTCTTGTACAGGCCGGCGTCAAGATCCCTGTAGTTCTGGCCGGCAGCGACCGTCACCTGGCCGCTGTTGCCCAGCGTATTGATGTCGCTGTCGAGCGCGTCGTTGCCGCCCGCATCCTTGACCGTCGTCAGATAGCCGGCTGGCGCGACGACGGCGATCGAGTACGTGCCGGGATCGACGCTGAAGTTGTAATAGCCGGTGGCGTCCGTCACGGTCGAACCGATCACGCTGCCGGTCGCGTTTTTCAGCTGCACGGTGACGCCGCCGATGCCGGACTCGCCCGCATCCTGCACGCCATTCATGTTGCTGTCATGCCAGACCCGGTCGCCCAAGGTCGCTGGCAAGGCCACGATGCCGGCGTCGAGCGAGTGATTGCTGTCGCCCGAGGCCAGCAGCACTTGCGCCGTGCGGCCGTCGGCATTCGCATCCGAGTCGCGCTGGTCGTCGCCGCCCTGGTCCTGGCCCGTGAAGGCGTAGCCGGATGGCAAGGTGGTTTTGTCGAACTGCACGCTGTAGGCGCCTGGTTTCAGGTTCGTGAACAGGTAGTTGCCATTTGCGTCCGTGATGAGCGGGCTGCCGACGGCGTTGCCCGACGCATCGAGCAAGGTCACTTTCACGCCTGCGGCGCCCGCCTCGCCCGCGTCCTGCACGCCATTCCTGTTCGTGTCGAACCAGACGCGGTCGCCCAGCTCGGCCGTGCGGTACAGGCCCGCATCGAGGGTCAGGTTGGTCTCGCCCGGCGCCAGGGTCACGGGCGCCATCTTGCCGGCCGCATCGATATTGCTGTCCTTGGCCGTGTCGCCGCCCTGGTTCGCTGCCGTCGGCACATAGCCGGCGGGTGCCACCACGGTCACCGAATAGGTACCGGGATTGACGTCGAAGTGGTAGCCGCCGCTGGCGTCCGTCGTGGTGGAGGCGACCACATTGCCGGCCGTATCCTTCAGTTGCACGACGACATTGGCGATGCCCGCCTCGCCCGCGTCCTGCACGCCGTTGGCGTTCTTGTCTTCCCACACGAAATCGCCCAGGTGGGCCATCGGCACCTTGAAGGTCAGGTAATGGGGCGCCAGGCTCAGGTCTTGCGCATTGCAGCCGGCCGTGCCGCCATCGTCGCGCACCTTGAAACCGAGGTCGAAGTCGCCGGCCACGGTCTGGCTCGGCATGAAGACCAGGTGGCCCGCGCGGATGTCGTCGATCGACACTTCCGTGCCCACCGCCACGGCCACGCCATTCAACAAGACCTGGCCCGCCGTGGTGGTATTGGTGATGACGATGGACTTGAAGCCGTCGTGCTCGACGTCGTCGTGGAAGCCGAAATCGCTTTCGCTCAGCACGACGCTGGAACCGTCGACCAGGGTGAAGGTCTTGTCGGCCGCATCGGGCGCGTCATTGACGGGGTCGATGATGACTTGCAGGCTCAGCTGGACGATATCGCCATTCCCCTTGTCGATCGTCACCTGGATGGTCGAGAAGCTGCCATTGTAGTTGGCGGCCCAGTCGCCGGGACGCACGTACACGGTGTCCGCGTCGAGCATGCCGAACAGCGGCGTGTTCTCCGTCGATTCCGTATCGTCCGGCAACAAAACCGTGAAATTCTTGATATTCAGTTCGCCTTGCACCGAGTAGCCGGCCTGGATCAGCAGGTCGCGGATGTCGAAATTCTTGTTGATGTCTTCGCAGACGTGGACCGTGGTCGACAGGTTGTAGGTGGTCATGCGGCCTCCTGACGGCATGCAACGACGGCAGCAGGAGCGGAAATACGGGGGGCCAGGGCGCGATCAGCCTGGCCGCGCAAAGCGGCGAATGTATACATAGGTGGGCTTCCAAGAAGAGACTTGTTTAAAAAATGAAGCCGGCAGATCTTGTATACAGTTTCGAGGGACACAGGAGCCAGACGACGCAACCACGCAGCAGGGGGTGATTGTATTTCTGATATTTAAGTTGTCGCAATTATATCCACTATCTTTTCAAAAGCAAATTAATTTCCATCAATATAAATAAAATTTTTATAATTTTTGTGCATTTCCAGCACCGCCGGTGTTGCCATCGCAGGCTCGAAAACAGATGCGCCTTTTCGGCCCGCACCACAATCGCCTACAATCTCGGGATGAATCAACTTACCCTCGTCTTGCCCTTCGCCTTGCCCAATGCCGAACTGGCTGCCGACCTGCTCAAGGTCTTGCAGGCGCCCGCGCTGGCGGCGCTGCTGTCGCGCACCTCCACTTGCAATTTAGAACCCTTTGACAACGCCAACCGCCTGCTGCCGCACGAAGCGTGGCTGGCGCACGCCTTGGCCCTGTCGCCCGCGCCCAACGGCGAAGGGGCGCAGGCCGCCTTTGCCGCCCAGGCCATGCGCGGCTACGGCCTCGTGCCGGAACCGGGCGCGCGCTACTTCGTGCTGCATCCGGCCCACCTGGCCATCGCCCGCAGCCATATCAGCCTGGAAGATTTGCGCCAGCTCAAGCTGAGCGAGGCCGACGGCCGCACCCTGTTCGACACGGCGCGCCCGTATTTCGACGAGATCGGCCAGCCCCTGGCGTATGGCGACGCGGGCACCTGGTTCATGCGCGCCGACGCCTGGTCCGACTTGCAGTGCGCCACGCCGGACGCGGCCACCACGCAAGACCTGTCCGTGTGGATGCCGGAAGGCGAGCATGCGCGCGCGGCGCGCCGCCTGCAAAACGAAGTGCAGATGCTGTGGCATGAGCATCCCGTCAATGCGGCGCGCGAGGAACGGGGCTTGAAAGCCATCAATTCCTTCTGGATCTGGGGCGGGAGCGTGGCCGCGGCGGCATCTGCATCTGCGCGCTGCGCGGCCAGCCTGCATACGCAGGACGCACCGGGCTGGCTGGCCGCGCTGGCGGAACCGGCACGGCGCAATGCCAGTCCAAACAGTGTGCTGGCGGACCAATCCGATGCAATCGTCGTGCTGGGTGGCTTGACCGAAGCGGCACAGGCGCAGGAATGGGGCATGTGGCTGCAACAGTTGCAAGCGCTGGAAAAGGACTGGTTCGCGCCCCTGCTGGCGGCATTGAAGGATGGCCGCCTGGGACAGTTGCGCCTGGTGCTGAGCCACCGCGACGCATGGCTGGACTGCACCACCAGCAAGCACGCGCAGCGCAAATTCTGGCGCGCGATTACCCTGAACAAGTTGAAAGCATCATGACCCGTACCCGCATCGCCACCCGTCCCTGCCCCTACCGCGAATCCGAATTGCTGCGCCAGGGCGGCATCCATCCCGTGCTGGCCCGCTTGTACGCGTCGCGCGGCCTGTCCGACGCGAAAGAACTCTCGATCGAGCCGAAAGACTTGATACCGCCATCCGGCTTGCTGCACATCGACGCGGCCGGTGTCTTCCTGGCCGACGCCATTGCCGCCAAGAAGCGCATGGTCATCGTGGCCGACTACGATTGCGACGGCGCCACCGCCTGCGCCGTGGCCATCCGCGGCTTGCGCGCCATGGGCGCCGACGTCGATTTCATCGTGCCCAACCGTTTCGAGTATGGCTACGGCCTGACGCCGGAAATCGTCGAACTGACGGCCCGCGAAAAGTCGCCCGACATCATCATCACCGTCGACAACGGCATCGCCAGCATCGACGGCGTGGCCGAAGCGAACCGGCGCGGCATCCAGGTGGTCGTCACCGACCACCATTTGCCGGCCGACACCCTGCCCGACGCGGCCGTCATCGTCAATCCGAACCAGCCCGCCTGCGGTTTCCCCAGTAAACATCTGGCGGGCGTGGGCGTCGTGTTCTACGTCTTGCTGGCCCTGCGCGCGGAAATGCGCCGGCGCGGCCTCTTTGATGCGCAAACGCAACCCAAGCTCGACAACCTGCTCGACCTGGTGGCGCTGGGCACGGTGGCTGACGTCGTGCGTCTCGATACGAACAACCGCATTCTCGTCGCGCAAGGTCTCAAACGCATGCGCAAGGGCAATATGCACGCTGGCGTGGCCGCCCTGTTCCGCGTGGCGGGCCGCGAAGCGCGCAGCGCCACGCCGTTCGACCTGGGCTTTGCCCTGGGACCACGCCTGAACGCGGCCGGCCGCCTGCAAGACATGTCGCTGGGCATCGAATGCCTGGTCACGGACGACGAAGGCCGCGCCTGGGCGCTGGCGCAGCAGTTGAACGACATCAATTTGAAGCGCCGCGAAATCGAGGCGGAAATGCAGGACACGGCCCTGTTGCACCTCGATACGTTCGAGCCGGCCAACAGCAGCACCATCAGCGTCTTCGATGAATCGTGGCACCAGGGCGTGATCGGCATCGTGGCCTCGCGCCTGAAAGAAAAATTCTACCGTCCGACCATCACGTTCGCACCCGGCGCGGACGGCTGGATCAAGGGTTCGGGCCGCTCGATTCCCGGCTTCCACTTGCGCGACGCGCTCGACCTCGTGTCGAAACGGGCGCCGAGCCTGATCGACAAGTTCGGCGGCCACGCCATGGCGGCGGGCTTGACCATCCGCGCCGACGCTTTCGACGCTTTTTCCAAGGCTTTCGAAGCCGTGGGCCAGGCCTGGCTCAGCCAGCAGCAGCTGGAACGGGTGGTGGAAACGGACGGCCCGCTGGAAGACGCCTACTACACGACGGCCTTCATCGAGCTCATGGATGGGCAAGTGTGGGGCCAGGGCTTCGCCCCGCCCGTCTTCTGCGACGAATTCCGCGTCGTCAGCCAGCGCATCCTCAAAGAGCGCCATCTGAAACTGCTGCTGGAAAAGAACGGCGTGCGCTTCGACGCCATCTGGTTCGGGCATACGGACGCCCTGGGCGAACGCACGCGCGTGGCGTTCAGGCTCGATGCGAATGAATACAATGGCACGACGAAAGTACAACTCATGGTGGAACACGCCGAACCTGTGTAGTGACACCTGACAGTACCTGCCGGCGTCGGTACTGTCAGGCGTTGCAACGTTTGTGATCTTATTCTTGCTCGGTACAACGATGGCTGGAACACCCCTAAACACCACCTGAAAGCAGCACCATGCTGACCGGCCTGAACCACTTCACCCTGTCCGTGCGCGACCTGGCGCGCAGCGTCGTCTTTTACCGCGACACCCTGGGCCTGCGCCTGCATGCGCGCTGGGACAGGGGCGCGTATCTGTCGGCCGGCGACTTGTGGCTATGCCTGTCGCTGGACCAAGAAGGCACTGCCGTGCTGGCCAGCCCAGGCTACACGCATTACGCGTTTTCCATCGCGCCCGCCGACTTCGCCCCGTTTGCCGCCCGCCTGCGCGCCGCCGGCGTGTCCGAATGGCAGCAAAACCGCAGCGCCGGCGATTCCGTGTATTTCCTCGATCCGGACGGCCACCAACTGGAAGCCCATGCGGGCAGCCTGGCGCAGCGGCTGGCAGCCTGCCGCGCGGCGCCCTATGCCGGCATGCAATTCTTTGAAGACTAAGAGCACCTAACATAAGCTACTGCGCGTCGCGATTTGTGGCCTCCAATGCTCACTACGGTTCTGTTAGGCACTCTGAGGGTATTGGCGCGCACATTTGGAAGAGGACAGCATAAATTGCAAAAAAGGAGTAATATTCATCCATAAAAGGAGTTTATTATGAATCTTGCCTACGCCTACCCCAAGAGCCGCTTCGAACCGGCCGTGCTCGTCGACTTGAACGCCAAAGCCGAGCGCGAGCGATTGTCGCAGGCGGCACTGAAGGGTTTTTTCAAGCTGGCCGCCGCATGGAAACTGCGTGACGACGATGCGCGCGAACTGCTGGGCGGCTTGTCCAGCAGCGCCTGGTACGAGTGGAAGAAGCACCCGGATCGCGTGCTGGAAGTGGACCGCATCACGCGCATTTCCTATTTGCTGGGCATTTATAAAGCCTTGCACATCCTGTACGGCGACAAGCTGGCCGACGAATGGGTGAGTTTGCCCAACAAAAATCCCATCTTCGGCGGCCGCACGCCCCTGTCGCAAATGCTGGCCGGCGGCTTGCTGGCCATGCAGACGGTGCGCAAGCTGCTCGACGCGCGCCGCGGAGGACTGTAATCGTGACTGCAGCCTCGAATACCCACCTGCCGCCGCTGGCCGCGCTGCGCCAGATCGACACTTGCCGCCTGATTCCCTCTCGCTTTGCCGACATGGAAGACTCCGTACTGGCGCCCTTGGCCGAGGACGATGATCACCTGCGCGAGCTGTTCGAGCTCGATAACGCCACCAACGCGCGCCTTGTGGCCGAGTATGGCGGCGCGCCAGGAATTGGCGTGGACGAACTGGTTTTTGGCGTGCCGCACTTTCGCATCATCAACGCCGCGTACACGTATGCCCGCCCGGAAGGAGCGCGCTTCAACGATGGCGAACGGGGCGCTTGGTATTGCGCCTTCGACATGAAAACGGCGCTGGCCGAAATCATTTTCCATAAAACCGTGGAATACCAGGAAATCGACTATTTCGACGACAGCGTCAACTACCAGTCGCTGCTGGCCGATTTCTCCGCCAGCTTCCACGACTTGCGCGGCCAGGAGCGCTATGCGGCCTGCCTCGACCCGGCCAGCTACATCGCCTCGCAAGACCTGGCCGCCATCCTGCTTGAGGCCGGCTCCATGGGCATCATCTTTCCCAGCACCCGGCTGGCCGGCGGCACCAACCTGGCCTGCTTCCGCCCTGCCCTCGTGGGCAATGTTCGCAAAGGCGCCGCCTATCGGTTAACATGGCAGGGTACGCCGATACCGCACGTGGAAGCCTTGCCAGGCAAATAAAGCGCACGCATCGGCACCCGACTCACCGCAACCTGATCTCACATGCAAACCAATCCTGAAAAAGACACCGAACTGCGCCTCAAAGTAAACAGCGAAACGGCCCGCCTGGCCTGGAGCGAACTGGAAAAGCACTTCGCCCAAGGCAATGTCGTCTGGGTCGCCAATGAACTTGATCTGGTCGAAGTGGCCGTGCGCATCTCGCACGACGACAAGGCCACCATCACGCAATGGATGGTCGACGGCAAGGTAGCCAAAGTCTCCGACCAGCAGGCGCTGGACTGGCAGGCCGCCGATAGCTCGCTATGGGCCGTCGTCGTCAGCCCGTTCATTCTGGTGCAGCAGGAAAAGCCCACCAGACATTGACGCCGGCGCCCACGCCCGTCAATATTCCCAAACACATCTGAAGCTCTTACAGCAGCATGCCGCCCGACGCTTCGATGCGCTGCCCGGTGACCCAGCCGCTGCTCTCGACCAGCAAGGCAGAGGCCATGGCGCCGATGTCGTCCGGCACAGCGGTGCGCCCCAGCGCGGTCATCGCCGCCAGTTGCTGCTGGAGGGCACTGTCATCGCGCACCGCACCGCCGCCGAAGTCGGTTTCCGTGGGACCGGGCGCCACCGCATTGACACTGATGCCGCGCGGTCCCAGCTCCAGCGCCATATAGCGCGTGAGCACATCGATGCCACCCTTGGCCGCGCCGTAGGCGGCATAGCCGGCGAACGCAAAGCGGGTCAGGCCCGACGAAGTGTTGAGGATGCGGCCGCCGTCGGCGAGCAGCGGCAGCAGCTTTTGCGTCAGGAAGAACGTCCCCTTCAGGTGGGTGTTGATCATCAGGTCGAACTGTTCTTCGGTAGTGTCGGCCAGTGTCGCGTACACGCCGCCGCCGGCATTGTTGACCAGGTAATCGAAGCGCTCGCGCTGCCAGGTACCGGCCAGCGTGCTGCGAACCTGGTCGGCAAAACCGGCGAAGGTGGCCGATGCGCCCACATCGAGCTGCAGCGCCACGGCGCGCCGTCCCAGCGCCCGTACTTGGCGCACGACGTCGTCGGCCTGTCCGGCGCGATTCAGATAAGTGATGATGACGTCGACGCCCTGCCGGGCAAGGTGCAGCGCCGTGCTGCGCCCTATGCCACGGCTGGCGCCCGTGATCAGCGCGATGCGTTGGGTCGGAACGGAGGTCGATACGGTGCTGGTCATGATGTTTCCTTGAACGGTGAAAGAGGTGATCACTGTATCGTTTCGCTTAGCGTTAATAAATCGGTTTAAAATGAAATGACTGTTTCCCAATAGAGAACAATCGTGGACTTGTCAGAACTGAGGATTTTTTGCCGGGTGGCCGAACTGGGCAGTTTTACCAGGGCCGCCGACCAGCTGGGCATGGCCAAGGGACGGGTATCGACCGTGGTGCAAGCGCTGGAAGGTAAAGTGGGCGGCCGCCTGCTGCAACGGACCACGCGCAGCGTGCGGCTCACGCCTGAAGGGGAGCTGTTCCTGGTGCGCTGCAAGGAACTGCTGACCGATGCCGAGCAGTTGCAAGGCATGTTCCAGCTGGCTGCCGGCGAAATACGCGGCCGTGTGCGCATCGACATGCCCAGCCTGTTCGCCCAGGAACTGCTGATGCCGCACCTGCCGGCGCTGCTGGCGGCCCACCCGCAGCTCGACCTGGGCATCAGCACCAACGACCGCCGCGTGGACATGGTGCGAGAAGGATTCGATGCGCTGATCAGGATCGGGCCGCTGCCCGACTCGGACCTGGTGGCCCGGCCGCTGGGACTGATGGACATGGCCAATCTCGCCAGTCCGGCCTACCTGGAAGCACATGGCACGCCGCATACGCTGGCCGATCTGGCGGCCCACCGGCTGGTGTACTACGCGGGCAACCTGCGCAACGAGGAGGCGGCGCTGCGCTGCGTGGTCGACGGCGCGCCAGAGGCCGTGCCGATGCGCAGTGCGCTGGCGGTCAATAGCTCGACCTTCATGCAGTCGGCCTGCCTGAACGGGCTGGGCATCATGCAGGCGGCACTGCCAACCAACCAGCGCCTGCTGGACAGTGGCCAGCTGGTACAGGTTCTGTCCGCATTTCGTGCGCCGCCAACGCCGGTCACGCTATTGATGCCGCACCGCCGCCACCTCGCGCCCCGGGTGGACATGGTATTGAACTGGATCGCCCGCGTCACCAGGCCATCGATGCTGCAGACGCCAGCGCCACTCTAGCCGGACCTGCTTCGCGCTACAGGCTGTGCTCGATCTTCAGCCGTAGCGTGCTGCCGCCTGCAGAATGCAAGGGAAACAGCAGTGCGCACCAGGCCGCAGCCTATCGGTTAACATGGCGGCCACCACTTGTCGCCACCTGATCCCGCATGCAAGCCAACCCAGATCACCCTCTCCTGCGCCTGCGCACGCTCATCGACGCGGACGCCCTCGAACGCATCGCGCCCGAACTCGAAGCACATTTCCATGCCAGGCTGCTGGCGAACAGGGTGCGCGGCGGGGTCGAACAGCGCTTGCAGGCCAGCCAGCGGCAAATGCAACAGGCGTTTGCGCAGTCGCCCAGGCTGCATGTCGTGATGGTGTGGGGCAGCGTGATAGGCCTGGCCACCGCCATGGCCTTTGCCCTGACTGGTGGCCTGGATCTGCACGGATATCGGCTCGATATTGCCTGCATGGTGCTCTTCGGCACGATCCTGGTTCTGCTGGTATTCGTGCCGCGCATTGTCGTCTGGCAGCAGCAGCCGTGGGAATGGCTGTGGCGCACCCTGGCCCGGCGCCTGGTCAACAGACAGCTTAAAAGCGCGCGCGCACTGGCGCCGTTCGAAGCGCAGTACGATATCAACGATATCGACGGCGACAGCAGGACGGTCACCTACACGCGCATCACACCGGCATCCGCCACCGTCAGGTGGACCCACACGCTGGCGGGACCTGGCATTTTCGGCAACGGCTACAGCCTGTTCTTCGAACCAGCCCCATCACTGCAGTGCGTCCTGCTGCTGCACCCACCCGATGCACGTTTCGAGGCGTTATGGGCTCAGTGTCCGCCGCCCAGGTAAGCTGCGATCACCTTCGGATCGTTTTTCAGGCTCTCGGCCGGCCCGTGCACCGAGATGCTGCCGTTTTCCAGCACGTAGCCGTAGTCGGCCACGTTCAAGGCGGCGGCGGCGAATTGCTCGACCAGCAGCATGGTCACGCCTTCGGCCTTCAGGCGCGTGATGATGCGGAAGACTTCTTCCACCAGGATGGGCGCCAGGCCCATCGACGGCTCGTCCAGCAGTATCACTTCCGGGTTCAGCATCACGGCGCGGGCCATGGCCAGCATTTGCTGCTCGCCGCCCGACAAGGTGCCGGCCAGCTGGTCGCGCCGCTCCTTCAGGCGAGGGAACAGCTCCAGGGCCTTGTCCAGGTCGCGCTTGATATCGCCTTTCGGGCGCGCCCGCGTAAAGCGGGGGAAGGCGCCCAGCAGCAGGTTGTCCGTCACCGACATCGAGGCGAACACGCGCCGCCCTTCCGGCGAATGGGCCAGGCCCGCACGCGCGATCTTGTGCGAATCGAGGCCCGTGACGTCCTTGCCGCCCAGGGTGACAGTGCCGGATTTCGGTTTCAGCATGCCGGAGATGGCGCGCATGGTGGTGGTCTTGCCAGCGCCGTTCGAGCCGATCAGGGTCACCAGCTTGCCCTTCGGGACGTCGAGCGAAATGCCGTGCAGGACTTCGACTTTGCCGTAGGCGGCGTGCAAATTTTGAATGGTCAGCATGGTCTTCCTCTCAGTGCGCCGCTGGCGCCAGGGTTTCGGCGCTGCCGCCCAGGTAGGCTTCGATCACTTTCGGATCGCTCTGGACAAGCGCGGGCGCGCCTTCCGCGATCTTCTGGCCGAAGTCCAGCACCGTCACCACGTCGGACAGGGCCATCACCACGTCCATGTGGTGCTCGATCAGGATGATGGTGATGCCGTGCTCGCGGATCTTGCGGATGATGGCCATCAGCTCCTTGATGTCGGGCGCCGTCAGGCCCGCCGCCGGCTCGTCGAGCAGCAGCAAACGTGGGTTGAGGCCCAGCGCGCGGCCGATTTCCAGCAGCCGCTGCTTGCCATACGGCAGATTGCGCGCCTCTTCGTTGGCCAGGTCGGCCAGGCCCACGAATTCGAGAATGCTGGCGGCCCGCTCGCGCGCGGCCGTCTCTTCGCGCTTGTAGCGGGGCGTATGCAGCATCACGTCCAGCACGTTCGACTTGAAGGTGTTGTGCAGGCCCACCAGCACGTTCTCGGTGGCCGTCATCTCGCCGAACAGCTGCACGTTCTGGAAGGTGCGCGCCACGCCGCCCAGCGCGATCTCGGACGGCGTGCGGCCGGAGATCACGGCGCCGGCAAATTCCACCTTGCCCGCCGTCGGCTTGTAGATCCCCGTGAGCACGTTCATCATCGTGCTCTTGCCCGAGCCGTTCGGCCCGATCAAGCCGTGCACGGAGCCTTGCGTGACGTTCAGGTCCACCTGGTTCAGCGCTTTCAGGCCGCCGAACTGCATCAGGGCCTGATCCACGCGCAGCAGGGTCGCGCCCTGCTGCCCGCCCTGCGCATGGTCGAACGGCGCCACGCCGTGCGAAGCGACGGCTTGCACATGGCGCCGGCCCTTGCCGATAAAGCTCATCAAGAAGCCGACGATGCCATCCTGCAGGTAGTACACGACGAACAGCGTCATCAAACCGAAGATGGTCAGACGCCAGTCGACCATGTTTTCCAGTTTGTAGGAAAACGCGGCCAGGCCGATGGTGGCCACCAGGGGCACGATCACGCCGCGCAGAGTGGAACGCTTTTTCGCCAGCATGAAGGCGGAGCCGATCACGCCCAGCACGGCGGCGCCGACGGCAATCTTGCGGAACAACTCGATGTCCGACAAGAGGCTCGGCAGCATAACGACGATCAGGGCGCCGATCAGCGCGCCCGAACGGGTCTTGCGTCCGCCCATGATGACGGCCAGCAGGAACAAGATCGTCAGCTCGAAGTTGTAGGTATTGGGCGAGATGTACTCTTCCGAATACGCATACAGGCTACCGGCCAGGCCCGCGAAACCGGCGCTGATGACGAAGGCGTACACCTTGTAGCGGTACACGGACACGCCCATGCAGTCCGAGGCGATGGGGCTGTCGCGCAAGGCTTCGAACGCGCGGCCCAGGTTCGACTTCAGGATGCGGTGCACCACCACCAGCGAGATCACCAGCAGCGCGGCGACCATGTAGTAGTACTCGACCTCCGTCAGTTTGTGGCCGAACAGGACGGGCTTGTGGATCTTGATGCCCATCGGCCCTTCCGTGAGGAAGCTCATTTCATTGATCAGGATTTGCACGATGGTGCCGAAGGCCAGCGTCACCATCGCCAGGTACGGGCCCGTCACGCGCAAGGCCGGCAAGGCCAGGATGGCGCCAAACACGGCCGCACCCAGGATGCTGGCGGGGATGGCCAGCCAGAACGACACGCCCAGCTTGAACACCAACACGCCCGTGACGTACGAGCCGATGCCGAACAGGCCCGCGTGGCCCAGCGACACCTGCCCCGTGTAGCCGACGACGATATCGAGGCCGAACAGCAGGATGGCGTAGATCAGGATGGTCTCGGCCAGGTGGATGTAATACGGGTTCGGGATGACGATGGGGAACAGCGCAAGCGCGGCAAGTCCCGCCGCGCTCAGCGCCAGCATGGTGATTTTGTTGTTCATGTGGTCCTCAGACTTTCTTGATCGCGGCTTTGCCGAACAGGCCGGACGGCTTGACGGCCAGCACCAGCAGCAGGAGCAGCAGGCCAGGCACTTCCTTGTAGCCGGTGGAGATGTAGTAGCCGGTGGTCGTTTCCGCGATACCCAGGATCAGTCCGCCGACGATGGCGCCCACGCCCGACGTCAGCCCGCCGATGATGGCCACGGCAAACGCTTTCAAACCCAGCGAGGCGCCCATGGTGGCCCCCGTCAGTGTCAGCGGCGCCACCAGCACGCCGGCAAAGGCGGCCGTGGCCGACGACAGAGCGTAGGAAAACGTGATGACCATGCCCGTGTTGATGCCCATCAGGCCGGCCGCATCGCGGTCGTTGGCGGTCGCCACGACGGCCTTGCCATAGATCGATTTGCGGTTGAACACTTCGACGGCCAGCATGATGGCCAGCGCGCCGACGATGACGGCCACCTGCATCTGCTGCACGTTGGCGCCGAACACCTGAAACGGCGCGGCCGACAGCGGCGACGGGAACATCAGGTCGTCCTTGCCCCAGATGTTTTCCGCCACGTTCTTGAAAATGATGGCCAGCGCGATGGTCGACATGATCCAGCCGAATTCGGACTTGATCTTGATGGCGGGCCGCACACCTATCCATTCGACGAACACACCCTGCAAGGCGCCGAAGACGATGACGATGGGGATCATCAAGAGATAGCTCATGTACGGGCCGCCGTGGATGGTGCCCACCAGGGAAAGGCCCACGAGCGCGCCCAGCATCAGGGATTCGCCCTGGCCGAAATTGAGGGTGCCGGAAGTGGCAAAGGTCAGCTGGTAGCCGAAGGCGATGACGGCATAGATCATGCCCAGCGCGATGCCGCTGAAGACGAGCTGCAGGAAGATTTCCATGGTATTCCCCGGAAGACGAACGATGAAAAAATGGCCAGTCCTGATTCCTCAAGGCTGGCCACTGCGCGGCGAATGTCTGCCAGGCTTATTTCGCGAGGACGACTTTGCCGTCCTTGACCTCACCGAAGACCGTCAGGTCGGCCGTGATCGCCTCATGGTTGGTCTTGCTGAACGGCTTGTTGTAGGTGGTGACGGCGCCTTCCACTTTTTCATTCAGGTTTTCCAGCGCGGCGCGCACTTTCGGGCCGTCCGTGCCGCCTGCCTGCGTGATGGCCGCGGCCAGCAGGTAGATCGAATCGTAGCCTTGCGCGGCCGAGACGGCCGACGGCATGCGTCCGCCCGAGGGCTTGTAGGCGGCCACATAGGCGTCGATGAAAGCCTTGCGCTTCGGCGTGCTGGCGTCCTGGATGAAGGTTTGCGGCATGCGCGTGCCATTGCCGTTCTTGCCCGCGTTGTCGATGAAGTTACCCATGGCCAGGGTCCAGCTGCCGATCAGCGGCACTTTCCAGCCCAGTTTTTCCATGCCGTTGGCGATCTGCGCCAGCTCCGGGCCGATGCCGTAGGTCAGCACGACTTCCGCGCCCGCCTGCTTGGCTTTCAGCAGCTGGGCCGTCATGTCGACGTCCTTGATGTTGTATTTTTCCACGACGACGGGCTTGATGCCCTTCTTGTCGAGCGCCTTTTCCAGGTCTTCACGGCCCAGCTGGCCATAGTTGGTGGAGTCGGCCAGGATCGCCACTTTCTTGAACTTGCGGTTCTCGATCGCCTCATGCACGATCATGCCGGACTGGATGGTGTCATTGGCCGCATTGCGGAAAATGTAGTTTTCCGGCTGGTCGGCGAATTGCTTGGTGACGATGGAACCCGTCGCCACATTGTTCATGACGGGAATTTTCGCTTCCTGGTAGAAGCGCTGCGAAGCCAGGGCCACGCCCGTATTGATGTAGCCGACGGTGGCGGCGACCTTTTCCTTGTTGATGAGTTCCTGGGCGATCTGCACGCCGCGTTCGTTCTTCGCTTCGTCGTCGCGCTCGATCAGCAGCAGGGAACGGCCCAGTACGCCACCCTTGGCATTGATTTCAGCCACGGCCAGCTTGACGCCGTCGCGCATCGACACGCCCATCGGCGCGGAACCGCCCGTGAACGGACCGGACACGCCGATCTTGATGGGGTCGGCTGCGACCGCCGCCTGCGAGAAACCCAAAACCAAACTTGCCACGAGCAATTTCTGTTTCAAATTCATTGTCATCTCCTCTGATACAACGTTTTTAATGCCACTTATTTTTATAGTCGTACGCTGGATAACCGCCCCATCGATAAATCATTGTAGGTGAGTAAACATGCCCCAGCAACAACTACATATGACGCGTCGCAACATGCGAAAACAACATGCGAAAAAGACCAGATTGCTGGCCGATGTCAGTCTTTTGTAAGGAAAATATGGCGCAAATTGGAGCACCTTGCACCATCGGGCAACAGTCCTGTGGCAAAACGCGACAGGCAAAAAGGCGAGCTCGGCGATTCTCCTGGCCACTGATCTGGCGCAATACTGCCACCCCTCAGCATGCTAACGTCGGCCATGCCAGCGCGTGCGCGCCGGACCCATCAGTCACTGCTACCGCGTGGAGGCCATATGCAGCGCCCGTCGAATTCATCCCTTTACCCCCTGCTACTTGGCGCCATCGCCAGCCTGCTGCTGGGCGGCTGCGCCACCAACCTGGCGCCCGTGCGCACGTTTGCCGAACAGACGCAAAAGATGTCGCTCCACTTCGAACCCATGCTGGCGGGCGGCGTCCACAGCTGCATGGACAAGGCCATGCGCAAGCGCCTGATCCTGGCCGAGCGTTTCGATGCGCAAGCGAGCGAACAGGCGGCGCGCGCCGATTGCGCCGCCATCGAGCAGGCCACAGCGTCGATCGCCAGCCTGAACGACCTCCTGCTGCGCTATGCCCGCACCATGGCGGCGCTGGCCGATGACAAGCTGCCCGTCTACAAGGAAGAGCTTGGCGGACTCGGCGATGCGCTGGGCGGCCTGGCGCAACCGGGCGGCGGCGCGCCCCTGCTCGATGCGGGCAAGCTGTCGAAAGTGGTCAAATTGAGCGAGCACCTGAGCCGCCTGGCCACGCAACGCCTGCAGAAATCGGCCTTGCGCGAATTGCTCGACGAGCAGGAGGCCGTCGACATCGTCAGCAATGCGCTCAAGGAGTATGCGCAGCGCAGCTACCGTGCCGGCTTGCAGGATGAATTGCGCGACCTGGACCTGTTGCGCGGCGCCGTCGACAAGGCCGCGCCGCGCGAACCGCTGGCCGCCAACTACATCCGCACGCGACTGCACCTGGAAGGCCGGCAATTGCAGGAAAGGGAAAAGATCGTCGCCGCGTACGTCGCCGCCGTCGACGCGCTGCAAGCGAGCGTGGCCGCGCTGCGCGCCAATCTCGACCGCCTGCAGGCGCCTGAACTGGAACAGCAGCTGGCGCAGTTTTCACGCCAGGTCGACACGCTGCAAAAACAGGCTGTTTTCTATGCCCCCGCCCGCTGGTAAGCGGCGCGCACACAGGAGTATCCCATGGCCCAACTGACCGAACTGACGAAAGACCAAAGCTACGCCATCGCCGACAGCCTGGCGCAGGCTTCGAGCCTGGTGCTGGAATTGCGCATCCGCGAACGCGAGACGCTGGCGCCGGACGAGCGCGCGCTGCTGGAACAATATGAAAACCACCTGGACCAGATGGTGTCCCTGTTTCGCGCATACGGCATCTATCTGACGGCCGAAGGGGCGGAGCAGGCGCGCGGCGATATCGAGGGCGCCATCGCCAAGGGCAAGCAGCAGCTCAAGCGCATCGCCGACATAAAGGCCGCCATCGGCGCGGCCGCCAGGCTGGTCGACCTGGGCGCGGCCATCCTGTCGCGCGACCCGTTCGCCATTGGCGAAGCGGCGGCCAGCCTGCGGACCAAGCCGAAGAAGGCAGAGAATAGCTAGGGTTCGGGCGGACGGTGCCCCATCGCGTGCGTGGCCATTTTCAGGTACAAATTCGCCTGTGCCTCGTTGTGCGCATAGCCCATGCGCCCTTCCGCCAGGGCGACGGATTTCTGCTGCAGCGCCTCCGGATACTCAAGGTCGCAGGCGGCGTCCAGCCAATGGCGCGCCCGCGCTTCGTCGCTGTCTTGCAGCATGTTCGCCAGGATGAACATGGCGGGCGCCACGCCCCGTTGCGCGGCCTGCTCCAGCCAGCGCATGGCGGCGGCATTGTCCTGCGGCCCGCCCATGCCGTTTTTCAGCATAAGCCCCAGGTAATACGCGGCCGCACCGCCGCCCTGCCCCGCCGCATGCTCGAACAGGGCACGCGCCTGCGGCTGGGAGGCGGGGCTCGCGCGCATCAGCAGTTTGGCCTGGACCGTGATATCCGGCGCCGGCGACGCTGCCACCGGCGCCGCCAGCGCGGCGGCCAGCAGCAAGTTTGCCAGCATCATTTCGACAGGTCGAGCTGATACAGCGCAAAGCCCTTGCCCGCGCCGTCATCAGGCTTCAGCTGCGTGACGTTGTCGATGCCGGCCGCTTGCGCCAGGTCGATCACGTTCGGCGCGGAATGGAAGACCACCGGGCCTTTCGTGGCGGTCTTGGCGAAGCGCCAGCTGCGCGCCGAACCGTTTTTCACGCGCGTCAGGTTTTTTTCCTTGCTCACGTAAGCGATCAGGAGTTCGCGGTTGTTGTCGGGCGAGGCCACCACCGTCTTGCTGCCGTCCAGGCCAGGGAAATTGCCGCCGCCGCTGGCGCGGTAGTTATTGGTGGCGATCAAAAATTCCTGGCTGGCGTCCACCGGCTTGCCCTTGTACGTCAACGCCTTGATACGCTGGCCGGGCTGTTGCGTGACGTCGATCTGGTAGCGCACGTCGGCGCTCGTGATCGCGTCGAAGTTGTAGCTCGGGTGAGCCGTGTTGACCAGTTCCTGCGCTTCCAGCTTGTTCGGATCGATGGTATTGAAACGCTGCGCCGACTGTTCCAGCCAGGCCTTCAGCTCCGCGCCATTCATCTTCACGCCATACAGCGCGTTCGGATACAAATACAGATCGGCCGCGTTATTGAGCGCCACATTGCCCGCCTTGACGTCCGTGTAGTCGGACACGCCGGCCGAGCCGCTCTTGAACGGGGACGACATCGACAGCACGGGCAGGTGCGCGTACTGCGGCAGGTTCGCTTTGACGTAGGCAGCCAAATAGCCCGCCTGCGCCTGGTTCACCACCTCGATGGCGCTCACGTCGCCCACGTCGGCGAAGTACGTCGACATGCGGAAGTCCGTCTTGCCCACGGGCGTCTGCACGTAGGCAATCGTCGCCGCGTGCTCCTCGGCCACCAGTTGGGCGATGGCAGGATCGGGGGCCACATAACTCTTGTCCGCGTTCTGGATGCCGCGCGCTTCCACCGTGGTGGCGCGCTTGTCGACAACCCACTGCTTGCCGTCGTGGCGCAGGCGCAGGCCGATCACGCCCAGGTGCTTGCCCCACAAATTGGCCATCACGGTCGGCACGCCGTTCACCAGCCCTTTGACCTTGTCGACGCCGGGCAAATTAAATTGCGGCACCGTGCTGCTCGCGTTCGGGAACAGCTGGTGCGAGTGGCCGATCAGCATGGCGTCCACGCCTGGCACTTGCGACAGGTAGTAATTGCCGTTTTCCATGGTGGGCGAATACGGGCTGTCATCGAGGCCGCCGTGCGAGATCGCCACCACCAGTTCGGCGCCCTTGGCGCGCATCTCGGGGATGAATTTTTCCGCCGTCTCGCGCACGCCCTGCGTGTAGACGCGCCCTTCCAGCCAGCGCTTGTCCCAGGCCATGATGGTGGGCGGCGCAAAGCTGATGATGCCGACCTTCACGGTAGCGGTGATGGCCTTGCCATCGGGGCCGGTGGCCGTGATTTGCTTGGCTATGATGTGGTATGGCGCGAACAGGGGTTTACCCGTCTTGACGCTGTAGACGTTGGCCAGCACTTGCGGGAACGCGGGGCCGGCGCAGCGCGGTTTGGCTGAGTCCACGCTGTCGACGTCGAAGCGGTTACCCGTCACCTGGCTCAGGAACGCCAGGCCGTAGTTGAATTCGTGGTTGCCGATGCCGCCGCCGTCCACTTTCAGCAAATTCATCGCCTTGTAGATGGCCAGGGTCTGGTCGCAGGCCAGCGGTTTTACCAATGCCTGGTAGTCGGCCAGCGCCGTGCCCTGGATGGTGTCGCCGTTGTCGAGCAACAGGTTGTTCGGGAATTGCGCACGTGCCTGGGCGATCAGGGCCGCCGTGCGTTCCAGGCCGATCGACGGTTCCGCCTGCAGCTTGTAGTAATCATAACTGAGCACATTCGCGTGCAAGTCCGTCGTCTCCAGCAGGGCCAGGGTGGCGCTGCTGCCGGCCGGCGCGGCCGATGGCTGGACCGGACCGGTGGCGGCGGGCGGCAAGGTGCCGCAGCCGGCCAGCAGCAACGGCAACAGGGCAAGACGGGGAGATTGAAGCATGATGTATTCCTGTAGAAAGACAATATCGCCAGCATCATACGCAGCACGCCAGCCATCTTCAAGGCAAAAATATTGTCGCAAATACAGCGAAATGACGATTTTATTGCCCCGTGCGGCAGCAATTGCGCGGCGGCGGCAGTGGAAACGCGCCGCGCTCGCGTATAATTCAGGGTTTGATTTCACCATAGAAGACCAGAACATTATGGAAGCCGAACGCATCAATATCATCTCCGCCCTGCTCAATGACCTGACGGTCCGCGAAGCCGAACTTCGGAGGTATCTTTGACTTCACTGTCAAGTCGGAGAAACTAGAGCAAGTCAACGAAGAACTGGAAGATCCAACCGTCTGGAACGATCCCAAGCGCGCCCAGGACCTCGGTAAAGAGAAGAAGGCGCTGGAAGCCATCGTCTTCACCCTGGCCAAGGCCGATGCCGACCTGCGCGACACCCGCGACCTGTTCGACATGGCCCGCGAAGAAGGTGACGACGATACGCTCGAAGCGATCGAGCAGGACGTGCAGGAAATCCGCAAGGTCATTGAAAGCATGGAATTCCGCCGGATGTTCAACAATCCGATGGACCCGAACAACTGCTTCATCGACATCCAGGCCGGCGCCGGCGGCACGGAAGCCCAGGACTGGGCCTCGATGCTGCTGCGCCAGTACCTGCGCTATTGCGAACGCAAGGGCTTCAAGGTCGAAATCCTCGAGCAGTCCGACGGCGAGGTGGCCGGCATCAAGACGGCCACCTTGAAGGTCGAGGGCGATCACGCCTACGGCTTCCTGCGCACGGAAACGGGCGTGCACCGCCTCGTGCGCAAGTCGCCGTTCGACTCGGCCAACGGCCGCCATACCTCGTTTACATCGCTGTTCGTGTATCCGGAAGTCGACGATTCGATCGAGATCGACGTCAACCCGGCCGATATCCGCGTCGATACCTACCGCGCGTCGGGCGCCGGTGGTCAGCACATCAACAAGACCGACTCCGCCGTCCGCATGACCCATGCGCCGACCGGCATCGTGGTGCAGTGCCAGAACGACCGTTCGCAGCACCGCAACCGCGCCGAAGCGATGGAAATGCTGAAAGCGAAGCTGTACGAGCATGAGCTGCGCAAGCGCATGAGCGAACAGCAAAAGCTGGAAGACTCGAAGACGGACGTGGGCTGGGGTCACCAGATCCGTTCCTACGTGCTGGACCAGTCCCGCATCAAGGACTTGCGCACCGGTTTCGAGACGGGCAATACCAAGGGCGTGCTCGATGGCGACATCGACGAGTTCATTTCCGCCTCGCTCAAGCAAGGCGTATAAGGATGAACGCATCCGCTCCGGCATTGGCAAAGCGCGCCTTCCTGTTCGACATGGATGGCACGATCGTCGACAACATGGCCTTCCACACGACATCGTGGCTGGCGTTCTTTGAACGCCACGGCCATGCGCTGGATGCGGATGCCTTTTTCCGCGACACGGCGGGACGCCAGGGACACGAAATCATCGCCAAGTACCTGGGCGAGGAAGCCGACCACGTCACCCTGCTGGCTGAAAAGGAAGTCGTCTACCGCGAACTGTATGGCCCGCACTTGGCCACGGTCGCCGGTTTCGACCGGCTGATCGCCAGCGCGCGCCAGGCCGGCGTCGGGCTAGTGGTCGGGACGGCAGCGCCGGCCGAGAACATCGCATTCACGCTCGACGGCCTGGACCTGCGCCACCGCTTCGACGCCATCGTCGGCGCCGCCGACGTGGAACGGGGCAAGCCGCACCCGGACGTTTTCCTGAAAGGCGCGCTGCTGGCCGGCGCGCAGCCGCACAACTGCATCGTCTTTGAAGACGCACCCCTGGGTGTGGAAGCGGCGCGCCGTGCCGGCATGCGCGTCGTGGTGCTCACCACCACCCTGCCCGCCGAAGCATTTGCCGCCTTCGACAACGTCATTGCCATCGTGCCGGATTTCTCCGCGCTCGACGTCGACGCACTGTTTGCCAGCGTGGCGCCTGCGCTGGCGCCACATCATCAATAATCACCAACGAAGAACACCATGACTACGGATATCCAAGAACAAGCCGCCGCACCCGATGAAAACAAGATCATCGCCGAGCGCCGCGTCAAGCTGGCAGCACTGCGCGAACAAGGCGTCGCCTTCCCGAACGATTTCCGCCCCGAGCACAAGGCGGCCGACCTGCACGCGCAATACGGCAGCAAGACGCGCGAAGAGCTGGAAGCCGAACCTGTCACCGTGGTGCTGGCAGGCCGCATGATGCTCAAACGCGAAGCGGGCAAGAAAGCCGCTTTCGCCACCCTGCAAGACGCTTCCGGCCCGAAAGCCGACGGCCGCATCCAGATCTACGCCACTTTGGACCTCACCGGCGAAGCGGCCATGGCCGCGCTGCACCACTATGACCTGGGCGATATCCTGGGCGTGACGGGCACCCTGTTCAAGACCAAGACGGACGAACTGACCATCAAGGTCACGCAACTGCGCTTGATCACCAAGTCGCTGCGCCCGTTGCCGGACAAATTCCACGGCCTGGCCGACCAGGAAACGAAGTACCGCCAGCGCTACGTCGACCTGATCATGAACGAAGAGACGCGCCGCACCTTCAAGGCGCGTACCGCCGCCATCTCGTCGATCCGCCGCTTCATGGAAAAGAACGAGTTCATGGAAGTGGAAACGCCGATGCTGCACACGATCCCCGGCGGCGCGGCGGCCAAGCCCTTCATCACGCACCACAATGCGCTGGACATGCAGATGTTCCTGCGTATCGCGCCCGAGCTGTACCTGAAGCGTCTGGTCGTGGGCGGCTTTGACCGCGTGTTCGAGATCAACCGCAACTTCCGCAACGAAGGCGTGTCGATCCGTCACAATCCTGAATTCACGATGATGGAATTCTACGCGGCCTACACCGACTACAAATGGCTGATGGACTTCACGGAAGCCGTCATCCGCCAAGCCGCCATCGACGCGCACGGCACCGCCACCCTGACCTACGGCGGCCGCGAACTGGACCTGGCAAAACCGTTCCACCGCCTGACCATCGTCGAAGCGATCAACAAGTACGCGCCTGGCTATACGCCGGAGCAATTGAACGATGCGGACTTCATCAAGGAAGAACTGAAGAAATTCGGCGTCAAGCCGTTCGCCACGGCCGGCCTGGGCGCGCTGCAACTGGCGCTGTTCGAAGAAACGGCTGAAGCGCAGCTGTGGGAACCGACCTACATCATCGACTACCCGGTCGAAGTGTCGCCACTGGCGCGCGCTTCCGACACGGTGGCCGGCATCACCGAACGCTTCGAGCTGTTCATGGTGGGCCGCGAGATCGCCAACGGTTTCTCCGAGTTAAACGATGCGGAAGACCAGTCGGCCCGCTTCCTGGCGCAAGTGGCCGCCAAGGACGCCGGCGATGAAGAGGCGATGTTCTACGACGCCGACTACATCCGCGCGCTGGAATACGGCATGCCGCCGGCCGGCGGCTGCGGCATCGGCATCGACCGCCTGATGATGATCATCACGGATTCGCCGAACATCCGCGACGTATTATTGTTCCCGCATTTGCGCCGCGAAGAATAATCACGGACGCAAGCCGATAAAAAGCCGCCTGATTTTGCGATCAGGCGGCTTTTTTTTCACGCCGGCTGTCAGCTGGCCAGGGTCACGCGCTGGTGGCTGCGGCTGGCCTGCTGCGCCGCCAACGCCGTGGCCAGCGCGCGCATGCCGTCGTCGCCGGTGGCGGCCGGCTGCCCTTCGCCGCGCATGGCGCGCTGGAATGCGCGCACCGAGCGCACGTACAGGTTTTCATGCTCGACGGGGATATCGATGCTGCCGCCGTCGCGCGTCAGGCTGATGGTGCCGACGGGGCGCTGCGTCATCACGCCGGTGGCGAAGATGGTGCCCTTCGTGCCGATGATTTCCACGCCGGACAGCGAATACGGCGCGTTGAACGCGTCGTGCACCTGTACCAGGGTGCCGTTGTCGAACTCGATGACGGCCATCAATCCCTCTTCCAGTCCGGCCACCGTCATGCCGCCGCTGGTGGCGCAGGCGGTGACGTGGCGCGGTTCCGCGTCGAGCAGGAAGCGCAAGGTGTCGACATCGTGCACGAACATGTCGAGCGTGACGCCGCCCGACTCGGGCGCGTCCAGGCGCCAGCCGCGCAGGTGCTGCGGCAGGTTGTTCGCGTGCAGCACGCGGCCATACAGGGGCTGGCCGATCTCGCCGGCGCGTATCAGCTCGCGCACCTTGCCATGGCTGGCCGCGTTGCGCAGGTGGTGGTTAATCCCCAGCAACACGCCCGCCTCGGCACAGCCGTCGACCATGCGGCGCGCGTCTTCCAGGTTCAGCGCCAGCGGCTTTTCGCACAACACGTGCTTGCCGGCGCGCGCCGCCTGCAAGGTCTGCGCCATGTGCAACTCGTTGGTGGTGCTGATGTAAACGGCGTCCGCTCCCGGATGCGCGAGCGCCGCATCGAGGTCCGTGTAGCTGGCGGCGACGCCGAACTGCTCGGCAAAGGCGGCGCCGCGCGCGGCGTCGGTGCTGACCACGGCCAGCACTTCGGCATCGCCCTGCTGGCCGATCGCGTCGACCATCCATTCGCGCGCCACGGTGCTGGCGCCGACCAAAATCCATCCGGTTTTCTTCATTCGATTCTCCCGTTAAAAAGTGTGGCGCAGGCCCAGGTTCCAGGCCTGGTTGCCGGTGCCGTTGTCGGTGGCGTTGCCCACCACGTAGGCGGCGCCGTTGCGGTTGTCGATGTGCGCGTAGGCCGCATACAAGGTGCTGCGCTTCGACAGCGCGTAGGTGTAGCCGATGCCGATTTGAGAAGCGTCACCGTTGGCGGCGCGCCGGTCGTCGCGCCGCACGTACGAGAACAGGATGCGGTGCGGGCCCACGGGTACGGTGGCGCCCAGCATCAGGTCCGCGCTGTCGACCGTGGTGGCGGCGCCCGCCGTGCTCTTGCTGACGGCGACGGCGCCATGCGCCTTGACGACGCCGAAGTCCCAGGTGGCGCCCAGCACCGTGTTGCGTGCCCTGCCCGTCACCAGCGCGCTTGATATCGTATTGGCATCCTGGTGCGCCATGCGCACATACAGCGGACCGCTGGCATAGGTGGCCGCCGCGCCCGCGTAGCGTTTGGCCGATGCGTCGCCCGGCACTTCGCCGAAGCCGTACGCCAGTTCGCCGGAAAGGCCGCCGCGCACGGGCGAGCTGTAGGTGATGCTGTTGTCGACCCGGCTGATGTAGCCAGCCGTGAAGACATTGCTTATCCTGCCCGCAAAACCCAGGTAAAACGGGTCCAGCGCCCCCAGGCTGCTATCGATGAAGGTGTACTGGCGGCCCAGCCGCAGCGTACCCGCCGCGCCGGCCAGGCCGACGAAAGCCTGGCGTCCGAACAGCAGACCGCCCTGGGCCGATGCGCCCGTGTCGGCCAGGATGCCCGCATCGAAGGTAAACATCGCCGTCATGCCGCCGCCCAGCTCTTCACTGCCCTTGAAACCGAGGCGCGAACCGTTGGCGATGCCGCTGGTCACCTTGAGCACCCTGCCGCCGGGGCCGCCGTTCTCGGACACCACGCCCAGGTCCGCGATGCCATACATGGTCACGTTCGACTGCGCGCAACACAGACCGCCGCAAGCGCCTACGCCGATGATCATTGCCCTTGCTACCTTGTTCTTCATTTCTTTCCCTGTCTATTTTTTATCGATACTGCTCTTAGCCGACTAGGTAGCGCGGACGCTCGCCGCGCAGACCGGCCAGCAGGTTGTCCACGGCTTGCTGCGCCATGGCGTAGCGCGTTTCGTGCGTGGCCGAACCGATATGCGGCAGCGCCACCACGTTGGCCATGCCCGGCAGCGGATTGCCCGGCGCCAACGGTTCGCGCTCGAACACGTCCAGGCCGGCGCCGTGGATGGTGCCCTGCTGCAGCGCCTCGATCAGCGCCGCCTCGTCGACGATGCGCCCGCGCGAGCCGTTGATGAAGATGGCGCCGGGGCGCATCAGCGCGAACTCGCGCCGGCCCATCATGCGTTCCGTCTGCGCCGTCAGCGGCAGTACCACGCAGACGAAATCGGAGCCGGCCAGCAAGTCATCGAGCAGTACCTGGCGCGCGCCCAGCGCCGCCTCCACCTCGGGCACCGATTCGCCGTTCACGTACAGCACCTGCATGCCGAAACCCAGCGCGGCCCGGCGGGCGACGGCGCGGCCGATGCGGCCCATGCCCAGCATGCCGATGGTCTTGCCGTGCACGTTGACGCCGTACTGGCTTTCGCCCACGCTGCGCGTCCAGCGTCCGGCCTTGACGAATTCGGCCAGTTCGACGACGCGCCGCGCGCTGGCAAGGATCAGCGCAAAGATCGTGTCGGCCGTCGTTTCCGTCAGCACGTCCGGCGTATTGGCCAGCAAGATGCCCCGTTCGCGCAGGTAATCGACGTCGAACTGGTCGACGCCCACGGAAATGGTGGAAATGATGCGCAGGTCCAAGGCCGGGTCCAGCAGTTCGCGGTCCAGGCGCACGCTGGCGCCCAGCAAACCGTGCGCATCGCGGATGGCGGCGGCAAATGCGGCGCGGTTGCCCGCATCGATCGCTTCGAAGTACGTCACCTCGCATTCGGCGCGCAGGCGCGCCAGCAGCGGCTCGGCCAGCTTTTTATAGACAACCACATGTTTTTTCACGAGTGTTTCCCCTGTACGGTTCAAGATGGGACCAGCGCGTCGAGCTGGGCGCGGGTCGGCAAGCCTTCCATGTCGCCGGCCACCTGGATGGCGAAGGCGCCGACCCGGTTGCCGCGCCCTACCGCCTGCGCCAGCGGCAAACCTTCCAGCAAGGCGCTGACCAGGCCAGCCGCGAAGCCGTCGCCGGCGCCCACCGTGTCGACCACGTTGGCCACGCGCTCGCCCGGCACCATGCCGCTGTCGCCATCGGCCGTGCGGTAATAGGCGCCCTCGGCGCCCAGCTTGAGGACCACCAGGCGCGCGCCCTGCTGCAGATAAAAGCCGGCGACGTCATGCGGCAGGTCGTGGCCGGTGAGGATTTTTCCTTCCCCCAGGCCGGGCAGCACCCAGTCCGCCTTGGCGGCGAGGCGGTTGATCTGTTCGACCATGACGGCTTGCGACGGCCACAGCGACGGCCGCAGGTTCGGATCGAACGATACGCTGCGGCCGTTGGCGCGCATGAAGTCGAGCGCCTGGCCGGCGAACGCCAGGCTGGTCTCGGACAGCGCCGCGGCCACGCCGGTAGCATGCAAGTGGCGCGCGGACAGGAAATAGGCTGGATCGAAGTGCTCGGGCGCCAGCCGGCTGGCGGCGGAACCCTTGCGGAAGTACTCGACCAGCGGATCGGCGCCGTTCTCGGCCTTCTCCTTGAGCAGGAAGCCGCTGGACTGGCCGGCGACGGCGACGACCCGGCTGCAATCGACGCCCTCTGCCTGCACGCTGGCGCGGATGAAGCGGCCGAACGAGTCGTCGCCCACCCGGCTCAGCCAGCCGACTTTCAAGCCCAGGCGCGCCAGGCCGATGGCGACATTCGTCTCGGCGCCGGCCAGGCGGCGCGTAAAGTGCGCCACGGTCGCCAGGTCGCCCGTTTGCTCGGCAACGAACATCGCCATCGCCTCGCCGTAGGTAACAACGTCAAGCTTCATCATGCAGCCTCCAGTATCTGAATGTAGCGGCTCGTTTCTGCCACCAGGTCGGCGCCCTCGAGCGGGAATTCGATGGCCCGCTGCACGCCCGGCGCAAAGTGCGCGAAGACGGCGCACCAGGTGGGATCGGTCTCGGAAACGGCGCAGGCGGACAAACGGCCACCGTCGTCAAGAACAGCCTTGCAATGCACATAGCGCACGTACGGCGCCAGCAGGCGCGCCGCCTGCTGCGCGTCCTCGCCCACCCAGCGCCAGTTGCCGATGTCAAAGGTCAGCCCCACGGGCAGCCCGATGTCGCGCGCCGCCGCCAGGAAGCGCGCCATCGTCGCCAGTTTGCCGCCGTGGGCCGTCTGGTCGTTTTCCACCAGCAGCGCCACGGGTGCGGCCTCCAGCTGCGCCTTCAAGGCCGGCAAGTCCGGTGCGGCCGGGTAATGGCCCAGCGACACCTTCAGGTAGCGCGCACCCAGGCGCGCCGCCTCGTCCAGCATTTGCCGCAGCAGTTCTTGCTGCAGCTGCCCGTCCGCGTCCCACAATTCGATGGGCGTGGAATACACGGAATACAGGCCGCGCGCGGCCACGGCCGCACCCATGCGCGCCAGGTCCGGCACGTCGGAAGTAAACAGTTCGCGGCGGATCTCGATGCCGGCGCCGCCCGCATCGGCCACCACGTCGATGAAATGGCTTTGCCCCAGCTGCCTTACCCTGCTTGCGCCGTAGGCCGACGCCGCCACCAGGACGGGGCTCACTTGATCGCTCCCGCGCCGACGAACTGGCGCGCTTCGGGCGTTTGCGGGTTGCTGAAAAAGGCTTCCGACGGCCCGCTTTCCCACACCAATCCCTGGTGCATGAAGACGGTGACGTCGGCCATGCGCCGCGCGAACTCCATCTCGTGCGTCACCAGGAGCATCGTCATGCCCGCCTGCGCCAGCTCTTCCATCACCTTCAGCACTTCCTGCGTCAGTTCCGGGTCAAGCGCCGACGTCACTTCGTCGAACAGCATCACTTGCGGCTCCATCGCCAGCGAACGGGCGATCGCCACGCGCTGCTGCTGGCCGCCCGACAGCTGCTCGGGATAGGCTTCGCTCTTGTGGTCCAGGCCCACCTGCTTGAGTACGCGCAGCGCCGTGGCGCGGCCCTGGGCATCGGGCACCTTCTTGACGATGCGCGGCGCCAGCATGACGTTTTCTTCCACCGTCAGGTGGGGAAACAGGTTGTAGCTCTGGAAGACCATGCCGACGTCCTTGCGCAAGTCGAGCAGGTGTTCCTGGCGCGCCGTCAGCGTGTGGCCGGCCACGACGATGCTGCCGCTGTCGATGGTTTCCAGGCCGTTGATACAGCGCAGCATGGTGCTCTTGCCGGAGCCGCTGCGGCCGATCACGGCGATCACCTGCCCCCGCTCGACGGCGAACGACACGCCCTTGAGCACGTGATTGGCGCCGAAGCTCTTGCTGATATTGTCGATTTCAACGATGGGCATGAAATTTCCTTTCCAGTGAATGGCTGTAGCGCGACAGCGGATAGCACATCGCGAAGTAGATCAGGGCGACGATGGGGAAGACGATGAACGGCAGGAAGGTCGCATTGCTGACCAGTTGCCCTGCCCGCGTCAGTTCCACCACGCCGATGATCGAGGTGATCGAAGTATTCTTGATGATCTGCACCATGAAACCCACCGTCGGCGGCAGCGAATGGCGCAGCGCCTGCGGCAGGATGACGTAGCGCAGCTGCTGGTAGCGGTTCAGCGCCAGCGCGGCCGATGCTTCCCACTGCTGCCGCTGCACGCCTTCGATGCAGCCGCGCCAGATCTCGCCCAGGTAGGCGCTGGCAAAGATCGTCATCGCCGCGCCGGCCGCGATGACCGGCGACAGCTTGTAGCCGAACAGCGCCAGGCCGTAATAGGTCAGAAACAGCACGATCAGCACGGGCGTGCCCTGGACCAGCTGGATGTACAGGGCGCTGATGAAACGCAGGAACGGGCTGCGCGCCGTGCGCAGCAGCGCCACGGCGAAGCCGGCGATGCCGCCCGTGACGAAGACGATCAGCGACAGGCCGATGGTCCAGCGCGTGGCCTCGAGCAGGAATTGCAGGTTATCCCAGGAAAAATCACTGATCATGTCATGCTCCCATGCGCACCGCGCCCAGACGGCGGCGGCGTTTGAAGACGATCTGGCCCAGCACCCAGAAGCTGAAGCGGAACAGCAGGGCCAGCAGGATGTACAGCACCATCACGACGATGTAGATCTCGAAGCTGCGGAAGGTTTCCGAGTCGAGCAGGTGGGCCGCGGCAGTCAGCTCTTCGGCGGAAATGGCCGATACGACGCTCGAGGCCAGCATCATCAAGGTGAACTGGCTGGCCAGCGCCGGATAGACTTTTTCCAGCGCCGGCAGCAGCACCACGTGGCGCATCACCTGCCAGCGCGTCATGCCCAGCGCCTGCGCCGCCTCGAGCTGCGACGGATGCACGGCGCCGATGCCGGCGCGCACGATCTCGGCAGCATAAGCGCCGAGGTTGACCGTCATGGCGACGAGCGCGGCGCCATTCGCGTCGAGCTGCAGGCCCAGCGACGGCAAGCCGAAGTAGATGATGAACAGCTGCACCAGGAACGGCGTGCTGCGGATGATCTCGACATAGGCGCGCACCATGGCGCGGGCATAGGCGGGACCGTTCTTCAGGATGACGGCGGCGCACACGCCCACCGCCAGCCCCAGCACCATCGATAAGGCGCTCAGGCGTATCGTCAGCGCCGCGCCCCATAACAGGCGGTCCAGCGATTGCATGACGAGTTCGAAATGAAATTCATACGGCATACTCAACTCCTTTCTACGTGCGCATCCCCGGCCGCGCCACCGTGGCGGCGCGCCGTGCGGACGAGCACTATCGCTGTGCGGGTTGCGGTATCAGAAGGTCGGCAGCGCCGGCAGCGGCGCGCCGCTCCACTTGCGCGCGATGGCATCGAGTTCGCCGTTCAGCTTGACGTAGTAGATGAAGTTGTTGAGCCACTGGTGCAGCTCGAAGTCGCCGCGGCGCACGGCCATCGAGTTCGGTTGCAGCGAGTAGGAGAAGCGGACCTCGATCTTGCCCGCGCCGCGCGTCTTGATGATGTCGAGCGCCATCGTGCTGGGAATCGAGACGGCATCGACCTGCTTGCTGAGCAAAGCCTGGGTGACGGTGGCGTCATCCTCGAAACGCACGATACTGGTGCCGGCCGGCGCCATGCGGCTCAGCGCCGTGTCATTCGTGGTGCCGCGCGTCACGCCCACCTTCTTGCCCTTCAAGTCGGCCAGGGCCTTGAATTTGCCGCCGACCGGCGCGACGATGGCCAGCTCGAACGCGCTGTAGGGCATGGTGAACATCAGGGTCTTGGCCCGTTCCGGCGTGGGCGCCAGGGTCGCGACGAGGAAGTCGACCTTGCCCGATTCCAGCGACGGCACGCGCGACGGCGCCGTCAGCGGCACGATTTCCACGGGCAGGTTCAGGTATTTGCCGATCAGGTTGGCGACGTCGACGTCATAGCCGACGGGCACGCCCTTGGCGTCGATGCTGCCAAACGGCGGCGTGCCGCTGACCACGCCGATGGTCAGCTTGCCTTTCTTGATCAAGTCGCCAAGCGTCTGGGCGCCGGCGTCGGCGGCCGCACCCAAGGCGCACGTTGCTGCCAGTGCGCAGGCCACGAATTTCGCGTAAAACAGTGTCGTCATCTTCATGCTTCAGTCTCCTGTGATCCCGGTACCGGCCTCGTCGAGGCGCTTCCGGGAATATTGTCAAATGGACGATTCGGATCGTCTCTTGCCTTGTCGTTTCAACTTATGTTCAAGCTCCTGCCAACCATTGCCCTGCCTGCCTATCCACGCCCCTTTCCTAGCTGAATACAATCCATGAAACCGGTTCCATAACCTTTCCAAAAAAAAGGGCAAGGCCCTCTTCCCATCAATCGCCGCCCGTGCGCCCTTCGTTGCCCCCGGTGGAGTGGCGCACAATCAGCTTGCCTGGCAACAGCACCTCGCGCGGCGGGCACTGGTCGCCCTGCAGGCGCGACAGCATGCACGTCATCGCGGAAAACCCGATCTCATAGGTCTGTTGCTCGATCGTGCTCAGGCCCGCCAGCGGCGACCACGGCAATTCGTCAAAGCCCAGCAATCCCACGTCCTGCGGCATGCGCAATGCGAGGCGCTGCAGCATCAGCGCCAGTTCCAGCGCCACCATGCCGTTCGAGGCCAGCAGCGCCACGCGGCGGCCGCGCCACTGCGCCAGGCATTGCCGCACCTGCGCGTCGATGGAAGCCCGGTCGTCCAGGTCCACGGCCAGCACTTCGCCCACGCAACCCGGATGCTCGGCCATCACGGCCTGGAAACCGTCGGCGCGCATCAGGCGCGAACTGACGCCCGTCAAGGGCGGTGCGACGAAGGCGATGGCGTCGAAACCCTGTTCGATCAGATGCGCCGTGGCCAGCCGGCCCGCCTGCACATTGTCCAGCCCCACCAGATCGAAATCGGCGCCCTCGATGCGGCGGTCGACCAGCACGATGGGCATGTCCGCCTGCTGCAAATCGGACGACTGGATGTTGCGTCCCTGCGTGTTGACGATCAGCCCTTCCACGCTGTACGAGCGCAGCGCGGCAAGCGACTGGCGTTCGCGCTGTTCATCATTGCCGGTATTACATAAAATCAGGGTATAGCCATGCTGCTGGCAAGCCGCTTCCACGCCTTGCAGCACGGCCACCGTGTAGGGATTGAGCATGTCCGCCACGACCATGCCGATCAGGCGCGTGCGTCCCCGTTTGAGGCCGCGCGCCATCTGGTTCGGCTGGTAGCCGAGGCGCGCGATGGTGCTGGTGATCTGCTGGCGGATGTTCTCGGACAGGGCATCGAGCTCGCCACCGAGAAAGCGCGACACGCTCGTCTTCGACACGCCAGCCTCGCGCGCCACCTGGGCGATGGTCACGGGCCGCGCCGGCTCGCCGGAAACTGTTTTTTTACTACCGCGTACTGAATCCAAGGTCTATCTCCACTACCTGTAGAACTGCATATTTTTATTTTGGAACCGGTTCCAAAGATAGCACCCACGAATCGATGACGCAAGCGATTTGATTGCCTGTGGCGGCGAAGGAACACGATGGGGGCATCAATGGAAAGGCGCCGCCCACCCCCGGCGAATGCAGGCGGCGGGCGGCGCTGGCTGAAAAGTTACTGGATCACCGTATAGCACGGCACGTATGCCGTGCCCGCCAGTTTCATGCGGTGCTGCGCCACGAAGGACGCAAGCAGCGCATCCATGGGGCCGGCGATGGATTTGTCGCCGTGGATCTCGAAGTTGCCGTACTTCTCGATCGAGCGGATGCCGTCATCCTTGACGTTGCCCGCCACCACGCCCGAAAACGCGCGGCGCAGCTGGGCCGCCAGCAAGTGCGTAGGCTGGTTCTTGTGCAGGCTCAGGTTGCGCATGTTTTCATGCGTGGGCTGGAACGGCTTCTGGAACTCATGGTCTATCTTCAGCAGCCAATTGAAGTAATACGCGTCGCTGTGCGCCTTGCGGAATTCGCGCACTTGGCGGATGCCTTCGAGCATCTCGCGCGCCACCAGTTCCGGGTCGTCGATGATGATCTTGTAGCGCTGCTGCGCTTCCGGGCCCAGCGTGTCGTGGATGAACTGGTTGATCTGCACGAAGTACTCGCGCGACGTTTCCGGGCCAGTGAAGATCAGCGGGAAGGGAATCTCGGCGTTGTCCGGGTGCAGCAGGATGCCGAGGATGTACAGAATCTCTTCGGCTGTGCCCGCGCCGCCGGGGAACACCACGATGCCGTGGCCCGCGCGCACGAACGCTTCCAGGCGCTTTTCGATGTCCGGCATGATGACTAGGTCATTGACGATGGGGTTCGGCGACTCGGCCGCGATGATGCCCGGCTCGGTAATGCCCAGGTAGCGGCCGTTGTGCAAACGCTGCTTGGCGTGGCCGATGGTGGCGCCCTTCATGGGGCCCTTCATGGCGCCCGGGCCGCAGCCGGTACAGATGTCGAGGCCGCGCAAGCCCAGCTGGTAGCCCACTTCCTTCGAATAATTGTATTCGGCGCGGTTGATCGAGTGGCCGCCCCAGCAGACGACCAGGTTCGGGTTGAGCTGGGTTTGCAGCACATTGGCGTTGCGCAGGATGTGGAAGACGGCGTCCGTCACGCCTTCCGTGCTCTGCAAGTCGAATTTCGGGTTGCCCGTGACTTCATCGCTGACGAAGATAATGTCGCGCAGCACGGCAAACAGGTGCTCGTGGATGCCCTTGATCATCTTGCCGTCGACAAAGGCGATGGCTGGCGCGCCCTTGATGTCGAGCTTGATGCCGCGCTCGCGCTGGATGATGGAGATTTCAAACGATTGGTAGCGCTCCAGCAAGGCGCGCCCATCGTCGATGGTGCTGCCGCAATTCAAGACCGCCAGCGCGCAGCGGCGGAAGGTGTTGTACAGGCCGCCCTGGCTGGTGTCGAGCAGTTTGTTGACTTCAGTCTTGGAGAGCACGTCCAGGCGGCCTTCCGGTGAAACCAGAGTATCGATAACGTCGTGTTCCATAATGCGAAAAATCCCTTTAAAAATCGATGCTCGAAGGTCATGCAGCCTTAATATACGACAAGTCAGGCAAGTTGTGCTGTGGTGCCGCAAAATCGCCGGTGCCACCCTTGCCTGCAAACCGGTTTGAGCAATATGAAACAGTCATTCTTGCTAATGCGAATCGAAATCTTCGCTCAGCGCAATTTGTAGATTAGAATGCCTGCCTATTGGAATTCCCGTGCGACAGGTTCTTCATGAGAGTGCCCACAGCCCGCAGGCTTCCATAAGTTTGTTTTATCGATTGACTATAATAATTTTTCAGGAGGAACCGCATGAGCGGTGCGACTACGCCCAACAAGGAAGCCGTTATTCCCGAGTTCAAGCAGATTATGGGCCATCCAAGCCCATTGTGGATGTTGTTCATGACTGAATTCTGGGAACGCTTCGCGTTCTACGGAGTTCGCTGGGCGCTGGTACTGTACATCGTTGCCCAGTTCCACGCTGGTGACGCTTCCGGACAGGCAGCGGCCAACCTTACCTACGGTTCCTTCCTCGCGCTGGTGTACGCCGGCGCCCTGTTCGGCGGCTACATCGCCGACCGCGTCATCGGCTACCAGCGCTCCATCCTGCTGGGCGCCGTCTTCATGGCCGCCGGCCTGTTCTGCATCTCGGTACCGAACCAGGACATCTTCAACCTGGGCCTGGCCACCATGATCGTCGGTAACGGCATGTTCAAGCCGAACATCTCGACCATGGTCGGCAAGCTGTACACGACAGCCGATCCGCGCCGCGACAGCGGCTTCACGATCTTCTACATGGGCATCAACATGGGCGCCATGGTCGCGCCCGTCTTCACCCAGTGGCTGGCCGAGTCGATCTTCGGCACCAGCGCCATGCCTTCGTACAAGATGGTCTTCATGGCCTCCGGTTTCGGCATGCTGATCAGCTTGGTATGGTTCGCCATCGGCCGCCGCGCCCTGAAGGGCATCGGCACCCCGGAAGCCGGTTCCGGCAACCCCATGCGCGTCGTCTGGGTAGCCGTCGGCTCCCTGTGCGTGATCCCGCTGATGTACTTCCTGCTGACCGTCGGCGCTGAAAAGCTGCAAATCGTCCTGACCGTGCTGTTCGTCGGCCTAGCCGTGATGCTGATGATCGAAGGCATACGCAACGGTAAAGTTGCGCGTGACCGCGTCATCGCCATGCTGCTGATCTTCGTCTTCAACATCCTGTTCTGGATGTTCTTCGAACAGGCTGGCAGCTCGTTTACCTTCCTGGCAGACAAGATCGTCAACCGCGACCTGGGCTTCTGGATCTTCCCGACCGCCTACTTCCAGACCGTCAATTCGGTCGCCATCATCGTCTTTGCGCCTATCATCGCCGCCGTCTGGGTCTTCCTGGCGCGCCACAACGTCAACCCATCGATCCCGCGCAAATTCGGCCTGGGCTTGCTGGGCAATGCGCTGGCCTTCGGCCTGCTGATCTTCGCTCTGTCGAGCCTGGTTGGCGCCGATAACAAGATCCCGTTCTGGACGCTGACTACCGTCTACGTGCTGCAATCGATCGGCGAGCTGTGCCTGTCGCCTATCGGCCTGTCGATGGTCACCAAGCTGGCCCCGGTACGCCTGGTCGGCATGGGCATGGGCGGCTGGTTCCTGTCGACCGGTATCGGCAACAACCTGTCGGGCATCTTCGCCAGCTACGTCAGCGGCGAAAGCGGCATGTCGGTGCAATCGGCCCTGTCCGGCTACACCTTCGGCTTCTGGTCCCTGCTGGGCGCCGGCGTCGTGCTGTTCCTGATCGCACCGCTGATCAACAAACTGATGCACGGCGTGAAGTAAGCTTGTGCCTTAGCTCTGACAACGGCGGCCTGCGGGCCGCCGTTTTTCATTGCGGCGCCGGTTTTCCCCTTGGCGGGCGGTACAATACGGCCAGGGCCACCGGCCATCCTCCCACATTACTGAAGAACACCATGTCCAGCATCTCCACCACCACGCCCCTCTCCGACGACGAATACGCCGAACTCGACACCCTGCTGGCCGCGCCCGCCCTGGCCGGCCGTGCCATGGACGTGTCCATGCTGGAAGGCTTCCTCACGGCTGTCGCCCTGAGCCCGAAACAGATTGCTACCGGGCAATGGCTGCCATGGATGTGGGACAAGGCGGCCGGCAGCGCCTTGCCGGCACACGACGAGGCCAGCGAACGGGCGGCCAGCCTGGCGCAGCGCCATCAGGCCTACATGGTCGAATGGCTGGCGAAGGACCCGGACAGCTTCGAGCCCATCTACGTCTGCGGCCCCGAATGGAGCGTGTCCGCATGGTGCGCAGGTTTTGTGCTTGGCACGAGCCTGGACAAACCCCAGTGGGCGGCCCTGGCCGTCAGCCATCCGCAGTACCTGGCGCCGTTCCAGCACCTGGCCACGGCGAGCGAACTCGATGACGATGCGGCCGAAACGGCCATGGATGGCGTGATTCCCGCCGTCATCGCCATCAACGCAGCCTGGGCGCGCCAGCGCCACCTGAAACAAAGCCAGCCTGGCGCTACCGTCCTGCGCGAACTGCCAAAGACGGGCCGCAACGACCCGTGCCACTGCGGCAGCGGCAAGAAGTATAAAAAATGCTGCGCCGACGCCGATAGCGCGGCCGCCTAAGACGGTAGCTCCTTGCGCCAGCTGCTGACGGCCATCCTGCGCTTCCTGCTGCGCCACGCGCTGCAGTTCGCCCTGTTCATCATTATCCTGCTGGCCGGACGCTTGCTGCTGGCCGAATGGCGCGCCTACGGCGCCGGCAGCGAGGCCGTCGCCGCCCTGCGCCAGGCGTCCAGCAGCGCCGACAGTCATGGCGCCGGCTTGGCCGACGCGGCCACGACCCGTGTCAACGCCCTGCGGCACGCCTCGCAGGCAGCCATTGCCGCGCAGTTGGCGCAAGTGCAGGCGCAATTGCGCACCTTGCGCGCGCAGCAGCAGCCATCGCTTTTCACCCTGCCCCTGCCCGATGCGGACACCTTGGCCCGGCACGCGCAGGAAGAAGCCGCGCGGCGCGTGGAAATCGAAGTGCTGGCGCAGGAAGCCCGTTATTTGACCTCCGTGCTAGCGGCGATCAGCGGCGAGGATGCACGGCAGGCCCTGGCGCGCCTGCATGCGCAGCATGTGCACGCGTACGCCGCATTGCAGGAAAATGTGCGCCGGCGCCAGCTGCTCGAAACGCAGCATCCGCTGGCGGCGCACCTGCCCGGCAGCGATGCTTACGCGCAGCTGGCGCGCCTCGACGCCGAGGGCCTGCGCCTGCGCGAGATCAACCTGCAAGCCTATCAGGCTTGGCTGGCGCAGCGCGCGCGCAGCAGCGCCACTCAATCTGCCCGCCCCGCACCATTTGCCATCGACAATGTGGCGCTGGCCGGCGCGCTGGCGCCCATACAAACGGCCATCGCGGCTGGAGAAACGCAGCTGGCGCGCAACTGGATCGCCCGCTGGCGCACACCAGTGCTGGACGTGGCGCCCACGGCCGCCCTGCTGGTGCTGTCGGCCATTTTTCTGCCCGCCGCCATCAAGGCCTTCTTTTACTTCGTGCTGGCGCCCGTCGCTGCCCGATTGCCGCCGCTGTCGATCGCACGCGAGCTGCAAGTCGCGGGCAGCTCCCTGCCCCTGCCGCCTCAGGGAGAATCGCGCATTTCCGCCGTCTCGCAGGCGCTACAACTGCAACCTGGCCAGCGGATGCTGATCCACCCCGAATACCTGCAATCGTCGCCCGTCAGCACCTGCAAACGCACGCAATGGCTGCTGGACTGGCGCTTCCCGTTCACCAGCCTGGCCGCCGGCATGGTGGCGCTGACCCGGCTGGAAAGCAGCGAGCCTGCATCCGTGACGATTTCCGCCAGCGACGACCCGCTGCTGGAAGTGGCCATCGTCCACCTGCCGGCCGGCAGCGCCCTCGTGTTCCAGCCGCGGGGTCTCGTCGGATTGATCTGCGACGCGGGCCAGCCGCTGGCGCTATCGAGCCACTGGCGCCTGGGAAGCCTGCACGCCTGGCTCACCCTGCAGCTGCGCTTCATCGTCTTTCGCGGCCCCGTCACCCTGATCGCGCGCGGCTGCCGCGGCGTGCGCCTGGAGCGGGCCGGCCAGGGACGTTCGATCAGCCAGTCCGCCACCCTGGGCTTTAGCACCGACGTGCTGTACTCGACCCTGCGCAGCGAAACCTTCATCCCCTACCTGCGCGGCCAGCAGGCGCTGCTCAACGACCGCTTCGACGGCAACAACGGCGTCTACCTGTACGAGGAAACCCCGCGCCACGGCAAGCAACCGGGCAAGGTGGGCAGCTGGTTCGAAGGTTTCACGGACGCGATCTTGAAAGTGTTCGGCATCTAGCCGGAAAGGAAACCATGGGAGACTTCCTGTTTGCCGATTTTCTCGAGAACCAGGCCTCGTATGCGGCACTGCAAGCGTACTGGCACGCGCGCCTGGCCTTCCTCGACGGCCAATGCACGCCGTATCTGCGCACCGCATTCGCCAACGGTCAGCCTTTTTACGACGGCAACCCCATCGTCAACCTGGCGGACAGGGACGCGGGCAAGGCGGCGCGCATCGTGCAGCAATGCCCGCGTGAATTCGGCCACGACTACACGAGCTTCGAGCAAGCCATCGAACTGGCCATCGGCGATGGCCATCGCCCGGCGCGGGAAAAGATCATCGTGCTGACCTTGACGCAGGCAACGGCGCAGCGGGCCGAGGATGAATTGCGGGCCTGGTTTGTGCCAGCCTAGGGCTGCCAGCTACGCCGCGATCGAATGCGACACCGTCAGCCACTCTCCCGGCTGCAGATTTTCCGCCGCCTCGCGGGTGGCCAGCACGCTATCGGGGTCCAGGTCGGAGCGTTTCAGCTTGTAGGAATAGGCAAAATCATCGGCGTCGAACGCCTGCCCCGCCTTGACGTAATACTTGAAGCCGACAAAGGAGTCGGGATTGGTGACGACCGAGTACTCAAGCGTGACATTGTTCATGGCGGGCCTCGTCAACGGTGGTGAGGCATCCATTATGCGTCAATTCCCGCGGCAGCGATGCGGCGGCTGATCCTTGCGACAGGTCAATAGCCGTGCCGGCTGCCGGCGCTACAGTAGCCTGAGCCCACCACTACGCCATCGCTGCCATGCGCACCTTGCTTACAAAAATCCGCAATACACTGACGCCGCAGGCTGGCCTGCCGGCGGCCGCGCGCATGGAGCGGCAGTCGGACCGGCGCGGCCTGCCCGCCTTCGACCCTGGCCCGCAAGCCGTCGTCAATGCCTGCACGGCCTGGCTATGCGCGGCGCAAGACCATTCCAGTTCAGACGACGGCGGCGTCGCGCGCGACTACAGCCTGCTGACGGGCTGGGCTAGCTCCTACCCGGAGACCACCGGCTACATCATCCCCACCATGATCACCCTGGCGCAGCGCGCGGAGGACGCGGCACTGCATGCGCGCGCGCGGCGCATGCTCGATTGGTGCGTGGCCATCCAGTTCCCCGAAGGCGGTTTCCAGGGCGGGAAGGTCGATTCCACGCCCCGCGTGCCCGTCACCTTCAATACGGGGCAAATCCTGCTTGGCCTGGCCGCCGGCGTGGCAGCGTACGGCGAGGCTTGGCAGGACGCCATGCACCGCGCGGCAAGCTGGCTGCGCGACAGCCAGGATGGCGACGGCTGCTGGCGACGGCATCCGACGCCGTTCGCCAGCGCCGGCGACAAGGCCTATGAAACGCACGTGGCGTGGGGACTGTTCGAAGCGGACCGCGTCGCGCCGGGCCACGGCTATGGCGCGGCCGGCCTGCGCCAGGTCGACTGGGCGCTGACCAAGCAGCGTCCCAACGGCTGGTTCGCCTCGAACTGCCTGGATAACCCGCTGCTGCCCCTGACCCATACCATCGGCTACGCCTTGCGCGGCCTGCTCGAAGCGCATCGCTTTTCGGCGCGCGCCGACCTGCTGAACGCCGCCGCGCGCACCGGCACGAGCGTCGCCAAGGCCGTGATGGCCGACGGCTACCTGGCGGGCCGCCTCGGTCCGGACTTCCAGCCGGGCGCCAGCTACGCCTGCCTCACGGGTTCCGCGCAAAACGCGCATTGTTTGTTCCTGCTGTACCAGCTCACAGGCGAGCGGCGCTACCTCGACGCGGGGCGCCGGCTGAACCGTTACGTGCGGCGCGCGGTCAGCATCGACGGTCCCGCGCACGCGCGCGGCGGCGTCAAGGGCTCGTTTCCCGTCGATGGCGACTACGGGACATGGGCTTACCTGAACTGGGCGGCCAAGTTCTGCATCGATGCCAACCTGCTGGAACTGGAAATTGGCGATGATTGAAAAGGCAAAAAGTGCCATCCATGTCGCGCTGGAAGCATGGCGCCGCACCGTCAGCGCCCGACACATGCGCCAGAACGCGCCCCATGTGACGCGCGCCGGCTTGGCCGCCGATCTGGCGCGGCTCGGCATCGCGCACGGAGATATGCTGTTCATCCATTCTTCACTGAAAAGCCTCGGCTACGTGGAAGGCGGCGCGCTGGGCGTGATAGGCGCCCTGCAGGACGCCGTCGGCCCGCAAGGCACCCTGCTGCTGCCCACCTACTATCTGCCCGGCGGCACGGTGCGCGCCACCTGCGCCATGCCGGACTATGTGTTCGACCCGCGCCGCCATGGCACGCACATGGGCCGCCTGCCCGAAGCGTTCCTTGCCAGCGCAGGTGTCCGGCGCAGCATCCACCCCACTCACTCCGTGTCCGCGTGGGGCCGCCATGCCGCCGACCTCACCGAAGCGCATCACCGCGCACCCTCGATCTTCGGCATGGACTCGCCCTGGCAGCGCTTCATCGGCTGCGACCACGCGAAGGTGCTGGGTCTCGGCATTTCCATGGGGCCCGTGACGTTCTATCACGCGCTGGAAGACGCCATGGGCGACGCCTTTCCCGTGCCCGTGTGGGAAGACGATACCAAGCTGCTGGCCTGCCTGGACCACGCCGGCAAGCGCTGGGACGTGCCCGTGCGCCCTTTCGACCCGACGGTCGCCCAGCGCCGTATCGACCATCCCGGCCGCGGCGATCTGCGCGACTATTTTCACCGGGAATTCGACGCCGCCGGCTTGCGCGTCAACGGGCAAGTGGGCGATGCGGCGTCGTGGTGCATTCCGGCGCAGGCGTTTTATGCGCACCTGCGCCAGTTGGCGTCCGACAATGTGACGATCTACGCCACAGCGGCGCAGCTGGCGGCGCGGCCGGTGAGGCTGTGACCTGCAGCGACTACTTGCGTTGCAAGTCGTACACCCCGCCCCCATTGGCGACAAAATACAGGGTGCCGCCGCCGTCACTCACCTCATCTTCGATGGGGCCATCCGTGCCGCGCTTGCTCACTATCCAGCTTCCCGCCTGCAAATCCGTCACCAGTACCTGCATGGACGCGCTTTGCGCCGGCAACACGACGGTGACGGTCCCGCCCAGCGGCAAGCCGCTTTTGGAAAACAGCACCACGCGGTCCTTGATTTTCACGCCGGCCAGCAGGGCCGAATCGATGGCCGTCGTCGGCAGTGCAGACAGCGTGCTGCTGGCATCCATCACCTGCATCACGTTCAGGAACAAATCCGTTTCGTTCCCGCCCGGCGGAGACACTTCCAGCCGCCACGCGCCCGCTTCCTCGGTCGAATAATCGGCTTCAGGCTGGATAGGATAATTCGTCCCGCCGACGCTGAATTCATTGCCGCTGCCGCCGACCTTGGCCAGCACGGCACTCGCCGGCAACAAGGTGCGGTTGATCAGCTTGCCGTTGTACTGCAAGGTGCTGTTGTAGTCCCATTCGGTGCGCTGGATAACCACCGTGTCGCCGTTGATCTCGGGTTCGGATTGGCTGTGCAGCAGCCAGGTCTTCTTGAACCCCGCGTCGCTGGCGCTGACCTTGTCGAACACGATCAGGGCGGCCGGGTGGTTCGCATCCTTGAGGTTCAAGAACACGAATGACCTCTGGAACTGGCGCACCTTGCTGCTGTACGCGGCCGTCAGGTCGCCCTTGATGTAGCTGAAGTCGGGCGCCCCGGCCACGCCACCGACCTGCTGCTGGCGCAGGACAGTGGCCACCTTGTAGCCATTGGCCAGTTCCGCCAGGGATGACGGCTCGTCGCCCGGGAAGCGCTGCCCGCCATCATTGGCATAGCCGTCGAAATTCTCGTCCGGGTCATGCACCAGCATGGTGTTGTGCGCGATGCTGCGCTTGTGATAATTCATGTCGTGCGCACTGCCGTATTCCAGGGGGATGCTGGGATCGGTCACATCCCTGCCGCTATAAATACCCGAATCGATGGCCAGGCCGCCCTTGTAGTAAATCTGAAAATGCCCGGCGTCATAATGTTCGTGGTTGCCGAACCAGTCGCCGCCGAGCTTCATCGTCGCCACGACATTGCCTGACTCCACATGTATGCCATCGGTCCACCCCGTGCGGGCGATCATCAAGCCGGCGGGATCCGGGAAATATTTGGTCAAGGGCAACGCCACCGGGCTCGGCGTGCTGCCCATGGCCGTATTGCCAAGCAGGACAGGCCAGATGCTGTCCTTGGGATGGATAAAGCTGGTCGACTGCTGCAGCGACTGCTTCAAATACTCATGCTTCAAGGTGGGATTGTTGTAGTAGGTGGCGGGCAGCATGAAGGCCAGCGGTTCGCTCCAATACTCCCTGCTGTTGGTGTAGGAGGAGTGATAGACGTCGCCATCACGCATCCATTGTCCGTCGGGGCGGCGCGTGTACAGCCAGTGATACGGCGTCATCTGCTGCACGGGATCGAACACGGGCGCGGCGCCCATGCGCCGGAAAATCCATGCGGCGTACATATCAGCCAGGAAACGCACCGTGCCGTACGACGCGCCCTGGTGATAGGCTTGCGCGGCATACGCATAGTTACGCGGCGCGATATAGTCGGCAAAGAAGCGCCCGGCAACGATGTTGTAGACGAGTGGCGCCTCGTCATAAAAGGCGATGGCGGCCGATAGCTGGTCGCGCAGCAGCTGGTTGTCGCTGCCATGGCCGACGACAGCGCCTTGCCGCGATGGCGGAAAGCCGATTTCCATCGTGGCCGCCAGCTGGGTAAAGCGCGTAACGACATACGCGCGCTGCTGCGCGCTCATCAGATGAAAGCACCAGTCATACACCATGGCGCTGGCCAGGATGATGTCGCCTTTCTCGTTCGGGTGATTGTAGCCAGGCGCAAACTGCACGGCCGCCAGGTAGTCGAGCAGCATTTGCACGGCTTCCCGGCCCCGCTGCGCCTGCGCCTGCGCCTGCGCCGCCGAACCGTCGCGTTCGTACAGCAGGGAGTACAGCGCCTTCGCCTTGATCGTGCTCACGACATCGACCTGGTGATTGCTCCTGGCCGGGCCGCCAGGCACGAACACGGGCAACGCCACGATCGCCGGTGCCGCGACAAACCCGTTCAGGACAGCGCGATGCGTAGCCATCTCCTGCGCGCTCGACTCGAAACGGCTGCGTATCGCGGCCAGGTCCCCCACTCTGGCAAACACGCGCGGATGCTCGCCGGCGGGCGGCAGCACTGTGGGCAGCGGATACACGCCATAGCCTTGCGGGACAAAGTCAGCCAGCGCCGTGACCAAGAGACAATCGATGCCCAGGCCGCCCTCGCGGTACTGGAGCTTCAGTTCGCGCTCGCCCGCAGCGAGCCAGCGCGTGACGGGCAACCAGGTCCACTTCGGCGGCTGGCCGGCGGTGAACGGCACGGATGCACTGGCGTAGGCGCCATTGTCGACCGCCAGGTACAAGGACGCCGCGTTCGCCGCCGGCGCCAGCACGCGCAGCCAGATCGTATAGTTGCCGTCGCGGGGCACGGCCACGCTGTACGACAATTGCGCTGCCGCGCCTGGCGGCTCGGCGCGCACCAGGTCGGCCGGCGTACTCAGGTAGGCGCCGCCGGACACCACGTTGCTGCCCTGGCTTTCCAGCACCCACGGTGCGCCCGCCGCCGTACTTTCCGCTTCAAACATGGCCTCGACGGGAAAAGGCGTCGCATGCAGGGCAGGACTGGCTGCCAGCAAGGCAAAAGAGATAAAGCCGCGTTGCAGTGGGGACATAAGGAAAACTCCAGTTTATTGTATTTTGAACAGCAAGAACAATACACCATCTGGCGATATTTGATTTCATTTTTATAACAAAAATACCCGAACAGGCCGGCAACGGGCAAAAAAAAACCGCCCGGATCGTTATGACACCGGACGGTTTCATGGAGCTTAGTAACATCAAGCCTGCGGGCGATCCGCCTTTTTCTCTCTTGCGACGATATACAGCAGCACGATGATGACGGCATACGGCAGCAGGGACAGCGCGTCCGAGTGCAGGCCCGCGTAGAACGGGTTGCCGTGCTCGGCCCAGTCGGCCATCATCTGGTCGAAGTGCGTGAGCACGCCGGACGTGATGGCGATAATGATGCCGGCCAGCGCGCCGCCGGCGATGTAGCCGGAGGCCAGCAGCACGCCCGAGCTGCGGTCGCCCGCCAGCTGGCGCTCTTCCTCGTTCAGCTTTGCGTTGTGTTCCAGCTTGTTGTTGCGGCGGTCCGCCAGCCAGCGCACCAGGCCGCCGACGAAGATCGGCAAGGTCGATGACAGCGGCAGGTACACGCCCACGGAAAACGCCAGCGACGGGATGCCGGCCATTTCCAGCACCACGGCGATCATCACGCCAAACAGCACCAGGGTCCACGGCAGTTGCTGGTCGAGGATGCCCTTGATGATGTAGGACATCAGCACGGCTTTCGGCGCATCGTACTTTTTCACTTCCGAACCGTCCGGACGCTTGCTGTAATGGCCGTTGATGCCCGGGTCGACCAGGTAAGCCAGCTGGCCGTCTTCCTTGACGAAATACTTGCCGGCCGGGCCGCCCACGGTATCGGTCTTCTGCCAGACTTTATACGTATTGTGGTCGGTATCGGCTTGCGGGCCATGCAGCTCGCCCGTCGCCGTCAGCTTCGACGCGTCGACCGTCAGGCCGGGCGCCACTTGCGCGGCAGGCACGTAGACGGTGCTCGCTTCGTTCAGCTTCAGCAGAATCGGGCCGAGGATGAGCGCGGACGACAGCGCGCCCGCCAGGATCGCGTACTGCTGCAGGCGCGGCGTGGCGCCCACCAGGTAGCCGGTTTTCAAATCCTGCGAGGTAGTGCCCGCATTGCTGGCGGCGATACACACGATGGCGCCCACCGACAGGGCCGTCACATAGTAACGCCCGCCCGTCCAGCCCATGATCAGGAAGATCAGGCAGGTAAACAGCAAGGTGGCCACGGCCATGCCGGAGATCGGGTTCGACGACGAGCCGATTTCGCCCGTCAGGCGCGACGACACGGTGGCGAACAGGAAGCCGAAGACGAGGATCAGCAGCGCACCGAGGAAATTCATGTGCAGCGGCGTGGCGAAGGTGATCACGGCGATGATGGACAGGCAGCCGATGACGACCCATTTCAAGGGGATATCCTGGTCCGTGCGCAAGGTGGAATTGCTCTTGACGCCCTTACCGATGCCTTTCAGGCCGGCCGACAGGCTGCGCCAGATCATGGGCATGGCGCGCACGAGGGAAATCAGGCCGCCAGCGGCCACGGCGCCCGCGCCGATATACAGCACGTAGGCGCTGCGCACGTCGTCCGCGCCCATTTCGCTGATCAACTTCGTGCCAGGAGACAGCACGGTGGTCAGGCTGTCGCCGAAGAACTTGATCATCGGGATCAAAAGCAGGTACGACAGCACGCCGCCGGCCGCCATGGTGGCGGCGATGCGCGGGCCGATGATGTAGCCCACGCCCAGCAACTCAGGGGAAATCTCGGCACCGATGGAGCCGCCCTTGAGCGGCGCGGCAAATTCCACGCCCGGCGTATCCTTCCAGCCCTTGAACGAGATATTGAATACCTTGTACAGCAAGCCGACGGCAAAACCGCCGAAGATGATCTTCGCGCGGCGCTTGGCGTCCAGCGCGGCGGCCGAATCCTTCTCGATGCTTTCACCGGCGGCGATGCGCGATTCTTCCGTGGCGGCCGCCTTGAGCACTTCGGCGCACGCCGTGCCTTCGGGGAATTTGAGTTCCTTGTGCTGGTCGACGATCATGGTGCGGCGCATCGGGATCATCATCAGGATGCCCAGCAGGCCGCCGAGGATACCGACCAGCATGACCCGCGAGATTTCCAGGTCGAAGCCGAGGATCAAAATGGCGGGCATGGTCACGCCCAGGCCGAAGGCCAGCGATTCGCCGGCCGAACCGGCCGTCTGCGTGATGCTGTTTTCCAGGATCGACGAATCCTTGCCGCCCACCTTCTTGGCCAGGCCGAACAGGGTGATGGCGATCACGGCGACGGGGATCGAGGCGCTGACGGTCAGGCCCACTTTCAGCACCAGGTACAGCGAGGAGGCGCCAAAGACCATCCCCAGGATGACGCCCATGAATAGCGCGCGGAAGGTCATCTCGGGCAGCTTCGCATCGGCCGGAATGTACGGCTTCACGACGCTCGGTGTTGCATCTTTTGCCATGGATATTTCCTTAATTTTTAAAAATAAACAGCCCGGATTGACGCCCGGGCTATTTTCTTGAAGCCGAGACTATCGCACAGCCGCGTTTCGATGAAAAGGTTTTTTGCTCCCGGTCCCGGCGGGCGGCCCTGGCGCCCCGCCCGCGCCGGAACGGCTGGCGCATTGGTCTATAATCGCTGCCACCGTGCCCTGCACGCTCATGTGAGACTGCCTTGACTGCCAAACGAACCGGATTTCCCTGGCCTTCCCGCCGCGCCACCGTGCGCGGCTTCATCATCGCCGGCTGCGCCGCGCTGGCCGCTGCCCTGCTGCTGGCCGCCTACCTGTTCCTGTACGTGCGCCCCCGCCTGCCCGAACTGGGCGTCATTACCGACTACCAGCCGAAGATACCGCTGCGCGTGTACACGGCCGACAATGTACTGATCGGCGAATTCGGCGAAGAACACCGCGACTTCGTGCCGATTGCACAAGTGCCGGAAATGATGAAAAAAGCCTTGCTGGCCATCGAGGATGGCCGCTTCTACGAGCACCACGGCATCGACTTCGTGCGCGCAGGCGGCGCCGTGCTGTCGAACCTGCGCCATGGCTTTGGCCACGGCGGCGGCTCCACCATCACCATGCAGGTGGCGCGCAATTTCTTCCTGACGCGCGAAAAAGTCGCCTCGCGCAAGCTCAATGAAATCATGCTGGCCCTGAAAATCGAGGCGGCCCTGTCGAAAGAGCAGATTCTCGAGCTGTACATGAACCAGATGTACCTGGGCCAGCGCTCGTTTGGCTTCGGCAGCGCGGCGCAGACCTACTTCGGCAAGCCCTTGTCCGAACTGTCGATCGCGGAAATGGCCATGCTGGCCGGCCTGCCGCAAAACCCGTCGCGCCACAACCCGATCAGCAATCCGAAAAAGGCGCACGCGCGCCAGCGACTGGTCTTGAAACGCATGCGCGAACTCGATTACATCAGCGAAGGCCAGTACCAGCAGGCGCTGGCGCAACCGCTGCATATCAATAGCCGCGGCAAGCAAGGTTTCGATACGCACGCCGAATACGTGGCCGAACTGGCGCGCCAGGCCGTCTACGCGCAATTCAAGGAAGACAGCTACACCAAGGGCATCAGCGTCTACACGACGATCCTGAAAGCCGACCAGGACGCGGCCTACGCGTCGACGCGCCGCAACGTCATCGCCTACGACCAGCGCCACGGCTACCGCGGCCCGGAAACCTTCATCGACATGCCAGCAGACCCGGAACAGCGCGACGACGCCATCGACGCCGCGCTGCAAAAACGCCCGGACAGCGACGGCCTGATCGCCGCCGTCGTCACGGAAGTGGCCGGCGGCAAGGTGGTGGCCGACACGGGTGACGGCGACGCCAAGGCCATCACGGGCGACGGCTTGCGCTTTGCCGCTCCTGCGCTCTCAAGCAAAGCGAGCGCCGGCATCAAGCTGCGCCCGGGCGCCGTGATCCGCATCACCAGGGATGGCAAGGACAACTGGGCCATCACGCAAGTGCCGCTGGTGGCCGCCGCGTTTGTGTCGCTCGACGCGGACACGGGCGCCTACCACGCCATGGTGGGCGGTTTCGATTACAACCTGCAGAAGTTCAACCACGTCACGCAGGCATGGCGCCAGCCCGGTTCGGCCATGAAGCCGTTCGTGTATTCGGCGGCGCTGGAAAAAGGCTTTTCGCCGGCCACCCTGATCAATGACGTGCCTTTGGCACTGCAGGCGGGCGGCAAGGTGTGGGCGCCGCAGAATGACGACTTCAAGTTCGACGGCCCCATCACCATGCGCTATGCGCTGGCGCAATCGAAGAACGTGGCCTCGGTGCGCATCCTGCGCGCGCTGGGCGTGTCGTACACGCACGACTTCCTGGAAAAATTCGGCTTCGACCCGGCCCGCCAGCCAAACAACCTGACCATGGCGCTGGGCACGGGTTCCGTCACTCCCGTGCAGATGGCGGGCGCCTACGCCCTGTTCGCCAATGGCGGCCACCAAGTGGAACCCTACCTGATCGACCGCATCGTCGACGCCAAGGGCACCATCCTGATGCAGACCAAACCGCCCGCGCCGAACGACGACAAGACCCTGGCGCTGGACCCGCGCAACGCCTTCGTGATGGACAGCATGCTGCGCGAAGTGGCGCGCACGGGCACGGGCGCGGCGGCGACGAAAAAACTGGGCCGCAGCGACATCGCCGGCAAGACGGGCACCACCAGCGACGCCGTCGACGGCTGGTTCGCCGGCTACAGCGGCGGCATCGTGGCCGTGGCGTGGATGGGTTATGACGAGCCCAAGTCCCTGGGCGGACGCGAATTCGGCGCGACCCTGGCCATGCCGATCTGGATCGACTACATGCGCACGGCCCTGTCGACGCGCCCACAAATCACGCGCGCCGTGCCGGCTGGCCTGAGCCAGGTCGACGGCGAGTGGCTGTACGATGAATTCATCGACATGAACGGGATCAGGACCCTGGATATGGACATGGAGACGCCGACGGATCCGGCGGCCGTGCCGGAGACGCTGCCGGTGGAAACCACGAACTGATCAGTAGGTCGGGTTAGCCGGAACGGCGTAACCCGACAAGCACCGCCGTCAACGCCTGTCGGATTACACTGCGCTAATCCGACCTGCCTCCGGCGCCTTGACCATGCTCAGATACCCGCGCGCCGTACTGACGACACTGTCGGCGAAATCGTCGACATTGACCTTCGCGGCGCGGTACTTCCAGCGTTTCACGTACCAGTCCTGGAACAGGGCCAGGCAGTGCGCGGCAAGCAAGGTGGGATCTCCCTGCGGCTTCGGTTCGATTTCGGCGATGGTGGCGGCGATCAGGGTCTGCACATACAGTTCCGAATTCTTCGCCATGCTGCGCTGCTCGACCTGCAGCACGCGCGAATCCATGAAGACGAAATAAAACCACGGCTGCAGCACTTCGGACAGGTAGATCGACGAGCGTATCATCGCCTCCAGGCGGTCCAGCGGCGACTTCACGTCGGCAAACAGCAGCGGCAAGGCTTGCGTGGCGTGGCGCACCACGTCCTCGATCATTTCGGCCAGTTGATCCTTGCTGGTGATGTAGCCATACAGGCCTCCCATCGACAGCCCCGTCTCGCGGCACAGGTCGCGCAAGCTCATGGCGCGGAAGCCCACGTCATTGGCCAGGCGGAAGGTGGCGACGAAGATGCGTTCAAGATTTTCCAGCGCCGGTTTGCGGCGCTTGACGCCGATACGTTTCGCGTGGCGGTCAAGAATATATTCCCAGATGTTTTCGCCATTTAAAGGCGTCATCTGCTGAAACTGTTCAAAATTAAAATGGGTCGACAAGTGCATTCCCAAATAACGGTGTAAGAGCGATATCCATGCAATGCCTGGGCACGGCACTGCAAGACGGCGGGACGGCTGATGCGGGGCCGATTATAGCTCAGGAAAACAACTATTTTACTTTTCAAGTATGCAATGGGCGCATAAGCAACGCCAAATTCCCACAGTTATTGCGCTGCATCATGCAATTCAAATGCAATTTAGATCCAGCGGTGCTACATTCAAAAAACCGAGCGCTCGCTATATTTAATGCATCGATAGAATGTGAAGGCGCGCACGGCACATCGCTACAGCATCGACATTTCCATACTATTCAAATAACGGAGACAAAATGAAGACTCGCTTTTGGCAACTGCTATCGACCCTGCTCCTCGCCCTCGCCATCCTGCCCGGCAGCGCCAGCGCCGCCGGCTACACGCAAACGAAGTACCCGATCGTGCTCGTGCACGGCCTGTTCGGCTTCGACAAGCTCGGCCCCGTCGAGTATTTTTATGGCGTCCCCGATGCCTTGCGCAGCGGCGGCGCGCAAGTGTATGTGACCACCGTGTCGGCCGCCAACAGCACGGAAGTGCGCGGCGAGCAGCTGCTGTCGCAGGTAAGGCAAATCCTCGCCGCCACGGGGGCAAGCAAGGTCAATTTGATTGGCCATAGCCACGGCGGCCCCACGGCCCGCTATGTCGCTTCCGTGCGCCCCGACCTGGTGGCGTCCGTCACCAGCGTGGCGGGCGTCAACAAAGGCTCCAAGGTGGCAGACATCCTCAGCGGCGCCATTCCCAACACCAGCAATGCGCTGGGCAATGCGCTCGCCTCGCTGATCGGCATTTTGTCGGGCAACAAGGGCTTGCCGCAGAATGCGGGCGCCTCGCTGGCGTCGCTGTCCACCGCCGGCTCGCTGGCCTTCAACAGCCGCCATCCGCAAGGCGTGCCCACCTCCGCCTGCGGCGAAGGCGCCTACGAGGTGCAAGGCGTGCACTATTTTTCCTGGAGTGGCGCGCAGCCGTACACGAACGTGCTCGACGTGGGCGACCCGCTGCTGGCCGCCATCAGCCTGGCCTTCGGCGGCGTGAAGAACGATGGCCTGGTCAGCAGCTGTTCCAGCCACCTGGGCAAGGTGATCCGCGACGACTACGCCATGAACCACCTCGATGAAGTCAACCAGTTCGTCGGCATCGTCAACCTGTTCGAAACGAACCCCGTCACCGTCTTCCGCCAGCAGGCCAACCGCCTGCAAGGTCTGGGACTGTAAGGAGAAGCGCATGCACGCGAAATGGATCATCGGCGGCAGCCTGGCAGTCCTGGCCCTGTACCTGGCGCTGCGCCCGGGCGAGCCGCCCGCCCCGCCGCAGGAAAAGGCGGAACCGGACCTGTTCGCGTTCGTGCGCTCGATGGAAGGCACGCGGCCCGACGGCAACGTGACGGTGGCCGCCGGCGACAAGCTGGTGGTCGACGCGGAACTGGGCCACCTGTTCGACTACTACCTGGCGGGCCTCGGCGAAAAGCCGCTGGCCGCTATCCGCAGCCAGATCGAGGTGGAACTGGACCGGCGCCTGGCGCCCGTCCCCGCCCGCGAAGCCAAGCGCCTGCTGGGCGCGTATCTGGCCTACAAGCAGGCGCTGGCCGGGGCCGAGCAGGCCTTGCCGGCGCAAGCCGATGCGGCCCTGGCGGCGCGCGCGCGCCTGCAAGCCATGCGCGCCTTGCGCGGCAATTACTTTACGCCCGAGGAAAGCGCGGGCCTGTTCGGCGCCAGCGACGCGTATGACGACGACGCCGTGGCGCGCATGGCCATCCTCGGCGACACCACGCTCGATGAGGCGCAGCGCCAGGCGCAACTGATGGCGCTGGACCAAAAGATGACGCCCGCCCAGCGCGCCGCGCGCGATGCGCCGCTGCAGGTGGCGCAGCTGGACGCCTCCGTCAAGAGCTTGCGGGCACAGGGCGGCGGCGACAATGAAGTCTACCGCCTGCGCGCCAGCACCTTCACGCCGGCGGCGGCGGCGCGCCTGGCGGAACTGGACCGCGAAGAATCGCAATGGCAGCAGCGCATCATCGCGTATCAGGCACAGAAAGCCGCCCTGCCCGGCGGCGCGCAGGATGCGGCGGCCCTGCGGCAGCTGCGCGACGCCAGTTTCACGCCGGACGAGCAGCGCCGGCTGGGCGCCTACGAATAACGATCAAGCCAGCTGCGCCAGCAAAGCCGCCGCCGCCATCACGTCCGCCGTGCCGCGCCCCTGCCGGTAGCCCGCATGGACGGGGGCCAGCACCGCATGCGCCGCGGCGCGGCGGCCTTGCGCCTGCAGCACGGCCGCCAGGCTGGTGGCGCAGCGCAGTTCCCAGCCCGGCGCCTGCTGCTCCCTGGCCAGCTGCAGCGCTTCTTCCAGCTGTACCCGCACCGCGTCCAGCCCGGTGACATCTTCTTGCGCCAGCGCGCGCCAACGGTAGTGCGCGTCGCGGCGCAGCACTTCCGGCGCGCTCCATGGCGCCTGGCCCATGCGTGCGCGCCGCAGCGCCTGGCTATCGGCGGCAGCGTCGTGCAGGGTGGCCATCAAGTCAACCTGTATCGGCCAGCTACGCACCGAAGGCCAGGGAAACTGTGTCAGCGCCTCGTCCGCATCAAGCAGGCGCTGGTAGGCTGCGCCCCAGGCGCTCCAGTACAGCAAGCCATAGCGGGTCGCATGCTCGCACAGCAGGCAAGTCCACGCATGCGCCAGTTCCCGCTGCCCGCACCACAAGGCGACGGGAATGGCATTGATGGCCAGCGCCACGCACAGCGTGACGCCATTGTGCTCGAACCCCACCGCCACCGCCTCGCGCATCAGGGCCAGGGCGTCGTCGGGGCGGCCCTGCGTCCACAGGCAGCGCGCCAGCGTGCCGCGCAGGCAAACCTGGTGGTCGGCCAGCAAGACATTGTTGAAGCCAAGCTGGCATTCGCCCTCGGGATGCGCGAGCACCATGCGCGCCAGCGCCGCCGACTGCGCGTAGCGTCCCTGCACATACTCGCCGACCGAACGCATGCGCGTCAGCACCAGCCGCATCGGCGTATCGTCGCGCGCGTCGCACAGGACGGCAAGCTCGGTGACATAACTGTCGGCGCGCTGGAAATCGGCCAGCTTCAGGCAGCATATCCACATGCCGCAAATCGCCTCAAATCGGCGACCGTCATCGTCCGTGCGCATCGCCAACGCATAACCGCGCTGGAACGAACGCAGCATGGTGCCGGTGATGCCCTGCGTATGCAGCAGCAGGTGCGCCTGCGAGGCATGCAGCCGCATCTCGCTGTCCGGGTCGTCCAGCGCATGCGCGGCCATGCGCTCAAGCGCCCGCTCGACGCGCACGCGGTACTCGTCCATCAGCGACAGCTGGTAAAACAGGGTTTGCGCGGCCAGGGTCAGGGCCACGCCCAGCGCCACGTCGCCCTCCTCGCCGAAGGCCCAGTCGATGGCGGCCCGCAGGTCATCGACGTGGCGGCCATAGCGCGCGTTCCAGTGGGCCGGCGGCATGCTCGCCCAGTCGGCGCCGATGCGTCCGGCCAAGCCCAGGCAATGGCGTGCATGGCGCAGCAGCACGGCGCCCGCGTCCCCGCCCGCCGACAGCTGCGCGCCAGCATAGGCGCGCGTGGTGTCGAGCAACCGGTAATACACGTGCTGGCGACAAAACTCGATGCTGACGAGGGACTTGGCCGCCAGGTCGGCCACGGTGTCGAACACATCGCATCCGGCCACGGCGCTGGCCGACTCGAGGCGGAAGCGGCTCCTGAACACGCTCAGCGCCTGCAGTACCTGGCGCTCTTGCGCGTCGAGCAGGCCATAGCTCCAGTCAAGGGTGGCACGCAGGGTCTGGTGGCGCAAGGGCATGTTGCGCGCGCCCCGCGTAAGCAGGCGAAAGCGGTCATCGAGCTGGCGGCGCAATTCGTGCAAGCCGAAATGGCCGATGCGCCCGGCCGCCAGCTCCAGCGCCAGCGGGATGCCATCGAGCCGCCGGCAGATATCGACGACGACGGGCACGTCGGCGTCGGCCAGCACGAAAGCATCGTCGACGGCCGCGCAGCGTTCGCAAAACAGCTGCACCGCAGAGAAATGGCGGGCTGCCGCCGCATCGGGCACGGCATCGGCCGGCGGCAATTCCAGCGTGGGCAGGCGCTGCAACTGCTCGCTGGTGAGGCGCAGCGGCTCCCGGCTGGTGGCCAGCACGTGCAGCAGCGGCGCGCCCTTGAGCAAGGCGTCGGCCAGCGTGGCGGCCGCGCCGATCACGTGTTCGCAGTTATCGAGCACGATCAGCATGTGGCGCGGGCGCAGGTAGGCCAGCAAGACCGGCATGGCGTCGTCGGCCGCGCTGGCCACGCCCAGCGCCGTGGCCAGCGCCAGCGGCACCAGGCGGGCCTCGTCCAGCGGCGACAGGTCGACGAAACACACGCCGTCGGCATAGCGGCGCAGCACGCGCGTGGCCAGGCCGACGGCCAGGGTGGTCTTGCCGATGCCGCCCGGACCGGCAATGCACAGCAGGCGCAATTGCAGCAGCTGGTTGGCCATCGTTTGCAGCACCTCGGCGCGGCCCAGCATGCGCGTCAGCATGACGGGCAGGTTGTGCCGTGGCTCGGCGCCCGCCGCACCGGGCGCCGGCCGGCCCGTGTGCGCCAGCGGCGCCAGGAAGCCGTAGCCGCGCCCGGGAATGGTGGTGATGTAGCGCTGGCCATCGCGGCCGTCGCCAAGCGCCTTGCGCAGGGCCGCCAGGTGCACGCGCAAGGTCGCGTCGTCGACCACGGCGTTGGGCCAGACGATGGCCACCAGTTCGTGCTTGTCGACGATGTCGCCGGCGCGCTCCAGCAGGGCCAGCAGCAAGTCCATGGCCCTGCTGCCCAGGCGCAGCGCGCGTTCGCCCTCGAACAGCACGCGCTCCAGCGGCAAAAGGCGAAACGGGCCGAAGACATAGGCCGGGGCAGGACTGTTTATCATTCTTGCGTGGGGGAGTAGGTGTTAAAGCACGCGGCTTGCAGTGGCCATATTCTACTGAGCATCCGCGCCATGCCGCATGGCGCCATGTTTCGGCACTGTTACAGGGCCGGCCGGCGCGCCCGCGGCCAGCAGCGCGGCCACGTCGGCCGCGGGCGCCGGGCGGTGCAGATAAAAGCCCTGTACCTGGGGGCAGCCGAGCCGCCGCAGCTGCGCCAGCTGTTCACCGTTTTCCACGCCCTCGGCCAGCGCCTGCAAGCCCAGGCTCCGCGCCAAGGCAAGGGTCGAGGCGACGATGACGGCGTCGCGGCCACCGCTGGCCACGTCGTGGATGAAGCAGCGGTCGATCTTGATGGTATGAATCGGCAGCATCCTGACATGGCTCAAGCCCGAATGGCCGGTGCCGTAATCGTCGAGCGAAATGGCCAGGCCCAGTGCGCGCAGCTGGCGCAATACCTGCGTCGCCTGCGCCATGTCGTCGATGCAGCAGCTTTCCGTCACTTCCAGCTCCAGCAGGCCGGCAGGTATGGCGTGGCGCCGCAGGCAGCCCAGCACAAAGTCTGGCAACTGCGGCTGGCACAGCTGGCGCGCCGAGACGTTCACGGCGACCGGCACCACGGGCAGCCCCGCCGCGCGCCACTGCGCCAGCTGGCGGCAAGCGGCGTCGATGCCCCAGTTGCCCAGCGCGGCAATGGCATTCGTCCGCTCGGCCAGGCCGATGAATTCGTTCGGATAGACGAGGCCGTGGCGCGGATGGTTCCAGCGCAGCAGCGCTTCCAGGCCGACCAGGCGCAACTGCGCCGTATCGAACTTGCCCTGGTAGTGAAAGCAGAATTCGCCGTCGACGATGGCCCTGTCCAGGCGCCCCTGCAACTCCCGGCTGCGCGCCGGCGCCCGGCACATCCGCGCCAGCGCGCCGTGCCAGAACCTTGCCAGGCGCGCCACTAGGCCAGCAGGCGCGGTACGGCCGGCGCAGTGCGGCCCGCCAGAACCGCCGGCCCCTGGCGCAGGCGAAACACGCTGACCACCTGCAGCAGCCTGGCCGCCTCGCCTTCCAGCGATTGCGAAGCGGCCGCCGCCTCTTCCACCAAGGCGGCGTTCTGCTGCGTCACTTCGTCCATCTGCACGACCGCCTGGCTGACCTGGCCGATGCCCGTGCTTTGCTCGGCGCTGGCCGCCGTGATGTCGGCCACCATCTGGCTCACGCGTCCCACGGCCGCCACCACGTCCCGCATCGTGGCGCCGGCCTGTGCAACCAGCGCCGCGCCTGCGTCCACCTGCTGCGTGGAGGTGGCGATCAGGGCGCGGATATCGCGCGCCGCCGCCGCGCTGCGCTGCGCCAGATTGCGCACTTCCGTTGCCACGACGGCAAAGCCCCGCCCCTGCTCGCCCGCGCGCGCCGCTTCCACGGCCGCATTCAGGGCCAGGATATTCGTCTGGAAGGCCAGCATGTCGATCACGCCGATGATGTCGGCCATCTGCGCCGACGACGCGCTGATGGCGTCCATCGTATGGATCACCTGGCCCACGGCTTGCCCGCCGGCGCCGGCGATGTTCGCCGCCTCGACGGCCAGCACGCTGGCATGGCGGGCATTGTCCGCGTTCTGCTGCACGGTGGAGCTCAGTTCCTCCATGGCCGACGCAGTCTGTTCGAGCGAGCTGGCCTGCTCCTCGGTGCGCGAGGACAGGTCGACATTGCCGGCCGCGATTTGCGACGAGGCCGTGGCGATGGTGTCGGTGCCGCTGCGCACCTGCTGCACGATGTCGAGCAGGTTGCCGTTCATGATGCACATCGCGTCGAGCAGCTTGCCCGTTTCATCGCCGCCGTGACGGCCGAAGGTCGACGTCAGGTCGCCGGCAGCCACGGTCTGCGCCACTGCCAGGGCATGGCGCAGCGGATCGACGATGCTGCGCGTGACCAGCCAGGCCGTGACGAGCGAAAAGAGCACGGCCAGCGCGCTCAGCGCCAGCATCATGTTGCGCGCCGTGGCGTGTTCCGCGCGCACCTGGGCGCCCGCCTCCTCCATCAGCCCATGCTGGTGCGCGATCAGGCTTTCCAGCGCCGCCATGTAACGCAGCTGGTCGCCGCGCACCGTACCGAGCAGCAAGCTGGTCGCTTCATCGCGCGCGCCCTCTTCCAGCAAGGCCAGTACCTTGTCGCGCCCGCCGTTGAACGCGGCGCGCGCCTGCGTCACGGCCGCCATCAGCTGGCGGCCCTGCGGCGACGTTACCACCTGTTCCAGCTGCGCCAGCCCCTTTTCCGTTGCGCCGCCCGCCCTGGCGATAGTGGCGCGTTCCTGCGCCAGCTGCTGCGGCTCCGTCATCAGCAGCAGGTTGCGCGAGGAGCGCGCGATGATATTGACATTCTTGATGATGTCGTTGGCCAGCACGGTTTTCGGATATTTGTCATTGATCACGTCGCGCATGCGCAGCTCCAGGCTGGACAGACGCAGCATGCCCAGCACGGCAGTCGCCAGCAGCAGCAAGGTCAACAATGCAAAGGCGCAGCGCAGGCGCGTGCCGATTTTCATATTTGCCATCTTTATTCGCATCCTTCAGTGTGGTGCATCGGTCATCACGCCGGGCTCGCATGCAAGGCTGACGGCAATGGCTGCCGCCTGCCATGAATGGCTGGACGCAGCAGGCGGAAGGGTCAGCCGGGATGTGGCCGAGGCGGGAACAAGGGTGGTACGTCAGGCAGTGTGAGTTATCTCACAGGCAATGTCGCGTTAAGTTTTGAAAAGATTTGCTTAGATGGCAAAACAGCTATTTTTATAACGCTGTTTTTTTAGTAAGTAGTAACCGCAGTGCGAACCGCAGTGCGACCCTCCGTACGCATGCAAAAACGGCCGCGCAAGGCGGCCGTCCGGTAGCGCATGCTGGCGCCGTCAATCGATCAGAACACTTCCCACTCGTCGTCGCGCGGCGCGCTCTGGCGCTGCGACGGCACGGCGTGCAAGGCCGGGCGGCCCGCGGCTGGACGCGGCGCAGGCCGCGATGCGGGACGCTTCAGCGCCGCGCTGACCGCCACGGCGCGCGGCGCGGCCGGCTTTGCGTTCGCGTTTGCCCGCGCGGCAGGCGCCTGGGCGCCATCGAGCTTGAAGACGCTGACCACCTGGGCCAGCTGGCCCGATTGCTCCTGCAGCGATTCGGCCGCGGCGGCCGCCTCTTCCACCAGGGCCGCGTTTTGCTGCGTCACCTGGTCCATCTGGCCGATGGCCTGGTTGATCTGGTCGATGCCCGAGCTTTGTTCCTGCGTGGCCAGGCTGATTTCCGCCATGATGTCCGTCACGCGCTGCACGCTCGAGACGATTTCGGCCATCGTGCTGCCCGCCTCGGCCACCAGCTTGCTGCCCGCATCCACTGCCACGACGGAGTCGCCGATCAGGGTCTTGATTTCCTTCGCTGCGGCGGCCGAGCGTTGCGCCAGATTGCGCACTTCCGTGGCCACGACGGCAAAGCCGCGTCCCTGCTCGCCCGCGCGCGCCGCTTCCACGGCCGCATTCAAGGCCAGGATATTCGTCTGGAAGGCGATGCCGTCGATGACGGAAATGATGTCGACGATCTTGCGCGACGAGTCGTTGATGGCGTCCATGGTCTCGACCACCTTGCCCACCACGGCGCCGCCCTTGACCGCCACGCCCGAGGCGCTCAGCGCCAGCTGGTTCGCCTGCTGGGCGTTGTCGGCATTCTGCCGCACAGTCGACGTCAGCTCTTCCATCGACGACGCCGTCTCTTCCAGCGAACTGGCTTGCTCTTCCGTGCGCGAGGACAGGTCCAGGTTGCCGCTGGCAATTTCCGACGACGCCGTGGCGATGGTCTCCGTGCCGCTGCGCACCTGGCCGACGATGCTGACCAGGCTGGAATTCATGTCCTTGAGCGCCTGCAGCAGCTGGCCCGTTTCTTCCGTCGTGTGTACCTCGATGTGGCTCGTCAGGTCGCCCGAAGCCACCGTTTGCGCCACTTTCACGGCCGAATTGATCGGCTGCGTGATGGCGCGCGTGATATAGGCGGCGCAGCCGATGCCCAGCGCGGAGGCCAGCAAGCCAAGAATGACCATCAGGCTTTCCGCGCGGATCACGGCCGCGCTGCCGTCCTTGACGCTGGCATCGGCAACGCCGTTATTGAGCTTGATGATCTCGTTGAGCGTGCCTTCGGCCTTGCCGAACAGGCTGCGCGAGTCCTGGTACTGCTTGTAGAACGCCGCGAACAACTCTTTCTGCCGCGGCTCGTCGCGGTTGTCGGCCAGCTGGCGCAAGATGGCGCGCACCTTGTCGTCGTCCGCCTTCCATGCAGTCCACTCGCCCTGGAAGCGCTTCCACAGCACGGCTTCTTCGGCGGTTTGCGGCAGCGGTTCGTACAGCTTGCGGCCCGCCTCGATATTATTCCAGGCCTTGGTGCGCAGCTGCAGCGCTTCCGCGAACTTGTCCTGTGCCTGGTAATTGTTTTCATACATGGCGGCCGTCAGGGTGGCGGCGGCAACGGCCGTCTGGCCTTCGTTGATCATCATCAAGCCCTGGATCGGCGGCAGACGCACCACGCCGATTTCATTGACGGCGTTGCCCACGGTGGCGATGCCCGTGTAGCCGCTGATGCCCACCACCAGCAAGGCCACCATCATCACGGCGACAAGCGTCGCCAACTTCCATTTGATCAGTAAATTCTTAAACATGGCGAGGTCCTTTATAAAGTCACGAAGACTGCTGGCGAAGTTGGGGCTGGCATGTTCGAGTAAAACAGCTGACACTTGTATAAAGGTGGCGGGGATAGGGCGTACGCTTCGTTACAATTGGCGAGATTTTATAAGTGGAAGCATAGTGGAAAACAGGCGCGCTGGCTGTCAAATACTTGATACAAAACAATATTTATTTCTTTACTGTGGCGCGCATTGCACAGCGGTCAAAAAAATTGACAGAACGCCCCGCTTTGGTGCAAAAAATCCCCATGCCTCACTATTGGCTACGCAGTTGATAGTCGTATAAGATGCGCAACAAGCAAACAACAGGCAGACCATGGCTTATCCTATCGAACACAAACTGGTGATCGGGGTCGCTTCCAGCGCCCTGTTCGACCTGGCCGAATCGCACCAGGTCTATCTCGACAACGGTCCCGAGGAATACCGCAAGTACCAGGAAACGCATATCGACACGGTCTTGCCGCGCGGCGTGGCCTTCCCCTTCATCCGCCGTTTCCTGAACATCAACAAGCACTATCCGCGCCAGTCGCCCGTGGAAGTGGTGCTGTTTTCGCGCAATTCGCCGGAAACGGGCTTGCGCGTCATGCATTCGATTGCCCACTATGGCCTGGATATCTCGCGCGCCGCCTTCATGACGGGCAAGTCGCCCTATCCCTATCTGCCCGCCTTCAACGCCTCGCTGTTCCTCAGCGCGAATGAAGACGACGTGCGCAGCGCGCTGGCCTGCGACTATCCGGCCGGCCTGGTGCTGCCGTCGCGCACGGAAGACGACGAAAACGACGAGGAACTGCGCGTGGCCTTCGATTTCGACGGCGTGATCGCCGATGACGAAGCGGAAACCGTTTTCAAGCGCAACAACGACGTCGATGAATTCCACGCCCATGAAACCCTGAACGTGGGCACGCCGCACCGCCCCGGCCCGCTGGCCGGCCTGTTCCAGAAGCTGGCCACCATGCAGCGCCTGGAAGAAAGGGCCCAGCGGCGCGACCCCGGTTATAAAAAGATCCTGCGCATCGCCATCATCACGGCGCGCAACGCGCCCTCGCACGAGCGCGTCGTGACGACCCTGAAAAGCTGGGGCGTGGCGGCCGACGAGACGTTTTTCCTCGGCGGCATGGACAAGTCGCGCGTGCTGGCCGTGTTCAAGCCGCATATCTTCTTCGACGACCAGCTGAGCCACCTCAAATCGGCGGGCGGCACTATCCCGATGGTGCATGTTCCTTTCGGTGTCGCGAATATGCGCGCGGGCGATGGTCTATAATCCTGCCTGTCAGCGCCGTCACTGGCGGCGCTGCGCGCACCACAGCTGTCCCATTCAACTGCCTCTGCCACTAGTGTCATCGCCTGCATGTCCTTAGACTTAACAAAAGCCCTCCCAAAGCCCGGCAACCGCTATGCGCTGCCCGCCCTGTATGGTTCATCCGACGCCTATGCCCTGGCGCTGGCCGCTTTGGCCTTGAAAGCGCGGGGCCAGATGCTGGCCGTGGTGGTGGCGCAGGCCAGCGACGGCCAGCGCCTGCTCGATGAAATCCCTTGGTTTGGCGGCAAGGAACTGCGCTGCCACCTGCTGCCGGACTGGGAAACCCTGCCCTACGACGCATTTTCGCCGCATCAGGACCTGGTCTCCGAGCGTCTGGCCACCCTGCATGAAATCCAGACGCGCCAGTGCGACGTGCTGATCGTGCCGGCCACCACGGCGCTCGTGCGCCTGGCGCCGCCGTCCTTCCTGGCCGCCTACACCTTCTTCTTCAAGAAGGGTGAAAAGCTCGACGAGGCGCGCCTGAAGTCGCAGCTGACCCTGGCCGGCTACAGCCATGTTTCGCAAGTGATGTCGCCCGGCGAATACTCGGTGCGCGGCGGCCTGCTCGACTTGTTCCCCATGGGTTCGGCCCTGCCCTACCGTCTGGACCTGTTCGGCGACACCATCGAAACCATCCGCACCTTCGACGCCGACACCCAGCGCTCGCTGTATCCCGTGCATGAAGTACGGCTGCTGCCGGGCCGCGAATTTCCCATGGACGAAGCGGCGCGCACCACCTTCCGCAACCGCTGGCGCGAGCAGTTCGAGGGCGATCCATCGCGCTCGGTCGTCTACAAGGACATCAGCAGCGGCATCGCCTCGGCCGGCATCGAATACTACCTGCCCCTGTTCTTCGAACAGACGGCCACCCTGTTCGACTACCTGCCGCCCGACGCTTCGCTGGCCCTGGTGGGCGAGATCGACTCTGCCATCGGCCGCTTCTGGACCGATACCCAGTCGCGCTACCGCTTTTTAAAAGCGGACCGCGAACGTCCCATCCTGCCGCCCGAATCGCTGTTCCTGTCCGACGAGCAGTTCTTCGGCCTGGCCAAGCCGTATGCGCGCCTGGCCATTGCGAAGTCGAACGATGCGCTGGCGTCCGAACTGTCGGCCCCCGTGCCGAACATCGCCGTCAACCGCCGCGCCGACGATCCGCTGGCCAACCTGCGCAGCTATTTGCTGCAATCGGGGCGCCGCGTGATGATCTGCGCCGAATCGAACGGCCGCCGCGAAACCTTGCAGCAGTACTTCAGCGAATACGATCTGCACCTGACGCCGGTGGAAGGCAGCGACGGCTTTTTGCAATCCGACGCCAAGCTGATGCTGGGCGTGGCGCCGCTGCATGCGGGCTTCGAGCTGTTTACGCCGGAAGGAAATCTATCCTTCATCACCGAGACGGAGCTGTATGCCGGTTCCGGCCGCCGGGTCGGCACCAAGAAACAGGAAGGCGTGACGCAGGTCGAGTCGATGGTGCGCGACCTGTCGGAGCTGAAAATCGGCGACCCCGTCGTGCACATCAATCATGGCATCGGGCGCTACATGGGCCTGACCAGCATGGACCTGGGCGAAGGCGAGACGGAATTTTTGCACCTGGAATACGCGAAGGACACCAAGCTGTACGTGCCCGTGTCGCAGCTGCACGTCATTTCCCGCTATTCGGGCGCCTCGCCGGAAGACGCGCCGCTGCACTCGCTCGGTTCGGGCCAGTGGGAGAAAGCCAAGAAGCGCGCCGCCGAACAGGTGCGCGACACGGCCGCCGAGCTGCTCAACCTGTATGCGCGCCGCGCGCTGCGCCAGGGCCACTCGTTTGAATTCTCGTCGCACGACTACCAGCGCTTCGCCGACAGCTTCGGCTTCGACGAGACGCCGGACCAGGCCGAAGCCATCCACAACGTCATCAAGGACATGACTTCCGGCAAACCGATGGACCGCCTCGTCTGTGGAGACGTCGGCTTCGGCAAGACGGAAGTGGCGCTGCGCGCAGCCTTCATCGCCGTGATGGGCGGCAAGCAGGTAGCCATCCTGGCGCCCACCACCCTGCTGGCCGAGCAGCATGCGCAGACCTTCGCCGACCGTTTCGCCGACTGGCCCGTGCGCATCGCGGAACTGTCGCGCTTCCGCAGCGGCAAGGAGATCACGCAGGCGTTCAAGGGGATGGCAGACGGCACCATCGACATCGTCATCGGCACGCACAAGCTGCTGTCCGACGACGTGAAGTTTACCCGCCTGGGCCTCGTCATCATCGACGAGGAACACAGGTTCGGCGTGCGCCAGAAGGAAGCGCTGAAAGCGCTGCGCGCGGAAGTGGACGTGCTGACCCTGACGGCCACGCCGATCCCGCGTACCCTGGGCATGGCGCTGGAAGGCTTGCGCGACTTTTCCATCATCGCCACGGCGCCGCAAAAGCGCCTGGCCATCAAGACTTTTGTCCGCAGCGAAGGCGAAGCCATCATCCGCGAAGCGTGCCTGCGCGAGCTCAAACGGGGCGGCCAGATCTACTTCCTGCACAACGAAGTGGAAACCATCCAGAACCGCCTGGCCATGCTGACGGAACTGCTGCCCGAGGCGCGCATCGCCGTGGCGCACGGCCAGATGCACGAGCGCGACCTGGAAAAGGTCATGCGCGACTTCGTCGCCCAGCGTTTCAATATTTTGCTGTGCACGACCATCATTGAAACCGGCATCGACGTGCCGACGGCGAACACCATCATCATGCACCGCGCCGACAAGTTCGGCCTGGCGCAGCTGCACCAGCTGCGCGGCCGGGTGGGACGCTCGCATCACCAGGCCTACGCCTACCTGCTGGTGCACGACGTGCAGGGTCTCACCAAGCTGGCGCAGCGCCGCCTGGACGCCATCCAGCAGATGGAAGAACTGGGCAGCGGCTTTTACCTGGCCATGCACGACCTGGAAATCCGCGGCGCCGGCGAGGTGCTGGGCGAGAGCCAGTCGGGCGAAATGACGGAGATCGGCTTCCAGCTGTATTCGGACATGCTCAACGAAGCCGTGCGCTCGCTGAAGGCGGGCAAGGAGCCGGACCTGGCCGCGCCGCTGGCGTCGACGACCGAGATCAACCTGCACGTGCCTGCCCTGCTGCCGGCCGATTTCTGCGGCGACGTGCACGAACGCCTGTCGATCTACAAGCGCCTGGCCAACTGCGCCACGCAAGAGAAGATCGACGATATCCAGGAAGAGCTGATCGACCGCTTCGGCAAGCTGCCCGACGCCGTCAAGGCCCTGGTCGAGACGCACCGCCTGCGCATCGCCGCGAAAACCGTGGGCATCGTCAAGATCGATGTGCATGGCGAGGCAGCCACCCTGCAATTCATGGCCAAGCCGCCCATCGACCCGATGCGCATCATCGACCTGATCCAGAAAAACCGCCATATCAAGCTGCATGGCCAGGACAAGCTGAAAATTACGGCCGCCATGCCGGACCTGGCCGCGCGCGTGACGCAGATCAAGACCACCATCAAGCAATTGACGGTGTAGACCATTTCGATAATTAATGCAGGACTGCCCCATGACCAATACCAAGACCATCACCATGAATCTGATCCTGCAGGGCCTGGACGGCGATAGCGCCCGTCTCGAACGCATCGCCGCGCTGGCCGCGCCGACGTCCGTCACGCGCCTCGGTCCGAACGCCGTGCGCTGCGAGCAGATCGCCTACTCGCCCGCGCTGCGCCCCACCATCGAAGTGGCGGCCCAGGCGGCGCAGCTGGACGCCACCTATATGATGGGACAGCGCGAACTCAGCGAGTTCAAGCTCGTGGCGATGGACATGGATTCGACCCTGATCACCATCGAGTGCATCGATGAAATCGCCGACATGCAGGGCCTGAAACCGCAGGTGGCAGCCATCACGGAAGCGGCCATGCGCGGCGAACTCGATTTTGCCGCCAGCCTGAAACAGCGCGTGGCCCTGCTCGAAGGCCTCGATGCATCGGCCCTGCAACGCGTCTACGACGAGCGTTTGAAACTGTCGCCGGGCGCGGAAGCCATGCTGGCGGCCGTGCAAAAGACCGGCCTGAAAACTCTGCTGGTGTCGGGCGGCTTTACCTTCTTCACCGAGCGCCTGAAGGAACGCCTGGGCCTCGACTACACGCATGCGAACGCACTGGAAATCGTCGACGGCAAACTGACGGGCAAAGTCCTGGGCGGCATCGTCGACGCCGAGGAAAAGCAGCGTACGGTGGAGCGCGTGTGCGCGGAACTGGGCATTTCCCCGTCCGAAGCCATCGTCATGGGCGACGGCGCCAACGATTTGAAGATGATGGGCATCGCCGGCCTGTCGGTTGCCTTCCGCGCCAAGCCCGTGGTGCGCTCGCAAGCCGACGTGGCGCTGAACTTCGTGGGACTCGATGGCTTGCTCAACGTCTTGAGCTGAATCGGCCCCAGGTTAGGGCTATCGGGCGGGCGGTGCGCGCGCGATGGCATAAGTTTGCTATATTGCAAACTTGTGATCATCCCGCCAGCCCATCGTGAAAGAGCTCCGCATGCCGCCACCGCTGCCAGAAGAAATACAACGCCACCTCGATATATTCGTCGCCGCCGCGCAAAAGGCCTTCGGTGCCGACCTGGCCGCCGCCGTGCTGTTTGGCTCTGCCGCCGATGGTCAGTTGCGCGCCACCTCAGACGTCAACCTGCTGTTGCTGCTCAAGCGCTTTACGCCGCAGGCGGCCGATGCGCTGCGCGGGCCCTTGCGCCTGGCGCATGCCGCCATCGATTTGCAGGTGATGTTCCTGCTTGAAAGCGAATTGACGCAGGCCGCCGACGCCTTTGCCGTCAAGTTCGCCGACATCATCGCGCGCCACCAGGTGCTGCATGGCGTTGACCCTTTCGCCAGCCTGCACACGAGCCGCGACGCCGTGCTGCGCCGGCTGCGGCAAGTGCTGCTGAACAAGCAGGTGCGCATGCGCGAACGGTATATGCTATTGAGCCTGAATGAAGAACAGCTGGCCGGCGCCATCGCCGACGCGGCCGGTCCCCTGCGTTCGGCCGCGGCCTCGCTGGCGCAGCTGGAAGACAAACCTGCGCAGTCCGGCAAGCAGGCGCTCGAAGCGTTTGTCGACCAGCTGGGCGAACCGGCCCTGCACGCTGCCCTGCAAGCCATGTCGGCGGCGCGCGAAACGGCGCGCCTGGCGCCGGGGCAGGCCCTGCCCGCCTTTACGGGCTTGATGACGATTACCGAACGCTTGCGCGAACACGCGGAGCAGATGCGGTGAACGGCGTCAACCCGTTCGACTGGAGCGGGCCATCGTTCCTGCTGGCCTACCTGATCTTCGGCGCGCTCGTATACTACCTCGTACGCGAGCTGCTGATCCGCCAGGAATTGCGCAATCCGCACGCCCAGCTGTCGCTGGCCGACGATCCCTACCGCATCGCCTTCCTGCGCGGCGGCGCCCTCGAAGCCGTGAAAATCGCCGCCATCGTGCTGGTCGACCGCGGCTTGCTGCGCGCCGATGGTCCGCTGCTGGAAACGGCCAGCGCAGACAGCCTGCGCTTCGCCAGCCACGACATCGAACGCGACGTGCTGCGCCTGTATCTGGGCCGCCAGGGCCACAGCAAGGAACTGGCCGTGCAAGCCGAGATGCTGCCGTCGTGCCGCGCCTACCAGGAGACCTTGACGCAGCAGGAATTGCTGGTCGGCCCGCAGTTGCTGCGCCGGCGCGCACGCATCACCTGGGCCGCGCACTGGCTGCTGCTGACGGTGGCCGCCGTCAAGGCCGTCATCGCCATCAGCCGCCAGCACTACAACCTGCTGTTCCTGGCGGTCCTGCTGGCGATTTTTCTCCTCATGCTGCGCGGCCTGCGCACCCAGGCGACCAGCTGGAGCGCGCAGCGGCTGCTGACCGACCTGCGCATGCTGTTCGGCCGGCTGAACATGCGCTCGGCGCGCCTGCAGGCGGGCAGCAGCAGCGCCGACATGGCCCTGCTGGCCGCCATCTTCGGCATCGGCGCCCTGCCCTTGTCCGTGTACGCGTATGTCGCCGAGCTGTATCCGGTGCCCCGGCAAAATGGCGGCGGCGACTCCTCGTCCAGCAGCACGGGCGACTCGGGCGACTCGTCATCGGGCAGCGGCGGTGACGGCGGCAGCAGCGGCTGTGGCGGTTGCGGCGGTGGCGGCGGCTGTGGCAGTTAGCCGGGAGACCACGCGCGACCGCGTCGGCCTGGGCTGGCGCGGCGAACTGGCCGCCGGCATCCTGTCCAACCTGGCGCGGATCGACGTGCTGGAAGTGATCGCCGACGATTATTACCGCACCTCGCGCGCCGGTATCGCCGCCTTGCGCAGCCTGGCGCGCCAAGTGCCGGTCAGCCTGCACGGCGTGGGCATGGGGCTGGCGTCGACGATTCCCGCCGACCCGCGCCGCCTGCATGCGATGGCGCGCCTGATGAAAGAAGTGCAGGCGGAGTCCTGGTCCGAGCACCTGAGTTTCGTGCGCGCCGGCGGCATCGAGATCGGCCACCTGGCGGCACCGCCGCGCACGCCGCACAGCGCTGCCGGCGCGATTGACAATATCGCGCTGGCCACGCGCATCGTCGGCAGCGCGCCGCTGATGGAAAACATCGCCACCCTGGTTCAGCCGCCGGCCAGCACCCTGAACGAAGCGGCATGGGTGGCGCAAATTATCCACGGCGCGCAAGTGCCGCTGCTGCTTGACCTGCACAATCTGTATGCGAATGCCGTCAATGCCGGCGAGGCGCCGCAGGAACTGCTGCTGCGCCTGCCGCTGGACAGGGTGGGCGCCGTACACCTGAGCGGCGGCCACTGGATCGCTGCGCCGGGCGGCGGCCAGCGGCTGCTGGACGACCATCTGCACGACGTGCCGCCCGAAGTCTTTGCTTTATTGACGGTGCTGGCGCGCCATGCGCCGCAACCGTTGACGGTGATCGTCGAACGCGACGGCAATTATCCGTCGTTCGAGCATGTGCTGGACCAACTGGATTTGGCGCGCGCGGCCTTGCGCGCGGGGCGCAGCGCATGAGTTCCCCCGCACTGGAAACCTACCTGGCAAGGCTGTACACGGACGACGCCCTGCGTGCCGCCTTCCTGCTTGAGCCCCTTGCGCAAGCCCTGCGGCATGGCTTGTCGCCGCAGGAAGCTGAGGCGATGGCGGCGATGGACCGCATCGGCCTGCAGATGGCGGCGGCCAGCTATCGTTCCAAGCGCACCGCACACGGTACCCGGGCCGCACCGGCGCAACGCTGGTGGCGCCGGCTGCTGGCCATCTGGACCTGACGGCCTACAGCTGCCACAGGCGCAGCGGCAGCAGTCCCCACCAGGCCAGTACCAGCAGCAGTTGCAGGGCCGCCAGCAAGGCCACCCAATCCCATTTCGCCCACGAGCCCGCCTCGGCCGCCGTGCCGCGGCTGCGCCAGCAGCGGGCCAGGCCGAATGCCGTCGCCAGCGGCAGCGCGCCCGTCACCAATACCAGCAGCACGCTGGCGATGGTGATGTCGCCCAGGCGCAGGTAGGACTGGAAATAGAAAAACGGCAGCGGCAGGAGCAGCGCCAGCATGGCCAGCAAAGGCGCGAACAGATGGTCGCCCCGCCCCAGGCTGCGCAGCGCGGCGCGCCACACGCCCACCACCAGCACGTACAGCAAGCCGGCCGCACCGAGGGCCAGGCTGCCCCACAGCACCAGCATGCGCAGCATCGATGCGCGCTCATAGCTGCGCAGGCCGTCGCTGAGCACATGCTTGCCATCTTCCTGCATCAGCACGTGCGACGGCGTGCTGCGGTCGCTGGCGCGGAACAGCAGGCCGCCCACCGGCTCCAGTTCCTTCGGTTCGCCCTGGAACGGGATCAGGAACAGCGACTCGCCATCCCATTTCACACGCGTAAAACCGAAGACGGCGTCGACCCAGGCCATGCTGGCCATGGGGCTGGGCGACGGCACGTAGACGCCCTGCCAGTTTTCCACCGTCGGTGCGGGCGTGCCGCGCGGGGCCGGCGCGCGCAGCGGCAGTTCCAGGTCGCGCAGCAGCAGGCGGTTGAAGCGTTCATAGTCGGCCTGCTCGGCATCCGTATTGAAGGCCACGAAGAACGCGCTGTCCTGTTCCGGATAGATGCACAGCATGGCGCGGAAACCCACGGCCGTGCCAGGGTGGCAAGCGCCCACCACGTTATGGCGATCGCGCACGGCCAGCGCCAGGCCGTGTCCCGTTGCCAGGCCAGCCTGCGCCGCATCCGTGCCGGCCGGCTCGGACAAGGCGCCCATCAGCGCCAGGTCGATGAATTGCGCGCCCTGCAGCTTGCCATCGCCCATCAGGAACTGCGCCAGCTTGCCCATGTCGGCCGCCGTGGTGGTAAATTGCGCGGCCGGACGCAGATACTGGTGCACGGCCGGCTGCGCCAAGCCATGCTCGAAGTGGCCCATGGCCAGGCGCGGGTCCGCGAGCGATCCCGCCTGGGTGCTCATTTGCGTAACATAGGCAAACGTGCTGTCCGCCATGCCCAGCGGTTGCAGCAGCTGCGCATCGAGGTAGCGCTCGTACGGCTGGCCCGTGACCTTCTCGATCACCATGCCCAGCAAGCCATAGCCCATGTTCGAATACGCATAGCGGCTGCCGGGCCGGGCGCGCACGCGCAGCAGATTGCGGCCACCGTCAAACGCCTCGGCCAGCGGCGTCTCCGGCGCCGGATTCAGGCTGAACGCCTGCCAGAAGCGCACGTTATCGAGGCCCGAGGTATGCGCCAGCAGGTGGCGGATGCGCACGGGGTCGCTGGCCTGCCACGGGTTTTTCAGCGCCAGTTCCGGCAGCACCTGCTGCAAGGGCGTGTCGAGCGTGAGCTTGTCTTCGCTGACGAGGCGCAGGACGCCCAGCGCCAGCGCCACCTTGCCCACGGAGCCCACCTGCATGCGCGTATCCGCCTGCATGGGTATTTGCTTGGCGGCATCGCGCAAGCCGGACGCGCCCGTGCGCACTGAGCCATCGGGCAAGACTTCGCTCCAGACGGCGCCGGCCAGGCCTTCTTCCTTCAAGCCGGCGGCAAACTCCGCTTCCAGGGGCGCGCCGGCGGCATGGGCCACCGTGACGCACAGCAGCAAGGCCGGCACAGCGCGCTGCAGCCATGCTCTGGCGCGCGCGGCCAGGGTAGGATATCGATCTCGTTTCAACAATGTATTCTGCCTTTTTCCATGGACTGCGCTGCCGCGCCGCTTTGCTTGTTACAATTAAAAATTGAGCAACGACGGGAGCTTTCATGTCACAAGATATTATTTTGGACACCCAACTTCAGCAGACCAAAAAACTGGCCTGGTGGTTGTACCTGATACATGGCGCCAGCTTCGTGTTTTCGCTGGGCGCGTTTTCCTTCATTCCGCTCATTATCAATTATGTGAAGCGGGATGAGGCGGCCGGGACCTTCGTGCACAGCCATCACAGCTGGATGATCCGTTCCTTCTGGTGGTACGTGGTCTGGATCGTCGTCGGCGCCATCCTGTGGGTCACGCTGATCGGCATTCCGCTGGCGCTCATCGTGTGGGGCGTGGCCTGGCTGTGGAAAGCCTACCGCCTGCTGCGCGGCTTCATCGACCTGAACAACAACAGCCCCGTCCCCATGTAAATGCTCGTGGGCAAGCCATCGTGCTTGCCCGCACACGGCTACATCGCCGCGAACGCCCGTTCGATATCGGCGATCAAATCCTGCGGATCTTCCAGCCCCACGTTCAGGCGCACCAGCTGGCCCGGCAGTTGCCAGCCCTTGCGCATGGCGGCGATACGGTACGGCATCACCAGGCTGTTCGCGCCGCCCCAGCTGTAGCCGATCTTGAACAGCTGCAAGGCATCGACGAAACGGTCCGTCTGCGCCTCCGTGTAGCGGGCATCGAACAGCACGGAAAACAGGCCGCCCGCGCCCGTAAAGTCGCGCTGCCAGATGGCGTGGCCAGGGCAATCCTCGAACGCCGGATGCAGCACCGTGGCGATCTCGCTGCGCCCCTTGAGCCAGGCGGCCACCGTGCGCGCGCCCGCATCGTGGGCGTCGAAACGCAGCTTCATGGTGGGCAAGCCGCGCAGCACCAGATAGGCGTCGTCCGCCCCCACGCCCATGCCCAGACGCATGTGCGCCTGCGCCAAGCGTTCGTGCAGCGCCCTGTCGCGGGTAATCAAGGCGCCCATCAGCACGTCCGAGCCGCCCGACTGGTATTTCGTCAGCGCCTGCATGATGATGTCCACGCCCAGGTCGAAGCCGCGCAGGGCCAGGCCCGCCGACCAGGTGTTGTCCAGGGCCACCAGCACACCGCGCGCATGGGCGGCCGCGCAGATGGCGGGCAAGTCCGGCACCTCCATCGTCACGGAACCGGGCGCTTCCGTCCAGATCAGTTTGGTGTTTGGCTGGATCAGGGCGGCGATGCCGGCCCCGATCAGCGGGTCGTAATAGCGGGCCGTGATGCCGAAATCCTGCGCCAGCCAGCGTCCCAGTTCGCGGTTCGGGTTGTATATATTTTCCGGCAATAAAACGTCATCGCCCGTTTTCAACAGGGCAAAGTCCGCCATGGCGATGGCCGCCAGGCCGGACGGCGCCAACAGGCAATGCTTGCCCCCTTCGATCTCGGCCAGCCGCGCTTCCAGGGTGAACGTGGTGGGCGTGCCGTGCAAGCCGTAGGTATAGGCGTTCTTCTCTTTCCAGTCGCCCGAGCGCATGGCCGCCACGTCCTTGAACAGCACGGTGGACGCATGGTGGATGGCGTTCGGAAACGCGGCGAAGCCTTGCGGCGCCTGGTAATCGCTGTGGATCAGCGCGGTTTGCGGAGATTTGGTCTGGGTCATGGCGTCGGGAAATAAAAAAAGGCGGATCAGCAATTGCCGATCCGCCTTGATTGTAAGGGCTTTACGCCCTGCACGCCGTACGACTGTTACACCTGCTTACTCGGCGGCGCCCCACAGGTCGTGCGCATCGGCCGAGGTAATTGTCACGTCGACGAACTGGCCCACGGCCAGCTTGCGGTGCGGCTCGAATGGCGGCTTCACATACACGACGCCATCGATTTCCGGCGCATCGGCGGACGAGCGGCCCACGCCGCCGGAGCGGGTGACTTCATCGATCAGCACGCGCACGGTCTTGCCGACCTTGGCTTGCAGGCGTTTCTTGGAAATTTCTTCCTGCAGCAGCATGACGCGGCCGCGGCGCTCTTCGCGCAACTCTTCCGGCACGGGGTTGGCAATTTCGTTGGCCGTCGCGCCTTCGACAGGCGAATAGGCGAAGCAGCCGAGACGGTCGATCTGCGCTTCCTTGAGGAAGTCCAGCAGGTATTCGAATTCCGCTTCCGTTTCGCCCGGGAAACCGGCGATGAAGGTCGAGCGGATGGTCAGGTCCGGATTGATGGCGCGCCAGGCCTGGATGCGGTCGAGGTTTTTCTCGCCGCTGGCCGGACGCTTCATGCGCTTCAAAACGTCAGGATGCGCGTGCTGCATCGGAATGTCGAGGTATGGCAGGATGTGGCCGCCGCTCATCATCGGGATGATCTGGTCCACGTGCGGGTATGGATACACGTAGTGCAAGCGCACCCAGGCGCCGTAGGACTTGGCCAGCTCGCCCAGCGCTTCCGTCAGCTGCGTCATGTGGGTTTTCACGGGACGGCCATTCCAGAAGCCGGAACGGAATTTCACGTCCACGCCATACGCCGAGGTGTCTTGCGAAATGACCAGCAATTCCTTGACGCCGGCCTTGAACAGGTTTTCCGCTTCGATCATCAGTTCGCCAATCGGGCGCGAAACGAGGTCGCCGCGCATGGACGGGATAATGCAGAAGCTGCAGCGGTGGTTGCAGCCTTCGGAAATTTTCAGGTAGGCATAGTGCTTCGGCGTCAGCTTGACGCCTTGCGGCGGCACCAGGTCGAGGAACGGTGCATGCGGTTTCGGCAGGTGCAAGTGGACGGAATCCATCACTTCGGCCAGCGCGTGCGGGCCCGTGACGGACAACACTTTCGGGTGCACCTTCATGATGATGTCGTCGCCAGCAGCATCTTTCTTGGCGCCCAGGCAACCGGTGACGATGACCTTGCCGTTTTCAGCCAGCGCTTCGCCGATGGCGTCGAGCGACTCTTGCACGGCAGCATCGATAAAACCGCAGGTATTGACGATCACCAGATCGGCGCCAGCGTAGGATTTCGCCGTTTCGTAGCCTTCGGCGCGCAGTTGGGTCAGGATTTGTTCGGAGTCGACCAGCGCTTTTGGGCAGCCGAGCGAGACAAAGCCCACTTTCGGCGCCGCACCTGGCATGGCCAGCATGGCCTCGGGCTGGGCGGAAGGAACGGGAATACGGTGAATTTCAGACATAGTTGGCAGCTAGTAAAATGGTGAGGCGAATCGGCTATTGTACCCCGAGCCGCCCTTAGCTGGCAGAACTATGCTGTTTTGATGACGCCGATACAACTCCCGGGCGATCAAATCGCCCGGTGAGCCTCTGGCATTGATTACTTTTTGTCGGTTGGAGGAACCGGCGGAACGAACGGGAACGTGCCGAACAGATTCTTGCTCTGGCTCTGCATCTGTTCCTGCATCTGCACGAACAGGCTCTTGCTCTGGTCGATGTAGTTGTTCATCATGCCTTGCATCATCGGGCCCTGGACATTCATGAACTGGGTCCACATTTCCGGGCTAAATGGCTTGCCTTCGAAGCTGCCGGCCGACGTGCCCGTGAATTTGTGCTGGATATCGGTGAACGCTTGCACGTTCTTTTCCAGGTAGGATCCCATCATGCCCTGCATGGCGTGGCCATAGTAGCGGATGATCTGCGACAACACGCTGCTCGAGAACATCGGTGCGCCGTTCGCCTCCTCTTCCAAAATGATTTGCAGCAAGATGCTGCGCGTCAAATCTTCATTGGATTTGGCATCAACGACGGTAAACACCTCATTGTCCAACACCAGTTGCTTGACGTCCGTCAAGGTGATGTAGGAACTGGTTTGCGTGTCATACAGACGGCGGTTAGGATATTTTTTAATCAGGCGGTCTATACTTTTTTTTGCACTACTCATCACAAGTTCCACTTATTGCGCCGCAGCGCATACTGAGTTAATCCGAAAAAAAAGCGAACGTGGGTCCGCTTTCGCACCTGCCTACGTTTTCCATTATAGAGTGGAAAACGGCTCCATTGCACATCAGGGTAGTAGATTCCCACATTTATTGCAACGCAACTAAAAGTAGATTCCTGACAAGACCGGAGATTACGCCGCTCTTGTCAGGCGAGAAGCTTTTGTAAACTAGTCTGCCCTGACTTTAACATACCGCCCTGGCGCCGGCTCGATTGCCGCGTGGCGTTTGTTGCCAGGCTTGCTTGGCGCCTTCACTTGGGCGCCGCCGTGTTCGGCCAGGAAGGCAGCCCATTCGGGCCACCAGCTGCCCACGTGTTCCGTCGCGCCTTCCATCCATTGCTCGGCAGTCAAAGGCTTGGCTTTCGCCGTGCGTGGCTGGTCATTGCTCCAGTAACTGCGCTTTTTCTTTGAGGCAGGATTGATCACGCCGGCGATATGGCCCGAAGCACCGAGGATAAAACGGTTGGCTTTCGGCTTTTTCGGGTTCAGCAGGGCAGTGCTGGCGTAGGCCGCGCCCCAGGGCACGATATGATCTTCGCGCGAACCGTAGATGAAAGCGGGCGCGTCAATGCTGCTCAGGTCGACCTTTTCCCCGGCCACCGTCAGCTTGCCCGGCACTTTCAGGCTGTTTTCCAGGTAAGTGTTGCGCAGATACCAGCAGAACATGGGGCCTGGCAAGCCCGTGCCGTCGCCATTCCAGTACAGCAAGTCGAACGCGGGCGGCTCCTTGCCCTTCAGGTAATTCGACTGCACATAGTTCCACACGAGATCGTTCGGCCGCAAGCTCGAGAAAGTGCTGCCCAGGTCGCGGCCCGACATCAGCCCCCCCTTGGCCAGAGACTGCTCGCGCAGCGCCACTTGTGGCTCGTCGATAAAGACGTTGAGCGCGCCCGTGTCGCAGAAATCGAGGAAAGTAGTCAACAAGGTCAGGCTGGCGGCCGGATTCTCGCCGCGTGCCTTGAGCACGGCCAGCGCCGTCGAGACGATGGTGCCGCCCACGCAAAAGCCGAACATATTGAGCTTGTCCTGGCCGGAAATTTCCTGCGTGACCTTGATGGCTTCGATCACGCCCTGCTCGACGTAATCGTCCCACGTCAGGTGCTGCATGCTCATGTCCGGATTGCGCCAGGACATCAGGAATACGGTATTGCCCTGCTCCACCGCGTAGCGCACGAGCGAGTTTTCTGGCTGCAAGTCAAGGATATAGAATTTATTGATGCACGGAGGCACCATCAACAGCGGACGCTGGTGTACCGTGGCCGTCATCGGCGTGTACTGGATCAGCTGGAACAAGGCGTTTTCAAACACCACCGTGCCCGGCGTGGTAGCCACGTTGCGGCCCACTTCGAAGGCCGATTCATCGGACTGCGAAATGCGTCCCTTCTGCATGTCGGCCAGCATATTGCTCAAGCCCTTGGTTAGGCTTTCGCCCTTGGTCTCGATCAGGGTTTGCTGGGCATCGGGATTGGTGGCAAGAAAATTGGCGGGCGACATGGCGTCGACGATTTGCTGCACGGCAAACGCAATCTTTTGCTTCTGGTGCGGCGTCGCTTCCACGGCGTTGGCCATGGCGCTGAGAAACTCCGCGTTCAGCAGGTAGGCCGCCGCATTGAAGGCCGACAGGGGGCTGGCGTGCCAGGCGGGCGCGGCGAAGCGGCGGTCTTTCAGCTCCGGCGCCTTGCCGGCCATGAAGTCTGCCCACAAGCCCGTCAGCTTGGCCACGTAGGCATTCTTCAGTTGCTCGATCGCCTCCGGCTTGATGCTGGCGCCCGCATCCTGCAAAATGCCGGCAATCGGATTGCCCTGGGGCTGCGGTACCATGTTGAACCATGTCTTCCACTGTTCAGGATTGCTGATCTGCGCCATCCATTCCTTGGTCATCATTTGAGGATCGGGCATATTCATAGGTATATGTAAGTCCATTCAAGAATTAATAAATAATTACTTCCGGGCCACCTGCATGCAAACTCTTACTGATTGCCACTACTTATGATGCTCATGACCGCTGTCGCCTGGATCTATGTCGTCGGCCTCATGGCGCTGACGGAACCGTCCATCGTCGCCGGGGTGATGACCTTCTTGCTGTACTGCGTCATTCCCCTGTCCATCCTATTCTATCTGACGGGCTCGCGGCGACGCAAACGCAAGGCCGTGCGCATCGCGGAACAGAACGCGCGCGCCCAAGCCTCAGCAGACGATAAAACAAAAACGGCAGACACATAAGTGTCTGCCGTGCAGATTATTTGCGCCAGATCAAGCTGGCCTGTCTTCCCGTGACGCCATCGCGCCGGTACGAGTAAAACTGCGCCGCATCGCTGACGGTGCAATATTCCCCGCCCGCCACTTGCGCCACGCCATCGCGCAGCAGCATGGTACGCGCCAGCGCATAGATGTCGGCCAGGTACTTGCCCGGCTTGCCATCGATAGCGGCGAAGGCCGCGCTCAACACTTGCCGCTCGGCATCGTCGCGCGCACCGTCGCGTAACGCTTGCAGCACATCCTGCCCCACTTCGAATTGCTGCGGACCTATGGCAGGCCCCAGCCAGGCGAGGATATCCGTCGCGCCCTGCGCCCGCATGGCTGCAACCGTGCGCTGCAAGACGCCGTTGGCCAGGCCGCGCCAGCCCGCGTGGGCCGCACCAACGACCAGGCCATCCGTCGAACAGAACAGTACCGGCAGGCAATCGGCCGTCATCACCACGCACACGGCGCCCGCCTGCGTGGCGATGCTGGCGTCGGCATCGGGTACACAACCGCCCAGGCTGACCGCATCCACCACAACCACGCCATGCACCTGCGACAGCCAGGCCGGCTCGGCAGGCAAGACGGCCGCCAGCCGCGCGCGGTTGGCGGCCACGTGCGCGGGGTCGTCGCCCACGTGCGTGCCCAGGTTCAAGCCACCGCCACCCTGCCCGTCACCATACGGCCCCTGGCTTACGCCGCCTGCGCGCACGGTTGCCAGCGCGCCCACGTTTGCAGGCAAGCCGGGCCAATCGGGTATAAGGCAAGGCAACGGCGACGTCATCAGACCTGTTCCGGCTCGGGAATGCCGGCGGTGGCGATCAATTGCGCGAAATCATCGGCCAGCGGCACGATCCATTCGCACGCTTCCAGGGTACCCGGATGCACGAGGCCCAGGCGGCGCGCCTGCAGCGCCTGGCGCGAGAAGACGGACACCAGGTGCTGCTTGCCGTACACGTAATCGCCGACCAGCGCGAACCCCAGATGCTGCATGTGCACGCGGATCTGGTGCGTGCGGCCTGTTTCCAGGCGGCATTGCATCAGGCTCACGGGACGGCGGTCGAGTTCGCCGCTGCCGATCAATTCATAGTGCGTGATCGCGGGCTTGGCCGTGAAATTCTCCGAGACGGCCATCTTGACCCGGTCGCGCGGGTGGCGCGCGATCGATGCATCGATGGTGCCCGCCATTTTCGGCGTGCCCCACACGAGCGCGAAATACTCGCGCTTGACGGTGCGCGCCTGCAACTGGCGCACGAGGTCCGTTTGCGAAGCGAGTGTCTTGCCGACGACCATCAGGCCGCTCGTATCCTTGTCCAGCCGGTGCACGATGCCCGCGCGCGGCACGCCCGCCAGCTGCGGACAGTGGTGCAGCAAGCCGTTGAGCAAGGTGCCCGACCAGTTGCCTGGGCCCGGATGCACGACCAGTCCGGCCGGTTTGTTGATGACGATGATATGCTCATCTTCGTGCACGATGTTCAATTCCATCGCTTCCGGCTTAAAAGCCTCGTCTTCCGGCGCGCTTTGCGGCAGAATGACGATCTTCTCGTCGCCATAGGCGGTCATGTTGCGTTTGGCAACTTTTCCATCGACGGTCACGAAACCGGCTTCCAGCCACAATTGCAGGCGGCTGCGCGAGTATTGCGGCACCAGCTTGGAGATGACTTTATCGAGGCGGTGGCCGCAGGCGTCCGGCGTCAGTTCCAATGTAATCGGGGCCATTTCCTCGAAGACGTCGTCGGCGGCAAAATCGCCGTCAAACGCCTCTTCGGCAGCATGGTCAGAAAGGGAGTCAAACGCGGGGTCAGCCAAATTAGGCTTCGGAGTTAATATCACAGCATTCCCATCGGCTATAATCAGCCTATTGTAAAATCTTGGTTAAAACCTTCTTGCAAAACGTCATGCAAAAAAAATTATCGTTGGTAGTCGCTTCAGTCGTTCTGCTCGGCATGTCCGCTTGCAGCTTGTTGCCTGAAAAAGTGGATGAGACCAAAAACTGGTCCGTTACGAAATTATACTCGGAGGCGCGTGAAGAAATGACCGGGCAGCACTATGAAGCTGCAATCGGTCTGTTCCAGAAGCTGGAGGCTAACTATCCTTTTGGCAACTATGCTCTGCAAGCGCAGATGGAGATCGCTTACGCGTATTATAAGTCGGGAGACCAGGCGCAGGCACTGGCTGCCGTCGAACGCTTCATCAAGTTGCATCCGAACCACGCCAATGTGGACTATATGTACTACTTGCGGGGCCTGATCAGCTTTAACGACCAGATCAGCTTCCTGAACTTCCTGTACGAACAAGATCCGACCGAGCGCGATCCGAAAGCCACGCGCGAAGCGTTTGCGGCCTTCAAGCAACTGGTCGACAAGTTCCCAAATAGTAAATATGCGCCCGATTCGCTGGCCCGCATGAACTATTTGATCGATGCCATGGCGAAATACGAAGTGCACGTGGCGCGCTATTACTACCGCCGCGGCGCCTACCTGGCCGCTGCCAACCGCGCGCAAACGACGGTGAGCGACTTTGCCGCCTCGCCGGCCATCGAAGAAGCGCTGTTCATCATGTACCGCTCGTACGACAAGCTGGGCTTGACCGACCTGCGCGACGATGCCTTGCGCGTGCTGACCAAGAACTACCCGAACACGGCATTCCTCAGCCCGGAAGGGGTGAACAAGGAGCGCAAGTGGTGGAAATTCTGGCAGTAAGATAAGAAAAAACCGGGCTAGCCCGGTTTTTTTACTTATTCACCTACCTTGCGCCGGAACACCCAGCTAGTATCGTTCGATGCTTCCGGCACATACGCGTAACCGTCGACATCGAACTGCTTCAGCTGCTGCGGATCGCGGATATTGTTGACGGCCGCATAACGGGCCAGCATGCCGCGCGCGCGCTTGGCGTAGAACGAGATGATTTTATACTTGCCGTTCTTCCAATCCTCGAACACGGGCGCGATGACGGGCACGTCCAGCTGGCGCGGCTTAACGGATTTGAAATATTCTTCGGAAGCAAGATTGACCAGCACTTGCGCGCCCTGCTCCTTGGCCGTGCGGTTCAGGCCGTTGGTGATGGTGTCGCCCCAGAACGCATACAAATCCTTGCCGCGCGCGGTCGACAGCCGCGTGCCCATTTCCAGGCGGTGCGGATGGATCAGGTCCAGCGGGCGCAGCAAGCCATACAGGCCCGACAGGATGCGCACGCGCGACTGGGCATAGTCGAGCTGGGCCGGCTGCAGGCTGCGCGCCTCGAAACCGGCGTACACGTCGCCATTGAAGGCCATGATGGCCTGGCGCGCTTCCGTCAGCGTCGGTGTCCACGACGCATAGCGGGCCACGTTGAGGGCGGACAAGGCGTCGGAAATACCCATCAGGCTGCCCACTTCGGCGGGCGAAAACTGGCGCATGCGGTCGATGAGCTGGGCGGAATGGTCGAGAAAATCAGGGGTGCTGTGCAACGAGGTTGTTGGCGGCGTCTCCAGGTCGAGACTCTTGGCGGGCGAAAGCACGATCAACATAAATTATCACTACAGAATAGAATTGCCGACATGATACCTGCTCCACAAAAACTCGTCCTCGACACCAACGTTTGCCTCGACCTGTTCGTCTTCAACGACCCGCGCTGGGCGGGCCTGCTGGCGGCCATGGAAAGCGGCGCCGTGCACGCCATCACGCGCGAAGATTGCCGCGCGGAATATCTGGTCGTGCTGCACTACAAGCATCTGCCGCTCGATGAAGCCAGCCGGGCCGTTGCCGCCGCCCGCTTCGACGCCCACATCAGCGTCGTGGCGCCACCCGTCTCCGGCGTGCGCCTGCCCGTCTGCACGGACAAGGATGATCAGAAATTCCTCGAACTGGCGCGCGACGCCAACGCCGACATCCTCATCACCAAGGACAAGGCCCTGCTGAAACTGGCCCGCAAGACGGCCAAGGCCGGCATGTTCAAGATCATGGTGCCGGAAGGCTGGACCTTGCCAGGCTGAGCCTTTAAAGCCCCACACGCAACGTGGCGCGCTGCGCTAGAATGGGACACGATTCCACTTTCCGCACCGCGCCCCTACCGTTCATGAACAGCCCGTCCCTGCCCTACACGACTCCCGCCCTGACCACCCGCTTGCCTGCTGTCGGCACCACCGTGTTTACCCGCATGTCCAGCCTGGCGGCCCAGCATGGCGCCGTCAACCTGGGCCAGGGCTTTCCCGACTTCGATTGCGCGCCTGACCTGGTCGACCGCGTCAGCGACGCCATGCGCGCCGGCCACAACCAGTATCCGATGATGACGGGCGCCGCGCCTTTGCGCTGCGCCATTGCCGCGAAGATCGCCAGCTTGTACGGCCACAGCTATGATGCGGGCACGGAAATCACCGTCACGGCCGGCGCCACGCAGGCGCTGACCACGGCCATCCTGTGCTGCGTGCATCCGGGCGACGAAGTCATCGTCATCGAACCGGCCTACGACAGTTACCTGCCCGCCATCGCGCTGGCCGGCGGCGTGCCCGTGCTCGTCTCCATGGAGGTGGGGGAACAGGGCTACAGCGTGCCGTGGGACCAACTGGCCGCGGCCGTCAGCAACAAGACTCGCCTGATCATCATCAACACGCCGCACAACCCGACGGGCACGATCTTGCGCCCCGCCGATGTGGCCGCGCTGGCCGACATCGTGCGCGGCACGCAAATTTTGATCCTATCTGACGAAGTGTATGAGCACATGGTGTACGACGGCGTGCCGCACGCCTCGCTGAGCCGTAATCCGGAACTGGCGGCGCGCAGCTTCATCGTTTCCAGCTTCGGCAAGACGTATCACGTGACGGGCTGGAAGGTCGGCTACGTGGCAGCGCCAGCGGCGCTGACGGCGGAGTTTCGCAAAGTGCACCAGTACAACGTGTTTACCGTCAATACGCCGATGCAGCACGGCCTGGCCGGCTACATGGCCGACCCGCAGCCCTACCTGGACTTGCCCGCCTTTTACCAGCGCAAGCGCGACTTGTTCCGCGACGGCCTGGCAGGCAGCCGCTTTACCCTGCTGCCGGCCGACGGCACGTATTTCCAGTGCGTGCGCTACGATGCCATTTCGCAAGAGACCGAAGCGCAGTTCGCCGAATGGCTGACGACGGACATCAAGGTGGCGGCCATTCCCGTCTCCGCGTTTTACGCGCAGGCAAAAGAATCAGGCATCGTGCGCTTCTGCTTTGCCAAGAAGGACGAGACCTTGCGCCTGGCGCTCGAGCGCCTGCGCAGCATTTAAATCAAGCATGGCTCCGCCACGGCGAAGCAAAGGATGACAGCATGGTACAGCGTCGCATCGGCCCGGCCGACCTGGTTCCCGGCGAACCCCTGCCCTGGGATCTGTTTCTGGCTGACCATAGTGCCGGCCCGCAACTGCGCAAGGGCCAGATCATCACGGATGGCGCGCAGCTGGGGCGGCTGATGCAGCTGGGGCTGTATGTGGGCGCGCCGGAGCAGCCGTCCGTCTTGCGCCTGCTCAATGAGGCGGCGCAGCGCCTGGAACGGCTGCTGCTGGCCTTGCGCAGCGAAAACAATGCCGAGCGCGACGTGCGCGACATCGCCCGCGAACTGCTGCGTGCGCTCGAACACGATGCCGATATCGCCCTGGCCAGCATCTTGCTGAACCAGATCGCCGGCAGCTACGCCGTGCGCCACTGCATCGAAACGGCCTTGCTGGCCATGCTGGTGGGCCGCAGCATGCATAAATCCCACGATGAATTGCTGTTGATCGGCGCGGCCGCGCTGACGATGAACGTGGGCATGCTGCGCCACCACGACAGTTTCCAGGACCGGCGCGGCCCCCTGAATGACGAAGAAATGCGCATCGTGCGCCAGCATCCGCAGGAAAGCACGGAACTGTTGCGCTGCGCCGGGGTCGACGACGAGGAATGGCTCAGTTGCGTGCTCCTGCACCATGAAAACGACGACGGCAGCGGCTACCCGCAAGGGCGCACGGCCGATGAGATCCTGCAAAACGCCAAGCTGATCGGCCTGGCGGACCGCTATTGCGCCCGCGTCTCCGCGCGCAACTACCGCCGCTCCATCGTGCCCGACCAGGCGCTGCAGCACATCTTCCTCGACCAGGGCGTGCCCATCGATCCGCTGCTGGGAGAACAGTTCGTCAACCTGCTGGGCAAATATCCGCCCGGCACCCTGGTGCGCCTGCGCAGCGGCGAACTGGGGGTGGTCACGCAACGGGGCGCCGGCCACGTGCATCCACTCAGCGACCCGCTGGGCGCGCCGCTGGCCGCCGCAGAGCTATCGCAGATGACGCCCCGCGACACGGCAGACAGCCAGTTCGCCATCGTCTCGTCACTGCACGAAGACGATGCCGGCCTGCATTTCAGCATGCGCCATGTGTGGGGGGATGAGGCGCGGCTGTAGCCTGGCTGGGCAAGGCCGGTGCCAGAGCAAATGCCAGCTTACGGTTTCGGCGGACGGATGCCCGTGTACTGTGCGCTGACGAGCAGCCATTGCTTGTCAACCAGCCGGGCGACATACCCTGCGCGCATGGCGAAGGTACGGGCCGCTCCTTCCTGGTTGACGCGGTAGGACAACCGGGCCGAGATGAGCGCCGTATCGCCAAAGAGGCGCACCGCCGGCTCATCGACCTGGACTTGCGGACTCGGCCGCTTCTGCTCGGGCGCATAGAAGGACAGCATTTTTTCACGCCCGTCCACCTCGCCGACCGGCGATATTTCCACATAGTTCTCGGCCGTGACGGCTTTCAAGGTGGCTTGATCGAAGCTGCTCTGGGCCTGCGCATGGCGCTGCACCAGGACCAGCAGTTCCGCATCGGCGGGGGCCGCCTGCGCACCAGCCATCGCGCCCAAGGCGCCCAGCAGGCAGGTGGAAAGAAGATATGAAAGGGGTAATTTCATGCGTATTTCATCCTGATCGAGGTCATTGGGAAGCATCCGTTGATGACGGCGCTACCGTCAGCATCGAACACTCGCTTGCGGGCAGCCCATCATGAGGAAACCCAGCACATGCTATCGCCTTGCCGTTTTCTCGCCCATGCCATTGCGACAAACTGCTGGATCAGGGGATGGAAACGCCATTTCACCGGCTCGATTGGCCATGCCGGCGATTCGCGGCAAGCTGCCTTAGCGCCCACTCACAGGCGCATCCAGCAACTTTTGTTGCAGGTCAAGACTGAGCGCCCACTGCTGCTCGTCCATGGCTCGCCAGGCAAGGGCAATCCGTCAAGAAAAACATGCCCGCAGCCGCAACCTTCGGCACTGCTTATGTCAGGGGAAGCCTGCTATTTAACAAGATCGCTATTCATTACTATTTCTCTTATTTTTATTTCATAATAGTAATGCAATCCGCTATCTTCGCTAAACTGGTTTTTCAAAACCGGTTTCACTTCGAGGACTCCAAGTATGCCCGCAAGCCATGCGTCAGCACAAAGGGAAACACGCTCGCATGGTCTTCATCCTCGAACACGCGCAATCGCGTCTTCAGGCCCGGGTACTTGTGCGATTTCAGCTTGCCGTCGAACTCGCGCAAGTCGGCCAGCATGTCGGCCTCTTCCTCGGAGCGCGAACGCTTCTTGCCTGGCGCCAACTTTTCCAGGCCGCCGATGCCGAAGAACACGGACGCAGGCAAGTCCTTGTGGCTGGCGGCATACGCCTGCTCGCGGTCGAACATGACGCCGGCGTCGTACCACAGCGACGGACTGCCGAGAATGTAATGCTCGAAAGTGCGCGGTTCGGTCAGCAAAAATTGCAGGCCCAGCAGGCTGCCGTAGGAATGGCCGATAAACACCTTGCGCTGCATGTTGACGCGATAGTTACTGGCGATGAAGGGAAACACTCCGCCCGAAATGAACTGGCCATACGCCTTCGCTTCGCCGAAAGCCGGTTGCCGTCCCGGCATGTCCGAACGGTAGTCATGCTTGCGCGGCGTGGTCGGCGTGTAATCGCGGCGGCGGCTGTACACCCCGCCATCGCCGTTCGCGTACGACAGGCCGACCACGATCACTTCTTCCATTCCGGCATGCTTGTTCAGGCGCTGCGCGATATTGCGCACGATGGCAAACGAATAATTGGCGTCCACGACGAACAATACCGGATAGCGTTTTGTCCCCTGCCGATAGGAATCGGGCAAGGCGACATAGAGCTGGTAGTCGCGTTTCAGGGCTTGCGCACGAATGTCGCGCACTTCCGTATTTTCCAGCACGTAGCTGGCAGGCGGGCTGGCGGGCGCGGCCAGTGCATTGCTGGCCAGGGTGCTGCTGGCCAGGCAGCAAAGGACGATGAGCAGATTGAGAGGCTTCAAGCTGGTTTCTTTCATTGAGGTAAAGTTATTTCGCCGCAGCCGCCGTCAGCTGCACCAGCTTGCGCTCGACAAACGCCTGCAATTGCGGCGACAGCGTCTGCAAGCCCTTGGCCCGCTCGAACGCCTGGCGCGCCTGGGCCGGGTGGTTATCCGCTTGCAAGGCGATACCGAGACCCATCCACCAGACGCTGTTATCGGGCGCCGTCTGCAGGGCCAGCTGGTAGTGCTCGGACGCTTCGCGATAGCGCTGTTCGCGCTGCAGCACGCCGGCCAGGAAGGCGTGGTATTCACCATTGTCGGCAGCGTACGGCAGGCTGCGCGTGAGGGTATCGAGGGCGGCCGCGCCGCCGTTGGTTTTGTCCAGCTGCAGACGGGCCAGCATCATGGCTTGCGCCGGCTGTTTCGGGTCCAGCGCCAGGCTCAGCTGCAACTGGCGGGCAGCTTCGTCCGGGCGCTGCGCTTCGAGCAGCAATCGCACCAGCGTTTCGCGCGCGCCCTGGTGGCGCGGATCCAGTTGCAGGGTCTGCTGCAAGCCGGCCAGCGCCTCGAAGACGCGGCCATCCTGCAACTGGGCCAGCGCGCGCCGGTATTCATTTTCCACGCGCTGCTGCGCAGTGACTTGCTTGCCGTCGATAATGCGCTCGCTGGCGGCCGGCAATGCCATCTTCACGACGGGCGCGGCGGCAGGCTTGGTGGCCTTTTCCGTGATGCGGCGCAATTCGGCGGGCCGCGCCGTGGCTGGCGCGGGAGCAACTTCCTCGGCCTGGAACACGGGCTCGGGTTCCGCCGCCGCGACGGGCGCCGCCGGGGCGGCCACCACCGGCGCTGGTACAACGGCAGCAGGCGCGGGGACCGGGATCGGAACCGGTGTACTGGCCACATTGACCAGCATGGGCGGCACGGACGGGCGCTTCAGGTAGACCCAGCCCAGGGCGATGGCGGCGGCAGTCAGGCCGGCGGCGCAGCCAAAGACCAGCGCGCGCGAGACGCCCCGGCCCCGCTCGCGTTCGGGCACGGAGCGGATGCCGGCCGCGTCGCCGCGTCCATCGGGGGTGCCGCGCGCATCAAGGTCTTGCAACATCTTGTTAATCAGGCTCATCTACAGGCTCATCTTCGTCATCGGTTCAATAAAGTCCAGCTCACGGCACCGGCGGCGACCAGTACGCCGGCGCCGGCCAGCCATGGCCAAGGCCTCCGCCAGAAGCGCGGCTTGCTGGCCAGGGTATCGCTGGCGGCCAGCGCCACGTGGCGCCCGCTGACCTGCTGCCGCCCTTCCCCATACGCGACCATCAGCGCCTTGTGCGCCATGATGTTGATCAGGCGCGGTATGCCGCCGGAAGCCTGGTACAGCTTGCGCACGCCGCCACGACTGAACAGGCGCGCGCCGTCGAAGCCGGCCACGCGCAGGCGGTGCGCCACATAGAAATCCACGTCGTCGCGCGACAGCGGACCCAGGTGGTAGTGAAAGGTGATGCGCTGCGCCAGCTGGCGGATTTCCGGCAGGGCCAGCTTGACGTCGAGTTCCGGCTGGCCAAACAGCACGATTTGCAGCAGCTTGCGCTTTTCCGTTTCCAAATTCGTCAGCAGGCGCAGCGCTTCGAGGCTGTCGACGGGAATCGCCTGCGCTTCGTCCAGGCACAGCAGCACGCGCTTGCCCTGCGCCGCCAGGTTGAGCAGGCGCAAATTCAGGGACTTGAGCAACTGATGCTGATCCGCATCTTTCTCCAGCAGCACGTCAAGGTCGTCGGCCAGCGCCAGGATCAGCGAACGGGGCGGCAAGTTCGGATTCGGGATGTAGGCCGTGACGAAGTCCGGCCCCAAGGATTGCATGAACTTGCGGCACAAAAAGGTTTTACCAGTCCCCACTTCGCCAGTGATCTTGATGAAGCCCTCGCCATTGCGCGCCGCCACCAGCAAGGTGTTGAGCGCCTTTTGCGACTGCGGGCCGTTAAAGAAGAAACTGGTATCGGGCGTGAGGCCGAACGGCGCCTCGCGCAAGCCGAAATGGGTCTGGTACATTTAGCGCCGCTCCGACGGACGGCGCGGGTCGAGCGCCTCGATGCGCTTGCCCGAATCGAGCAAGTCCTCGTTCCAGCTATTGGCGCCATCGACGATGGTCGGCTTGATCAGCACCACCAGCTCGCGCTTCTGGATCACCTGCCCCGTGTTGCGGAACAACGCGCCCAGCACGGGAATATCGCCCGCGCCCGGCACTTGCGAGCGGTCCGCCGTGGTGGCTTGGCGCATCAGGCCGCCAATCGCGACGATGCGGCCATCCTGGCTGCGCACCATGCTGTCCATCTCGGACGTGCTGGAGGCGGCCAGCGGCAGTTTCAGCGAGCCGGCGCTGCCCAGGTCGATTTCCTTGCTGATGGTCGACACCTGGCTGACGGATGGGTGCACGTGGAGGATGATGTTGCCATCCGCATCGATCTGCGGCGTCACGTCCAGCACCACGCCGGAAAAGAACGGCTGCAGGGTCACGTTGGGGCTGGTCGTCGCACCGCTGGCCGTCGTGTTCGTTGTGGTCGACACGCCCGTCACGTAAAACTCGTCCGTGCCGATCTTCAGCACGGCCTTCTGGTTATTCATGGTGGCGATGCGCGGACTCGACAGCACGTGCACGGAACCTTGCGATTCCAGGAAGGAAATCATGGCGGCGAAATTGGCCGTCTGGAAAGCCAGGCCGAACATGGAACCGGCCGCGTTGGCCGCCGAACTGAGGCCAAAGCCGCTGCTGGCCGTCAAGCCATTGCCGGTGGTCATGTTGGGCGGCTGGCCGCCATTGAACGGCAGCGGCGCCAAGGTGCCGCCCGGCTGGATGAACCCGGTCGAGATACGGTTCGTGTGGCCGCTCTTGATCGAGGCGAACGAGGCCCAGTTGATGCCCGTCTGCGTGTTGTTGTTGAGCTCGACTTCGAGGATTTTCGCTTCCAGGATCACCTGGCGGTCAACGGACAGCTGCGTTGCCTTCAGATACATGTCGACATTGCGCAGCTCATCAGGCATGGCACGGATGACGATCACGCCCGACTGCGGGCTCAGTACCACTTGCCGCCCCCCTTCGGTGCTGCCGACGATGGCTTCCAGCGCCGCTCTCAATTCCGGCCAGAAATCTGCCGTGGACGAGGTGGTCAGGTTGCTGCTGTCCAGGGTACGGCCGCCCTGGCCATTATTGGTTTGCTGGTTCTGCTCATTATTCTGGTTGTTGCCCTGGTTGTTATTGCCGCTATTGCCGGAGCCGCCAGAATTGGTCGAGCCCACCGAACCCACGGACGTCGACGACACGCGCAGGTTGGAACTGCCGCGCCGCGCGCCCGTCAGGTAATTGACGTGGAACAAACGCGTCTGCATGGTCAGGGGCTTGATGTAGATCTGCGTGCCCTCGACCTTGTAATCGTAGCCATACAGTTCGCGCACGGCGTCGAGCGCCTGGAACAGGGTCACGTCCTTCAGGTTGGCGGAAATCGTGCCGCCGATGTCGGGATGGACCAGCATGTTGTAGCGCGTGCCGGCCACGATGGAGGTGAAGAACTGGCGCGCCGGCACATTGTTGAAAGCCACGTTGAAGCGCTCGTCGAGCGCGACGCGGGCCTTCGGCAATTGCTGGGCCAGGGCCGCCACGGGCGGCAGCAGCGCCGCTTCCACGGCGTCCGGCTGGGCCGCTGGCGCCGTGGTGGCCGCCGCGCCCTTGACGGCGTCGGTGATCGCATTGTAGGTGTCGCGCTTGACGGGCGCGACATTGCAGCCGCCCAGGCCCAGGCTGACGCTGATGACAGCCGCCATCGTACTGATCTTGAACATGCTCGCCTTGTGTTGATTGAGTTGCTTGGCCACTTCTTCTACTCCTGCTTGCGGCCGGTCTTGCGATCGGTCTCGTTGTCGGTCTTGTTATCGGTCTTGCTGTTCGGGTACAGCTTGAAGGTTTCCAGTGATTTGCCACGCCGCAACAGCACCGCCGTGTCGTGGATCTCCGTCACCACGGCGTCACCCACCTTGCTGCCGACCTTGACCGTCTGGCCATCGATGACGGCCAGGCGGCGACCGCCCGGCTGGGTGGAAATGAGCACCGATTGCAGCTGCGGCCGGGCCGCGACGACGGGCGCGGCGCTGGCGGGCGCCCACAGGGCCGCCGGCGGGCGCGTCGGATCGTCGAGCGTCTGTGCCTGCGCGCCCGGCCATGCCAGGCCCAGCATCAGCAAAGGCGCCAGCAGCGCGGGAGCAAAGGTCAGAGTGCGATCCATGTATCGTCCATGCTGAGGGTATGTAAGGTCAAGGTCAGGGTGGCGCCAGGGTAAGTGGCCGCGTCGAGGTGGGCGGCGCCCCAGAACACGCGCGTCGGCATCGCTTGCAGCGCCTGCATGTATTGCACCATGTCGGCATAGCTGCCTTGCAACACCACTTCCACGCCATGCTGATGCAGCAACGGCGCCGGGGCCGGCGCCTTGGCGGCATCCGCCTTGGCCGCCGCGTCGCCGTTTTCGGCATCGGCCTGGTGGGCGCCGACTGCGCTGCCGGGCAAGGTTTTCAGCGACACCACGCGCAGTCCCGCGTGCCGCCGCAGCAGGTGCTCGAGCAAGGTGACCATGCGCTCGGGCGCCACCAGGCCATGCTGCTTCTCGCGCAGCGCCCGCGCCAGGGACGCCGTTTCCGCCTGCAAGGCCACCAGGCGAGTGCGCGCTTCCCGGTCGGGATCGGTGGCATGGGCGAGCATGGTCAGCTCGATTTCCTTGTTCGTCGCGGTCAACAGGCTTTGCTTTTGCGCAATGCTCGCTTCCAGCGCGGCGCGTTTCGCCAGCAAGGGATTGAAGCTCATGAAATAGAACACGAACAGGACGGCGGCCGCAGCGGCGCCAAACACCATCAGCCGCTCGCGCAGGCTGAGGGCGTCGAAGGCGGTGGCCCATTTCTTCAGCAAGGGCAGCATCAGCGTGTTCCTCCCGCAACAGGTTTTGCCGGCGGGACAGCACGCTCCGCCGACTGCAGGCTGAACGCGACATAAGGCAGGCTGGCCGCCTTGCCTTCAACCACCGCCCCGGCCGGCTGCTCGGGCTGGCCGATGTCGAGGCTGGCAAAGCTCTTGCCTTTGAGTACTTCCTGCTGGCCCAGGCGCGTGATGTAGACGGGCAGCAGCGACGCATGCAAGGCGCGGCCCTGCAAGCCGAAGTCATTGCCGGCGCCGACGATATCCACGCCCGTCAGCCATACGCCGTCGACCCTGGCCTGCGCCAGCGCGCGGAAATAGCCGGCATAGCCGAGGGTATTGCCCAGCTTGCCACTGTCCAGCACGCTTGACGCGTTCTGCAGCAACTGGCGCTGCGCTTCGACGGCCTCCAGTTCCTGCGCCAGGGCCGGATCTTTCTTGCGTAGAGGATAATCGCGCAAAATCTGGTCGCGCTTCGCCTCGACTTGCGCCAGCGCCGCCTTGACGCCCGCTTCGCGCTGTTCCAGGCTGGCCATTGCCTGCTGGGCCAACACGCCCAGGGCCAGCAAGACCAGCGCCAGGCCGCCCAGGCCCAGGCTGGCCGTGCGCGCCGACATGTGGTGTTTTTTCAGTTCAAACTGGGGATTGAACAGGTTGATCTGCTGGCTCATGCGCCCTTCCCTTCGTGCTTGCCCGGGTGCAGGCCAACCTCGCGCAAGGCAGCGCCGATGGCCAGGAAGTAGCGCGCCTGCATGGCGGGGGCGCGCAACTCGGCAGCCTGAGAAAAGTCCAGCACCGTGGCCAGGTCCAGCTGCTCGACGGGCATGTAGAGATTGTCGGCCAGGTAAGCGTGCAAGCCGTCGCTGGCGCCCGTCATCAGCATCAACCGGGCCAGCGAAATGAAATGAAACTGGCGGTCGAAGTGATCGAACGAGCGCTGCAGTTCCAAGGTGACGCGGTCGTAGTACTGGCTGGCGTCGGGCGACTGCAATTGCGTCAGGGTCACGTCGATACGGCGAGCCTGATACAGCTCGCCATTGAAGCTCATGGTCAGCAAGCCGCCGTCGCCATCGAAAAACAGCACGGCGATGCCGCGTCCCGGCGTTTCCAGCAAGGTGGCGATATTACGCTGCGCCATCTCGGGGATATCGATCACGGACAGGCCGATCTTGCATTCGGCGTACAGCGCCTGGCGGCGCGACACGGCGCTGTTGCGCGCGGCAACGGCAAACACGCTGCTGCCCCGCTGGGTACCGTTCGGGTCGCCGGGAATGTCGAACACGTCGATGGTGGCGTCGGCCAGGGGAAAGTCCAGCATGTCCTTCAAACGCCAGCCCACGGCCGTCTTCAATTCCTCGCGCGGCACGGCCGGCGCTTCCAGCGACAGCAGCTGGTATTCGCCGCCGGCCAGCACGCTGGTGCAGTGGCGCGTGACCGCCTGCAACTCCTTGCCCAGTTTTTCCAGCACCTCGGCCGGCGCCGGCCGCGCGGCCGCCTGGTAGCTGGCACCCCGCACACGCGGCATGCCGCCGCCGGAACGCTCGACAACGACAGCGCTGACGCCTTCGCGGCCAAACGCCGTGGCCAGCCAGCCATCGTACTTCCTTGCTCTTGCGAATAAACCCATGCGAACTATCCAGTGTAAGTGCCTGCCCGATCTTGTCGCGCAGTGATGCATCCAGCTAATTTTAATTCATGAAGCCAACTTTATTGTGTAAAAACAATAAATTAGCGATCTTTTTTGCACGCTGTTGACCTTACTGCGACAGCACGGCTTGCAGGCGGCGCTGGACGTAATCGGCGTTATTGCCCGGGTTCGGGCAGCCGGCAGGTCCAGGCTGGTTGCAAGCCGTGGCCGTGATGGTCCAGCTGGTCAAGGTGCCGGGCCCCGTGGCCGAGCTGCATTGCACGCTGACGCTGAACGCCGACAGCGTCGTGCCCGCCGGCAAGCTGAACGTGGTGGCGCCGATGCACGCCGCGCCGGCGGTCAAACCGGCGCTGATCTGCCGCTGCAACCCCCATTCGAGGCCCGCGCGCGCGGCCTGTTCGGCGCGCACGCCCTGCACGTCCAACGCCGATTCCGTCTGCTGGAAGGTGGAGATATTCACCATCACGGCCGCCAGCGCGGCCAGCACCACCAGCAGGAAAATCGCCGTGACGAGGCTGAAACCGCGCATGCGGCGCGTGCGATGGCGCGGCAAGCGCGTCATGGCGTATTCCTCGCCTGCACCTGTTGCACCAGGCGCAGCACACCCGTATTGCTGTTCGCCGCGCCCAGGCTCAGGTCGATATTCACCAGGCCCCGCTGCACATTGGCCAGCACCGTGTAGCTGAAGGCGCACGCCGTCACCTGGCGCGCCAGCAGGGCGCCATTCGTCAGGAGCGTACTCCCAGCCTCCGGCTGGGTGGCCGCGATGGCATAGCCCGCGTAGCGGGTCAGGGTGGCGTTCTTCAGGTCGCACGCATAGGTGACGGGCGTCGTCACCACCTGGAAACGGTTCGACGGCGATGGCAGCGGCGCCGGTGCCGTCGTGAAAGGATAGCTGCCCAAGGTGACGACACTGCCGGCCACGCCCGTCACGGGCGCTCGGTTGCAGCCAGTCGCCGGACTGCATGCATACGCATTGTTTGGCGCGTAGGCGCCGCCCAGGTTGTAGACGACGATCTGGTCGCCCACGCTGATCGCCTGGCGCGCGCCCAGCGCATTGGCGGGCATGGCGCCGACGACGCTGAAGTTCAACGGCAGGCCGGCTCCGGGAGGCGTCTCAAAGCTCAGTACATTGCCCAGGCCTGCCGGGTCGCTGTCGCTCAGGTAACGCCCGCCCGTCTTGGTCAGCAGCAGTTCCAGGAACAGGCCGTCGTTCGACACGCGCACGCTGTTGGGCAGGGCCAGGCGCACGTCGCGCGTCAGGCGGCGCGCCGCCGTATCGGCCGTATCGGCCAGCGCCGCGCGCGCCGTGACATCCATATAGCCTTGCACGGGCACGCGGATGAAGACGGCGACCATGGCGCCGATGATGCCCGTGATTACGATCACGATGACCATCTCGACGAGGGTAAAGCCGCGCGCGCGGCGCCTGGCGTTGAGGAAGTTTTTCATGGGATACTGTTCGGCGCATAACGCACGCGATAACCGTCGAGCAAGATTTCCTTGTCGGCGTACGGCACGCGCACCTGGATGCGCAGGCTTTCCGTGGCAGGCAAGCCGTTCAGGGGCGCCTGGGTGATCGTCACCCAGGCCGTGTAGGCCGGGTTGGCGCCCGGCACCCATACGCGGCCCTGCGCGTCTGTCGTATAGGCAACAGCCGTGCCATACGCAGCCACATAATCATTGACGTTATCATAGGGCCGCCCTGCGCCATCCGCCTCCTCGCCCGGCCCTTCCGGGATGGCACAGCCAGCCGGACTGGCCGCCGTTTCCGCGGCCGGGTCTTGCGGATCGCAGTACGTGAAGCGCGCCAGCGCGATTTCTTCCAGCATGCCTTCGGCAATCGCCAGCGCCTGCTTGCGCAGCTGCGGATCGGCGCTGTGTTGCGTCGTCAGGCTTATCACGCCCAGGATGGCGGCCGAAGCCAGGCCGACGATGACGATGAACAGCACCAGTTCGATCAGGGTCACGCCGCGTTCCCGCTGGCGACGCTGGCTAATGGACATAGCCGGTCTCCCCTTCGACGATGACGTCGCGCTTCATGCCGTCGCCCTGGATACTGATCGTCAGCTGCGCCGGGAATGTCGATGCGGCCGGAAACACATCGCCCAGCGCATACGGTTTACCCAGCGCATCGAAATAAAAGGCCGCCGTAGCGGCCGGAATGGTGGACAGGGCCACGCCGGACGGGCGGCCTTCGCACAGCCAGTTGGTTCCCGCGCAATACTGCAGCGTTTCCTTGCTGCCGCTGTTCCTGCCCGTAGGCGGCACCACCTTCTGGGCGGCGCTACAACCGTCGTCGAAGCACAGGGCCACGCTTTTATTGTCAATGATGAGTACATATACGGCACGGTTTTGCGCCACCGCCAGCTTTTGCCCGTAGCGCACGATATTCGTCACCTGGTCGGCAAAACCGCGCGCGTCGAACGTGTCGCGCTGGAAAAACCGGTTGACGGCAAAGGTCGCCAGCAAGCCCGCGATCACCATCACGGCCACCAGTTCGATCAAGGTAAAGCCGCGCGCAGCCGTACGTCGCAGCTGACCTGGTGGCTCTGCGTAACGATGCGGAAAGACTATCGGTGGCTGCTGCAATGGATGGCCCGTAAAAAAGCCCAACGGGCTGGCGCCTGGGGTTGGGCTGGTGGTGCGCAAGGAAGGCCGGGTATTACCTGGTCATCCTTGCAAGTCAGTACAAATTATTTACAATCTGCAGTCGCCAGAGCGGGCGTAATGCTCGGCGGGTCGCCGGCCTTGGTCGGAGCGACATAGGTAACCTTGCACGCTGTACGCGTTGCATCTGGCGTCACGACACCACCGGAAAACTTGTAATCAGGATCGGTCAAGCCAGCCGCCTCGATGATACCGGCAGTTGTCGGGTAGCCAAATGCACCCTCGATATCCTTGCCTTCCATCTGCACCTTCGGCGTATCGACGGAACCCTTGACCAGCCACTGTGCATGGTACAGGGCCGAGCCAGCCTTCATGGCGCCTACCGCCGCATTCATCTTGGCGATGCGCGCATCGGTCGACATGTCGATGAATTTAGGAATCGCCGTCGCAGCCAGGATGCCGAGGATCACGATGACGACGATCAGTTCGATCAGGGTAAAACCTGCCTGGGCGCCGCTTTTCATACTACGTAAAGACTTATTCATTCTTGCTTCTCCAAAATCAAATAAAAACATCAAAACCAACGCCATGAAACTGTCGCCGCACCGGGCCTCAAAGAGCCTCAGTTCGCTATCGAGTCCGCCGATTTCCACACCACGATATCGGGCTCCCGGGAAAGCTTGTCAAGATCGGCGTCCGCACCCGGCAAGATTACCTTAAATTTCACTGAATCAACCCTTGTAATGGGAAAAATATTGCCATTGCTAAACAAATAGATAATTTTTTGTTCTTTTCTGTCGTATAACCAATTCCCCGCCGGCAGTTTTTCAAGGTCTGGCTGCGCGAACTCGCCCAGGTAATTGACCGGCTTATCCATCAGCCAGTCGAACGGGTTTTGCCGCGCCAGCGCCGGGATTTTGTCGCGCCGGTCCTTCAGGTACAGCTGCAGCACCTGCACGCGCAAGCTGGTGCGCAAGACGCCGAGCATCTGCGCCACGGCCACCTGCTGCGCCTGCTGCTGGTAATAACTGACCCTGTTCAAAAACACCGTCACCAGGATGGCGAACACGCCCGCCGCCACCGCCAGTTCGAACAGCGTGAAACCGCGCTGGCGGAGCGGCTTTCTCATCAATGCAGGGCCGCCCGGCCCAGGTCCCAGATTGGCAGGAAGATGCCCAGCGCCAGCACCAGCACCATGGCGCCGAGGAAGACGATCAAGATCGGCTCGATCTGTGCCGACAGGGTCTTCAATTCATAGTCGACTTCGCGCTCGTACATGTCCGCGATCTCGTCCATCAGGTCGTCGAGCGAACCGGATTCCTCTCCCACGGCGATCATCTGCAGCACCACGGGCGTAAACACGCCGGCCGCGACCGAGGTACGCAAGATGCTTTCGCCGCGCTCGACGCCGTCGCGCATCTGCTCCACGCGTGCGCTCAGGTAGGTGTTGTCGACCGTTTGCGACACCACAGTCAGCGCCTGCACGATAGGCACGCCGCTCGTGCTCGACAAGGCGAAACTGCGCGCGAAGCGGGCCATCGTGCCCTTCAGGATGATCTTGCCGGCGATCGGCAGGCGCAGCTTGGCGCGGTCCCATTTATACAAGCCCTCTTTCGTGCGCAGCCAGGCGCGCCAGCCGAAAAAGCCGCCCACGCCCAGCATCAGCAGGATGGGCCAGTACGCCACCGTAAAGCGCGAAGTGCCGATCAGGATGCGCGTCATCAGGGGCAGCTCCGCATGGAAGCTGGCAAACACTTTCTCGAACTGGGGAATGACGAAGATATTCACCACGATCATGGCGGCGAGCATGGCGAAGACGACGAAGGTCGGGTAGCGCGTCGCCGTTTTCACGCGCGCGCGCATGTCGCGGTCGAATTCCAGGTGGTTGAACAGGCGCAGGAACACTTCGTCGAGGCGCCCCGTCATCTCGCCCACGCGCACCATCGACAAATAGAACGGCGTGAAGATCGTCGGGTGGCGCGCCATGGCCGCCGACAGCTCGCGCCCCGCATCGAGCGACTCGCGCACGTCCTTGATGATGCGCCCGAACGCGGGGCTGATGGCGGACTCCTGCAAGCCGGCCAGGCCGCGCATGATGGGCACGCCCGCCTTGAGCAAAGTGTACAGCTGGCGGCTGAACAGCTGCACGTCCATGGGCGTGACTTTTTTCTCCGTCAGCTTCTCCCACCAGCCCAGCTTGCTGGCGCCGGCGCCCGTCACCGTTTGTTTGGTGGCGCTGATATCGACGGGCGTGCTGCCGCCCGCCATCAACTGGTCGGCCACGGCGCCGCTGTCGGCGCCTTCCATCACGCCGGTCAGCAGTTCGCCACTGGCGCTGCGCGCCTTGTAGGAGAAAAACGGCACTTCAATCCTCGCTCTGGTTGCTGATGCGCATCGCTTCCATCACCGTCGTGCGGCCCTGTACCACCAGTTGCACGGCGTGGCGGCGCAAGGTTTCGCCCGCCATCTGCGCCGTCGCCACTTTCATGAAGTGGGACGGATCGGCATGGTTGGCGGCGTCGGCCACGGCGCGCGTAATTTCCAGCAATTCGTACACGCCCGTGCGGCCCCGGTAACCCATGCCATTGCAATGCGAGCAGCCCTTGCCATGGAAATACTGGTTGCGCTCGACCAGCTCGCCCAGTTCCATGCGCAGCCATTCATATTCGTTCGGCGTGGGCTGGTACGGCGTGCTGCAGCTTTCGCAGATCACGCGTACCAGGCGCTGCGCCAGCACGGCTTGCAGCGAGCTGCCCACCATGTAGCGGGGCACGCCCATGTCCATCAGGCGCAGCGGCGTGCTGATGGCGTCGTTGGTATGCAGGGTCGACAGCACCAAGTGGCCCGTCATGGCGGCGCGCAGGCCGATCTGCGCCGTTTCCTGGTCGCGCATCTCGCCGACGAGCACGATGTCGGGATCCTGGCGCAAGGCCGAGCGCAGCACCCTGGCAAAGTTCAGCTCGATTTTCTCGTTCACTTGCACCTGATTGATGCCGGGCAAACGGTACTCGACCGGGTCTTCCACCGTGATGAGCTTTTTTTCCACGGAATTGAGTTCGGACAAGGCGCAGTACAAGGTCGTCGTCTTGCCGCTGCCGGTCGGGCCCGTCACCAGCACGAGGCCGTTCGGGCGGCTGACGATGGCGCGGAACTGCGCCACCAGCGCAGGCGGCATGCCGATGGCGTCCAGGCGCAAGGTCGTGCCGCCCTGGTTCAGCAAGCGCATCACGACGGATTCGCCATACTGCGTGGGCATGGTGGAAATACGCACGTCGATGCGCTGGTTTTTCACGCGGATGGCAAAGCGGCCATCCTGCGGCAGGCGCTTCTCGGAAATATCGAGGTCCGACATCAGTTTCAGCCGCAGCGCCAGCGAACTGGCGATCTTGCTGTCCGCTTCCGTCTGCAGGTGCAGCACGCCGTCGATACGGAAACGGATTTGCAGCCGGCCTTCCTGCGGCTCGATGTGGATGTCCGAGGCGCGTACCTGGGTGGCATCCTCGAACACGGATTGCAGCAGCTTGACGATGGGCGCTTCTTCCAGGCCCGGATTGGCGGCCAGCGCGCCAAAGTCGACGGACACGTCGCCCAGGTCCTGCTCCAGCTCGCGCGTCAGCGTGGAGATGTCTTCCGTGCGGCGGTAGATGCGGTCGATGGCGGCCAGCACTTCCGTTTCATTGACCACGGCCAGTTCGATCTGGCGCTTGACCAGGCGCGAAATTTCATCGTACGCAAACAGGTCGGTCGGGTCGGACATGCCGACCAGCAAGCCCTCGCGGCGGTCTTCCAGCACCAGCGCGCGAAAGCGCCGCGCCTGGGTTTCCGGCAGCAGCCGCACCAGTTCGGGATTGATGTTGAAAAACTTCAGATTGATGTAGGGGATGTCGAGCTGGCGCGCCAGCGCGCCTGAAATCTGCTCTTCCGTGACGAAGCCGTGCTCGACAAAAACGCGGCCCAGCTTGCGTCCCGAACGCTTCTGTTCCGTCAAGGCCTGGCCCAACTGTTCTTCCGTCAGCAATTTCTGCTGCACCAAAATTTCACCGAGCCGGACTTTCTCTGGCCTTGCCATGCTTGCTCCTCGACAGTTCAACAGACGATGCACGCCAGCGGCGCGCGGGAGTATTTTATTCCAGAACCTGTTGTTTCTTAAAGAAAATACATTCCATCGTTTGATTTTTGCGCATTTCAACACACTGCAAGGAAACGCTTGCCGCCCGCCTGCGCCCATGGCAATAATGGCGGTCGTTCCCCGTCCTCCCTGCCGACCATTGCCCCTATGAACGCCTGCGCCATCGAGTTCCACAACGTGCATCTGCAATTGGCGGGCAGCGCCGTGCTGCGCGGCGTTGACCTGCAAGTGCGTGCGGGGGAACTGTTCGGCCTGGTCGGCGTGAATGGCGCGGGCAAGACTTCCCTGCTGAAATGCCTGCTCGACTTTTGCACGCCCGAGCGGGGAGACATCGCCATTTTCGGCCAGCCGCACCGGCACGGCGCGGCGCGCCAGCCGCTGTCGTTTCTGCCGGAACGTTTCCAGGCGCCGTATTACCTGACGGGCGGCGATTTCCTGCGCTACCTGTCGCGCCTGCACGACGTACGCCCCGATGCGCAAGCCTTGCAGCAAGTCGCGGGCGCACTGGACCTGGCGCCGGACGCCCTGCTGCGCCCCGCGCGCGACTATTCGAAAGGCATGATGCAGAAACTGGGGCTGGCCGCCTGCCTGCTGTCGGGTAAGCGGCAACTGGTGCTCGATGAACCGATGAGCGGACTCGACCCGAAGGCGCGCGCGCAATTCAAGCACGTGCTGCGGCAAGCGCGCGCGCAGGGCCGCGGCGCCCTGCTCACCTCGCATGCGCTGGCTGACGTGGAAGAATTGTGCGACCGCATGGGCATCCTGCATGCGGGCCGCATCGTGTTTACAGGCACGCCCGCCGAATGCCGCGCCCGCCATGGCGGTGCGGCCGACGCCAGCCTGGAGCAGGCTTTTCTCAATTGCATCGCTGCATGAACGCCGACACACAGATCGCCAGCCACTACGCGCCGTCGCCGCACGGCATGTATCTGCGCCATTTCGGCTTGCGCACGGCGCCGTTCGGCATCACGCCGGACCCGGCCTTCTTTTATACGGGCAATACACGGGGTGAACTGCTCGATGCGCTGCTGTATGCCGTCACGCAAGGCGAAGGCATCATCAAGCTGACGGGCGAAGTGGGCAGCGGCAAGACCATGCTGTGCCGCATGCTGGCCGAGCGCCTGCCGCCCCGGGTCGACGTACTGTATTTGCTCAATCCCCGCCTGGAGCCGGACGAAGTCCTGCACGCCATCGCCGCGGAACTGGGCCTGGCACTGGACAGTTGCCGCACCGACGCCGTGCTGCGCGCCCTGCACGGCGAGCTGATCGCCCGGCACGCGGCCGGGCGCCAGGTGGTGCTGCTGGCCGAAGAAGCGCAAGCCATGCCGGGCGCCACCCTGGAAGCGCTGCGCCTGCTGACGAACCTGGAAACGGCCAGCCACAAGCTGCTGCAAATCGTCCTGTTCGGCCAGCCGGAATTGCAGCACACGCTGGACTTGCCCCAGTTCCGCCAATTGAAGGAACGCATCACCCACAGTTTCACCGTGCCGCGCCTGCCGCAAGCCTTGCTGAACGATTATCTGGCCTGCCGCCTGGCCGCCGCCGGCCGCACGGCGCCGCTCGTCTTCACGCCGGCCGCGCTGCGCCGGCTAGCGCGCGCGGCGCAGGGCATCGTGCGCAGGGTCAATATCCTGGCCGACAAGGCCCTGCTGGCCGCGTTTGCCGATGATGCGCAGGAAATCGGCGCGCGCCACGTGCGCCTGGCCATTGCCGACAGTCCCTTCCACCGCCCGCCCTGGCATGCGGGTAAGCTGCTGGCGGGCGCCTTGAGCGCGCTGATGCTGCTGCTGGCCGCTGCGCTGCTGTGGCAATGGCTGGCGCCGGGCCAGGCAACAGTTCCAGCTGCACCGTTGCCAGCGCTGCCAGCAGCCTCGACGCTGCTCGACAGCAAGCTGGCAGAATCGCGCAACTGGCTGGCAAGGCAAGGACCACAGCAACTGGTGCTGCACATCGCCAGCCTGCCCGCCAGCGAAACTGCCGCGGCGGAAACTTTCCTGCGGCAGGCGCAGCAAGCCATCGGCCTGCGCGACGTCCACGTGTTTCGCCTGCCTGGCGCTGCGCCCGCGAACGCCACCGCACGGCTGGACATCGTCTACGGCAGCTTCGCCGACCGGGCCAGCGCCGAAGCTGTCTGGACGAGGCTGGCACCCACGTCGCCACAGAAAATATTGCTGAGCGACATAGATAGTATCCGCACGGAAATGAAAGCCATGACCCCGGCAAAAACGGGGCGTGGCCTCCCCTGACTTTATTTCGGTATATTGCCACCCTGGCCCGCACAGCCGATTGCTTTTAGGCGATCATGCTGGGTAAAATTACAAAAGCACAACACGACTTCAAGGGCGAACTTTTCATGAATCAACACCCTATTCCTGTGCTGGCCTCCTGGGTCGCCCTCGCCTGCAGCACCACGCTGTCCGGCTGCGCCACGCATCAAACGCCGCTGTCGCCTGCCCACCTCAATGCCCCGCCCCGCCCCGTCGGCGCCATTCCCGAACCGGTGCAGCAAAGCAGCGCGCTGGCAGCGCCGCTGCCCGCGCCCAAAGTGGAAACCTACAGCGTCACCGTGCACAAGGTGCAGGTGCAATCGCTGCTGTTTGCGCTGGCGCGCGACGCGGGCATGAATATCGACATCCACCCGCAGATCGAAGGCAGCGTCACCCTGAATGCGCTGGACCAGACCCTGCCGCAATTGCTGACGCGTATCGGCAAGCAAGTCGATATGCGCTACGAAATCGATGGCAAGAACCTGACGGTGCTGCCCGATGCGCCCGTGTGGCGCAATTACAAGGTCGATTACGTCAACATGGCGCGCAGCACCAACAGCAGCGTGAATATCGCCACGCAAATTTCCACGGCGGGCGGCGGCTCCAACAACGCCAGCAACCCCGTTGGCAACACGCAAGGCAGCGGCGGCAATGGCAATAACAATTCAACCACCCTGGTCGTGAATCGTTCGGAGAATAATTTCTGGTACAGCCTGGAAAAGAATATCCGCGACCTGCTGCGCGAGACCACGCTCAACGACGTGCAGGTGGACCCGCTGGCGCAGCTGAACCAGCAATTGACGAGCATGCCCGGCCAGCAGGGGCAGCCGGGACAGCAGGGACAGCAAATTCAGCAAGGCCAGCAGCAGAATCAGGTCGGCAATCAATACGGCAGCCAGGCGCCGATGCAGACTGGCGGCCAGTATGCGCCAGGCCAGCAGCAGGCGCCCATCCAGAACGCGAATCCTGGCCAGCCGCTCGATGCGAACGGCATGCCGCTGCTGAAACTGGCCAACAAGGGCAGCCCGTCGTCGGTGGTCGTCAACGTGGAAGGCGGCTTGATCGCCGTGCGGGCTACGGGCCGCCAGCACGAAAAAGTCGCCGAATTCCTCGACGCGGTATTGCACAGCGCCAAGCGGCAAGTACTGATCGAGGCCACCATTCTCGAGGTGCGCCTGAGCAATGAATACCAGCAAGGCATCAACTGGTCGCGCCTGACGGGCAGCCTGAGCCTGACGCAGAAGCAGGTGGGCACCCAGGCGCTCAGCAGCGGCGTCACGCCTGGCTCCACGCCCGGCATCTTCGTGCTCGATTACCTGAAGGACAGTTTCAGGACCACCATCCAGCTGCTCGAATCGTTCGGCAAGGTGAAGGTACTGTCCAGCCCGAAGATCAGCGTGCTCAACAATCAGACGGCCATGCTGAAGGTGGTCGACAACAATGTCTTCTTTACCATCAAGGTGACGCCTGCCGTGGTCAGCTCGACGGGCACCATCACCACGCCCGCCACCTATGAATCGAAGCTGGAAACGGTGCCCGTCGGCTTCGTCATGAGCGTCACGCCGCAAATTTCCGACAGCGATGAAGTGACCCTGAACGTGCGCCCCACCATCACGCGCATCGTCGGCTACGTGCAAGACCCGAATCCGGCCCTGGCCACGGCCAGCGTGATCAGCAAGGTGCCCGTGATCCAGGCCCGCGAGCTGGAGTCGATCATGAAAGTAGGCAATGGTCAGATCGCCGTGATGGGCGGCCTGATGCAGGATTCCGTCGACAATGCCAAGGATGGCGTACCGGGCCTGTCCAGCCTGCCGCTGGTCGGCAATCTGTTTACCTATCGTAACGAGGCAAGCAGCAAGACGGAACTGGTGATCTTCATGCGCCCCGTCGTGGTCAAGGATGCCAGCATCGATGGCGATTACCGCGACTACCGTTATTTGCTGCCCGGCCAGGCGCCGCTCAACAGCCAGCCGTACACGGAAGGCGTGCCGGCGCCGGCCATCCAGCCGCAGGCACGCCTGCAGGGAGACGTCCCATGAGCTTGCTGATGCAGGCGCTCAAGAAAGCCGAGCGCGCCAAGCAGAACAGCCTTTCCGACGAGGAACTGGAAAAGCCGTCCGAAGCCTACGACCAGGTGCTGGAACTGGCGCCGGCCGACGCCCTGCCGCCGCGTCCCGCGCCAGTTACACCGCCGCCCGTGCAGCCGGCAAGCACCTTGCGCCTGGAACCGCTGCCGGACGCTCCCGCGCCGCCGCCCGAGCCCAGTGGCGCGCAGTCCGGTCCGCAAGCTGGCCCGCCCCCCGAGCCGCCGCGCGCCCGTCCGGAACCGCCGCCCGTCAAACCCCGCGCCAGCCGCAGCAATCCGCCGCCGAAAGGCCCTGCCGGCCCCATCAGCGTCGACCCGGCCACCGTGCGCCTGGCCGTGCTGCTGGCGATCCTGCTGCTGGTGGCCGGTTCCATGGCGTACTGGTACTGGCGCGCCAGCAGCAGCCCCGGCGCGGGCGCCAACCTGCCCGGCGTACCCATGCCGCTGACGGACGCCCCGGGAACGGCCGGCGTTGCCGGTCCCATCGTGGTGGTGCCCGGAAGCGGCGGCGCTCAGCCGGAAGCCCCGGCGCCCTCGCCGCTGCCGCAGGACGTGCCGCGCGAACAGCGCCAGCCAGCCGGCGCGGCGGAACAGCAGGCGATGATCCAGGCCGCCGCGCAAGCGGCCGTGGCCGCCCAGCTGGCGCAACTGCAGCCGCCTGCTCCGCCCAGTCTGCCACCGGTGGCCGCGCCCGACAACAGCCAGATCCAGGTAGTACGCAACGATACGGCGCCGCAAATCAACCCCGGCGTGCAGCAAGCCTACCAGGCCTTCAACGGGGGCCAGCTGGGCGCGGCGCGCCAGCAATATGAAAGCGTGCTGCGGCAGGATGCCAACAACCGCGACGCACTGCTGGGCCTGGCGGCCGTGGCCCAGCGCGAGAACCAGGGCGCGCAGGCGGCGTCGCTGTACGTGCGTTTGCTGGAAATCAATCCCGATGATGGCGTAGCGCTGGCCGGCCTTATCGGCCTGCGCCAGGGCGACGTCGTGCAGAGCGAAGCAAAACTGAAAGCCATCCTGGCGCGCACCCCCGACAGCGGCCCCGTGCTGTTTGCACTGGGCAATGTGTATGCCAAGCAGCGCCGCTGGAACGAAGCGCAGCAGCAATTTTTCCGCGCCTACAGCGCCGCGCCCGGCAATCCTGACTATGCCTTCAACCTGGCCGTGGGCCTGGACCGGCTGAACCAGCCGAAACTGGCCGCCACGTACTACCAGCGCGCCTTGGCCCTGGCGCAAACCACGCCCGCCGCGTTCGACCAGGCCGTCGTGCAAACGCGTTTGCGCGAACTGGCGGCCCCCGCGCCGGCGGCCCAGGCTGACCCGGCCATCACCATCACACCTCGTCAGGAATAAGCATTACATGGCAGAACAGGCAAAACTTCCGCTGGGCAAATTACTGATCCAGAAAGGCGTGATCAGCGAAGACCAGCTGCGCATCGCCCTGATCGAGCAGCGGCGCAGCAGCGAACCGCTGGGCAAGCTGCTGATCACCCTGGGCTTCGTCACGGAAGCCACCGTGCGCGAGGCGCTCAGCGAGAACCTGAAACAGGTCAGCGCCGACCTGTCGAGTCTGGTGGTCGACGCCATCGCCTTGAAACTGATCCCGAAGGACGTGGCCAAGCGCTACCGCGTCTTCCCCATCGTCTACGAGCGGCAGGCGGACAACCTGATCCTGGCCATGGCCGACACCAGCAACATCGTCGCGCTCGACCAGATCAGCGCCATGCTGGTCAAGGGCATCACGATTTCCACCGTGCTCGTCAACGAATCCGACATTTCCCGCGCCATCGACCAGTACTATGGTTTTGAACTGTCGATCGACGGCATCCTGCACGAGATCGAAACGGGCGAAGTCAGCTATCAAAGCATGGCGTCGCCGTCGGACGAGTACAGCCAGCCCATGGTGCGCCTGATCGACGCGCTGCTGGCCGACGCCGTGCAGAACGGCGCGTCGGACATCCATTTCGAGCCGGAGCAGTCGTTCCTGCGCATCCGCTACCGCATCGACGGCATCCTGCGGCAAATCCGCAGCCTGCACAAATCGTACTGGCCGGCCATGGCCGTGCGCCTGAAGGTGATGTCAAACATGAATATCGCCGAAGCGCGCGCGCCGCAGGATGGACGCATCAGCATCAAGTTTTCCGGTCGGCAAATCGACTTCCGCGCGTCGGCGCAGCCCACCACGCATGGCGAAAACGTCGTGCTGCGCGTGCTGGACCGGCAAAAAGGCATCGTGCCGCTGGACTCTCTGGGCCTGGCCGAGGCGGAACTGAACCTGCTCAAACTCATGATCGCGCGGCCGGACGGCGTCATCCTCGTGACGGGCCCGACGGGCAGCGGCAAGACCACGACCCTGTATTCGATACTCAACCATATCAATACGGAAAGCGTCAACATCATGACCCTGGAGGACCCGGTCGAGTATCCGATGAACATGATACGCCAGACCTCCGTCAACGACTCCGTCAAGCTGGGCTTTGCCGACGGCATCCGCTCGATGATGCGGCAAGACCCGGACATCATTTTAGTTGGCGAGATCCGCGACCGCGAAACGGCGGAAATGGCTTTTGCCGCCGCCATGACGGGCCACCAGGTGTATTCCACCCTGCATACGAGCTCGGCCATCGGTTCCGTCGCGCGCCTGCTCGACATCGGCATCCTGCCCGACATCATGGCCGGCAACATCATCGGCATCGTGGCGCAGCGCCTCGTGCGCCGTTTGTGTCCGCATTGCAAGGAAACCGTGATCGCCGACGACGTCGAGCGCCGCCTGCTGGGCCTGGCAACGGACGATGCGCCCGTGTCCATCTGCCGCGCCGTCGGTTGCGAGCGCTGCGCGCACCAGGGCTACAAGGGCCGTCTGGCCATCATGGAAATTCTCAAGATGACGGCCGAGCTCGATGAATTGACGGCGCGCCGCGCCAGCAGCCGCGAATTGAAGAATGCGGCGCGCGCGGCCGGCTTCAAGGGCCTCGTCGACGACGGCATGCGCCGCGTGCTCGAAGGCGTCACCACCCTGGAAGAAGTGGGCCGCGTGGTCGACCTGACGGAAAGGCTGGCCTGATGGCGCAATATGTCTACCGCGCCATGGATGCCGCCGGCACATTGATTCCCGGCAGCATGGAGGCGGCCAACGTGCCGGACCTGGAAGCGCGCCTGCACCGCATGCAGCTCGACCTCATCGACTGCAAGATCACGGGCCAGTACCTGGTACTGCTGGGCAAGCGGGTCATCCACCGCCGCGACCTGATCAATTTCTGCTTCCACATGGAGCAATTGACGGGCGCGGGCGTGCCCATCCTGGAAGGCTTGAACGACTTGCGCGAAAGCACGGACCACCCGCGCCTGCGCGAAGTCGTCACGGATCTGATCGAAAGCATCGAGGGCGGCTTGCCCCTGTCGGGCGCGCTGGCCCAGCATGGCGACATTTTCGACGCCACGTTCACCAGCCTGATACTGGCGGGCGAACAGAGCGGCAAGATCGCCGAAGTCTTCAAGAACCTGTCGGAAAGCTTAAAATGGCAGGACGAACTGGCGTCGCAGACGCGCAAGATCGTCATGTACCCGATCATCGTCGCCATCGTCGTGGCGGCCGTGACGTTTTTCCTGATGATCTATCTGGTCCCGCAGTTGACGGCCTTCATCCGCAACATGGGCGGCGAACTGCCCCTGCACACGCGCGTGCTCATTTTCGTGTCGAATGTATTCATCGATTACTGGTATGTGCTGCTGGCCTTGCCCGTGCTGCTGTTCTTCGGCTTGCGCGCCCTCATCCGCCGCAGCGAGGCAGCCCGCTATGCCTGGGATGGCTTGAAGCTGCGACTGTGGCTGGTCGGACCCGTGCTGCACAAGATCATCCTGGCCCGCTTCGCCACGTTTTTCGCCCTGATGTATGCTTCCGGCATCACGATACTCGAATGCATCCGCTTGTCCGAAGGCATCGCCGGCAACCAGGTGGTGGCGGCCGGCCTGCGCCGCGCCGCGCAGCTGATCAGCGAGGGCTACGGCGTGACCGCCGCCTTCCAGCACACAGGCATCTTCCCGCCGCTGGTGATCCGCATGCTGAAGGTGGGCGAGGCAACGGGTTCGCTCGATACGGCCTTGCGCAATGTCAGTTACTTTTACAACCGCGAAGTGAAGGAATTGATTGAAAAAGTGCAAGCCATGATCGAGCCGACCATGACGGTCATCCTGGGCCTGCTGCTGGGCTGGATCATGCTGTCGGTGCTGGGGCCGATTTACGACACCATCAGTACAATCAAGACCTGAGGCCGCCGTGTTCCGCAAACAATTACTCTACATCACCAGCGACGCCCTGTGCGCCTACGACTGGGACCACGGCGTGCTGGGCCAGGGCCAGGTCTTTCCCGCCAGCGCGGCCGGGCTGGACGGTTTCGCCGCGTGGCTGGAAGATCCTCAGGCGCACCGTCTCGACGTGCCCGCCTACCTGCTGACGGACTTGATCGAGGAAGATTTCCAGCGCCAGCTGCTGCCCCACGTGCGCGGCAAGGCGGGCCGAGCCCTGCTGGAGCGGCGCAAGCAGCAATTGCACCGCGACACGCCCTACCGGGGCAGCACCCTGCTGGGCCGCGAAAACACGGGCCGCCACGACGACCAGGTGCTGTTCTTCGCCCTGACCAACCCGTCTCTGCTGCAGCCGTGGACGGAGGCGCTCGAACACCTGCGCGTGCCCGTCGCCGGCATCTATTCGACCAGCCTGCTGAGTATCGCGCTGGTCAAAAAACTGTCGATCGCGCATGAGCACTTGCTGCTGGTGACGCAGCAATCGGGCGGCTTGCGGCAAAGTTACTATGAAAAGGGCCAGCTGCGCTTTTCGCGCCAGACGGCCACCATCGCGCTCGACGGCGTGGCCGTGAATATTGCGCTGGAAACGGAAAAGACGCGGCAATTTCTCACCAGCACGCGCATGCTGGCGCGCGGCGACGTCTTGAATACCGTCATCCTGGCACCTGCGCCGCAAATTGCCAAGCTCGAACTGCTGTGTGATAACGGCGTCGAAGTGGCTTACCACTTCATCGACCTGCAACTGGCCGGCGAACGGGTGGGCTTGCGCCGGACGCCGGCGCTGGCCGACGAATTGCTGCTGACCTTGCTGGGCAAGCATCCGCCGTCCAGCCACTATCCGCCCGGCGCGCTGGCCCGCTATTACCACTTCCAGCGCGCGCGCAAGACGCTGTATGGCGCCAGCACGCTGATCGGCGCGTCGGCAGCCCTGTGGTGCGCGATTAACTTGCTCGGCGGCATAGCCAACGGGGCCACCATCGCGCGCCTGGCGCAGGAAACGGCGTCCTACCAGGAGCGCTACCGCAGCGTCATGTCGACCCAGCCGCCGGCGCCGGCCAAGACGCAGAACATGAAAGTGGCCGTGACCCTGGGCCACATGATCGCCAGCCAGGCGCCGGAACCGGGCCGCCTGCTGGGCATGCTGAGCGCCGCGCTGGACCAGGCGCCGCAGGTGGCGCTGGGCCAGCTGCACTGGCATGCGGGTCAGGCGCCCGCGCGCACGGCCAGCAATCAGGCGCCGCAACAGCAGCAAAGTACGGGCGCGCCGACCGGCAGCGCCCTGGCCGGCATTCCCGTCGCGCCGCCGCAGGCGCTGCGCCTGGAAGCGGACGTGGCCATGCCGAACAACGATTACCGCGCGGCCCTGGCAGCCATCACGGCCTTCGCGCAAACCCTGGCGCGCCAGCCGGGCTTGCAAGTGACGATCGAGGAAACGCCGATCGACCTGCGCCCCAGCGTGGCCCTGTCCGGCAAGAGCGCCGTGCCGGCCGTGGCCAGCCAGGCCCGCTTCACCCTTCTGCTCGCGTGGCAGCCATGAGCGGCCCCGTCAAGCAGCCGCCCCTGCCCGGCATGCAGCGAACCGCCACGTCCGCGCGCACCCTGCCCGCCTGGCTGGGTGAACTGCACCTGATACGCCGCGCCCTGCTGTGCTTTACGCTGACCATGCTGGCCAGCCTGGTGCTGCTGAGCCTGAGCATCGCCTACCGCGAGCGCGAAGCGCAGCAACTGGACCTGGCCCAGCGCACGCGTTCGGCGGCCGCCATGCTGTTCAACCACGCGGAGGCGGAGAAGCAGGAAATCCGCGCCTACGAACCGCAATTCCTGGCCCTGGGCCGGCGCGGCCTGATCGGCGAGGAAAACCGCCTGGCCTGGATCGACGCCATCCGCCGCAGCCAGGAACAGCGCAAACTGCTGCCGATCAGCTATGACATCAGTCCGCAGCAAGGGCTGCAAGTGCCGCTGCCCATGGTGATGGGACAATATCAGCTACGCGGCAGCCGCATGCGCCTGCAAATGGATTTGCTGCACGAGATGGATTTGCTGAACCTGCTGGACGATTTGCGCCAGGCCGGCTATTTCGCCGTGCAGGATTGCTCGCTCAAGCGTCATGCGGCCGCCGCGGCCGCAGCCGGGCCGGGCAGCGGCGGTGTTGCAACGCCCACATTGGGCGCCGAATGCGAGCTGCTGTGGCTGACATTGGGCAGCGCGCCCGTGCCGGGGCGGCCATGAAGCCCGCACTCGTCCTGCGCGCCTGCGTCCTGTACGCGCTGCTGGCTGGCGCCGCGCTCACGGCCCAGGCACAGTCACCGCAGCTGGGGCGCTTGTTCCTGTCACCCGAGCAGCGCGCCCAGCTCGACGCGCAGCGCTACGGCCCGCCAGCGCCCGATCCGGCCCTGGCGGCGCCCCCATCTCCGCCGCCGCCGCCGTCGCCCGCCCCGCCCGTGGAATTGAATGGCGTGGTACAGCGCAGCAGCGGCCGCTCTACCGTCTGGCTGAACCAGGAAGCGCAGAACGAGCCGCACAACCGTCTCGCGCGCGGCAAATCGGGCGCGCCCGGCACCCTGACCTTGCGCCTGTCGAACGGCCAGGTGGTGCTGCTGAAACCCGGCCAGCGCTACGATCCGGCCAGCGGCACGGTTACCGAAGCGCAGGAGGGCCAGCCATGACGCCGCGCCAACCGCATCGTCAACCTCGTCGCCAGCGCGGCGCCGCCCTGTTGCTGCTGGTGGCCGTGCTGGGCCTGGGCGCGGCCAGCCTGCTGATCAGCGCCTTCGGGCGCAACACGGGCGAAGCCGAACGCCAGCAGCGCACCCTGGCCACCCTGGCGCAGGCGCGCGACGCCTTGCTGGGCTTTGCGGCGACCAATGGCCGCCTGCCCCGCCCTGCCGCCTCCGCGCTCGATGGGCGCGAACGGGCCGCCGACTGCGCCGACGACACCGACTGCAGCGGCTTTTTGCCGTGGGTAGCGCTGGGCGTGGGCGGCGTGGATGCCTGGGGCAAGCTGCTGCGCTACAGCGTCACGCCGGAAATGGCGCGCGCGCCCATCGTCTCGTTTTCCGCCGTCGCCAACAGAGTCGTTGTGACGCGCGACGGGCGCGGCGAATTCGCCTTCGTGGCGGGCCAGGCGCTGTGCGACGTCAGCGCCCAATGCCTGCCTGCCGTGTTGTTCTCGCAAGGCAAGGATCATCACGGCACGGCCGCCAGCGGCGTGACGCAGATCAATACGGCGCGCGGCAATATCGATGAAGCGGCCAACGACAGCGCCAGCCGCAGCTTCATTACCCGCCCGGCCACCGGGCTGGCCACGCTGCCCGGCGGCGCCTTTGACGACATGCTGACCTGGATTACCTTGCCTACCCTGTACCAACGCATGCGCGCCGCGCGCAACCTGCCATGAGCGCCCTCCATCCGCGCCGCCAGGCCGGCTTTTCCCTGATCGAGATCGCCATCGTGCTCGTCATCGTCGGCCTGATGATAGGCGGCCTCGTCACGCCGTTGACGGTGCAGCTGGAACAGCGCAAGGTAGCCGAGACGCAACAAGCGCTGAATGAAGCGAAGGAAGCGCTGACGGGTTACGCGTTGCGCTACGGCTACCTGCCATGTCCCGCCATCTCCGCCATGAACGGCCTGGAAGACCGGCGCGGCACGCGCTGCACAGGAGAAAAACGCGCCGGCTTCCTGCCCTGGGCCACCCTGGGGTTGCTTCCGGGCGACAGCTGGAACCATCTGTTCCGCTACAGCGTCACGCCGGCCTTCAGCGACAGCGAGCAGCAGTTCCACCTGGGCACGCCGCGCGACATCAGCATCGTCACGCGCAATGGCGGCGCGCTGCTGCAGGCGACGGCCTTGAGCGACATCCCCGCCATGATCATGTCGCACGGAAAAAACGGCTTTGGCGCCATGGGCGTGCAGGGCCAGCGCCAGGCTGTGCCTTTCGGCAACAATGTCGACGAGCGCAATAATGCATCGAACGCCACCACCTTCATCAGCCGCGCCGCCAGCGGCCCGCAGCAGCCAGGCGGCGAGTTCGACGATATCGTCGTCTGGCTGTCGCCCAACATCCTGTTCAACCGCATGGTGGCGGCGCAAAGGCTGCCCCGCTGATGCCCATGCTCCGGCCCGCCCTCACCATCGCCCGCTACACGCTGCTCGAAGCGCTGCGCAGCCGCCTGCCGTGGCTGTTCCTGCTGGCCGCCTGCGCCGCGGCCGGCCTGGCCGGCTTCCTGCAACAACTGGCGCTGACGGAAAGCGGCGCCGTGCAGGCGTCCCTGCTGGCCGCTGCCCTGCGCCTGGCCGGCGTCTTCCTGCTGGCCACATTCATCATCACCAGCATGGCGCGCGAAGCGGCCGAGCGGGGCCTCGAATTGCTGCTGGCGCTACCCATGCCGCGCGCAGCCTACCTGCTGGGCAAACTGCTGGGCTACGGGGCGCTGGCGGCCGTGCCCGCCGTGCTGTTCGGCCTGTTGATGGCGCTGTTCGCCGCACCCGCGCAAAGCGCGCTGTGGGCTCTGTCCTTGCTGGGAGAATTGTGGATCGTCGCCGCCTTCAGCCTGCTGTGCGCGGCCAGCTTGCAGCAGGCCCTGCCGGCGCTGGCCGCCACGGGCGGCTTTTATGTGCTGGCGCGCATGCTGGGCAGTTTGCAACTGCTGGCGCACGGCCCGCAGGCGGGCGATTCCTGGCCGCAACGGGCCACGGCTGGCGCCATCGACGTGCTGGCACTGCTGCTGCCCCGCCTCGACGCCTTTACGCGCACGGAATGGCTGCTGTACGCGACGGGCGACTGGCCAGCCCTGGCCGGCGTGGCGGCGCAAACGGCTATTTATGTGGCCTTGCTGGCCAGCTGCGCGCTGTGCGACTTTTACCGCAGGAACATTTGATGGCCGCCGCCCAGCGCCCCTGGACCAGCGTGCCGCGTCCCCTGTGCTGGCTGCTGGCGGCATGCCTGCTGATGCAGCTGGACTGGCGCCTGGCGCAGCAGCACGCGCCCGCACAGGCGCAGCCCTTGCCCGCCGCGCCGCCAGCTGGCGTGGCGCGCCTGGCCAGCCTGGGCGAGCCGCTGGCCATGTCGAAGGCGATGCTGCTATACCTGCAGTCGTTCGAAGACCAGCCCGGCGTCAGCCTGCCGTGGCGCGCGCTCGACTATGACCGCCTGGCCGGCTGGCTGGAGACGGCGCAAACGCTCGATCCGCGCAGCCGCTACGCGCTGGTCGCCGCCAGCGAGGTGTATGCGGGCGTGGCCGACCCGCAGCGCGCGCGGCGCATGCTGGCCTTTGTCGCCGCCAGCTTCGCGGCCGACCCGCAGCACCGCTGGCCCGCCATGGCGCAGGCGGTGCTGGTGGCCAAGCACCAGTTGCACGACCTGCCGCTGGCGCTCGACTATGCGCGCGCGTTGCGCCATCTGGCGACGGGGCCGCACGTGCCGACATGGGTGCGCGAAATGGAAGCGTTCATCCTGGAAGACATGGACCAGCTCGACAGCGCCCGCCTCGTGATCGGCGGCCTGATCGCCAGCGGCCAGATCAGCGACCCGCACGAGCTCGCTTTTCTCGCGCGCAAGCTCGATGAACTGGCCAAAAAGAAACAGGCGGCGCCATGAGCCGCCGTCCGAAATGCCATGCGCGCGCGGCATCATTTGCAGTAAACTGCCATCCTGAAGCTGCCATACCTAGCACCAGCACTTTTTTCCAAGGAAATCCCATGCTCCCACGCCGCCAGCACGGCTTTACCCTCGTAGAAATCGCCATCGTCCTGGTCATCATCGGCTTGCTGCTCGGCGGCGTGCTCAAGGGGCAAGGCTTGATCGACAGCGCCAAGGTGAAAAACATCATCCAGCAGTCGAATGCGCTGACGGCCGCCGTCAACGCCTACCAGGACAAGTTCCGCGCCCTGCCCGGCGACGATCTCCAAGGCACCGTGCACGTGCCCAATTCGGCCGGCAACGGCAATGGCGACGGCCAGATCGGCGACGGCCAGCCGCGCGAATTCACCTTGGCGCCGCAGCACCTGGCGCTGGGCGGCTTCATCACCGGCTCGTTCAACGGCACTTCGCAATTCATGACCAGCGCCCAAGGGGGCGCCGTCTACCTGTACAACGACGAAGTGGGCGGCCGGGCCGGCAACGGCATCCGTTTCGACAACCTGCCCGAGAGCTACGCGGAGCAGATCGACAGCAAACTCGACGATGGTGTGGCCAGCACGGGCAGCGTCCGGGCGAACATGCCCTATGGCAATGCCGGTGCTATCGTCCCCCGCACCGCCGTCTTTTTCTAAGCCGCAAGTCACTATCGAAGGAATACCATGTCACCGCACCGCACACTCATCGTCTCCCTGGCCGCCTGCGCCTTGCTGGCCGGCAGCGCGCACGCCCAATACGTGGGACCGACGGCCGGCCCGGCCGCGCCCGGCAATGTGGCCGCCATCCTGAAAAATCCCGTCGACGACCAGGCCGTCGTGCTGCGCGGCAACCTGCTGCGCAAAGTGGGCAACGAGAAATATACGTTCTCCGACGGCACGGCGGAAATCCGCGTGGACATCGACGACAAGGTCTTCATGAACCGCAAGATCGACGCCAGGACCCGCGTGGAAATCCGTGGCGAAGTGGAAAAAGATTTCATGGAAAGCCCGGAAATCGATGTCGACGTGCTGACCGTGGTTCCGTAAGTTTCCTTGCCATCCCGCCGCCGCGGCGGGATGGGCGTCACCCCTCCTCTGTATGCCTTGCGCAACCTTTTTTCCATTACAGAAACTAGGCTTGTCAGAACAATCAATTTCGTCTAGCATCTTTTCATTCTAGGTCAGCCAGCGCCAGCGTCAGCCTGCCTGTCGACTCATCCATTCTGGGAGCTTTCCGGGTGCAAGATTTGCCTTCGATACGCTCAAGAATTTCATGGCTGGTGCTTGCCTGGGTCATTCCGACGGCACTCGTTTTTCTCCTGCTTGTGGCGCAAAGTTACACGCGCGAACGCGACCATGTCGTCAACGAAACGGCGCAGGCGGCGCGCGCCGTCGCCGCCGCCGTCGAACGCGACTTGAGCGGTGCGCAGATGGCCGCGCGCATCCTGGCCGCCTCGCCCGCCCTGCAAAACGACGACATCGACGCCCTGCGCGCCCTGGCCGGCAGCCTGCTGCAGCCGGGCCTGGCCGTCAGCGCCTTCATCGTGTCCGACGCCAAGGGCCGTCAGCTGATCAATACATCCCTGCCCGCCAGCCAGGCGCCGCCACCGTTGCCGCAAAAATGGGCCGCCAGCATGGAGCGCACGCGCGACCACGGCAAGCCTCGGCTGACCAGTTTGCTGACGGCGCCGGACGAGCTGCCGCGGCTGGCCCTGAACCAACCCTTGCCGCGCGACAAGGGTGCCGCCTATGTGCTGACGGCGCTTTACCCGCCCGACTACCTGCCCGTGCTGCTGCGCGAGCTGCACCTGCCCGCCTACCTGGGCGCGGCCATCGTCAATGCCGACGGCATCAACGTGGCGCGCACCCTGGCGCCGCAGCGTTACGTAGGCCAGCGCACCGTGGCGCCCCTGCTCGAGCAGATACGCCAGGCGCGCGAAGGCGTGCTGCGCCATGCCACCCTGGAAGGCCTCGACGTGTATACGGGCTTTCGCCGCGCGCCGGATGACGCCTGGACGGTCGCCGTCACCATGCGCACCAGCACGGTGGCCGAAGCCCTGCTGGGCTCCGTGGTCACCGGTTCCCTCATCCTGGCCCTGCTGCTGGGCGCCGGCTTTGCCCTGGCCTGGCGCGTGGGCGGCCGCCTGGCCCGCACCCTGCACGAACTGACGCAGCAGATCCACGCGCTGGCGCAAGGCAAGCCCCTGCTCTCGAACCGCCACGCGGACCGCGAATCGGCCGACATGGCAAGCGCCCTGGGCGCGCTGGAACGCGACTTGCGGCGCCACCGCACGCAGCTCGAAAGCCTGGTGGCAGAACGCACGCTGGCCCTGGAAAAATCCACGCGCCTGCTGGAAACCGTGTACGCGACGGCGCCCATCGGCATGCTGTTCGTGGGCCTGGACTTGCGCATCGTCATGATCAACCACTACCTGGCCGCCATCCACGGGGCCAGCGTGGCGCAGCATCTGGGCCGTCCCGTGGGCGCCATGCTGTTCGACGACGCCGTGCGCCTGGAGGTGGAGCGCTGCGTGCGCCAGGTGCTCGAAACGGGATTACCCATCGTCGACCTCGAATTGCAAGGCCATGGCGGGCAGCAACGCGAGCAGCTGAGCCACTGGGTCGTCTCGTATCACCCGATCTTCGGCCCCGAGCAGCAGTTGCTGGGGGTATCGGGCCTGTGGCTGGACATTAGCGAACGCAAGCGCAGCGAAGCGGAGTTTCGCCGTTCGAAACACCTGTTCGGCACCATCATCGAAAACATCCCGGCCATGGTCTTCGTCAAGCGTGCCGACAAGCTGAGCTTTGAAATGATCAACCGCCACGCGGAACTGACCCTGGGACGTTCGCGCGAGCAATTGCTGGGCAAGACGGACCACGATTTCTTCCCGCCGCAGCAGGCGTCCGCCTTCGTCAGCGCCGACCGCAAGCTGCTGGCCACGGGGCAGATGGTGGAAATCGAACAGGAGGCGATCAACACGGCCGACGGCACGACGCGCCACTTCACCACGCGCAAGGTGGTCCTGCGCGACGACGCGGGGCGCGCCAGCCACGTGCTGGGGGTGTCGATCGACATCACGGAACGCAAGCGCGCCACCGAGGTGCTGCACGCCACCACCTTGCGCCTGGAACAGAGCGAGCGCTTCATCCGCACCGTCACCGACAACCTGCCCGGCATGGTGTCGTACTGGGGCGCCGATCTGCGTTGCCGCTTCGCAAATAATTTCTATAACGAATGGTTTGGCCGCAGCAGCGCCGAACTGGCCGGCATCCACATGAGCGAATTGCTGGGGCAGGAACTGTTCGACGTGTATGCGCCCCATGTCGAGGGCGTTCTGGCGGGCCGGCCGCAAAGCTTCGAGCGCGACCTGCTCGACCCCACGGGCCAGGTGTGCCACACGTGGACCAACTACATTCCCGATGTCGACGATGGCGGCGGCGTGCGCGGCTTCTTCGTGCTGGCCTCGGACGTGTCCGAACTCAAGCGCACGGAATTGCGTCTGCACGAACTCAACGAACAAATGGTGCGCGCGCGCGACAAGGCCGAGGCGGCCAGTACGGCGAAGAGCGAATTCGTCGCCAACATGAGCCATGAAATCCGCACGCCGATGAACGCCATCATCGGCCTGGCGCGCCTGCTGGAAGAGTCGCCGCTGGAACGGCGCGAGCGCAGCTATGTGGGCAAGATCCAGATGGCCACGCAGTCGCTGCTCAACATCGTCAACGACGTGCTCGATTTTTCCAAAATCGAGGCGGGGCAGATGGTGCTGGAACAGCGCCGCTTCCAGCTCGAACGCATGCTGGGCAGCGTGGGCGTGCTGCTGGCCAGCAGCGCCTGGGCGCGCGGCGTGGAGCCCGTGTTCGTGCTCGACCCGCGCGTGCCCGACGAACTGATCGGCGACGCCCTGCGCATGGAACAGATCCTCATCAACCTGATGGGCAACGCCGTCAAGTTCACCGCGCATGGCGAAGTGGTGCTGTCCATCGCCATGGCGGCCGAGGATGCGGCCGGCGCGACGCTCGAGTTTTCCGTGCGCGACACAGGCATCGGCATCGGCGCGGCCGAGCAGGAGCACATCTTCGACGCGTTTTCCCAAGGCGACAGCGGCACCAGCCGCAAATACGGCGGCACGGGACTGGGGTTGGCCATCTGCCGGCGCATGGTGGAATTGATGGGCGGCCAGCTCAGCGTGAAAAGCACGCTGGGCGTAGGTTCCGACTTCCGTTTCAGCTGCCGCTTCGACAAGGTGGCGCCACCGCCAGAGGCGCCCGGCAAGGGCGCGCCCAGGGAGCTGTCGCTGCTGATCATCGACGATAACGCCAGCGTGCGCGCCATGCTGGAAGACTGGTGCGCGGCGCAGGGCTGGCACAGCCGCAGCGCCGACAGCGGCGCGGCCGGCCTGGCCCTGCTGCGCAAGCATGCCGGCGGCGAACGGGCGGCGGACCTTGTGCTGCTGGACGCGGCCATGCCGGGCATGGATGGCATTTCCATGCTCACCGAGGCGCGCACCGACGAACACCTGGCGCTGCCGCCCGTGATCATGCTGGTGGCCGACCAGGACAGCGAAAACCTCGAACGCCTGGCCGACAGCTTGATGCTGGCCGGCATCGTTTCGAAACCGGCCACCCCGGCGCGCCTGCTGGCGGCCGTCATGGCCGTGCGGGATGGACGCAACGGCCGCAGCGCGCCATCCGTGCTGCCCGTTTCCACGCCCTTGTCGGGCTTGCTGGAAGGCATGCGCGTCCTGCTGGTGGAAGACAATGAAATCAACCAGGAAGTGGCGCAGTACATCCTGCTGCACTCGGGCGCGCGCGTGGCCGTGGCGGCCAACGGCAGGCTGGCCGTCGACATGCTGGCGCACAGCCCGCAAGCGTGGGACGTGGTGCTGATGGATTTGCAGATGCCCGTCATGAATGGCTACGACGCGACCCTGGCCATCCGCGCGCTGGGCTTGCCGGACTTGCCCATCGTCGCCATGACGGCCAACGCCATGGACGAGGACCGCCTGCGCGCCATTGCCAGCGGCATGAATGCGCACGTGGCCAAGCCCATCGATGTCGACGACATGATCGAGACCCTGACCCGGCTGGTGCCGGCGCCGCCGGGCGCGGCCACTGGCGGCGGTGCCATTGCGGCCGACAATGCCGCCGCGTGGATGCCCGATGTGCCGGCCATGGTGCCAGGCATCGACCTGGCCGCGGCCCTGCACCGCTTCGGCGGCGATTACGGCGCCTTCCTGGCCCTGCTCAAGCGCTTTGAAAATTCGCAAGGCGACGCCGTCGAGGAAACCGGGCGCCTATTGGCCGCTGGCCAGACGCGGCAGGCGGCGCAACTGCTGCACCGCGTGTGCGGCGTGGCGGCCAACCTGGGCGCCACGCGCGTCGCCAGCCTGGCCGGCGACGCGGAAAAATCGCTGCACGGGGGCGCTTCGCAAGCTACCGCCGCCTTGCTGGGACAGCTGGAACTGGCGATGGCCGAAGTCATCGAAGCGGCGCGCGCCCTGCCCTCGCCCTTGCGACGCGGCCAGCCGGCACAAGCCGCGCCCGGCAGCGCACCGCTCGACCTGCGCGCCGGCCTGGCCGACCTGCTCGTCCTGATCCGCAACAATAACCTGAAGGCGCTGGCCCGATTCCACGCCCTGCACCCCGCCCTACAACAATCAGACCGGGAAGCGGCCCTGGCGCTGGCAAACGCGATCGAGACACTGAACTTTTCCGCAGCGGAAAAACTCGTGCTCGATCAGCTGAAACGAGAGGAAAACAAGTGAGCTGGACCAACCTTGCCATGAACGGGCGCATCCTCATCGTCGATGACGCCATGGAAAACATCCAGATTCTGCACCAGCTGCTGCGCGAGGAACACGACGTGCTGTTCGCCCTGAGCGGCGAGAAGGCGCTGGAAATTGCACATAATCAACTACCGGACCTGATCCTGCTCGACGCCGTCATGCCCGGCATGGATGGCTATGCCGTGTGCAACGCGCTGCGCGAATCGACCATCCTCAGCGCCATCCCCGTCATCTTCGTCACGGCCCTGAACCAGCCCGAGGACGAAACGCGGGCGCTGGAAGCGGGCGCCGTCGATTTCATCACGAAACCGTTCAACGCGGCCGTCGTGCGGGCGCGCGTGCGCAGCCAGCTGACCATCAAGCGGCAAGCCGACGCCATGCGCGAACTGTCGCTGACGGATTCGCTGACGGGCGTGGCCAACCGGCGCAGTTTCAACGACACGATGGACAGCGAATGGAGGCGCTGCGCGCGCGACGGCGTGCCGATGGCCTTGATCATGGCCGATATCGACCACTTCAAGGATTACAACGATACGTATGGCCACCAGGCGGGCGACCTGTGCCTGCAACAGGTGAGCGCCGCCCTGCGCCGCTGCGCCGTGCGCCCGCCCGACCTGCTGGCGCGCTACGGCGGCGAGGAATTCATCATCCTGCTGCCGCAGGAAACGCGCGACGGCGCCGAAGTGGTGGCCCAGCGCATCCTCGACGAAGTGCGCGCGTTGCAGATTCCCCACGCCAGATCGAGCGCCGGCCCGCACGTCACCGTCAGCCTGGGCATGGCCAGCGTCATGCCCACGGAAGGCATGGACCCGAGCGCCCTGATCCGTGCCGCCGACGCCCTGCTGTACCGCGCCAAGCATACGGGACGGGACAGGTATTGCGCGTCGGCGGGGGAGTGAAGAGGAGGCGCGCCTGCGTCGGCTTACGCTCTGCGGGCTAAGCCGACCTACCCCGACCTGCGCGGCGTAGCCAGGCTTATCCCTCAGGGATAGCAGCGCATCAAAAACTCCGCCACGCACACGGGTTTGGTGTCGCCTTCCCTTTCCATGGTGACGGCCCAGTTCACTTGCGCCCCTTCCGGCAAGTCGTCGACGGACAGGATGTCAAGCCGCGCGCGCAGGCGGCTGCCCATGGGCACGGGGGCGGGAAAGCGCACTTTATTCAAGCCATAATTGATGGCCATGCGGATGCCGGCCATGTGCAAGGCTCCCTGCAACATGGCCGGCAGCAGCGATAACGTCAGGAAGCCGTGCGCCACGGTGCAGCCGTACGGCGACTCGCGTGCGCAGCGCTCCGCGTCGACGTGGATCCACTGATGGTCGTCCGTGGCGTCGGCAAAGGTGTCGATGCGCTGCTGGGTGATGGTGAGCCAGTCGGAAACGGCCACGTGCTGTCCCGCCAGGGCCTGGAAACCGGCGATGCCAGCGATATCACGCATGCTGCTCTCCTGCCGGGCGGCGGCCGAACATGCCCATGCCTTCGACGGTGGTGACCACTTCGCCATGCTGGTTGCGCACGCTCCATACGGAAATGACGATGCCGCGGTCCGGCTTCGACGTGGACGGACGCACTTCCTTGACCTGGTAGGTCAGTTGCAAGGTGTCGCCCGCGCGCACGGGTTTGAGCCAGCGGATGCTGTCCAGGCCGGGCGAGCCCATGCTGGACGAATGCTTGAGCAGATTGTCCACGACCAGGCGCATCATCATGCCGCAGGTATGCCAGCCGCTGGCGATGACGCCCTTGAAGATGGTCTTTTCGGCGGCCTCATGGTCGACGTGGAATGGCTGGGGGTCGAAATCCGTGGCAAAGGCGATGATTTCCCTCTCCGTCACATGGCGCTGGCCCAGGTCGATTTCCAGGCCTTGCGTAAAGTCTTCGAAATACCAGTGTTTCGGGGTGATGGCAGGCGATGCGGTCATGCGGTCTCCGTCGGCAAGAAGCCCGGCTGGGCGATAAAGCGCTCGATGTGATGGTCCACGTCGCCCAGGGTCAGGGCGATCATGCTCAAGCGCTTGAAATGGTGGGCGGCGGGCAATTCGTCCGTGACGCCCATGCCGCCATGCAATTGCACGGCTTGCTGGCCGACAAAGGTGGCGGCCAGCCCCACCCTCGCCTTGGCGGCGGAGACCGTGCGGCGCCGCTCGGCCGCATCTTCGCTGTCAACCTTGGCGGCGGCCAGCATGGCCATCGAGCGCGCCTGCTCCAGGTGGATGAACATGTCGGCCATGCGGTGCTGCAAGGCCTGGAATTTGCCGATCGGCGCACCGAACTGCTGACGCGTTTTCAGGTAGTCGAGGGTGGCGGCAAAGATGGCGTCCATGGCGCCCACGGCTTCCGCGCACAGCAAGGCGGCGCCATAGTCGAGCGCCGCGTCCAGCACGGCCCAGCCCTGGCCTGCCTGGCCGACCAGGGTGTCGTGGCCCAGTACCACTTGCACGAGGGTGACGGTGGCGGCGCGCTGGCCGTCGATGGTCCGGTAGTCGCGCACGGAAACGCCGGGCGCGTCAACAGGCACGAGGAACAGCGAAACGCCATCCGTATCCCTCTGGCCGCCGCCGCTGCGCGCCGAGACGATCAGCGCGCCCGCCTGGGCGCCGTGGATGACGACGGTTTTCTCGCCGTCGAGCACGAAACCGTCGCCGCTGGCCTTGGCGGTCGTGGCGATATCGTGCATGTCGTGGCGCGACTGGCGCTCGCCCAGCGCGCAAGCCAGTTTCAGGCTGCCGCTGGCGACCTGCTCCAGCACGCCGTCGTGGCCGCCCGCCAGGCTCAGGAAGCGCGCGCCCAGCACGGTGGCCAGGTAGGGCTCGACCACCAGGCCGCGGCCCAGTTCCTGCATCACCAGCAGCATGTCGACGGCCGTGCCGTCGAAACCGCCCGCGCCGGCCGGCAGCGGCAAGGCCGTCATGCCCAGCTCGGCCAGGGTGGCCCAGGCGGCGTCGGAGGTACCCGTGGCCGAGTGGACGATCTGCTTGCGCGTTTCAAACGGGTAATCCTTGTCGACCCAGCGCCGCAGCGCGTCGGCGAATTGCTGCTGTTCCTGATTAAATTGAAAGTCCATGTCGTCTCCTTCTGGCTTACAGGCCCAGGATCATCTGCGTGATGATGTTTTTCTGGATTTCATTCGAGCCGCCATAGATCGATGTCTTGCGGTAATTGAAGTAATACGCGGCCAGCGGCGCGGCCAGGTCGTCGCCGCCAGCGCTGTGCGGCGCGCTGCCGTCAAGAAAATCCGGGTCAAAGGGCAAGGCTTGCGGGCCGATGGCTTCGACCATCAGTTCCGTCAGCTGCTGCTGCAGTTCCGAACCGCGCACCTTCAGCATCGACGCCTGCGGTCCCGGCCCCTTGCCTTCTTCACTGATCACGCGCAAAACCGTCATTTCCAGCGCCATCAATTCGATTTCCAGAGTGGCGACCTTGGCCGCAAAGGCGGGGTCGTGCAGCAGCGACGCACCGCGCTTGCTTTGCTGCATGGCCAGCTGCTTGAGGAAGGTCAGCTCGCGCTTGGAGCGACCGACGGCGGCGATGCCCGTGCGCTCATGGCCCAGCAGATACTTGGCGTACGTCCAGCCCTTGTTTTCCTGGCCCACCAGCTTGTTGACGGGCACGCGCACATTGTCGAAGAAGACTTCGTTCACTTCATGTTCTTCATCGAGCATGATGATGGGGCGCACGGTGATGCCCGGCGTTTTCATGTCGATCAGCAAGAAACTGATGCCTTCCTGCTTGCGCACCGTGCTGTCCGTGCGCACCAGGCAAAAGATCATGTCGGCATGCTGGCCCAAGGTAGTCCAGGTTTTCTGACCATTCACGATGTAATGGTCGCCGTCGCGCTGGGCCGTGGTTTTCAGCGAAGCGAGGTCGGAACCGGCGCCCGGCTCGGAATATCCCTGGCACCACCAGTCGTCGCAGTTCAGGATGCGCGGCAAGTAGTATGCTTTTTGTTCGGCGTTGGCGAAAGCCATGATGACGGGCGCCACCATGTTGATGCCGAATGGCAAAATCGGCGGCGTGGCGGCGCGCGCGCACTCCTCTTCCCAGATGTGGCGCTGCACGGCCGTCCAGCCCGTGCCGCCATATTCGACTGGCCAGGCCGGCGCGGCCCAGCCCTGCTGTGCGACGATCTTGTGCCAGCGCACGTAGTCGTCGCGGTTCAGGCGCAGATGCTGGCGCACCTTGCGCTGCAAATCCGCCGGCAGATGGTTGTCGAGGAAGGCGCGCACCGTGTCGCGGAAGGCGCTCTCCTCGGCCGTGTAATGCAGGTCCATGTCTGTCTCCTTGTTCTTGTCGGTTGCCGTGATGACTGCACGCAAGGAAACTCAGCGCACAAAAAAGCACGACCGTTCTCAAGGATTGTACAACAGAATGGGAGTGGCGCCAGGGGTTTTACAGAGGCTGGCGCGCAAGGGAAGTCGGTGCGCGGCTGGCTGGCGTAGGACCGCGTCTATGTGTGCGACAGAATATTGATGAGCTTGCCGAACGGGTCGCGCACGAAAAACCGCCTGACACCCCAAGGTTCATCGGTGAGGCCATATTCAATGGGAAACCCGGCTCCAGACATGCGTTCAAAGGCGGTATCCACGTCATCGACTTCAATGGAAAGGTCAGGCACGGCAGTGTTCGAGCCGCCTTCCGTCGCAAAGCTCACTTGAACGTTCATCTCGGTCTGCGAACCATACGTCATGATCCAGCCGTGGTCCATCAACAGGCTCAGCCCCAGCACTTCCTCGTAAAACTTCCGCGCCAGGCCCGGATCCGACGCGGGGAAATTTGCAACGATACGCTTGACTTGCATAGTTGTTCTCCTTGTCAATATAAGCTTAGACCTCTATTTTCCAAACCTGCTCAATATCGTCATCCGCTTCTCCAGGCATGGCCGCTTCAGACGAAACTGCCACTTTTCGCGACTACCTTTGAAGCAACAAGCCCCGCAGCAGCAATTCCAATGCAGCAGTTCCTTTTACCAGGCGCGCATTGCCTTCGTCGCCGTCGGCGATCCAGAACGCCGCTTCCGCCAGGCTGCCGTAGATCAGCGAAGCCAATGCCTGCGGGCAAGCGTCGGCCACGATGTCCTGGTGAATCAGCTGCTGGATAAGCCCCTGCATCGACTCGAGGCAATGGCGCTGCGAGTCCGGTGAAGCGCCGCCCAGGACCGCCTTGGCATCGCGCAACACGATGCGCTGAATTTCCGGTTCCAGGGCCATCTCCAGATAGGCACGGCAGCGATGGCGAAAGCCTTCCCACAGGTCTGCGGCGCTGTCGGAGATGGCTTGCAGGCGGCCATCCATTTCCGCGTCGATCTGCTCCACCACCGCCAGCAGCAAGCCCTTCTTGTCACCGAAGTGATGATACAGCGCACCACGCGTCAGCCCTGCCTGCGCGGTGAGGTCGTCCATCGACGTGTCGGCATAACCGCGCTCGCTGAACACTTTGCGGGCGGTGGCCAGCAACGAGGCACGGGTTTCTTCCATTTCCACACGGGTGCGGCGAACCATTGCTTTCTCCTTACATACGCAGCGTATGATTATTTACATTCACTTCGTATGTATATATACTTTATTCATACGCGATGTATGTATTATCGCTGCGGAGTGTCTCCGTTGCAAGCGGGCACACCCGTTTATCGCTTGATCACATGAAGGATATGAACCATGAGTACGTCTTTTTGCGCTGCCGCAGAAACTTCCGTCCGCCACCCCCGGCTGGCGGTCACCGCTGTCGGCATGGCCACCTTTTCCGTCGTGACGACGGAAATGCTCCCGGTCGGCCTGTTGACGCCGATTGCCGACACCCTGACCACCTCCACGGGAACGGCCGGCCTGATGATCTCGCTGCCCGCATTGCTGGCGGCCTTGTTCGCGCCGCTGGTCGTGCTTGCATCGGGAAGCCTGGACAGGCGCAAGATTCTCTGTGGTTTGCTGACACTCCTGGTGATCGCGAACATTGCCTCGGCCCTGGCGCAGAACATGGCGTGGATGCTGGCGGCGCGGGTACTCGTCGGTTTTTGCATGGGCGGCATCTGGGCCATCGCCGGCGGCCTCGCTTCCCGCCTGGTTCCAGCCCGCTCGGTAGGCCTGGCAACGTCGGTCATCTTCGGCGGCGTGGCGGCCGCTTCCGTGCTGGGCGTGCCGCTAGGCGCCCAAATCGGCGACCTCGCAGGATGGCGCTGGGCCTTCGGCGTCATGGCGCTGTTCAGCGGCCTGGTCCTGGCGCTGCATCTGGCCGTCATTCCCGCCCTGCCCGCTGCCGGTTCGGCGACCTTGCGACAATTCGGCAAACAGTTGAGCAACAGGCAGTTGCAAGCGGGACTGCTTCTGACCTTGCTGCTGGTGACCAGCCATTTCATGGCCTTTACCTTCGTGCGCCCGCTACTGCTGTCCGTGTCGGGCTTCGATGCGCAATGGCTGGGCGCACTGCTGTTTGCCTATGGCTTCGCGGGCATCATTGGAAACTTCCTGGCCGGTGTCGCTGCGGCGCGGCGCACGGCGACTACCATCATCGCCATCTCGGGCGGCCTGCTGCTCACGCCGCTGCTGTTCCTCGCTGTCGGCGGCTCCGGCATCGGCGGCGGCACGGTGCTGCTGGCCTGGGGCTTGGCCTACGGCGGTGTATCTGTCGGCCTGATGACCTTGATGATGAAGGCGGCGCCCGGGGCCGTGGAGATCGTCGCCGCGCTGTATGTGGGCGTCTTCAATATCGGCATCGCGCTCGGGGCGTGGACCGGTGGTCAGGCCGTCGACAGGCTGGGCCTCTCGGCCAACCTGTGGCTTGCCGCAGGCTTCGCCGCTGCCGCCTTGCTGCTGTCATTTGGCATCAGCGTTGCTGGAGCCAACAAACGCCCTGGCGCTGCAAGGGATTGACGCTGGCCGCCGTCAGCCATACAAGTGCAGCAGCACTTGCACGGCAACGATCTTGACGATGGTCATGCTGGGGAAAATCATGGCGTAGCCGAGGTTAGGCCGGTCCGACTTGGCCAGGCGGTTGGCGAACACCAGCACGGCCGGGTTGCCCGTGGCGCCGGCCGCGATGCCGAGCAATTCGGGAAACGGCAGGCGCAGGAATACCTTGCCCAGAATCACGACGAGAGCGACCACCACGAGCACCGTCACGACGCCGAGCGCCAGCATGGGCAAGCCGTCGGCACCCACTTGCTGCACGAAGGGCAAGCCGGACGCCATGCCGACGGAAGCGAGGAAAATCGTCAAGCCATAGTTGCGCATGACCAGGTTGGCCGACAACGGCAAGCGCCAGCTGATCTTGCCGACTCGGCCCAGGCGGCCCAGAATCAGCGCCATCACCAGTGGCCCGCCGGCCAGGCCCAGGCTGAACGAGCCTATCCACGGCAAGGGGATAGGCACGAGGCCCAGCAGCACGCCCAAGACCATGCCCATGCCCAGCGACACATAGCTGAACTCGGCCGTGGCCGTGATGGAATTGCCGAACAGTTTGCGCACGTCGGCCGCATGTTTCGCCGGCGCGATGGCCATCACCCTGTCGCCGAATTCCAGGGTCAGGAACGGGTGCGGCAGGATCATGGCGTCGCCGCGGCGGATGAACGCGATCTGCAGGGGGAAATCCTTGGCCAGGTTCAGCTCGCCCAGGGGCACGCCGACGATTTCCGCATCCGACACGAACACTTCCGTGCCATCGAAATCGCCGCGGTCCTTCATCAGGCGGCCCGGGTCCAGATGGCCCAGCGCCGTACGCGCCGCTTCCACACCGGCCACCGTGCCCGACACCATCAGCGCGTCGCCCACGCCAAGCACGAGGCTTGGGTCGGGCAAGCGGTTCTGGTGGCCCTGGCGCACGCCGATCACTTGCACGCCAGCCAGGGGGCCGTCGGCCAGTTCGGACAGGGCCGCGCCCGCCAATTTGGCTGCGTCGATGGTGATTTCGGAGACGACAATGGGCGCCGGCGGCGGCGTCAGCACGGGTTTTAGTATGCGCCCGGCCAGGTACAGGCCCAGCATGGGGCCGACGACGCCGAACGGATACGCGACGGCATAGCCGACGGCCGCGTCGCCATTGCCGTGCGACGCTTCCAGCGCCGCCTGCAGGGCGGCCGTGCTGGTCATGGCGCCGGCAAACACGCCGCTGGCCATGCGCAGCGAGATATCGATCCACTGCCCGCCCCAGATGGACACGGCCAGGCCGCCCATGACGGCGACAAAGGCGATCAGATTGTGTTTCTGTCCCGCGCCGCGCAAGCCCGCGAAAAATTGCACGCCGTACTGCACGCCGATGCCATACAGGAACAGCAGCAAGCCGATGGAGCCGACCATCGGCGGCGGCACGGAACCGGGAGCAAAGGCGCCCAGCGCCAGCCCCGCGAACAGCACGCCGCCCACGCCCAGCGAAAAGCCGAACACGCTGATGCGCCCCAGCGCATAACCGGCGCCGATGACGAGGAACAGGGCGAGGATGGGCGACGATTCCAGGGTATGGCGGAAGAGTTCAAGCATGGGGCAGCCTTATTCTGGGGAAGGCCCAGTTTAACATGCACAAAAGCAACACGATGGCGATGATGACAAGCAAGCGTGCGCAGCTTTGCACCACAAAACGGGCAAAAAAAAGCCCGCTGCGGGAGCGGGCTGAATCTAATTCCTATGCGGAAGTAGAGGAGACAAATGAATGATGCCGCATCGCAGCATAGCTATCCAATTGCATGTTGTGATGATAGAAATATGTTTTATCAATATCTGCCCTCCTCCTCGCGCAACGCCTGGCGCACGGCGGGACGCTCGCCGACGCGCTCGAACAAGCGCCTCACTTGCGGGAAGGCCGACAAGTCCACCTTGGTGTGCGCAGACCAGCCGAGGATGGTGTACAGATAGGCATCCGCGATGGAATAGCGCTCACCCAGCAGATACGGCCCGCCGGCCGCCAGTTGCCGCTCCACATAATCGAGGCGGGCAGCCAGGCGCGAGCGGGCCACGTCCTGCGCCTGCGCGCCGTATTCCGGATGGAATAGCCAGGGACTGAACACCTTGTGCAACTCGGTGGCAATAAAACCCAGCCACGACTGCAGCTGCACGCGCGCCATGGTTCCTGCCGGCGGCGCCAGACCGCTGGCCGGCGCCAGATCGGCCAGGTATTGCACGATGGCCGTGCCCTCCAGCAAGATGGTACCGTCGTCCAGCGCCAGCGCCGGCACGTACAGATTCGGATTGATGCGCGCATAATCGGCGCCCGTTTCCGTGACGCGCGGGATCTTGCGAATATCAACTCTTTCCAGTTCCAGCGCGATGCCCGCCTCGATGGCCACGATGTGCGGCGACAAAGAACACGTTCCCGTTGCGTAATACAGTTTCATGATCACTCCTCGAAAAGTTACACGGACGCGGGATCCAGTTTTTCCACGTCGATGCCGTATTTGGCGATGGCTTCGCCAATCTTGCTGCGTGGCAGCTCGCCTCCATCCGCCAGCGCCGTCAGCGCTGCCAGCACGATGAAATGGCGGTCCACTTCAAAGAAGGTGCGCAAGGATTCGCGCGTATCGGAGCGGCCAAAGCCATCCGTACCCAGGGTGACAAAGCGCCGGTCGTGCACGAAGGGGCGCACCTGGTCGGCCACGATCTTCATGTAATCGGTGGCGATCACCACTGGGCCTTGCCGGCCAGCCAGGCATTGCTCGATATAGGGCACGCGTGGCGCGCTGTCCGGGTGCAGCATGTTCCAGCGCTGCACGGCCAGGCCGTCGCGCCGCACTTCCGTGAGGCTGGTGGCGCTCCACACGTCGGCCGCCACGCCGAAATCCTGCTGCAGCAGCACGCTGGCGGCCAACACCTCGCGCAGGATGGACCCGCTGCCCATCAGCTGCACGCGCGGCGTGGTTGCCATGAGTGCTTCCGGACTTTCCTGCAGCAGATACAGGCCCTGCAGGATGCCCGCCTCGGCCCCTGCCGGCATGGCCGGGTGCGGATAGTTTTCGTTGAGCAAGGTGATGTAATAGAAAATATCCTCTTGCTCGGCAAACATGCGGCGCATGCCATCGTGGATGATGACGGCCAGCTCGTAGGCATAGGTGGGATCGTACGAGATGCAGTTGGGAATCACGGACGACAGCACGTGGCTGTGGCCATCATCGTGCTGCAAGCCTTCCCCCATCAGCGTCGTGCGGCCCGACGTGGCGCCCAGCAAAAAGCCGCGCGTGCGGGCATCGGCCGCCGCCCACGCCAGGTCGCCCACGCGCTGCAAGCCGAACATCGAATAGAAGATGTAGAACGGAATGGTGGCCAGGCCATGGTTGCTGTACGACGTGCCGGCGGCGATCCAGGAAGAAATGGCGCCCGATTCATTGATGCCCTCCTGCAAGATCTGCCCATCCTTGGCTTCCTTGTAATAGCTGAGCTGCCCGGCGTCCTGCGGCGTGTACAGCTGGCCCAGCCAGGAATGGATGCCGATCTGGCGGAACAGGCCTTCCATGCCAAACGTGCGCGATTCGTCCGGCACGATGGGAACGATGATCTTGCTCAAGGCGGCATCTTTCAGCAGGGTGCCGAGGATGCGCACAAAGGCCATGGTGGTGGACGCGCCCCGCTCGCCGCTATCGTTGAGCTGGGTGGCGAACGTGGACAGCGGCGGTATCGGCAAGGGCGCCACCTTGCCGATGCGGGCGGGAATGTAGCCGCCCAGCTGCGCCCGGCGCGCGGCAAAATAGCGCCCTTCCTCGCTGTCCGGCGCCGGTTTCAGGTAGGGCATCTCTTCCAGCTGGGCATCGCTGACGGGCAGCGCGAAGCGGTCGCGGAACGCGCGCACGGCGTCGGCGCTCATCTTTTTCAGCTGATGGTTGATGTTCTGCCCTTCTCCCGCCTCGCCCATGCCGAAACCCTTGACGGTCTTGGCCAGGATCACGGTGGGACGGCCCGGCGTGCGCATGGCTTCCGCGTAGGCCGCATGGACTTTCTCCGGGTCATGGCCGCCGCGCGTCAGCTTCCAGATGTCGTCGTCCGACATGTGCGCCACCAGCGCCAGCAGTTCCGGATACTTGCCAAAGAAATGCTCGCGCACATAAGCGCCATTCTGCGATTTGAAGGTCTGGTAATCGCCGTCCACGCATTCCATCATGCGCTGACGCAACAAACCACTCGTGTCGCGCGCCAGCAGGGCATCCCAGCCGCTGCCCCAGATGACCTTGATGACGTGCCAGCCGGCCGCACGGAACGTACCCTCCAGTTCCTGGATGACCTTGCTGTTGCCGCGCACGGGACCGTCAAGGCGCTGCAGGTTGCAGTTGACGACAAAGATCAGGTTATCCAGGCGCTCGCGTCCGCCCAGCGAAATGGCGGCCAGGGATTCGGGCTGGTCCATCTCGCCATCGCCGAGGAAGGCCCACACCTTGCGGCCCTGGTGTTCCTTCAAGCCACGGTACTCGAGGTAGCGCATGAAACGGGCCTGGTAGGCCGCCGTCAGCGGGCCCAGTCCCATGGAGACGGTGGGAAATTGCCAGAAGTCCGGCATCAGCCGGGGATGCGGATACGACGACAAGCCCTCGCGCCCCGCTTCGCGGCGGTAATTGTCCAGCTGCGCTTGCGTGATGCGGCCTTCCAGATAGGCGCGGCCATAGATGCCGGGCGCGGAATGGCCCTGGATGTAGACCAGGTCGCCGGCGAACTGGTCCGTGCGGCCACGGAAGAAGTGGTCGAAACCCACGTCGTACAGCACGGCCGCCGACTGGTAGGTGGCGATGTGGCCGCCCACGTTCGAATGCTTGGCCGCGCGCAAGACCATCACCATCGCATTCCAGCGGATATACGCGTTCAGGCGGCGCTCGATGGCCAGGTCGCCCGGATACGCACCCTGGCGTTCGGGGGCGATGCTGTTGGTATAGGCGGTGGTGACGCGGCCATGCATGCCGCCGTGCTGCGCGGAATCGGAATCGACGAGCTGGTCAAGCAAATAATGGGCGCGCGGGCGCCCTTCCACCGCGACGACGGCCTGCATCGCCTCCAGCCATTCTTTGGTTTCCTGCGGGTCAATATCGGGCACAGCGAGGGATGTGGTCATGGCAGTCTCCTGGGTTGGGAAATCGATACGCGAATAATTGCCTATGCAATCATTGCATTTGCAATCGTTATGACGGGCATTGTATAGCGCTATAATTGCATTTGCAACTGTGATCGATCTGGAGGAATACGATGTCTGAAACTGCACCTGAAATTGGCCCGGCCCCTGCGCCCGACCTGTGGTTCTCGTTCGTGCGTACGCACCGTTTGATGATCCGCGAAATCGAGCGCCGCCTCGCCGCGGCCGGCTTGCCCGTGTATGCGTGGTATGACGTGCTGTGGGGCCTCGAAAGCGGACAGGACGGTTCGCGCCGCATGCATGAACTGGCCGACGCTCTGGCCATCGAGCGCTACAACCTGACGCGCCTGGTGGACAAGCTGGAAACGGACCGGCTGGTGACGCGCACGCGCTCGATGGAAGACGGGCGCGCCGCCTTCGTTTCCATCACGGAAGACGGGAAAATCCTGCGCAAGAAGATGTGGGCCGTCTACCAGGCAACAGTGGCCGACCTGTTCCTCGCGCACTTTGACAGCGGCGAGCAGCAGGACTTCAGCGCCGCCCTCGCGCGCGCCGCCGAGGCTGCACGCAACGCCGCTCAGAGCAAGGCGTAGCGCCGCAGCGCGTAATCGACGAACTGCAGGGGCAGCGCGCCATCGTCGGCCAGGGCTTTCAAGGCCGTGACGGCCAGCCATGGCGCGCTGACCTCCATCATGGCGTCAGCACCGACGGCGATGAAACGCCCGCGCACGTAGCCGCCAATCTGGCCCGCGATGTGCTGCCCATAGCCGGTGACGGCGATGACGGGCGCGGCGCTGTCATCGAGGCAGCGCCGCACATGGGCCAACCTTGGGACGGCGCGCGGGTGACGCAGGTTCCACTGCTCCGCCGCCTGCGCATCGCGCGCCAGGCGCGTGTAGCTGGGGCAACTCCACACTTGCGCGGCGATATCCCAGTCGTCCTTGAGCAAGCGGGCCGCATCGGCAACGACGGCCAGCATCGTTCCCGCTCCGCACAGACGCACCCGGCATGGCGCCGGATCCGGCGGCGACACGCGATACATGCCCAGGCTGGCCGCTGCCGCATCGGCGGCCGACAAGGGCGCCGCCACCGCATCCGTATCCGTATCCGCACCTTCGTCCGCATCTTCATCCGCACCTTCGTCATGTATGGCCAGGTAGTAATAACCTGGCTGCTGTTCCAGATACAGCGTTTCCAGTGCCGAGCGCAGGATGGCGCGCACTTCCTCGCCCGTGGCCGGGTCGAACGGCGTGCAATTGTGCTGCGCGGCCAGCCAGGCGGGCAGCGCGGGCTGCACGCCTTTCGGCCAGCACGAGGCTTGCGTTTCCGCATCGCTGCAGACGATGCCACGCTCGCAAGCATCGACCAGTACGCCACACAATGCCTGAACCGAAGCGGGACGGCACAGATACAGCAGCGGTTTGTCGGCGCCATAGCGCAGCGGCCAGGCACTGGCGGACGCCGTCACATTCCAGGCATCGTCAGACTGCTGCATCACTTCCGCGCGCACGACGCTGATGGCGTTCACCGCACCTGGCCCCGTCTGCAAGCTGCCCGCCATGGCGCCCAGCGCCCGGCGTGGCGAAACCTGCCGCAACGGCAACGCTGGCGGTGCCGCCAGCGCGGCCAGGCAGGCCTGGACGGTGTCGCGCGCCACGTCCAATGGCGGTAGGGGAAGTAAAGGGGAAGAATGCATGCAGGCTCCTGTCGCAACAATGCTTGCGCAAGGCAGATATTGCCTATACGATTGCAAATGCAATTATTGTAGTTGCAATTCTTTGCGCGTACAAGTGCGCGAGCCAAGTGAAATCCTGTCTTCGAGGTGAAAAATGACGCTGAACAATCCTGAAACCGTGCGCATGGCCTATGCCGTGAAACTGACGAATGCGCAAGTCGAGGCGGCCAAGCGCCTGTATGCCGCGCATTTCGGCGGCACGGACAACCCGCAGGCAATGGCCGCCATCATCGCGGCGCTGGCGCGCAACTACAGTTCCGCCGTAGCGGCGAATGTGCTGTAGCGCACCACGTACGACGTGGGCAAAAACCGCGACGGAAGCGGACCTAGCTCGTTCCAAAAATGATGAGCTTTCGATGCGATCTTTGTTCACGCGTCACCAGCACGCGGGCTTGTTCCACGGTGACGCAAGCGTGCGGCGCAAACCCCTTTGGCACCGTTTCCGCATCGCGCGCGATAAGTTGCGGATCATTGATCACGTCATAGTCGCCGCGCTTGAAAAGCAATTGCTCGATACCTGCGCCCCCTTCGGACATCGGTTTGACGACGATCAGCGACCAAAGACCTTCCTCACCCAGAAATTTGTTTTGCTTCAGGAACGCGTTAACGCGATCCGCATGAGGCGCCGAGTCGCTCAGCTCGCTCTGATAAATGCCCATCGGGCACAGCATCGCGCCGGGCGGCCACCCCATATCAGGCAGCGCTGCGACCGTGACCGGACGCAATTGGGACAAATGGTGGTCAAGCGGGTGCCTCTCCGCCGAACAGGCGCCGAGCGCCATCAGCGCCAGCATGCCGGCGGCGCGAAACAAAGGCATCATCAACTTGTCTCCTTGTATGTTTATGCTTAAACAAATCTATATTAATGGATGCGGCCATGAAAACAGGCAAAAAAAAGCCCGCTACGGAAGCGGGCTGAATCTATTTCCTTGGAGGAAGTAGAGGAGACAAGTGCATGATGCCGCATCGCAGCATCATTATCCAATTGCATGTTGTGATGACAGAAATACGATTGTTCTATATCTCGGCCACGTTTCAGCCATAGCGGCCTCCCCTGCCCTTGCCATCGTTACGCCACGGTGTCGCCGCGCAAGGTTTTCGCTGCCGCCACCATGTTGGCCAGCGCGGGTATCACTTCTTTCCAGCCGCGCGTCTTCAGGCCGCAATCGGGATTGACCCACAGGCGCTGCGCGGGAATGCGCTCGGCCGCCTTGCGCATCAGCTTGACCATCTGTTCCTGGCCAGGAATGTTGGGCGAGTGGATGTCGTAGACGCCAGGACCGATGTCGTTCGGATAGTTGAAGTCATCGAAGGCGTCCAGCAATTCCATGTCGGAGCGCGAGGTTTCAATCGTGATGACGTCCGCATCCATACCGGCGATCTGCGCGATGATGTCGTTAAATTCCGAATAGCACATGTGCGTGTGGATCTGCGTTTCATCGGCCACGCCATTGGCCGTGATGCGGAACGATTCCACGGCCCAGCGCAGGTACTCGGCCCACTGGGATTTGCGCAGCGGCAAGCCTTCGCGCAGCGCCGCCTCGTCGATCTGGATCACGCGGATGCCGGCCCGTTCCAGGTCCTGCACCTCGGCGCGGATGGCCAACGCCAGCTGGTGGCACGACACGGAACGGGGCTGGTCATCGCGCACGAAAGACCAGTTCAGGATGGTGACGGGGCCCGTCAGCATGCCTTTCATCGGCTTGTTCGTCAGCGACTGGGCGTAGGTGCTCCACTCGACCGTCATGGCGCGCGGGCGGCTGATGTCGCCGAACAAAATAGGCGGCTTCACGCAGCGCGAACCGTACGATTGCACCCAGCCGAACTGGCTGAAGGTATAGCCGTCGAGCTGTTCGCCGAAATATTCCACCATGTCATTGCGTTCCGCCTCGCCGTGCACGAAGACGTCCAGACCCAGCGCTTCCTGTTCCTGGACGCAATGGGCGATTTCCGCCTGCATCAGTTTTTTATAGCTGGCTTCATCGAGCTGGCCGCTGCGGAACTGGCTGCGGGCCTGGCGGATTTCCGCAGTCTGCGGGAAAGAGCCGATGGTTGTCGTCGGGTACGCGGGCAGTTGCAACAGCGCAGCTTGCTTGGCGGCACGCTCGGCATAGCCGCCGGCACGCTGGCCCAGGCTGGCGTCGATGCGGGCCACGGCCGCTTTCACTGCCGGATTGTGCACGCGCGGCGACTGGCGGCGCGCTTGCACAGCCGCCTGATTGGCGTCCAGCGCGGCTTGCACGGAAGCGCGGCCCTGGTTCAGTGCGCCGGCAATCGTGTGCACTTCATCAAGCTTTTGACGGGCAAAGGCCAGCCAGGACTGGATCTCGGCATCGAGCTTTTGCTCGCTGGCCAGGTCGACGGGCACGTGCAGCAAGGAGCATGACGGGGCGATCCACAGCCGCGATTGCAGGCTGGCGTGCACGGGTTCCAGCCATGCCAGCACTGCATTCAAATCCGTCTTCCAGATATTGCGGCCATTTACGACACCCAGCGACAGCACGCTGGTGGCGGGCAACCGGGCAATCACCTGCGCCACTTCCTCGCGGGCATTGATGGCGTCAAGATGCAAGCCTTGCACAGGCAGCCTGCACGCCAGTGCCAAGTTGTCTTGCAGCTTGCCGAAATACGTGGCCAGCAGCAATTTGACGTTGTTGGCCTTGCTCAAGGCATCATAGGCCGTGACCAGCGCCTGCTGCCAGGCGCTGTCCAGTTCCGTGACGAGGATCGGTTCGTCGATTTGCACCCACTCCACGCCCTGGGCCGCCAGTTCCTCCAGCAATTGCACGTAGACGGGCAGCAAGCCTTGCAGCAGCGCCAGCTTATAAGAATCATCCTTGGCCTTGCCCAGCCACAGATAGGTGACAGGGCCGATCAGCACGGGCTTGGCTTTAACGTTCAATTGGCGCGCTTGCGCCAGTTGCTGCAGCAAACGGCTGCTGTCGAGCTTGAATTGCGTCCCGGCCGAAAATTCAGGCACGATGTAGTGATAATTGGTGTCGAACCATTTCGTCATTTCGCCGGCGTGGACGCAGCTGCAATCGCTGTCGCCGGCCGAGCGGCCACGGGCCACCCGAAAATAGTTATCAAGCGCCGCGCCTTCCAGGCCGCGCACGCGTTGTGGCAAGTTACCCAGGGTAAAACTCAGGTCCAGCACCTGGTCATAGAAGGAAAAGTCGCCCACGGGCGCCAGGGCCAGCCCGCTCTGCTCTTGCCAGTGGCGCTGGCGCAGTTCGGCGCCCTGGCCTTCCAGCGCGGCCAAGGTGCTGTTGCCCTTCCAGTAGTCTTCCAGGGAAAATTTCAGTTCGCGTTTGGCGCCGATGCGCGGGTAGCCCAAATTGTGTGTCGTAACGGTCATGGTCGTGCCTCCTGATGAAGTATGGAATCATCATAAAGGCTTTCATTCATGAAAAATAATGGTAAAACTTCATACATCCATTAATAATATTCATAGAAAAGCAGGCGGGCACGGGCAAAAAAAAGCCCGCTGCGGGAGCGGGCTGAATCTAATTCCTGTGAGGAAGTAGAGGAGACAGATGCATGATGCCGCATCGCAGCATATCAAGCCAATTGCATGTTGTGATGATAGAAATATGATTCATCAATATCTGCATTTCACAGTGCCTATCAGGCGCTGGCTCGCGCGATCAACTCGTAGGCCAGCGGCGCCAAGGCCGGTGGCGCGGCGCCCTCGTCCACTTCGCCCAGGCGCTGCAGGATGGCTTGCGCGGCCAGGCGGCCGATGTCATAGCGCGGCACGCGTATCGTCGTCAGCGCCGGCATGAGTTTTTCCGAGAACGGGAAGTCGCCGAAGCCCGCCACCGCGCATTGCTCTGGTATACGGATGCCCAGGCGCGCCGCCTCGTAGATGGCGCCGGCAGCCATGTTGTCGTTGGCAAAAAACAGGGCGTCGGGCCGCTCGGCGCGCGCCATTTGCTCGCTGAACACTTGCCCGCCCGCATCGAGCGGCGCCGTCACCGACGCTTGCACGATTTCCGCACGCAAACCCAGCTGCCGCATGGTTTCCTCATACCCCTGGGCCCGCTTGCGCGCGCGGAAATCGCTGCCGATGCCGCTGTCGACGTAGACGATGCGCCGGTAGCCTTGCCCGTGCAGATACAAGGTCATGTCGCGCCCCGTGGCGATATGCGAAAAGCCGATCTGCGGATATGGCCGCTCGGGGCGGATATCCCACGTTTCGATGACGGGAATCTGCAAGCCCGCCAGCAAGGTTTCCGTGGCGGCGCTGTGGTCGGCGCCCGTCAGCACGAGCGCGCGCGGCGACCAGCCGAGAAAGGCTCGCACGACCTTCTCTTCCGTCTCGATCGAGTAATCGTGGGTGGCCAGCAGCAACTGATAATTGTGCTGCGACAAAGTGGTCGACAAGCCCTGGATGGTTTCCGCAAAGATGGAGTTCGACACGCTGGGCACGATGGCGCCCACGATGCGGCCCTGGGTCGAGGCCAGGCCGCCGGCCGCCTCGTTGCGGATGTAGCCGAGCTGGTCGATGGCGTTCTTGATACGGTCGCGCGTTTCCTGCGACACGCGGTCCGGTTCCTTGAAATAGCGCGACACGGAAATGGCCGAGGTCTGTGCCAATTTGGCCACATCGAACACGGTGCTGCGGCCGAGGCCTCGCCGCTTGCGTACTGGGTCGTTCATGGGTACTGCCTTCTCAAAAATCGGTGATCACCACGCATGATGCCATGGCCGGCCGCACAGGGGACGCCAGCGTAACGCGGCTGCGCCACGGCTCTTCGGCCGGGCCGCAGAAATTCCCCACTGGAAATTGGCGTCAATGAAATCATGCCGATAGTGTAAGGGCTACGCGCCTGCCCCCTGCATTAAATCTGTTGACAGCCCCGTGCGATTCAAATTATATTTCGCTGTACTTGCAATGTTAGCGCTAACAAAGGCCTCAGGCAAGACCCGAGACAGCAGCACTGGAACGCCATACGCAGCGCGCCAGGCAACCAAAAAGGACACACATTGAGCTCCGCTACCTCCCGCCGCACGCTGGAATCCCTGCGCAGCCAGCGCTGGCTGGCCCCAGACGACATGCGCTCGTTCGCCCACCGCCAGCGCCTGCAGCAGATGGGCTTGCGCCGCGAGGAATTCCTCGACCGCCCCGTCATCGCCATCATCAATACCTGGAGCGACCTGTCGCCATGCCACTCGCACCTGCGCGAACGGGCAGAAGCCGTCAAGCGCGGCATCCTGCTGGCGGGCGGCTTCCCCGTCGAGCTGCCCGCCCTGTCGCTGGGCGAAGTGATGGTCAAGCCCACTACCATGATCTACCGCAACTTCCTTGCCATGGAAACGGAAGAACTGCTGCGCTCGCTGCCGATCGACGGCGCCGTGCTGCTCGGTGGCTGCGACAAGACCACGCCCGGCATGCTGATGGGTGCCATCAGCATGGACATCCCCGCCATCTTCTGCCCTGCCGGCCCCATGCTGAACGACCGCTACCGCGGCCAGAGCGTGGGCGCGGGCACGCACACCAAGAAATTCTGGGACGACTACGTGGCCGGCGACATCGCCAAGCCCGAGTGGATCAAGCTGGAAGCGAAGATGACGCGCTCGCCCGGCACCTGCAACACCATGGGCACGGCCTCGACCATGACGTCCATCGTCGAAGCGATGGGCTTTACCTTGCCCGGTGCCACCAGCATTCCCGCCATGGATGCCAACCACGTGCGCATGGCCTCGCAATGCGGCGAGCGCATCGTCGGCATGGTGTGGGAAGACTTGAAGCCGTCGCGCTTCTTCACCCGCGCCGCGCTGTCGAACGGCGTGGCGGCCTACATGGCGCTCGGCGGCTCGACCAACGCGGCCATCCACCTGGTCGCCATCGCCGGGCGCGCCGGCCTGGCCCTGTCGCTCGATGAAATGGATGCGATGGCGCAAAAAGTGCCGGTCATCGCCAACCTGTTCCCGTCCGGCGACAAGCTGATGGAAGATTTCTTCTATGCGGGCGGCATGCCGGCCCTGCTCAAGGAAATCGCGCCGCAGCTGGACTTGACGGCCTTGACGGTCACGGGCCGCAGCCTGGGCGAGAACATCGCCGACGCCGTCTGCCTGGACGACAGCGTCATCCGCAAGGTGTCGCAGCCGGTGGCCGACGGCGCGGCGCTGGCCGTGTTGCGCGGCAACCTGTGTCCTGGCGGCGCCGTCATCAAACCGTCGGCCGCCAATCCGAAGTTCGCCAAGCATCGGGGCCGCGCCCTCGTGTTCGATTCGAACGCCGAGATGCTGGCGCAAATCCATGCGCCCGACCTGGACATCGATGAAAACACGGTGCTGATCCTGCGCAACGGCGGCCCCATCGGCGCGCCCGGCATGCCGGAATGGGGCAATTTGCCCGTGCCGAAAAAGCTGCTGCAGCAGGGCATCCGCGACATGGTGCGCATCTCAGACGCGCGCATGAGCGGCACCCACTACGGCACCTGCGTGCTGCACGTGACGCCGGAAGCGGCCGTGGGCGGCCCCTTGGCTTTGGTGCGCAACGGCGACATGATCGAACTGGACATCGCCGCGCGCACCCTGAACATGGACGTGGCGGACGAGGAACTGGCGCGCCGCCGCGCCGAGTGGCAGGCGCCGGCGCAAAAATATGCGCGCGGCTACACCAAGCTGTACATGGAGCACGTGACGCAGGCCGACCAGGGCTGCGACCTCGACTTCTTGCTGGGCAACGCGGCCACGCCCGAGCCGCCGATCTTCTGACGCCGCCTTCCCTACATATATAGAGAGCACAAATATGGATATCCTGGACAACCCCTTCCGCGCCTTGCTGGCGGACAAAGCAGTACCGCTGGGCAGCTGGCTGATGGCCGGCACGCCCGTGACGGCAGAAGCCATGGGCTGCGCCGGCTTCGACTGGCTGGTGCTGGACATGGAACACGTGCCCATCGACTACCAGGACGCCTACCAGATCCTGCAGGCAGTGGGCGGCACGCCGGCCTGCCCCGTCGTGCGCCTGGCCTGGAACGACCTGGTGCAAATCAAGCGCGCGCTCGACATCGGCGCGCAGACCCTGATGTTCCCGTTCGTGGAAAATGCGGCAGAAGCGCGCAGCGCCGTGGCCGCCACCCGCTATCCGCAGCCGGGCCAGGCCGTTCCCGGCACGCGCGGTTTTGCCGCCATGCATCGCGCCAGCCGCTATGGCACCGTGCCCGACTACGCCACCCGCGCCAACGGCGCCGTCTTCTCGATCATCCAGCTGGAAACGCCGGCCGCCCTGGCCCAACTCGAAGAGATCGCCGCCGTCGAGGGCGTCGATGCGCTGTTCGTGGGTCCCGGAGACCTGTCGGCAGCCATGGGCCAGATCGGCAATATCGGCCACCCCGACGTGCAGGCGGCGATTGCCGACGCGGCCCGCCGCGCCCGCGCCATCGGCAAACCCATCGGCATTGTCGGCCCTTCGCCGGAAATGGTGCACACTTTCATTAGTTACGGCTATGACTACGTGGCTATCGCCTCGGACATGGGCATGATGATGCGCCAGGCCAACGCCTTTATCACGGCCCTGAAACCGTCGCTGGCGAAAGCCCTCGACACGGGCGCCTACTAATTATTCAATTGCAACGCACTGTTGCAACGCACGTAGCGCGCTCAGACGCGTCATTCGCATCTTTTGGAGACAAGCATGTCAGGTGTAAAACTGGAAAAGGTCGTCAAGAAGTACGACAACGGCGTCGAAGTCATTCATGGCATCGACCTGGAAATCAAGCAAGGCGAGTTCGTCGTCTTCGTGGGCCCTTCGGGGTGTGGAAAATCCACCCTGATGCGCATGGTCGCGGGGCTCGAGTCCATCACGGGCGGCACCATCTCCATCGAGGGGCAGGTCGTCAACGATTTGCCGCCGCGCGAGCGCGACATCGCCATGGTGTTCCAGGATTATGCGCTGTATCCGCACAAGTCCGTGTTCGACAACCTGGGCTTTGGCTTGAAGCTGCGCAAGTTCCCGAAGGCGGAAATCGAACAGCGCGTGCGCGCCGCCGCCGCCATCCTGAAAATCGACCACTTGCTCGACCGCAAGCCGCGCGCCCTGTCCGGCGGCCAGCGCCAGCGCGTGGCCATGGGCCGCGCCATCGTGCGCCAGGCCAAACTGTTCCTGTTCGATGAACCGCTGTCGAACCTGGACGCCCTGCTGCGCTCGGAAATGCGCACGGAAATCAAGAAACTGCACCAGCGCATCGGCGCCACCACCATTTACGTCACGCATGACCAGGTCGAAGCGATGACCCTGGCCGAACGCATCGTCGTGCTGTCCGGCGGCAACATCATGCAGGTTGGCACGCCGGACCAGATCTACAACGAACCTGTGTCGAAATTCGTCGCGGGGTTCACGGGTTCGCCGCCGATGAATTTCCTTGGCGCCAAGGTGGCGCGCAATGAAGCCGGCCAGGCCGAGATTGTGCTGGGCGCGGCCCGCCTGACCCTGCCGCTCGAACGCCAGGCAGCCTGCGGCAAGTTTGAGGGCCGCGCCGTGGAATTCGGCATCCGCCCGGAAGACATCACCCTGGCAGCGGTGGGCAACGCCAGCGCCGCACTGGCCGCGACAGTCGTTGTGGTCGAGCCGCTGGGCGCGGAAACCCTCGTCATCTTCCAGTGCGAAGGCGGCGAATTGACGGCGCGCCTGCCGCCCACGTTTGCGCTGGCGCCAGGGCAGCAAGTCACGGTACAGCTGGACATGGAGAAATTCCATCTGTTCGATCCGCAGGGCGGCGCGGTTCTGCCATCCCGATAAGCCGCGCACAAGCGGCACACCCATTCCAAAAAACAGGAGACAAGCATCATGCGTATCAAATCCCTCGTCCTGGCGCTCGGCGCTACCTTCGTCCTTGCCAACGGTCTTGCCATTGCGGCGCACGCGCAGACGGTCAAGGTTTTCGTCGGCGGCCAGGAGCGCCCCGAAGTCATGCGCGAACTGTTCGCCAAGTTCATGGCCGCCAATCCCGGCGTCAAGATCGACCTGGAAACGGGCGGCGCCACCTCGGAATTGCAGCAAAAATACCTGAACACGGTGCTGTCGGCCGGCGACACCACCCTGGACGTGTTCCTGATCGACATCATCCGTCCGGCCCAGTACGCGTCGGCCGGCTGGATCGAAAGCCTGGACAAATACCTGGGCGCCGACCGCGACAAGATCATGGGCCAGTACCTGCCCGCCTACAAGCAGGCGAATATGGTCGACAACAAGGTCGTGGCCCTGCCCGCCTTTGCCGACGCCATGTTCCTCTACTACCGCAAGGATTTGCTGGCCAAGTACAAGCTGGCGGCGCCGAAAACCTGGGATGAGCTGGCCACCGTGGCGCGCACCATCCAGGCCGGCGAAAAGAATCCGGAATTGCAAGGCATCAGCTTCCAGGGCAAGGCCATCGAAGGCGCCGTCTGCACCTTCTTGCTGCCGTACTGGAGCCAGGGCGGCGAACTGGTCACCAACGGCAAGCTGACCCTGGACAAGCCCAAGGCGGAAGCGGGTCTGGCCATGTGGCGCAAGCTGGTCGACCAGGGCGTGGCCAAGAAAAACATTGCCGAAGTGGCCACCGACGATACGCGCAAGGAATTCCAGGCCGGCAACGTCTTGTTTGCCGTCAACTGGGGCTATGCCTGGAACCACTTCCAGGATGGCGCCGACAGCAGCGTGAAGGATAAAGTCGGCGTCGTCAGCCTGCCGGCCATGGCGGGCGGCAAACCGGCCTCGTGCATCGGCGGCTGGCAGTGGGCAGTGTCCTCGTTCTCGAAGAACAAGGAAGCGTCGGCCAAGCTGGTGCGTTGGTTGTCGAGTCCGGAAGTGTCGAAGCAGCTGGCCATCAAGGCCTCCAACCTGCCCGTCTACCCATCCGTCTACCAGGACAAGGAAGTGCTGGCCGTCAATGGCTGGTTCGCCGACGCCCTGCCAGTCGTGCAAAGCGCCCGTTCGCGCCCCGTCACGCCGCGCTACAGCGAAGTGTCCGAAGCCGTGCGCGTCAACACGAATGCCGTGATGGCGGGCGTGAAGACGCCGGCGGCCGGCGTGGCCGAGATCGAGAACCGGGTCAAGCGCATCCTGCGCTAACCGGCATGCGCCCGTGCCGCCACGACGGCGGCCCGGGCGGCACACGCATACGCACACCGCAACAGACGAGGAAATCATGAGGCAACGCACCCTGAAAAGCCGCATCACGGACCCCAGCGAAACGACGCTGGCCTGGGTCCTGCTGACGCCGGCGATTCTGTTTTTACTGCTGATCGTGGCCTACCCGGTCAGCAAACTGATCTACAACAGTTTTTTCGACATCCGCCTGTCCGGCGGCAGCCTGCCCAGTTTCGTGGGCCTGGACAACTATAAGATGGCGCTGGAAGACAGCCTGTTCTGGAAGTCGCTGAAAAATACCATCATCATCACCGTCGTCACCGTGCCGGGCGCGCTGGTGGCGGGCCTGGGCCTGGCCATGCTGGCCAACATGCCGTTCAAATACCGCTGGCCCGTGCGCCTGGCGCTGCTGCTGCCGTGGGCACTGCCGCTGGCCTTCGTCGGCCTGATCTTCGCCTGGTTCTTCCACAGCGAGTACGGCCTGGTGAACGACATCATCCGCCGCATCGACCTGCTGATCCCCGGCCTGGGCTGGGAACCGCAAATCTGGTTCAATTCGCCCGCGCTGACGATGGCCGCCATCTGCATCACGACCATCTGGAAAACCTCGTCGTTCATGGCACTGATTTTGCTGGCCGGCCTGCAGACCATCCCCGCCTCGCTGTATGAAGCGGCCGAAGTGGACGGCGCCAGCAAGTGGAAGCAATTTACGGAAGTGACCCTGCCGCTCTTGGTGCCATCGATGCTGGTGGCGCTGATCTTCCGTACCCTGACGGCCATCCAGTCCTTCGATATTCCCTACAACATGCCCGGCCCTGGCGATGAAACCAAGACCCTGGCCATGTACATCCAGTCCAATACGGTGGACTACCTGGACGTGGGCTACGGCTCAACCCTGGCGGTGTTCATGTTCCTGCTGTCGATGGCCACCACGTTCGTATATCTGAAATATGTAAGAGGAGACAAAGAATGAGCGGCCTGTTTTCATCGAAGCGCCTGCGTTGGTTCGCCGCCGCGATCGTCATCCTCAACGGCGTCTTCCCCGCCCTCTGGATTCTTTTCACCTCGCTGAAGACCGAGAGCGAACTGACGCAAAAGCCGATCACCTACTGGCCACACGAACCGACCATCGGCAATTTCATCTCCGCCTTCCAGGACCAGCCGCTGCTGACGTTCCTGACCAACAGCCTGATCGTGGCCGGCCTGTCGACCCTGCTCAGCCTGTTCATCAGCGCGCTGGCCGCGTATGCGATCGCCCGCCTGCGCCTGCGTTTCCGCGGCCTGATCCTGACGGCCATCATCGGCGTGTCGATGTTCCCGCTGGTGACCCTGATGGTGCCGCTGTTCGAGATCATGCGCAGCCTGGGCTTGCTGAACTCCTACTGGGCCCTCGTGCTGCCGTACACGGTGCTGAACCTGCCGATTTGCACCCTGATGATGGTGAGCTTTTTCCAGGATATCCCGCGCGATATCGAGAATGCGGCCATGCTCGACGGCTGCACCCGCCTGAGCGCCCTGTGGCGCATCGTGCTGCCGCTGGCCGCGCCTGGCGTGGCGACAGCCGCCATCCTCGCCTTCGTCAATTCCTGGGACGAGTTCCTGCTGGCGCTATCGATGAATTCGGCCGTGGCTTACCGCACCCTGCCCGTCGGCATCCAGCTGTACCAGGGCGAGTTCGCCTTCCCGTGGCCGATCATTTCGGCGGCGCTGGTGGTGGCCATCGTGCCCATCGTCGTGCTGATCGTGATCTTCCAGGAAAAGGTCGTCAGCGGCCTGACCTCGGGCGGCTTGAAAGGCTGAGGTTGAAAATGGGCCACCAGTCTCCCTTCACCCTCGCGCACGGCGACTGCCGCGCCGACGTCCACCCGGCCACGGGTGGCGCGCTGGCGGCGCTCCGCTGGCGCGGGCGCGACATCCTGCGCGCCGCGCCCAGCTGTGCCAGTGCCAACGTGCGGCAGATGGCGTGCTATCCGCTGGCGCCGTATTCGAACCGCATCGGCAACGCCATGCTGCAGGCCGATGGCCACACGCATGCGCTGCGCGCCAACTTCCCGCCCGAGCCGCACAGCATCCACGGCTTCGGCTGGCAGCGCGCCTGGCAGGTGGCGGCGCGAACAAGCGACAGCGCCGAACTGTTGCTCGTGCATGGCGGCGACGCGGACTGGCCGTTCGCCTGCACCGTCCAGCAAACCGTGCTGCTCGACGAAGCCGGCCTGCGCCTGACTTTATCGGTGCGCAATAACGACACGCGCACCATGCCCGCCGGCCTGGGTTTTCACCCCTACTTCCCGCTGGCCCCTGGCCTGCGCCTGCAGACGCAGTGGGATGGCGTGTGGAGCATGGGCGACGACCGCTTGCCGGCCGGCCTGGCGCCCGTGGCGCAAGCATCGCCATTCGCCACGCCGCAGCCGGTGGCCGGCTGGCAGGCGGACAATTGCTACAGCGGCTGGACGGGCCGCGCCAGCCTCGATTACGGAGATTATGCCGTGCACCTGTCTGCCAGCGACAACTGCGGCCACCTGGTCTGCTTCGCGCCCAACGACGAGCGCAGCTTCATTGCGCTGGAACCCGTCACGCACGCGAATAACGCGTTTGCGCTGGCCGCGCGCGGCGCGCAGGGCACGGGCATGCGCTTGCTGGCGCCCGGCGAGAGCCTGCACATCGCCATGCGCCTGGCCATGGAAGACACTGCGGAGGCCCAGCATGCGTGAATGGCAAGCCGAACTCGTGCTCGACGCGCGCGCCCAGCTGGGCGAATGCCCGCTGTGGAGCGTGGCCGAGCAGTGTCTGTACTGGATCGACATCGCCGGGCGCCGTTTGCACCGCTACGATCCGGCCACAAGCCTCGACCGCGTCTGGTGGGTGCCGTGCGAGCCGGGCTGCATCGCCCTGGCTGAAAAGGGCGGCCTGGTGGCGGCCCTGCGCGACGGTTTCTACCGTTTCTATCCGCAGGAAGGCTTGCTCGACAAGCTGGCCGATGCACCGTACGACAGTACCGACATGCGCTTCAACGACGGCCGCTGCGACAGCGCCGGGCGCTTCTGGGCCGGCGCCATGTACGAACCGCGCACGGCGGAACTGGCCGCCATGTTTTGCCTGCAACGGGGCGCCACGCGCCTGGGCTGGGGGCCGCAACAAGGCTTCGGCGTCAAGGTCAGCAACGGCCTGGCCTTCGCGGAAGATGGAAAATTCCTGTTCCAGTCCGACACGCCGAACCACGTGATCTACCGTTTCGCGTTTGACGCGGCCAGCGGCCAGGCCGGTGAGCGCCAGGTGTTTGCCCGCCTTCCCGTCAAGGGCGAAGAAGCCGTGTACGGCGGCCGCCCCGATGGCGCGGCCATCGACGCCGAAGGCTGCTACTGGAGCGCGCAATACGAAGGCGGCCGGGTACTGCGCTTTTCGCCGCAGGGCGACATCATCGGCATCGTGCGCGTGCCCGTCACGCGCCCCACCATGATCGCCTTTGGCGGCGCCGACCTGCGCACCCTGTACATCACCAGCGCGCGCGAAGGCGCGGCGGACGACGAACTGGCGCGCCAGCCGCAGGCCGGCGGCCTCTTTGCCGTGCGCCTGGACGTGGCAGGCCGCCCCGAACCCCTTTACCGGGATTGATACCCCACAATTTGCCCCCGAGGACAGCATGAACGCCAACATCACTCTCTACCCCAGCCTGCAGGACCGCGTGGTCTTCGTCTCCGGCGGCGGCTCCGGCATCGGCGCCGCGCTGGTCGAACACTTCGCCCTGCAAGGCGCGCAAGTGGCTTTTTGCGATATCGACCGCGACGCCAGCGCTGCCCTGGCCACGCGCCTGGCGCCGCTGTGCCGCCATGCGCCCTGTTTTGTGTACAGCGACATCCGCGACATCGCCGCCTACCAGGCCGGCCTGGCCGACGTCGAAGCGCGTTTCGGCGCCATCCGCGTGCTGCTCAATAACGCGGGCCGCGACGACCGCCATTCGCTGGCCGAACTGACGCCCGAGTACTGGGACAACTGCCTGGCCCTGAACCTCAAGCACCACGTGTTCGCCATCCAGCAGGTGGCGCCCGGCATGGCGGCGGCCGGCGGCGGCTCCATCATCAACCTCGGCTCCATTTCATGGATGCGCGGGCGCCCCAACCTGGTCGGCTACACCACCTCCAAGGCCGGCATCGCGGGCCTGTCGCGCACCCTGGCGCGCGAGCTGGGCGAACAGAATATCCGCGTCAACGCCATCGCCCCGGGCGCCATTGCCACGGACCGCCAGGCCGCCCTGTGGCGTGATCCGGAGGAGGACCGCAAGTTCATCGAACTGCAATGCCTGAAATACCGGCTCGACGCTGGCCACGTGGCGCGCACGGCCCTGTTCCTCGCGGCCGACGATTCGGACGGCATCACGGGCCAGAACATCATCGTCGACGCCGGACTCGCGCAAGTATCTGTAGCGGGTTAAGCCGCATCACCCATTCAAGGAGAACCCTCATGTTGAACCTGCAAGACGCAAGCCTGTTGAAACAGCAATGCCTGATCGACGGCGCCTGGTGCGACGCCGATGACGGCGCCACCATCGATGTCACCAACCCGGCCACGGGCGCAGTGATCGCCACCGTGCCTCGCATGGGCGCGGCCGAGACGCGGCGCGCCATTAGCGCCTCGCATGCGGCCTTCCGGCTGTGGCGCAAGCAGACCGTGAAGGCGCGCGCCACGGTGCTGCGCGCCTGGCATGCATTGATCTTGCAGCACGCCGACGACCTGGCGCTGATCCTCACCAGCGAGCAAGGCAAATCGCTGGCGGAAGCCAAGGGCGAGATCGTCTCGAACGCGGCCTACCTGGAATGGTTTGCCGAGGAAGGCAAGCGCGCGTATGGCGACGTGATCGCGCCGCCGTCGAACGACAAGCGCATCGTCGTCATCAAGCAGCCGATCGGCGTGTGCGCGGCCATCACGCCGTGGAATTTCCCGAATGGCATGATCACGCGCAAGGCCGGCCCCGCCCTGGCGGCCGGCTGCAGCATGGTCCTGAAACCGGCGTCGCAAACGCCGCTGTCGGCCCTGGCCCTGGGCGAACTGGCGCTGCGCGCCGGCGTGCCGCCCGGCGTCTTCAATGTGGTCACGGGCGCGGCGCAAGCGATCGGCACGGAACTGTGCCACAACGACCTGGTACGCAAGATCACGTTTACGGGATCGACGGAAGTGGGCGCCTGGCTGTCGCGCGAGGCGGCCGGCACGATCAAGAAGCTGTCGCTGGAATTGGGCGGCAACGCGCCCTTCATCGTCTTCGACGACGCCGACATCGACGCGGCCGTCGAAGGCGTGCTGATGTCGAAATACCGCAACAGCGGCCAGACCTGCGTATGCGCCAACCGCATCTACGTGCAGGACAGCATCTACGACGACTTCGCCGCCCGCCTGGTGGCCAAGGTGGCCGAGCTGAAACTGGGCAATGGCCTGGACGCGGGCGTCACGCAAGGTCCGCTGATCGATGAAAACGCCGTGCGCAAGATCGAGCAGCATATCGCCGACGCGCTGTCCAAGGGCGGCAAGCTGGCCATCGGCGGCAAGCGCCACGCGCTGGGCGGCAGCTTCTTCGAGCCCAGCGTGGTGCTGGAAGCGAACAGCGACATGCTGGTGGCCACAGAGGAAACCTTCGCCCCGCTGGCGCCGCTGTTCCGCTTCGGCAGCGAAGACGAAGTCGTCGCCATGGCCAACGCCACGCAGTTCGGCCTGGCCGGCTATTTCTACAGCCGCGACCTGGGCAGGGTCTGGCGCGTGGCGGAAGAACTGGAAGTGGGCATGGTCGGCATCAACACGGGCATGATCGCCAATGAAATGGCGCCATTCGGCGGCGTCAAGCATTCGGGCATGGGCCGCGAAGGCTCGCACTACGGCATGGACGACTTCCTCGATATCAAATATTTGTGCATGGGAGGGATTTGATTATTTAAGGTAGGCAAGGCAGGGATCAGCAACAATACACCTATAAAAACACAGGAGACAGGATCATGCAAACGACGTTACGCAAGACCACATTGGCCGCGGCCATCACGGGCGCCCTTTTCTCGGCGTCACTTGTTAGCGCTAACGCACACGCCGACGAACTGAGCGACATGAAAGCCATGCTGGCCCAGTTGCAGGACCGGGTGGCGCAGATGGAAGCGAAAGCGGCCCAGCCAGCGCCAGCAGCAGCGATGGCGCCAGCAGCCACAGCGGCGTCCATGCCAGCGGCCACTGGTTTCAACTGGAAGCTGTACGGCCGTGGCGACATCAGCTACACGGTCTCGCGCGGCAAGGATGCCAGCGGGCGCCAGCTGACGAACCACCGCTTGAACCAGGGCGAGATGGCCAGCCGCCTGGGCCTCACGGGCGCCTGGGTCTTCAGCGATGAATACAAGGCCATCTTCGGCGTCGAGACGGGCTTGAACCTGTTCAACGGCAATGCGGGCGGCGGCACGCAAAACAACACCACCTCGTCCGTGCTGTTCAACCGCGGTTCCACCGTGGGCTTTGCCTCGACCACCTGGGGCTCGATCGAAGGCGGCACCATGTACATGGCGCCGTTCTGGGTCTCGCTGGGGGCCGACCTGGCCTCGGCGCACAACTACGGCGCCAACGACTTCAGCGCCCTGTTCTCGCTCACGCGCCCCGAATCGCTGGGCCGCTACCTGAAAGACCCCGTGACGGGCAACGCCAGCAAGACGACGAGTTTGGCCGGCAACAACTCGGGCACGGCCCTGTTCTATGGCAACGCCCTGCGCTACCGCAGCCCGACCTGGAACAATATCTCGGCCGAGGTGTCGTATTCGGCCGGCCAGCAGGCGTCTTCCGCCACCGACCTGGAAAACGATGGCCGCAGCTGGGCCGCCAACGTGCTGTACAAGAAGGGCGATCTGTTCCTCGGCTATGCGCACATGGATTACCAGCAGAGCAACGACATCAGCACGGCCGGCACGCCCAATTTCGTCAAGCGCAACCAGGTCACGGACATCGTCGGCGCGCGCTACAAGTGGAACGACTTTACCCTGGGCGGCTCCTACACGTCCTACCGCGTGTCGAACGCGGGCGGCTATGCGGCCGACGCCTTTGGCGTGTCGGGCGCCTATGACATCGGCAAGCACCGCATCGAAGGCAGCCTGGCGCACATCAGCTATGACGGCGCCAACGCCAAAGGCGCGTTCGGCGCGAACACGGGCGACGGCGTGGGCAAGCCGACGTCGACGGCCTACTCGCTGGGCTACCTGTACAACTTCCAGCCTACCCTGTCGTTCTATGCGTATGCCACGCGCATCGCCAACAACAGCCACGCCAAGCTGGGCGTATTGCAGTTCCGGGGGGACAATAACTACTTCGGCTACAGCCCCGTCGAGCTGACCGCCGGCATGTTCCTCGTCTTTTAATTAGTGCTTAATTGTTGATGCACCGCCGGCCCGCCGCATGCCCCGCCATGCGGGCGCCGGTTTTCACAGGAGTTGATCGTCATGCAGTACACACTACACCAGGAAAATGACAGCGTCGCCCTGCGCTGCGCCGGCCGCTTGCTGCTGCGCCACAGTGCCGATGCGCCGTGCGTGTTCGTCGGCCAGGGCCGCGAAAGCATGGAAATGTACCGAGGTAATTTCGAGATCGAGGATTACGTCGAGGAGCGCAATGCCCTGCGCGCGCTGGCCGTCACGCAGGATGGCGACGCCGCCACCCTGAGCTTCGCGCGCCATGCGGGCGACGCACCGCAGCTGGTGCTGGCCGTGCAGGCGGCGCCCCATGGCGTGCACCTGGTGGTGCGCTATGCGGCGCCGGGCTGGAACCGGCTGTGGCTGCGCCTTCCCGCGGAACAGAACGAGCACGTATGGGGCTGCGGCGAGCAGATGTCGTACTTCGACCTGCGCGGGCGCCACTTCCCCCTGTGGACGTCGGAGCCGGGCGTGGGCCGAGACAAGTCGACGCACCTGACGTGGCAGGCGGACGTGACGTCCAAGTCGGGCGGCGACTACTATCACACGAATTATCCGCAACCGAGCTTCATCTCCTCGCAGCGTTACTGTCTGCATGCGGAAACGACGGCGTATGCGGACTTCGATTTCCGCCAGCCCGACTTCCACGAGCTGCAATTCTGGGCCATGCCAGAGCGCCTGGAATTCATGCTGGCCGACTCTTTCGTCGACCTGGTCGGCGTCGTCTCGCAGCGCTTCGGCCGCCAGCCGCATCTTCCGACTTGGCTGCAAAACGGCGCCATGCTGGGCCTGAAAGGCGGCGAGGAGCACGCGCGCGCCATCCTCGCGCAGGCGCAGGAACACGGCTTGCCCGTCAGCGCCCTGTGGTGCGAAGACTGGGTCGGCTTGCGCCAGACCTCGTTCGGCAAGCGCTTGTTCTGGGACTGGCGCTGGCAGCCGCAGCGCTACCCCGACCTGAAAAACTGGATCGCCGACCTGGCCACGCAGGACATCCGCTTCCTCGGCTACGTCAATCCTTACCTGTGCAACGACGGCACCCTGTACCAGGAAGCGCTGCAGCAGGGCTTTCTGGCGACCAGCATGGATGGCGGCGCCTACCTGGTCGACTTCGGCGAATTCGATTGCGGCGTCGTCGACTTCACCAACCCGGCCGCCGCGCTGTGGTTCGAGGAACGCATCCTGCGCCAGGAAATGCTCGATTTCGGCCTGTCCGGCTGGATGGCCGATTTCGGCGAATACCTGCCGATCGACCTGCGCCTGCATAATGGCGCGGACGCTCGCCTGATGCACAACGCGTGGCCAACGCTTTGGGCCGAAGTCAATGCGCGCGCCATCGAGCGGGCCGGCAAGACGGGCGACGCCACCTTCTTCATGCGCGCCGGCTACACGGGCGTGCAGGCGCACTGCCCGCTGCTGTGGGCGGGCGACCAGTCGGTCGACTTCAGCCGCCACGACGGCTTGCAGACGGTGATCTGCGGCGCCCTGTCGTCTGGCCTTCTGGGCAACGCCTACCATCACAGCGACATCGGCGGCTATACGAGCTTGTTCGGCAACCTGCGCACGGCGGAACTGTTCCAGCGTTGGGCAGAGATGGCCGTGTTTACATCGATGATGCGCACGCACGAAGGCAACCGCCCCGACGAGAACTTCCAGTTCTACCAGGATGAAGAGGTGTTCCGCCACTTCGCCCGCATGACGCGGCTGCATGTGGCGCTGGCGCCCACCATCCGCGCCCTGGCCGAAGATGCAGTGGCGCGCGGCCTGCCGCTGCAGCGCCCGCTGTTCCTGCACTATGAACACGACCGCGCCACCTACGCCATCCAGGACCAGTACCTGTTCGGCCCCGACCTGCTGGTGGCGCCCGTGCATGCGGCCGGTGCCGCGCGCTGGAGCGCCTACCTGCCGCAGGGCGACGCCTGGATTCACCTGTGGAGCGGCGCCGCGTTCGACGGTGGCCAGCGCGTGGAAGTCGATGCGCCATTGGGCCAGCCGCCCGTCTTCGTGCGGCGCGGTTGCGCGCAGCAGGACTTCTTCCTGTCGCTGGCGGCTTGATCGGCATGAGCATGGCGTCGCACTTGCTGTTCCTGGCCTGCGTGGCGCTGGCCAGCGTGGCGCAGAACCTGACGGGCTTTGCCTTCGGCCTGATCCTGCTGGGACTGACGGCCGTGCTGCACCTGGCCAGCCTGGGCGACGTCGCCAACGTGGTCAGCGTGCTGGTGCTGGTGAATGCCGCCATCACGTTTGGCCGCACGCGACCGCGGCTGGCCTGGCCCGTGTTCGGCCCATCGCTGGCCGTCAGCCAGCTGGGCGTGGGCGCGGGCGTGGCCCTGCTGGGCTGGTTCAGCGCGCAGCAAGTAAGCCTGCTGCGCTTCCTGCTCGGCTGCGCCATCGTCGTCTGCGCCTTCATGCTGGTGCTGCGCGCCAGCGCGCGGGCGCAGCAATCCGGCCTGCCCGCCTTCCTGTTCTTCAGCGGCGTGTCCGGCGTGATGGGCGGCCTGTTCGCCAGCGCCGGCCCGCCCATGGTCTACCACCTGTACCGCCAGCCATGGCCGGCCGACATGATCCGCCACTCGCTGATCGTGCTGTTCGCCGCGAATGCCGTGCTGCGCCTGGCCCTCGTGCTGGCGCACGGCCAGTTCAGCATGACGGCCTTCTGGCTGACGCTGGAAGCCTTGCCGCTGGTGACGGGCCTGACGTGGCTGGCGCGCCGCCACCCTTCGCGCTTGCCTATCGAACACGTGCGCCGCGCCGTCTTCGTGCTGCTGCTGGTCGCCGGCCTGGCCCTCGTGCTGCCGCCCGTGCTGTCGCTGCTTGCCTGATGCGGCGCCTTTTTTAGCTTTTTTACTTTTACAAGACGAACCTTCCATGTCCGCTTCCCGCTTTTCCTCCCTGCCCGCCGACTGCGACCTGCTGGTCGTCGGCGGCGGCATCAATGGCGCCGGCATCGCGCGCGACGCGGCCGGCCGCGGCTTGCGCGTGGTGCTGTGCGAACAGCACGACCTGGCGCAGCACACTTCGTCCGCGTCCACCAAGCTGATACACGGCGGCCTGCGCTACCTCGAATACTATGAATTCAAGCTGGTGCGCAAGGCGCTGCAGGAACGCGAAGTGCTGCTGCGCGCCGCGCCCCACATCATGTGGCCGATGCGCTTCGTCATGCCGCACGACGCGGCCCAGCGCCCGGCCTGGATGATACGCGCCGGCCTGTTCCTGTACGACCACCTGGCCAAGCGCGCCTTTTTGCCCGCCTCGCAATGCATCGCGCTGGACCGCCATGCGGCAGGCGCCCCGCTGAAGGCCGGCTACAGGAAGGGCTTCATGTATTCCGACGGCTGGGTCGACGATGCGCGCCTGGTGGTGCTCAATGCGCTCAACGCGCAGGAACACGGCGCGCACATCCTCACGCGCACGGCCTGCGTCGATGCGCGCCGCGATGGCGGCGCCTGGCAAGCCACCCTGCAAGCCGAGGATGGCCAGCGCAAGACGCTGCGCGCACGCGCCATCGTCAACGCGGCGGGACCGTGGACGGCGCAATTCGCCGGCGCGGCCGGCGGCGGCAAGACGCAGGGGCTGCGGCTGATCAAGGGCAGCCACATCATCGTGCCGCGCCTGTTCGATCATCCAAACGCCTACATCTTCCAGAATCCGGACCAGCGCATCATCTTCGCCATCCCCTACCAGGACGACTTTACCCTGATCGGCACGACGGACGAGGAGTACAAGGGCGAGGTGGCGCAAGTGAAGATCAGCCCGGCGGAGATCGACTACCTGTGCCAGGCCGCGAACCGCTATTTCAAGCGCGAGATTTCTCCCGCCGACGTCGTGTGGACGTATTCGGGCGTGCGCCCGCTGCTCGACGACAGCGCGCAGAACGCGTCGGCCGTCACGCGCGACTATCTGCTGGAAGTGGCGCGCGGCGACACGGCGACGGGTGCACCGCTGCTCAATATCTGGGGCGGCAAGATCACCACCTACCGCAAGCTGGCCGAGGAAGCATTGGGCTTGCTGGCGCCCCTGCTGGACAATACCGCCGCGGCGTGGACGGCCGAGGCGCCCCTGCCCGGCGGCGACCTGCAGCAGCCGAACCGACTCGTGGACAGCCATGATTTCGACGGCTTTCTCGCCCGCTTCCTGCGCGACCACGCCTGGCTGCCGCCCGCGCTGGCGCGCCGCTATGCGCGCGCCTACGGCAGCCGCGCCACGCGCCTGCTGACCGGCGCCACCTCGATGGCCGACCTGGGTGTGCAGCTGGCGCCTGGCCTGTACGAGGCCGAAGCTTGCTATCTGATCGAGGTGGAATGGGCCAGGAGCAGCGACGACATCCTGTGGCGGCGCAGCAAGCTGGGCCTGCGCTGCGCGCCGGCCGACGTGGAACGCGTACGGCAGTGGCTGGCGGCCCATCTGGCGCAAGAGGTGGCGGTATGACGTATTTGCTGGCCCTCGACCAGGGCACCTCCAGTTCGCGCAGCATGGTGTTCGATGAATCAGGCGCCATCGTCGCCGTGGCGCAGCGCGAGTTTCGCCAGCTCTTCCCCCAGCCGGGCTGGATCGAGCACGACCCCATGGAAATCTGGCACAGCCAGGTCGAGACTTGCCGCGAAGTGCTGGCCAAGGCGGGCTTGCAGGCCGATGCGCTCGGCGCGCTGGGCATCACCAACCAGCGCGAAACCACGGTGGTATGGGACCGCGCCACGGGCGAACCCGTCTACAACGCCATCGTCTGGCAAGACCGCCGCACGGAAGCGTTGTGCGAGGATTTGCGCGCGCGCGGCCTGGCCGGCGCCATCCACGCAAAAACGGGCCTGGTGCTGGACCCGTATTTTTCCGGCACCAAGCTGCGCTGGATACTCGACGCCGTACCCGGCGTCCGCGCGCGGGCCATGCGCGGCGAACTGGCCTTCGGCACCATCGATACGTGGCTGGCGTGGAAAATGACGGGCGGCCGCCTGCACGTGAGCGACGTCACCAATGCTTCGCGCACCATGCTGTGGAACCTGCATGAAGGCTGCTGGGATGCGCAGCTGCTCGACTGGCTGGGCATCCCCGCCAGCCTGCTGCCATCCGTCCACCCGTCGAGCCACGTGTACGGCGAAACGGATGCGGACGTACTGGGCAGCCCCGTCATCATCGGCGGCATCGCCGGCGACCAGCAGGCGGCGCTGTTCGGCCAGACCTGCTTCAAGCCGGGCATGGCCAAGAATACCTATGGCACGGGCTGCTTCTTGCTGCTCAACACGGGCGAACAGTGCGCGCAATCGCAGCATGGCCTGATCAGCACTGCCGCCTGCCAGGTGGGCGTGCAACCCACGTATGCACTCGAAGGCAGCGTCTTCATCGGCGGCGCCGTGGTGCAATGGCTGCGCGACGGCCTCGGCGCCATCGGCCATGCGGGCGAAGCGGAAGGCCTGGCCGCCTCCGTGCCCGATTCGGGCGGCGTGGTCTTCGTGCCTTCGTTTACGGGCCTGGGCGCGCCCTACTGGGTGCCGTCGGCCAAGGGCGCCATCCTGGGCCTCTCGCGCGGTAGCACGGTGGGCCACATCGCCCGCGCGGCGCTCGAAGCGATCGCCTTCCAGAGCGCCGCCCTGCTGGGCGCCATGACGCGTGACGCGCAAGCGCCCATCACGCAACTGCGCGTGGACGGCGGCGCCTGCGCCAACAACCTGCTGCTGCAATTCCAGGCAGACCTGCTGGGCATCCCTGTCGTGCGCCCGCAAGTGATCGAAACGACGGCGCTGGGCGCCGCCTATCTGGCGGGCCTGGCCATCGGCCTGTATCAAGGCACCGACGAGCTGGCGTCGCACTGGCGCGCCGACAGGACGTTCTTGCCCACCATCGGGCGCGACCAGGCAGCCAGCCTGATGCAGCAGTGGGAGATGGCGGTGCGGCGGTTTACGGGGAATGGGGAGCACTGACAAACGTCGGGGCAAAAAAAGCCCGCTGCAAAGAGCGGGCTGAATCTAATTCCTGTGAGGAAGTAGAGGAGACAGATGCATCTTGACGCACTGCGGCATATCACGCCAATCAAGTGTTGTGATGAGCAAGATAAGCCCCATCAATATCTTGGCGTGATGCCCTGGTTGATTACTTGACGCTGCCAGCCGCTTCCTCGATCAGCTTGGCCACTTCCGCTGGGTGCGAGCTCATCACCACGTGCGAGGCGCCGTCGATCACGACGGTTTTCTTCGCATTGGCACGCTTGGCCATGAAGGCCAGCGCTTCTGCGGGAATATTCTTGTCTGCCTTGCCGTAGACAAACCAGGACGGGATACCCTTCCAGGCCGGCGCAGGCGAGGATTCGTTCAGCGCCGCATCCGTGATCGGACGCTGGCCGACCGCCATCAGGCGCGCCTTGGCCGCCGGCAAATCGGCGGCGAACTGGTCGTGGAACTTGGTCTGCTCGATATACAGATCGTTACTGCCATCGGCCAGCGGTACGGGCTTGGCCAAGGCCGTGCCCAAGGTGCCGCCCGGATATTTGCCAGACAGGCCAGCGGTCGTCTCGCCGGCATCGGGAGCAAAAGCCGCAACATAAACCAGCGCCTTGACGTTGCCGCCTGCCTGGGCAGCGGCGCTGATCACCGAACCGCCGTAGGAGTGCCCCACCAGCACGACGGAGCCAGGCACGCTGTTGACGACACGGGCCACGGAATCGGCGTCACTCTTGACGCTGCGCAGATGATTGGCCGCGCCGATGACGGTGTAGCCGTCTTTTGCCAGGATGGCGGCGACGCCGTCCCAGCTCGATGCATCGGCAAACGCGCCATGGACCAGGACGATGGTGGGCTTGGCGTCGCCCGCCGCCGAAGCCGGGCTGGCAGGAACGACGCTGGCGAACAAAGTGCCCACGACGGCGGCAATGGACAATGGCTTGATGAATGAGGTCATGATGATTCCCGATATTATTGGAGAGTGGTGACAAGCTGCCCGCATCGGCAGGCGAGTCGAAATACTAGCACTCAACAATGTCATTTTTGCAGCTTTGGCGGCGACCTGATCTTCTTGCAGGGGCAAGGCCTGACCCTATGATCTGGCGGCGGGCCGCTGGTGTTGCCGGCGGCAGACAGCGGCGATGCTGACGCGCAAAAAAAAGCCCGCTGCGGGAGCGGGCTGAATCTATTTCCTTGGAGGAAGATAGAGGAGACAGATGCATGATGCCGCGTTGCAGCATATAAAACCACTTTATATTCGTGATGTCAGAAATACGCAGCAGTGATATTAAGGGCAACAAAGCATTCCATGCAGCAATTTTTATGCCGCCGCTTCCGTTTTCCCGTCGCCGGAACGCAACATATTCTTGATGCCCCGCAGCGCCTGCCGCACGCGAGCCTCGTTTTCGATCAGGGCGAAGCGCACATACTCGTCGCCATACTCGCCGAAACCGATGCCGGGCGACACGCTGACCTTGGCTTTTTGCAGCAGCAGCTTGGAAAATTCCAGCGAGCCCAGGTGGCGATACGCTTCCGGTATGTGCGCCCAGATATACATCGACGCCTTCGGTTTTTCCACCATCCAGCCCGCCTCATGCAAGCCTTTGACCAGCACGTCGCGGCGGCGCTGGTATTGGGCGCAGATGTCCGTCACGCAGCTTTGGTCGCCTTCCAGCGCGGCGATGGCCGCCACTTGCACGGGCGTAAAACTGCCGTAGTCGTGATAACTCTTGATGCGCGCCAGGGCCGCCACCAGTTCCGCATTGCCCACCATGAAGCCGATGCGCCAGCCCGCCATGTTGTAGCTTTTTGACATGGTAAAAAACTCGACGGCCACGTCGCGCGCACCGGGCACCTGCATGATGGACGGCGCTTTCCAGCCATCGAAGGTGATGTCGGCATACGCCAGGTCATGCACCACCAGAATATTGTGCTGTTTCGCCAGCGCGACGACCCGTTCAAAAAATTCCAGCTCCACGCATTGCGCCGTCGGGTTGGACGGGAAACCCAGCACCATCATCTTTGGTTTCGGGTAGCTTTCGCGGATCGCCCGTTCCAGTTCGGCAAAGAAATCCACGCCCGGGCCCATGCGCACGGAACGGATATCGGCGCCGGCGATCACGGCGCCCCAGATGTGGATCGGGTAGCTGGGATTCGGCACCAGCACCGTGTCGCCACGGTCCAGGGTCGCCAGCATCAAATGGGCCAGGCCCTCCTTGGAGCCGATGGTGACGATGGCTTCGCTGTCCGGGTCGATGTCGACCTCGTAGCGCTTCTTGTACCAGTGCGCAATGGCGCGGCGCAAGCGGGGGATGCCTTTTGACGCGGAATAGCCGTGCGTGTCGGGGCGTTTCACCGTTTCGACCAGCTTGTCCACGATGTGGGCCGGCGTGGCGCCATCGGGATTGCCCATCGACATGTCGATGATGTCCTCGCCACGGCGGCGCGCGGCCATCTTGAGCTCGGCGGTGATATTGAAAACGTAGGGGGGAAGGCGATTGATGCGCGAAAAGCTGCGCGGAGCTTGGCTGTCGGTCATGATATCTCTATACGTAAGCGCCCGGATCCGTCCGAGCGACGTTGGCACAATGAGTGCGCCTGCAACGATACTAACCCGGCTTCGCAAGAACTGGCAAGAGTGTAGTCAAGCCGTTACAATGCAGGCTGATCGAAAATGAGCGCACCGGTTGGTAACCCGGTAAGTGCCCGGCACAGTCCGGCATGCTCCCGCCCACGCGGACCCACGGCGCTGATCTCTGACTGTTACACCAGCCGGGGAGGTGTTCTGGTTCGTGCATTTTCCCGCCGCGCCATCCCTCCCTTGTTTTTTTACTTTAGGAATTAGACGGATGGCAACACACGACACCGCAGTAACTGGCATGACCCTGGACCGCGCCGGCATGGAACAGCAACTGGCCTTGCCGGTACGCCATTTCATCGATTGCGCCTTCGACGGCGAAGACTTGTCGCGCCTCGATTTGCAAGGCTGCACTTTCGAACGCTGCACCTTTGCCGACACCAACTTGTTCGCCAGCAAACTGGCGCGCAGCACCTGGCGCCGCTGCCGCGCCGGCAGCGCCGATTTCGAATCCGTCGACGCCGTCGACGCCTGCTTCGAAGGCTGCGACCTGAACAACACGAAATGGCGGCGCGCCAAGCTGGCCTCGGCCACCTATCGCGGCTGCAAGCTGACGGGCGCGTCCTTCGAGGAAGCGGCGCACCTGGGCTTGACTTTCGAAGAGAGCCTGCTGGTGGGCGCCGACCTGCGGGGATTCTCGTTCCGTAAGGCGATATTAAAACAGCTGGATTTTTCCGACGCCTACCTGGCCGGCTGCGACTTCCGCGACGCCGTTTTCGAAGGCGGCAGCTTGCGCAACGCCACGATCAAACTGGCGAAGTTCCAGGGCGCGGACCTGCGCGGCGCCGATATCGACGGTTTCAAACTGAGCGAAGCTGCACTGCTGAAAGGCGCTGTCATCACGCATGCGCAGGCGGCCAACTTCATGCGCGCGCTCGACCTGGTGGTGATGTAAGCCTTGCCCCACGCCCGTTCTTAACAGCAAGCTTGCGGTAAACACGGGTTGCCGCAGCCAAGGGTTCTGGGGTGGTGGCATTGCTTGTTCCATGTCCATCGCCCACTCTGCGTCGCTCGCCAGTGGTTTTTCAGGCCCACTCAATGTTTCACGCCACGCGATTCACCACAGTCCATGCCAAATAATGCGTGCTATATTCCGCACGCAGGTTTCCATTTAAACATCGGCCTACGATACTGCCCCATGACAATGATGAAGATAATAAAAATAATCTTATTCATACTGCTGTGCATCCTGACATGCATCACCATTCCGCCAGCGGGAGTAATCTTCAGTTATATGGCGCTGCGTGAAAACAAGGAAAGCATCAAAAGATTTATCATCAAGATATCTCCCGACACCGAAAAAATCATCCCTGCACTGATCGAAAGATATAACGATCCCAAGACCATTATTTCACTTGTTATTTTTTCCATTGCCACGATAGGCGGCCTGATCCTCCTGATCTCGCACCTACATATCCAGGAAACAGATGATTATGTAAATTACATCCTCGAACAGGTGGCGCTGACAGGCATTCTCGTCGTTGGGGTGTCAGGCATTGCATGGGTACTATTTTCGCTGAATTCCGTTTTTGCAAGCCTGCTGGCAAAAGTGGCGGTTTCCCTGGCGGTGTCTGCCTGCGTGATTTTTTCGCGCCTGAGCGCTGTCGATTTTTTTGCGGCCAATTTTCCTTTTCCGCCGTCCTACCTGCCCTTTTCATTTGGCCTCGCCACCCTGATATTTGCCTTCTCGTTCAGCGCCTTTGCCTATGCTATTCTGGCAATCATTTTCGAGGTCATTTTCCTGTTGTTCTTGTTTATTTTCGATTTCAAGGCCAATAAAAAAACCACTTACTTCCTCTTTGCAATCTCCATTGCTGGCTTTATCGGAAGTTATTCGGCGGCCCAGGCCATGATCCAGGGCATTTCAAACAAGGGGCCACTGTTCATGATCAAGGCCGCGGAACGCTATGACTTCACAACGAACCATATGTGCCAGGTGCAGGAGGGTGAAACTGTCCTCTTCATTGACAATGTAGCGGATCGCGCGATTGCAGCGACTTTTCCGCCGCCCCCGCAAGGCGAAAAAATTTCCCCTCGAAATATCTCTGATGCCATATTAAAAAGCTATCTGCCGACAAATTTCCGCACCGTCCATTGCAACCCGCTATCGGAACCGCGCAAGGAAGCTGGCTGGTGTGGCAATTCCCAGGGCTATGGCTTTTGCGATGCTGATCGCATGCCGCACAAGTAAACACGCAAAAAAAAGCCCGCTATGGAAGCGGGCTGAATCTATTTCCTTGGAGGAGATAGAGGAGACAAGTGCATCTTGCGGCATTGCGGCATATCACGCCACTTTATCTTCATGATGATAGAAATACTCAGCAGTGATAATGAGGCGCCATCAGGGTTTCAAGCCGTGCGGCGCGTGGCCTGCGGTAAAAATTCTCCCATCCACACCAGCAGGGCCAGGCCTGGAAACGCCATGCCGGTCAGCAAGGTCGCTTGCCAGCCGTAGCTGGCATACACCCAGGCGCCGATGGCCGAGCCGGCCGCGCCACCGGCGAAGAACAGCGCGAAATACAGGCCATTCAGGCGGCCCCGCACTTCCGCGCCCAGGCTGAAGATGGCGCGCTGGCCCAGCACCAGATTGGCGGCAACACCCATGTCGAGCACGATGGAAGCGACCACCAGCAAGCCCAGCGCCACGTGTTTCGATTCCGGCGCAAACATCGGCAAGGCAAAGGCCGCGATGCCCAGCGCAAGGGCAACGGCCGTGGCCGGCAAGGTGTGGCCTGCGTCGGCCAGGCGGCCCGCGACGGGCGAGGCGACGGCGCCGGCCATGCCCACCAGGGCGAAGATGGCGATGCCCGTTTGCGACAGGCCGAACGCGGGGCTGGACAGCACCAGCGGCGTGACGGTCCAGAACAGGCTGAAGGCGCCAAACAGGCCGGCATGATAGGCGGCGCGGCGGCGCAGCACTGGCGTACCCAGCAGCAAATGCCACAGCGAGGCCATCAGGGCCGGATATTTCATGCTCGACACGGGCTGGCGCACGGGCAAGGCGCGGCGCAGCACCAGTGCCAGCAGCACCATCAGCACGGCCGCGCCGCCGAACACCACGTGCCAGCTGGCGTGCGCGGCCACCAGCGAGGCCACGGGACGGGCCAGCATGATGCCCAGCAACAAGCCGCTGACCACCTTGCCCACCGTCTGGCCCCGCGTCGCTTCCTGCGACAGGTGGGCGGCAAACGGCACGATCACCTGCGCCGCCACGGATCCGAGGCCGATGGCCAGCGCGGCGGCCAGGAACACGATGGCGCCCGTGGAGAAGGCCGCCGCCACGAGGGCCGTGGCCGTCACCAGCAAGGCAGTGACGATCAGGCGGCGGTTTTCCAGCAAGTCGCCCAGGGGTACGACAAACAGCAGGCCCAGGGTATAGCCGACTTGCGTCAGCGTGACGATCAGCCCGGCCGCCTTGGCCGACAGGCCCGTCGAGGCGCTGATGGGGCCGACGAGGGTTTGCGCATAATACAGATTGGCCACGATCAGGCCGGAAGCGATGGCCAGCAGCAGCACCATGGCGGGCGAAATGTCGTGGGGAGCAGACGGTGAGGCCTTGTTCATGTTGTTTCCTCGGTTCGATAGGGATGTTGCCATTCTAGGCAAAGCTGAGGAAAAGATAATTAGGGCATAATCCGCTTATACTTTTCACATAAGATGAACAATTAAACGGAAGCTCTCCCATGGACAAGATCAAGGCCATGCAAACCTTCGTGCGCATCGTCGAGGCCAACAGTTTTTCCAAGGCGGCCGAAACATTGAATTTGCCGCGCGCCGCGTTGACGGCCACTCTGCAAAAGCTGGAAGCCTATCTGGGCACGCAATTGCTGCAGCGAACCACGCGCCGCCTGTCGCTGACGCCGGAAGGGGCCGAATACTTTCGCCACTGCATCGATATCCTGAAAGCCGTCGATACGGCGGAACTGGCGTTTCGTGGCCCCGACGCGAAAAAACCGCGCGGCTTGCTGCGCATCAACCTGCCCAATACCGTGGGCCGGCGCCTGATCATTCCCCATATCGCGCAATTCCACGCCGCCTGGCCGGACGTGCAACTGCAGCTGAGCCTGACGGACCGCCTGGTCGACCTGACACAGGAAGGCATCGATTGCGCCTTGCGCGTGGGCACCTTGCAAGATTCCGCCTTCATCGGCAAGCAGATCGGCCTGATGCGTTTCGTCACGTGCGCCTCGCCCGCCTACCTGGCGCAACATGGCACGCCGCACACCCTGGCCGATCTGGCAGTGCACCGGGGCATCATGCATTACTCGGGCCGCACGGGACGCGCCTTCGACTGGGATTTCCAACAAGGCAAGGAAGTCGTACGCGTGCAGATGGCCGGGCCCATCGCCGTCAACGACGCGGACGCCAGCGTTGATTGCGCACTGCAAGGGCTCGGTGTGGCGCAGGCGGCCGTTTACCAAGTGCGCGCGCACCTCGACAGCGGCGCGCTGGTGGCCGTGCTGCCCGACTGTCCGCCGACGCCCATGCCGATGTCGCTGCTGACGCCGCAAGGCCGGCTGGCCACGCCCAAGCTGCAGGCGTTTGCCGGCTGGATCACGGCCTTGCTGGCGGCCCACCCCGACGTGCAACTGCCTACGCCCAAGATCTGAGGCAAAAAAAAGCCCGCTACAGGAGCGGGCTGAATCTATTTTCTTGGAGGAGAATAGAGGAGACGAATGAATTATGCTGCATCGCGGCATATCAATCCAATTGATTGTTGGAATGATAGAAATACACGAAACAGATAACCCTCCCCTTACTCCACGTTCCTTACTTCGCTGTCGCCGCCACCGGCGTCGCCTTCACATCCGCCGCATACGGCAATACCTTGGATGCCAGGCGGGTATCGGCCTTGATCAGCGCCACCTCGTCGGCCAGGATGCGCGCCGCTTCGTTCAGCAGCACGTCCTTGGCGCTCTTGGCCGCCGTTTCGGCGTCCAGCTCGGCGCTCAGGGCCCGTTCGTCGCCCTGCAAGCCGTCATCGGTGCGCAAGGCGCCCTTCACGGCGGCGATCTGCTTGGCCGTCTTGCTGGCCGCTTTCGCGCCCTTCAGCACGTCCTTCGGATCCGGAATCACCACCAGGTCGTCGGCAGGATTCGAAATCTGCGCGATCAGGCGTTTTTCACGGGCCTTGGCGCGCGCTTCCTGGGCATCGCGCTCCTTGCGGCGCACGGTTTCATTGAGCGAAATCTGGTTTTCCTTGCGCTGCTTGACGACGAGAGCGATGTCATCGAGCAAGTACTGGAAGTCCTTGTCCTTGGCCACGCGCGCTTCATGCTTCTTGTCCAGCAGCGGCACGATATCCTTCAGGTCGCCCGTCGGCATATACGGCGCCGGCTTGATAGCCACCCATGGCAGGGCATTGTCATAGCTCGATTCGCCGAAGTTTTCCGTGTCCGACATGGCTGGCAGCTTGATGTCGGGGGTGACGCCTCGCAACTGCGTGGTGCCGCCATTGATGCGGAAGAACTGGGCGATGGTCATTTTCAGCTCGCCGAAGCGGGCTTTCTCGCTGCCCCCGAAACGGTCGAGGTTGAACAAGGTTTGTACGGTACCCTTGCCGAAGCTGCCTTCGCCGATGATGACGCCACGGCCGTAATCCTGCACGGCGGCGGCGAAAATTTCGGAAGCCGATGCGGAACCGCGGTTGATCAGCACGCCCATCGGACCATCCCAGGCCAGGCCCGTATTGGTATCGCTTTCCACGTCAACCTTGCCTTCGGCATTGCGCTGCATCACGACCGGGCCCTTGTCGATGAACAGGCCCGTCAGTTCGACGGCTTCGTTCAGCGAACCGCCGCCGTTATTGCGCAAGTCGATCAGGACGTTGTCGACCTTGTCCTTCTTCAACTCGGCCAGCAAACGGCTGACGTCGCGCGTGGCGCTCTTGAAATCCTTGTCGCCACGGCGGCGCGCTTCGAAGTCCTGGTAGAACGTCGGCAGGGAAATGACGCCGATGCGGCGCTTGACGCCGTTGTCGCGCACTTCGATGATCGATTTCTTCGCCGCCTGCTCTTCCATGCTGATTTTCTTGCGCACCAGCGGCAAGACCACGTGCTTGGCGTCCGGGCCGGCATCGGCCGGCAAGATGTCGAGGCGCACGACGGAATCCTTGGCGCCGCGGATCAATTGGACCACGTCGTCGATGCGCATGCCCAGCACTTCGGTGATGGGGCCGCTTTCGCCCTGCCCCACGCCGACGATGCGATCGCCCACTTTCAGCTTGCCCGACAGGCCGGCCGGGCTGCCCGGCACGACTTCGCGCACGACCGTGTATTCGTCGCGCGTCTGCAGCACGGCGCCGATGCCTTCGAGTGACAAGCGCATGGCGATGTCGAAGTTATCGGAAGCGCGCGGGCCCAGGTAATTGGTGTGCGGTTCGATCGACATGGCGTAGGCGTTCATGAAAATCTGGAACACGTCTTCGCTGTTGAGCTTGCGTGCACGGGTCGTGTAGCTTTCGTAGCGCTTGTCCAGGGTCTCGCGGATGGCCTTGTCTTCCTTGCCCGCCAGTTTCAGGCGCAGCCAGTCGTTCTTGACGCGCTTGCGCCACAGGTCGCGCACTTCCTCGTCATTCTTCGGCCAGGCGGCCTTTTCGCGGTCGATCTGGTAGCTCTCGTCGGCGGCAAAGTCGAACTTGGTTTTCAACAATTCACGGGCATACGCCATGCGCTCGTCGAAACGCTGCTGGTACAAGTTATAGATGGCAAACGGCGACGTCAGGTCTTCATTGATGATGGCGTCGTCGAGCTTGGTGCGCAGCGGGGCGAAACGGTCGATGTCGGCCTGCACGAAAAACAGTTTTTCCGCGTCCAGGGACTTGAAATAGCGGTCGAAGATTTTCTCCGACATGGCGTCGTCGAGCGGCATGGCCTTGTAATGGACGCGCGTCAATACGCGCGATGCCCACAAGGCGGCCTGCGTTTGCTGGGCCAGCGGCTTCATGGGGGGCGGAGGAGCGGCGCTCTTGTCCGTCTGGGCTGCGCCAGCGTTGGCTGACAGGGCAAGCACCAGGGTGACCAGCATCATTTGCTTCTTCATCGGCTTCTCCGAAAATTAGTTGAATCACTCCAGGCGGCGCAGATCGATCTTCATGCGCCTGCCGGCAAGGCAGTAAGGGGAATACACGACTGGTCTGCAGTTATTCTACAGGATACGGCCTGGCAGTCTCCCAAGGAATATCAGTTTCTTCCCGGAAGCTTAAACGCGGATTAAGGACGGCGCATCATTCATTACAAAGTGAAACATTCGTGACAAAAATTGCATCGCCTTTCAGCGATGAGTACCAAAACACATCATTGAAATCAAAAAAGTCAATGAGTCGCCTTTGCAATCCTTGATATGGATGATGTTTTTACGCGAAATATTAATTCCTGCGGGAAACACTTAGTAACAAAAGACAAGCAACATGCTATCATCGCCCCCTGAAATCCAGCTTGCCCGTGCGCGGCTCCCGCAGCCGGCGCACCTCCGTTTCAGCAGTCTCCCCACCAGATCCCCTCCCCGCGTGTCATGTCATGACCAGGAATGGCCGAGGTGATTACCCTTTGCCAGACTCAAACTATGCCTACAATTTCGTTCTCCCCCCGCCACTGGAGTGTCGGCGGCAAGATTACCGTGTTCACGTTTGCCCTCGTCAGCCTGATCCTCGCCAGCCTGACAACCTTGATCAGCATCCGTACCTCGACTGCACTGGAACAGCGCGCCGAAGCAGCCGTCACCAGCGAACTCAATAGCGTCATGACGACCACGCAAGTGTTCCATACAGCCATGGTCAACGAGGCGGCCAGCTTCGCGCGCCTGTTCGCGGCCGAATTTCCCGGCCCGTTCACGGTCGACACGGGCGCCATGGTGGCCGTCGCCGGCAAGGCCACGCCGGCGCTGGCCAACGGCGGCAAGGTGCTTAACCTCGACACAGCCCTGGTCGATCGCTACACGGCCCAGACGGGCGTGATCGCCACCATTTTTGCCGCCAATGGCGATGAATTCGTGCGCATCAGCACCTCGCTGAAAAAGCAGGACGGCGAGCGCGCCATCGGCACCCAGCTCGACCATAACCACCCCAGCTATGCGCCGCTACGCGCCGGCCAGCGCTTCGTTGGCATGGCCACCTTGTTTGGCAAGCAATACATTACGCAATACGATCCCGTGCGCGATGCGGGCGGCAAGGTGGTGGGCGTACTGTTCATCGGCCTCGACATCAGCAAGAATCTGGCCATGCTGAAAGAGAAGATTCGCCAGGTCAAGATCGGCCAGACGGGCTACATCTATATCGTCGACACGGCCCCCGGCGCCAACTACGGCCACCTGGTGCTGCACCCGAACAGCGAAGGCAAGAGCGCGCTCGAGTTCAAGGCCAGCGACGGCCGCCTGTTCATCCAGGACATGCTGGCGCAAAAAGACGGCGCCATGCGCTACACGTGGACGGCGCCCGGTGAAACGGCTGCCAGCGCGCGCGAAAAGCAGCTGTACTACCGTCAATTCAAGGATTGGCAATGGATCATCGCGGGCGGCACGTTCACGGACGAGATCACGGCGGAAGCGCGCCAGTTGCGCAACCAGCTGGCCGTTTCCGGCTTCATCGCCCTGCTCGTCTTCGCCCTGCTGCTGTACTGGCTGGTGCGCACCCTCGTGTCGCGCCCGCTGGCCGCCGCCGAGACGGCCGCCGCGCAAATCGCCGCCGGCGACCTGACGGTGCACCTCGATACGACAAGCCTGGACGAAATCGGCCGCCTGCTGCGCGCCATGAACCGCATCAGCGACAACCTGTCGCAAGTGGTCGGGAACGTGCGCGGCAGCGCCGGGCAAATCGCCACGGCGTCCGGTGAAATTGCCAGCGGCAACCTGGATCTGTCGAGCCGCACGGAACAGCAAGCCAGTTCGCTGGAAGAAACGGCCGCATCGATGGAGGAACTGAGCTCCACCGTGCGCCAGAACGTCGATCACGCGCAGCAGGCAAGCCGACTGGCGCACGACTCGTCCAGCCTGGCAGCGACAGGCGGCGCGGCCGTGGCGCAGGTGGCCAGCACCATGGACGCCATCCGCAGCTCGTCAAGCAAGATCGCCGACATCATCGGTGTCATCGACGGTATCGCCTTCCAGACGAATATCCTCGCCTTGAATGCGGCCGTGGAAGCGGCCCGGGCCGGTGAGCAGGGACGCGGCTTTGCCGTCGTCGCCACCGAGGTGCGCACCCTGGCGCAGCGCTCGACGGCAGCGGCGAAAGACATCAAGGACCTGATCCAGGCGTCCGCCAGCACGGTGGACCTGGGCCACGCACAGGTGAGCCAGGCCAGCGCCACCATGGACACCGTGGTAGCCAGCGTGCAGCAAGTGAGCACCATCATGGCCGAAATCGCCCAGGCCAGCGAAGAGCAGCGCAGCGGCATCGAGCAAGTCAACCAGGCCATCGCCCAGATGGACCAGGTGACCCAGCAGAATGCGGCCCTCGTGGAAGAAGCGGCCGCGGCCGCCGACGCCCTGCAGGAGCAGGCGCAGGAGCTGAACCAGGTGGTGAGCGTGTTCAAGCTGTAAAGCGGGGCCGGTGCTAAGATGGCGCAAACCACCTTGCCAGGAGACGCGATGCACGACGACTATGTTTTGATTGCCCGGCTGATGATCCCCACGGATGCGCACGTCATCCGCGGCTGCCTGGCGGCGGCCGGCATCGACGTGCTGCTGACGGACGACCAGCACATGCAGGCCGACATGCTGCTGGCAGCCGCCATTGGCGGCGCCCGCGTGATGGTGCGCGAGCACGACGTGAAGCGCGCCAATGAGATACTGGCCGCCTTCGAGCGGGGCGACCTGGCGCTATCGGATGACGCCGACGTGGGCGCGCCCGTCGCCGATTAATTTACGAGTAAAAATTACGAGTAAAAACAGCGCCCGCACGCCTGGCGGTAGGCTTCATTGCCGCCTATACTGATCTGCTCGCCTTCCTTGATGCGGCGGCCCTGCTCATCCACGCGGATGTTCATCGTGGCCTTCTTGCCGCAAGTACAAATATTCTTCAATTCCTCGATATCGTCGGCCAGCGCCAGCAGATAGGCCGAGCCGGGGAACGGTTCGCCCTTGAAATCCGTGCGCAAGCCGTAGCAGATGACGGGCACGCCCTTCACTTGCGCCAGCTGGTGCAGTTGCTGCACCTGGGCCGTGCTGAGAAATTGCGCCTCGTCCACCAGCAGGCAGGCCACCTGGGGAATATCGTCGAGGAAATTCGTGTCGGCATGGAAGATATCGACCTGGCGCTGCGGGCCCAGGCGCGACGTGACACGTCCCACGCCGTAGCGGCTGTCGATGGCGGCCGTGTACAGGCGCACCTGCTGGCCCTGCTCTTCATAGTTGTGCGCGACCTGCAACAAGGCCGTCGACTTGCCCGCGTTCATCGCGGAATACCGGAAATAAAGTTTTGCCACTGCCGCCTGCCCTGTCTGAGTAATTTCAATATTATTTAGTATCTTTTCGAGGCGTGATTATAAATCGCAATGGCGGACTTGCGGCAGCTTAATAGTCGCGCCATTGGCGCGGCAAGCGGGATAAAAACGGCGCATACTCGCATCGCGAACCTTGTCGCCGATATGCGAAGCGCGCATATGCAAGCATATAAACATTCGTTCGCCGCACTCGTCCACCCGCCTACACTGCGCGGCACGGAAGGCGGCTCGGGACACAATCCGGAGCCGTTGTTTCTCTGACAGGAGCCACCATGAATGATCGAATGCCATCCCCATCCCAGCCGCCAGCGCTATACAAGCTGATCGGCAACACCCCGCTGGTCGAAGTCACCAGGCTCGACACGGGCCTGTGCCAGCTGTTCCTGAAACTGGAATCGCAAAATCCCGGCGGTTCCATCAAGGACCGCATCGGCCTGTCCATCATCGAAGCGGCCGAAGCGGACGGCCGCCTGCAGCCGGGCGGCACCATCGTCGAGGCAACGGCCGGCAATACGGGCATCGGCCTGGCCCTGGTCGGCCGCATCAAGGGCTACCGCGTGATCCTTGTCGTGCCCGACAAGATGTCGACGGAAAAAGTGCTGCACCTGAAAGCCCTGGGCGCCGAAGTGCACACCACGCGCTCGGACGTGGGCAAGGGCCATCCCGAGTATTACCAGGATTACGCGGCGCGCCTGGCGCGCGAACTGCCGGGCGCCTTCTTCGCCGACCAGTTCAACAATCCCGCCAATCCGCTGGCCCACGAAACGACGACGGCGCCCGAAATCTGGGAGCAAAGCGGCCATGACGTGGACGCCATCGTCGTCGGCGTCGGTTCGTCCGGCACCCTGACGGGCCTGACCCGCTACTTCCGCAAGGCGCAGCCGAAACTGGAATTCGTGCTGGCCGACCCGCAAGGCTCCATCCTCACCGAATACATCGACACGGGCAAGGTGTCGGACACGAGCGGCTCGTGGGCCGTGGAAGGCATCGGCGAAGATTTTATCCCCTCGATCGCCGACATGGACAGCGTCACCAAGGCCTACACCATCACGGACCAGGAAAGTTTTGATTCCGCGCGCGCGCTCCTGCGCGCCGAAGGTATTTTAGGCGGCTCGTCCACCGGCACCCTGCTGGCCGCGGCCCTCAAATACTGCCGCGAGCAGACGACGCCCAAGCGAGTCGTTACCTTTGTCTGCGACACGGGCACGCGCTATCTATCCAAAGTTTACAACGACGGCTGGATGCGCGACCAGGGCCTGTTGCAGCGGGCCGTGTCGGGCGACTTGCGCGACCTGATCGGGCGCCGCTACGACGAGGGCGACGTCGTCAGCGTGGCCCCGGGCGACACCCTGCTCACGGCTTTCAACCGCATGCGCGCCAGCGACCTGGCCCAGTTGCCCGTCATCGACGACGGCAAGCTGGCCGGCATCATTGACGAATCGGACTTGCTGCTGCACGTCTCCAGCGACGCCGCCCATTTTGCATCGCTGGTGGGCGCCACCATGACGACACAGATCGAAACCCTGGCGCCATCAAGCGGCTTGCCCGCCCTGCGTGCCACCCTGGACCGGGGCTTGACGGCCGTCGTCGCCGACGATACCGCCTTCTATGGCCTGATCACCCGCTTCGACCTTCTCAACCACTTACGCAGGACACTATCTTGAGCCAGGAAACCACCCGCAAGAGCCGCCTCGCCACGCGAGTCATCCACGCCGGCCAGTCGCCCGACCCGTCGACGGGCGCCATCATGCCGCCCATTTACGCCACTTCCACCTTCGTGCAGGACAGCCCCGGCGTGCACAAGGGCCTGGACTATGGCCGCTCGCACAATCCCACGCGCTGGGCGCTTGAGCGCTGCGTGGCCGACCTGGAAGGCGGCAGCGCGGCGTTCGCGTTCGCCTCGGGCCTGGCCGCCATTTCGTCCGTGCTGGAATTGCTGGACGCGGGCAGCCACATCGTCGCCGGCGACGACATGTACGGCGGCACCTACCGTTTATTCGAGCGCGTGCGCCGCCGCTCGGCCGGCCACGAGTTCACGTATGTCGACCTGACGAATCCGGAAAACCTGCTGGCCGCGCTGCGCCCGGAAACGAAGATGGTGTGGGTCGAAACGCCGACGAATCCCATGCTGAAGCTGGCCGACTTGCGGGCCATTGCCGACATCTGCAGCGCACGGGGCATCATCGCCGTGGCCGACAACACGTTTGCCAGCCCGCTGGTGCAGCGCCCGCTGGAGCATGGCTTCGATATCGTCGTGCACTCGACAACCAAGTACTTGAACGGCCACTCGGACATCATCGGCGGCATCGCCATCGTCGGCGCGGAAGAACGGCAGGCGGAATGGCGCGAGCAGCTGGGCTTTTTGCAAAACTCGGTGGGCGCGATTGCCGGCCCGTTCGACAGTTTTTTGGCGTTGCGCGGCGTGAAAACCCTGGCCATCCGCATGCAGCGCCATTGCGAAAGCGCCCTGGCGCTGGCGCAATGGCTGGAACAGCAAAAGGGAGTGAAGAAAGTCTTCTATCCGGGCCTGGCCTCGCACCCGCAGCACGCGCTGGCGCAGCGCCAGATGGATGGTTTCGGCGGCATCATTTCCATCGACCTCGATACGGATTTGGCCGGCGCGCGCCGCTTCCTCGAGCGCTGCGAGGTATTCGCCCTGGCCGAAAGCCTGGGTGGCGTGGAAAGCCTGATCGAGCACCCTGCCCTGATGACGCATGCCAGCATCCCGGCCGAACAGCGTGCCAAGCTGGGCATCGGCGATGGCTTGATCAGGCTGTCGGTGGGGATCGAGGATATCGAGGATTTGCGGCACGACTTGCGCACGGCGCTTGATGCGATTTGATGGGTAGTTGTCGGATTACGCTACGCTAATCCGACCTACATGCAACATGTAGTGTAGGTCGGATTAGCCCGCAAGGGCGTAATCCGACGCACCACCAACATCACTCCCCCGGCCGGTACCTGCGCTCCAGGTGCCTGCTTACGTCCTCGGGATAGAACAACACCTCCTTGAATTCGCCGCGCGCATACATGGCCGCCTGGTCCTTGAAGTGCGGCGACTTCGGGTCGCCGCTCTGTCCACCGGCGAGGATGCTTTTCGCCCTGATGCGCGGACCGAATTCCACGGCCGCGACAAAGCTGTTGCCACGTTCACCGTAAATCCTGCGGGTCGCGCTCTTGCTGCTCTGGCCATACGCGGCCAGCGCGCCCCAGTTGCCTGACGCGTAAGGCACGGGCAAGCTCGGTTGCGCATCGTCGAACGGCTGCACCACGTCGCCCGTGAGGCGCTGGAAGCGGTTGATCTCGCCCCATGGCGTTTGCCAGTTGCCGAAATCGCGCTGCAATTTGTCCGCCGCCGTCACCAGCGCGGCCAGCCGCCGGGCCGCCGTGACCTTGTCCGTTGCCAGAAAATCGACCACGGGCACACCCTGCTCGCGCGCCTGTTTTCCCGTCAGTTCGGCCAGCTCCTGGCCCCAGAACACGGCCAGCGAGGTGGCGGTGGACGTCAGCGAGTAGCGCCAGTCCCAGGCTCGCAGCAAAGCCACCTTGTCGGCCAGCGCCAGCTTTTGCGCGTCGCCCGCTGGCAGCGCATCGTAGGCCTTGAACAGCGGCGGCAGCAGCGCTTCGAACGCCGTCAGTTCGCTGTCATACGAGGCGGCGATCAGCTTGTCGAGCGTGAAATCCTTCTTGTTCTGGAAAACCTTGACGGCATGCAGGCCGCGCGCGTTTTCGCCATACACGGACATGTAGGCGGGATAGTCCTGCTGGCGCGGGCTGTAGTCGCCGGCCGCCGAATACGGCCAGTTGTTCGTGTTTTGTATCCAGCCATTTTTCGGATTGAACAGGGTGATGGTTTGCGCCACCGTGTGCAGCCCTTTCCATTCCGTGGCCGGGTCGCTGCCGTCGACGGGCTGCTTCCAGTTGAAGCGCGGGTCGCGCACGGGGATGAAATTGCCGTGAAAGTAGGCGATATTGCCATCCGCATCCGCATACACGGTATTGTTCGACGAATTCGTGCGCAGTTCCATCGTTTTGTAGAAGGCCGCGTAATCGCGCGCCTTGGTGCGCGCATACGACTGCGTCAATGCCTTCAACGGTTCGTTCATCAGGCGCACGGCCACCCAGCGTCCATCCTGCGCGCGCACGATGGGGCCGTGGTGGCTGTAGTAGACGGTGATGGTTTTCGAGCCCATGCCGCCGTTCGCCAGTTTATATGGCAAGGTAATCGGCACGGCTTTCAAGGGAAGCAGGCCGCCGTCATAGCGGTAGAACCATGCGCCACCCTTGTCGACGATGCTTTCCAGGTACTCGTCGATGACGTCGCCGCCGCCCGAGGTATGCATCCAGCCGAGGCGGTCGTTAAAACCCTGGTAGACGAAAAACTGGCCCCAGGTGACGGCGCCATACGCATTCAGGCCTTCGCCGCTGATGACCTGCACTTCGGGACGGAAGTAGAACGAGGTGTGCGGGTTGATCATCAGCATTGCATGACCATTTTTCGTGATGGCGGGCGCGATGGCGAAACCGTTCGAGCCGCTCGGCTCAGGCTCCAACCCAGTTTCCACGCTGGCCAGCGCCAGCGCCACCGATGCAGGCTTGGTCTGCTGGCCGTAAAACGCTTCGAGCTGCGCCAGGTTGATCGATTCGATATCGCCGCCGATGCTGCCCTCGCTGAAACTCAAGGCCATCCACGGCTCGAAATGCACGATCAGCCTGGGTTTGACCTGCGGATGCGTGGCCAGGTAAAAATTCAAGCCATCGGCAAATGCATCCATCAACTTGCGCAGCCACGGCGGGCTGGCGCGGTACTGCGCCTGCAGCTCAAGCGGGTCGATGAAGAGCTTCATGCGCAGGTCGCGGTACAGCTCCCGCTCACCCTCCACTTCCGCCAGGCGCCCCATGGCGTTGATGTAATTGAGTTCGACGCGGGGGAAATCGTCTTCGGCCTGCGCATACATCAGGCCAAACACGGCATCCGCATCCGTCTTGCCCGTCACATGAGGAATGCCCCACGTGTCGCGCGCGATGCTGACATTGGCGGCCTGCGCCTGCCAGCGGGCCATGTCCGTGACAGAAACGGCGGGCGCCGCCAGCACGGGAGGAACGGCAACGGTGCCGCAGGCGATGGCGGCGAACAAGGCACTGCGACGTAGCATGGTCAATTCCAAATCAGGATGCGTCGATTAAAGCGGCTATGCGCTGGTTCAACTCGGTATTTTCCGCCTGCAGCTGCGCCACCCGCTGTTTCAAGCCGGCGATCTCGCCGCGCAGGCGCTCCGCTTCGGATGGCGCCTGGGCCGCATTCTCGGCCCATGGCTCGTTGCCCGTCTCCGGCGTATCCTGCGACACGTGGGGCGCCTTCGGCTCGCGCGGCGTGCGCGTGGCGGCGCGCTGTTCGCGGATTTCCTTGGCCGCCTGGCGCAGCAATTTCTTGCCACCGGCGACAGCCGCCACCTGCTCTTCCGGCGGCAAGGACGCCACGGTGGCCGCCGCATTGATGGAAATCGTGCCCGAACGGACGGCTTCCACCAGTTCCGGCGAAGCGGCCTTCTGGATCTTCTCGATCTGGCTGATCTGGTTGCTGCTCAATCTGGCCGCCTTGGCCACCTCTTCGCGCGTGCTCATGGGTGGCTTCGGCGCGTTTTCGCCTTCGGGCACATCAGCCGCGCTGACGGGCGCCGGGCTGCGCGCGGCGACGATTTCCTTCTTGCGCAGGGCCAGCACGCCGCGCTGGAAGTCCGACACGCTGCGGCGCGCCAAATGATTGTCGATCATCCACAGCATGACGTCGTCGAGCGAAGTAAAGCTGGTGTTCTGGATGGTCTTGAATTCGATGCCGTGCTGGCGGCAGATGGCGTAGCGGTTATGCCCGTCGATCAGCACGTCATTCCACAGCACCAGCGCATCGCGGCAGCCTTCGGCCTGCAGGCTGCGCTCGAGCGCCGCGTACTCGCTGGCGGTGAGCGGGTCGATATACGACTGCAGCACCTGATTGATAGTGATATTCATGGTTGTCCTCAATATTGCGGCGCGATGGTCCGCGCCGGCACGAATGCTACACCATCCGCCACCGCTGGCCGGGTAAAATCACGGCGGCACAGCTCATACAAAACACGGACCATGAAAAGAAAGTACGCCACCGCGATCATTTTTGCCGTCGCCGCCATCGGCTTCACCTGGGTCAGCCCCTACATCGCCATGTACCGCATCAGCATCGCGGCGAAATCCGTGCGCCTGGAAAACCTGGCGCAGCAGGCCGACCTGCCGGCCGTGCGCGCCAGCGTGGCGCGCCAGTTGCGGGCGGCCGGCGAAACGGCCAGCGAAGACGATTTCAAGGAAATGCTCGACGCCATCGTCTCGCCGCCCGGCATCACGGTATTGATCCTGCACGGCAAGCAGGGAGCGGATGGCACGCGCCACGACTTCGGCATGGAGTACCGCTCGTGGAATGAAGTAGTGCTGCGGCGCAGCGGCGCCGGCCCCGCCGCCAGCCGGTTCCTGCTTCGCCGCCATGGCATCTGGGACTGGAAACTGACGGACATTACCTTGCCGCCAGAATTACTCTGACGAAACTTGATCCAAAACAACACTTACCTAAACAGCCATATTGATTTTGAGAAATATTATGTAGAATGCCAACACTTCAGGCGCACCGGGTCGCCAGGCATCCAAGAGATTGCACGATGAAAAGAATGATGCTTCTCGCTGTAGCGGTACTGGTCGCGCTGGCCGGCGTCTTCTATGGCAGCCCGTATTTCACCATGGACAAGATCCACGCGGCGACCATGGACGAGGATAGCCAGGCCTTGGCTGCACAGATCGACCTGTCCCAGTTGCGCGGCAGCCTGGGGCAGCAACTGCATGCCCTGTTCTCGGCGCCGGAAGTGGCCGACGACATCAGTCCCGACGTCATCGATCCCTTGCTCGACACCATGCTGATGCCCGAAGGCATCGTCGCCTTGATGAAACTCAATGACCGCTATGAAAAACCGCTCGCCAAGGTCAGCGACATCAGCGGCCGCAAGCGCAACACCAAGCCCGACTACAAACTGCGCTACACCTCCTGGAACAGCGTCGTGGTACAGCGCGCCCACAGCAAAAGTCATATCGGTGAATTGACCCTGACTCGCGATGGCCTGTGGAGCTGGAAACTCACGTCGGTGGCGCTGCCCAAGAATCTGCTGGCCGACGCTTGAAACGGCCGCGCACTGCTATCATCTGCCCAACCACATTTCTTTGGAGGCAGCATGTCAGACCTGGTACAACACGCCCTGACCCACGCAGGCAAACCGGCCACCACGCCCTGGGTGGTGACCTTGATCAACGGTGAAAAACTCACCGGCCCTATTTCCCCGCTCAGCGACGGCTGCTACGCCATCGGCCTGGGACAAATCAAGTATTTTTCCAGCGACAAGGTCGCCTGCCTGAATGTATCGGGCGCCGGCGCGTTCCCCATCTGAACACCTTGGCAACGGACCACACGCAAGACAACGCACGCCTGGCGGCACATCTGCAGGCGCTGGAAGCGGCGCTGCAAAGCCAGGCCGTGCGCGCCGACAGCGCCAGGCTGGCAACGCTGTTGGCCGACGAGTTCGTCGAATTCGGCAGCTCGGGCACGCTGTGGACGCGCGCGGCAACCCTGTCGGACTTGCCAGGGGAAGACTTTTGCCAGCGCAGCATCAGCCATTTTCAGGCACGCTTGCTGGCCGACGATGTGGCCTTCGTTACCTACCGCTCGCAGCGCCACGCCAGCGGCGCCCTGCCCGCCAGCGCCAGCTTGCGCAGTTCGCTATGGAAGTGGCGCGACGGCCGCTGGCAGATGACATTTCACCAAGGTACACCGATACCCGCATGAACAAGTATTCCATGTCGAAAAGTTGTTTTTTGGCACGCAAAATCTCATTGATCTACTGAAATTTTTGTGCAAAAATGATTTTAATAAATAAAACAAATAAATTATTTAAATCAGTTTTCAAGTAACGCCATCCTCACACCACGAATCCGTGTTCTGGATAGAGAAGCACTGCGCAGGGTACAACTCGCTGCCAGGCAAGCGCCTGGCACCCGTCCCACGCACGCCCCCTTTCTAATCGTCACCACGTATTTTTGGGAGAGACATCATGGATAAATTCACCGTACGCACCCAGCTCACTCTGGCTTTCGGCCTGCTGGTCTTTTTACTCATCGGCATCTCGATCCTGTCCGTACGGAGTTTCTCTACCTTCAACGCCGGCTTTGACCAATATGTCAACGGCATCACGGCCCGCGCCAACACGGCGCACCGCGTGCGTGACGCGATCGACATGCGCGCCGTGGCGGCCAGGAACCTGGTGCTCGTGACCAAGCCGGAAGACCTGGAAATCGAACGCAAGCAAGTCTTGCAAGCGCACGCCAATGTCGTCAAGAACATGCAGCAACTGCTGCAGCTGGCACAGCAGCCGGGAGTATCGGACGAGGTGCGCGCCATCATCACCAAGATCGACAGCATCGAAAAACGCTATGCCCCCGTGGCACTGGGCATCGTGGACCTGGCGCTGCAAAAGAAAACCGAACTGGCCATCGTCAAGATGAACGAGGAATGCCGCCCGCTGCTGGCCGCCCTCGTTGCCGCCAGCGATGAATATTTCGCCCTGACGGAGCAACGCTCCACCGTCATCTTGCAAGAAGACAACGAGCGCTACATTCTCAACAGGAATATCCTCATCGGCGTCAGCTTGCTGTCCATCGTGCTGGCGGCCCTGGCGGGCTGGCTCATCACGCGCAGCCTGCTCAAGGCGCTGGGCGCCGAACCGAAGCAGCTATGCGACGCCGTCAGCCTGCTTGCCGGCGGCGACCTGACGGGCAAACTCAGCGTCGCACCGAACGATAGCGTCAGCGTGCTGTCGGCGCTGCAGCGCATGCAGGAGTCGCTGACTTCGGTCGTGTCCTCCGTGCGCCAGGATTCCGACACGGTCTCCCTTGCCGCCGAGGAAATTTCCACCGGCAATAGCGACCTGTCACTGCGCACGGAACAACAAGCCAGTTCACTGGAAGAAACCGCTTCCTCGATGGAAGAACTCACCAGCACCGTGCGCAAGAATGCGGAAAATGCCCGCGAAGCCAATGTGCTTGCCACCACCGCTTCGGACGTCGCCAGCAAGGGCGGCGCCGTGGTGGGCCAGGTGATGGGCACCATGGAGCTGATCAGCGAATCGTCGCGCAAGATTGTCGACATCATCAGCGTCATCGACGGCATCGCCTTCCAGACCAACATCCTCGCCCTGAACGCGGCCGTGGAAGCGGCGCGTGCCGGCGAACAGGGCCGCGGCTTCGCCGTCGTCGCCACCGAAGTGCGCGGCCTGGCCCAGCGCAGCGCCAGCGCGGCCAAGGAAATCAAGGCGCTGATCGACGATTCCGTGAGCCGCGTCGATGCGGGCTCCAGGCTGGCGGCGCAGGCGGGCACGACGATGTCCGAGGTGGTCGCCAGCGTCGCCCGCGTCAGCAACATCATCGCTGAAATCACCGTGGCCAGCCAGGAACAGTCCACGGGGATCGAGCAGATCAATCAGGCGGTGACCCAGATGGACAGCGTCACGCAACAAAACGCGTCGCTGGTGGAAGAAGCGGCGGCCGCGGCCGAATCCTTGCGCGACCAGGCCAGCCACCTGGTGCAAACCGTGAGCATCTTCAAGACGCACGACAGCCATGTGGCAGCATTCGCGCCAGCACCGGCGCGCGCCAGCCGCAAACCGCTGCGCCTGGTACCGGCGCCAGCCAGCAACCCCGTCAAGCGCCAGGCCGCGCCGGCAAAACACCGTTCAGTACAAGCGGAAGCCGTGACGGCCGGCGATTGGGAAGAGTTTTAATTCAGCCAATACGGGCATGCAGCCTTGCATGCCCTGCGTCACACGCACAGGGGGATAGCCGCAGGCGGTGCCTCCCCTGTCGCGCAGCAACAACACGCCCCTTCCCAAAAAATTCCGCGGCAGCTGTTGTATTTCCAGTGTCCGCAAGCGGGTAGCACGGCAAAAAACATCGCTCTCTTTGCGTTCACGCAGGAAACCCCGTCGCCACGCCCCGCCGATCTCCGCTCGCACAAGCCTGCCGGCACTCCACTATGCACCCGCCAGATATTGACGACAAATACGATTTTATTCGTGTATTCAGTCGAAACGGATATGAATAGCCGTCGCTGGAAAATGGCATGAATACCAAAACTTTCCGTGCTAGCATGACTTTTCGTCCAGCTGGCCAGCGCCAGCTTGCATGCCCCAACAACCTTGACCGACAGGAGCCGTTTCATGATGACACCGCATGCCAGCACAGTACGCCACACCCTGATTGCCCTGGCAATCACTGCCGCCTTCCCCTTGCAGGCGATGGCGCAGGCACAGGACAGCATCCCGGCGCCAGCCGCCGACGCCCCTGCCGCTCCGGCGGCACAGGCCGGACCTGGCCAGCTGGAAACGGTGATCGTGACGGCACAGCGGCGCGCGGAAAACATCAAGGACGTGCCGATGTCCATCGCCACCCTGAAGGGCGACAAGCTCGACACCCTGACGGCCGGCGGCGCCGACATCCGTTTTCTCAACAGCCGCTCGCCCAGCGTCTCCGTCGAATCGGACTACGGCCGCACCTTCCCCCGCTTCTACATTCGCGGCCTGGGCAATACCGACTTCGACCTGAACGCCTCGCAACCGGTGGGCCTGGTGATGGATGACGTGGTGCAGGAAAACGCCATGCTGAAAGGTTTTCCCGTGTTTGACGTCGACCAGGTCGAGGTGCTGCGCGGCCCGCAAGGCACCTTGTTCGGCCGCAACTCGCCGGCCGGCGTGATCAAGTTCGATTCCGCCAAACCCGTCTTCAAGACGGAAGGCTACCTGAGCGGCGGCTTCGGCAAGGATGGCATGAAAAACCTGGAAGGCGCCTTCAACGTGCCCGTCAGCGACACGGTGGCCCTGCGCTTTTCCGGCCAGACCCAGCGCCGCGACGACCGCGTGCACAACCCGCGCCCCACCGGCACGCGCGACTTCGAAGGCTATGAAGACAGCGCCGCCCGCCTGCAGGTACTGGTCAAGCCCACGCGCGACTTCACGGCCCTGTTCAACGTGCACGCACGCAACCTCGACGGCACGGCCACCTTGTTCCGCGCTAATATCCTCAAGCAGGGCACGAACGACCTGGTCGATGGCTTTGATTACGATAACTACCCGACCGACGGCATCAACCGCCAGCACCTGAAAACCAAGGGCGGCAGCATGCGCCTGAAATGGGACTTGCCCGGCGTCACCCTGCATTCGATCACCGGCTACGAAAAACTCGATTTCTTCAGCCGTGCCGACGTCGACGGCGGCTATGGCGCCGTGTACGCGCCGCCGATGGGCCCCGGCTTCATCCCCTTCGTCGTGGAAACGGCCGACGTGATCCCGAACCACAAGCAGATTTCGCAGGAGTTCCGCGCCGAATCGAGCGCAAAAGGCCCACTGCAATGGATAGCCGGCCTGTTCTACTTCAAGGAAGATATCCAGATCGACAGCATCAGCTTTGACAGCCTGGCACCCGGCAATCCGCAAAACAGCGCGTACGCCACGCAAAACCAGAGCTCGAAGTCGTACGCGGCCTTCGGTTCGCTCAACTACACGGTCTCGGACGCCCTGAAACTGCGCGCCGGCCTGCGCTACACGACCGACAAGAAGGATTTTTCCGCCAAGCGCGTGGAAGCGACCACGGCCGGCCCCTTCAACCTGAACGACACCTCGCACAACGTCAGCTGGGACCTGAGCGGCACCTATGTGTTGACGCCGGAAACCAACGCCTACGCGCGCATCGCCACCGGCTACCGCGCGCCGTCGATGCAGGGGCGCCTGAACGGCCTGGCCGACCGCCCTTCGTTTGCGGGCGCCGAAAAAGCGCTGTCCGTCGAAGCAGGCATCAAGCAGGACCTGTTCGACAAACGCGCGCGCCTGAGCCTGGCCGTGTTCCAGTACCGGGTTAAGGACAAGCAACTGACGGCCGGCAGCGGCGCTGTCAACATGAACCAGCTGATCAACGCCGACAAGGCCACTGGCCGTGGCGTGGAACTCGATTTCCAGGCTAACCTCAGCGATTCGCTCAGCATGACCCTGGGCGGCAGCTACAACCACACGGAAATCCAGGACAAGAAGCTGTTCGTGCAAAGCTGCGGCAACGCGCAAAACAACCCGGCCAGCGGCTGCACCGTCACCGACCCGCTGGGCCCGTTCAAAGGCACGGCCTACATCGACGGCAACCCGCTGCCGCGCGCGCCGGAATGGCAAACCAACTTCACTTTGAAATACAGCATTCCCCTGGCAAATGGCGAGTTCTACGCTTACACGGACTGGGCGTATCGCACCAGCTACAACTTCTTCCTGTATGAAGCGAAGGAATACAAGGCCAAGGAACTGCTCGAAGGCGGCTTGCGCGTCGGCTACAAATGGGACCGCTATGAACTCTCCGCATACGGGCGCAACATCACCAACCAGATCCAGTCGCTGGGCGCGATCGATTTCGACAACCTGACAGGTATCGTCAACGAGCCGCGCACGTATGGGGTGCAGTTCAAGGCGACGTTCTGACGGCGGTTCGTTTTGATGGCGGGTAGATAAAACCGCGCTGTCCGGCGCAAACGGGACTGCATGGCTCAGGCACAAGATGGCGTGATGCGCATCACCTGTGCTAGAATCTTGCCGCGCTGCCCGGATGGTGAAACTGGTAGACACTGGAGACTTAAAATCTCCCGCCTGTAAGGGCGTGCCGGTTCGATTCCGGCTCCGGGCACCAGCGCACAGATTCAGAAGCATCAGAAAAGCCATTAACTTCCAAGGAGTTAGTGGCTTTTTTACGTATCGCCATCCCTTAATCCAGATTAAACCCGACAAAAACCAGTAGCGATTACGCCAAATTTACGCCATGATTACGCCTCAACAATCGGTAGATATGGCATCGCGGTGAGCGCGCCCGACCTCTAGCTTATCTTTTGCCGAAGAGGGTAACGTGATGGCATCGCCTCTCTTTCATTCGAATACCGCTTCAAGCTCAACCTGATCGTCACTGATTACGCGGCCAACGCCGGCGCCATCATGGTGGCCCTGACCGCTTTGGAAAGTCCACCAGTTCGATTCGGTAAAAAATTTCCAGAGGAAGAAAATATGGATAAGAAGAAATGTCCTAAAGAATTATATAAAGATATTCTCACAAAAAATCTAGGGCAACGTCTCCAGGAAATGTCCAATACCGAGAGAATAGTATATTGGGGTTTTGTAATAAGTGGAATTATTACAATGATTTTCCTTGTGATTTTTTTAGGGAACCGCTGATTTAATCACTGCCCATCTGGCTACCTGCACGACGGAACAATGCTGGTTGGGCGACGCCCAGGCACTGGCAGAGGCAGTTCAGCCGATTTGATCGATTCAAGGGTTGGTGGCACGTGGCTACAGGTCAATGCCGCTTCGGCCCTTGCCCTTGCGTCGATCGAGGTGGGCGCGAGGAAGACGGCCTGGATCACCGACGACCCGCGCGGGGACATCTGTACCGGCGGGTCCGCATGTACAGCATCCATGTCGATATGCCCGTCATCCAGGCGCCGGATCCTGCGCTGCTTCGCCGGCGTTCCTTGGAAGGCGACCAGCGTTGCCCCCAACGCGAGGGCCGTGTAAGCGATGATGTGCGAAAAGCCCATCAAATCGTTTCTCATGACCGCATCGGCGGCGCCCAGCCTCACGAATCCCGCGTTTTCCCATTTTTCCACGGTGGCTTGCAAATCCTGCGTGTGGTCTAGCAGAATTCGCGCGGCTTCACATGTCTCCGGTTCCAGATGGGAAGTTGCAACCGGGGGCGGCGCACTAAGTTCAAACGTCGTGCTTCCATAGCCTCGCACGGTCCGGCCTGCCTCTCGTGCCTGTGACGAGGCCGGCGCCAGATAGACGGCTTGCGACAGAGCCGGCCAAGCCGTAGACACAACGACAGATGCTCCAATGGCTGCCGCCTCGAAGGGAAAGCCGCTCCGATCCAAGTTGTCGGCTAGCGATGTCTCACCGTACGGGTTGACCCGCACAAAGCCCAACTGCTCCCATTTGCGGACTGCAACCGGCAGGTCCGCGGTGAGTTCGAACTGGATGGTCACCAGGGCCACCTTGCTTGGCCCGATGTAGGGGACAGTTGGCGACACGGGAAGATAGTGTTCGGCAAGCGCACTGATAGTTTCGGGCGTGGGTTCAAGCATGACGTTGTTCGCTTGAGTTCGGATGAACAGCATCATAGCTGAATAAGCTTATGGGCGGTCCTCCAGAACAGGGGCGAATGTGCCCGAATAGTTGAGTATCCAGGGAAGCATTGATTTGAACCGGCAGCGGCCCGCCTGAGATCCTGAACTGGCACAATGACGTCTTCGATTCCTTCCAGACAGCCATGAAGCAAACCACGTTCTCCGACGCCGAGTTCATCCACAAGAAGAAGCAGACTCGCCGAGACCGTCGCTGGTAGCGGCGCTGCTGCCGTATTACCCGAAAGGCGATGGCCGCGGCCGTCCACCGACGGGCCTGGAGCGCATGTATATCGCGCAGCAGTGCTTCGGTTTGTTGGACGAGGGAATCGAAGATGCGATCGACGACAGCCAGTCCATTCGAGGCTTCGTCGGCATTGATCTCACGAACGAATCGGCACCGGACGCGACGACGTTGTTGAAGTTCCGTCGACTGCTGGAGAAGCACAATCTGACACGCCGGATTTTCGATGAGATCAACATGCACCTGGCCAGGAAAGGTTTGGTCATGCGCGAGGGGACGATCGTGGACGCGACATTGATCGCCGCGCCGCCGTCGACGAAAAATCGCGACAAGGAGCGCGATCCCGAGATGCACCAGTCGAAGAAAGGGAACGACTGGCACTTCGGCATGAAGGCTCATGTGGGCGTGGACATGGCGGCCGGCCTGGTGCACTCGGTGGTCGGCACGGCAGGCAATGTAGCCGACGTGACCCAGGCGCATGCGCTGCTGCACGGCGGCGAGAAGGCGGTGCTTGGCGACGCTGGCTACCAGGGCGTTGGCAAGCGTTCGGAAAACACGGACAAGACAATCGACTGGCACGTTGCGATGTTCGGCTCGGGTCGACACTCACCAACAAATGGCTGAAATGAGCCACCTCACGTGCCGGTAACGCGCACCTGGTCAGCGTCCAAGTCGGGCGTGCCGTCGGGATCCGCGCCTGCACCTAACCGGTAAGCAGCATCCACTCATCCCTCCTCCATATCCAACATGTTCGGCACCTCCGCCACTTCCGCTTTGCCGCGACCTCCACCCCGATCAATTCCCTCCCCCACTGGCATTTTTACAACACTCCCCATCAGCCCGCTGGCTCCCCCGCAGGTCCCTGCTGATATAATACTTACAATCAAGTAATATTCCGAAATGTGCGCCTTCCGGCTCCCGCAACCGTCTGTGTACTGCTAAGCCCAGCCCATGCGCTCCCTTTTCGATCACGAGATCATCAAACAGCTGCATAGCGGTGCCCGCTCACGGGTTTACCGCGCCAGGGCTGCGGATGGCACCGCGCTGATCGTCAAGAAACCCAATCAGCAGTTTCCCTCCTTTCAGCAACTGGCGCAATTCAAGCGCGAGTATGCGATCGCGCGCCGCTGCCGCCATCCTGGCGTGGCGCATCCGCTGGCACTGCAGCTGCACGGCGGGTGCTGGACGATGGTCCTCGAAGATGCTGGTGGCCAGGCGCTCGACCAGGTGTTGCGCGCGCAGGTGGCGGCGCGCAGGACGCCGTCGCTGCCTGCATTGGCGCTGGAGGACTTTTTCGACATCGCGCTGCAACTGTGCGTAGCGCTGGAAGAGGTCCATCATCAGGGCGTGATCCACAAGGACATCAATCCCTCCAACCTGGTGTGGAATGGCGAGCGGCGCCTGTTGCAGCTGATCGATTTCGGCATCGCCTGCGAACTGCCATACGAAAACCACGGCATCGTCAATCTCCAAGCCCTGGAAGGCACGCTGCGCTACATGGCGCCGGAGCAGACCGGGCGCATGAACCGGAGGATCGATTGGCGCGCCGATTTCTATGCGCTCGGCGCCACCTTCTACGAACTGCTGGCCGGCCAGGCGCCGTTCGAGTCGCGCGACGAGATGGAACTCGTGCATTGCCACATTGCGCGCAGTCCCGACTGGTCGCACCCGGCGCTGGCAAACTTGCCTGGCCAGCTGCTGCCGATCATCCAGCGGCTGCTGGAAAAAAATGCGGATCAACGCTACCAGAGCTTGCAGGGCTTGCGCAGCGACCTCGAAGCCTGCCGCGCGCAAAAGCCGGCGCAGGCGCTCAAGCTGTCCGACCACAACGGCCGCTTTCTCGTGCCGCAAACGCTGCACGGGCGCGAGGATGCCATCGCCGTGCTGCTAGCGGCGTTTGAACGCAGCGCCGCGGGCACGTGCGAGATGCTGCTGGTGGCCGGCCATTCGGGCATAGGCAAGTCGGCGGTCATCAACGAAGTACAAAAGCCCATCACCGCCCGGCGCGGCTGCTTCCTGTCCGGCAAATTTGACCAGCACCAGCGCGACGTGCCGTATGCCCCGCTGATCCAGGCATTCCAGGGACTGGTGCGCCAGCTGCTCGGCCAGCCCGAGGAAACGCTGCGGCAGTGGTCCGCCAAACTGCATGCGGCGCTGGGCAGCGGCATCGGCATGCTGGTCGAGCTGATTCCCCAGTTGGCGTTGATCGTCGGCCCCACGGACGCGGTGCCCGCGTCGGCGCCGGCACAGGCACAGCTGCGCCTGGACCGCCTCTTCCCCCGCTTCGTCGAAGTCTTCGCCTGCGCCGGGCATCCGCTGGTGCTGTTCCTCGACGACCTGCAATGGGCCGATGCGGCCACCTTGCGGATGATCGAACTGCTGATGGTCTCCTGCGACAATAGCAGCTTGCTGTTCATCGGCGCATACCGCGACAACGAGGTGGGTCCCGCGCATCCGCTCATCGCCCTGCGCGACAAGCTGCTGGCCCGTGACGTACGCCTGTCCACGCTGTTACTGAGCGCACTGACCGAGCCGCAGGTTGCGCAAATGGTCTCGGCCACCGTGCGCGTGACGGTCCCCGACTGCGCGCCGCTGACCAGTATTTGCTACCGCAAGACGGCCGGCAATCCGTTTTTCCTCAACCAGTTCCTCGCTTCGCTCAATGAGACGGGCCAGCTGCGCTACCGGGCCGCCGACGATTGCTGGGACTGGGACATGCCCGCGATAGAACAGGCCAGATATACCGACAACGTGGTCGAGGTACTGCTGGAAAAAATCCGCCGCCTGCCCACGGTGACGCAGCATCTGCTGCAACTGGCCGCCTCCTGCGGCAACCGCTTCGCGCTCGACACGCTCGCGCTGGCAGTGGACCGCGCGCCCCGGAAAACGCAGCAAGACCTGTGGCCGGCGCTCAGGGCAGGCTTGATCCAGCCGCTCGACGAACGCTATAAATACGTCGACGGCGACACCGATGCAGCCAGCAGCGGCGTCGCTTACCGCTTCCTGCACGACCGGGTGCAGCAGGCAGCCTACCTGGTCGCCGGCGACGATATGCGCACGGCCAACCATCTTCTCATCGGCCGCTTGCTGCTGCGGCATACGGCGCCGGAGCGTCGGGACGAGACACTGTTCGAAATCGTCGAGCAGCTCAACGCCGGCCGCGCGCTGATCAACGATGCGGGCGAGCGCGTGCAGCTGGCGATGCTCAATCTCCAGGCTGGCGCCAAGGCACGGCGCTGCGCCGCGTTCCAGTCCACGCTGGAGCACACACGCATTGGTCTCGACCTGCTGCCGGCGCAGGCATGGAACGCGCACGCTGACCTCTGGCTCGACCTGCAGCTGGGCGCGGCCGAAGCGGCCTACCTGTGTGGCCAGTTCGATGCCGCCGAGGCGATCTACCCGCTGGTGCGGGCCCGCACCTTGAGCCCCTTGCTGCAGGTTCGGTGCATTGCCATCCAGGCGCACCAGTATCAATTGCAGGGCCGCCTGCTCGACGCCATCGCCGTGCAACGCGATGGCCTGGCGCTGCTGCACATCGACATTCCGCACGACGTGGCGCAGATGAAGATGCGCTTCGCCGACATCCTCGCCGACATCGGGCGACAGCCTGGCGCGCAGGCGCCCGAGGCCTTGCTGGCGGCCGATGACATGTGCGAACCGGACGCGGTGGCCGCCATGCAGATGATGCAAGGCCTGTGGATGGCCAGCTACTACGCCGGCCAGCAGGATCTCAGCGCGCTGATGGTGGTGTCGATGACGCGGCTGTCCATGCAGCGGGGGAACAGCGATTTCAGCGCCGTCGCCTATGTCGGCTACGCGATGATGGTCGCGCTGTACAGCGGCGACATCGCGCGCGGCTACGAATTCGGCGCGATGGCGATGGCGCTGGCCAGGCGCCGTGCCAACCTGCAGACGCGCACGCTCACGGGCCTGATGTTCGGCGCGCTCAGCAACCACTGGACGCAGCCGCTGCGCAGCTCCGACGCCCTGTACGAGGAGGCGTTTGGCTGGGCCCTGGAAATCGCCGATTTCGTGCAGGTCGGCGTGGTGGCGGCCGTGCGCGCCACCGACCGTATCATCCTCGGCGACTACCTGCCGCACCTGATGCACGATATCGAGCACGATCTGGCGCTGATGCGCGCCAACGGTCAGCAGGCGATGGCCGATTGCTGCGTCGCCGCCGCGGTCCAGCCCATCAAATGCCTGATGGGCCTCCTGCCCCGCCACGACAGCTACGATGATGGGGCCTTCAGCGAGGCGCGCTTCCTCGATCAGTATGGCGACTCGCACCTGTACCGCGCCTACTTCTTGCAGGGGAAGATCCGCAACGCCTACCTGTTCGACGGCGCCGACGCCGAACCGCTGGCCGGCCAGCTCGGCATCGTCACCCAGATCATGCGCGGCCAGGCCAAGGTTGCCGAGTGCAGTTTCTACGCCGCGCTGATCCTGATCCGCGCCTTGCGGCGCCATCCTGCGCGCCCCGACGCGGGCGATCTGCTGACCGTGATCGGCACGCTGCAGGCGAGCCTCGCCAAGTGGGCCAAACAAGGCTCGGACAACAGCGGCGCCAAGCACCTGCTGGTGCTGGCCGAGATGGCGCGCTACCGGGAAGACCTGCAACTGGCCACGCGCCATTACCAGCAGGCGATCGACGCGGCCGGCCTGGCCGGCTACGTCAACATGCAAGCGCTGGGCAATGAGCTATGCGGCGAATGCTGGTTCGATCAGGGACATGCGCGCGTGGCCGGCGTCTTTATCCAGGACGCCATCGCGCATTACGGCCAGTGGGGTGCGCAGGGCAAGGTGGCGCAGCTGCAGGCACGCCACGGCATACTGTTATCAAGGATGGAAGGCCGCAGCACGCAACGGCATTCTGTCTCCCACACGCACGGCAGTTCCGCGCTCGACCTGGTGTCGCTGCTGAAGGCGTCGCAGATCCTGTCGAACGAAGTGGGCCTGCGCAAGGTGCTGACGCGCCTCATTGCCATCGTGTGCGAAAACGCCGGCGCGCAGGTAGCGCGCCTGCTGCTGCTGTCCGAAGGCAGCTACCAGCTGGAGGCCAATATCGATGGCGATGGCGTCACTGTCCTGCAATCGCGCCAGCTCGACCTGAACGCCGCCAGCGACCCGCAGTTCCCGCTGTCGCTGCTGCGCTACGTCGTGCGCACCGGTGCCGAGGTGATCGAAGATTGCATCACGGGCGCCTCGCGCTTTGCCGCCGACCCGTACGTGCAGTTGCACCTGCCGCGCGCCGTCATGTGCCTGCCGATACGCCACGGCGGGCAGATCGGCGGCATCCTGTACTTCGAGAACCGTCTGGCAGAAGCTTCGTTTACGGAAGAACGCGTGGCGTTCCTGCGCATGCTCGGCGCACAGGCGATGATCTCGATCTCCAGCGCCAGGCTGCATGACAGCCTGGAACGGCGCGTTGCCGAACGCACGGAACAGCTGGAAGACGCCAACCGCAAGCTGGCGACCTTGTCCATCACCGATGGCCTGACCGGCCTGGCGAACCGGCGCCATTTCGACGACGTGCTGCGCGCTGAATGTGCGCGTGCCACGCGCGTCGGCCAGCCGCTTGCCGTCATCATGCTCGATGTCGACTACTTCAAGCGCTTCAACGACCGGCATGGCCACCAGGCCGGCGACGCCTGCCTGACCCGGGTCGCGCAGGCGCTGGCGGCCGGCATGCGACGCGCGGGCGACCTGACGGCGCGCTACGGCGGCGAAGAATTTTCGATCGTGCTGCCGAACACCGGCGCGGACGAAGCGCGCCAGACCGGCGAAGCGCTGCGGCGCGCCATCGCAGATCTGGGCATCTTCCATGAAAGTGCGGATACGCAGCAGGTGACGATCAGCGTCGGCATCGCGGTCCAGTCGGCGCCGGGCGCAGCCGATCCGGACACCCTGCTGCGCCTGGCCGATGCCGCGCTGTACCTGGCCAAGGATGCGGGGCGCAATTGCGTGGTGCTGAGAATTCTGCCGCCTGGCTAATCCGCGTTCACGGCGCGGGGCGGCTACTCAATCGCTGCCATGACTGTTCTCCCGCGCCTGCTCCTGCGCATTTTCCTGCGACGCCAATCCGTTGAAGAACAGATTGAGCAGCACGGCGACGATGGCGGCCAGCAGGATGCCGCTGTGCAGCAATGGCGACAAGGCTTTCGGCATGTGCTGCGCGTATTGCTCGGCCACCAGCGGCAGCATGCCGAAGCCGATCGACAGGGCCACGATGAACAGGTTGTTGCGGTTGCTCTTGTAGTCGACCCCGGCCAGGATGCGGATGCCCGTGGCGGCGACCATGCCGAACATCACCAGCCCTGCCCCGCCCAGCACGAACGCCGGCACGGCTTCAGCCGTCTGCGCGATCTTCGGGATCACGCCCATGACGAGCAGGATGATGCCGGCCGCCACGCATACCCAGCGGCTGCGCACGCCCGTCACGCCTACCAGGCCCACGTTTTGCGAGAACGAGGTGTAGGGAAAAGTATTGAAGATGCCGCCGATCAGGGTGCCCAGGCCATCGACGCGCAAGCCGCGGCTGATGTCGGCCTGGGTGATGCGCTTGCCCGTCATCTCGCCCAGCGCCAGAAACATGCCCAGCGATTCGATCATGACGACGATCATCACCAGGCTCATGGTCACGGTGGCAACCACGTCAAAGGTCGGCATGCCGAACTGGAATGGCGTGACGACGGCAAAGGCCTTGGCGCTGGCCACCTTGGCGAAATCGGCCTTGCCCAGCGCAAACGACAGGGCTGTGCCGGCGATAATGCCGATCAATACCGCGATATTCGACAGGAAGCCGCGGCCATACTTGGCCACCAGCAAGATGACAGCCAGCACAAAAAAAGCGATGCCCATGTTGTCCAGCGCGCCATAGCCGGGGTTGGCGATCATCGGCACGGGACCAGCTGGCGCGGGCAGGCCGGCCGCCGTGGCGGCAGCGGCCATCTTGAGGAAAGCGGGATCGGCAATCTGCGCCATGGCCGGCGGCCCGCCCATGGCCCAGTTCACGCCCACGCGCATCAATGACACGCCGATCACGGCGATGATGCTGCCCGTGACCACGGGCGGAAAAAGCGCCAGCAGGCGGCTGATAAAGGGAGCGATCAGCATGGAAACGACGCCGGCGCCGATCACGGCGCCAAAGATGCCGGTGATGCCCAGGGCCGGGTTGTTCGCCATGGCCAGCATGGGACTGACGGCGGCAAAGGTCACGCCCATCATCACGGGCAGGCGGATACCAAAGTATTTTCCGATGCCCAAAGACTGGATCAGGGTCACGAGGCCGCAGCAGAACAGGTCGGCACTGATCAGCGCCGCCACCTGCTGGGGCGGCAGCTTGAGGGCGCGTCCGACGATCAGCGGCACGGCGATGGCGCCCGCATACATGACGAGCACGTGCTGCAAACCCAGCGTAAACAGCTTGCCGGTTGGCAGGATTTCATCGACGGGCGATGGCGCGGCAGGCGTGGCGCCCGGCACGCTGCGGTGGATGGATTTCAGACGGGGAGTGGCCATTTACGCTCCATTTCCTGGGTGACCGCGGCCCGGATGGGCGCAGGTGAAAGGGAAAAGCAAGACAGAAACGGGACAGCAGGAACACACTAGCGGCCGATGATGCATGCGAAGCTCCTAGGATGGGATGACCAAGGTAGCCATGCACGCATCGTGCCAGGTGGATTGTATACAGGAATTGTGCCGAAAATCGCCGAAGATCGTCCAATCTGGCGGTGGGTGCACCGTTTTATTGCGTCCCGCCCCTGCGCATGCACCAGAACGCGGCGTTGGCGGCGGCGCTGGCAGGCCGCTGGTGACTGCTGCTTAGCCGCCGGTGCAGGCATCGAGCAATATTTCCAGCTGGCGTACATGTGCGGCACGCAATTGCTCGCGCGCCAGCAAGGCTTGCACTTGCTCGAAGATGCCGTGGGCTGGCACAGCCGGCAAGACGGGCGCGGCGGGACGCGTGGCGATGCACGGCGCGCTCACCGGCCAAGCTTCCACCTGCGATGCCGGCGCCCATGCCGCGCAGCCGGTCAACAAGCTCGCCAGCAATACCTTGACGGCATACTTGAGACCCTTGAGACCCCGCGTCCTTGCCAGACACCCCGTCCTCCAACGCGGCGGCCTCATAGTATTTCGCTGGCGATCAGCGCCTCGGCGGCACGGCAGGCGTCACCTTCGGGCTGCAGCGCCAGGATGCGCGCCGCAGCCGCTTGCGCATCTGCCTGTCCGGCCTGCGCCGTGGCCAACGCCTGCCGTACCCGCGCCGACCGGCGCGCGCCCTCCTCGCGCATCACATTCAGGACCTGGTTCTGGCGCTGCAACACGGCTTGCAGCTCCAGCACTTGCGCCGCACACGCGGCACGGCCCGTTTCGCGGCCCCAGCGCTGAGCGCAAAACACGGCTGCCCCCAGCAACAGCAGCATGGCCACCATGCTCAATGACGGCTTCATGCCAGCACCTTGCGCGCTGTCTGGTACAAGGCCAAACGCTCAGCCAGGCCGTTCACGCCGCCGTTGATGCGGCGCGTCACCCGTTCCTGGTCGCCCGCGTCCGCCAAGCGATTCAAGCCGCGCGATTGCCAGAACCAGCCCGCCGAGCGGCACGCGCAAGTCGTTTGCTCCAGCAGTTGCGGCGCCGCCAGCAAATCCAAGTCCAGCGCCACACCGCACGCCGCATAGTTGGCGCGCCCCGTCACCTGGAGCAAGCCGCGCCCCTTGAAGCGCACACCATCGCCGGCGACCACATTGCCCAGGTCCACGCGCCCTTCATAGGCCGCGCCGCTGGCCAGCTCGCGCACATAACGCAATTGGCCCGATTCGTGGCCCACCTGCGCCAGGAACGCCGCCTGGCGCAGCGGCGTATCGATGCTGAACTCGGCCATCGCCGCATTCAAGGGCGCCAGGAACAGCGTAGCGCGGCGGCCGGCCAGGGGCATGATCTGCATCAATTGGGCGCCTGTCACAACATGCCCCGCACGTCCTTGACCGCAGCGGCCGCATCGGCCGCCAGTTCGCCGATATCCTTGCCGCGCCGCTTGTCGAACCAGCGCACGCAAGCGCCCAGCACCCACCAGGCGGGCAAGCCGGCCGCCACCATCACCGGTGCGGCGATGAACAAAAAACCCGTAGACGGGTCGCCGCCATACAAGCCGGCCACGGTCTTCGCGCTGTCGAACAGGCTGGGCCACCACGACAGCACGGCGGCCACGAGCACGGGGCCGAGAAAGGTGGAAATGATGATGCTGGAACAAAAACGAATAAATGCCTCCTTGGTGGACTGGGGCCACATGAACATGAAGCCCAGCGACGTGGCGGCGGCGCCGGCCAGCACGGGCACGCCAAACAGTTTGATCAATGCGCCGCCGGCGGCGGTGGTTTCGAGGGCCATGGTTGCCTTTCAGGTGGTGGAAATGAAAAAACCCGCCGAAGCGGGTTTGGGTGTGGCAAGCACAATCTTTATGCCACCTTCACGATGACACGAGCACGGCCATCGTCTTCGATGGCGATGACCTTGCCGATGGCACGCGTGTATTGCTGGAACGTCATGTCGTCCTCGCGCACGGCCAAGCCGCCGATGCCCTCACCTTTCTGCACCGGGACAATGTATTGCCCCGGCGTGGCATCCAGGACGTTCACAGGTACCTGGCCGCAGAAAGCGATGCGGTCAACCTGCTGGCGCGCCACTTCCAGTCCCGCCTCAAATGCCAGGCCAGGTGCGCATTTAAGGCCCCATTCTTCATCGGTATCGCCCGGTATTGTTTCTTGGCGATATTGCGCTTCGCGGGCCGGCACGGCAGGCGCAACCTCAACCAGCTTGCCATTGACCACTTCCAGCACGGCGTCAATGGCAGCCACAGCCTCACTGAGCAGCACTTGACGCGTGGAAGGCATGAGACGTTCAACAGGCACTGGCCGCTCACCCAAATGCCGCGCCCACCGGTCCCCGCCAACCATACAAGGATCAGTCGATTTAACAGCAAAGGCAATGGCACGCTGCCATTGGTCGGTTAGTTTTCCATCAACATCAATGCCGATAATCTGCCCCGGAAGAATACCCGTGCATTCAGGTGCCTTTAACATATATTCAGCGTAATCGGTACCGCCGGCGTTGATGGTGCCAGCGGCGCTAATCGAGCGCGATGTCGTGGAGTTTCGCCCTACGTATGCAACCGAAGCACTGTTGCCCCAACCGCCGGCACCATTGGACGCTCGAATGGCAAAACACGAGGAAGTGACCCCTGTCTCGACGCGTCCGACGTAGCAAAGTTCGCCGAACTCTGCAGTCCTACGGGTTAACTGATGCGCACTTAACGGGAGAACTGGGCCAGCAGTAATAACGCCTGGCAGAATAAGGTCGCCGGTGCCATTAATATCCAGAACTGATGTGACATTGTCAGGCAAGCCAGCATCGACAGCATTCAAACGTAGTTGGAATCCTTTTCCAGAGCTCCCCGGATGACTACGGGCACTCCAAAAAAATCTACCTGCATTGGAATAGCCTGGAACCGATGCGACGCCCATGGAGAGCACCTCATAATATATGCCAGCGCCCCCCGCAGCCCCATCATTCGGCGCCCGAAGAGCGCTTGCCCAAAGAGTACTAGATATCCCTCCGGCAATTATTTGCTTTGGACCAACCAGAACGGAGGAAGAATCGAAAGTAGTCCGCTGCCGCTCGAACGTAACCGTATTCTGCGCACCAAGTTTCAAGCCAAAGATAGAAGACGCCAAGGTCCCGGCTGGGGGCTCAGCCGCCACACCGTAATACGATACGTCAGAATCCTGCCAGCAAGTGGACTCGCAGTAAACGGCCAGGGAGAAGAAGGTGCCGCACAGGATATATACCTGACCATCATCCGCGATGGTCACTTCCGATACCGTGTTATTTGTCGTGCCACCTTCGTTATGGAAAACACCGCGTATCTTGCTGTCGTTGTCTACCCGGAGCTGGATGATGGTTGCCATGGCGTTCGACGTACCGGCAACAGCACCGTACGACGTGGTTCCACTTACACGAATTGATGCCTCCGTCCCCTGCTGTGCGGAATTAAACTTCCCGATTCGCCACCAGCCAGTCTTCATACCAGTGTTCACAATAGTGCCTGGGCCATAGGCGCAAGCTTGCACATATTGAGTTGTGATGATCGGGGCATTCGAATAGATCGTGCCCTTCATACTCCCCCCGGACAATGGCAAGGCATTGTAAGGTCCCGCCGCAAACGCCCGATCCATGTCATTCAATTTCTCGTTGACGTTGGGCATACCGTCATAAAATTTATCAGCCATTTAGATTCCTTCAATTTGTAGTGGTGCAGAATAAGTGTCAAAGTACGGCGCAGTTACCGCGTCGATATTGCTGGCCTTGCCATACAACATGTAGTCCTGCTCCAGCAGCGGGTCCGGGTTTTCCGGGAACAAACTGAACAGCATCGCCTTGCCCTTGCCGTTCTCGCGCAGGATGCGCATGAAGCGCGCGCGGTCCATCGGTGTCAGGTGCGTCAGATTGATGCTCAGCTTGTCGCTGGTCGCGCCCAGTGCGGTTTTCAAGACGCCAGCACCCGTGCGGTAATTTTCACTGCTATCTTGCGTCTGCAGCTGGGCGCCATACTCGGCGTTATATTGCGGTGACCAGTAGTTGCCCACCACCAGACGCGAGATTTCCAGGTAGCCTTCCGGGCTTTGTGGCGCAGAGACGTCGATCACTATCTGGCGCACGCGCACAGGGGCGAACCATGTCACGCCGTCAGAGCCGCCGCCGCGCAGCCAGGTGTTCACGCCGCCCCACTGATACGCGTTCCAGCCGAGCGGCAGCACGCCCCAGGGATAGGAACCATGCACAGCAGCCGGGCACGGGAAGATGCTGCCGGTGTCGAGTACCGGCACGGCGTCGCCCAGCTGGGCATAACCGCGCACGCGCATGCGCGCGCTGCTGGTCATATTGGTGGAGATTAGCGCCACGCAGGCGATGGACTCCTGTGTCGGCCAGGTGGCGGTGATGGTCTGTGCAGTGCCGCTGGCGCGTAACACGGCATTCTTGCTGTCGCGCTGCAGGTTGGCCGGGCCCAGTTCGCCGGTTTGGCTTGATGCAGTCAGCACCGCGCGGTCAGCGGCGTTGTCGTGGATGATGCGAAGATTGCTCATGGCAGCAGTGCCCTTTTCAGGATGAGGTAAGTGGTTGGCAAAATCACCCAGTGGTAACGCCGATAAGCTCGGTACCGGACGTGCGGCGCCACATGCCCCGCCACCGTCGTACGGCGTCGCTACGAAGCCGCAGGCAATGCCCATATCACCGGACCATCATGCGCAATACGGTACGTGGACCACCCGTATCGGCGGCCCAGGCTGAGGCCGTTGGCATTCCCGCTGTGGAAATGATGATGCGGGAACAAGAACGAATCAATGCCTCCCTGGTGGAACGGGGTCACATGAACATGAAGACCCGCGACGTGACGGCGACCAGCCCGGGCACGCTAAACAGTTTGATCAACGCGCCGCCAGCGGCGGTGGTATCGAGGGCCATGGTTGCCTCCAAGGTGGAGAGAATAAAAAACCCGCCGAAGCGGGTTTGGGAGGTGGATGACGGATTTGCTACACGGCCTTGACCATTACGTAGGCCCGGCCGTCCGGCTCGATCGAGATCACGCGGCCGACGGCGTGCAGGTACTGCTTCATGCTGAGATCGTCCTCGCGCACAGCGATGCCCTTGATGCCGACACCGTCCTGCACCGGCACGATGTAGTCGCCAGGATGGGCGCCCAGCACATTGACCGGTACGCGGCCGGCGATGGCGATGCGGTCGACACGTTGACGGGCTGCTTCCAACTTCGCATCAAATTCTGCCATCAGCATGCTGTCTTCATGCGATGCGTTTTCCCAATCTTCCAAAGATTTTGAGTAGGCAGCAAGCTTTACTTCCCACTCTTCATCTGTATCGCCGGGATCTACAAAAGCAGTGCCCATTTCAGGTGTATTCGTCTCTGGAAATTCGTCCAGTTCATGTTCAGCACGCACAGGCATTGCTGGTTTTTCACCTGCACTTGGTTCTGGATGCAGGCCTAAGTCATCGGCCCAAGAATCACCACCTACAAACGACGGGGCCGTGGACTTAATTGCGAACATTACCGCATCGTCCCACTTGTCAGAAACCTTGTTATCACCTGAAATTCCGATGATCTGGCCTGCCATCACCGTATTGCAGCCAACTTTCTTGGCAATGTATTCAGCGTAATCATTACCGCTGGTATTCACAGTTCCACCTGTGCGGATACTGCTCCCGGTCACGGTATGTGTGGCCACGTTCAATGCTGCCCCTGCCGTGTTACCGAAGTTACCGCTGACTACCTTGGCGAGCAGACAGTTAGGTACCGATAGCTTCGATACACCTTGCGCTTCGGTGTTAACAACACCAACTTCAAGAAGTCCCGGCACAATGACGGTACCGTTGCCTGCCACCGAAAGCAGGTCTGGACTAAAAGTGCCAGAACCGGAATCGCGTGCACGAATAGTCAACTTGTAGCCCGTTTTAAAAGGCACTCCCCCATTACCTTCTGAAGACATGAACGACCAGAAGCCGGGATGACTGGTTCCCGTCATACCCGACAAGCCAAGCCGGATAAGCTCATGGCTTGTGCCCGCCGGTAACGAATCGGCCACCACACCTCCTGAGATAAAGGAAGTCGAACCAATATTTCCATCACGGGAACGAATTTCGATATATTGATCAAAACTTGTGCCATTCGCGGAATCGCCCCCGGGACTTCCAGCAGTACCCCGAACACGGGGAGAAATATACCCAACAGTGCCTGGGGATGCAGTAGAGTCCCAAACCAAGGTGCCAGTCGCTGTAGTCGACTCAGGCGGAGCAGCATATGTAGTTGCTTGTATGCCATAAATCTGGAAAGACGCCTGTGCAAATGCCGCCGGAGGGAAAAACAGGTAGACGGATATTTGACCATCCGCTTCCAGATACGCAATGAATCTCGCGTTGTTGGGGACAATACGCGATGCGGTCCAATCAACAGAGATACCTTCCCGGCTCCCAATGACAATGGTCATTGCCGTAAGCTGAGATCCAACCCAGTTACCGAGCACCGCGTCAATACGCACCGATGAATAGGTACTGGATGCACTGGCTCGCAGTGATGCAATCTTGATTAGCCTTTGCGCACCGCCACCGCTCATATAGCTGTATCCAAATTTCCCCACCTCACCAGAACCTATGGGTATGTTCGAACGAATTGCTTTGTCCGCATCAAGCCACGCCGGATCCATATAGCCATTTGGCCCGCCCACCGGCGACATCCCCACCTTCGGCGCATACGACGCCACAACGGCGCCCCGTCCAGCCAACTCGTTCAATCGCTGGATCGTATCCTTCTGACCATAGTAAAAAAAATCCCCCATTACAGCTCCTCAATTTCAATGTTGGTGGCATAAGCCTGGAAAGATGGGGTGGTGATGGCGGCCAGATTGGCCAAGCGTCCATACACCTGGTGCGCCTGCTCCAGCTCGACGTCATCGCTATCCGGATACAGGCTGATGAAAAGCGGGCGCGACAGGCCGTTGCCGCGCACGATGCGCCACAGTTCGGCACGATCCAACGGCGTCATGTGATCGAGCGCCAGCGACAGCTTGCGGAACACTACGCCACGCTCCACCCTCTGTTCGCCGGCGCCATTGCGGTACTGGCTGCTGGTATCGACCGGCGCAATGCCGGCACCATACGAAGCGTTCTGCTCGGGACTCCAGTAAGCCCCTGCGACCAGGCGCGCAGCCTCAATGTAGCCGGCAGGATTGTCGGGATCGGCCAAGTCGATCACCAGTTTTCTGATGCTACGCATCTGGAACCAGCAACGGGCGTAGGTGCCGCCGCCGTAACTGTAGGCATTCAAGCCCAGCGGCAATGCGCCCCAATCCCACATGCCCAGCCGCGCATACTCGCATGCCGGCATGACGCCAGTATCGATTGCAGGCACAGCGTCGCCAGGCTCGATGTAGCCTCGCACGCGGATGGTTGCCGCTGGGGTCAGGTTGCAAAACGGCAGGGCCACGCCACCGATAATTTCCGGTGCCGGCCAGGTCGCCGTGATACTTAGTGCTGCGCCGATTGAACGCAATACCAGAGACTTTCCTTCGCGCTGCAAATTGGCAGGCCCCAGCCCGCCAGCCTGGCTCGACGCCGTCAAGATTGCGCGGTCGGTGGCGTTATCATAAATAATGCGTAGATTTTTCATTAGATTTTAACCAGCTTCCAAGTGATCTCAGTTGGGATAATGTAGCCATTGCCACTGACCGGGGTCCAGGTAAATCGAATGTATATCTGATTATCAATAGGCAGCAGGGAGGCACTAGCACTTTTGAGGCCATCACCAACAACAACAGACGCTTCGCAATAACCATTGCAGCCACCGCCTGGGCTCGATTTACCATCTGAAATCGTCGCGGTGGCCAAAAAAGTGTCCGACGGAGCCTCATGCCATGCAATATCGAATGTCTTCCCGGTATCGATGTAAACGGTAAAGGGGCGATATTCTTCACCAGTCCATCCAACTACCCCTGGGGAAATGGGCGTCTTTCCATGACGCACAAGATTCGGTGATGACAGGAGTCTGCGGGCAAAAGTACCTTCGCCATCGGCAGTGATTCGCACAGCTCCCGAACCTGCATAGATAAACGGCATACTGCCGGTAGCATTAAAATCGATGAACGTCGTGTTGTTTTCGTTTTGGCCACGTCCGGCAATAACGGTTTCTGCCGTCAACTTCCCGGAAAACTCACCATTAGCACCACGCAGTTCACCGCGAAAAGTGCCACTATTCGCGTGCAAATTTCCGTTTCGGTCCAGACACCATCCCGTTGTGCTGCCACTCCCACTCCAATTGCTGCTATAAATATCGCCGCCGATCTGCGCATTCACAATGGCGGCATTGGCGATGTAAGTCGGGGATGTGGACGGCGTGATCTGGCCGTAAATATTGTCGCCGAAACCTGCCCCTGGGCCATCCGCCCAGGCTGACGGCACCGTTTGCGCTGGCAATGCCACACCGAAGTACCACATGGAGAGGAAAAGATACGCATCGGTTCCCCCGTTGCCAACAAGCACGCTGCGTAACATTGCGTAAGCGGCGCCTGTGGGCGCGGCAACAAACAGCGTTGACCTGGGGAAATTAACCAACGCCCCCGAAGCTGACACGTTATCTACAGTATTACCTGCTAACTCCGACAGATAGGCGCCGCCGCTGTCGTAAAAAGCAACGTTTACAGCCCCACGGCAGCGGTGAGCGCCCATGTACACGCTGAACTCGTAACGCACGCCAGGAATCACGGGGAACTTACGATTTACTTCTCCCTGCCTTATACCCACAATAGCGGCGGTGGTGCTAGATGGCACAACTCCAGTGCAGCGAACATAGACACCACCAGCGCCGCTTGGCACGTAGGGAGGGTAGCCCGGCGCAAAAGTAGTCGTGCCGGGTGAGTAGGTGTAATCCAGGATAAAGCCCCCAAGTCCTCCTACACCATCTGCTGGCGGTGAGGGTGCGGAATTGCTGATCAAATTCCCCGCGCCTATCCCCGCATTCAGATAGTTCGACGTCAAGGGCGTGCCGGCGCTGAGGATAATGTTGCCAGCTGTATCCTTGATGCTCAGGCCGCGCGCATCAATCTTTTCTGCCGTCACGGAGTCTGCCGCCAGTGCCTGGGTGGCCACCGACCCGTTGACCAACAGATTGCCGTTCAGCACCGTGCCCAGCACCAGCCATGCGCCGCTCTCAAAATACTTCGTCATCACATGCGTGGCGTCATACAAGGTCACCACATCGCGGTTGATCGGAGCGCCATAACCTGCGCGTCCCAGTTCGTACACGGCAGACGCATCCGACCAAGCCGAATAGCCAGGCGCCGTCACCGTGACGGTACCGCGCTGGCCGGTGGCGCCGTCGGCGGCCAGGCGCGCCGCGGCCGCCCATTCGCCTGGGGCGATATCGTCGGTAGCCGTGCGTGAAACAGCCGTGGCGCCGGACGTGAACAGATAAGCGCCGCCCGCCGCCGGCACCTGGGCTGACCAGCCGTTGCTCAGGCCAGCCAGCGCGCCCGTGGCAAACGTAAACGTACAGGCGGCAGTCGGCAGCGGCGGCGCGATATTGGTCGCGCCGCGCTGGTAGATGCGCACGGGCGCCACATTCAAGCCGTCGGTACCATCCTTGGCCAGCTGCACCGCCCCCGCCCATTCATTGGCGGCGATATTGTCCGTGGCATTGCGCGAGCTGGCCGAAGCCACGCGCACGTACAGCGGCGCCGTGCCGGTCGGGATGTTCTTCGACCAGCCACTGGCCAGGTCGTTGCCGGCCGGCGTCGTGATGGCGGCCGTGGAAAAGGTAAAAATCACATCGCCCGGCGTATCGGCTGGCGCGGCGGCGGCACGCTTGTAGGCAAAGGCCTGGCCCGTGTTCAAACCAGCCAGGCCCGTCTCGCCGGCGGCGCCGTCGAAGACCTTGCTGACCATGTAATTGGCGAGGTAGTCGACGCCAAATTCACGGATGCGCGCCTGCACCAGGGCCGTATCGGTAGTCATGCTGGCAAAATCGACGGTGGCCACATTGCCGTTGACGGTCAACTGCGTGCCGGCGGATACGGAAAACACGATATCGCCCACCACGTTCACGGGCTTGGCCGTGATGGCGATCGAGCCGGGTGCACCTGCGCCGGCGCTATTCACGCGAAAAACGGGCGTGCTGGCGGCCATCAGGATCGCCTTGCCGTCTGCCGTCGTGCTGAAGCGGTCCGCCGTCGCCTGCAGCAGCCTGTCGCGTTCCCCCACGATGGCGCTCATACCAGTACTCCCACCGTCACTCGGCCCGTCAGCCAGAAGCGCGACAGCAGTACCACCACGCCCGGCAAGCCGTCCTGCAAGCCAAAGCGTTCAGCGCGCAACGTTACGGGCTGCCCCAGTTCCAGCATCATCATCTCGGGTTCTCCGTCAAATTCGTAAATGGTGCGCGGCACCTTGTTCAAGGCCAGGCGCCGCTGCGCTTCCGCACGGGCATCGGCTCGCGTCTTGAGGCACGTATCGATCTGCACCGGGTCGTCGGACAGGCGGTAACGCGTGCGCACCGCCTCGTCGACCACGGTTTCGGTCAGCCATTCCATCGCATACAAATCCGCATGCGCGGGCGGAATACTGGTCGTCAGGCCCGCCTGCAGCGTGTAATTGCGGTCGAAGCCGATCTTCACGGCCGCCGTCACCGGCAGGCGCTGCGCGGGACGCAGCGAGCGTTCGCGCATCTGCTCCGGACCGATCGCCAGCGGCAGGCCGGCGGCAGGCAAGGCGATCTGCACCAGGCGCAACTGGCCGGTGCGCGACATGATCGCCTGGGCGCCCACGCTGGCCGCCAGTTGCTGGATGGCCTGCGCCTGGTTCGTGCGGTCCGCAACATACAGTCCCGCCGGCTGCGGGTGGGCCGCATCGAAAGCGGCCAGGTTGTCCAAGTCCAGGTCGGCCAGAGTAAAACGGTCGGCCGCCTTGCCGTAGGCGGTGGCGATGCGCTGCACCAGCGGCGCGATGCGCGGCGCATAGCCGCCGCCCTTGTCGCCCTGCACGCTGGCCGTGATCGTGGTGGAAAATGGATCGGTCGTCAGGTTGAAGCGGCCCGCCTGGTCATTCAAGGCCACGGTAATCGGCTTGCCGTTCGTGCGCACCTCGAACGTCGATTCCACCGCGCCGAGAAAGCCGTATTCCAAGGTGGCCGGATTGGTCAGCAAGGGCACCACGTTGTGGCACTCGCCGAACGGAACCGGCAGGATGGCGTCCTTGTTCGGCGTCGTGCCTCCCAGCTTGGCTTCGGAGATCGGCGTATTCAGGCGCTGCAGCTTATCGCGCAGTACCAGGTTGACCGACTCGCGCCCCGCACTGGCCACGTCGGCGATGATGCCGTCAAAGACCAGCTGGAAGTCGGCACGCGGCCAGGAAGGATCGCCGGCCCAGGCCCTGATGGGCCGGTTCATCCAGACATCGCCCAGCCAGCCATCGAGCTCGCCGTCGCCGTTATCGAGTTCGATATCGCCGCCCGACAGCCCCGCCTCGCCGGACAGGCTGACCTGCTCGGTGAAGGCCAGGCCGCCCTTGGCCAGTGGCTGGTAGGCGGTATTCGCCGGTGCTTCATTCGGGCCGGTCACGTAGGGCCGCGAAGCGATATAACGCGTCACCTCGCTGCCAGCCACATTCACCTGCGCCTCGATCAGCACCATGCGGATGGCTGACGGACTTTGCAGCCACTCCTGAAATTGCGCATCGGTCATGCGTATTCTCCTTTCACTGCATTGGCCCAGGCAGATGCCCGGGACGATTTGTCCACGCCATCGACCACCGTCCTGGCGGCATTGGCGTTCGATTCAAAGGTGGCCTGGATGGTGGCGCCCGTTTGCGCGCGCTGGTCGGCACGCAAGCCTTCGAGCTCCACGCGCATGGCCTGGTTGTCTTCGCGCAGGCCGCGGATTTCGGCGACCAGCACATCGGAACCCACGTTCGCGGCCGAGGAGTAGCGCACGGGGTCGAATACAACCGGTGCTTCCAGCGCTGATTCTCCGAAAGAGGCGGCGACAGGCATGCCGGCAGCAGACGCAAACCGCATGCCACCCGTGATATCGGTCTGACCGCCGGCACGCAACGCAGCACCGAGCGCATCGACCGCTTGTTGGATACCAACCGCCGTCTGGTTTAAGTGAATCAACTGCCCCACTTGCGTATCAAGTGCCGTCAGCTGCTTCTGTGCATCATTTAACTGTGTACCGGTGATTGCAGCCAGCGCTGCCAGTTCGGCCTGGACCCTGGACGCATCGGCGGCATAGCTCGCGCTTGCAGCGTTCACAACCTGGCTAGCCGTCAAATACGCATTGGCCGTACCAGTCAGCGCCGATTGCGCGGTTGCATCGCCAGTCTTCGCCCTGGCCAGCGTGTCCTCGTACTGGCGCTGTGCCTCGGCCAGCTTCTGCATCGGCGTTAAGGTCGACAGGCTGCCCAGCAACAGCGAATCCTTGAAATTGCGGATGCCGTCGCCAAACGTTTTCAGGCGGTCGATGGTGGACTTGAGGGCCGACGACTCCGTTTCATAGGCACTGGCAATATCTTTCCGCGCCTGCAACTGGTCATACAAGGCCAGGTTGGCTGCATCGACTGCTGTACGCTCCCTGGCACGCAATTGCGCCGAAGTCATCGTCATCTGGTCGAGCTTTTCCTGGATACTTTTGCGCTCGTCGGCAATTCCCTGCTCCGATTTGCTCAGGCCTTCCGTTGCCGCATGCGTCTTCGCAAATGCATCGGCCAAGGCCATCAGGCCTGCATACTGCTCGGCCCCTGTCTTGGTGGCCAAAGCCCCGGAATTGACCAGTTGCAATACCGTGTCCTTGAATTGCGCGCGCGTGGTCACACTGGCATAGCCAAGGGCTGCCATCTGTTCCGTCACGTGTTTTTGCACGGGCGCCAGGCGCTCGGCTTCGGTCAGGTAGTTTTCGGCAAAGAACGCGCTCCGATTGCCCAGTGCTTCCACGCCGCCGGCGGCCTTGACCAACTGTTCACGTGCCGCCAGGGACGCCACGCCAACGACGCCGAATGCTTGCTGCGAGGTGCTGCCCAGGCTTGCGAGCACGGCTTCAACGGTCGCGTAATTACCTGCAAGGCGCTGCAGTGCAGCGCTCGCCGACTCGCCTTTCAATTTAAGCTGGGATAAGGAAGGCACCAATTCCATGGCCATGGAATCACCCACGCCAGTAAAGAACTCGGCAATGGCTTTCTGATTGGCCGCATCATCCTTGGTCATGACAATATTGAGCGACTGGGTGCGTGTGGCCAGGCCATCCGTATTCACGCCCAGTGTGCTGGCGAAGGAGCCCGTCACCACCTTCATCTGGGCATAGGTATCGCCAAGCGATGCGGCCAGTTCGGCATCGACTTCAGAGCGGTCGGTGCCTTTCTTATTCGAGCGGAATACGCCGCCCTTCTGGGTCCAGTTAGAATAACTTTCGCCCGTAAAGCCATCGGCACCAAGATTGCCCGTAATGCCAGCACTGCTGACCTTTTTCTCGCCCATGCCGAACAGTCGGTTCGCTGCGCCGCCCAACAAGCCTCCCACCAGCGCGCCCATCGCAGTGCCTACCACCGGGAAAATACTGCCGACGACAGCTCCGATCGCCGTACCAGCATTAACGACGCCATTGCGGCCATATTCACCCGATATCATCTTGCCGCCATACACGCCGCCCATGACGCCGGCGGCGACGCTTGCCGCCGCGCCCACACCGGTGGCAAATGCGCCGTTGGCCCCGGCCGTGTACGGAGTGCCTTGCAGCATGCTCATGCCACGCTGCACGCCATTTGCCACCGAAGTACCAATACCGGATAGTCCGTTGGACAGCGATTCATAAATGCCTTTCGCCGAACTCAAAAGAGACTGGATACCCCCGCCGTTAGCCAAACTGCCCTGCGCCTGCGCGGCGCCCGGATTCAGGAACGAGGCAAAGCCGGCCGCGATGGGAGACATGATCGGTTGCAGCACGAGGTTGTTGAACATGCTCTTCAACTTGTCCTTGAACATCGTCGCCAGGTTCTTGCCGCCTTCGAAGCCGTTCATGAAGGCGTCAGTCAGCGACTTTTCGATGTCCTTGGCGCTGGTAGCCCATTCATCGGAAGCCTTCTTGGCCGCATTGGCAGAGGCCTCCTTGGCAGCCAGTTCCTCCGTGGCAGTCATGCTGCGCTGCTTGGCGTCGATCAGTGCATTCAAATATTCGATCTGCGCGGCATTTTCCTTGCCCACCGCCAGCGCAGCGCTCTGTTCCTTCAGCAACGCCATTTCATTTTGCGCGATGGCGGTCTTGCTCATGCCATACACCGCCACCAGTTTTTCGCCAGCCTCGGCTTCTTTGACGGCATCGGCAACGGCCTGCGTCCGCGTATCGGATAGCGCCTTCGCGTCCGCCAGCGCCAGTTCCGCTGCTTCCTTGACTTTCTTGTCCACCTCGATCTTGTCAAGGTTGTCCTGCATCACCTTGCGCTTGACCTCGAATCCCGCCTTCTCCGATGCCGTGACTTTGTTCGTCCGATCCGCCAGGATTTCTTTCAACAGATAATCGTACTTTTGTGCCTCGTTCAGCTCGTTATAGCCTTCGGCTTCGCGCTTCAGGTCGCGGGCCTTGCCGCGCATGTCATCCATCAAGGATTCAAAAGGCGTTGGCGGAGCGGGAAGCGACGACACGCCTCTAGCAGGCCCGTTCTCCGGTTTGCCGGGCACTCCTTGCTGCTCAAGCTGCTTGAGCTTGCCCTGCAGCGCATTGAATTCGTCCTGCAGCTTTGCCATGCTGTTGCCTAGAGCGGCTTTGTCCAGGAACTGGTATTTTCCCGTGCGATTGCGCACCGCATCCATTTCTGTCGATATCTCTGCCATACGCTCGCCAGCCGGGGTATCTAATCCTTTCTGAGACACGCCCAGCTTTGCCAATTCATTGCGCTTTGTGAGCTGGACCATCTGCTTGTCGAGTTCAGCAATGATATCCTTGGTGCTCTTGCGCATGGGCTCTACGGCCTTCTCCGCATTGTCCTTCGATGAACTTCCCCACATGGCCCAGGCCGTTGCGCCCAAACCCAGCACTGTGACAATCAGCCCGATCGGACCTCCCAGGAATGCCAACGCACCACGCAACACGCCAGCGGTCACGGAAGCAGCACGCATTGCCGCTGTTTGCGCCACCAATGCGGCGGCATGGGCCTCCGCAGCAACTGCGGCACGGGCCTGGGCCGGAATCAGGCCATTGGTGGTCAACGCCAGTGCCACGTCGGCCTGGCTGGTGCGTATCGTCGCTTGCAATTCAACCACACGTGCAGTCGCCAGTGCCGAGGTGGCGGCGGTTGCCGTCACCTCGGCATTCGCCGCTGCCAAAGTGGATGCCAGCAAGGCCCGGTTGGCCGTGACCTTGCTATAAGTAGCGACCACGACGCCGGCAGCCCAGGTGGCAAATTTCGCGGTCGTCAGCGTTTCGAGCACGCCAACGACCAGATTCAGGTTATTCGACAGGAACTCGAGACCGTTCGTCATCAGGCGCACGGCGCCGGTCGATTCCACCTGTCTAGCCGTAAATTCCATCACGTTATTGCTCAAGACGGTAAAGCTGCCGCCGATGGTTTCGAACTGTGCAGCGTCCTTGCGCAACGCGCCCAGTGCGTTCGGCAGCGCGATGGCCATCACGTCGGCAGTGATCAATCCTGCGCCGGCGAGCCCGGCAAACGCTTCTTTCGACACGCCCAGGCCGGCGGCCATTGCCGACATGACTTCGGGCGCGGCCTGGCTGACAGCATTAAATTGCTGGCTGCTCAGGGTACCATCGGCAAAAGCATCGGACAGTCCCTTGAAGGCAGTGGCGGAATCCGCCGCCGATGCGCCACTGATCTTGACGCCAAGATTGAGCGCCTCAGTGATACCGGCCACTTCGGCCTGGCTGATACCCAGTTTTTTGGTCGCATCGTTCATTTGAGCATACAAGCCCGCTGTAGCGGCCAGATCCGTTTGCCCGGAGGAGGCAATGCGCTTGACGTTGTCGTAAGCCTCGCCATATTCCTGCGTTGAGCTGGTCGACAAGCGCAGTTGCGCAGTCAGTTTCGTATATTCATCAGATAATTTAACGATCTGGCCGATATTGTTGGAAATACCCAGGCTGGACAGTATCTCCGTGTATTTTTTCGTGACATCTTCGAGTTTGAAAGTCGACTTGGCAGCCCGCTCGCTGGCCTCGCGCATGCGTTCCAGGTCATCTGCCGCAATGCGCACATTGAGCGTATCGATGCGTATCTGTAGTGTTGCAATATCAACGGTCATAATTTACCCATAAAAAAAGCCACCGAAAGGTGGCAATGCAATCGAGGCCACCTTCGCGACGGCTGTTGTGTTTTCCGTGTCACCTCTGCTGTAAAAATCAGGGCAAAATCAAGGCTAAAGCGACCTGTTTTGATGGGAGATATACGCTGCGTCAAGCTGATCGATCAGCTCCTCTTCCCATACCGTCAGACGGATACGATGCCGCAGTTGCCATGCCAGGATATCCAGGCTGCTCAAGGGATTGACCGCCATGCCGTTCTGCCGCTTGCGGCTCATCTGCACGAAAAACTGCCACACATGCGCCAGTTCAAACGGCAGTTCTGCGCGAACGGGAGCCTGGGGCTCCCGGTAGAGTGGATGGCGCTTCGCGGCATCCAGGTGCTCACCTTTCGCGTTGCCATCTGCCGCCTTTGCCGAACGTTCGAACTGTTCATCGGCAAAGAGCAGCAAGGCAGCGGCTAGACCGTCAAAAAATTGCCGTCCGTCTCAAGTGCAGCCAGCACTTTTTCCTGCCAGGAAGGCATTTTTTCAAAAATCGCCTTCAGCAAAGCTGGGGAAGGCTGTACCGGAACACCCTTGTCGACGAAACCAGGCATGCCCACCACCACGGCTGTGGCAATCTTCAGATTGCGATTTTCCGCCAGGTCATACAGCTCGGCTGCGCCTTCATCGGTCTTCGCATCGATCTGCTTGCTCTTTTGCACCGAGCGCTTGATCGCGTGCAGCGACGTCTCGCGGATCACGGCACGGTACTGGTCGGAGTTCTTGCTGACGATTTCAAAGCCCGCCTTGTGGGCGCCGTCTTCATCAAACAGCACCGACACCAGGTGAACCTGGTCCACGGATTTGTTGCCATCATTCAACAAGGAAATATCAAAACCGGCCGAGGCGATCATTTGTGCGTTGTTCATGTATTTTGCTTTCTTGATTAAGGTAAAAATAAAAAGGCCGCCATCAAGGCGGCCCCGGTGCAAACGCCAGCTGCTTACAGCGCGCTGTCCTGGATGGTCAGGGTGGTCGCTTCATGCTGCGCATCGGCGCCCTTGTAGCGCAGGACGTCGAAGGCGCAGGTGACGATCTTGTTTTTCTCGCCGTCGTCGATCTTGGCCGAGGTGATCTTGATGCGGCCCATGGCCAATGCCAGCACGTCGGCTGCCGGCGCCGTGCCCGACGCCATGGCGTAGGCCAGCGGGATTTCCGTCTCCGACTTGAAGTAGTCGAGGTAGGTGGCGTCCTGCAGCAGCACCGTGAACTGGCCCGAGCCCATCACCTTGCCGCGCGAGGCGGCCGTGGCGTACTTCGAGCCGATCACGGGGTCGACCTTGACCTGGCCATCGAGCGAGACGGACATGCCGGTGCAGATCTGCGACGGGATGCCGTTCACCGACAGCATCGCCGTGGCGCCCGAGAATTTGCCCGTGCCCGGCGCGGCCAGCGGCGTGGGGAAGTACGGTACGGCCGTGGTCGGGCCTTCCGACTTGCCCATCAGGGTGAAGTCCAGGCTGGTGATGCCGTTCGGCTGCACGGCGATATCCATCTTGCTGACCAGCTGGTCGACGAAGCTGCGGTGCACGCCGATCTTCGGGTCCTGCACTTCGGCCGTGAACCAGTCGGTGGTATGACCGGTCAACGGGGTGAAGCTGCGCTTGCCGACCGCCGCCACGCCAACCGAATCGCCGGCCGCCTTGACGATCATCGCCGAGCCGTCCATGAACTGGCCATTCAGGTTGGTGGCCGTGACCGACGTGACGAAGAAGTTCTTCGCGTTGTTGGCGGCGGCCGGCGCCGTCATGCCCGTGATGCGCACCACGCTGCCGGCGCGGAAGCCTTCACTCAGCCAGGAACCGGCGCTGCGCGTCAGGCCGGAGGCGGCCGCAGCGATGGTGGTTTGCGCGGCAGCCACTCCGCCTGCCGTGAAGTCGCGGCGCAGCAGCGCAGCCATCAACGGCGCATACGTGCCGCACGCCGCTTCGGCCTTGATGGCGCCCGTGGTGCGGAAGTTGCCCAGGCGTGTATCGCCCTGCTGCTGGCTGGCGTCGATTTCGGCGCTTGCGTATTTGTCCGCTTCCGTGTCGAAGGTGGCCGTGACGCGGGGGTAGATCTGGCCGGCGCCGGCGGCGGCCTTGCTGCCTTCGGCGCTCTGTTTGCTGATAACGATCAAGCTGTCGATGCCGTTTGCTGTCGATGCCATAAGTAATACCTTTCGTGGGATGAAAAAAAAGACCGCATCTGCGGTCTTGAGGGGGAACTGCCAACAACCAGGAAAATAAAAAGCCCACGCGCGGCGAGGCGGCGGGCTGGCGTCCGGATGGCGCGGGGCCATGCCGGACGGAAGATGGGCGAAGGGGGCCATGAAGGCGGTTCGCTGCGCTGATTTCCCCTATCGGTGGCGCGCCAGCAGCGCGCCTATTACGAGTGGGGAAGCATGTGGTCCTGCTGTACTGCGGTGCTGCTGTCGTTGTTCCGACTGTTGCTGCTTGAACGAGGCTCTATTGTAGGGGGATTTTTTTCATCGCCAGGCATATTGCAAAAAATCTTTCAATGCCCCAGCCGGCGCATGGCGCGGGCGCCGTGCGACTGGAAGATACCTTCCAGTTCGCTGACCATGTCCTTGATGCGTTCGAGCTCGAAGCCGCCGGAGCAGCTGATGGCAGCTTCGCCTGCGCCGTGGCACGCCTTGCAGACGACAGGCGCGCCAGCCTGGACCGCAGCGACGACGCCCGTGCCATGGCACACCTTGCATTTGCTGTCGAGCCAATGCGCGAGCGACGCTTCGGCCACGCGGCGGTACAAGGTATTGGCCGCCTGCATGTCCCAGGCCGTCTTCGCCTTGACCCAGCGCCGCGCGCGGCCCTTCTGCGTCACGGCCACCGTCCAGGCCCGAAGCAGCTGCGCCAGGTTGCCCGCATTGCCTTCGAACAGGCGGCTGACGGTGCCGTCCGCATATTTGACGCGGCACAGCAAGGCGCCCATGTCGCCCGCCAGCGCGGCGGCCGCGATCACGTCCAGGTCGTGGTGGACGGCATCGTCGCGCAGGTTCTGCGACGACAGCGATGCGATATATTTTTCTGCAAATCCCATGATTTCTCCTCGTTCCTCGTTGATACTAATCGTTGTTACTTGCCGGGCCAAACAGGGCCGCCACCAGCGGATCGCGGCGCGCCGCACCGCGTGGCCAGCTGGCCGTGCGGCGAACTTGCGGCGGCAGTTCGGCCCAGCCGTCGACGTCCTCGTCCTGCTCGCCCAAGGCGTACAGGGCGGGCCGCTGGCGTCCCGGCTCCGTGCAATGGCGCTGCGCCAGGTGGATCTGCCCCATGCCGCACATGTGGCGCAAATAGCGGCTCATGGTGCCCGCATCGAGTCCCAGCAAGGCGGACAACTGCGCCGCGCTGGCCTGGCCCTGCTCGCGAATATACTGCGCGATGCGGGCGATATGCAGCTGCGACTTCTTGCTGCGTCCCTGTAACTGGCGCCCCTGCCGTGGCGCCGCCTTGCTTTCAACCAGCTGACTGCTGTTCAACATCTGCCTGACCTCCCGTGGTGTCGCCAACCGGCAGACGCTGTAGTGCGTTTGCGACAGGCAACTATTGGACTTTATCAATCGCTAATGTTAAAGTCAAGCATTTGGTAATTTATCAAACGGTAAATTTCGGGTTTAATGTGGAGATGAATATGTATCAATACAGACGCGACCGCCTGCTGGCCCTGATCCGCGAGCACTACGACAACACGCGCAAGAAAATTTCCGACGTCAGCGGCTGGAGCGAGGCGCGCATCTCGCAAATCCTCTCGCCCACCTACCGAGAAGGGCGCGCCTTCAGTGAAAAGATCGCGCGCAAACTGGAAGCGGACCTGCAACTGGACAGCATGTATTTCGACCAGGGCGCGGCGCCCGACCAGGCGGCCATCGCCGCGCGCGCGCTGGCCGGTGCGCAGCCCGTGGTCGTGGAAGATGGCGAGGATGAACGCTTCTACCCGATCCGCAAGGTGAAACTGCGGCTGTCGGCCGGCATCACGGGTTTTGCCATCGAACCGGAAACGCACGACGGCAGCACCATCAGCGTGCCGCGCAGCTGGGTCGAGCGCAATGGCTACCACCCTGAAAAACTGGTGGCGATCAAGGTCAAGGGCGAGAGCATGGAGCCGGCCCTGTACGAGGACGACGTGGTAATCATCAACACGGCCGACAACCGGCCGGCTGACGGCATCGTGTTTGCCATCAATTACGAAGGCGAACCGGTGGTCAAGCGCATGGCGCGCGATATCGGCGAATGGTGGCTGACGTCGGACAACCCGGACCAGCGCAAATACCACCGCAAGCTGTGCCGCGGTAATGAATGCCTGATCGTGGGCAGGGTCGTACGCAAGGAAAGCGACCGGATTTGAAAGCAAAGTTTATCGATTGATAAACCTTGCTCGCAGCATGGCGCTACGCCAGCGCTGCCTGAATCTGCTGCAGCGATGCCGGGTCGTCCATCGACGTCAGGTCGCCCGGGCTGCGTCCTTCGCAGATGGCCTGGATGGAACGGCGCAGCAGCTTGCCCGAGCGCGTCTTCGGCAGCTGCGTCACGAACAGCACGCGCGCGGGCCGCGCCACGGCGCCCAGCTGGCGGTCGACGACGGCCATCACTTCGCACTCCAGCACCGCTTTCGCTTCAGCGCTGTCGAAGCCTTGCGGGTCCTTCAGGATCACGAAAGCCATTGCCACCTGGCCTTTGAGCTTGTCCTCCACGCCCACCACGGCCACTTCCGATACGTTCGGATGACTGGTGATGCTTTCCTCGATTTCGCGCGTGCCCAGGCGGTGGCCGGCCACGTTGATCACGTCGTCCGTGCGGCCCAGGATGAAGTAATAACCGTCCGCATCGCGCACGCCCCAGTCGAACGTGGAATACACTTGCCGGTCGTTGAAAGTGGACCAGTAGGTATCGATGAAGCGCGCGTCGTCACCGTACACCGTCTGCATGCAGCCCGGTGGCAGCGGGCCTTCCAGCACCAGCACGCCCTTCTCGTTCGCGCCGCACTCCTCGCCCGTCGCTTCGTTGAGCAGCTTGACCTGGTAGCCGTACATGGCCAGGCCGGGGCTGCCCAGGCGCGTCGGCGTATCAGCCACGCCTTTTGCCACCGAAAGGATAGGCCAGCCTGTCTCCGTCTGCCAGTAATTGTCAATGATGTCCACTTTCAGCTCGTCAGCGATCCACTGCGACGTGGTTTCATCGAGCGGTTCACCCGCCAGGTACAGTGCTTTCAATGACGACAGGTCGTATTTGCGCATCAGTTCCACCGGGTGCTTGCGCAGCACGCGGATGGCCGTCGGCGCCGAGAACATGCGCGTGACCTTGTATTTCTCGACGATGCTCCACCAGATGCCCGCATCGGGGCAGATGGGCAAACCCTCGTACAGAATAGTGGTCATGCCGGCGATCAGCGGGCCATACACGATGTAGGAATGGCCCACCACCCAGCCTATATCCGAGGTGGCAAAGAAGGTTTCGCCGGGCTTGCCGCAAAACGTGTACTGCATCGACGACGCCAGCGCCACCGCATAGCCGCCCACGTCGCGCTGCACGCCCTTCGGTTTGCCCGTCGTGCCCGAGGTGTACAGCACATACGACAGCTCGTTCGACTCAAGCCAGGTGACTGGCACCTGCGCGTCCAGGTGCTGCTCGCGCAGGGTGGCGTAATCGACGTCGCGGCCCGCCGTCAGCTCCATCGGCACGAGATGGCGGTCGACCAGCAGCACCTGTTGCGGCTTGTGCGCGGCGATGCGGATGGCTTCGTCGAGCAGCGGCTTGTAGGCGATTGCCTTGCCATTGCGCGAACCGGCATCGGCGGAAAACACCAGCTTGGGCCGTGCATCGTCGATGCGGCTGGCCAGGCTGTTGGCGGCAAAACCGCCGAACACCACGGAATGCACGGCGCCGATGCGCGCGCAAGCGAGCATGGCAAACGCAGCCTCGGCGATCATCGGCATATAGATCAGGACGCGGTCGCCCCTGGCCACGCCCAGCGACAGCAAGATGGCGGCGCAGCGCTCCACTTCGCGCTGCAGCTCGCGAAAGCTGTAAGTGCGCTCCGTGTTCGTTTCCGTGGAAATAGCGATCAGCGCGGCGGCATCGCTCTGGCTGTCGACCCAGCGGTCGACGGCGTTGTGGCACAAATTGGTGGTGCCGCCGACGAACCATTTGGCAAACGGCGGGCGGGAATAATCGAGCACTTGCGAAAACGGCGTATGCCAATCGATCTTTTCCGCTTCTTCGCGCCAAAAAGCATCAGGCGTGTCAATCGAGCGTTGATAAAATGCTGCGAAATTCATGTCTCCTCCGGTATGCGTGCAATCCCTATCGGGCTTGGGCGAACTCGCCTGGCCGCCGCTTTATGTACACCACCTGTGTACCATCTTGCTGCGTATTTCTTATTAAAACGCGTCGCCGGGAACGCGCACCGTTCCTTCCATCAGCACGCGCGCGCTGCGGCTCATGATGGCCTTGGTGACGCTCCAGACGCCATCGGCCAGCGCCGCTTCCGCGCCCACCGCCAGGGTGCCGGACGGGTGGCCGAAACGCACCGAGTTGCGGGGGCCGCCGCCGGCCGCCAGGTTGACCAGGGTGCCGGAAATGGCCGCCGCCGTGCCGATGGCGACAGCGGCCGTGCCCATCATGGCGTGGTGCAGCTTGCCCATGGAGAGGGCGCGCACCAGCAGGTCGATATCGCCCGCTTCCACCGTTTTCCCGCTGGACGAAACGTAGCTGACCGGCCTGGCGACAAACGCCACCTTCGGCGTGTGCTGGCGCTTCGCCGCTTCATCGAGGTGGGAAATCAAACCCATGCGCAGCGCGCCATGCGCGCGGATGGTTTCGAAACGGGCCAGCGCGGCCGGGTCGCCATTGATGGCATCCTGCAGTTCCGTGCCCGTGTAGCCGATGGCGTCCGCGTCGACAAAAATCGTCGGGATGCCGGCGTTGATCATGGTGACTTTCAATACGCCGACGCCGGGCACGTCGAGGTCATCGACAAGATTGCCAGTCGGGAACATGGCGCCACCGCCCCCCTCTTCCTCCGCAGCCGGGTCGAGAAATTCCAGCTTCACTTCGGCGGCCGGAAAGGTCACGCCATCGAGTTCGAAGTCGCCCGTTTCCTGCACTTCGCCGTTGGTCATGGGCACGTGGGCGATGATGGTCTTGCCGATATTGGCTTGCCAGATGCGCACCGTGGCGATGCCGTTCTGTGGCACGCGGGCGGCGTCCACCAGCCCGCTGGCAATGGCAAACGAGCCGACGGCGGCCGACAGGTTGCCGCAGTTTCCGCTCCAGTCGACAAACGGCTTGTCGATGGAAACCTGGCCGAACAGATAGTCGACGTCGTGCTCCGGCTTGTTGCTTTTCGCCAGGATCACCGTCTTGCTGGTGCTCGACGTGGCGCCGCCCATGCCGTCGATCTGCTTGCCGTAGGGGTCGGGGCTGCCGATCACGCGCAGCAACAAGGCATCGCGCGCCGCACCGGGCACCTGGGCGCTGGCGGGCAAATCCTGCAGGCGGAAGAACACGCCCTTGCTGGTGCCGCCGCGCATGTAGGTGGCGGGGATTTTGATTTGGGGGGTGTGGGTCATGTCACTCCTGAAAAGTGGTAGGTCGGATTAGCGGGACATCGCCACGCGTAATCCGACACATTGTTGGCGCGTCTTTTGGCAAATAACGTCGGATTACGCTGCGCTAATCCGACCTACCTGTTACGCCGCCTTGGACGACTCGAGGAAATCCTGCGCGAACCGTTGCAGCACGCCGCCGGCCTCATAGATCGACACCTCTTCCGCCGTATCGAGGCGGCAGGTGACGGGCACTTCGACCGTTTCGCCATTCTTGCGGTGGAAGACGAGGGTCAAGGTGGAGCGCGGCGTGCGCTCGCCTACGACGTCATAGGTTTCGCTGCCATCGAGACCCAGGCTCTTGCGGTTCACGCCAGGGAGGAATTCCAGCGGCAAGACGCCCATACCCACCAGGTTGGTGCGGTGGATGCGCTCGAAGCCTTCGGCCACGATGGCTTCCACGCCGGCCAGGCGCACGCCCTTGGCGGCCCAGTCGCGCGAGGAACCCTGGCCATAGTCGGCGCCGGCGATGATGATCAATGGCTGCTTGCGCTCCATGTACACCTCGATGGCTTCCCACATGCGCGAGATGGTGCCTTCCGGTTCGATGCGCGTGAGCGAACCCGCCTTCACTTTACCGTCCTCGATGACCATCTCGTTTTTCAGGGTCGGATTGGCAAACGTGGCGCGCTGCGCTGTCAGATGGTCGCCCCGGTGCGTGGCGTAGGAATTGAAATCTTCTTCGGGCAAGCCCATCTTCGCCAGGTATTCGCCAGCCGCGCTATCGAGCATGATGGCGTTCGATGGCGACAGATGGTCGGTGGTGATGTTGTCGCCCAACACAGCCAGCGGACGCATGCCTTTCAATGGGCGCGCGCCAGCCAGCGCGCCTTCCCAGTACGGCGGACGGCGGATATATGTCGTCTGCGGACGCCAGTCGTACAGGGGGCTGACCTTGATGCCGTCGTCCGCCTGCGCGGCAAACATCGGAATGTACACCTTGCGGAACTGCTCCGGCTTGACGCTGGAAGCGACGATGGCGTCGATTTCCTCGTCCGATGGCCAGATATCCTTGAGCAAAATCGGCTTGCCGTCCGCATCAATCCCCAGCACATCCTTTTCGATATCGAAGCGGATGGTGCCGGCGATCGCATACGCCACCACCAGTGGCGGCGAGGCGAGGAAAGCCTGTTTCGCGTACGGGTGGATGCGGCCATCGAAGTTGCGGTTGCCCGACAGGACAGCCGTGGCGTACAGGTCGCGCGACACCACTTCATCCTGGATCACGGGGTCGAGCGCGCCCGACATGCCGTTGCACGAGGTGCAGGCGAAAGCCACGACGCCGAAGCCCAATGTTTCGAGCTCCGGCATCAGGCCCGCTTCCTGCAGATACAGCTCCACGGTTTTCGAGCCTGGCGCCAGCGACGATTTCACCCACGGTTTGCGCGTCAGGCCCAGGCGGTTCGCATTGCGCGCGATCAGGCCGGCCGCGATCATGTTGCGCGGGTTGTTCGTATTGGTGCAGCTGGTAATGGCCGCGATGATGACGGCGCCGTCGGGCATCTTGCCCGGTTCGTTCTCCACCACGCCGGATATCCCGCGCGCCGCCAGTTCCGAGGTCGGCACGCGGTTGTGCGGATTCGATGGCCCGGCGATATTGCGCACGACCGACGACAGGTCGAAGTTCAGGACGCGCTCGTACTGCGCGTCCACCAAGCTGTCGGCCCACAGGCCCGTCTCTTTGGCGTACAGCTCCACCAGTTTTACCAGTTCGTCGTCGCGGCCCGTCAATTTCAGATACTTGATGGTTTGCGCGTCGATGTAGAACATGGCGGCCGTGGCGCCAAATTCCGGCGCCATATTGGAAATCGTGGCGCGGTCGCCCAGGGTCAGGTGGGCAGCACCCTCGCCGAAGAATTCCAGGTAGGACGAGACGACCTTTTGCTTGCGCAGGAATTCCGTCAGCGCCAGCACCGTATCCGTGGCCGTGATGCCCGGCTGTGGCTTACCCGTCAGCTTGACGCCGATGATGTCTGGCAAACGCATCCACGAGGCGCGGCCCAGCATCACGCTTTCCGCTTCCAGGCCACCCACGCCAATGGCGATCACGCCCAGCGCGTCAACCATGGGCGTGTGCGAATCCGTGCCGACCAGGGTGTCGGGATAGGCCACGCCGTCCTGTACCTGGATCACGGGCGACATGCGCTCGAGGTTGATCTGGTGCAGGATGCCGTTCCCTGGCGGGATCACGTCGACGTTTTTAAAGGCTTTCTTGGTCCAGTCGATGAAGTCGAAACGGTCTTCGTTGCGACGGTCTTCGATGGCGCGGTTCTTGGCGAAGGCGTCGGGATCGAAACCGCCGCATTCGACGGCCAGCGAATGGTCGACCACCAGTTGCGTCGGGACCACCGGGTTGACCAGGGCCGGGTCGCCGCCCTGAGCCGCGATGGCGTCGCGCAAGCCGGCCAGGTCGACCAGGGCAGTCTGGCCCAGGATGTCATGGCAGACGACGCGCGCGGGGAACCACGGGAAATCGAGGTCGCGGCGGCGCTCGATGAACTGGCCCAGCGAAGCGTCCAGGGTGGCCGGGTCGCAGCGGCGCACGAGGTTTTCGGCCAGCACGCGCGAGGTGTAGGGCAAGGTGGCGTAGGCGCCGGGGGCGATGGCATCGACGGCGGCGCGCGTGTCGAAGTAGTCCAGCCCTGTGCCCGGCAGGGGTTTGCGGTACAGCGTATTCATGTTGGTGCTCATTATTTGCGGTCCTTGATCGGCACGAATTCCAGGTCTTCCGGGCCGACATAGTTGGCGCTCGGGCGGATGATCTTGTTGTCGATGCGCTGCTCGATGATGTGGGCGGCCCAGCCCGAGGTGCGCGAGATGACGAACAGCGGCGTGAACATCGCCGTCGGCACGCCCATCATGTGGTAGGACACGGCCGAGAACCAGTCCAGGTTCGGGAACATGTTCTTGATTTCCCACATGACCGTTTCCAGGCGCTCGGCGATGTCGAACATTTTCGTGGAACCGGCTTCCAGCGACAGCGAACGGGCCACTTCCTTGATGACGACGTTGCGCGGGTCGGAGATCGTGTAGACGGGGTGGCCGAAGCCGATCACCACTTCCTTGTTGGCCACGCGCTCGCGGATATCCGCTTCCGCTTCGTCAGGGTTGTCGTAGCGTTTCTGGATCTCCAGCGCCACTTCGTTGGCGCCGCCGTGTTTCGGGCCGCGCAGCGCGCCGATGGCGCCCGTGATGGCCGAGTGGATGTCCGACCCCGTGCCGGCGATGACGCGGCTGGTGAAGGTCGACGCGTTGAATTCGTGCTCCGCGTACAGGATCAGCGAGGTGTGCATGGCTTTTTCCCACGACGCCGAAGGTTTTTCGCCGTGCAGCAGGTGCAGGAAGTGGCCGCCGATCGAGTCGTCGTCCGTTTCCACTTCGATGCGCTTGCCGTTATGGCTGTAGTGGTACCAGTACAGCAGCATGGAGCCGAACGACGCCATCAGGCGGTCGGCGATGTCGCGCGCGCCCGGCGCGTTATGGTCATCTTTTTCCGGCAAGGTACAGCCCAGCACGGACACGCCCGTGCGCATCACATCCATCGGATGGGCGGCGGCGGGCAGCGCTTCGAGCGCCAGCTTCACGGCCGACGGCAAGCCGCGCAAGGACTTCAGCTTGGCCTTGTAGCCTTTCAGTTCCGCGGAAGTGGGCAGCTTGCCGTGCACCAGCAGGTAGGCGATTTCCTCGAACTCGCAGCTGTCGGCCACGTCCAGGATGTCATAGCCGCGGTAGTGCAAATCGTTGCCGGTCTTGCCGACCGAGCACAGCGCCGTATTGCCGGCGGTGACGCCGGACAGGGCGACGGATTTTTTAGGCTTGAAAGTGGCGGCTTGCGGTGCGGTCATTGTGTTCTCCAGATTAAATAGTCTCGGGTGCGTCACTGCGGGACCGGCATGCGGCCCCTGCTTCTGTTTATTTCTTTTGCGCGGCGAACAGCGCATCGAGCTTTTGCTCGAATTCGTGGTAATTGATCGATTCATACAGTTCCATGCGCGTCTGCATGGTGTCGACGACATTCTTTTGCGTGCCGTCGCGGCGCAGCGCCTGGTAGACGTTTTCGGCCGCTTTGTTCATGGCGCGGAAGGCCGACAATGGATACAAGGCCAGGCCCACGTGGGCGCTGCGCAGTTCGTCCAGGGTGAATAGCGGCGTGGAACCGAATTCCGTGATGTTGGCCAAAATTGGCACATTGACGGCCTTGGCGAAGGTGGCGTACATGTCCAGGTCCGTGATGGCTTCCGGGAAGATCATGTCGGCGCCCGCCTCGACGCAGGCGACGGCGCGTTCCAGGGCCGCTTCCAGGCCATCGACGGCCAGCGCATCGGTGCGCGCCATGATGACGAAGTTCGGGTCCGTGCGCGCATCGACGGCCGCCTTGATGCGGTCGACCATTTCTTCCTTGCTGACGATTTCCTTGCCTGGACGATGGCCGCAGCGCTTGGCGCCCACCTGGTCTTCGATGTGCAGGCCGGCGGCGCCGAACTTGATCATCGATTTGACTGTGCGCGCCACGTTGAAGGCGGAGGAACCGAAGCCCGTGTCGGCGTCGACCAGCAGCGGCAGGTCGCACACGTCGGTGATGCGGCGGATATCGGTCAGCACGTCGTCCAGGCTGGAAATACCCAGGTCGGGCAAGCCCAGCGAGCCGGCCGCGACACCGCCGCCGGACAGGTAGATGGCTTTATAACCGGCGCGCTTGGCCAGCAAGGCGTGGTTGGCGTTGATGGCGCCGACGACTTGCAACGGGGATTCTTCCTGGACAGCCTTGCGGAATGCGGCACCTGCGGAGTATTGAGTCATGTGTTCACCTTATGGGTTTCGGATGGCCCCGAATGTTTCACGGAGTGGCTATGAACATGGATATTGCAAATGCCGTGCCAGGCCGTCTCGGCGTGGCGAAAAACACCTGGCGACAGAGTGAAAACAGGGGTGGGAGCACCAACTGGCGCTGCTGCAGGGCTGTCCCGCCAGGGAACAGCGATGTCACGTTTGGCATAAAAATGTTTCATTATTGTTGCATGCAACGCATTTTTGAAACACTTGTTGAAACATGCAACGCATGGGCAGACGCGCAATAAAAGCCCGGGCTGGCAAGGCGCACAATAAAAACAGCCGGCGGGCGCCGGCTGAGAGTAAGACAAGTGATGCTGGGAGAACAAACTGCAAGGGCAAACTAGGCCAGCCGCACCAGCGGATTGGCGATGATGTTGTCGATCTGGCGCACGGCTTCTTCGCAGGCGGCGGCAATGGCGCCCTCCTCGTCGTCGCGCACGAATTGCATGGTCGAGCCTTCGAATACTTCCAGGCCTTCCGCCGTGGCGCGCTCGATGTCGCAACTGGCCGACCATTTGCCATCGGTGGTGGGCACGGCCAGGGGAACGATTTCCCAGCCTTTATAGTGAATTTTGGAACTGCTATTCATGGGGTGCCTCCTTGGCGACTGACTCAATAATGGAAATCGTAGCATGAAGCGCGACCGGCAGCGACGTGTTTCACGCGCCGGCCGTAGTCAGGCTGACTTTCGGGCTAAACGATTTACGCTGGCTCAAGGGCGCAGCAGGTTATCCACTTCCGTGCGGGCCACTTCCAGGCCGGCCGTGCAAGCCGTCTCGGGCGCCGCATAACCGCCCAGGGTGCGGCTGCGCGTGATCGCCTGTGCTTCCGGCTCGCCTTCGCGCTGCAGACGGTAGGTAAAATCCCATAAGTCGTCGTTATCCTTTTGCGGGGTCACGGAAATCGTAAAACCGCGGTACTGTTCGCTGCGTGCAGTGATATCGTTCATGAAATCCTCCTTGGAAGAATGAGGTTAGCACGCGGCAAGACACAGGGTGCGCACGGTAGTCGCGCGCCTGGCTCGCTCGCTTATCTGTTTTTCGCATGTTAAATGTTAATTTTCAACATTTTTTGGACGAACTCTGACGATATAATGTTATTCCCTGCCGCCCCCTGCCGCCGTGATGACTCCACAAATCCAAGCTTTCTTCGACCCCGCCACCGCCACCGTCACCTATGTCGTGTATGAGGCCGATGGGCACGACTGCGCCATCATCGATTCCGTACTCGACTACGATCCGAAGGCGGCCCGCACTTCGACCGCTTCGGCCGACAAGGTGATCGCCTTCGTGCGCGAACACGGCTTGCAATGCCGCTGGCTGCTGGAAACCCACGCGCACGCCGACCACCTGTCCGCCGCGCCCTACCTGCAGCAGCAGCTGGGCGGCGACGTGGCCATCGGCGCCGCCATCCAGACGGTGCAGCAGGCGTTCGCGGCCGTCTACCACCAGGATGACGCCAGGGCCGACGGCTCGCAGTTCGACCAGCTGTTCGCGCCCGACCAGGTCTTTCACATCGGCAAGCTGGAAGTGCGCGCCCTGCACGTGCCCGGCCACACGCCGGCCGACCTGGCGTACCAGATCGGCGACGCCGTGTTTGTCGGCGACACCCTGTTCATGCCGGATGTCGGCTCGGCCCGCTGCGACTTCCCCGGCGGCTCCGCTGCCCTGCTGTACCGCTCCGCGCAGCGCTTGCTGTCGCTGCCGCCGCAGACGCGGCTGTTCATGTGCCACGACTACCCGCCCAACGGCCGCGAGGCGCGCTGGGAAGTGACGGTGGCGGAACAACGGGCCAGCAACATCCACCTGCGCGACGGCATCACGGAAGCACAATTCGTGGCCATGCGCACCAGCCGCGACGCCACCCTCGACATGCCGACACTGATCCTGCCCGCCATCCAGGTCAACATCAACGCGGGCAAGCTGCCCGAGCCGGAAGACAACGGCGTGCGCTACCTGAAGATACCGCTCAATGCGATCTAGCCTGGCGATGTAGTTCCTTTCCGCTCGCATGGCGTCAGACGCAACAACACAATGCAAATGCTGCGTCTTCCGCCATGCCATATCCCTCAGTACCATGTGGTGACCCTATTCGAGGATCCGCCACGCCATGCATACACCTTCAAAATCCGCCCCACCCGAGCAGCAGGCCATCACGCTACCCGTGCGCGGCGCGCTTGCCAGCCTGTCGCTGGCCATGCTGCTGCCGGCGCTGGGCACCAGCATCGCCAACGTGGGCTTGCCCGACATGGCCACGGCCCTGCATGCGCCGTTCCAGGATGTGCAATGGATCGTGCTGTCTTATCTGCTGGCCATCACGGCCCTGATCGTCAGCGTTGGCCGCCTGGGCGACATGGTCGGCAGGCGCCGCCTGCTGCTGGCCGGCATCGCGCTGTTTGCCGTCGCCTCCATCCTGTGCGCGCTGGCGCCCACCTTGTGGCTGCTGGTCGCCGCGCGCGCCCTGCAGGGCCTGGGCGCTTCCATCATGATGGCGCTGACCATGGCCTTTGTCGGCAGCACCGTGCCCAAGGCCAGGACGGGCAGCGCCATGGGCCTGCTCGGCACCATGTCCGCCGTCGGCACCACGCTGGGCCCCGCGCTGGGCGGCCTGCTGATCGCGCGCTTCGGCTGGCAAGCCATTTTCCTCGTCAACGTGCCGCTGGCCGGCGTGGCGCTGCTGCTGGCCTGGCGCTACCTGCCGGCGGACCAGCGCGGCGCGCACGCCAAACGGCCCGTCTTCGACCACCGCGGCACCGTGCTGCTGGCGCTGACCCTGGTCGCCTATGCGCTGGCCATGACCCTGGGCCGCGGCGATTTCGGCGCGCGCAACGTGGGGCTGCTGCTGGCCGCCTGCGTGGGGGCCATCCTGTTCGTCCGCGTCGAACTGAAGGCGCCGGCGCCGCTGATACGCCTCGCCATGCTGCGCGCGCCCTTACTCAGCGCGGGCCTGGCGACCAGCATGCTGGTGTCGACGGTCATGATGTCCACCCTGGTGGTCGGTCCCTTCTACCTGGCGCGCGGCCTGGGCCTGGGCGCGGCCGTCACCGGCATGGTGCTGGCGGCGGGGCCGCTGGTGGCGGCGTTCTGCGGCGTGCCGTCCGGCTGGCTGGTGGACCGCTATGGCGCGCAACGCATGGGCGGCGCGGGCCTGTGCGGCGCGGCCACCGCCTGCCTGCCGCTGGCCCTCTTGCCCCCCAGCCTGGGCATTGTCGGCTACGCCGCACCCATCATGCTGCTGACGGCCAGCTACGCGCTGTTCCAGGCGGCCAACAATACGGCCGTGATGGGCGGCATCGCCCCCGACCAGCGCGGTGTCATTTCCGGCATGCTCAATCTGTCGCGCAATCTGGGGCTCGTCACGGGCGCCTCCGTGATGGGCGCCGTCTTCGCTGCCGGCGCTGGGGATATCGCCAGCGCCCGGCCAGCGGCCACGATCGTCGGCATGCATGCCACCTTTGGCGTGGCCAGCGCGCTCATTCTGGCGGCGCTGGCGATTTTCATGCTCGGCCGCTCCCTCGGCAGGGCTGGAAACCCGAATGATGCACGCGCAGGCATCAGCCCCCGTTGATCTGGCTCGCGCAGGCGTCGACCACGCAGCCGCGCAGCCAGCGGTGGGCGGGGTCGGCATCCATGCGCGGATGCCACATCAACGACACGGTCAGCTCGGGCATGCGCAGCGGCAGCGCAAACGTGAACATGCCGGCGCACAGATTGCCCGTATGCCGTTCTGGTACGGTGGCGATCAGGTCGGAGCCGGCGGCCAGCGCCAGCGCCGCCGTAAAGCCGCCGACGATGCTGGCGATCGTGCGCTGCAATCCCAGCGCGGCCAGCGCGTCGTCCATCGGCCCCGTATCCTGGTCGCGCCGCGCCACCAGCACATGCTGGCCGGCCGCATAGCGCTCGGCGCTGATCTCGCCTTGCGCCAGCGGATGGCCGCTGCGCACGACGCCCACGAAACGGTCGCCGAACAGCCTGCGCGTGCGCACTTCCGGGCTGGTGAGACTGCCGATCACGCCCGTTTCCAGGTCGATGCTGCCCTCGCGCAGCTGCACGCTTTCCCGGTCGGGCTTTTGCACGAAACGCAGACGCACGCCAGGCGCCTGCGCGCCGATATGCGCGAGCAGCGCAGGACCGAAATTTTCCACGAAGCCGTCGCTCGAACGCAGCGTGAACGTTTGCGCCAGCTGGCGCGGGTCCAATGCCTGCGCCGGCCCCAGCACAGCCAGCACCTCGCCCAACAGGGGGCCCACTCGTTCGCGCAACTCCAGCGCGCGCGGCGTGGGCACCAGCTCACGCCCGGCGCGCACCAGCAACGGATCGCCCGTCGTCTCGCGCAGCCGCGCCAGGGCGCGGCTCATCGCCGATGGACTCAAACGCAAGCGCCGCGCCGCGCGCGTGACGCTGCCTTCGGCCAGCAGGACGTCGAGCGTGATCAACAGGTTCAGGTCTGGTAGCGACATTGGCGCCTATTCACCCTGCTCCGGCGCGCGGCCGATCTCGCCGTCGATATTGGCCAGGAACCAGGCCAGCGACGACATCAGCGCCACGTTGCGCTTCAGGTTTTCGGGGTCGACCTTGTCCAGGGTGTCGGCCGCCGTGTGGTGGTAGTGGAAGTAGCTGTGGCTGTCGACCAGCGGCTCGAAGCTGGGCACACCGCCCGTTTCCAGGCGGTGCAAATCGCCCGTGCCCAGCGCGTCGCGGCGCGTGAACGCGTGCGCGCCCATAGGCTGCAGGGCGGCCAGCAAAGGCGTAAACAGTTTTTCCGCCTTCGCTCCCACGCTGGCCTTGATGCCGAACGGGCGGCCGGCGCCGCTGTCCATCTCGATGGCCGCATATTGTTTGCCGAGCGCCTGCTTGTGCGCTTCGAAATAGGCCTGGCCGCCACGCCCGCCGTTTTCCTCGTTCATCCAGGCGATCACGCGGATGGTGCGGCGCGGGCGGTAATCGAGCTTTTTCAGGGTTTCCACCACGCCCATGGCCGCCACCACGCCGGCGCCGTCGTCGTGCGCGCCCGTCGCCAGGTCCCAGGAATCGAGGTGCCCCGAGACCACCACCACTTCGTCGGCCTTGTCCGTGCCCGGCCAGTCGGCGATCACATTGTAGCTGTCGGCTTCCGGCAGGTTTTGCGGCGTCAGGGTCAGGTGCATTTTCAAGGGGCCGCGCGCAGCCAGGCGACCGATCAGCAAGGCGTCTTCCACGGTGACGGCGGCGGCCGGTATGCGTTTATTCTCATCGAGGCCCGTGGCGCCCGCGTGCGGGATGCGGAAGTTCGCGCCGCCCACCGAGCGCACCAGCGCAGCGGCGGCGCCTAGGTCGGCCGCCGCCTTCGGCCCGAGGAAACGCGAGCGCGAACCCTGGCCATAGGTGACGCCCGCCAGGCCACGCTCGGCCATCTCCTGGTCGAACGGCGTGTCGATCAGCACGATGGCTCCCTTCACTTCCGGCGCGCGCGCCTTGAGTTCTTCCAGGCTCTTGACGATGATCACGGGCGCCGTCAGGCCGGCGGCCGGCGTCGCGCCGGAGCCGCCCAGAGCCGTCAGCACCACGCGCTGCGACACGCCCTGCGGACGGCCGGCATAGTCGACGATTTCCGCCGTTTCCACGCCGCGCACCCAATGCGGCACTTTCACGGGCTGCAAGGTGACCTTGGCGCCCAGCTGGCGCATGGTGTCGGCCACCTGCTGCACGGCGGCGGCGGCGCCAGCGGAACCGGACAGGCGCGGACCGATCAGATCCGTCATGTCGGCCAGGCGGGCGTAGGCCCAGTCGCTTTGCAGCGCCGTATCGCGCACCTGCGCCAGCGCTTGTGGCGTATTGCCCGGCGCGGCGGCAAAGGCGCCGGCGCTGACGATGCAGCCAAGGGCAAGGGATAAAGCGGAACGGCGCAGTGGCGCGCCAGCCAGGATGCTATGCATGTATTCAAATCCAGTCAACGAGGTCGAAGCGGGTACGCCGTGGCCATGGGCAAGGCGCGACTTTTTCTACGATAGCGTATTTATTCTGTCATTGCAGCAACTTTTACGGGATCGATTGCCTGTTCCCCCCGGAGTCGATTACCATCAAGATCGTGATCGCTACCGGAAACCGACATGCTCAAGGGAACCCTCTGTACCGTCCGGCATTTGCAGGCCGCCGACCTGAATACCTATATCTCCCTCGTCAACGACCTGCCCTCGCGCGGCGAGTTTTTCTCGATGCAATTCAAGTCGCCCGAAGCGATGCGGCGCGACTTCCTGCAATCGGGCTTCGTCACCGAGGACAGCGAATTGTTCCTCATCGAAGATCACTCACAGCACATCATCGGCACGATCACGCACTTCAAGAGCCGCACGCCAGCCTCGCGCGAAATCGGCTACCGCCTGTTCGACCGGCAGCGGGACGGGCGCGGCTACATCAGCGAGGCGACGCGCCTGGTGGTGGACTACCTGTTCAGCGCCTATCCGTATCACCGGCTGGAGCTGCTGATGGACCCGCTGAACATCGGCTCCGAGCGTATCGCGCAAAAGAACGGCTTTACCCAGGAGGGCTTGATACGCCAGGCCTTCTTTATCAATGGCGTGATGCGCGATGCCAAAATGTACAGCTTGCTACGCACCGAATGGCAGGCGCGCCGGCGCTGACTTGTTACGGCCGGGGCAGGATTGTAATAAGTTGTATTAGACGTGGAACAAGCTTGCGGCAGCAGATATAGTCCACCTCATGCAGATCATTGTGATCTCGCCGGAATGGAAGGAAATGCCATGTTGAACAAGAAACTCCTGGGTGCGGTAATGGTAGCGGCAGTGGCGGTGTCTTCGGCCGCAGTTGCCGGTGACCGCGACTTCAATACCGTTGCAGGCGCCGTTGTCGGAGCGGCCATTGGCAACAGCACCGGCGGGCGCAATGGCGCGATCGTCGGTGGCGTGCTGGGCGCCGCCGTCGGCAACAGCATCAGCACGAATGACCGCTATTACGACCGTGGCGGCTATCGCGGCGGCTATCGCGAAACTTATTACGCGCCTGCGCCGCAATCGGTGTACTACGCCCCGGCGCCGCAGCCCGTGTACTACGCGCCGCCACCGCGCTACTACGGCCCGCCGGCTGTCGTCTACGTGCAACCGGGCCGCGGCTACTACCGTGATTATGACCGCCGCGACTACTATGACCGTGGTCACGGCCACGGTCACGGCTGGGGCCATCGCCGTTAAGCACGGCCCTGCACTGCACCATGAAAAACCTGCGCCAGCCTGCTGCCGCAGGTTTTTTTGCAAAATAGGCAAGGTATCGCTCCCGCACGATTTCGGCTAAGCTGTGTCCTATGATCAACATTGCTGGCCGCCTGGACCGCAAAAACCGATGCATTCAATCAAAGACGGGCTCGACTTCGGCCCCTGGCTCGACGCCGCCGCCGGCACCAGCGTGGGCGCAGGCCCCGTGCCGCGCCGCGAAAACCAGGACAACTTCCTGCTGATCGATGCCAGCGGCCATGCTGTCTGCCTGTCGCAGCAGGCGCCATTCCACTGCCAGGTGCCGGGCTGGCCGCGCGGCCATGTGCGCGCTGCCGTGCTCGACGGCATGGGCGGCCACGGCCATGGGCGCGAAGCGGCGGAAGCGGCCGTGCAAGGCTTGCTGGCCATGCCCGCCTGCCTCGACACGGCAAGCCTGACAGCCAGGCTCGACCAGTTGCACACGCGCTTGCAGGATACCTTCGCCAGGACCGAACCAGCCCAGGCGCGTCCGCCCGGCACCACCCTGACCTTGCTGGAAGTGCCGCCCGGCGAAGCGCCGCTGCTGTATCACGTGGGCGATTCGCGCCTGTATGAAATTGCCGACGGGGTGGCCAGCATCCTCACCGTCGACCACGTACCGGCCACCGTGTACGCCATGCGCGGCGCGCTCGACGAGACGCGCTGGCGCGCCGCCGTGCATGGCGAACATCATCCGCAAATCTCGCAGGCCTTTATTTTAGGCAACGCCATCAGCGACAGCTTGCAGCTCGACAAGCCCCTGCGCGGCCTCGACGCGGCCAACTTGCCGCCCTTCCTCGCGCACCTGGGCGACCGCCGCGTGCTGCGCGTGCGGCCCGGCGCCCACTATCTGCTGGCCAGCGACGGCTTCTGGGCTTGCGACGATCCGCTGGCCCTCACGGCCCGCTGGCCCGCCCTGTGCGCCGGCAAGACTGCGGCGCAGGCCGTCAGCGCCGTGTTCGACGACTTCCTCTACCAGCCGCCAAAAGGCTTACATAGCGACAACATTACCATGCTGGCGCTGCGCTTCGATGCGGAGTTCAGCCCCCTGACCGGCTAGCAGCCAGGTAGCCGGCCGTTGCCGACATGGCCGACAGCACGGCGCCCCAGGCCATGTCGATCGCCGTCAAGGCCAGCGGCCAATCGCGCAAGGTCGCATAGTTACTCAAATCATAAGTGCCATAGGCAAGCAGCCCGAGCAGCGCACCCAGCGCCGCCGCCGTGCGCCCGCGGCGTGCGCGCAAGCCGGGCAAGATGGCAAACACCACCAGCCCCGCCACGTACAGCAGGTAAAACAGCACGGCCGGCGCCCAGCGTGGCGTGTCCGCCAGCAATGGACCCAGCGCCGCGGCGTACACGGGTTTCATCAGCACAGCCAGCCACAGGGCGTCGAAGGCGAGAAATACGCACAGGGTGGCGCCATAGACAATGGCAAGCTGGAGCGGGCGTTGGACAGGCATGGTCATCTCTCGGCGTCAGGTGGCGTTGGGGAAACGGTTGCGCCAGCATAATGCAAAACGCCGCCGCGCTCATGACGGCCTGTATAAAAATGAACGATGCCCACGGCGCGCGGTCTGACGGAAAGATTTCTCCAACGTCACAGGAGCATGCCATGAGCAACACCATCCCCTCATCAGAGCAGGCCGGCGCCGGCGCGCCCGACTACGCCGCCATCAAGCAGCGCCAGCAAACAGGCTGGGCCAGCGGCGACTTCGCCGTCATCGGCGTGACCCTGCAGCCGGTCGGCGAATCGCTGGCCGAGGCCGCCGATATCCGCGCCCACGAAGACGTCATCGACATCGCCGCCGGCAATGGCAACGCCACCCTGGCGGCCGCGCGCCGCTTTGCCTGTGTCGTCTCCACCGATTATGTGCCGGCCCTGCTGGACAAAGGCCGCGTGCGCGCCGAGGCGGAAGGGCTGGCCGTGACCTTCCGCGTGGCCGACGCCGAAGCCCTGCCCTTCGCCGACGCCAGTTTCGACGCGGCCCTGTCGACCTTTGGCGTCATGTTCGCGCCCGACCACCGGCGCGCGGCCAGCGAAATGCTGCGCGTGCTGCGGCCAGGCGGGCGCATCGGCATGGCCAACTGGACACCGGACGGCTTTGGCGGGCAACTATTCAAGACCATAGGCAAGTATGTGCCGCCCCCGGCGGGCATGGTGTCGCCGGCCCGCTGGGGCGAAGAAGCCTATGTGCGCGACCTGTTCGGCCAGGGGGCGGAGCAGGTGCACGGCCAAAGCAAGGTCTTCAATTTCCGCTACGCGTCCGCCCAACACTGGCTGCAAGTGTTCCGCGATTATTACGGCCCCGTTCACAAAGCGTTTGCCGCGCTGGACGAGGCTGGCGCCGGGGCGCTGGAACAGGAACTGCTCGCTATGCTGGAGCGCCTGAATACGGCCGGCGCCGACGCGCTGGTGGTGCCTGGCGAGTATCTGGAAGTCATCGTCAGCAAACGGCGCGGCTGAACGCAGCCGCATACCGATAGCAAAATAACATATCCAGAAAGATATAAAATGTGTTTTTTAGCAATAGTTTCCATGACATGCATGACAAGGTGTGACCAGAGGCATGAATTTGGGCAAAAAGAGCGCATTCCGGTATCGCGAAAGTTGCCAAGCAGGCGAAAAAGCGCGTAAGCTCTCATGTATAACAGAGGGCAGAATGTCCCCGCTCGATTCGAGTCAGAATGTCATGAAAAAATGCAGCAACCCGGAGCACCCGCACTGTACGTTCTGGGTCTTGCCTGGGGAAACAGTCTGCGCGGGCAACCACCCGCAAGCAACGACTGCCTCCAGCAGCTACGACCTGTTGACCGCACTGCGCAGCGCCCGTTCCGAGCCATCGGCAACGGCGCTTCCGCACGCCCCTGCACATGATTCCGATATTTGCGATGCTGTTATTCGTGATGCCGTTATTCGCGATGCCGCCATTCAAACGGTAAGCCGCTCTGTACCTGCCTCCGCCGCCACCCCGGCCTTCAAGCCAGCGCCCGTTGCGCCGCCAACGGTACCGCCCGCTTACCAGCCCGTGCAAGCCCACCTGCACATCAGCGGCTTCGATCCGCGCGCGGCAGGCGGACGGCAAACCCTGAAGATGGAGTTGCGCGGCATGAGTGCCGCCTGCGCGCCGCAGCTGACCTTGCGCCTGCGCTCGGACCTGATCCCTCGCGGGCACGTGCAGCATGATTTCGTGCGCACCACGCGCGGCGACTGGCGTCCCGTGTTTGTCGAGTTTTCCTCGCGCAACAAGGAACACGGGCAATACCAGATCGAAGTGGAAGTGCACAGCCACGTCGATGGCGCCGTGGCGCAGAAATGGGTGTGCACGTTTGTCATCCTCGTGCCGCGACGCGACGCCACCCTGACGGAAATCCATCAGATCTTCCTCAGCACGCACAAGAACGTGCGCGTGATGGCGGACGACGCTTCGATCGCCCGCGTGACGGGCGGCGACGGCTGCAACCTCGACGTCACGGCGCGCAATGCCGGCATTGCGCACGTGGATCTGTCTGCGCCGCAAGGCAAGATCGACATGGGATTTACCACGATTGCCTGGGACGAGGAGCTGATCGAAGTCGACCTGCCCGCCGCCAGCCACTGCCATCCACACCCAAGCCAGGCCGCCTGTCTCGTCAATGCAGCGCCGGAAGCGGGCGAACAGCGCCAGATCCGCCTGTTCGCGCTGGAGGAATGCATGCTGGGCCGCTTCGAACTGGTGGACCCGGAAGCCGATGTCTTGCTCAGCCATTTCAGCCCCGACGGCCAGGACAACAATGGCTTGACGCGCCGCCTGTCGGGCCGCCACGCTATCATCCGGCGCAGCCAGCAAGGTTTTGAAATTGAGGACGTGTCGCGCTATGGCCTGCTGCTCGACGGCGTGTGGCCAGGCAAGCACAAGCCCGTACCCTTGCGCCTGGGCATGCGCATCGAATTGTCTGCCAGCATCAAGGGCATCGTCGTGCTCAGCGTCACGGCGCTGCTCGCGCATGGCGTGATCCTGCACCGCATCGACCACGGCGCCCGCGCCGAATGCTTTTATCTGCTGCTGCCCGACACCCAGCCCACGCCGGCAAGCCACCTTGCCACGCCGCAAGCCAGCTGCCTTCCCGTACTCTTCCACCGCAACGGCGGTTTCTGGCACCTGGACACGGCCAGCGGCAAGGAAACCGCACTGGCCCCCGCCACCGCGCTCGACAAGCTGAGCGGCTTCGCGCGGCACAACCGCTTCTCCAGCGAACCGTATCCGGAATGCTGGATCATCCGCACCGAAGGCGCGGCGCTGTGCGACAGCACAACCATGCAAACTGCCTAGGAACACTGAACCAAACCTCCTGCGCGTCGGTATAGGCGGCCTGCGATGCTCACCGGCTCGGCGCCCCCGCTCGGCGCCCCGTACAGAGTACGGCTGCGCTTCTCGACCACCTCTCCCTTCCGCTCGCTACGGTTTTGTTCAGTGTTGTAAATCCGCTGTCACCCACAATGCACTAGCGCGGTACCAGTACAAGAAAAATCAGCGACAAGCCAATAATGAACACCGCTTCCAGTGAAAACACGAGGGCGGGAATCTGCAATTCGCGCGGGATTTTCATGGCGACACCTCTTCAAAACGTAAGACTGTTTTCAGCATAGCGCGCCCTGCGCCAATTACATTATCAGCCGCACAACACAATTGACCCGCCGGCATGCATTGCCGAGCCCGCTGGCCTAGCCGCCCCGACACACAATTTAACAAATTATCAGCAGATATTCTGCAAATAGCACCCCTCCACGCCCTTGCATACTGTATATTCATCCAGTTAATATCCCCTGCATTTCACACAACGCCACGCATGGCGTTTTACATTTTCTATGGCTTCCAACAAAGCGCATCATGCGACCGGTTGGGCTGCCGGCGTGATCGCCGCGGCCCTGGTCGCGCACGCTGGCGCCGGTGGCCCCTACCAAGTGCTGAGCCTGCTCGCCTTTGTCATGGGCGCGCTGGGCGGCACGGCGCCGGACTGGCTGGAAGTGGCCTGGTGGGCGCGCACGCACAAGTTGTGGATCACGCACCGCACATGGACGCACTGGGGCCTGGCCTGGATCGCCCTGCTCGTCTACACGTATTTGCAATTGCCGCACCACCTGTGGGCGCCGCCCCTGTTCGGCTTTGCCGCCGGCGGCATCATGCATCTGCTGGCGGACTGGCCCAATCCGCTGGGCGTGCCGTGGATTTTCCGCCGCCACTCGCTGCGCTGGTGGAAAAGCGGGCGCCACGACATCATTGTCATCATCGCGGCCTGGCTGGCCGCCACCATCGTGGCCGACCACGTGTTTTTTGACGGCATCCACTGGCAGCGAAGCGTGCTGGCGCTGGACAGCCTGCTGCACTGGTCCGTCACTGCCCTGCAGCAAGCCTGGGCGGATCTGCAACAGTGGCAGGAGCGCTGGCGCCTCGGTGGCTGACGCCGATTGACGGGGGCCGCATGGCAATGTGATAATGAGTATCATTCTCAAAAAGCCCAGCCAGCCGGCACCCCCGCGTTCCGTCAGCCCAGCTCTTCCCTTGCCTGGAGAACGCAGTGATTACCGTCAGTCCCACCCATGCCAATCACCTGAGCACCCTGTACAGCGAGCATCACGGCTGGCTGTATGGCTGGCTGCGCGGCAAGCTGGGCAACCGCGCCGAGGCGGCCGACCTGGCACAGGACACGTTCCTGCGCCTGCTCGGCAAGCGCGAGGTGACACCGCTGGCGCCCCTGCGCGAACCGCGCGGCTACCTGGCGACGATCGCGCGCGGCTTGCTGATCGACCGCTACCGCCGCCAGGCGCTGGAGCACGCCTACCTGGAAGCGCTGGCGCAGCAAGCCGAACCGGCATCGATCTGCGCCGAAACGCATGCCATCATCATCGAAACCCTGCTGGCCATCGATCGCCTGCTCGACCGCCTGGGCGCACGCACGCGGGCCATCTTCCTGCTGGCGCAGATCGAGGAGCTCAGCTATGTGGAGATCAGCCGGCGCCTGGGCGTATCCTTGCCCACCGTGAAAAAACACCTGGTGCGCGCCTACACGGAATGCCTGATGCTGGCGGCCGCATGATGTCTGGCACATCCTCGTCCAATCCTATCGCCCGCAGCATCCTGGCCGCCGCCGCCCACTGGCACGTGGAACTCCAGTGCGGCAGCGCCGACCCGGCCGCCCTGCGGGCATGGCGCGACGCCAGCGCCGAGCATGAGCGGGCCTGGGAACTGCTGCAACGCATGGACGGCCAGCTCGGCGCGATACCGGCAGCGCTGGCAATGCCCGCATTGCGGGCGGCGCAGCAGCGCCGGCGCGCCGCCGCGAAAGTGCTGGCCCTGCTGGTGGCGGCCGGCGGCGGCATCGCGCTGGGCCAGGCGGGCCTGCGTTCCGGCCCATGGCAAGCCCTGACAGCGTCCTTGCGCACGGCCCCGGGCCAGCGCCGCCGCGTAACCCTGGCCGATGGCGGGCGCATGGAAATGAATACGGATAGCGCCGTGGATGTCGCTTACGGCGCCACGCACCGCCGCATCCGCCTGCACCATGGCGAAATCATGATCACGACGGCACCCGATGCGCGCCCCTTCCTCGTCGACACGCCGCACGGCGTGATCCGCGCGCTCGGTACGCGCTTCGGCGTGCGCTGCGATGCCGACGGCAGCACGGTCAGCGTCTTCGAACACGCCGTGGAAGTGCGCTGCGCGGCGCGCCCTGACGCCGTGCGCCGCCTGGAAGCGGGACAGCAGCTGCGTTTCAGCGACACTGGCGCGGATGACGTGCTGGCCATGCCGGCGCACCAGGACAGCTGGTTGCGCGGCATGCTGGTGGCCGCCGACTGGCCCTTGCAAAAACTGGTCACGGAACTGGCGCGCTACCGGCGCGGGCGCCTCGCGTGCGACGTCGGCGTGGCGCGGCGCCCCGTCACGGGCACGTATCGGCTGGACGATATCGATGCCGTGCTGGAAAGCCTGTGCGCCTCGCACGGACTGCAAGTGACGTACTTCACGCGCTACTGGGCCACGGTGTCGGCCCGAGCCACATAATTATTTTCAGTTTTTTTTGCGCCAGGGGTTGGTGTTTCGCTGCGCTGCTTCGGCTTCCTAGTTAAGTAGCCAATTAAGTAGCCAATCACGTAGTCGATTCATACGCCAATTCTTACCCCTTAGAGCAGAAAGACCGAGCATGCAGCTGACCACCCCCGTCCTCCATCCCGCCGCGCGCGCCATCCGCCTGGCCGTCATCGCCATGGCTTGCGCCGCCCCCGCCGCCTTTAGCGCCGCGCCCGCGCTGGCGCAAGGCCAGGCCGCCACTGCCCCGCAAGCCTACGCCGTACCGGCCGGCCCGCTGGCCACCGCCTTGAATGACTTTGCCGTCGCCGCCGGCGTCAGCCTGTCGACCGATCCCGCGCAGACGCGGGGACTGCGCTCGCCCGGTGTGCGCGGCAGCTTTGGCGTAGCCCAGGGCTTTGCCCAGGTGCTGGCCGGCAGCGGCCTGGAAGCCGTGCAACTGCCGAACGGCGCCTACGTGCTGCGCCAGGCGGCGCCATCGTCCGCAACCGCGGCCGGCGTGGAAAAGACCATGGCGCCCGTGACGGTCAGCGCCAGCATGGAACGCGACCCCGTCAGTGAACACAGCAACTCGTATGCGGCGCGCGCCGTCACCGTCGGCAAGGGCGTGCAAACCCTGCGCGAGATTCCTCAATCTGTCAGCGTCGTCACGCGCCAGAAAATGGACGACCAGAACCTCAACACCATCGACGCCGTGCTGGCCAATACCACCGGCATCACCATGTACGACAGCCCCATGGGCGGGCGTTATGTGTATTCGCGCGGCTTCATGGTCGACACTTACCAGTTCGACGGCGTCAACCGCGCCATGTACTACCCGCAGGCGAACAGCTTTACCAGCAATACGGCCGTGCTGGACAGGGTGGAAATCGTGCGCGGCGCCACCGGCCTGCTGCAGGGCACCGGTTCGCCGGGCGCCGCCATCAACATGGTGCGCAAGCGCCCGCTGGCGGAAAAGCAGGTGCAGCTGGCGTTGAGCGCGGGCCGCTGGAACGACGTGCGCGGCGAAGTCGACGTCACCGGTCCCTTGAACGAGTCGGGCAGCATCCGTGGCCGCGCCGTGGCCGCGCACGAGCAGCGCGATTATTTCTATGACGTGGCCGACAGCCGCACCGACGTGCTGTATGGCGTGCTGGAATTCGACCTGGCGCCGGGCAGCAAGCTGACGACGGGCGCCAGCTACGAAAAGCTGCATTCGACGCCGTTCTTTTCCGGCATGGCCCGCTACCGCGATGGCAGCGATCCGAAACTGCCGCGCGAAACCTTCCTCGGCGCCGACTGGAACCGCTGGGCTAGCCGCCAGACGGTCGTCTTCGCCGAATTCGAGCACCGCTTCGACGCCGATTGGCTGTTCAAGGCCAGCGCCAACTACACGCGCGAGCGGCATGACGTGAAATACATGTTCAGCCAGGGCGCGATCAATCCCGCCACCATGGCCGGCATGATGATGTATGGCGGCGTGTTCGACTACGGCAGCACCAACAAGGGCCTCGACCTGTCGCTCGACGGCAAATTCAACGCCTTCGGCCGCCGCCACGGCTTCAGCGCCGGCATCAACACGAACCGGCTGGAAAGCGACAGCGATTTCAGCCTGGCCTTGCTGCAGCAGCCGAACAACCCGCTGCGCCCAAATCACGGCGTGGCCGAACCGAGCGACGCCTGGTTCCGCGCAAACAGCTACCGCGGCGATCCCAGCTTGACGAAAATGACGCAGACGGGCGCCTACGGCGTGGCCCGCTTCAGCGTCAGCGATCCGCTCACCGTGGTGGCGGGCGCGCGCGTATCGAACTACAAATGGAGCAGCGTGTACCGCGACACGGGCGAGGTGTACATCGATCCGTACCGCGAAAACGGCGTCGTCACGCCGTATGGCGGCGTGATCTATGCGTTTGACAAGCGCTGGTCCGGCTATGCCAGCGTCTCCGACATCTTCCAGCCGCAAAACCAGCGCACGGCCGAAGGCGCCCTGCTCGACCCGCTCAAGGGCCGCAACCTGGAGGTGGGCGTGAAAGGTGAACTGCTCGACGGCAAGGTGAACACCTCGCTGGCGCTGTTCCGCATCGAGCAGCGCAACCGCGCGGAGCTGGACTTGGTCAATACCTGTTCCAGCGGCACGGAATGCTATTTCTCGGCGGGCAAGGTACGCAGCGAAGGCGTCGATGCGGAAATCAGCGGCGAAGTGGCGCCGGGCTGGCAGCTGTTCGCCGGCTACACGCTGAACAACTTCAAATACCTGGAGCAGACGTCGAATGCGGGCGTGATGTTCGCCAGCACCTACTCGCCGCGCCACATGCTGCGCGCGTGGAGCGACTACCGCCTGCCCGGCGCCCTGCAGAAGTGGAGCGTGGGCGGCGGCGTGAACTTCCAGACGGAGAGTTCGCGCGTGACGCAGAACGTCACGGTGGCGCAAGGCGCGTATGCCTTGTGGAGCGCGCGCGGCGCCTACCAGATCGACCGCAACTGGACGGCCTCGCTGTCCGTGACGAACTTGCTCGACAAGCGCTACTACCAGACGGTGGGTGCGCCGGCCTGGGGCAATTTCTATGGCGAGCCGCGCAAGGCGCAACTGACCTTGCGCGCGCGGTTCTAATCCAGCTTATGCCGGAGGACGCAATGGCGCCTTCGGCAGCGGGATGAATTCCGTCTCGCCCGGCACGCTCCCCATGCGCTGGGCGGTCCAGTCGTCGGCCGCTTGCGACAATCGCTCCTTGCTCGAGGAGACGAAGTTCCAGAACAGGAAGCGGTGGCCGTCCAGCGGCTCGCCGCCGATGACGACGAACTGCACCGGGCCGCCGCCTGCCGTTACGACAGGCACCGTGCCCGCTTCCAGCAAGGCCATGGTGTGCGGCGCGAGCGCCACGCCATCGACCAGCACTTCCCCGCTGATCGGATAGATCGCCGCTTCCGGCGGCAAGCCTTCCAGCCGTAATGTACGCCCCGCCTGCAGCGCCACGTCCAGGTACACCGTCTGCATATAGGTGCGCACGGGCGAGGTCTGGCCAAAGGCTGTGCCGATCAACACCTTCACCACGGCGCCATCGAGCGGCACGACGGGAATGTCGGCCTGCGGCGTGTGCGTGAAACTCGGTTCGTCTTCCTCGTGCGCCTTGGGCAGCGCGGCCCACAGCTGCAAGCCGTGGGTGCGGTGCGGTTGTCCGGCCAGGTCGTGCGGCGTGCGTTCCGAATGCACGATGCCGCGCCCGGCCGTCATCCAGTTGATGGCGCCCGGTTCGATGCGCTGGCAGGAACCGATGCTGTCGCGGTGGTCGATCGCGCCTTCGAACAGATAAGTGACGGTGGCCAGGCCGATATGCGGATGGGGGCGCACGTCGTGGTTGGCGTCGGGGGCGACGTCGATGGGGCCGAAATGATCGAAGAAGATGAAGGGCCCGACAGCCTGTTTTGCCGCGGAAGGCAGCAAGCGCCGCACGACGAAGCCGCCGCCCAGGTCCTTTTCGTGGCTTTTCAGGATGGCCGCGCTCATGCCAGCACCGTCGTGATTTCCGTGGTGACGGCCGTCATCAGCTTGTGGATCGGGCATTTGCCGGCCACGGCCAGCAATTCCTGGCGCTGCGCATCCGTCAGCTCGCCCGTCAGGTGCAGGGTGGCGGCCAGGCGGTACACGCCCTTGCGCTCTTCGCTGGCGTCGCGCTCGGTCGACACTTCCACGTGTTCCAGCGGGATGCCCTTGTGCCGGGCGTACCAGACGACGGTGAGCGCCTTGCAGGCCGACAGGGCCGCGTCGTACAGGTCGTGCGGCGAAGGGCCGGCGTCGCCGCCACCCTCCTCCACCGAGGCATCGGCGGAAATGATGTGGTCGCGTACGTGCACGATGTGGCGCATGGGTTGCGACTGGTCGCGGATGGCTTTGATGGTCATGGCGTTCCTTGGTGCGTTTGGAAAGCCACAATTTACACCGTTTGGCCGCTTGGCGCAGCCTGCTGCCCTGCTACCTGGTCATTTGATACGGAATACGGCGTCGACCGTCTGTCCCATCTTGAGGACAGTGACCATCAGCATGTCGTCGGGATTTTGCCGCTGGCGGCTGTTGGCGCGCTGGTAGCGGTCGGACGGCACCAGGCCCACCGCATTGCCCAGGTTTTTCAGCTGGTCCGACGAGATGCCGGCCACGGCACCCACGCGCTTGCCCAAGCCGCGCGCCATGGCGTCGGCCTTGCGCTGCGCATCCTTGACGGCCTCGCCCACCAGCTCCTCTTCCAGGCGGATGCGCTGCGTGGCGCCGAAGGTGACGGCAAACGCATCGAGGTTGGGCATGGCCAGCAGCGGGCCCATGACGGCGGGCCATTTCGACAAATCCGCCACGTTGATATGCACGCTGGCCTTGATCTGGTACTGCGGATTGGCCGGATCCTGTTCTGCGCCCTTGCGGATTTCCTTGCGCACGTCGCGCACCTCGATGCCGGCCGCCGCTTCCGGCAAACCCTGCTCCATTAGCAGCGCCTTGATTTCCGTGATGCGCGTCTTCACCAGCGCGGTGGCCACGTCAGGCGCCGGGTCGAAGGCGCTGACATCGAAGTCGATCTCGCCCAGGTCCGGCGTGACGAAGCTGTAGGCCGTGCCCGTCGCGTGGATGAAGGGATAGGAAGGCAAATCGCCGGCCAGAGCGGAGATGGGCAAGCAGGCGAACACGAGGGACAGCAGGCGGCGTTTGAACACGGACACTCCAGCACGGTTAAGGTGCATGAAGTATCCGCCAAGATGGCCAATATGACAATGGATTAGTCGAGCGTGCGCGCCACGCGGAAGCCCACGATATCGTTCGACAGCACGCTGGAAAAGCCGTTGCGCAGGGCCGAGCGCAGGTAGCGCGGGTGGTACAGCCAGGAGCCGCCGCGCAGGATGCGCCGGCTGCTGTCGCTGCCCTCTTCCCAGGCACTGCCATCGACGGGCGCGCCTTCGTAATTGTCGTGCACGACGTCCTGCACCCATTCCCACACATTGCCATGCATGTCGAACAGGCCCCAGGAATTCGGCGCGAAAGTGCCCAGCGGCGTGGTGCCGCCCCGGTACACGCCGCGCGGGCCGCCGTTGTAGACGTACAGGCCGTCGTAATTGGCTTGCTCGGTGCTGATCGTGTCGCCCACGTTGAAGGCCGTGCGCGTGCCGGCGCGGCATGCGTATTCCCACTCCGCTTCGCTGGGCAGGCGGTAGCGCCGGCCCGTGCGCTCGCTCATCCACGCCATGTACAGCTGCGCGTCATTCCAGCTCACGCCCACCACCGGGTGCTGGTCGTTCTGCACGAAGCCGGGATTGTCCCAGTCCGTTTCCGAGCCGCCCGCCCAGCCGGTCGCCTTGACGAAGGCCCGCCATTCGCCCACGCTGACGGGGTGGCGCGCCAGCGCGAACGGGTGCTCGATGCCGACCCAGTGCTGCGGCGTTTCACGATCCAGCCACGTCTGCTGCGAGCCGGCCTGGATGGCGGCCTTGTGTTCCGTCTCGTGCGCGCCCATCTGGAAGCGCCCACTGGGAATGAGCACCAGTTCCGGCCCCTGCCCCGAGCCATCGAGAAAATCGTCGCGCAAGACGCCTTCCGCATTGGGCACCGGTTCCACGTGCTCGGCTTCCGGCGCCGGCGCGGATGCCGGCGCAGGGGCAGCTGCTGCGGCGGCGCGGCTGGCCTGTTCCTTGCGCGCGCGTTCCTGCTCGGCGCGGTAGGCCGCTTCCGCCTTGGCGACGATGGCCTTGCGCTGCAATTCCTGGTGTTCCTGCAAGGCGGTGGCCGCATCGGCTTCGCGGCGCGCGCGCAGCTGGCCGCGCAGCGCTTCCTTGCGCAGCTTGCGCGCCTCTTCCGCTTCGAAATGGCGCTGCGCCTCCTGTTCGCGGCGCAGTTTATCTTGCCGCTGCTTTTCCAGCGCGGCCGCCTGGATCTCGGCCTTGCGGCGCTGGTCCAGTTCTTCCTGGCGCGCCCTCGCCTCCTTGACCGCCGCCTCGCGGGCCTGTTCGGCCACCAGCGCCGCCTCCCGTTGTTGCTGCGCCTGCTGCGCCGCGCGCGCCTGCTGCTGGCGCGCCTGTTCCGCCAGTTCTTCAGGCGACGGCCCGGCCGCACGCTCCAGGTTTTCCAGCAAGGCTTGCACGGATTGGGGCCGCAGTTCCGGTGTCAGCGAAAAACCGTTCTGCAGTACTTGCCACTGCTGCGCGTTGAGCGCTTGCGGCGCGGACGGCAAATGGCTGGCGCTGCGCGCGTCGTCGAACGGCATGCGCCCTTCGAGCATCTGATAGATCATCACGGCCACGGCGTACACGTCCAGGCCCGGGCTGGGCTGGCGCTGGTTGACGCCGGCCTCGGGCGCCCGGTAGCCGTGCGTACCCGCATTCGGCATGTCCAGCGCCAGGCTGCTGTCCGCATTGCGCACGCGCGAAGCGATGCCGTAATCGAGCAGCTTGACGTCGCCCCTGGCCGTCAGGAAGACATTGCCCGGCTTGATGTCGCGGTGCACGAGCTTGTGCTTTTCCCACGCATACGACAGGGCTTCGGCCACCGGCTGCAGCAGTTCCTGCACGGTGGACAGGGGCAGCGCGCCCTCGCGCGCCAGATAGTGCTCGAGGTCTTCGCCATCGAGGCATTCCATGATGATGAAATAGCTGGCCGTGGCCGGATCCTGCGCCCACTCGTAGACGCGCACGATGTTTTCATGCGCGAGCTTGCGTGCCTGCGTCGCCTCCTCGATCAGCAGCTTGGCGTGCGTGGCGCTTTGCGTCAGCTGCGGCGGCAAGATCTTCAGCGCCACCATTTCGCTGCTGCCCAGCTCCGCGTGCGTGGCCAGGTCGGTCGCTTGCCACACCTGCCCCATGCCGCCCGTGCCGATCAGCCGCTCGAGCCGGTAGCGGCGGTTTTGCGGGCCGATTTCCTGGCCCGTCATGAAGCCCAGCTCCGTGCCCTGGCGTACGGGCAGCGGCGCCGGCACAGACGCAGCGCTGGGTGGCGCGTACTCGGCGTCGAGGATGGCGTTCTTGCGGCGTTCAAATTCCTGCTCGCTGAGCAGCCCGTCGTCGTGGAGGGCGCGCAGTTCCCGCAGTTTGTCTCGTGCTTTTTGCATCATCTGGGGTGAAACGCTTCCATCAAGGCTGCAAGGCGACGCCGCAGGCGGCGCAGAATTTATCTTCCGGATGGCCCGCGCGCTGCGCATGGCCGTTCTTGCAGCGCAGCGGCGCCGACCCGCCACCGGACTGCGGCTGCAGCGCCTGCGCCACGGCCACGCCCAGCTGCGCCTGCGCCGACAGGCCATGCGCGTGCGCCGCATTCTGCAGGTTGATCAGGTCGAGCTGCTGGCGCCGTTCGCGTTCCGCCTGGCCTTCCAGGTAGTTGCGCTCCTGCGCCACGCTGTCCTGCGCCATGCGCATGGCGTCCAGCGGCGCGATGCTGTTTTCGGCCGCCGCCAGCGCCGCCAGCGCGTGGATTTGCTCGGCGCTCATGCCTGCCTGCAGCTGCGTTTTCAGCACTTGCGCCAGCACGGCCGCATTCTGCCCGGCGGCCATGGCCACCTTGCCCGTGTCGCTCAGCGAGCCGATTTTCTCGATGCGGTCGATATCGATGCGCGCCAGTTCGGCCGCATGCGCCTGCTGCGCCAGCAGGGCTTCATACTCCCCCTTCCAGCGCGCGTAATCGCTTTCGCGCTGCTGCGCCATGGCCAGCAGATCGCGCTGCCATTGCGCTTCCTGTTCCAGCTGGCGCAGCTGCTGGCGCTGCTCCTCGATGGCCAGCGCGTCGAGCTGCGCCAGCTGCGTTTGCTGCTGCAGCTGGCGCGCGTGCACGCCATCGGCCTCGATGGTGCGCAGCAGTTTTTCCTGCTGCGCGACGGCGTCCTCGCGCGCGCCGCCGCGCCGCAGCGCCGCCACCTTTTCCGCGATTTCCGCCGCCTGCACCTGGGCCGCCTCATCCTTGTGCGCTTCGGCGCGCAGCAGTTCGCGCTGGCGCGCCAGTTGCATCTGGTCTTCCCACTCCTGCACCCGCTCCGCTTCGCGCTTGCGCGCCGCATTCGCCAGCATCAGTCCCTGCCACGCGGCCTGGTGCTGCTCCGCCTCCAGCTGCGCCTCGCGCCGGGCCGCATCCGCCTCCGCCTGGCGCAGGCGCGCCAGCTGGGTGCGGCGGCCCGTCTCGTCGTCGATCAGCAGCGCGCTTTCCACCTGCTGCGCGATCGACTGCAGGTGGACCTGATGCGTAAAGCGCTGCTGCGCCAGCTGGATCTGTTCGCGACCGTGCAGCTGCGACAGTTCCAGCTCGCTGCGCATCTTGATGCCGGCCAGCGCCCGCACGTGCTCCCAGTTGGCCGCTTCATCGGCCCGCTGCGCGCCCTTTTGCGCCAGTTCCTGTTCCAGCTCGCCCAGCGCCAGCGCGGCGCCATGGTCGAGCGCCTGGCGTCGCGATTTCGCTTCCAGGATGCGGCCATACAGGTCGATCTGGCGCCCGCGCAGCGCTTGCAGGCGCTCCGCTTCCTGGTGGTTCAGTTCCGCCTTTTCCAGCGTCGCATCCTGCCGCAGTTCGGCGCGGCGGTGCGCGTGGCGCGCCGCCAGTTCCTCGCGGCGGATGCGCTGCCACTCTTCCTCGTCATACAGCTGGTCGAGCTGCTTCATGCGCTCCAGGCTGTGCTGCTCGAGTTCCTGCGCCGGCAAGCCGCCCAGCCACAGGGTGCCGATGGCCGCATCGCCGTCGCCCTCGCGCTTGTCGTGCCGCAGGCTGAGCGTTTCCACGCGCGCCACGGCCAGGCCACTGGGCGCCAGGCGCTGTGTCAGGGCCGATTGCAGGCGTTCGTTCAATTCAGGCCGCAGGTCGGCGTTCGCATCCATCTCGCGCAGCGCGCGGCTGGCGACAAATTCCAGTGCAATCTGGCGCACGGACGGCAGCAGCAGCGCGTGCAGGTGGGCGCGCGTGACGGCGCCCGGCGCACGCATGAACTGGCGCGCGAACGCGTCGGGCTGGCCCAGCGCGATGTCCACGCGCAGCGATGCGGCGACGCCCAGCATTTCAGTCGTGGCCAGGCCAGGCAAATCGAAGTCCAGGCTGATGGCATCGGCACGCGCGATCAGCACTTCGGCCGGGCGCGCCGGCAGCAGCGCCGGCAGGCGCGCAAAGAAGGCGGCGCTATCGTAGTCGCCAGCCGGTATCAAGGTGAAAGCGTCCGATTGCACGATCCAGGCGCGCGATTCGGCCGGTACCTGCAAGCGCCGCGCCGCGCTGCCGAACAGCGAGGAGAGTTCGCGCACGCCGAAGAACAGGGCCAGTTGCCCATCGGCAAGATGCCATTGATTGGCATGCAGCACCGCGTCGCTGTCGGGCGCGCCCAGCGACAAGCCACATTGCGCGCAATAGCCGGCGGCAGCGCCATTCTTGTGCTCGCAGCGCGGGCAGCGGGCGCCGCCAAAACCAAACAATTGGAACATGTGTGACTCCTGATGATATTTTTATCCACGTGATCGGGCTGCCATGTCGATTCTAGCAGGACAGTCGGCGCAGCACCTGCCACGCACGGCATGGGCACAACACTGTGCAGTGTCAAATAATGCCATGCGGCAAGTGCATTCATAAGCACGGATACAGGCCTAATTAGGCCTCAATTCAAGCGGTCGACCGGTGCGCTGGCGCTCCGGCATTCCAGCGCCGTTTTTTTGCAGGCCATCCCGCCAAAACCACGTCTGGTCGCATGTGCATGGCGCACCAGCGCGCGTCTGGCTACAGTGCAGACATACCCACCCGCCACCCCCGAAAGGAATAATGATGAAAACCCTGAAAAACATGGAAGCCATCTTCACCATCGCCGTCGCCATCGCCTGCGGTGCCAGCTATGTCAGCTTCATGCAGCCATCGGCTGCCAGGACGGCCGATGTGGCGCAAGCCATTCCCGTCGTCGTGGTCAGCGCCAAGCGCATGACGGAACAGGAAAAGAAAATCTCGCTGATCGAGGAACGGCAAGCCTTGCTGGGCAACGCCACCGCCAGCACCCTGTGAGCCACCGATGCTGACACCACGCCGCCTGGCGCCCGCTTGAATACCGCCGCGCCAGGCCGCCATTTGTATCCGCCACGGATACACGGACACACAGCATTGTGTCAATTGTAATAAGTTGAATCAAAGGCGATCTGCCCGCCAGCAAGCGCCTATAGTCCATTTCACGCAATCACCGAAATGGAGCACATCATGAAACCCGTCACACTCTACGCAGCAGCCATGCTTGCCATCAGCACCGCGGCCTTCCTGCCTGCGCAAGCGATGGCACAGAATCAGCTCGGCGTCAGCATTGTCATCGGCGACGCCCCGCCTCCGCCACGGTTTGAAAGCGCCCCGGCGCCGCGCGCCGGCTATGTCTGGGCGCCCGGCTACTGGAACTGGGATGGCCAGCGCCATGTCTGGAACAACGGCGAATGGCTGCGCGAACGGGGCGGCAACCAGTACCGCCGCGCCGCCTGGATACAAGAGAACAACCGCTGGCGCCTGGATCGTGGCGGCTGGGTCGCCGCGCAAGTGCAGCCCGTGCGCTATGACGAGATCCGTATCGCCCCGCCGCCGCCGCGCCGCGAAGCCATCCCGCGCGCGCGCCATGGCTACACGTGGGCGCCCGGCCACTGGGAATGGCGCAGCCAGCGCTACGCTTGGACGCCAGGCGTATGGATCGCCGAACGCCCCGGCTACGTGTATGCGCCGCCCGCCTGGAACCAGCGCGACGGCCGCTGGCAGATGGAGCAAGGCCGCTGGTCGCCACGCGGCCCGAACGGCGACCGCGACCGCGACGGCATCCCCAACCGCTATGACCGCGACAATGGCAACCGCCACGACCGCGATGGCGACGGGATTCCGAACCGCGATGACCGCCGCCCCGATAATCCGCACCGCAACTAAACAGCGAACACCAAGGCCACCGTTCGCGGTGGCCTTGTCATTTTCCCGACACATCCGTGTATTAGAATCGCGCGACGATCAATCACACTGCGCGAGAAAGATTCACGATGGCGATGGAAACTGCCGGTTTTACCTACGGCTCGGACACCTCGGGCCTGGTCTGGGGCTTCCTGTTTGGCCGCGAGGCGCAGCCGCTGGCGCTCGACTCGACGGCGGCGCTGGCCTGGCTGGCCGATGGCGCGGCGCGCCCGGCGCAGGAATTCGTCTGGCTGCATTTCAATTTGTCGCATGCGGCCAGCGAAAAATGGCTAATGGCGCACACGCAGCTGGCCGATGAATTCTATGAAACCCTGCACCAGGGTTCCCGCTCGACGCGCATCGAACAGGCGGAAAACACCTTGATCGCCGTGGTCAACGATGTGGTGCACAATTTCTCGTTCGAGGCCTCCGATATTTCCACCATGTGGGCCAGCGTGGCGCAAAACCTCGTCATTACGGCGCGCCGCGCGCCGCTGCAGTCGATCGAGCGCCTGCGCCAGGCCGTCATCAAGAACCACGAGCCGATACGCTCGTCGGTGGAGCTGCTGATCCATCTGCTGCGCGACCAGGCCGACGTGCTGGTCAACATCGTGCGCGACGCCGTGGCGCGGGTCGACGATATCGAGGATCACTTGCTGGCCGGGCGCCTGGTGCCGAAACGCGAAGACCTGGGCGCCATGCGGCGCGTGCTGGTGCGGCTGCAGCGCCTGCTGGCGCCGGAACCGGCCGCCCTGTTCCGCCTGCTGCAACGCCCGCCCGCATGGGTGTCGGAGCTCGACAGCCTGGAACTGCGCCAGTCGACGGAGGAATTTTCCGTCGTGCTCAGCGACATGTCTTCGCTACAGGAACGCATCAAGCTGCTGCAGGAAGAAATCGCCGCCAGCGTCAACGAGGAAAACAGCCGCAGCCTGTTCGTGCTGACCATCGTCACCGTGCTGGCCTTGCCGATCAATATCATCGCCGGCATGCTGGGCATGAACGTGGGGGGTATTCCGCTGGCCCAGCATCCGCAGGGATTCTGGATCATCGTCGCCATCATCGTCACGTTTACGGTCGTGGCGGGATGGCTGGTGGTGCGCGTGCAACGCAATAGTTGACTATCGAAAACACGGCCTTGCAGGCGAACGGCAGGCGCCGTTCGCCATCACTGCTTATCGGTGATATTCGCCGGCCCGTTCAGGCTGATAAACGATTTCCTCGATCTTGACCTTCACCACGCCGCCCGGCATGGGCCAGGCGATGCTGTCGCCAACGGACAGGCCCAGCAGCGCGCTGCCGACGGGCGCCAGCACGGAAATACGGTCGGCCTGGCCTTCCACATCCTTCGGATACACGAGCGTCAGACAGAATTCCTCCTTGTTTTCCACCGTGAAGCGCACGGTGGAATTCATCGTCACGACGGTCGGGGGAATCTCTTGCGGCTCGAGCACCTCGGCGCGGCCCAGCTCGTCGAGCAAGGCGGCCTTGTCCGGCGATAAGTTATTACCCAAGGCATACAACAACGCTTCCAGTCGTTCCAGGTCTTGTGACGACAAAATAATTTTTGGTTTTTTTTCCAAGATATCCTCACTATTGATCATTAGGGCGACGTCCGGTTTTACTGGCGGCTGCTGACTTGGCCGCGGCAGACAAAACAAACAGCATCAGAACGTCCATCATCAGCGGATTATGGACGAACTCGCGGAGCAAGGCCATAGCGTTCTCGCATTCTTCATTAAAATTTATTAAAATCAATGGCTTGCAATGGCTGATGCAGTAAAAAAGTTAATCCGTGCCGGGATGACTGCAAGCATGGAAGTTATTCTCGGTAGTATTTTGTTTACCATCAGCATGTTTTTAGAGAAAAAAAACGGCGGGCAAAAAAAGGATTAAAATTCAGCATGAATTATTATTAGAAAGACACGCCCTCTTTTTCCGCCTGTCTTGTCGCCTTGCTTGCCGCCACCGGTGCGCGGCATGGACACTAAATTGCCGCGCACCCTGTACTTTCGCGCTGCAAAATGACAATATGTCGGCCTTAGCAACACGTTGAGAGTTCCGGCTCACTTCGGTTTTCATCAGACTGGAACGTAAAGTATGGCAGGGCGAGGCGCGATCACACGGGGCGGCGGCAAGCGGGGCCGGCAGGAGGAAGCGTCATGATGGCGCCATTGATGCTGCCGTCGTCGCAATTGCGCGGCGACCGCATAGCCCGGCTGAACCTGCTGGCCGCGGCAGCCATGCTGGCCATGGCCAGCCTGTTGCTGATCATCTTCCAATTGTTTTCCCTTCAAGCATCCTTGCAGCGCAACCTGTATATCCAGGCCGACATGCTGGCCCCCGCCGCCGCGCAAGCCATGCGCCAGGACAATCGCCTTGCAGCCCAACAACTGCTCGCTCCCCTCGCCGCCGCGCCGCATATCCGGCAAGCCCTGCTCTACAGTCCCTATGGCACGCCATTTGCCCGCTACGCGCGCAGCAGCAACGATGCCGTGCCGGCGGCGCCGCGCAACGGCATGCACATCGATTACCTGGACGGCAGCGCCGCGATATTGAAGGCCTTGCCCGGCGGCGGCGCGCTGTACCTGCGCGCCAGCCTGACGCCGCTGTACGCCAGCCTGGCGCAATTTGCCGCCTTCACCCTGCTCGTCTGCCTGTGCGCGTTTGGCCTGACGTTCCTGATGGTGCGCCGCACGCGCACCGCCGCCCAGCATGCGGAAAACCATTTGCACTACCTGGCCCACGTCGACTCCGTCACGCAGCTGCCGAACCGCCATGAATTCAACGACGCCCTGGCCTACGCACTGGCGCGCGCCGACCGCCAGGACAGCAGCGTGGGCCTGCTGCTGCTGGACCTGGACAACTTCAAGGTGGTCAACGATACGCTGGGCCACCACTGCGGCGACCAGCTGCTCAAGCTCGTCGCCGAACGCCTGGTGGCCATCCTGCGCGGCACCGACATCATCTGCCGCATCGGCGGCGACGAATTCGTCGTCATCGTCGAACCGGCCGACGACGCCTCGGAAATGGCCAGCGTGGCGCGCAAGATCCTCGCCGTGCTGGCCCCGCCGTTCGACCTCGAAGGCCACCAGCTGTATGTCAGCGCCAGCATCGGCGTGAGCCTGTATCCTTTCGACGCGCAGGACGTGGCCACCCTGACGCGCAATGCCGATACGGCCATGTACCACGCCAAGCACCAGGGCAAGAACCGCTACGCCGTGTTCAAGGCTGAAATGGAACTGCGCGCCCAGCGCCGCCTGCGTATGGAAGCGAACCTGCGCCGCGCGCTGCAAAACGAGGAACTGTATCTGCACTACCAGCCGCAGATCGACTTGCGCAGCGGGCGCATCGTCGGCGTGGAGGCGCTGGTCCGCTGGAATTGCCGCGAGATGGGCCAGCTGAGCCCCTCCGAATTCATCCCCGTGGCCGAGGAAAGCGGCATCATCGTCGACCTGGGACGCTGGGTGCTGCAAAGCGCCTGCCGCCAGGCGGCCCTCTGGTGCAAGGCGGGCCTGCTCGATTCGCTCGAGCACGTGGCCGTCAACCTGTCGGCCTGCCAGGCGCGCGATCCGGGCCTGATGGACGACATCCGCGCCATCCTGCACGAAACGCAGCTGCCGCATGGTTTGCTGGAGCTGGAAATCACGGAAGGGGTCCTGATGGACAATATCCACGCCAACGTGGAATTGATGCGACGCCTGCAGGAAACGGGCATCCACCTGTCGATCGATGATTTCGGCACCGGCTATTCCTCGATGTCCTACCTGAAGCGCCTGCCGATCGACCAATTGAAAATCGACCGCAGCTTCGTGCACGACCTGCCCGGCGAAGGCGAAGCCATCGTCACGGCCATCATCGCCATGGCGCACAGCCTGCATCTGAAAGTGGTGGCCGAGGGTGTGGAAACCTTGCGGCAGGTGGAGTTTTTGAGGACAGCGGGCTGCGACAACGTGCAGGGCTTTTTCTTCGCGCGTCCGATGACGGCGGCGCAGTTGACGGCATTGCTGCTGGAGCGGCGCGACTGGAGCACGCGCACGATTTTGCCGGCTTGAGTGACTGCCAACGATGGTGTCGGATTACGCGGCGTGCCGCCGCTAATCCGACCTACACAATGAACAGGTAGGTCGGCGTAGGTCGGATTAGCGCACAGCGCGTAATCCGACATCACCGGCCCATACCCCCGTAGGTCGGGTTAGCGCGCAGCGCGTAACCCGACACCACCCACATCAGGCCAATTTCGCCGAATGCTCGCGCGTCGCGTGGAACGTCAGCTTCGGCCAGCGCTCCTCCGTCAAACGCAGGTTGACGCCCGACGTGGCCAGGTAAGCCATGTTGCCGGCCGCATCGTAGGCCACGTTGTGGCCCAGCGCGTTTTCAAAGTCCTGCAGGATGCGCTTGTCGTCGCAGCTGACCCAGCGCGCGCTGCTGATGCTGGTGCCTTCGAAGACGGCATCGACGCCATACTCGTTGAGCAAACGGCTGGCCACCACTTCGAACTGCAGCACGCCGACGGCGCCCAGTACCAGTTCGCCGCCCTGCACCGGCTTGAACACTTGCACCGCACCCTCTTCGCCCAGCTGCTGCAAGCCCTTGTGCAACTGCTTGATCTTCAGCGGATTACGGATGCGCACGGAGCGGAAGAAGTCCGGCGCAAAATACGGGATACCCGTAAAGGTCAGCATCTCGCCTTCGGAAAAACTGTCGCCGATCTGCATGTTGCCGTGGTTCGGCAAGCCGATGATGTCGCCCGCGTACGCCTCTTCCACCTGTTCGCGCGACGATGCCATGAAGGTCACCACGTTCGACACCTTGATCTCGCGCCCCAGGCGCAAGTGCTTGACCTTCATGCCGCGCTCGAAACGTCCCGAGCACACGCGCAAAAAGGCGATGCGGTCGCGGTGGGCCGGGTCCATGTTGGCCTGGATCTTGAAGACGAAACCGGTAAACGGCTGCTCGGACGGCGCCACCGAACGCACGGTCGCATCGCGCTCGCGCGGCGCCGGCGCCCAGTCGACCAGCGCGGACAGAATCTCGCGCACGCCGAAGTTGTTGATGGCCGAACCGAAGAACACGGGCGTCTGCACGCCCGAGAGGAATTCCTCCAGGTTGAACGGGTTCGACGCGCCGTGCACCAGTTCCACTTCCATGCGCAATTGATCCATCTCGAGCGGGAACATCTCTTGCAGGCGCGGGTTGTCGATGCCCTTGATGATTTCAAAGGCGCCGTCGGCCTTCTCCTCACCGGCCTTGAACAGCATGATCTCGTCGTTCAGCAGGTGGTACACGCCGCGGAAGTTCTTGCCCATGCCGATAGGCCAGGTGACGGGAGCGCACTGGATCTTCAGCACCGATTCGAGTTCGTCGAGCAGGTCCAGCGGATCGCGCGTCTCGCGGTCCATCTTGTTCATGAAGGTGACGATCGGTGTATTGCGCATGCGGCACACGGCCAGCAGCTTGATCGTCTGCGCTTCCACGCCCTTGGCCGCATCGATCACCATCAGCGCCGAGTCGACCGCCGTCAGCACGCGGTAGGTATCTTCCGAAAAGTCCTGGTGGCCCGGGGTGTCGAGCAGGTTGACGACGTGGTCGCGGAATTCGAACTGCATCACCGAGGACGCGACGGAAATGCCGCGCTGCTTCTCGATCTCCATCCAGTCCGACGTCGCGTGGCGGCCCGATTTACGGGCCTTGACGGTACCGGCCATCTGGATCGCGCCCGAGAACAGCAGCAGTTTTTCCGTCAGGGTGGTCTTACCCGCATCCGGGTGGGAAATGATGCCGAAGGTGCGGCGGCGCTGCACTTCGCGCGCGATCACGGCCGGCGCCTTGCTGCTCGCTGGCGCTGCTGCGCTGTCCGCGTTGTCGCTGGAATCGGGGGTGTTGATGTCGTTCTCGTTGGCCATATTGGTGACCATAATATGGCCCTCGCAAAAAACCCTCGATTTTACAGAAGGATCGCCCGTCCGTGTGAACTGCTTCACTCTGGCGAACGGCAAAATTGGGCACTTCATCAAGAGGTCACAATCCGCAGGCAACATTGCACTGCAGAAATGTTGTCACCCTACCCTGGAAACCCGATGAAAATCCTTCTCACGCCCGCCATCCGACTCATGCAGCGCTTGCGCCTGCTGCCCAAATTCATGCTTGTCTGCCTGGTCTTCCTGCTGCCTTTGGCACTGGCGACCACCCTGCTGATTTCGGAGCTGGGCAAATCGCTGGCCCAAGCGCAGGATGCGCAGCGGGGCGTGGCCTATGTGCGCCAGCTGCAGGAAGGCACGCGCCTGCTGCAGCAACGGCGCGGCCTCGAGCACTTGCGCCTGAGCGGCAAGGCGGGCATGGACAACACGACATTGAACGCACGCATCACGGCCACACTGGCGGCCCTGGCGCGCCTGCCTGCCGGCGCCGGGCTGCCGCAGGCGGCCGAACTGACCAAGCAGTGGCAAGCCCTGCTGGGCCGCCAGACGGGCCTCGCGGCGCGCGACAGCTACGCGGCGCATACGGCGCTGCTGCGCCAGGCGGCCAAACTGGGCCAGCTGGTGGCTGACCGTTCGCACCTGAGCCTGGACCCGGACGCGGGCGCCAACCACTTGAGCGCCGTCTTCACCGCCACCCTGCCCGACTTGGCCGAGAGCCTGTCCGACATCGCCGGGCGCGGCGCCGCCTACATCGACACGGGCTTGTTCGAAGCGAATGAAGATCAGCTCGTCAACGCCAACGCCCTGATCGCGCGCCATGAACTGGAACGCCTGCCGGCCCGTTTCGACGAAATCCTCGCCGCCAGGCCGGAACTGCGCGCCAGCCTGCAACCGTCCCTGAAAGCCGTGCCGGCCGCCCTGGCCTTCCTCGAACGCACGAAAAACGAAGTGACCAATTCCTACGACCAGACCTCGGGCGCGCAATTCCACGCGGCCGGCATGCAAGCGATCGCCGCCCTGCACGCGCTCTCCGGCGCCTCCGCCAGCGCTCTGGACGATTTGCTGGCGCAGCGCATCGCCCGCGACGAGGCGCGCCGCGCTCTGATCCTGGCGGCCATGCTGCTCGTGCTGCTGGCCGCCGCCTATCTGTGCGCAGGCTTCTATGCCGCATTCGCGCGCGACGTGAAGCAATTGCGCGCGGCCGTCGGCGCGGCGGCGGCGGGCGACCTGTCGCAGCGCATCACCTCGCAAGCGCACGACGAGATCGGCGACCTGGTGCGCGACTTCGGCGCCATGACGCATGGCCTGGCCACCCTGGTGCAGGAAATCCGCGGCGGCGCGGCCGTCATCGCGGCGGCCGGCGCCGATATCGCCCGGGGCAACGCCGCCCTGTCCGGCCACACGGCCACGCAAGCGGACGCGCTGGGCGCCACCGTAGACTCGATGCGCGAGCTGACGGCCACCGTGGGCCGCAACGAAGCGCACGTAGGACAGGGGCGCACCCTGGTGGCGACGGCCGCCGATGTGGCCCGGCGCGGCGGACAGACCGTGGGCGCCGTGGTCGACACCATGGCGTCCATCAAGGCCAGCTCGCACAAGATCGTCGACATCATCGGCGTCATCAACGGCATCGCCTTCCAGACGAATATCCTGGCCCTGAACGCGGCCGTGGAAGCGGCGCGCGCGGGCGAGCAAGGGCGCGGCTTTGCCGTCGTCGCCTCAGAAGTGCGCAGCCTGGCGCAGCGCTCGAACGAGGCGGCGCTGGAAATCAAGCGCCTGATCGGCGATTCCGTCGCCACCGTGGACGCGGGCGGCGACCTCGTCAACGCCGCCGGCAACACCATGCGGCAAGTGGTCGACGCGGTACAGCAGGTGGCCGTGGTGATCGGACGCATCAGCAGCGCCGGCGCCGAGCAGAATGGCGAAATCGCCCGCATCAACCAGGCGCTGGCGCAAATCGACGACATGACGCGCCAGAACGCGGGCCTGGTCGACGAGGCGCGCGCCGGTTCGCAGCGCCTGCACCAGGAAGGCGAGGCGCTGACGCAGGCCGTCAGCCGCTTCCGCCTGGGGGAACACGAGACGCCAACCCCGCGCCAGGCGCCGGCCGCAGCCGTGCGCGACAGCTTGCCCAGCGTGCGTCCGGCCGGCCTGTGGAGCGCCAACAAGCCGCGAGTCATATCACAAAATCGCGCGGAACGGCGCAAGGCTAGCTAGTCAAAAGTGTGAGCGTAGGACAAGGACTACAATTCCGCCTCAAAAGAGACTACAAAGTGGCGACTGCTAATCTTATGTTCGCCACTTACATAAGCTTTTAAAGTAGCTACATCGCGATCTGCACCGCGCGGTCGAACAAAACACCGTTACCAAATGGATATGGCAACTTTTTTTGACCAGCAACGCGGCAGTCGCACTCCGATGTAAAAAGCCTGTGAGGAATACTATGAACCAAACTCAACTTAGCACCCCGGTCCAGAAGAACCAGTTGCTGCCGCGCGCCATGCCGGCGGCCGGACGGGAAATCAAGCTTGCGTCGCGGGTTAGCCTCAGCAGTGCCCAACAGAATGAATTGCTGGCCGCCCTGCCGCGCGCCGCGCTTGAATCGCTGTTCGAAGACCTGGAACTGGTGGAACTGCCTTTCGGCAAGGAATTGTATGCCTACGGTAACAACCTGGAATACAGCTACTTCCCCACCACCGCCATCATTTCGCTGCTGTACGTGATGGAAGATGGCGCAACGACGGAAATCGCCGTCGTCGGCCATGAAGGCGTGGCCGGTGCCTCACTGCTGGCAGGCGAGCGCGCCATGTGCACGGCTGTCGTGCAAAGCGCCGGCTACGGCTACCGCCTGAAAACGCAAAGCCTGCGCGATGCCTTCAATCAAGGCGGCGCCCTGCCCCAGCTGCTGATGCGCTACACCAACGCCTTGTTTGCGCAAATGGCGCAGAACGCCGTCGGCGGCCGCCACAGCTCGATCGAGCAAAAGCTGTGCCGCTGGCTGCTGGACCGCCTGGACCGTTCGCCATCGAATGAATTGAAAGTGACGCAAGAGTTGATCTCGATCATGCTGGGCGTGCGCCGCGAAAGCATCACGGCCGCTGCCGGCAAGCTGCAGGAAGAAGGCTTGATCCACTATCGTCGCGGCAATATCACGGTGCTGGACCGCGCTGGCCTGGAATGCTATGCGGGCGAGTGCTACAAGGTCGCCAAGACGGAATACGACCGTTTGCTGCGCGACGTTTCCCGCTGCTGATCATGCAAGATAGCTAAAAAAATGGCCGGGCTGCATGCCCGGCCATTTTTTTACTCAAAGAAAATTACGCTTCGATATCCGCATCGATGTCTTCCAGCTCCGGCGTCAGCGGCAGGGGAATCACGGCTTCCACGCACGTCCCCTTGCCTTCCGGCCCCTGGCGCACGGTGAGCGTGCCGCCCAGCAGCAAAGCCCGTTCGCGCATGCCCAGCAAGCCGTGCGACATGGGTTTTTGCAGCGCAGCTTCCGTAATGCCGATACCGTCGTCGATCACGCGCAGCACCAGGCCGTGCTCGTTGCGTTTCAAGGTCACGCTGACCATGCCGGCGCGCGCATATTTCATGATATTCGTCAGCGATTCCTGCACGATGCGGAACAGGGCAATCGTCAGGGTGGCTTCGCGGTTGTCGATATTGATGGCCACGTCCGTTTCGCAGCGTACCGAGCTCATGCGTGCAAAATCCTCGCAATAGCTTTCGATGGCGGCGCACAGGCCCAGGTTGTCCAGCAGGCTGGGGCGTAAATCCTCGACGATGCGGCGCTTGAGCTCCACCGTTTCCAGCAAGGTCGCCTTGGCGCGGCGCAATTGCGCGGCAAGTTCGGGCTGCGTGTGCGCCAGTTGCTGCGTGACGGCGCCCAGGTCCATGCTGATCGACGTCAGGTTGGCGCCCAGCTCATCGTGCAGCTCGCGCGCCAGGCGTGCTTTTTCCACTTCGTTGACGCTGATCAAATGGCGCGACAGCACGGATAGCTGCTCGGTACGCTTGCTGACCGTCGATTCCAGGGTGTCGTTGGCATTTTGCAATGCATATTCGACGGCCGCGCGGTTCTGGAAGCTGCGCCGCACCAGCTGGTAAAACATGATCAGCACGAGGATGGCCAGGGCATTGATGCCGATGCCGAGCAGCACGGCCTTCTGGTACTCATGATAAAAGGCGGCGCTGCCGTTCGACAGCGCTTCATTCTGCTCGCGCGTCATGATCACCACCTGCAGGCGGATTTCGTCCATGGTGGCGCGGTCATCGGTCACGCGGGAAATGTTGACGATCTCGGCCAGCCCGCCCTGCTTGTAGACGTCGATAGACTGTTGCAACATCGACATCTTACGCCGGATCAAGCTTTTCAGCTGGCCCAGGTTTTTCAGCTGGGTGGGACTGCCCGCGAGCAAGGTTTGCAGCTCGTTGAATTCGTTTTCGATTTCCGTGGTGGCCGTCTTCGACGGTCCCAGATACGTTTCCGAGCCGGAAATGAAATAGCCGCGCAAGCTGCTTTCCGCATCGAGCACGAGCACGTTCAAATACTGCAGGCGGTCGGCCACGCGGGCGCTCTGGCTGAGCAAGGCATTCGTGCCCTTCAGCGACTGCAGGTTGTGATAGAGACTGAAACCATTGAGGACAAGCAGCAAGGCGCACGTCACGCACAGGATCGTCTTGTACAGGGGCAGGCGGTGATTCGGGGCCGGTTCAGCGGTGAAATACATCCTGATGTGCATCCTTAGCAAGGTTCGGCGCGGGAAAGAGCGCCTGCGCCGGCCAATTATAGTCCTCGCCACAAACTGCTGCACTGCACAAGTCGTGCTTGCTAGCGGGCTGAGCGATCATGTTTCCATGATCGCACCGCAACGCTAGTCAAGCAAATTGTTTTTCATTGCGTAATAGGTCAAGTCGCTGTTGGATTGCAAGCCCATTTTTTCCATGATGCGCGTACGGTAGGTACTCACCGTCTTGATGCTCAACGACAAGGCCACGCCGATGTCGGACACGGTGGCGCCACGCGCCAGACGCAGGAAGACCTGGAACTCGCGGTCCGACAATTCCGTATGCAGGGCGGCATTCGTGTCGCGGTCGAACGACTGCGCCAGCAATTCGCCCACGGTGGAGCTGACATAGCGGCGCCCCTGGAACACGGTGCGCACGGCCGTCATCAGCTCGTCGGCTTCGCATTCCTTGTTCAGATAGCCATTCGCGCCCATCTTGAACAGGTTCAGCGCGTATTGTTGCGCGGGATAGCCGCTGAGTATCAGCACGGGCAATTCCGGCTGGCCCTGGCGGATCGTGCGCAAGGTATCGATGCCGCTCTGATCGGGCATGGCGATATCGAGCAGCAATACATCGCAAATTTCGCGGCGGGCGATATCGAGCGCTTCGCGCCCGGTACCGGCTTCCGCCACCACACTGAAATCGCTTGACGATGAAAAAATCTGTTTGAATCCAGCTCGTACTATTTGGTGATCATCACAAATGGCAACGCGTATCATTGTTTCCCCTTAAATTTTCCTGGCCTGGGAAAGACTACCGGAACCTGAACGCTGCTCCGGTTCAGCGTCACTAACAAAAACGCAACATTAACATTATATTCAAAATATGGCGCGCCGTACGGTAGCGTCAACGCCAAGGCGGAGCATCCATGCAGTATAGTCAACTTGGTCAACTGCTACCGGACAACCCCACCTATATTGGTACAAATCTTATTTTAGCAAGTTTAAAATCGCAATTAATTCATTGCGTATCCACACGCGGTCCAGTGGCGCTTCCTGCGGCACGGCAGGCATGGCCGGCGGCACTGGCAGCTCGTCGGCGATGCCATGCGATGCGCCACGGCTGTCGAGCTTGTTGCGCGCACCGCTGATGGTAAAGCCCTGCTCGTACAGCAATTCGCGGATGCGGCGTATCAGCAGCACCTCATGGTGCTGATAATAACGGCGGTTACCACGTCGTTTGACCGGCTTGAGCTGGGAAAACTCCTGCTCCCAGTAGCGCAGCACGTGCGGTTTGACGCCGCACAACTCGCTCACTTCACCGATCGTGAAATAGCGTTTCGCCGGAATGGGCGGCAAGGCGATCAACTCGGTTTTACTGATGCGCTCGTTCATCGCCACTCACTCAGGCAGCACGTGCCAGCGGACTGGTCTCTTCGACCATGCTTTTCAGCTTCTGGCTCGCATGAAAGGTCACGACACGGCGCGCCGTGATGGGGATCTCTTCGCCCGTCTTCGGATTGCGGCCCGGCCGCTGCGGCTTGTCGCGCAACTGGAAATTGCCGAAACCGGACAACTTGACGGCCTCGCCACGCTCGAGCGCATTGCGGATTTCATCGAAAAAGGTCTCGACCATATCCTTTGCTTCGCGCTTGTTCAGGCCCACTTGCTCGAACAACAGTTCAGCCAGTTCCGCCTTGGTCAAGGTGGGTAAATCTTTTTCCGCTTCCTGGCGCACTTTGGCAACCAGCATGGCCCGATGCAAATCGGCGGCCAGTGCGGATTGCAGTACGGCGGAATCAACGTCGCTATTATTAATTTTCCTGCCCTGCCTTTTCTGTGCGCCCGAGCCCGCCACATGGCAAGCTCGTCTACGGTTGACGACGGAAAGGCCGTCACGCAAGGCGACGGCCGGTCCGGTAATTACGAACGCAGTTTCGCGTCGTGGCCCTGCTTGGCCGCATCGATCAGGACAGCCATCAGGCCATCGACGACATCGTCTTGCAGGGTGTTTTGAGTATCTTGCAAGCTAATCCGGAAAGCAAGGCTTTTTTCGTCCGCTTCCAGCCCTTTTCCACGATATTCATCAAATAAAACAATGGCTTGCACGATACGCGCCGCCGGGCTCGACTTTGCTGCGGCGTGGAAGCTGTCGAGCAGATCCTGCACGGCCACCGATTGCTTGACGACCACGGCCAAGTCGCGGCTGGCGCCAGGGAATTTCGAGATTTCCTGGTATACGGGCACGACTCGTTGCGTCAAGGCAGCGGCATCGACTTCGAACAGCACGGGCGCCAGCGGCAAGTCATACTTTTGCATCCAGCGCGGGTGCAATTCACCGATGAAACCGATGACCTTGCCATCGAGCTCCACGTTGGCCGAACGGCCAGGATGCAGGGCCGGATGTTCCGCTTTGGTGAAACGCAAGACCAGCGGCGCGAACAGCGCTTCCAGGTCCGCCTTCACGTCGAAGAAGTCGACCGTGCGCGAGGCCTGGCCCCACTGCTCGTCGGCAACCGCGCCGTAGGCCATGGCGGCCACACGCTTCGGCTGGGCATAGCCAGCCACCGACAGCGGGCCATTTTCCACGCTGTCGTCGCGCTGATAGATGGCGCCCACTTCGAAGATGCGCACGCGGTTCGTCTTGCGGTTCAGGTTGTAGCGCACATTGGCGATCAGGCTGCCGATCAGCGAGGAACGCATCACGCTCATCTGGCTGGCGATCGGATTCTGCAATTTGATCGGGTTCGTGTTGCCCGAGAAATCGCGCTCCCATGCCGTATCGACAAAGCTCATGTTAACCACTTCCTGGAAGCCCAGGTCGGCCAGCTCATGACGTACCGCAAACAGCGAGCGGGTATTTTCCGGCGCGATCTGCATCACGTTCGCGGCCACGGGCGGCAAGGTCGGGATGTTTTCAAAGCCGTACACGCGCGCCACTTCCTCGATCAAGTCTTCCTCGATCTCGATGTCGAAACGGTAGCTGGGCGACGTCACGGAAAACACGCCATCGGCCAGGGTGTATGGCAGGGCCAGGCGCGTGAAGATGTCGGCGATCAGCTCATCGTTGAGCGGCACGCCGATGACTTTTTGCGCGCGCGCCGTGCGCATCGATACGGGCTGGCGCTGCGGCAAGTTCACCACGTGGTCGTCGACGGGGCCGACGGTCGTCGCTGGCGTGCCGCAGATTTCCACGATCAATGCCGTGATGCGCTCGATGTGCTCGACGGTGGTGGCGAAATCGACGCCGCGCTCGAAGCGGTGCGCCGCATCGGTGGAGAAATTCAAGCGGCGCGCGCGGCCTTGGATGGCGTTCGGCCACCAGAATGCCGCTTCCAGGTAGATGCTGTCCGTATCGTCCGAAACAGAGCTGGCGTCGCCGCCCATGATGCCGGCCAGGGATTCGATTTCTTTATCATCAGCAATGACGCCGATCCACTCGTCGACGGCGATGGTGTTGCCATTCAAGAGCTTGACGGATTCGCCCGCCTTACCCCAACGCACGTCGAGGCTGCCATGGATCTTCGCCAGGTCAAACACGTGGCTAGGACGGCCCAGTTCCAGCATGACATAGTTGGAAATATCAACCAGGGCCGACAGCGGACGCTGGCCGCTGCGCTCGAGGCGCTGCTTCATCCAGTCCGGCGTGGCCGCCTTGGCGTTCAAACCGCGGATGACGCGGCCCGTAAAACGGCCGCACAGGTCCGGCGCGCTGACTTTCACGGGCAGGATTTCATCGCTGGAAACAGGCACGGTGCGGAACTGCGGCGCATGCAGGGGCACGCCCGTCAAGGCCGACACTTCGCGCGCCACACCCAGCACGGACAGACAATCCGCCTTGTTCGGCGTCAACTTGATGGTGAATTTCAAGTCGTTGAGCGCAAAGTAATCGCGGAAATTCTGGCCGATTGGCGCGTCGTCCGGCAACTCCATCAAGCCGGCGTTTTCTTCCGACAATTTCAATTCGCGCGCGGAGCACAGCATGCCTTGCGACTCGACGCCGCGCAGCTGGCCCACCTTGATTTCAAACGGCTTGCCATCGGCGCCAGGCGGCAGCATGGCGCCGGCCATGGCGCACACGACTTTCAAGCCCGGGCGCACGTTCGGCGCGCCGCAAACGATGTTGAGCATGGTGCCCGTGCCGACGTCGACCTGGCACACATTCAGGCGGTCCGCGTTCGGATGTTTTTCCATCTCCAGGACCAGGCCCACCACCACGTTCGAGAACGGAGGCGCGACAGGATCGACGTCCTCGACTTCGAGACCGGACATGGTCAGCAGATGGGCCAGTTCGTCCGAAGTCATCTTCGGATCGACCATGGTACGGAGCCAGTTTTCGGAAAATTGCATAATCAAGCCTTCAAAGGGTCAAAGTTCACAGCGCGAGCACAATGGATGCTGGGCGCTCAAGCGCCATGAATCAAACGGAACAACGCTTAGTTGAATTGCTTCAAGAAACGCAAGTCGCCTTCATAGAACAGGCGCAGGTCGTTGATGCCATAACGCAGCATCGTCAAGCGTTCCAGGCCGGAGCCGAAAGCGAAACCGATGAATTTCTCGGGATCGAGGCCGAAGTTCTTCACCACGGTCGGATGCACCTGGCCGGCGCCCGACACTTCCAGCCAACGGCCTTTCAAAGGACCGGAGCCAAAGGCGATGTCGATCTCGGCCGACGGTTCCGTGAACGGGAAGTACGACGGGCGGAAGCGCACCTGCAAATCGTCCGTTTCAAAGAACGCCTTGACGAAATTCAGGTACACGCCCTTCAGGTCGGCAAAGCTGATGTCTTCGGCAATCCACAGGCCTTCGACCTGGTGGAACATCGGCGAATGGGTGGCGTCGCTGTCGACGCGGTAGGTGCGGCCCGGCGCGATGACCTTGATCGGCGGCGTATGCGTGCGCGCATAGCGCACCTGCATCGGGCTCGTGTGGGTGCGTAGCAGCAAGGGCTTGCCATCGGTGTCGTTGCCATCGATGTAGAAGGTATCTTGCATGGAACGGGCCGGGTGGTTTTCCGGGCTGTTCAGCGCCGTGAAGTTGGTCCAGTCGTTTTCGATTTCGGGGCCGTCGGCCACATCGAAACCGATGGAGCGGAAGATTTCCTCGACACGTTCCCACGTGCGCATCACGGGATGGATGCCGCCTGGCATGCGGCCACGGCCTGGCAAGGTCACGTCGATCGCTTCGGCGTTCAGACGGCCTTGCATTTGGGCATCGGCCAGCGCATCACGGCGCGCCGTCAGCGCGTCCTCGATCTGCACTTTGACGGCATTGATCAGGGCGCCCTGCGCCTTGCGCGCGTCCGGGTCCAGCTTGCCCAGGCCCTTCATCATTTCGGTAATCTGGCCAGTCTTGCCCAGGTAGCGGGCTTTGGCGTTTTCAAGTGCGGCAGCGTCTGCGGCGGCGATAAAGTCAGCCTGGGCCGAGACGACGAGTTCTTCTAAGGAGTTCATGCGGCATTTCCTGTTTTGGACATCAATTCTGGACTCGGTTAGCTAAAATCCAACAATCAAAAACGGAAACGGGGCACAAGGTTCACACCTCTGCCCCGCTCTTTATAACGTCACCCTACGGATGACGCTGTGCAATGACCGTGCTTACGCAGCGATTTTTGCTTTAACTGCGTTGACAATCGCAGCGAATGCTGGCTTGTCCATCACAGCCATATCGGCCAGGACTTTACGGTCCAGTTCGATATTTGCTTTTTTCAAGCCGTTCATGAATACGCTGTACGTTACGCCATGCTCACGGGAAGCGGCGTTGATACGGGCGATCCACAGGCGGCGGAAAACACGCTTCTTGTTGCGGCGATCGCGGTAAGCGTATTGGCCAGCGCGCATAACTGCTTGCTTGGCAACACGGTATACACGGCTGCGGCGACCACGGTAGCCTTTAGCTTGAACAAGAATCTTCTTATGACGGGCACGAGCTGTAACCCCACGTTTTACTCTAGGCATAGTAACTCCTTAAATTGAGTGTGAGATTAAGCAGTCGGCATCATGCGCATGACGGATGTGACATCCGATGCGTTGATGTTACGGGTACCGCGCAACTGACGTTTGTTTTTGGTGGTTTTCTTGGTCAGGATGTGGCGTTTGAACGCGTGACCCGACTTGACTGTTCCACCTGGACGCACGCGAAAACGTTTTTTCGCGGAGCTTTTGGTCTTCATTTTAGGCATAGCAATCTGTCCTCTTACGGACAGCTCCATTTATAACAGGATTGCAGGTGGCAACACGACGCTGCGCTTAGATGCCTGCTTTCACATGTTGTGCAGCGGATGCGAGTCCGCTACAGTTCACGCGGCCCGCACATTGCTGAGCGGGCCGCGCAAATTCTGCCTGGAATCTGGTGTCGCGCCCATGCAGGCACAAACCACGTCGATCCACAGTAAAACGCTATTGTAGCTTACTTCTTCTTCTTAGGCGAAAGAACCATGATCATTTGGCGGCCTTCCATCTTCGGGAACTGCTCGACCTGGCCGTACGGCTCCAGATCGGCTTTCAGACGTTCCAGCATGCGGAAGCCAATATCCTGATGCGCCATCTCACGACCGCGGAAACGCAAGGTGATCTTGGTTTTATCGCCATCTTCGAGGAACTTGATGAGATTACGCAACTTGATATTGTAGTCACCATCATCAGTCCCCGGACGGAATTTGACTTCCTTCACGAGGATGATCTTTTGCTTCAATTTGGCTTCGTGAGCTTTCTTTTGCTCCGAATACTTAAATTTGCCGTAGTCCATCAAACGGCACACCGGTGGCTGCGCGGTAGGCGCAATTTCCACCAGGTCGACGTTTGCCTCTTCCGCCAGGCGGAAGGCTTCAGCCAAACTTACGATACCGAGTGGCTCGTTATCGACCCCGCTTAAACGCATTTCAGGGGCAGTGATTTCGCCATTGATGCGATGTGACTTGTCAGTAGCTATTGTAATTTCCTTTAAAAATCTTGTAAGACGGTCGTGCAGCGAGTTTCCTCGTCAGGCCTTGGTGTCGACTTCATGTTTGAGTCGCTCTATCAGGGCATCGACGGACATCACGCCCAGATCGACATTGCCCCGCGCCCGCACGGCCACTGTATTCGCATCCCGCTCTTTGTCGCCAATCACTAAGATGTAAGGCAATTTTTGTACGGAATGTTCACGTATTTTATAGGTAATCTTCTCGTTACGCAAATCAGCCTGTACGCGCAGCCCCGCTTTGCGCAGTTTTGTTGTTACTTCCTGTACATAATCAGCTTGAGCGTCGGAAATATTCAACACCGACACTTGTACCGGCGACAACCACAGCGGCATGGCGCCCGCATAGTGTTCGATCAGGATGCCGATGAAACGTTCCAGCGAACCGACGATCGCGCGGTGCAGCATGATCGGCACCTGGCGCGTGTTGTCCACGGCGACGTATTCCGCACCCAGACGGCCCGGCATCGACGGATCGATCTGCACCGTGCCCACTTGCCATGCGCGGCCCAGACTATCCTTCAGATGGTACTCGATCTTCGGACCATAGAACGCGCCCTCGCCCGGCAATTCCGTCCATTCCACGCCGCAGGCGCGCAAGGCCGAACGCAGGGATTCCTCGGCAAAATCCCACGACTCTTCCGTGCCGATGCGATTATCGGGGCGCAAGGCCAGTTTCACATCGATATTCGTGAAGCCGAAAGCCGTGTACACATCCATCGCCTGCTGGTGGAACGCCGTCACTTCGCCGGCGATCTGCTCTTCCAGGCAGAAGATATGGCCATCATCCTGCGTAAAGCCGCGCACGCGCATCATGCCGTGCAAAGCGCCCGACGGCTCGTTGCGGTGGCACTGGCCGAATTCGCCGTAACGCAATGGCAGGTCGCGGTAGCTGCGCATGCCATTGTTGAAAATCTGGATATGGCCAGGGCAATTCATCGGTTTCAGCGCATAGGCGCGGTTTTCCGATTCCGTGATGAACATGTTTTCACGGTAATTATCCCAGTGACCGGTTTTTTCCCACAGGCCGCGGTCGAGAATTTGCGGCGCCTTGACTTCCTGGTAGCCGTTGACCTGGTACACATTGCGCATGTATTGCTCGACTTGCTGCCAGATCGACCAGCCTTTCGGGTGCCAGAAGATCAGGCCTGGCGCTTCTTCCTGGAAATGGAAGAAATCGAGCTGCTTGCCCAGCTTGCGGTGGTCGCGCTTTTCCGCCTCTTCCAGGTTGTGCAAATACAGCTCCTGGTCTTCCTTCTTGGCCCAGGCCGTGCCATAGATACGCTGCAGCATCTCGTTTTTCGAGTCGCCGCGCCAGTAGGCGCCAGCCAGCTTCATCAACTTGAAGACTTTCAGCTTGCCCGTCGATGGCACGTGCGGGCCGCGGCACAAGTCCGTGAACTTGCCTTCGGAGTACAGTGACACTTCCTGGTCGGCCGGAATCGAACCAATCAGTTCAGCCTTGTACGCTTCGCCGATGCCCTTGAAGTACTCGATGGCTTCGTCGCGCGCGACAACCTTGCGCGTGACTTGCTCATCCTTCTTGGCCAGTTCCGCCATTTTCCTTTCGATCGCGGTCAGATCTTCCGGCGTGAACGGACGCTTGTAGGCGAAGTCATAGTAAAAACCGTTGTCGATCACGGGACCGATGGTCACTTGCGCGTCCGGGAACAATTCCTTGACGGCATACGCCAGCAAGTGGGCCGTCGAGTGACGGATCACCTCCAGGCCATCGGCGTCCTTGTCCGTCACAATCGCCAGCTCCGCGTCTTGCTCGATCAGATAGGAAGTATCGACCAACTTGCCGTCGACCTTGCCGGCCAGGGCAGCCTTGGCCAGGCCGGTACCAATATTGGCCGCAACCTGGGCCACGGTGACCGGGCCGTCAAATTGACGGGCGGAACCATCGGGAAGTCGGATTGTAAGCATATTGATCTCCATATCGGCGCTGGCGCCAGGTAAAACTGCAATGTGGTGTGAACTAAAAAACTGAAAGGAAAATGCGGACGCAAAAAAACGCGGACTAGCCGCGTTTTTCACTTTCTTGAGACAAAGGAAACCCGTTCGACTAGCGTCACTCCCAAAGCTTGGTAGTAGTTCGCGGTGTCATAACCGGGTTTACCTTTCTCTCTAACTGCATTCTGGTGGGCGGTGAGGAATTCGAATCCCCGACCCCTTGGATGTCGACCAAGTATTCTAACCAGCTGAACTAACCGCCCGTAAAACTTTTGTTGATCATTTTATTTTAAATGACCGCTTGCGGCTTGCGCCAGCTTAAAAACCATCTACTGCAAAATTCTGGTGGGCGGTGAGGAATTCGAATCCCCGACCCCTTGGATGTCGACCAAGTATTCTAACCAGCTGAACTAACCGCCCCGAAGACCAGCATTATAGAGAGGCTTTCCCAGAATGACAAGGGCTGTTTTACAGGAAACTTTAATCATTCTCCGGGCGTCAGCCTCCTTTATATGGAGGGGGCCCGCAGCGCCTTGAATGCCGCTAGAATCGGGGCATGAATTCCACCATATTAACTTGGCTGAAAACCCTGAGCCGCATCTGCGGTTTTGAAACGGCCGACTCCTTCCCGCCCCATCATCCGTATGCGCGCACGCGCTGGGACGCCGCGTATTTCGATATCGCTTCCGACGTGAAGCCTGACGAGATCGAACGGCGCATCTGCGCGGCCATCGCCAACACGCCGAGCGTCTTTGCCTACATCACCAATCCCACGCCGCGCATGCAGCGCGCGCTGCTGAACGTGATCCACGACCGGCTGCGGCGCCAGCCGGGCGCGGGCGCCACGGACTTGGTCTTGTTATTGATTAATGCCTACGCCAGCGACCACATCACGGAAGCCGTGCCGGGCCTGCGCAACCTGATCTTCAACACCCAGCACGAAGACACGAACCTGCGCGTGCATGCCATCCTGGAACTGCTGGTGGGTACCCCACGCGGTCTCGACGTGATCGACATGTAATCGTCACGCATGATTGGCGGGAACGTAGCGCGCCCGCAAGCGCATGAACGGCGTTTCCACCAATGCATATAAAAGCCAGCCCGTGGCGATGCTGACAGCGATACTGGCCAGTATCGCTGTCATGCTATCCGGCCCATAACCGATATCCCGCAAGATCGGACGCAGCAAAATGCACAGCTGCTTGTGCAGCAGATAAATCGCATACGACCACAGGGCCAGACTGGCCGCGCCCGGCACGCGCAGTTTATACAAGGCGCTGGCCGGACTGAGCGCCGCGATCAGCAGCAGGGCAAAACTGGCGGCCAGGGCCGGATAGCCGAACACCGTCACCGAATAACCATAGTGATCGGTGAGGAACACATAAAACATCAGCGCCGTGCCCGCGATTCCCGCCAGCAAGGTGCGGTTGCCATACGAGGTCAGGCGTGCCCAGGCGGCCGGATGGTAATTCTTCAGCAGCGCCAGCGCCACACCCGCCACCAGCTCGTCGAAGCGGCACCACGACGCGTAATAAATATACTTGTAATAGCCGAGGCCGCCGCGCGGCACTTGCACATATTCATCCCACAGATACGCACGCACCAGCATGCCCACGATAAAGCTGACGGCCACGGCCAGCCACGCCCACAGCAGGGACTTGCGGCAGGCGGCGATCAACAGCGCCACGGCCGGCAGCAGTACGTAGAACTGCTCTTCCACGCAGAGCGACCACGCATGGGAAAACGCCGTGCCCGGCGTCAGATTGATGTTTTGCGTAAAGGTCAGGAATTTCCACAGCGGCAATAACGCGCTATCGCCGCGAAACGCGGGCCATAAATAATACAAGGCCAGCACGGCATAGAAACTGGGCAAGGTGCGCAGGAAGCGCCGCGCATAGAAATGGGGCAAGGAAAAACCGTGCTCGCTGCGCAAGGCCGCAAAGATCTGATTGCCGATCAGGTAGCCGCTAAGGGCAAAGAACAGGTCCACGCCCGTCCAGCCTATTTCGCCCCAGAAACCGAACGCCCCGCCCTCGCTGACGAACAGCAAATAATGGTTCATGAAGACGAGCACGATTGCCAGCGCACGCAAGGTGTCGAGGCCGTACAGGCGGGAAGGACGGGAGGTGCTAAACATGGAATCGGCAAGGAAAAACAACGGTGGCGCCGATCATGCCATGCCGGGCCCGGCCATGCGCACATTTTTACGGGAGCCTGTGGCGAATCCCGCTAAAATATGCCGACCCCGCTTTCCCTTTCCCGCAACAGCATAGGATATGTCCAGCATGAGCAGCGCACTCCACTTCAAGTCCATCAACTACACGGGCCAGGGCAGCGGCCCGCGCCTGATCGTCACCGGCGCCGTACACGGCAATGAAACCTGCGGCACCAAGGGCATCCACCGCGTGATGGCTGAACTCGACAGCGGCGCCCTCTCCATCGTGGCCGGCAGCGTCACGTTCGTACCCATCACCAACCCGCTCGCTTACGCCAAGGGCGTGCGCAGCGGCGACCGCAACCTGAATCGCAACCTGTTTCCGAACGACAATCCGCAGGATTTCGAAGACAGCATCGCCAACTGGCTGTGCCCGCTACTGGGCCAGCACGACGTGCTGCTGGACTTGCACTCGTTCAATGCCGACAGCCAGCCTTTCGTGATGGTGGGACCGCGCAACAACGATGGCACGCTGCAGCCGTTCAAGCACGAGGACAAGGAACGCGCGCTGGCGCGCCGCCTGGGCGTGCGCCGCTTCGTCGATGGCTGGCTGCAAACGTATGGCGCCGGCGTACAGCGCCGCCTGGGCAGCAGCGACCAGGTGGGCATGGTCTTGCGCTATGGCGTGGGCACCACGGAATACATGCGCTCGACGGGCGGTTATGCGCTGACCCTGGAATGCGGCCAGCACGCGGACCCGGCCGCACCGGACGTTGCCTACCGCGCCATCATGAACACGCTCGCCTTCCTCGGCTTCATCGACGCGCCGCAGCCGGAAGCCATCGCCGACGCCGACATGGAAGCGCTGAACATGGTCGTCGTGCACGACAAGCTCGATGCAGGCGACCGCTTCATCAAGACCTGGTCCAGCTTTGACAAGGTGAAACAGGGCGAGCAGATCGGCGTGCGCGCGGACGGCACGCCCGTGACGGCCGAATTCGACGCCTACATCCTGTTCCCGGACGTCAACGCGCAAGCCAATGCCGAGTGGTATTACCTTGCAAGAGTCGCTGCCAGCTTTTGATTAGTGGCCGACGGATTTTGAAAACAGGTTAATCACGAGCACGCCGGCAATGATCAGCCCCAAGCCGATCAAGGCCGGCGTATCGAGGCTTTGCTTGAACCAGAACCAGCCGACGGCGGAAATGAGCACGATGCCCACGCCCGACCAGATCGCATACACGATACCGGTAGGAATGACCTTCAAGGTCAGGGACAAGCACCAGAAGGCGATGCCGTAGCCAACCACGGTGATGACGCTGGGCCACAAGCGGCTGAAGCCCTCGGACGCCTTCAAGGCGCTGGTGGCGATCACTTCGGCGACGATGGCGATGGCCAGGTAGAAATACGTCATGGCGAGGCTCATGCTGACATCCTTTATTGTGGGCTGAGCAATTTCAAGCCCAGGATGCCCGACACGATCAGGGCGATGCAGGCGATGCGCGCGGCGCTGGCCGGTTCGCCCAGCACCATGATGCCGAAGATGGCCGTGCCGACGGTGCCGATGCCCGTCCAGATGGCGTAGGCCGTGCCCAGCGGCAAGGTGCGCAAGGCCAGGCCCAGCATCACAACGCTGCCGACCATGGAAACAGCCGTCAGCACGGATGGCACGAAGCGTGTAAAACCGGCGCTGTACTTGAGGCCGATGGCCCAGCCGATTTCCAGCAAACCCGCCAATACCAGAATGATCCACGCCATACTTTTCTCCCGAGGCGGCAGGGTCGTCCCCGCCATACAGCCCCCACATCGAGCGGGGTCGTCCCCGCAGGAGCAAAGGGAAAAGTATACCATTGGGTGAAAAATCTTGCCCCAAGTACACTATCGCTAGTGCAGCCGCTCTAATCGAAAGTTGCCAAAAAACATGCACTTGGCAGCATAATTGCCGCATCCATTCACTTTCGGGAACAATGATGCTACTTCTGGCCCAGATTCTTACCGCCCTCATCCTGCTGCTGCACGTGTACATCGTGCTGCTGGAAACCGTGCTGTTCGATGCGCGCGGACGCAAGGTGTTTGGTCTGTCCAAGGAAAAGGCGGAGATCGTGCGTCCCGCCATGTCGAACCAAGGCTGCTACAACGGCTTTCTCGTCGCCGCGCTGGCGCTGGGATTTTTTCACCCGGACGCGGCCATCGCTTATGCCTTCACCGTGTTCGGCCTGGCGTGCATCGCCGTGGCCGGCGTGTGGGGCGCGGCCACCGTCATGACGCGCATCCTCTATTTGCAAACGGTGCCTGCAGTCATCGCCTTGCTGCTGTTCCACTTCGCCTGATGCCTGCCGGGGCGGCCAGCCAGCCGCCCTATCCCGCGCCGCGCCGCCTGCGCATACCTCAAATGGGTGATGTTTCCAAAAAACATGCCCGATACAATTCCTTGTAGCAATAAAAAAGATACCACCAGATACATGGTGGCACATCACAGTCCACAGGGGAAATCATGCAAGCACATCCAACCACCCTAGCCGTCACCTTGCTCGGCTGCCTCATGCTGTCCGCCTGCGGTGGCGGCGGCAGCGAAGACAGCGGTTCGGGCAGCGGCTCCACCAGCGCCGGCGGCACCAGCGGCACTTCGGCAAGCTGCCAGTACAGCAATCTGATCAGCGACTCGGAACGCAAGCAGGCCAGTGCCTGCGGCATCCAGGTATCAGGCAACTACGCCCAGGCCGATTCCGGCTACGACAGCGTGATCGCCGCCTGCAAGCTGGGAGAAAAAGCCAAGGCCGATGCCTACTACAGCGGCACGTACCAGAAAATGGTCGACTACGCGCGCAGCGTGAGCAAGGAACTCGGTTGCGGGCAAAACAATGGCCCCACCTTGCCCAACAACAGCACGGCAAGCAACTACAATTTCTGTGTCAAAAGCACCACCGTCAATGGTAAGCTCAGCTATGAAGGCGCTTGCTACGGCCCCGTCAAATCGGGCGAAGGCGGCTGCGGCAGCGGCTATAACTACGTGAGCCAGTACAGCAGCCTCAGCACGTGCACGTCCGGCGGCAAAAGCTGGCTGGAATCGCGTTAAGAAAGCCGGGCGGCCTAAGCAAAGGCCGCCCTTGTTTGTCTTGCCCACCGCTTGCCGCCATGAGGATCGCCAATGACGCCATCGCTCGCCGTCGCCAGCCAGGCACTGATTACCCTGATCTACGAAGCGGCCACGCGGCATGGCGCCTGGTCGCAATTCCTGGCCGCCCTGGCGCAACAGCTGAAGTCGCACGCGGGCCTGATCTGGGCCAATGATTTCAGCAACCGCTCGGTCGACGTCCTGCTGCCGGGCAGCGGCCTGGCCGCCACGTATGGCTTCGAATCGGACGCCATGGCCAGCTTTGCCAGCTATTACGGGGCACGCAATGTGTGGCTGGAAGACGCCTCCCTGCACCGCGAAGGCGCCGTCGTCACGGGCTCCATGCTGTTTCCCGACCATTGCCTGAAGAAAACCGAATACTGGACGGACTGGCTGCGCCCGCAAGACATCTTTTATACGGCGGCGGCCATCGTCGAACTGCGCGCCGAGCGCTCCACCAACGTCACCGTGGTGCGCCGCGAACAGGCGGGCGCCTACGACGCGGGCGAGCTGGCGCTGATCCGCAACCTGATGCCGCATTTGCAAACGGCGTTTGCCCTGCAACGCAAGCTGCGCCGGCTGGAAGTGCTGTCCCAGAGTTCCACCCAGGTGCTGGAATTGCTGCCGTTTGGCGTGCTGTTGCTCGACGCCACGTCGCAATTGCTGTACGCCAATGAGCGGGCGCTGGCCATGACGGCTTCGGCACGGCTGCTGCAACTGCGCGAAGGCGCGCCCCTGTATTGCCCGCGCGAAGCGGACAACGGCGCGCTGCGGCGCATGCTGCATGAGGCCGCGCAAACGGGCACGACGGCGACAGGCGGCCCCGGCGGCGTGCTCAATCTGAACGGACTGACGGGTGAACAGCTGCGCCTGCGCGTCACGCCCCTGCCCTCCTGGCACAGCCCGTTCGGTTCGGCCAGCGCCATCGCCGTTTTCCTCAGCGATAGCAGCGACCTGATCACCTCCCTGGCGGCCACCCTGCGCAATTTCTATGGCATGACAGTGGCCGAGGCGCGCCTGACGGAAGCGCTCGTCAATGGCTATTCCTTGCAGGAATACGCCGAGCGCCAGCGCATCTCCATTCACACGGCGCGCACGCAGATCAAGAGCGCCACCGCCAAGGCCGGCGCCCAGCGCCAGGTCGACCTGGTGCGCATCGTGCTGACAGGTCCTGCCGTGCTGCAGCGCAATCCCCTTCCTGCCTGAACCCTGCCAAAAACGGGGCGCCAGCACGCTTTTCATTTATATCGTAATATGACGATATTAGAATTTTAAAAACACGATATATACATCGCTGGAAAGCGAATTGTATATTCAGGAGAAACAATATGGATATCGACGCCATCCACAAGGCGCTGGCCAATCCAGTGCGCCGGCAGATTTTGCAATGGCTAAAGGAACCGGAGCAGCATTTCTGTGAACAGGACCACCCGCTGCACCTGGGCGTGTGCGCCGGACTGATCGACCGCCGCCTGAACCTGTCGCAATCGACGGTGTCGGCGCACCTGGCCAGCTTGCAGAAGGCGGGCCTGATTTCCACCAAAAAAGTGGGCCAATGGAGTTTCTTCAGCCGCAATGAAGCCATCATCCAGGCCTTTCTCGATCACATGCAGCAAGGTTTGTAACTGCAACCCCATCCACATCGCCGCACGCGGCATTCTCGACAGGAAAGACAACCATCATGGCAACCTTATTCGACCCCATCACCATTGGCAGCCTGCAACTGAAAAACCGCATCATCATGGCGCCGCTGACGCGTTCGCGCGCCGGCAATCCGGGCCGCGTGCCCAACGCCCTGATGGCAGAGTACTACACGCAGCGCGCTTCGGCCGGCATGATCATCTCGGAAGCGACGGCCGTCACGCCGCAGGGCGTAGGCTACGCCGACACGCCAGGCATCTGGTCCGAGGAACAGGTGGAAGGCTGGAAACACATCACCAAGGCCGTGCATGACGCGGGCGGCTTGATCGTGCTGCAACTGTGGCACGTGGGCCGCATTTCCGCACCGCTCTTCCTCGACGGCGACCTGCCCGTGGCGCCCAGCGCCGTCAAACCGGCCGGCCACGTGAGCCTGGTGCGCCCGCAACAGGAATTCGTCACGCCGCGCGCGCTCGATACGGAAGAGATTCCCGGCATCGTGGCAGCCTACCGCCTGGGCGCGGAAAATGCGAAAAAAGCGGGCTTCGACGGCGTGGAAATCCACGGCGCCAATGGCTATCTGCTCGACCAGTTCCTGCAAGACAGCACCAACTTACGCACCGACAACTACGGCGGCTCGATTGAAAACCGCGCCCGATTGATGCTGGAAGTGACGGACGCATGTATCGAAGTATGGGGCGCGGACAAGGTCGGCATGCATCTGGCGCCGCGCCGCGATGCGCACGACATGGGCGATTCCGACCCGCGCGCCACCTTCGGCTATGTGGCGCGCGAACTGGGCAAGCGCGGCATCGCCTTCATCTGCGCGCGCGAAGCGCTCGGCGACGACCGCCTGGGCCCGTACCTGAAGCAGGAATTCGGCGGCGTGTACATCGCCAATGAAAAAATGGACAAGGCGGCGGCCGAAGCCCTGCTGGCCAAGGGTGAAGCCGATGCCGTGGCCTTTGGCCTGTGGTTCATCGCCAACCCCGACCTGCCCATCCGCCTGCACAGCGACGCGCCACTGAACCCGCTGAACCCGGCCACCCTGTACGCACCGGACGCAGCCGGCTACACGGACTATCCGCCGCTGGCGGCCCACGGCTGAACGGCACCCTGAGCAGCAATGGGCTGCTCCTCCCCCTGGCGGCGGGCGCAACGATACCAACGCAACTGATTGCGTGACGGTCGCGGCGCCCGCCGTTTTTGTCTGCCCTTCAGCGCCATCGGCGCCGTGCCGGCCGTGCCGGACGGCGCGCCTGCACGCTGCTGAAGACACGGCGTATCACCTCGGCCGGCACCGCGTGCTCGCGCAGGTAGGCCGTCGCCACCGTTCGTCCCAGCGCATGATGAAACGCCACGCCCCGCTCTACGAGCTCGGCCATCACTTTGTCCGTTCGGACTTGCTGCCCATGTACATCATCGATATTGTTTTTCATGCCATGGCTCCCTATCGGGTGGATCAACCTTGCATCAAGTTTTGACCACATTGTGCGCATTTAGTGCCAGACACAGTGGCAAAGCATCGTTAAAATAGCAGCGGCAATCGCCCCGACACCGCATGAATAGCGGCCTCGGCTGCTTGTCGCCACCGCCAGCCCCGTATAGAATGCCTGCGCAGAATTTTTGCTTCAAGGAAAATGGCCACTAGCGCCATCCCATCAAGAACAGTGTCACTGAAGGGTATCAATGGACGATTTATTTGTACAAGCGGGCGACTTGCCGACCTGGCACCAGCGCTGCGCGCTGCGCGTGCTGCACCTGTTCGGCTGGCGCATGCGCTTTCGCCCCTTGCCGGGGCCGCGCGGCATCGCCGTCGTCTACCCGCACACGTCCAACTGGGATTTCATGGTGGGCCTGTTCGGCAAATGGGCGCTGTCGCTGCCCTTCCGCTGGCTGGCCAAGGATTCGCTGTTCCGCGGCCCGATGGGCAAGGTGCTGCGCTACCTGGGCGGCGAACCCGTCGACCGCAGCACCACCAGCGGCACGATACAGCGCCAGGCCGAACGCATGCTGGCCGCCGACTGGTACTGGCTGGCCATCACGCCGGAAGCGACGCGCAGCTACCGTCCAAACTGGAAAAGCGGCTTTTATCACCTGGCCGTGGCGGCCAAGGTGCCCTTGCTGCTGGTCTACATCGACTACCCGAACAAGGTACTGGGCGTCGTCGATCATTTGTATTTGACGGGCGACAAGGACGCCGACATGGCCGCCATTGCCGCCGTGTATGCGGGCCACCAGGGCTTGCACCCGGAAAACGCGGCGCCCATCGTGCTGTCGGAACGTCGTCCCGGCGCCTAAGCAACTCCCATCAGCACCACGCCGGCGGCGGTCAAGGCTACGCCGGCCACGCGCAGCATGCGTTCGGCCAGTACCTGACCGGTGAAACGTCCCGCACACAGCAGGACAGCCGAGGCCAGCATGAAGCCGCAGGCGGCCGAGGCGGCCGGTAATTCCTGGCCGTGCGCATTGCCATGCGCCAGCGCGAACACACCCACCAATCCCATGCCGAGCCAGTTCGGCAAGGCCAGCGCCAGCGCGATGGCCAGTCCTACGAGCGCCACCGTGGCGGCGATGCCCGTTTCCAGCCCGGGAATGCTCAAGCCCGCCATGCCGGCCAGCGCGCCGAGCAGCATCATGCCGAGAAATGTGGCAGGCTGGGCCAGGCCGCGGCGCTGCTGGCCGCCCCAGATACCCACGCCCAGCATGGCCAGCAAATGGTCGATGCCCGTGAACGGATGGGCGAAACCGGCCAGGAATCCCGCGCTTTCGCCGTGGCCGGGGTGGGCCATGGCGGGCATGGCCAGCAGGCACAGGGCCGCCACGGCGGCTGTTTTTCTCATCAGTCTTGCAGTCATTGCAGCTCCTTGCCTGGTTGATCGAGCAAACCTTGCTCGCGGATAAAATCGATGACGACCTGCACGCCGTCGCCGCTGCGCAGGTTGGTAAATACGAAGGGGCGCTCGCCGCGCATGCGCCTGGCGTCCTGCGCCATCACGTCGAGGTTGGCGCCCACGTACGGCGCCAGGTCCGTCTTGTTGATGATCAGCAAATCGGAACGGGTGATGCCGGGCCCGCCCTTGCGCGGGATTTTTTCGCCGCCCGCCACGTCGATCACATAAATGGTGAGGTCCGACAATTCCGGGCTGAAGGTGGCGGCCAGATTGTCTCCGCCCGATTCGACGAGGATCAAATCAAGGTTGGGGAAATCTGCCTGCATGCGCGCGATCGCTTCCAGATTGATCGATGCATCTTCGCGGATGGCCGTGTGCGGGCAGCCGCCCGTTTCCACGCCCATCAGGCGCTCGGCCGGCAAGGCGTCCGCGCGCAGCAGGATTTCCATGTCTTCCTTGGTATAGATGTCGTTCGTGATGACGGCCATGTCGTAGCGCTCGCGCATGCCCTTGCACAGCATTTCGCACAGGGCCGTCTTGCCCGAGCCGACGGGGCCGCCGATGCCCACGCGCAGCGGATTGGAGGTGATCGATGTCATAGTATGGTCTCTCGTTGTTGTGTTCAGGAACGGTACAGGCGGCTGTACTGCACTTCGTGGCGCATCGACAGCAGCGACAGGCCGGGCGCCCAGTTGCCCATCTCGTCGTCTTGCAAGGTTTGCGCCGTCAACGCCGCCGCTTCCAGGTCCGGCCGCAGCGACAGCAGCAATCGCTGGCCAGCCACCTGCCCCAGCGGCACGGATTTCACGCACACGAGGACCTGGTTTTCCGCCCACGCGAACAGCATGGCCAGCAGCGCTTGCTCGCGCGGAATGGCCAGCGCCGCCACGGCGCAGGCATAGGCCGTCGGCAGGGCCACTTCCGCCTGTCCCTGCAGCATGTCGATCAGCACGCCGTCGGCCACGCCCAACTCGGCCAGCAGCTTGGTCAATGAATATCCCATCTGGATGGTCTCGGCGCGAAATTCCGCCGTGTCGCGCGAAGCGATGAAACGCTCGCTCCAGCGCTGCACGGCGCACAAATCCTGTTCTTCAAACGCCTGCATCAGCCGCCAGCACAGCGGTGCCTCCCAGCGCGACACCACATGCGCCAGATGCTCGGCGATCCAGCTACGCGCCATGACCGCGTCGCTCACCAGGCCGGATTCGAGCGCCGCTTCCAGACCCTGCGAATAACTGTAGGCGCCGATCGGCAGGGCCGGACTGGCGAACTGCAGCAGGTGCAGCAGGGCCGACGCCTGCATCATGCAGCGCCTGGCACATCGCCGGGACGGTGGATTTTCTGCCGCAGCGGCACGGGCGCCAGCAAGTGTTGGCCGTGGCCGTCGTGATGACCATGGCCGCCGCCGTACGCACCCGCCTCCGGCTCGAACGGCGCACTTTCTTCCGTCACCATCGCCTGCAAGCCTTCGAGCATCTCCTTCAGCACGACGTCCTTGCGGATGCGCAGAAAGCCATCGCCCACCTGCGCCTGCGTGTGGCGGTTCCCCAGGTGAAAAGCGCAGCGCAGCAAGGTGTGGGCATCCGCGCACCGCACCAGATAGGTCGGTTCGCGCGCGGCGATGATCTGCACCACCTGCCCTTCCGGCCCGGTCATGCGCTCGCCGTCGCGCAGCACCGTGCCGCGCACGGTAAACACGGCCACGTCGTCGCCATTCGACAGCACGGCGCGCAACCGGCATTTTTCGCGCTGGTCGTAGGGCAGAACCAGTTGCGCGGTGGGTACCCGCTCATCGTCGGGACCTAATTTGGTATGCAAAGTCAGCATGCTTGTCTCCCACTTAAAATAGAAAATAGCGCTGCGCCATCGGCAGCACGGCGGCCGCCTCGCACACGAGCAGCTGGCCGTCGGCGCGCACGGCATAGGTTTCCGGGTCCACTTCCATGTGCGGCGTGGCGCTGTTGTGGATCATGTCGTGCTTGCGCAAGCCGCGCATGTTCTTCACAGCGATGACGGATTTGTTCAGTTTCAGCTGATGCCCGATATCGAGGTCGTAGGCCGCCTGCGAGACAAACGTAAACGACTTTTTCAGGCCGCCGCCGAAAGCGCCGAACATCATGCGGTAGTGCACGGGCTGCGGCGTGGGAATTGAGGCGTTCGGGTCGCCCATCTGCGCGGCCGCGATCATGCCGCCTTTTAAAATCATCGACGGCTTGACGCCGAAAAAGGCCGGTTTCCACAGCACGATATCGGCGATCTTGCCCGCTTCGATGGAGCCCACCACGTGCGAGATGCCATGCGTGATGGCCGGGTTGATCGTGTACTTGGCGATATAGCGCTTGGCGCGGAAGTTGTCGCTGCGCGCCGTGTCGGGCGCCAGCGCGCCCCGCTGCACCTTCATCTTGTGCGCCGTCTGCCAGGTGCGCATGATCACTTCGCCGACTCGGCCCATCGCTTGCGAGTCGGACGACATCATCGAGATGGCGCCGATGTCGTGCAGGATGTCTTCCGCGGCGATGGTTTCGCGGCGAATGCGCGACTCGGCAAAGGCCACGTCTTCGGCAATGGCCGGGTCCAGGTGGTGGCACACCATCAGCATGTCCAGGTGCTCGTCGAGCGTATTGACGGTAAACGGGCGCGTGGGATTCGTCGACGAGGGCAACACGTTGGCTTGCCCCACGGCGGCGATGATGTCGGGCGCATGGCCGCCGCCCGCCCCTTCCGTGTGAAACGTGTGGATGGTGCGGTCCTTGAAGGCGGCCAGCGTGTGTTCCAGGAAGCCGCCCTCGTTGAGGGTGTCGCTGTGCAGCGCCACCTGGATATCCATGCGGTCCGCCACCGACAGGCAGTTGTCGATGGCAGCCGGCGTGCTGCCCCAGTCTTCGTGCAGTTTCAGGCCGATGGCGCCCGCGCGCACTTGCTCGACCAAAGGCAGCGGCAAACTCACATTGCCTTTGCCCATGAAGCCCAGGTTCATCGGGAAGGCATCGGCCGCCGCCAGCATCGCGTGCAAGTGCCACGGTCCCGGCGTGCAAGTGGTGGCGGCCGTGCCGACGGCCGGTCCCGTGCCGCCGCCCAGCATGGTGGTCACGCCGCTCATCAGCGCTTCCTCGATCTGCTGCGGGCAAATGAAGTGAATGTGCGTGTCGACGCCTCCAGCCGTGACGATCATGCCTTCGCCGGCGATGATTTCCGTGGCGCCGCCGATGGGCAAGGTCACGCCAGGCTGGATGTCGGGGTTGCCCGCCTTGCCGATGCCGAAAATCAGCCCGTTTTTCAAGCCGATATCGGCCTTCACGATGCCCCAGTGGTCGAGGATGACAGCATTCGTGATGACGGTATCCATCACCTCGGCCGCGCAGCGCTGCGACTGGCCCATGCCGTCGCGGATCACCTTGCCGCCGCCGAATTTCACCTCTTCGCCGTAGATCGCATAGTCATGCTCGATCTCGATGAACAATTCCGTGTCGGCCAGGCGGATGCGGTCGCCCTTGGTGGGGCCGAACATTTCGGCATACGCGCTGCGGGGAATACTGGCCATCTCAATCCTTTCCCGGTGGAGTGTCTTGCAGTTCGCCCATCACTTCGCCGTTGAAGCCGTAGACCTTGCGCTCGCCCGCCAGCGCCACCAGTTCCACGGTGCGCTGCTGGCCCGGTTCGAAGCGCACGGCGGTGCCGGCCGTGATGTTCAGGCGCATGCCGTAGGCGCGCCAGCGCTCGAACGCCAGTGCCGGGTTGACTTCAAAAAAGTGGAAGTGCGATCCGACCTGGATCGGCCGGTCGCCCCGGTTGGCCACCACCACGGTGGCCGTGGCGCGCCCGGCATTCAAGCTGATTTCGCCTTCTTCCAATTGGTATTCGCCTGGTGTCATGACGGACTCCTTCTCAAAAAAAACTACGGTATCGGGTGGTGCACGGTCACCAGCTTGCTGCCATCGGGGAAGGTCGCTTCCACCTGGATGTCGGGGATCATCTCGGCGATGCCGTCCATGACGTCGGCGCGCGAGAGGATCTTGGTACCGTCCGACATCAGCTGCGCCACCGACTTGCCATCACGCGCGCCTTCCATGATGGCCGCGCTGATCAGGGCCACCGCTTCCGGATAATTCAATTTCAAACCGCGCGCCAGGCGCCGTTCGGCCAGCAGCGCGGCCGTAAAAATGAGCAGCTTGTCTTTTTCTCGGGGAGTCAGGTCCATGGTTTTCCTTGCGCTTCTTTCCTGCGCTTCTTTCGTGATTAAGTGTTCCAGATGCGGGGCACGACGGCGTCGCGCCCCAGCATGGCGGGGCGCAGCAGCTGCCAGGCGGTCAGCATGATGCGGCGCGCCGCCTCGCTGTCGCCGCACAGCAGGCGCACCACCACCAGCGATTTCATGTGCGTGGCGCCAAACGCGGCGCCGGCCGGCACGCCGATCTCGCGCACGGCAGCCAGCACGGCAGGCGTAACTTGTGTGCCGACGGCGATCAGGGTGGCGCACACGGTGTGGCCCCCCAATCCCAGCGGGCTGGCCATCAGTGCGCCACCGGCCGCCAGCACGCCCTGCTCCCACCACAGCAGCTTGCCGCCGCGGCGTATCCGCACCTGCTGGCTGATGCTGCCCGTGTTGAAAACTTCGCCCGAGGCGCTGCGGCCCAGGCAGATGATGTCGCAGCCGATGTAGCTGGCGTCCGGCGCCAGTTCGACTTCGTGGCGCAGGCGCACGCAGGCCTGGTCGAAGAAGATGCTTTCCTGCGGCAGCCACTCGATGGCCGCGCCGCTACCGGCGCGCAGCACGATGTGCTGGCCCGAGACGTGGCCGTTGGCGCGGTACCACTTGGCCGCGCCCGGCGACGTGAGCAAGGCGCGCGCGCCCTCGCCCACCGTGACGTCGACGGCCAGCTGGTCGCCGCCCACCACGCCGCCGGGTGGATGGATGATGATGGCGTGGCAGACGGCATCGCCTTCCGGGTACAGGGGCTTTTGCACGCGCAGGGGGCCGCTGTGCGTGCGCTCGACGAGGCGGCTGACGCCATCGTGCAGCGCAAAGCCCAGGCGCAAATGCGCCTGCCAGGCGCCGTGGGCGCTGGCTGGTAAAGGCGTGGCTGGATGGGGACTGTCTGGCATGCAGGGCAATCGCGTAAATAAGCGATTACCTAAGCAGGATATGTGCCAGCGTCAGGGGATGGAAAAGTGAGAATCGCGCACCGCGCTGCAGCGGACGCACCGGCATGGTGCATCGGCCGCACCGCAGTGCTTACCTCTTACGCCACGGCCAGGGTGCGCCGTTCGCGCAGCAAGGCCGTGAAGGCGTCCGCCGCCAGGGGGCGGCTGAAAAAATAGCCCTGCATTTCATCGCAGCCGTGTTCCGTCAGGAAGTCGACCTGTGCGCGCGTTTCCACCCCTTCGGCGATGACGCGCATGTCGAGGTTGTGCGCCAGCGAGATGACGGAACGGGCGATGGCCGCGTCGCTGCTGCTGGTGGTGACGTCGTCGACGAAGGATTTGTCGATCTTCAGCACGTCGATGGGAAAACGTTTCAGGTAGCCGAGGCTGGAATAGCCGGTGCCGAAGTCGTCGAGCGAAATGCCCACGCCGATATCCTTCAGGCGCGTCAGGGCCGCCACGGCCTTGTCCGGGTCGCCCATCACCGTGCTTTCCGTGATCTCGATGCCCAGGCAGGCGGGCGCGATGCCGTATTTGCGCAAGGCCGCCTCGACGAACGGCACCGTGCGGTCCTGCGCGAACTGTTTGCCGGACAGGTTGACGGCCACCTTGATGCTGCCCAGGCCCGCGTCGTGCCAGGCGCGGATTTGCGCGCACACGCTTTCGAGCACCCATTCGCCGATGGCCGTGATCAAGCCGTATTCCTCGGCCAGCGCGATGAACAGGCCGGGAGGCACCTTGCCCAGCACCGGATTATCCCAGCGCAGCAGGGCTTCCGCGCCCAGCAAGGCGCCCGTGCGCAAGCACATCTGCGGCTGGTAGTGCACTTCGAATTCATCGCGGCAGATGGCGCCGCGCAGCTGCTGCTGCATGGCCAGGCGGGCGCGGATATCGCTGCCCATGCGCTCCGTGAAGAAGGCGTAATGGTCGCGCCCCATTTCCTTGGCCCGCACCAGGGCCGTGTCGGCATGGCGCAGCACGTCGTCGAGGCTGTCGCCGTCGGCCGGGCACATGGCGATGCCAATGCTGGTCGTCAGCGCCAGGCGCTCGCCGTCGACGCTCAGTTCCTCGCGCAAGCCGGCCAAGATGGTTTGCGCCAGTCCCAGGGTACGCCCCAGCAGGGCATCGTCCTGCAGCAGGATCTGGAATTCGTCGCCGCCCTGGCGCACCACCGTGTCGCCCTCCTGCACGCAGCCGGACAGGAAACGCGCCACCACTTGCAGCGCCTTGTCGCCGACGGCCTGGCCATGCGAATCGTTGATGTTCTTGAAGCGGTCCAGGTCAAGACACATCAGCACCACCTGCTGGCCGTCGCGCAGAGCGTTCGCGCGCGCCTGTTCGAAGCGCTCGCGCAGCAGCACGCGGTTCGGCAAGCCCGTCAGCGCGTCGTGGTAGGAGAGGAAATCGATCAGATGCTGCTCGGCCTTGCGTTCGCTGATGTCGAGGAAGACGCCGATATAGTTGACGACGGCGCCATCGGGGCCGTGCACGGTGGAGGCGCTGAGCAGGCAGGGATAGGTGTCGCCGCTCTTGCGTCGTGTCTGCACTTCGCCAGACCAGCAGCCGCTGCTGCGCAAGCCCTGGCGCATGGCCTGCAACACCGCTTCCCCGGTGTGTTCCGCATGCAGGCGCAGGATGTCCGTGCCCACCACTTCCGGCGCCGCGTAGCCGGTGATGCGTGTAAAAGCGGGATTAGCCGTGACGATGACGCCGGCCGCATCCGTGATCAGGATGGCGTCCTGGGTCGCTTCGAAGACCTGGCCCGACAGGCGCAGCAATTCCTCATTGGCGCGGCGGATCTGCACTTCACGCGCCAGGGTGCTGGCCACCTGCTCCAGTTCGGCCGTGCGTTCGGCCACCCTCCGTTCCAGGTTGGCGCGTTCCTGCGCCAGCTGCAGCTGCGCCCGCGCCAGGCGCACGTGGGCGTCGGTGCGGGCCAGAATTTCCTCTGCCTGGAAGGGCTTGGCGATGAAATCGACGGCGCCCAGCGCAAAGCCGCGCACCTTGTCGTCCGTATCGTACTGGGCCGACAGGAAGATCACCGGCACCTGGCGCAGGGACGGTATCTCCTTCAGGCGGCGGCACACTTCAAAGCCGTCGAGGCCGGGCATGCGCACGTCGAGCAGGATCAGCTCGGGTGGGCGCGCCTGGGCCGTCCACAGGGCCAGTTCACCGTTCGGCGCCTGGCGCACGGCATAGCCGGCGCCGCCCAGCAAATCGCTCAACAGCTTCAGCGAAGCCGGCGTATCTTCAACGATCAGTACTTCGCCCTTCGAGTTCACTTCCGAAAAATCGCGGTGCATGTAGCAGTTCTCTCAGCTTTGGATGAGGCGCGGCGGTCGGTTGCCGCGCTGGACAAGACATTTCTTTGCGATGAACTACGTACTATCATCATAATCTTTATTGCAATTTAGCACCATCCATCGGCGCTACTTAGTCCTTCTTTTCAGCGAATCCGATGTTGTCAGCCCACACTTTCAAACGTGCGCCAGCGCCCCCTCATGATCCAGCAAGTCGCATAACTGGCGGTACTGATGCTGGTCGAGCATGGCCTGCAGCGGCGCCAGCAAGGGCGCAGCCGCCGCCGGCAAGGCCGCCAGCAGCTGTGCCACCCTCGCCAGGTTCAATTCGCGCAGCGCCACCAGCAAGGCGGCGCGTTCTTCCCCGGCCAGCAGCAGCAAGTCTTGCGCGCGCAGTGCCGGCAACACCTCGGGCGCCGGCGCCACGGGCTGCGGCACGGGCGCCGGCACGGGCGCTTCGGCCGCCTGCGCGGGTATGCTGAAACGGAAGGTGGCGCCCTGCCCCGGCGCCGATTCCACCGTCAGTTCGCCTTTCATCAGCTGCACGAATTCGCGCGAGATGGCCAGGCCCAGGCCCGTGCCATCCTTCGGTCCCGCGCTGTCGGCCTGCACGAAGGGCTCGAAGATGCGCTGCTGGTCTTCCTGGGCGATGCCGATGCCCGTGTCGCTGACGGCGAATGACAAACGCCACGTGGCTGCATCGCACCGCTCGCCGCGCACGCGCAAGGTGACTTCGCCGCCGCCGGCAAACTTGACGGCGTTCGACATCAGGTTCAGCAGCACTTGGCGCAAGCGCATCGCGTCGAGCAGCACGGCCGCCGGCAGGCCCGCACAATCGAGGCGCAGGGCCAGCCCCTGCTGCTCGGCGCGCATGCCCAGCATGTCCATCACTTCCTGCAGCAGGGGCGCCAGCGCCACCACGGCCGTCTGCGCCTGCAGGCGCCCCGCCTCGCCTTTCGACAGTTCGAGGATTTCATTGATCAGGGTGAGCAAATGATTGCCGGAACGGTGGATGATGGCCAGGTTGCGCTTTTCATCGTCGTGCATATTGGGCGAGGCGGCCATCAGGCGCGAAAATCCGATCACGGAATTCAGGGGCGTGCGCAGTTCATGGCTCATGTTCGCCAGGAAGGTGCTCTTGGCGCGGTTCGCCGCCTGCGCCTGGCTGACGGCCACCGACAGGGCGCTCGTGCGCTCGGCCACCAGTTCTTCCAGGTGATGGCGGTGGCGCAGCAGTTCCAGTTCGGCCTCGCGGTGCGCCGTGATGTCGTAGTTCGAGCCCACCAGGCGCATGGGCAGGCCTTGCCCGTCGCGGAAGATCACGGCATCGACCTTGATGTAGCGGATGGCGCCATCGGGCCACAGGATGCGGTACTCGTGCGTGAACGCCTGGCCGGCGCCCAGCGCGGCGCGCAAGGCTTCCTTCGCGGCCGGCACGTCGTCGGGCATCAGCGCCGCGCGCCAGATCGCCGCCGGCGCCGTGCCGCTGTCGGCATCGGCCTTGAACTGCGCGTACATCTGCTCGTCCCACTGCAAGGCGCCGCTGCGCACGTTCCAGTCCCAGATGCCGATGCTGGCCGCGCCCGTGGCCATCTGCACGCGCTCCTCGCTGCGCTGCAAGGCGCGGTAGCGGCTGTCGAGCAGCGCCACCATGTCGCGGATGGAGCGGTACAGCGTGCGCAGCTCGCCCAGGAACCACGCTTTCGGCGGCGTGCCGAACGCTTCCCCCTGCCCCGCCTGAATACCGGCCGCATACTGGCCGATCGCCTTCAGAGGCTTGAGCATCAGGCACCACATGAGCAGCCAGATGCCGGCCACGAGGATCACGTCAAGCGCCACGATCATGGCGCCGATGCCCAGCGCACGCTGCCGCAACTGCGCGTGCAGCAGGGCCGGCGTCGCATACACGGCAACGCTGCCGATGACTTGTCCGCCCATCGTCACGGGGCGCCGCTGCACCAGCCAGTCCGGTTCCGCAGACAGCGAGGAAAAGCTGCCGATGGCGCCGTCCGCGGTGCGGCGCAGGACCAGCGCTTCCTTGCCGATGCCCGGCGTCAGCGAGCTGGCCACCAGGTCGCGCTTGCCCAGCATGCTGCGCATGATGGCCTGCATCTGCTTTTCATCGAGATTCCACAAGGGCAGTTCGATGGCCACGGCCAGCTGGTCCGCGCTCACGGACAGGCTGCGCTGCAGCTGCTGCCAGCGCTGCTCGCGTTCGGACTGGTAAAACAGCACGGCAAACACGAGCAGCAGCGCCGTGACGACAAACGTCAGCGCCACGCTGACGGCCAGCACGATGGACACGCCGCCCAGGCGCGCGCCCTTGGATGCGTGAAGCGTCATGCGTCTTCGCCCTGCGGCTCGCTGGCCAGCTGCGCCAGCAAGGCGCACAGCGGCTGGTATTGATGCTGTTCCAGCATGGCGGCGATGTGCGCGGCCAGCTGCGGCAGGCTGGTCGCCACGCCTGACAACACGATGGCGCTGCGGCGCAAATCGAGGGCTTGCACGGATTCGAGCAGCGCCTGACGCTCGGCCGCGCCCAGCTGGCCCAGCGACCGCTGCAAGTCGAAGGTGGCCGCCGGCACGCGCGGCGGCATGGCGCCGGTGCGCTGGAAGCGCACGCCCAGCTGCTGCTCCAGCATGGCGAACAGGTGTTCCTGCTCGATCGGCTTGCGCAGGAAGCCGTCGGCGCCAGCCGCCAGCGCCTCCTGCTTTTCTTCCTCGAAGGCGGAAGCGGTCATGATCACCAGGCGCGGTTGCACCAGCGCCGGCTGCGCGCGCAGCCAGCGCGTCAGCGCCAGGCCGTCCATGTCCGGCATGCGCCAGTCGCTGAGCACGATGTCGTAGCGCTGCGCCGCCAGCATGGCTTGCGCCTGCACGCCGCCCGCAGCCTCGTGCAACTGGAAGCCCAGCGGCGCCAGCAAGCCGGCCAGCAGCTTGCGGCAGTTGTCGTCATCGTCGACCAGCAGCACCATGCGCCCGCGCTGGGCCGGCGGCAGGCGCGCCACGCGGCCCGGCGCCAGCGCTGCGATGGCCGGCTGCTGCAGCACCGGTGCACGCAGTTCGAAACTGAAGCGGGAGCCGGCACCCAAGGTCGATTCGACGCGCAGCTCGCCGCCCATCAGGCGCACGAACTCGCGCGAAATGGTCAGCCCCAGTCCCGTGCCGGCCTGCGCCACGGCGCTGTCGGCCTGCACGAACGGTTCAAAGATGCGTTCCAGATCCTCTTCCGCGATGCCGCTGCCCGTATCGCGCACGGCGAACGCCAGCGCCGCCTGCCCATCGCCGCCCGTCTCGCAGGCCAGCGACAAGGTCACGCTGCCCTGCTCGATGAACTTGAGCGCGTTTGACAGCAAATTGAGCAGCACCTGGCGCAGCTTGGCGCCATCGAGGCGCACCAGCGGCGGCACGCCGGCACGTTCGAGCCGCAGCGCGATGCCTTGGTCGCCGGAGCGCATGCGCACCATCTCGAGCACTTCGTCGAGCAAACCGTTCAAGTCCACGGGTCCCGCTTGCAGCTGCATGCGGCCCGCCTCGATTTTCGACAATTCCAGGATATCGTTGATCAAGGTGAGCAAATGATGGCCGGCGCGGTTGATGATGGCCAGGTTATGTTTTTCTTCCTCGAACATGCTGCTCGAATCGGCCATCATCTGCGAAAAGCCGATCACGGAATTCAAGGGCGTGCGCAATTCGTGGCTCATGTTGGCGAGAAAGACGCTTTTTGCGCGGTTCGCCGATTCGGCCTCGGTGACGGCCACCGACAGGGCGGCCGTGCGCTGCTGCACCAGCTCTTCCAGGTGGTCGCGGTAGCCGAGCAATTCCTGCTCGCTTTGCTTGCGCTCGGAAATGTCGACTATACCGCTACGCACCAGGCGCCGCCCTTCCATCGGCAAGCGCACCAGCCGCACTTCACAAGGGAAGATGCTGCCGTCGGCGCGCCGCACATTGCGCTCGACCAGGATGGGTTCACCGAGCATGGCGCGGCGCAGATGCTCTTCCATCATCAGGCCCAAAGGCATGCCGTCGGGCTGCTCCATGCTATACAGGTCGAACGGTCCACGCGCCAGCAGCGCTTCGCGCGACATGCCCAGCATGCGCTGCGCACTGCTGTTGGCGTCGATGAAGCGGTCCTGGTCCAGGTCATACACGACGATGGCTTCGGGCGCATGCTCGACGAGGATGCGGAAGCGCTGTTCGCTCTCGCGCGCCTCGCTCTCGGCGCGGCGCAAACGCCGCCGCTGCAGCAGCAAGGCGCTCAGCAAGCCGGCCATCACGATGAAGACGCCGGCCGCCAGCAGCACGGCGGCGCGGTGTTCGTGCCACAGCTGCGGCGGACGGTTGAAGAACAGGGTGTCTGGCGGCAGCTGGCTGATATCGGCATCCCAGCGCTGCAGCTGCTCCCAGTCGTACATGGGCACCGGGCGGACCGGCGGCAGCAAGGCGCCCGGCGCGGCAGGGGCCTTGCCGGCCAACACGGCCAGCGACATCTGCGCCACCTGCTGCGCGGCCCCTTCGATGTGCAGGATGGAGCCGCCCAGAATGCCCTTGCCCACGTTCGTGTTGTACATGCCGAAGGCAGGTACGTTCGCCAGCCGCGCCAGTTCGCCGGCAAACTGCACGGGCGTGGCGATGGCGCCTACCACGTCGCGGTTGACGTTGCCCGCCAGCAGCAGCGTATCGGCGGGCAAGTGCGCCACCTTCACGCGCATCTGCGCCAGGGTCAGGCCGTCGAGATACTCCATATAAACCCTGCCCTGCCAAGCCTGCGCCGCCTGCTGCATGTTGCGCTTCAGGGCCTGGTCGGCTTCGCTCGCGCCGACGGCCACGACGATGGTTTTGGTCTCCGGGAACAGCGCCATCGCTTGCGCCAGGGTGCCGGGAAAATCGACGTTCGCCTTTTGCTGCCAGATGGCCAGCGGGCTGCCGGCCGGCAAGGCCTTGCCCGAGGTGTTAATCGCCAGCACGGGCACGCCGCGCGCCAGCGGCGCCAGGTCGGACAGCAAAAAATCGAGCGCCGGCTGCTGCATGGCGATGATCAGGTCGGCCTTGCGGCCCATCATCTGGGTGTATCTTAAAAGCAACAAATCACGCATCTCGTTGCGCAGCGCCGGGTCGCCCTGGGTATTGAGGTTCAGGTGCTCGACCATGATATCTTCGCTGGCCAGGCCCGCGGCGGCCATGGCGGCGACATAAGTGCGCGTGTACGATTCCACGCCGGCACGGCCGTAATCGTAGGCATTGAGGACCAGCACGCGCTGGCCCCGGTGCGGCGGCGCGGCGCTTGCAGCCAGCGCCGGCGCAGCCACAGCGGCGCATAGCATCAACAGCAATGCGCGGCCACAGCGACGCACCGCTGCCCTGCCCATCCCGCCGCCAAGCCGCAAGTCACCCGGCACATCACGCATCATTCGCCATGCCCATGCTCACTCCCGCTGTCACCATGTTTCACCATTGCGCCGACTGCTCAGCCACCGACACTTACAAAAACATGATAACGTCAACTGCTGGGACAAGTCTATTCCTTAGGGCAATCTTTTGACAAGACAACCACCCGCCACGCCAACTATCGTTACGCGGCGGTGCCGCTGATACCGAACAATTCCAGCTTCAGCCCTTTTATGCCGGACGGCACATAAATCGCAATCGCCTGTGCCTTGATCATGCTGTCATAGATACTGCCCTTGTTATCGATCGAAAAGTAATACGTATTGGGCCGCACGGGTACTTCAGCAGGAACCTGGGCCATATGCCGCAGCTCGGCACCCGGCAACGCCCGGCCCAGTAATAGTTCGATATTGTCCGGAGAGGATATTTTGAACTGCAACGGCACCGTGGCAACCAGTTCCAGCGCCGGCATATCAGCGTTGACCGCAAGACAGAGCTCGGTCTGCCGGTCAATCCGCTTGGCATCGAGCAAGCCGTGATAGTGGGTGTTTTGTTGCGTGTCGTTGGACAATGGAATCGGGAAGTAACGCGACAGGAGCACCGTATCGATCAGGTCACGGATGATGCCATCGAGCTTGCCGAAACCGGGAGCCGCGTCATCGTGACAATACGCCGGCAAGTCGCTCAGCGTGTATTTTTTCGAAAACGTCATCAAGCCACCGGCCAATGCCATCAATTTTTCAAACACATATACAGGATGGTGGCGCCGATAACTGGCGCAATGACTGAGCGTGGCGCTGGCCGTGCTCAAGGTATTGAGCATCCAGAACGAGGAAACATCCCCGCCTTGGAATTCAACCGTATTGTTACCGGGTTGACGGTGGCGGCTGTACAGCGCCTCAATTTTCGCGCCCATGCGGTCGATCAGCGAATCGAGCATTTTCTGCAGCGAAGACTCGGCGCTGATGGTCAGGCCAGGCGGAATGAAGGAGGCATCGATTTCAAAGCTGCCATTGCCGGCGCGGTACAAACGGATCACCGGGATGGCAAGGTAATCATGCAGGGGGTCCAGTTGCGACAACAGATACACGCGCTTCTGCAGGTAAGCCACATCGACGCTGACTGCCTCGCTGTACAGATCCGGGGTTTCGATATCCGCCTGGACATAGCGCGCGCCGGCAGCACTCACATTGCCGCCATGTGCCCGCAGCGTGGGCAACGCGGCATAAAAAGTAAAACTATGTTCGCTGGAAGGCAGCTTGGACAAGTCAACTGCACTGGGCAATACATCGCCAAGCGGCGCTTCAAAGAACTCTCCATCCTGAAAGACGAGCGACATGGCGTCCGCCCGCAGGCTATTGTTGGCCAGTGCATCCGCATTCCAGCTGACGCCGTGCACACCCCATAAATGTGGATTGATGAGTGAAGCCAGACGCTGCAGGCGCGCTTCATGGTAGCGGTCCAGCTGCTGGAATTGCTGGGGGCCGATGGCCAGGCCCTCGGACCAAAGTAATTTGGATGGCAATGTCATTGCATTCTCCATGTTGACCGTTGGAATCATGCTGCCTTGCCAGTCTGATGTTGCCAGCTTGGAAGTCCTTGATATTGCACAGCAACCCTGTTCAATTATTGCGCAAACGCAATTTGCCTCTGAGCAAACACTCGGATACTGACCACTCCGCCGCGAAGACACAGGAAAAGAGAGATGGAGGACTTGCTGCCGTATTTCGAACGCGAACTGGTGATGCTGCGACGGCATTGCCGTGAGTTCTCCGAACGCTATCCGAGAATTGCCGGCAAATTGCACATGTCCGGCGAGTCTTGCGAAGATCCGCACGTCGAACACTTGATCGAATCGGTGGCCATGCTGGCGGCACGCATCTCGAAACGGCTCGATGACGACTATCCGCAATTTACCGAAGCCTTGTTCGAAGCCCTGTTCCCGCATTATCTGCGCCCCTTTCCGTCCTGCACCATCGTGCACCAGTCCGCCCCAGCGGCTGAAGCGGGCGTGTTGCACCTGCCGGCCGGCAGCGAAATGGACGCAACGCCTGTGCGCGGCGTGCGCTGCCGCTTCAAGACGGTCTACGGCATGACGACAGGAACATCGGTAGTGGAAAGCGCGGCTTTCGATGCGATGATCAAGCCGCCGCCAGGCGTACGCCTGCCAGCATCAGCCAGTTCCGCGCTGAACATTGGCATCCGACATCTCGATGCGGCGCCAGCATCACTGCGCTTTTTCATCGATGGCGAAGCCTCTTTTTCCGCCGCCTTGCGCGATGCCCTGTTCCTGCATGCAGTCTGCGCTTTTGTGTCCATCGACGCGGTGCAATGGATGGCCTTGCCCGCCTTGCCCTTGACGCCCGTCGGCTTCGCCGACGCCGATGCATTGATACCTTTCGGTGCCCGTTCGCAGCCGGCCTACCGCATCCTGAGCGAGTATTTTGCATATCCGGAAAAATTCAATTTCTTCGACATCGATATCGCGGCGCTGAGTACTGCCCTGCCGCCTGGTTGCCGGCGCTTTACCCTGCATTTGTGCATGGCCGGTTTGCGACCCGACTCCGCTGCGGCGCGCATGTTGTCCAGTATTTCCAGCGACAACTTAAGGCTGGGCTGCAGTCCGGCGGTCAACCTCTTCCGCCAGGAAGGCGTGCCGATCGCCATCACCCGGCAAAAAACCGACTATTCCGTGCTGGCCCATGCGACCCATGCCCATGGTTACGAAGTCGTCACTGTCGATGCGGTGCGTTTGCTGCGCCAACGCGGAGGGGAAAGCACGCTGACCGAATTTCGCCCTCTGTACAGTCTGCGCCATGGCGAGGGCGCGGCGCAACAAGGCCATTACTGGGTCATGCGCCACGACACGACGCTTGCCCTCAAAAGCCCTGGCCATGAAAAGAAAATCACGCTGGTCGATAGCGACTTCAATCCCTTGGTCAATGAAAAAGCCAGCTTGTCGCTGTCGCTGACATGCAGTAACCGCGATCTTCCACTGTCACTCAAATACGGCCAACCGCAAGGAGACTTGCAACCGTGCGGCGGCGGACCTGCACTGCACATGCTGCGACGCCCCAGCCAGCCCCGACGTTTCCCACCGGGCGCGGGCCTGCACTGGCGCCTGATTTCACACCTGGCGCTGAATCATCACGCGCTGGTCCAGGAGGGCCTGCCGGCGCTGCGCGAAATGCTGACGCTATATGACCAGTCCCAATCGGCAAGCTCGCAGCGCCAGATCGGCGGCATCGTCGCGCTGGCGCACTCGCCGACCACGACATGGCTGCGGCACAAGCGCGGCACCTCGCTGGCGCATGGCGTGGAGGTGCGCCTCACGCTTGACGAGGAAGCGTTCGTCGGCAGCGGCATGCACCTGTTTGTACAGGTGATCGATCACTTCCTTGGGTTGTATGTGCAAATCAACAGTTTCATCGAACTGGTGGTGCTGTCAGGGCAAAGCGGAAAGGAGCTGATCCGATGCAAACCAAGAAGCGGACTGCAGAATCCGGTGTAGTCCAACACTTGCTAGCCGAGCCATACCGCTATCAGTTCGTGCAGGCGGTGCGTATTCTGCTGTGCTGGCTGCGTCAGCAGAACGTGTCCCATGCGCAAGCCTTCGGCCACGTGCTGCGCTTCAAGAACAGCTTGTCCTTGAGTTTTCCCGCCAGTGAAATCGAACAGCTCTCGCTCGACGACAATGAGCAGCTGACCCTGACACCCACGTTCATGCGTTTTCTCGGCGTCGGAGGCACCTTGCCCTTGCACCATTCGGAACGCATCGCCGGCCACCGCTTGTCGAGCAAAGACGCTGGCGTATCGGCCTTCCTCGATATCTTTTCGCACCGGATGCTCACACTGTATTACCAAGCATGGGAAAAGTATCGGCTGGAATCCACGCTGCAGACCCAGGCAAGGGATGCACAACTGCCTTTGCTGACGGCACTGGCCGGCGTGCGGCGCGGCGCACTGCCGTCGAGCGGCGAACCGGATGCCGTGACACAGGACGTCGCGGCCTGGTACGCGGGTCTGCTGCGCTGCCGCCCCGTCTCCGCGCAAGCGATTGGTCCCGTGCTGGCCGAGTACTGCGGCGTACCCGTCACCGTGCAGCAATTTGTCGGTGGCTGGGACTATCTGGAAAAAAACCGCCGCAGCCTGCTAGGCAGTGGCAACTTTACCCTGGCACGCGGAGCAACGCTTGGCCTGCGGCTTTGGCGTCAGGACATGCGCGTCTGCCTGCATATCGGCCCGCTGGATCCCGCTGGCCTGCAACGCTTCCTGCCGCGCAGTACAGGCGCGGCGGCACTGGCAAAAATGCTGGCGCTGTTTGGCGTACCGGATTTGCAATATGAAGTGCGGCTGATACTGAGTCCGCCGTGCATCAGGCCCCTGCTCCTGAGTTCCAACCCTTCGGAAAGAAGGCGCCTCGGCTGGACGACGTTCTTGCAGACGGCACAAGGCAAGGTACGCGGCGCGCAGGTGCGTTATCTGCTGCAGCTGGCTTGAGCAGTTTATCCCTGAAAGCGAGGCAAGCATGAAACATGCGGGACGCGGCGTCATCCGGCTAGGAGACGCAACCGATCACGGCGGCAAGGTCACCAGTGCATCGTCAGGCAGCACCGTGATGGGGAAGACGGCGGCGCTGGCCGACGACATGACTTTCTGTCCCAAGTGCAAGGGCAGCTTTCCCATCACGCCGGACGGCACCGGCGCAAAGCACATGGGCAAGCCATACGCCTATGACGGCGACGCCACCGCCTGCGGCGCCCGCCTGATCACATCGCTGTAACGGAGGCAGGGCATGCATGCAAGCATACAGGCGGCGCTATCGGTCTTCGACCTCGCCGCACAAGAGCGGCGCCTGCTGAAGATCGAATTCCCCCATGACGATGGGCCGGCCGGCGCCATCCTGCTGGTCAATTCGCTGACCGCCAGGGAAGAAGTATCGCGCGACTTCCGTTTCGAAGTGGAATTGCTGTCCGATGACGCACACATCGCGCTCAAAGCCATGATGGGCCGGATGGTGACCATTTCCATGGTGCGCGACGACGGCACGCTACGCCACTTTAACGGCTATGTGGGCGAATTCTGCCTGCTGCGCGCCGATGGTGGCTTTGCCTGGTACCGGACGGTGCTGCAACCGTGGCTGGCCTTCGCCCGGCTGCGCCAGGACAATGTGTCCTTTCATGGCCAAAGCGTGATGCAGCTGACCGAAACGACGTTTGCGCACTACGAGCAGCGCGACTGGAAAACCAGCATCCATGGCGACGATCCGCAGATCAGCTGCGCCAACCAGCACAATGAAACCGACTACAACCACCTGCACCGGCGCTGGGAAGCGCTGGGCTGGCACTACTGGTACGAACACCGCGCCGATGGCCACACCTTGTGGCTCGCAGACAATAGCACCCTGGCGGACATGATCGCCACGGCATCCGGCGACGGCGCCATACGTTTCCACTCCGAGTCGGGCTCCATGGAAGACGATGGCCTGCAACAATGGCAAGCCGTGCGCCGGATCGGCTCCGGGCAACTGACCTTGGCCAGCTTCGATTATAAAAACCCTAGACCACATCTTGCCAGCGGCTACTCCCTGAATCGCCAGGGCGACGTCTTTGCCCACGAATTGTATGAAAATACGGGCGCCTATGGCTACAGGACTGTCGATGACGGGGAGTCTCTGGCACAACGCCGCATGGAAGAAAGCGACCATCTGCGCCAGTATTTCGAGGCGGCAGGCAATCATCGCGGCGCACAGCCCGGCCTTTGTTTCCGGCTCGACGGCCATTTCAGCGCCGAGGAAAAGCGCTATCAGCCTGGCCAGGAACGCCCGGACAGTATTGCCGAACGCGAGTACCTGATCCTGTCAGCCGAGCATATCGCCAGCAATAATTATCAGGCTGAACCGGGCGCTCCATCGCATTACGCGAACACGCTCACCTGCGTGCGCCGGGACATACGCTGGCGCCCCGGGCACGGCTACAACAGCACGCCCTGCATCGTTGCCGGCGTGCAGACGGCACTGGTGGTCGGGCCGGCCGGGGAGGAAATCCATACCGATGCACTGGGACGCATCCGCCTGCAATTTCACTGGGACCGCCTGGGCACATTCGATGAACGCAGCTCGCCATGGATAAGGGTCATGATGCCGATGGCGGGACCGCAAATGGGACAGATCGCCTTGCCGCGCGTGGGCCAGGAAGTCGTCGTGCAATTCCAGGACGGCAATATCGACCACCCCATCGTCATCGGCGTCGTCTACAACAGCGCCAACCCGCCGCCGTGGCAACTGCCGCAGCAACGCGCCCTGTCCGGCGTGCGCAGCCGCGAATTGGGCGCGCGCAGCGCCAACCACCTGGTACTCGACGATACTAAGGGCGCGATCCAGGCACAGCTGCGCAGCGAGCACCAGGACAGCCGGCTGTCACTGGGCAACATCACCCGCATCGATGACCATGCCGGGCGCAAGGAAGCGCGCGGAGAAGGATTCGAGCTGTCCAGCAACGCCTGGGGCGCCCTGCGCGCTGCCAAAGGCATGCTGATCACCACAGAAACACCGGCAGGAACTGGATCGATCAAACAGCTCGACGAAACGCACTCCCGCCTGGCGCAGGCGCGCCAACTGCATGAGGGGCTGGCCGGCATGGCCATGGACGGGGGCGCGCAGGACAGCACCGCACAGCAAGGCGCCGTGGCCAACGCCATCCAGCGGCAAAATGCCGCCATCAAGGGCAGCGGCGGCGATTTTCCGGAATTATCGGAACCACATCTGCTGCTGGCCAGTCCGGCCGGCATCGAGCTGAGCACGGCCGAATCGATCCACTTGGCCGCCAGCGAACATGTGGCGCTCACCAGCAGCAAGAATATCTCGCTCGCCAGCGGCGACAGCATGTTTGCCAGCATCGCCAAAAGCTTCAGCCTGTTCGTGCACAAGGCCGGCATGAAACTGATTGCCGCCAGCGGCAAGGTGTCCATTCAGGCGCACAGCGACGAGGTGGAAATCATTGCCCGGAAAGTCTTGTCGCTGATCAGCGAAGCGGACTGGGTCAACATCAAGGGCAAGAAAGGCGTACGCCTGCACGGCGCCAGCCACATGCTGGAAATCAGCGACAAGGTGCAGTTCTTTACCTCCTCGCCCGTGCTCTTCAACGGCAACCTGGAAACCCTGGCGCCGAAGAGCGTGTCGCAGGAATTCAATCAACGGCCACACAGCAGTTTTGACCAGGAAGTGTTGCTGGTGAATGTCGACGATACACCGGCTGTTGGCGTTGCTTTTGAAATTCTGCGCGATGACGGCAACATGGCCGGCAAAAGCGCGCAAGACGGTTCCACACAACTGCAGAAATCCACGGGCATGGATAGCTACATCATTCGCTATAAGGGAGAACTGCCATGAGCAAATGCGATGACTTGAATAAGCGCGGTAATCATCCTGAAAAGTTTGGCCAAGGCGTGGGAGGCTGGGCAGAACTCGCCGTCTCAATGACGGAAACAAAAGATACCGCCCGCCATGAGGTCACCTTACCACCAGGCAAAGTAATTCCTGTCATTTTCCTGCCCGAGCAAGCTTCGTCAAGAAGAATTACGCCGTCCGGACAATCGGGCCTGGCGGCCAGACGATATGATGGGCGCGGGAGGCAAGGCCGCTGTCCTCACAAGCAATGGCCTGGGTGGCTGGTTCAAAACTGCGTCGCCACGGCAGCGTCAATTGGTGTTTGACCCCACTGAAAACGAAGTGGAGTACTACCACTATACGGAGAGCAACAGCCGCTTCGACCCAGACGGTGCGGAAACCAAAGCTGCAGATGCACGGCATCAAAATGTGCCCGATAGCTTTACCCCCATCCCTCCCTTGATGGGGACTAACAGGATCGCGACAACAACGCGTCCGAATCAAGGTAAAGCCTGCTCGTATCAAAGCCCAGCTCAAATAGCCCGTTGGCGAGGATGGAGTGAAGTGCTATTTGCTGGTGCGTACGGAACAATGCTACGGGCTGCCGAATTGCATCTCAATAACATGATTTCCGACGGTAAGTTACATCCTGTCTGGCGTCAAACGAGTGGCCTTGGTGCACTGCTTTTGCAAGATCCAACAAATTTTGGCGCGTCATCTGGCAAAGCAATTACCGTCAGCGATTTAAAGAAAATCGCTCCTTGCTGGTATCCAGTGCATGCGATGGGTTACAACTTTATTAAGAGCAATGGGGTATCCGCCATCACTATTGCAGAGCGACTACGCGGCTTGGTCAAAGGCTACCAGCAACGCGGATTCAAATGCAACGAAGTCATCATCGTCACACATAGCATGGGGGGCTTGCTGGCCCGTGCATTGATACACCCCAGCTATGGAAAGATGCTAGACGATAAAGATGTAAAAATCTTGGGCATTTATCACAACGTGATGCCAACCATTGGAGCCGCAGGGGCGTATAAACGCATGCGTTTTGGTTTTCAGGAAAGAGAAGGTAATGTAGCAGAAATAGAAGCCAAAATTCTGGGCATCGACGGTATGCATGCTACCGCCATTCTGGCTAACGCACCGGCACCACTGGAAATGTTGCCAGGTGCGGCATATGGCCAGAATTGGCTGAAAATTGTAGATGCACAGGATAAAGTTTTATGGAGCTGGCCTCGCGATAAGGCCACGGCACTGGAAAGCATTTACCTTCAACCCGCCAATGCGTGGTGGAGGCTAATCAATCCAAAATGGGTAAACCCCGCAGACCTCCCTTATGAAAAAGGTGGGGGTATAGAAAGAACAATGGAGAGAATAACATACGCCTCAAAATTTCTATCGTCCATAGAAAAAAATTTCCACCCAAACACTTATGCAAGCTATTGCGCTTCCCGAAATTTTTTAAGTTACGGCGACGTCGTATTTAAATTAATTGAAGGTCTTCATAGTGGCTCAAATGATCCGTGGAATAAATTCGAGCCGTTACCTGAAAAATGGAAGTTACTGGAAGATGATGCAAAGGGACAACTCCTGGTCCAGGCCGGAGGTAAATTCTTAAAGTTAAAGCTACAAGCAGCTAATGCACGTGGTGATGGAACGGTGCCGTCAGACCATTCTGCCCGGCACGTCACAGGCACACTTTTCGTACATGGCACGGCGGAAGCGAACGGTTATGAACACCAGAACAGCTACGCCGATACAAATGTAATGGCATCCATGCTGTATTCCATCGCGTGATGGGTAGCAATCTACGGATGGTACAAATTGCCAAGACGGCAAAATGGGAGTAAGCCATGAATAATAAGATAGAGAAAATAGTTCTTCTCATAATCGCAATTATTGCGATGGTATTCTTATACGCCTACGCGAAAAAAAATACGGACAAGGAGAACATAATGACCGGAAACTTCAAACTTAGCAAACGCCTGGGAACACTATTTTTAAAAACAAAAATAGTATGCTTCGGGCGCTATGCCCTAGAGGTTCCGCAAGAAGCGCAGCTGATATCAGGAGGGACAACAATTCTTTCGGAAATTAAGACCATACCAGGCGGAATATCAGAAAAAAACGAACGCATAGCAGAAGAAATTGAAAAAATAAAAAAAAATGACCCAACCTCTGAAATTACATACAATGGAAAGGGTCCAATAGAAAATAGCTGGCAACTTCAATACTATGATGGAGAATTCTCCAAAGAAAGTGAGCGTTTAATCTTCAAGACCTACATCACAAAAGGAATCCATATATTCATTCTTGACGGATCAACACGAAAAGGTGAAACAATAGCAGATTCCACACGAAATCAAATGATCCGCGCTAATAATTTACGTCTGCGCGATGAAAATGAAGTTCCCAAGGAACCTGGCTATTGCGTCAAACATGGTTTTATGAGCGACGACAAGTACGACAGTCAGGAAATGGCGGATGCAGGCCTGTATTTTCCCAGCTTTCCAGATGTTACTTTTTCCATTACATCGAATAAAAATGCCTACGGGGACTATCCTCCTGCCGAATATGATGCAAAAGTACGTGGAAAATTATCATTACTTGCTCGTATCCAGGAAGCAAAAGAGCAGCAAGGCAAGAATTATCCCGCTCGCACACTGCTACGCGAAGGCAAGCGTGACGTGCAACATTGGCATGGCGAGGAATCGTTGATACGGCGCACCGATGGCGTGCATGATTTTGAATGGACACTGGTCGGTACGCCGCGCGATATCGCCTATCCAGCGGTATTGGAAGCATCCATGTACACCAAAGTCGCCCACAACATGGTCGGCGCCGCCGAAGCCGCGTCGCTGACCGACGAGGAAGCCATCGCCTTGTGGGACAAGCTGCTGTCCGGCCTAAAGTTCCGGGTGAAGGTGCCGGGTGCGCCACCGGGTTCGTACTATATCGATCCGGACAAGCCAGCGCAGTGACAGCTGAATAAGCTCATGCTGGCGCCATGCCAGCCATTGCGCTAGCATCATCCTTTTGCCCCGAAAGCTTCCATGCCCACCACCCTGCGCCCCGCCCTGCCCGACGATATCGACGCCCTGTGGGCCCTGCGCACGGCGGCCGTGCGCGTCAGTTGCGCCACGCACTATGCGCCGGAACAGATCGCCGCGTGGACGGCTTCGCCCGTGCCGGCATCGTATGGCGCCATGCTGGCTACCGGTGGCGGCATCGTGGCCATGCAGGACGAGGCCATTGCCGGCTACGCCATGCTGGACGTGGATAAACAGGAAGTCGATGCCGTATTCGTCGATCCCGCCCGCGCGGGACTCGGCATCGGCAAGCGCCTGCTGGCGGCGCTGGAGCAACTGGCGCGCGGGCGCGGCATTGCGCGCCTGCACCTGTCCGCGTCGCTCAATGCCGTGCCGTTTTACCAGGCCGCAGGTTTTGTTGCCTTGCGCGAGGAAGCGTATGCGCATCCGAGCGGCATCAGCCTGGCCAGCGTGGCGATGGAAAAAGCGCTGGCGGCCGCCTGAACCTTCAATCAGGCAACGCGCCTGCCTCGGACTCGACCAGGCATTGCTGCAGCTTGGCGATCAGGGCGCGCACTTCGTCGTCGCCCAGGTCCAGCGGGTCGCCCTGCGCGCCGACGGCGATCAGGCAGATGGCCGAGCCGTCGTACCAGGCGTCGAGGCGTTCTTCTTGATTATTCATATTGTCTGGTTTCATCTCGCAGGTCGGCAAGCAAGTCAGCAGGCGCCGCGATGCTGGCGCTGCCTTGCGGTACGGGAAATACGAAAGCCAGCTGGCCATTGCTCGCCATGCCGGGCAGCCATTTGTTCAGAAAGTCTTCGAGCGCAATGGCGCGCGGCTGGAAATCCGCCCAGTCGCCGCTGGCACACGCTTGCGCGAATGCGGTTTCCGGCCAGAATGGGATAGCGACGTGGCCATGGGCTTGCGCCGTGGCCCAGCCGTTATGGTGCAAGCCCCACACTTGCTGCGTGTCGACCACCTTGCGCACAAAATAGGCAAAGCGCCGTGGCGTCGACAACTCTGCCACTTGCCTGTTTTTTTCAGGATGCATGATCGCTCCAAACCCGTAACTGCGGCCCGCACCAGCCCGTCACGATGTCGAGGGCGTCGAGTATCACGTCGTCCAGCGCGCCCTCCTGCGTGGCGGGGCGCAGTTCGTGCAGCAAGCTTGCCACCTGCGCGGCCGTCACGCCGCTGGCCTGGTAGCGCAGCAGGATGGCGTGCAGCGTGAGCAAACCTGCCCTGGCGTCCAGCGCGGCCAGCAAGTCCCTGTCGATGTCGGCGATGATGGTTTGCGGCATCTCAATCGGCCTGCCACGCGATGGCGGCCGGCCGCGCGCCGCCCGTCCTGAAAAACGCGACACAGGCGCGCTGGCACTGTTCCACGTCCACGCACCACGCCTCCGGGTATTCATCGACCTGGCCGTTGGCCAGCAGATAGCTGCACGTGCCCTGCGCCTCCTCGTCGCCCAGCGTATGAAAACTCAAGTCATCCTGCCCGGACAGATACATCAACCAGGCATTCTTTCCATTGCGCAGCATGCACAGGGCCGGGCCCTGTTCCGCATCCACGGCACGGGTCAGCCACAGCTCACATTGCGCCAGGGCGCGCGCCTCAAGCAGCGCCTGTTCCAGCGCCAGCACGCTGTCGATCGCACGCGCTTGGCCATGCAAATTGAGTTCCATTGTCATGCGTTTTCTCCACTCAAGTCGTTTGTCGCCAGCGCCGTGCTCAGGTACAGCTTGCCGCTCAGGTCGTGCAGCAGGCTGCTCTGGCGCAAGCGGTCCATCACCGGACCCTTCACTTCGGCCAGGTTCAGGCTGATGCCGCGCTTGGCCAGCGTGCTGTTGAGTTCGATCAAGCCCAGCAAGGCCGTGCTGTCGATCTGGTTGACGGCCGACAGTACCAGCACCAGGTGGCGCGCCGTCGGGTGGCCCCGCAACTCGTCTTCCACGCGCTCCGTGACGGCTTCCACGTTGCCGAAGAACAGGCCCGCATCGATGCGCAGCAGCAAGACGTCGGGCAGGGTTTGCGCTTCATAGCGCTCCACGTTGCGGAAGTGCTCGCTGTTCGGGATACGCCCCAGCACGGCGATGTGCGGGCGGCTGGCGCGCCAGATCAACGTGCCCATCGACAGCAGCACGCCGATCACCACGCCCGCTTCCACGCCCAGCACCAGCACGCCGGCCGTCGTCGCCAGCAGGGCCAGCGCATCGCTGCGGTCGTAGCGCCACGACAGTTTCAAGGTGTCCCAGTCCAGCAGGCTGCTGACGGCAAAGATGATGGTGGCCGCCAGCACGGGCAGCGGCAACAGCGCCAGCCAGCCCGTGGGCGCCACCAGCGCCAGCGCGAGCAGTCCCGCCGTAATGATGCTGGCCAGGGGTGTGTTGGCGCCCGCCTGGAAATTGACGGCCGAGCGCGAGATCGAGCCAGTGACGGGGAAGCCGCCCGACAGCGCGCTGGCCACGTTGGCCGCGCCCAGACCCAGCAGTTCACAGTTTGTATGCAATTTTTCACCGCGCTTTTGCGCCAGGGTCTGAGCGGCGGACATGCTCATCAAAAAGATGATGAAGGCGATCAAGAGCGCCGGCGACAGCAAGGTGCGCCAATGGGCGCTCGAGGTGGCCAGGTTCAGGCCCGGCAAGCCGCTGGGCACATGGCCCGTCGTCTGCACGCCCATCGCTTCCAGGCCGCAATAAGACACCAGCGCGATGCCGGCCAGCACCAGTGCCATCGGTGCCAGGCGCGCGCCCACGTCGGCCGCCACCTTGTTCAAGCCGCAGCGCTGCAGCAGACGCGACAGATAGCGCTTGGCCAGCCACAGGAACAGCAGGCCGGACAGTCCGAGCACGAGGCTGGGCGTATGCCAGTGGGGCCAGGTGGCGCCCAGGAGCGGTGTGATTTGCCCCCAGATGATCAGGATCGCGGCGCCATTGCTGAAACCGCTGATCACGGGGCGCGATAAAAAGCTGGCCATGAAACCCAGGCGCAGCACGCCGCACAGCAGCAGGACGAGGCCACTGATGAAGGCCAGCTGGGCGGCCAGCACGATGTAGAGGGAGGAACCGGGGTCGGCCAGCGGCGCCAGTGCCGCGGCCGTCATCAGGGAAACGATGGCCATGGGCCCCACCGATTGCGTCATGCTACTGCCGAACAAGGCGTATAGCACGGGCGGCAGGATGCTGGCGTAGATGCCCACCACGGGCGGCAAGCCGGCCACCAAGGCGTAGGCCATGCCTTGCGGCACCATCATCATGGCGACAACGATACCGGCAGTGATGTCCCCGGCCAACAGAGGACGCCGGTATTGCCTGAGCCAAAGCAGCATGATGAGATCCCAAAATCTGAAAACCGAAGCCTATCATGCGACGAGGCCGGCTGACAGGGGGATGTGCTTACTCTTGCAGCAATTGCACCTTCACGGCGTCGAGGATTTCCGCCGATAACACCTCGTCATCGACGCAGCGCGCCAGCACCATGGCGCCCACCATGGCGGCAAACGTGGCGATCGCCTGCCGGCGCCGTTCTTCCGGCGCGCCTTCGGGCAGCAAGCCTTCCAGCAGCGCGAACTGCTGCTGCGTCGCCTTGGCAAAGACGGGACGCGCGCCGGGCGACATGCGCGCCGCATCGACGCCCATGGCCGCCGCCGGGCAGCCGCCGCCGGGCTGGTCGCGGTGCCGGGTGGTCAGGTAGTTGTCGATAATCGCCGGCAGCGCCCGTTGCGGATCGCTGGCGACTTTCGCCCGCCAGCCTTCCAGCGATTTCTCCAGGGCATGCTGGCACGCCTCGATCATCAAGTCTTCCTTGGACGCGAAATGGCCATAGAAGCCGCCATGCGTGAGGCCCGCGTTCTTCATCAGGTCCGCCACGCCGATGCCGTCATAGCCCTTTTCGCGGAACAATCTGGCCGCCACCTCCACGATGCGCTCGCGGTTCAGCGCCGCCTGCTCCCTGCTTACTTTCATGCTGCCCTCCTACATTTATGTCAACCATCATATAACTTTGCGCCCGTTTGCGCCACTCTGTTAGCAAGCGCACCGTGTGATGCGCATGCCGCGCCGATACTGGACCTTCGTTTACAAGGAGGCCAGCATGAACGAGAACAAGGACCAGTCCGCCGGCAATTTGCAGCGCAGCATCCAACAGGAACAGGACCATAACGATAAGCAGCGCGATGCCGCCAAATCCGGCAAGGAAAGCAAGCAGCCCGTGCAGACGGGCCACGGCAGCCAGCCTGTCCCGCCCCTGCCCGCCCAGCATCTGGACAAGCCGGGCATCGAAGGACAGATGCAGCTCAAACCCCGCTTCCTGGCGCCCGACTACTGCGGCAGCGGCAAGCTGGCCGGCATGGTGGCCGTCATCACGGGCGGCGATTCGGGCATCGGCCGCGCCGTGGCCGTGCTGTACGCGCGCGAAGGGGCCGATGTCGCCATCATTTACCTGAACGAGCATGAAGACGCCCACGAAACGAAGCGCTACGTGGAAGCGGAAGGCCAAAACTGTCTCCTGATTCCCGGCGACGTGCGCGACCAGGGGTTTTGCCAGCAAGCCGTCAGCCAGGTGATGGCCAAGTTCACGCATATCGATGTGCTGGTGAACAACGCCGCCTTCCAGGAACACGCGGAGTCCTTGCTCGACCTGAGCGAGGAACGCTTCGACCTCACCATGAAAACCAATGTCTACGGTTACTTTCACATGGCCAAGGCCGTGCTGCCCCATTTGCAGCGCGGCGCGTCCATCATCAACACGGGTTCCGTGACGGGATTGCAAGGCTCGAAGCACTTGCTCGACTATTCCACCACCAAGGGCGCCATCCATGCATTTACCATGGCGCTGGCCGGCAATTTGCTCGACAAGGGCATCCGCGTCAACGCCATCGCGCCCGGGCCCGTCTGGACGCCGCTCAATCCGGCCGACAAATCGCCCGAGGACATCCAGAAATTCGGCCAGGACACGGACATGCGCCGCCCTGCCCAGCCGGAAGAACTGTCGCCCGCCTACGTCTTCCTGGCTTCGCCCGCCTGTTCCAGCTACATCAGCGGCATCGTCCTGCCCGTCACCGGCAGCGTGGGGGAATAAGCGATGGCGCGCGCACTGTGGAAAGGCGCCATCAGCTTCGGCCTCGTGCACATCCCCGTCGAGCTGGTTTCAGCCAGTCTCGACCATGAACTGGACTTGTCCATGCTGGACCGGCGCGACTTCGCGCCCATCGGCTACAAGCGCTACAACAAGAAGACGGGCAAGGAAGTCGAATGGGACGACATCATCAAGGGCTATGAATACAAGACGGATGAGTACGTGGTGCTGTCCGAGGAAGATTTACGGCAAGCCAATGTGAAGGCCACGCAAACCATCGACATATTGACCTTTGTCGATGCGCTTGAGGTGCCGTTGACCTTTTACGAGCACCCGTATTATTTGCTGCCTGCCAAGGGCGGCGAGAAAGTCTATGCCCTGCTGCGCGAAACCTTGCGCAAGGCCAATAAAGTGGGCATCGCCAGCGTGGTCATGCGCACCAAGCAGCATTTGTGCGCACTCGTGTGCGTGGGCGACGCCATCGTGCTCAACACCTTGCGCTATGCCGATGAAATCCGCCCCACGGACGACCTTGATTTGCCCGCCAGCACCCTGAAAGCGGCGGGCATTTCCGACAAGGAACTCAAGATGGCCCTGTCGCTGGTGGAAGGCATGAGCGAAGCGTGGGAACCCGGGCAATACCACGACAGTTACCGCGAAGACGTGCTGGCGCTGGTGAAAAAGAAAATCAAGGCCAAACAGACCAAGACCATCACGCCGCCCGCGCCCGAGCCGGAAGAAGAGCACGGCAGCAACGTGATCGACCTGGTGGCCCTGCTGCAGCAAAGCCTGGGCAAGAAAGCGCCGGCCGCGCCGGCCCGCAAGCGCGCGGCCTCGTCCACTACCCGCAAACCGCCGCCTTCCAGGCGCAAGGCGGCCTGAAACACGCCTCGCAGCCAGGAGAATCTTCAACAATATAAATGCATTGACTTTGATCAGGCTTCTCGCTACGTTATGCACTGGCCTGCCACCCGGCAAGCCTTGTCATGCGTGCGGGAAAAAATGGATGCCGAGTTAGATCAGCTTATCCTCAACGGCGCCCCTGGCGGCGTTGTCATCACGAACGAAGAGCATGCCGTCGTGCGCTGGACGGCCGAGGCGCAGCGCATTTTCGGCTATGCCAGCGACGAAGCGCTGGGCCGCACGCTGTGGGAGCTGATTTCCTTGCCGGGACAGGCCGAAGCATCCCCGATGATCGACGAGCAGCTGGCCTTGCACGGCAGCTACGACCGCGAATCGCTGCGGAGGCGCAAGGATGGTGAGCTCATCTACGTCGACGTCGCGTGCCAGACGGCACAGGCCGGTGTGGGCGCCACCCGCTACCTGATTTCCACCATGAAGGACACGACCTTGCTGAAGGCGGCGCGCGACGCCCAGTTCGTCGACGTGCGCTACCGCGTGCTGTTCGAATCGACGCCGGACAGCGTCATCATGGTCAATGCCACGGGCGCCATCGTGCTGGCCAACCAGCAGGCGCAGCGCCTGTTCGGCTACGCGGAAGGCGAATTGAACGGCAGGCAAATCGATAGCCTGCTGCCGCAACGCCTGCGCCATTCGCACGTGGCGCACCGTTCGCGCTATTTCGACCAGCCGCGTACGCGCACCATGGGCGCCGACCTGGAATTGCTGGGCGTCCGCAAGGACAACATCGAGTTCCCCGTGGAAATCAGCCTGTCGCCGATCCAGACGGAGATCGGCACCTTCGTCATCAGCGCCATCCGCGACGTCAGCGACCGCCGCCGGGCCGAGCAGAAGTTCCGCGGCTTGCTCGAATCGGCGCCGGACGCCATCGTCATCGTCAACGGCGATGGCGAGATCGTGCTCGTCAATTCGCAAACGGAGCGCCTGTTCGGCTATTCGCGCGCAGAGCTGCTGGGGCGCAACGTGGAAGTGCTGATCCCGGCCCGCTACGCCCACGATCATCCGCGCCACCGTCAGAGCTTTTCCACGGCGCCGCGCGCCCGCTCCATGGGCGCGGGGCTGGAACTGTACGGCTTGCGCCGCGATGGCACCGAGTTTCCCGTCGAAATCAGCCTGTCGCCGCTGGAAACGGACGAGGGCGTGCTGGTCTCGTCGGCCATCCGCGACATCACCGAGCGCAAGCGCATCGAACGCACGCTCAACGAACAGAAAATTGAACTCGAGCGGGCCAGCCAGGCGAAGGACCGCTTTCTCACCAGCATGTCGCATGAACTACGCACGCCGCTGAACGCCATCCTCGGCTTTGCCCAGCTGCTGGCCAACGAAGCCTTGCCCGCCACCGTGCTGCAAAAGCGCGCCTTCGTGCAAAACATCGTCACCTCGGGCCGCCACCTGCTCACCCTGATCAATGAAATCCTCGACCTGGCAAAGATCGAATCAGGCAGTCTGAGCCTGTCGATGGAAGCGGTGACGCTGCCCGCGCTGATCGAGGAAGTGCGCGTGATGGTGGAAGACCAGGCGCAGCAGCGCCAGATCCACCTGGTTGTTCCCGCTTGCGCGCCGCTGACGCTCAGGGCTGACCATACGCGCCTCAAGCAAGTGCTGCTGAACCTGCTGTCGAACGCCATCAAATACAACCGCCCGGACGGCAAGGTGGAACTGGAAATTTCTCAGCCCGATGCGCAGCGCGTGCGCATCGCCATCCGCGACACGGGCAAGGGCCTGGACGAGGCGCAAATGGCCGAACTGTTCCAGCCGTTTAACCGCCTGGGACAGGAGGCGGGCAGCGAGGAAGGCACGGGCATCGGCCTGGTCGTCACCAAGCGCCTGGTCGAGCTGATGGGCGGCAGCATGGGCGTGCACAGCTGCGTTGGCGTGGGCAGCATGTTCTGGATCGAACTGGGCACCACGGCCGCCCCGCCCGCCAGCCGGCTAGCGGAAACGGAATACCTGCCCGAGCCTGCCGGCGACGCCGGGGACGGTGACGGCGGACAGGCGCTGCTGCTGTACGTGGAAGATAATCCGGCCAGTTTGCGCCTGGTGGAAGACATCGTCAGTTTCCTGCCCCACCTGCGCATGATCTCGGCCACCGACGCGCGCCAGGGCATCGCGCTGGCGCTGGAGCGCCGGCCCGATGTCATCCTGATGGATATCAACCTGCCCGGCATGAATGGCAACCAGGCGCAGCGCATCCTGCGCAACGATACGCGCACGGCGCACATCCCCGTCATCGCCCTGACGGCCAACGCCATGAAAGGCGATATCCGGCACGGCCTGGCGGCGGGCTTTTTCCGCTACCTGACCAAACCCGTCGAGATCACCCTGCTCAACGCGGCCATCGAGGAAGCGCTACAACTGGCCCGCACCGCCCTGCCGCTCAAGCCGGAGGAGTAAACGCCAGCTTTTTCATGGCAGCACCGAGACCTTTCGCGCTGCGCGCATAGCCGTCCCACGGCGTGTTGCCCACGTCGAGGCGGCTGTGTACATTGCCCACGTTCCACTGGTCGCCCGCCGTCAGCTCGTCGAGCTCCTCCCAGGCCAGCGGCACGGAAATGCCCAGCCCGGAACGCGTGCGGGCCGACCACGCGCACACGGTGGTGGCGCCCCGGCCGTTACGTAAATAATCGATGAAGATTTTGCCGACGCGGTTGGCGGGGCCGCTCTTGACGACAAACCTCTCCGGGATGTGCTGCGCCATGTGCGCCACGATGGCTTGCGAGAACGCCTTTACCGTGTCCCAGTCATGCTTGGGCCGAATCGGCACGACCACATGCAAGCCCTTGCCGCCGCTGGTTTTCAGCCAGGCGGGCAAGCCCAGCTCCGTCAAAAAGGCGCGCAGCAGCACGGCCGCCTCGCGGATGGCCGGCCAGGCCACGCCCTTGCCCGGGTCCAGGTCGAATACCAGGCGATTCGGCGTGTCGTAGGCACTGGCCAGCGCGTTTTGCGTGTGAAATTCCACCACATTCCACTGCGCCGCCGACAATAGCCCCTGCAGGCTGGCCACTTCCAGCATGGGCGGGTGTTCCGGGTCCAGCCGTGCATCGAGCTGTTTGACACCGGGCATCTTCGACGTTTCCACATGCTTCTGAAAGAACAGCTCGCCACCAACGCCCGATAGCGCGCGCACCAGCGACACGGGCCTGCCGCGCAAATGCATGAGCATCAGCTTGCCCACCAGTGCGTAATAGCACACCAGGTCGATCTTCCTGGCGCCGCTGTCCCTGTCGATCACGCGGTCCGCATGGCTGACCTTGAAACTGGACGGCAAGACGCAGTCCGGCGTGGATTTACTCTCCATTGTCTTCTCCCTGTCGAGTCGCCGCGCCCGCTCGCGCACGATGGCGGCCGGCTTTTTATCCTCGCGCAAGCCGTGAAACACGGCATGGCGGACGGCGCCGCCACTCGTCCATTGCGCAAAACCGACCTCGGCCACCAATTGCGGCTGGACCCAGATGGGCTGGCGCACGCCGCCAGCCTTGCCTTCAAACGGACTCGTCTCGATAGCCAGCGCATCGAGCCGGCGCCGCAAGTCGCGCAGGCTGGCATCGTCAAAGCCGCTGCCCACATTGCCCGCATAGCGCAGCTTGCCTTGCGCATCATGCACGCCCAGCAAAAGTGAACCGATCCCTTCGCGCGCGCCCTGCGGCGCCGTATAACCGCCGATGACGAATTCCTGGCGCAACCCGCATTTGAGCTTGATCCAGTCGCCGGAACGCCGCGTGACATAGGGCGAGCCGCGCCGCTTGCCGATCACCCCTTCCAGCCCCAAGCGGCAGGCGTGGGCCAGCAGTTGCTGCGGAGCAGCATCGAGCGCGTCGCTGAAGCGCACCAGCGGCGACGCGGGCAAGCTCTGCAACAGTTGTTGCAGCAAGGCCCTGCGCGCCTCGACGGGCTGTCCCCGCAGATCGTGGCCATCGAAATACGGCACGTCGAACAGGTAATACGCGATGTCGCTGGTCGTTTCCGCATCGAACGCGCGCTGCAAGGCGCCAAAATCCGGGTGGCCGCTGGCGTCGTTGACGACGATTTCACCGTCATACCAGCCTGGCGGCAAGCCCAGTTTTTCCAGCGATCGCCGCAGCTTCGGCAGTTTCGCCGTCCAGTCGTTGCCATTGCGCGTCATCAAGCTGACCTGCTCCCCATCGCAACGCGCGAGGATGCGGTAACCGTCGAATTTCACCTCGAAAATCCAGTCTTGCGCATCCGGCGGAGGCGTATCGACGAGGGTGGCCAGCTGCGGCGACAAGGTAGCGGGCAGGTCGGCATCGGGCGCTGCGGAGCGGTCCGCCCTCTTCTTGCGCTTGGGCATGGCCTTGTTCCTGACGCTGTCAGGGAACTCGTCGACGACAGAAAATTCCGCTGCCGGCCGTGCGTAGTCGTCTTTTTCCTTGATCAGCAGCCAGGCCGGCTGCTTTTCGCTGCGTTTGTCTCCCCTGCCTTTCATGCGCACCAGCACCCACTTGCCATGCATCTTGTGGCCATGCACGGTGAATTTCAGCTCGCCGGCCGCCAGCGCCTTGCGCGCATCGGGCGTGGCGGGCTGGGGCTGCCACGTTCCTTTATCCCAGATGATGACCTTGCCCGCGCCATACTGTTTTTCGGGGATCGTGCCTTCAAAACTCGCATACGCAATCGGATGGTCTTCCACCTGCACGGCCATGCGCTTGTCGCGCGGGTCGTAGCTGGGCCCTTTCGGCACGGCCCAGCTTTTCATCGTGCCATCGAGTTCCAGCCGGAAGTCATAGTGCAAACGGCTGGCCCAATGCTTCTGGATGACGAAGGTGAGCGCGTCGTTCGCGTCCTTGTCGCCTCCGGCAGGCTCGGGCGTGACGGCGAAATTGCGTTTGGACCGGTAGGTTTTCAGGTCGGCTTTCATGATAAACCCAAGCAATATGGATGGCATCGACTGTAAGCCGCAGCGGAACGTGGCGCGGTACGCCAGCTAACAGAGTGCCGGCCCCGGCAAATGTAAGTGTTTGTAATTCGCAAAAATCGTGTCAACGCTATTGCCTCACGGCGCGTTTTTGGCTCAGTGACAGGGGATTGATCTCCTGAACTACAACCCCACTTCTCGAGGAACTGCACCATGAAAAAAGTAATCGCTACTCTGATCGCCGGCTTGTTCGCTACCGCAGCCTTTGCTCAAACGCCAGCCGCGCCTGTCAAGGCCGAAGCCAAGCACACCAAGGAAGTGGCCAAAGCGGAAGCCAAGGAAACCAAGGCCGTAGTCAAAGCCGACGCCAAGGAAGCGGCCGTCGTCGCCGATGCGAAAGCCGATGTCGCCAGCGCCAAGGCCGACGCCAAAGTCACCAAAGCCAAAGCCCATCACAAAGCGAAAAAAGCCAAGGCCAAGGCTGACGAAGCCAAAACTGAAGCAACCGCAGCAGCAGCCAAATAATCGCCTCCGCGCGTTTTTTTGCACCAGAAAAAAAGACAGCTTCGGCTGTCTTTTTGCATTTTCAAACCGCCTTCTTTAATTAACGTCGCCTAAATTACCCGATTGTAAGAAAGTGTAAACAAGGTCAACGATAACCTTCCGGGCCGCGTTTTATGCTCAGTGACACGGGAATCATCCCGGCACCAACAGACATACCAGACAAACCACCACTGAGGACTGCACCATGAAAAAAGCAATTGTTACCCTGATCGCCGGCCTGTTCGCAACCGCAGCCTTCGCCCAAACCCCGGCAGCACCTGCGGCCGCTCCGGCAGCCTCGGTACCAGCGAAAGTGGAAGCGGCCCATACCAAGGCTGTCGTGAAAGCGGATGCCAAGGAAGCGCAAGCCGTCGTCAAAGCGGATGCCAAGGAAGCGAAAGCAGTCGTTGCCGCGAAAACGGACGTCGCCAGCGCCAAGGCGGAAGCGGCCACCACGAAAGCCAAGGCACACCACAAGGCCAAGAAAACCAAGGCCAAGGCTGACGAAAAGCTGGCATCGGCCACCACCGAAGCCGCACCAGCAGCAGCCAAGTAACCCCCTGCCATCGCCTACCACTCACCAGGAAAATACAATGAAAAAAGTTATCGCCACCCTCATCGCCGGCCTGTTCGCAACCGCAGCCTTCGCCCAAACCCCTGCCGCTCCGGCAGCATCGGCTCCGGCCAAGGCGGAAGCGGCCCACACGAAAGCCGTGGTCAAGGCTGAAGCCAAGGAAACCAAGGCCGTCGTGAAAGCCGATGCGAAAGAAGCAGCCGTCGTCGCCGATGCGAAAGCCGACGTCGCCAGCGCCAAGGCCGACGCCAAAGCCACCAAGGCCAAGGCCCATCACAAGGCCAGCAAAGCCAAAGTAAAGGCGGATGCGGCGAAAGCGGCGGAAACCGCTCCAGCAGCACCGGCAACGCCAGCGAAGTAAGCGCGAACGACGTCACGCAAGCGCATCCGCCGGGTCTGCGCTTGCGTGACCACTTCGCCCGCAGTTCCAGGGACAGCTTCGGCTGTCCTTTTTGCATGGCGCGTCCGCCAACGCATCTTCATGCAAACTTCATCGAACCAGGCAGCTTGCGCGCGACAAAGCGGCGCAGATGGGGGACACTGGCACTCCGACCATCGCCGCGAAGCCTATCCCATGCGCCACCTGCTGCTGATTACCGCCCTGTCCCTGCCTTGCGCCGCCAATGCGCAAACCGCCCCCGCCACCCTGGAGCAAGTCCTGCAAGCCCAGGACCGCGACAGCCATGGCGACTTGCGCGCCGTCGTCGTGCTGCGTGACGGCGCCATCGTGGCCGAGCGCTATTACAACGGCGAGACGGCCGACACCCTGCACGACATCCGCTCGGCCGGCAAGAGCATCACAGCCCTGCTGGCGGGTGCGGCCGTGGCGCGCGGCCAGCTGGCGACAGCAAAAACGGTGGGCGATTACTGGCCTGAAGTCGCTGGCAGCCCGGCAGGCAAGGTGCTCATCGACGACCTGCTGACCATGCGTTCGGGCCTGGCCGCCTTCGATGAAGACGAACAGTCGCCGGGCAATGAAGACAAGCTCGATGCGGCGCCCGACCCGGCCGCCTTCGTGCGCGGCGTGCCCGCTGCCACGGCGCCGGGCAGCGCCTACCGCTACAACTCGCTGGGGGCGTATGTCGCGGGCAGAGTGGTGGAAAGCGCCAGCGGCGCCGACCTGGAAGATGTCGCCGCCAAGGTGCTGTTCGCGCCACTGGGCATCACCCGCTGGAGCTGGGGCCGCGACGTGGCCAACCATCCGAAGGGCCAGGGTAATCTGTCGCTGCGCGCGCGCGACACGGCAAAAATCGGCCAGATGGTGCTCGACGACGGCGTAGTTGACGGCAAGAGGGTGATCGATACGAGCTGGCTGCAAGCGGCGCTGGCGCCACGCGTGGCCACCGGCGCCGTCGACCGCTACGCCGACAGCTACGGCTATTTCTGGTATGCGAAGACGCAGGACATCGGGGGACAAAAGATCGCCGTGCATTTCGCCTCGGGCAATGGCGGCAACAAGATCTACGTGATACCCGCGCGCCGCATGGTGGTGAGCATTACGTCCAGCGCGTATGGCAAGCCTTATGGACAGCGCCGTTCGGAAGACATCCTGAAGGCCATCCTGAAGGCGGATACAACGCAGATGTAAGCGTTTGTAATGACCGTCAACGCAAGCGATCAGGGGCGCGTTTTATGCTCAGTGACACGGGAATCATCCCGGCACCAACAGACATACCAGACAAACCACCACTGAGGACTGCACCATGAAAAAAGCAATTGTTACCCTGATCGCCGGCCTGTTCGCAACCGCAGCCTTCGCCCAAACCCCGGCAGCACCTGCGGCCGCTCCGGCAGCCTCGGTACCAGCGAAAGTGGAGGCGGCCCACACCAAGGCTGTCGTGAAAGCGGACGCCAAGGAAGCGCAAGCCGCCGTCAAAGCGGATGCCAAGGAAGCGAAAGCAGTCGTCGCCGCAAAAACGGAAGTCGCCAGCGCCAAGGCGGAAGCGGCCACCACGAAAGCCAAGGCGCACCACAAGGCCAAGAAAACCAAGGCCAAAGCTGACGAAAAACTGGCATCGGCCACCGCTGAAGCGGCACCTGCAGCAGCCAAGTAATTCATTCTCACTGCATCAACCCGAAAAAACACCAAGGATCTCATCATGAAAAAAGTTATCGCCACCCTGATCGCCAGCCTGTTCGCCACCGCCGCTTTCGCCCAGACGCCAGCCGTTGCGCCAGTCGCTCCAGTGGCACCGATTCCTGTCGTCGCCCCTGTCGTCAAGGCCGAAGCGCCGGCAGCCGCCGTCAAGCCAGCGGCGCACAAGAAAGCCAAGCATCACAAGGCGAAGAAAGCCGCTCCAGCCGACAAGGCAGCACCTGCGGAACCAGCGGTGCCGGCAACGCCAGCAGCGCCAGCCAAATAATCACGGCGGCATAAATGAAAAAAGACAGGGTTTTCCCTGTCTTTTTTTTCGTCCGCTTTTTCGTTCGCTTATTTAGGCATCAGCACCGAGTCAATGACATTGATCACGCCATTCGACTGGTACACGTCATAGGTGCTGATGTTGGCGCTATTGCCGCTTTCATCCATCACCACGATATTGTGCATGCCGTTCATGGCGAACATCAGCTTGCCGCCGCTGGCCGTCGGCAGGGTCGCCTTGCCATCGTGCATCTTGATTTCCTTGGCCAGCGCCTTGAAGTCGTATTTGCCCGGCACCACGTGGTAGGTGAGGATTTTCGTCAGGGTCGCCTTGCTTTCCGGTTTCACCAGGGTGTCGACGGTGCCGGCCGGCAGCTTGCCGAAGGCCGCATTCGTCGGCGCGAACACGGTAAATGGACCCTTGCCTTTCAGGGTATCGACCAGGCCGGCCGCCTTGACGGCGGCGACCAGGGTCGTGTGGTCGGCCGAATTGACGGCGTTATCGACGATGTCCTTGGACGGATACATGCTCTGGCCACCGACCATGGTCGTCATGTCGGCGGCGAACGGAGCGCTGGCGGCCAGCATGGATGTAAAGAACAGTGCTGCGGGAACAAAGGTGCGCATGATGGTATCTCCTGGATGACGGCGTTTGCATGATTGCAGGAGTACTTACGTGGTCGGACGGGGATTGGATTCAATTTATTTTGTTGATCTGGTCTGGGTTGGAGGCGCGGGTGGTGTCGGCTTACGCGCTATGCGCTAAGCCGACCTACCGCGCCTCGCGCCACCAACGCCACCCCATAAAAAAACGGCGCCGTGCAAAGCACGACGCCGTTCTTGAGAGGCTTATCGCCGCGGACCGGAAACTAGTTGGCCGCTACTTGCGGCTCCGTCTCGCCCCAGCCGCCGCCCAGGGAGCGGATCAGCGCCACCGTGGTGACGGCGCGGTTGCCGCGCAGTTGCACGGCGTTGCGCTCGATGGCCGCCAGGTTGCGCTGCGCGTCCAGCAGATCGAGGTAGCTGGAACGGCCAGCGTCGTACAGCTTTTGCGCCAGGTCGGCCGAGCGGCGCGCCGAGACGACGGCTTCGTCGATCTGCTGCGTCTGGCCCGACAGGATGCGCAGGCCGGCCAGGTTGTCTTCCACCTCGGCGAAGGCCACCAGCACGCTCTGGCGATACGTCGCCACCGACTCTTCGAGCTGCGCTTCGCTGCGGCTCACGGCCGCCTTGTTGCGGCCGCCGTCGATGATCGGCATCGACATCAGGGCGCCCAGCAGCCAGGAGCGGCTGCTCCACTTGAAGATGTCCGAGAAGGTATCGGACGCGCCGCCGCCGGAAGCGTTCAGGGTCAAGGCCGGGAACATGGCCGATTTCGCCACGCCGATGCGCGCATTCGACGCTTCCATGGTGCGCTGCGCCGACGCGATGTCGGGACGGCGCTCCAGCAGCGAGGACGGCATGCCGGCCGGGATCACGGGCAGGAAGCCGCTATCCTGCAGCGGGTTGACGGTCGCCGTAAAGCTGGCGGCAGGTTTACCCAGCAGGACGGCCAGCGCATGTTCGCTGGTGGCGCGCTGGCGCTGCAGGCCGATGGCTTCGGCACGCACGGTCGACAGCTCCGTGCGGGCACGCGACAGATCGAATTCGCCGATGTCGCCCAGGTCATAGCGGCGCTGGTTCACATGCACGCTTTCCTCGCGCAAGCGCACCGTCTGTTCCAGGGTCGCCAGTTCGGCGTCCGTGGCGCGCAGCTGGAAGTAGGTCTGCGCCACGTCGGCCTGCAAGGACAGCAGCACCGAGCGGTAAGTCGCTTCCACGGCCAGCGCATCGCTGCGCGAGGCGCTGACGTTCGATGCCACGCGGCCGAACAGATCGACTTCGTAGCTGGCCGTCAGGTTGGCCTGATAGACATTCGTGGCCGCCACCGGCGCGCCGTTCGGCAAGCCGAGCGACACGGCGGAAGCGCGGTTGCGCTGGCCGCCCACGTTCACGCCCACTTGCGGGATGCGGTCCGCTTCGGCGATGCCGGCAATGGCCCTCGCCTGCTTGACGCGGGCGGCGGCCACGGCCAGGTTGGCGTTGGCCTGCGTGGCTTCGTTGATCAAACTGGTCAAAGCCGGATCACTGAACGCCAGCCACCACTCGCCGCGCGCCTGGCGCTCGGCAGGTACGCCCTGTTTCCAGCGCGTGCCATCGGCCGCCGTCTGCACGGCGGGCAAGGTTTGCGCTTCCTTGAACGCGGCCGGCGTCTCGATCTGTGGCTGCTTGAACTCCGGCGCCGCGCAGGCGGCCAGCAGCACGGCTGCGGCCATGGCGGTCAGCACGGGTTTGACGCGCCAGATGATTTCCTTGGTTTTCAATATATATCTCCTTCCAGGTCCAGCGCTGGCGCGGCGACAGGCTTGGCGGCAGCGGCGGCTGGTTTTTTCTCAAAACGCTGCGCCAGGGTGCGCAGCAGTACGTAGAACACGGGCGTCAGGAACAGGCCGAAGAAGGTCACGCCCAGCATGCCGGCGAAGACCGCCACGCCCATGGCATGGCGCATTTCCGAACCGGCGCCGTTCGAGAACACCAGGGGCACCACACCCATGATGAAGGCGATCGACGTCATCAGGATCGGACGCAGACGCAGACGGCATGCTTCCAGCGCCGCTTGCACGACGGTACGGCCATGCTCTTCCAGTTCGCGGGCAAATTCCACGATCAGAATCGCATTCTTCGACGCCAGCCCCACCAGCACGAACAGCGCGATCTGGGTAAACACATTGTTGTCGCCACCGGTCAGTTTCACGCCCAACAGAGCACACAGGATCGACATCGGCACGATCAGGATCACGGCCAGCGGCAATGTCCAGCTTTCGTACTGGGCGGCCAGCACCAGGAACACCAGCAGCACGCACAGCGGGAACACATAGATCATCGTATTGCCGGACAAGATGTCCTGGTAGGTCAGCTCCGTCCACTCATACGAAATCCCCTGCGGCAGCACTTCCTTGGCGATGCGTTCCAGCGCCGCTTGCGCCTGGCCGCTCGATACGCCAGGGGCTGCGCCGCCATTGAAGTCGGCTGCGGCGTAGGCGTTGTAGCGCTGCACGCGGTCCGGACCATAGCTGTCCTTGACGCGCATCAGCGACGACAGCGGGATCATCTCGCCCTTGTCGTTGCGTACCTTCAGCTGCGCGATATCCTGCGCATGCGAACGGAACGCCGCATCGGCCTGCACGCGCACCTGGTAGGTGCGGCCAAACTGGTTGAAGTCGTTGACGTACAGCGAACCGAGGTTGATCTGCAAGGTCTGGTAAATCGTTTGCAGCTGCACGCCCATCTGCTTGGCTTTCACGCGGTCGACGTCGGCAAACAGCTGCGGCACGTTGATCTGGTAGCCCGAGAACACGCCCGCCAGTTCCGGCGTCTGGTACGCTTTCGCGGCCAGCGCCTGGGTGGCGTTGTACAGCGCGTCGTAACCGAGGTTGCCGCGGTCTTCGATCATCATCTTGAAGCCGCCGATGGTACCGAGGCCGTTGACCGGCGGTGGCGGGAAGACCATGATGAAGGCGTCCTGGATACCGCCCAGGCGCTTGTTGATCTCGGCCGCGATGGCGCCGCCCGACAATTCCTTGCTGGTGCGCTCGTCGAACGGTTTCAGGGTGGCGAACACGATACCGGCGTTCGGCGCATTGGTGAAATCGTTGATCGACAGGCCGGGGAAGGCGATGGTCGATTCGACGCCAGGCACCGACTTGATGACGTCGGACATGCGGCGCACGACATCTTCCGTGCGGTCCAGCGAAGCGGCGTCAGGCAATTGCGCAAAGCCTACCAGGTATTGCTTGTCCTGCGCTGGCACGAAACCGGCCGGCACGGACTTGAAGGTGAATATGGCGGCAACGACCAGCAGCGCATACACGCCCAGCGAAGCGCTCTTGCGGCCCAACACACCTTTTACGCCCGCCTCATAGCGGTGCGAAGCGCGGCCGAAGAAGCGGTTGAACCAGGCAAAGAAGCGGCCGAAGACCATGTCCATGCCGCGCGTCAGCGCGTCTTTAGGCGCATCGTGCGGTTTGAGCAGCGCGGCCGACAGGGCTGGCGCCAGGGTCAGCGAACTGAAAGCGGAGATCACGGTCGAAATGGCGATGGTCAGCGCGAACTGGCGATAGAACTCGCCCGACAAACCAGGCACGAAGGCGATCGGCACGAACACGGCGCACAGCACCAGGGCGATGGCGACGATAGGACCGCTGACCTCTTTCATGGCCTGGATAGTGGCGTCGCGTGGCGACAAGCCTTCCTCGATATTGCGCTCGACGTTTTCCACCACCACGATGGCGTCATCGACGACGATACCGATGGCCAGCACGAGACCGAACAGCGACAGCGTGTTGATCGAGAAGCCAAAGCCCAGCATCACGGCAAAGGTGCCGACGATGGAGACGGGAACGGCCAGCAGCGGGATGATCGATGCGCGCCAGGTTTGCAGGAAGATGATCACCACCAGCACCACCAGGGCGATGGCTTCGAGCAGGGTATGGATCACGGCTTCGATGGACGAACGCACGAACTGCGTCGGGTCGTACTCGATACGGTATTCCACGCCTTGCGGGAAGTCTTTTTTCAGTTCGTCCATCTTGGAGCGCACGTCGGAAGACAGTTGCAGCGCGTTGGCGTTCGGTGCCTCGAAAATACCCATGCCGACGGCAGGATTATTGTTCAGCAGCGAACGCAGCGAGTAGCTGTTGGCGCCCATTTCCACCCGCGCCACGTCCTTCAGGTGCGTCACGGCGCCGTCGGCATTGGTGCGCACGATGATGGCGCCAAATTCCTCGGGCGTCTGCAGACGGCCCTGGGTGTTGACGGTCAGCTGAAAGTCAGAATTCTTCGCTGGCGAGGCGCCGATCACGCCGGCGGCCACCTGCACGTTCTGCTCGCGGATCGCGTCGACGACGTCATTGGCCGTCATGCCGCGCGCCGCTACCTTTTGCGGGTCGAGCCAGATGCGCATGGCGTAGTCGCCGGCGCCGAAGATCTGGATGTCGCCCATGCCGGGCAAGCGGGCCAGTTGATCCTTGACGTTCAGCACCGCGTAGTTACGCAGATACATATCGTCATAGCGCTTGTTTGGCGAGACCAGATGCACCACCATGGTCAGGTTGGGCGACGACTTGACGGTCGTCACGCCGATCTGGCGCACTTCCTCGGGCAGGCGCGGCAAGGCGCGCTGCACGCGGTTCTGCACCTGCGTCTCGGCCTGCTCGACGTTGGTGCCGATCTTGAAGGTCACGGTCAGCATCATCGCGCCATCGGACGTGTTTTGCGAGGACATGTAGAGCATGTTCTCGACGCCGTTGATCTGCTCTTCGAGCGGCGCGGCCACGGTTTCGGCGATCACTTTCGGGTTGGCACCCGGGTACTGCGCGCGCACCACCACGGATGGCGGCACGACGTCGGGATATTCGGAGATGGGCAGGCCGAAAATCGACAGCAGCCCGGCCACGAATATGACTATCGACAGCACCGCCGCGAAAATCGGCTTGTCGATGAAAAAGCGGGAAAAGTTCATGTTTATTCCTTGGAAGTCGATGCTGCTTTCGCGGCGATCTTGGCATCTTTTGCTTCAGGTTTTGCGGGGGCGGCAGGCGCGGTCGGATCGAAATCCATGGCCACCATCTGCGGCGTCACCGGGGCGCCGGGGCGCACGCGCTGCAAGCCGTTGACGACGATTTTTTCGCCCGCTTTCAAGCCTTCACGCACCACGCGCAAGCCGTCCGAGGTCGGGCCCAGCTTGACGGCGCGGTATTCGGCCTTGTTGTCGGCGCCCACCACGTAGACGTATTTGCGGCTTTGATCCGTGCCGACGGCGCGGTCGCTGATCAACAGGGCCGTGCTTTGCGCCTGCGGGCCGTTGCCGCCATCGAGCTGGATGCGCGCGAACAGGCCAGGCACCAGCTGGCGCTCGGCGTTGGCGAAGGTGGCGCGCATGCGCACGCTGCCCGTGGCCGGATCGAGCTGGTTGTCGACGAATTCCAGCTTGCCTTCATGCGGGAAGCCCGTTTCGTTGGCCAGCCCCACCTTGACGGTGACGGGCGTGCCTTTTTGCGCCGTGCCAGCCACGCGCAGATACGTATCTTCATCGCCGTCGAAGCTGGCGTAGATGCGGTCCGTCGACACCACAGAGGTGAGGATGGCGGAAGCGTCGATCAGGTTGCCGACGGTGATTTCCGCCTTGCTGACGCGGCCGCTGATCGGTGCCTGCACCTGCGTGTACGACAGGTTCAGTTTCGCCGCTTCATACGCTGCCTGCGCCGAGCGGACATTCGCATCCAGCTCTTTCAGGCCCGAGGCTTTTTCATCGAATTCGCGCTGGGCGATGGCTTTTTCAGCCAGCAGCTTTTCAGCGCGCGACAGTTCCAGCTTGGCCAGTTCCGCCTTGGCGCGGGCCGAGGCGGCAGTGCCTTCGGCGCGCGACACTTCGGCCTGGAATGGGCGCGGATCGATGACGAACAGCACGTCGCCCTTTTTGACTTCGCTGCCCGGTTTGAAATTGACGGCCGTGATGAAGCCGCCGACGCGCGAGCGGATTTCCACGCGCTCGATCGCTTCCAGGCGGCCCGAAAATTCCTGCGTTTCCGTGATCTGTTTTTCAACGACGGCGGCGGCCGAGATGGGCGGGCCACCGGCCGCTGGCGCGTCGGGCACCTTGCTATTGGCCGAATCGCAGCCGGCCAGGCTCACGGCCACCAGTCCTGCCAGCGCGAGCGAGGCAGCCAGGGGCTTGAGCAGAGTGGAAAATTGTTGAACGTTTTTCATTTTATTTCCCTGTTTTATGAAAATTTCTAATGGTATGGGCGGCAGGAAGCAACCCAACTGAAAAAGTGAATGGTGGTGCCATGGCGCCCGACGGCGCTCGATCAAAGGTAAACAGGCCGCCAGCTGTTTAAAAGCGGACGGGGACGACATAGCTGGCTGTGCGAGCGCACAACTCAGGCAAGATGGGAACTACACTCCGTAGTGTAACAACCGAAACTCAAAAAGTAAACTGATTAGTGTAAGTTTTTTTGCTGTGCCGCAGATGGCGGCGTCATGACTCGGGCTCCTGCCCCAGTCCAGCGACAAAGCTGGCGATTTCACTCAAGGCATGTACCTTGCAGGCGCACTCATTACGCGCGCCCGCATCCTGCAGCGGCGCGGCGGGCATGCGCCGCACGGTGGTCTTGATGCCGCAGGCGATCAGCTTGCTGCCGTATTGTTCAGCCTCATCGCGCAATGGGTCGTCTTCGCCGGACAGGATGAGCGCCGGCGGCAGGTTCTTCAATCGACTCGACTGCAATGGCGACGCGTACGGATGGGTACGGTCAGCGGCATTTGGCAGGTAGCCACGGTAGGCGGCGGCGCATTGATCAGCCACTTCCGCCAGGTCTGGGCACGTCGGCAAGTTGCGCATCGAGCAGGTCGACAGGCCAGGGTCGAGCATGGGCATGATCAGCACCTGGCCCGCGAGCGGCGGTCCGCCCCGGTCGCGCGACATCATGGCGCACACGGCAGCCAGGTTGGCGCCCGCTTCGATGCCCGACACCACCATCTGCTTGCCCGTCCAGCCCAGCTTGGACTTGTTCTTTTTTGCCCACAGCAACACGGCATGCGCGTCTTCCACGGCGGCGGGGAACGGCCGCACCTTCGCCAAGGTGTAGTTCGCGGCCAGCACCACGTGGTCGGGGTTGCTCAGCACGAGGCAGCGCAGGAAGTCGTCCGCGTCGTCCAGGTCGCCGTCGACAAAGCCGCCGCCATGGAAGAAGACGATCAGGCTCGACTGCTTGGCGCCCGGCACGCCGGCCGTGTAGACGCGCGCGCCAAGCGCATCCTGCGCACCTTGCACCTGGATGTCGCGTATCTTCAGCGCCTGGCCAGGTGCCAGTTCAACCGCGGTGCCGGCAACGCTCATTGCGCCACCACCGGCTGCACCGCAACATCGAGTACCGTGTCGTTCAGGCACAACAGGACGCCACCGCCCACTTCATGGGTCAGGGCGCTATAACCGCTGGCTTCGCTTTGCGCCGCCATCGAGTACGCATCCGTCGATACCATCGCGGCCAGAGCGAGCGAGCTCATAGCGAGAGCGATCACTGCAAAGATTCCATTCCGATGACCCATGATATTTCTCCTGTGAACTTCCTGCGGCAATCACATTTATGCTGCAGTACAACAACTATAGACTTGATCTACAATCTGATAAAGAGTGCAATGACGAATTGATTGTTCAGGATTCTGAATAATCGCGTCTAAAGTGATAGGAAATCAAGTGAACAAGCTGCAAGCCATGGAAGTTTTCATTCAAGTCGTCGATGCGGGCGGCTTTACGCGCGCGGCGGAAAACATGCAGCTGCCGAAAGCCACCGTATCGACCCTGATCCAGTCGCTGGAAGCGAGCCTGTCGGTTAAATTGCTTAACCGCACCACGCGCCACGTCAGCATCACGTCGGACGGCGCCGCCTATTACGAACGCTGTGTGCGTATCCTGTCGGACGTGCGTGAGGCCGAGGAATCGCTGTCGCGCACGCGATTGAGCCCCAGCGGACGGCTGCGCGTGGATGCGCCCACGGCCCTGGCCAGCGAACTGATCATTCCCGCCCTGCCCGATTTCTTTGCCCGCTACCCGGACATCTCGCTGGAACTCGGCTGCAGCGACCGTCCCGTCGACCTGATCGAGGAAGGCGTCGACTGCGCCGTGCGCGGCGGCGAATTGGGCGACCTGAACCTGATAGCGCGCCGGGTCGGCGTGCTGCACTTCATGACGTGCGCCTCGCCCGGCTACCTCGCGCACCACGGCACGCCGCTGCATCCAAACGACCTGCCGCGCCACCGGGGCGTGAATTTTTTCTCCGCCAAGACGGGTAAAACGTTTGACTGGGATTTCACGCGCGCCGGCGAACGCATCCAGATCGCCATGCCCAGCCATATCGCCCTGAACGATTCGAATGCCTACTCGGCCGCGGGCCTGGCGGGCCTGGGCATCGTGCAAATGACGCATTTCATGCTTGCGCCGCTGATAGAACAGGGCAAAATGGTGGAATTGCTCAGTGAATGGGAATCCGACCCGCTGCCCATCCACGTGATCTATCCGCCCAACCGCCATCTGTCCGCCAAGGTGCGCGTGTTTGTCGAATGGGTCGCCGACATGTTTACCAACCACCCGGCCACGCAGCTCAAGAGCAGGAACACCAGCCCGAGCGCGCGCGCCACCCTGACCGAGGCCCAGCCATGACCGCAGCAAGCACATCGCCCCACCGCATCGTCTTCCTCGACCGCGACAGCCTGATCGCCACCGTGCGCCCGCCCGCCTTCGCGCACAGCTGGGAAGAACATGCGCACACCAAGGGCAGCGAGCAGACGGTGTCTCGCCTGCAAGGCGCCAGCATCGCCATCACGAACAAGGTGCCGCTGCGCGCGGCCGAGCTGGCGCAATTGCCCGACTTGAAAATGATCGCCGTGGCCGCTACCGGCACGGATATCCTCGACCTGGCCGCCTGCCGCGAACGGGGCATCGTCGTGGCGAATATCCGCGACTATGCGCGCGCCACCGTGCCGGAGCACACCTTGGCCCTGATGCTGGCCCTGCGCCGCCAGCTGGTGGCCTACCGCGCCGACGTGGAAGCGGGCCTGTGGCAAGCATCGGACCGCTTCTGCCTGTTCGGCCATCCGATCCGCGACCTGGCCGGCAGCCGCCTGGGTTTGCTCGGCTACGGCGCGCTGGGCAAATCCGTGGCGCAGCTGGGCCGTGCCTTCGGCATGCAAGTCATCGTACATAACCGCTCGCCCATCGAGGACGACGACGTGACGCAAGTGACGTTCGACGAGCTGCTGGCCACGTCCGACGTGCTGAGCCTGCACCTGCCGCTGACGGACACCACGCGCAACATCATCAGCGCGGCAGAACTGGCGCGCATGCAGCCGACGTCCCTCCTGATCAACACGGCGCGGGGCGGTCTCGTCGATGAAGCGGCGCTGGCCCATGCATTGACGAACGGCGTGATCGCCGGCGCCGGTTTCGACGTGTTATCGAAGGAGCCGCCCCTGCCCGACAATCCCCTGTTGAACTTGCGCCTGTCCAACTTCATCCTCACGCCACACACGGCCTGGGCCAGTGGCGAGGCCATGCAAAAGCTGGCCGACATCCTGATCGGCAACGTGGAAGCATTCGAACGGGGCGCGCCCGTGAACGTGGTGGCATGAGCGTATTGCACGACCTCGATGAACTGCTGGGCCTGGACAGCGACGAATATGACCGCCTCGACCTGTTTCAGGAGGCGGATGAGCTGATCGGGCAATTGCGGGCGGCCGACGTGCCCGCGTTGCTGGCCCTGTGGCAGGCGCGCAGCCTGTGCTGGCAGCAGCGTTTCACGCAAGCGAGCACCAACATCGACGGCGCCGTGCTGCGCGCCCTGCTGTCCGGCTTGTTGCAGGTCAAGGAGACGCCTCACGGCGTGTTCGAATTGATGACTCGCCTGCCTGCGACAGCCGACGCCTCCCCGCTCAGCGACGCCCTGCTCGATTATGCCGAGCAAGCCTGGCATGCGCAGGGGCCGGCAAGACACCGGAAAATCCAGATCAGCTGCTGGAGCTGCGGGCTGTCGGGCCGGCTGCTGAAACGGCTGGGGTTTTCCGCCTGGAAGGAAGCGGGACTGTAATTATTACGATGCGCCCGGCGTCTCGAATGAAAATCCCGGCGCATACGCGTGATAACCGTCGAAATCGCCCTTGCCGATGGGGGCACCCTGGCTGCGCGCAATCGCATACGCCATGCTGAAGTGAAAATAGAAATTCGGCAGGATGTACAAATTCAGGTATTCACCGGCCGGCAGCGCGATGTCGGCAAAGCCGGCGCGGTCGCGGCAGATGCGCCCGGGCGGCCCGTCAAAACGTTCGGCGGGAATATCCTTGAGATAGCACATGGTCTGTGCGATCTGCTCCTGCAGGCTGGCGGCGGCGCTGAAATCGGCCACGTCCAGCCCCGCCAGCGGGCAGCAGCCGCGCAGGGAAAAGCTCACGGCCGCGCGCACCTGCTGGGCGAACGGCAGCATGTCTGGGTGCAAACGCGCCGCCAGCATGTGCGGCGCGGTGCCGGTCTTGTCGAGCATGGCGGAAAGCTGCGCCAGCGAGCGGCAAAAGATGGTGACGGGACTGATTTGCATGAGGTTCTCTTCCAGTTGAAAATGCTGTGCAAGACCTTGGCTCATGGCACGCCGGCGATGCGCGCATACAACCAGAAGTTGCCGGATTTTCCGCGAATTTTCCGGTAGCAGCGCAGATAGCCTTCGCGTTCGAAATCACAGCGCTCGAGCACGCGGATCGAGCGTTCATTGCTATCCAATACAGTTGCCTGGATGCGCAGGAAACCGAGGTGCTGGAAGCCCCAGTCCACGACCAACGCGGCGATGGACGTGGCCACGCCCTGCCCCCATACGGAAGGAGACAGATCGTAGGCAATCTCCGCCGTGCGGTGCTGCGGGGAAACGGCATTGAAGCCGATGGTGCCCACCAACTGGCCACCCTCGCGCAGCACGATGGCCAGGCGGATGGACGACGCTGGCTGGGCCGATGCATAGTCATCGAAATTGGCCTGCAAATCGTCGACGCAACCCAAGTCCCAACTCGTGTGCTCCACGACAACAGGATCGGCCAGGTAGGCATACCAGGCGGGTGCGTCGCTACGTTCCAGGTGGCGCAAAGTCACCAATGGATGGGCTGAAACAGGTAAATCGGCAGTTTTCATCGCTTGGCATTCTCCTCAGTCCAGCGGGCAATCGGCGGCCAGCCAGGATGTAAAATCATCGGCGGCCACCTCGAAATCGTCGCGTTGCATGGAACCGTGCCCGACCAGATACACGGCGCGGTCGCCGCCATCGAGCGCCAGCATGACAGCGCGCCCGCCGCTGTCGTCGCCGATGGTCATGTAGCCGGGACAGGATTGCAGCGTGTCATACGTTTCGTTGCGCTCGATTAAACTTTCCACGCCGTACAGTAATACCTGTTCACCGCGCATGTCCTCTTGCCAGCCCTGCAGAAAGCGCAGGTAGTGCGCCGACAAAGCGTGGCCCAGCCAGCGCTGGAGCGCTTCGATAGCTGGCCCGCTCACGCGGCGCTCTTGCGCCGCGCCTCCCACTCGCGCCGCAGCAAGCCGTACAGGGCCGTATCGCTGACGTGGCCACCGACGATCCAGCGTTCGGGCAAGAAACCTTCCTGCTTGAAACCCTGGCGTTCCAGGGCGCTGGCCGAAGCCGTATTGAGCGGGTCGATATCGGCTTCCAGGCGGTTCAGGTCGCGCTCGGTGAACGCGTATTCCAGCAACGCCGACAAGGCTTCCTGCATATAGCCCTTGCCCCAATGCGGGCGCGCCAGCGCATAGCCGATTTCGGCACGGCGGTTCTGGCGGTGCTCGGAAAACAGGCTGCAGCTGCCCATATATTCGCCCGTCGCCTTCAGCGTGACGGCGAAGCGAAAGAATTCCTCGCTCTCGAAAGCGGCGATGTCCTCGGCAAGCTTGCGCGTGGCGATGCCGGCATCTTGCCATGGCGGCTCGCTGAAATAGCGCATCACTTCAGGATCGGCATGCATGGCGAAGAAGGCCGCTTCATCCGATGGTTGCGGTTTGCGCAGGATCAGGCGCTCGGTGGTGATGTTTTTCGTGTAGGCCATGCAACTCCAATCAAAGGTTCAAAGGGCAATGCTTATTATTCCATGCAACTATAATGATGTGGCAACTTTGTGGCTTTGCTTTTTAATGTAGTATGGCAATATTTCACCATATCATAGATGCAACTTCATAATCCGCCTATGCCCGCAGTAAAAGAAGCAGCACACATCGAAGCCGGCCATGTCCATCCTTAAAATCCACCTCACCATGCCGCTGTCCCTCATCGCACTGGCCGTCTGGCTGGGCTTGAGCATGGGCGGCCGCTGGCTGGAAGCCGCCGGCTACGCCTTGCCAGGCGCAGCCGTCACCGGCCGTATCGGCCTGTCGTGGGCGCTGGCCGCAGTGTTCGCGCTGGCGCTGCTGCTGGCGTCAAGCCGGCCCCGCGAAGCGGGCCTAGGCGCGCCGCAGCCCTGGAAATCGCTGTGGCTCGTCTGCCCTCCCCTGCTGTATGCGCTGCTGATGCTGTTGCTGGCCTGGGCCGGCGGCTGGCCGCAGCCGCGCGTGCTGCTGATCGTGGCGTGCAATGCGGCGCTGGTCGCCATCTCGGAAGAACTGATGTTCCGCGCCATCTTGTTGCAGGGCATGCTGGACCGCTACGCCGTGTGGCCGGCCGTGCTGATTTCCTCGGCGCTGTTCGGCCTGGCCCACACGGCCAACGGGCTGGCCACGGGCGACGTCAGCGGCGCCTTGTGGCAAGCCGTGGCCGCCACCTTGCAGGGCGTCGGCTATGCGGCCATCCGCCTGCGCACGCGCTCCATCTGGCCGATGGTGCTCGTGCATGGCCTGTGGGACTACGCGCTGGTGACGGCCACCTTGCCCAACCCGGCCGAAGACGGCGCGTCCATCTTGCCGTATGTCGCCCTGCTGGCCGTGCTGCCCCTGTGCCTGTACGGCGTCTACCTGCTGCGCCCCAGCCAGCGTGCGGCCATCTTGCAAGCATAAGGAATCCGCATGGCGTTTTTTTCACGTGATTACGAACTATTCCTGTTGCTGGCCGCGCCCGGTGCGGCGCCGCTGTGGGATGCGGCGCAATGGACGCGCATTGAACTGACGCCACACCTATCCTGATCGGACTGCCATGCGACGCCTGCTTTGCGCCACCCTGCTCTGCTTCAGCAACCACGCGGGTGCCTTTGAACTGAGCGGCGCCATCCGCAGCAATGGCGCGCCGCTGCCGCCCGCCATCAGCATCGTTGCCGAGCGCATGCACGGCGAGCCGCAGATACATGGCACGGTCGAGAATGGCCGCTACCGCATCGACGTGCCGGAAGGCACCTTGCTGGCGCTGGTCGCGCGGGCGCCGCAATGGGAAGCGGAACCGAGACTCATCCACGACGCCGCCACGGCGGGCGCGCCGGACATCCTGCTGTATCGGGCTGCCGTGCCGGAAGCGGCGCTGGCGCAGGAATTGCTGGCCATGGAAAAGGAAGACGTGGCCGCACGCACGGATTGGCCGGCGACAGGCATCGACCTGCAGGCACGGCAGCGCATGCGCGAGACGGACGCGAGGAACGAAGCGCGCCTGCGCCACATCATCGCCAGCAAGGGATGGCCCACGCAAACAATGGTCGGTTACAAGGCGGCGGCCAGCGCATGGCTGATCGCCCAGCACGGCTCGGACGCCTTTCTCAAAAGCAGCCTGGCGCTGATGCGCACGGCGGCTGCACAAGGTGAAATCACACCGTCCAGGCTGGCCCTGACGATCGACCGTGACTTGACCAATGACAAGCTGCCGCAGCTGTACGGCAGCCAGTTCCAGACGGGCAGCGACGGCAAGAACGTCGCTTTCCCCATCGCCGATCCGCAGCATCTGGAGCAGCGCCGCGCCAGCGTGGGACTGGCGCCGTATGCGCAATACAGGCAAGCCTTCGAGTGAACTATTGACAAGGCCGCCGATCGCGTGGCATCGTTACGCCATGCAATCGCCATTCCCTCCCCTGCCCACCATTATTGCCGCCATTCCAACGATGGTGGCTTAGCAACAGTGTGATTGCCAAAGCCGCCTGAGGGGCGGCTTTGATGTGCAGTCACTGGTCAAACCGTCTCGCAGGCTTCATTTCTTTTTTAGCGAGCGACCATGACCCTGACTTCCAGCACCAACGCCTCCCCCACCCTGCACCTCGTGTGCGGCAAGATAGCCTCCGGAAAATCCACTTTGACCAACCAGCTTGCGCAAGCGCCGCACACGGTGCGCATCAGCGAAGACACTTTATTGGCGCAGCTGTATCCGGGCCAGATCGCCAGCCTGGCCGACTACGTGGCGTGTGCGGCGCGGCTGCGCGCGGCCATCGCCCCCTTGGCCCTGCAGATGCTGCGGGCGGGCGTGTCCGTCGTGCTCGATTTTCCCGCGAATACGCCGGCCAGCCGCACCTGGATGCGCGAACTGTTCCAGCAGGCAGGCACGCCGCACGTGCTGCATTACCTGGACGTGCCGGACGAAGAATGCAAGGTGCGCTTGCGCCAACGCAATGAAAGCGGGCTGCACCCGTTCTCCACCAGCGACGCGCAATTTGATGAAATCACGCGCCACTTCGTGCCGCCCGACTCTTCGGAAGGCTTTGATATCGTGCGGATTGCCGCTTAAAACGTGCCCGGCAGCAGGATCTTTTTATCCACCTGCTGCAAGTCGCGCAAGCCGCAAAAGGCCATTGTCAGGTCCAGTTCATTGCGGATGATGTCCAGACATTTAGTGACGCCCGGCCCGCCCATGGCGCCCAGGCCGTATAAAAACGGGCGGCCGATGTACACGCCTTTCGCGCCCAGGGCCACGGCCTTGATCACGTCCTGGCCCGAGCGGATGCCGCCATCCATGTGCACTTCGATCTGGCTGCCGACGGCGTCGACGATGGCGGGCAAGGCTTCGATCGACGATTGCGCGCCGTCGAGCTGGCGCCCGCCGTGGTTCGAGACGATCAGCGCGTCGGCGCCGCTTTCCACGGCCAGGCGCGCGTCTTCCGGGTCCATGATGCCTTTGATGATCAGTTTGCCGCCCCAGCGCTGCTTGATCCATTCCACGTCCGCCCACGACAGGCTGAGGTCGAACTGTTGCTGCGTCCAGGCCGACAGCGACGACATGTCGGAGACGGACGTGGCGTGGCCGACGATGTTGCCAAAACCGCGGCGTTTCGTGCCCAGCATTCCCGCCACCCAGCGCGGCTTGGTGGCCATGTTGATGATGTTCGGAATCGTCAATTTCGGCGGCGCCGACAGGCCGTTGCGCAAGTCCTTGTGGCGCTGGCCCAGCACCTGCAAGTCCAGGGTCAACACGAGCGCGCCGCATTTCGCCGCCTTGGCGCGGTCGATCAGGCGGTTGATGAATTCGCGGTCCTTCATCACGTACAGCTGGAACCAGAACGGCTTTGTCGTGTTCGCCGCCACGTCCTCGATCGAGCAGATGCTCATGGTCGACAGGGTGAACGGCACGCCGAAGCGCTCGGCCGCCTGGGCCGCGAGGATTTCGCCATCCGCATGCTGCATGCCCGTCAGGCCCGTGGGCGACAGGGCTACCGGCATCGATACGTGCTGGCCCACCATCGTCGAGGCCAGGCTGCGGTTTTCCAGGTTGACGGCCACGCGCTGGCGGAATTTGATCTTGGCGAAATCGCTGTTGTTGGCGCGGTACGTCGACTCCGTCCAGGAGCCGGAATCGGCGTAGTCGTAAAACATGCGCGGCACCCGTTTCTGGGCCAGCACGCGCAAGTCTTCGATGCTGGTGATGATACTCATGCGTTTCCTCGGTCGATGGCAAGTCGAACCATGATCGTGCATTTGCCTGCAATTGTCTATCCGGCAGGCAATGCCGCCACGCTTACCAAGCGCGCGCGCCGAGAATTTTCTCGCCCAGTTCAGTCAACTGCGCCTGCGGATAGCGCAGCTTTTCCTTTTCCTCGGGGTCGCCGGGAAACGCATAGCCTTGCGGCGCGCTGCGCTCGCGCCAGCTTTGCACGCGCCAGTCGCGCAAGGAGTGATTGTCTTCCTGCGCTGGCGTAAAGGAAATGTATTGCGCCAGGCGCACCTGGTCCGTCGACGTGTTCGGGCGGATACCATGCGCCAGCAGGCTGTTAAAGATCAGCAACTCGCCCTTCTTCATGGCGATGAATTCCATCGGATACGGCACCGTTGCCAGGTCCGGCTGCCACGGGTTGCGGTCCCGCGGCACCGACTTGCGCCACGCCAACAAGTTGTTGAACAGTTCCGGATAACACTGGAAACCGCCGCTCTCGGGCGAGGTATCGGACAGGGCAAGCACGCCTTGCACGTTGACGGGCAGCGGATCGAGCGTGGTGTCGGCATCCCAGTGGATGAAGCCGCCAAACTTGCGCTTGCCATTGTTCGGCGTGTTCAGATTGGCGCGGTCTATCGTCACCCACAGGTCCTCGCGATCCCAGATGTCGACAAAAGCGTCGTAGACGCGCCGGGTCTGGCGGTTGTCCCACAGGGTCTGGTTGTGGTAGGCCTCGACCATGCCGGAGCCGTTGAGCTCTTTCATCGCGTGATCGCGCAGCTGGTCCTGGTTCCAAGTGGCGGGGTCGTTTTCGTTGAGCCCCTGGAATTCCCACAGGAAATCGGTTGTGCGCCTCACTTGCTCGGGCGGCACGGCATCCTTGACGATGACGTAGCCGTAGGTTTGCCAGTGCAAAAAATCGCTGTCGGACAGCACGCGCAGCGGCAGCTGTTTCTGGATGTCACGCAACTGGGTTTGTTCCGTGTAGGCCACGGACGGGTTGCCGGGACGGTCTTCGCCGTACTGCGGGTTTACATACTGAACCTGGTCTTGCATCGCTGTCTCCTGTGTTGGTGTGAGACAGATTGTGCGACGGAAGATTAAAGGGAAATGCGTGCGGAGCGACCGATACTGATACTATCCTGATCATCCATAGCTAGCAAACGTCACGATGACGCCTTTATTTGAACAAGTCACGATCCCGACGGGCCACTCCTGGGGCTTGCTGTGGCGCGAACTCGACGCCATTCCCTTCATCTGGCATTACCACCCGCAATTCGAGCTGACCCTGACGGTCAATGCGCGCGGGCAACGCTACATCGGCGACCACCTGGGCGACTTCGAACCGGGTGACCTGGTGCTGCTGGGGCCGAATTTGCCGCACACGTGGTCGGCCAGCGAACGCATCGACAGCACGCAACCCATGCTGGCCGTCGTCGTGTGGTTTTCGCTCGAGTGGGTGGAGCAGCTGGCCGCCTGCTTTCCGGAGTTGCACAGCGTGCGGCAACTGGCCGCCCGCGCCGGCCCGGCCCTGCATTTTTCAGCGGACGCGAGCGCGCGCTGCGCCCATCAACTGCTGCAGCTGAACTCCCTGCCCGTGCCGCAGCGCCTGCCGCTGCTGCTCGACGTGCTGCTGGACCTGGCGGGCGATGACGCCGCGCGGTCGCTGGCGTCGGCAGCGCAGGCGCCGGTGCATGCCGATGGAAAGCAAAAGCGCATGGCAATCGTGTTTGACTTCATGCACGCGCATTTCCGGGAAGAGATCGCACTGGAGACCTTGGCGCAGCGGGCCGCCCTGTCGCTGGGCGCGTTTCACCGCTGTTTCAAGCGCCACGCGCATTGCACGCCCGGCGAGTATCTGGCGCGGCTGCGCATCGGGCGCGCCTGCCAACAGCTGATTGAAAGCAATCTTGCCATCGCCGTCATCGCGCAAGAGGCGGGCTACCGCAACCTCGCGCATTTCAACCGCCAGTTCCGCGCCGCCAAACACGTCACGCCGCGCGCGTTTCGCCTGCAATACCGGCGCGGCGCCAACGACCTGTCGTAAATCCGTTCGGAAACGAAAAAGGGGATCAGATTTTACAATCTGACCCCCAATATTCTGGTGCGGCTGGCAGGAATTGAACCCACGACCCCTTGGTTCGTAGCCAAGTACTCTATCCAGCTGAGCTACAGCCGCCTAAGACAAGATTATAGCAGGGCTTTGCAGAATGGCAAAGAGCGTCGTGCGGATATTTCACAATTGCCCAGGCTGCCAGCGTGGTCGCTGCCAAGGCACCGTGATGACGAAAAAAAACCCGGAAAGCGAACTTTCCGGGTTTTTTCACTACTGCTGATACTGGTGCGGCTGGCAGGAATTGAACCCACGACCCCTTGGTTCGTAGCCAAGTACTCTATCCAGCTGAGCTACAGCCGCAAACTCTGACACACTTCGCCGGATGGCGCGAAGCTTGAAACTTTCATCAAAACGAAGCGAACTTCATCTTGGCAATACTGGTGCGGCTGGCAGGAATTGAACCCACGACCCCTTGGTTCGTAGCCAAGTACTCTATCCAGCTGAGCTACAGCCGCAAAACTTCTACAACATTCCATTAACAACATGGAGGTGAAACTTGCTACAACAAAACCAGGCAAAGTCTGATTTTCAGTATTCTGGTGCGGCTGGCAGGAATTGAACCCACGACCCCTTGGTTCGTAGCCAAGTACTCTATCCAGCTGAGCTACAGCCGCGCAGGCAAACATTATAGCGTATTCATTTCGCTTTGAAAAGTTCGATTTTTCAATCGCTTAGCTGATTTTGCAGAATACCGCCCCCGCATGATCGACTACCTTTTCACTGCCAAAAAGCGCACGCCTTTTTATCGATGGACGCTTCTGCTTTCACAGTGGCGCCCAGCAAATCGAGAAGTTGCTGCCTCGAAAGAAGCGGGATTATAGGGACTGCTTTCCAGCCTGTCCAGTGCTATCTGCAGGCGGCGCGCAAGCGTGCGGTGGCGGCGCGCCGCTTGGGGCTACAATACCAGCCAGACAGGGGCGTTTGCGCCCCCCCCCTAATGCATGACGGCGGGCATTGAGCATCATGACCTATTTAACTGAGCTTAGCGGCGGCGGCCCGGCGGGGCAAGAGCCCGTGCGGCAGACTCACTGTTGCAGGATTTCCGATGGCCAAGCATGACCGCGAGCAAGACCTGCTTCCCCCATCAGCGCCGCTGAGCCTCTCCGACGAGCGCCTGTCCAATTTGCTGGAAGGTATTACCGACGGCTTTTGCCTGCTCGACCGCGACTGGACCATCCGCTACCTCAACACGCGCGGCGCCGCCATGCTGGCGCCGCAGCACGCGCCTGGCGCCAGCCTGACGGGCAAGAACCTGTGGCAAGCCTGCCCCGACTTGCATGGCACGGAACTGGAAACGCAGTACCGGCGCGCCATGGCGCAGCAGCACAGCTGCAGTTTCGAGCTGCTGTATCCGCCGCTGGGGCGCTGGCTGGAAGTGCGCATCTTCCCTTCCAGCGACGGCCTGACCACGTATATCCAGGACATCAGCCAGCGCAAGGCGGCCGAGGAAAGCTTGCGCCACAGCGAGGAAGACTTGCGCGCACTGGCCAATTCCATCCCGCAACTGGCCTGGATCGCCAGCTTCGACGGCACCATTGCCTGGTACAACCAGCGCTGGCACGACTACACGGGCACGACTGCCGAACAGATGGCGGGCGACGGCTGGAGCATCGCCTACGACGCGCAGCACCTGCCGCCCATGCGGCACGCGTGGAAGGCCGCCTTGCGAGATGGCACGCCCTTCGAGATGGAGTTCCCCATCCGTGGCGCCGACGGCCAGTACCGCTGGTTCCTGACGCGCGCCAATCCCGTGCGCGACCGGGGCGGCCAGCTGCTGCGCTGGTTTGGCACGAGTACCGATGTCGACCAGGTCAAGCGCGCGCAGGAAGCCTTGCGCGACGAAACGCGCGTGCTCGAGTTGCTCAACAATACGGGCGCGGCCCTGGCCAGCACCCTCGACTTGCCGGCCCTGCTGCAGGAAACCGTCGATGCGGCCACGCGCATCAGCGGCGCGCGCTTCGGCGCCTTTTATTATGACGATGCGGGCGAGATCCACGACAGCGCCGCTCCCCTGCCATCGGCGCGCGCCGTCAACGGCATCAGTCTGCGCCAGGCCGACGCCGTCGCCACGGAACTGCGCCAGGGAGCTCCCATGCGCCAGAACGATTTGCTGGCAGCGCCCGACGCCAGCGCCGGCGGCGCGCCGCCGCTGCGCAGCTGCCTGAGCCTGCCCGTCAGTTCGCGCTCGGGCCTGTTGCTGGGGCGCTTGCTGCTCGGTCATCCGCAGGCGGGCATGTTCAGCGCGCGCAGCGAACGCATCGTTTCGGCCATCGCGGCCCAGGCCGCCGTTGCGCTCGACAATACGCGCCTGTACGCGGCCGCCACGCGTGCTGCCGAAGAGCGCAAGGTACTGCTCGACAGCGAACGCGAAGCGCGCGCCGAGGCCGAGCGCACGAACCAGCTGAAAGACGATTTCCTCACCACCCTGTCGCACGAATTGCGCACGCCGCTGTCGGCCATCCTGGGCTGGGCGCAAGTGCTGCGGCGCGGCACGCGCGACCAGGCCGACCTGCACCGCGGCCTGCAAAGCATCGAACGCAATGCGCGCGCGCAGGCGCAACTGATCGAAGACTTGCTCGACATGAGCCGTATCACTTCCGACAAGGTGCTGCTGGACCTGCAAACCGTCGTGCCCGCCAGCATCATCGCCTCGGCCATCGAAACCCTGCGCCCGGCGGCCGACGCCAAGCACATCGCCATCCACAGCAACATCGCCAGCGATGCGGGCACCATTACGGGCGACCCCAGCCGTATCCAGCAAGTGATCTGGAACCTGCTGTCGAATGCCCTCAAATTCACGCCGCAAGGGGGGCGGGTCGAGATCGGCGTGCGCCGCGAGGCGAGCCGCCTGGTCATCACGGTGGCCGACAACGGCGTCGGCATCAAGAAAGACTTCCTGCCCCACGTGTTCGACCGCTTCCGCCAGGCCGACGCCTCCACCACGCGCCGGCATGGCGGCCTGGGACTGGGGCTGGCGATCGTCAAGCACTTGGTGGAGCAGCATGGCGGCACGGTCACCGTCAGCAGCGCCGGCGACATGCAGGGCGCCAGCTTCACCGTGCGCCTGCCCCTGGGGACGCGGGCCGCGCCAGCACGCCCAAGGGGCGGCGACCTGTCCGCCAGCCCTGACTTGCGCGGCGTCACGGTGCTGCTGGTCGATGACGAGGCCGATGCGCGCGAACTGACGGCGCGCATCCTGCGCGACAGCCACGCCGAAGTGCATGGCGCCGACAGCGTGGCGCAGGCGCTGCAACTGTTGGACCAGGTGCATCCGCATGTACTGGTCAGCGACATCGGCATGCCCGACGCGGACGGTTTCGACTTGCTGGCGCACATACGCGCGCACCCCTCCCCCGATGCGGCCTGTCTGCCTGCGCTGGCGCTGACGGCGTTCGCGCAACCGCAGGACCGCCAGCGGGCGCTGGCCAGCGGCTTCCAGGCCTGGATCTCGAAACCGCTCGACCCGGCCGAACTGCTGGCGGCCGTGGCGCAACTGGCTGCAACGCGCATGCCCGCCCAGCGCCCTGAACAGGGCCGCAATACACAGCCCTAAAAAGATGATGCAAGAAATACATAGTGCAGTACAAAATGACTATTTTCATGGGTTAGCCTTCCTACTTGCAGACGCGGCACTGTCCTACAAGCAACTAAGCCAAAGTTTGCTACACTGAAATGCAGAAGCACACCTGCACGGCAGGCTGGAGACGGCAGCCCTGGCCGACTAGAATGGCAAAAGCGAGCTCAAGCGCTGTTGTGCGCCCTATCTTGTTGCAAGGCGCTACTATCTTTCCACTGCCGTCAACCTATCATTTGCGGTAGAAGCCAGCGTTGCATAGACCGTATAACCGAGACCTTACATGCCCAGCCAAGATGAGATTTTGAAAGCCAAAATTTTGGTCGTCGACGATTCACCCGACAATGTTGACCTGATGCTGGAAATCCTGCGCGATGCCGGCTATACCAATGTGACGGCCACCATGCGTCCGGCCCAGGTTTGCCCCCTGCACCGGGAGCATTGCTACGACCTGATCTTGCTGGATCTGCAAATGCCGGAACTCAATGGTTTCCAGGTCATGAAAGGCTTGAAGGAAATCGAGCATGGCGGCTACCTGCCCGTGCTGGCCCTGACGGCACAACCAAGTTTCAAGATCGCCGCCCTGGAAGCGGGCGCGCGCGACTTCATCAGCAAACCCTTCGACCTGATGGAAGTGCACAAGCGCATCCACAACATGCTGGAAGTGCGCCTGCTATACAAGGAACTGGCGCAATACAGCAAGCAGCAGCAGGAACTGGCGCTGCACGATCCGCTGACGGGCTTGCCGAACCGGCGCCTGCTGGAGGACCGCATCGAGCATACCTTGCAACAATCGGCGCGCAGCCGCGGCAAGTCGGCCATCCTGTACCTGGACCTCGACGGCTTCAAGGCCATCAACGACAGTTACGGCCACGGCTATGGCGATGAAATCCTGAAAATGGTGGCGGCCCGCCTGGTGGGCGCCTCGCGCAAGGAAGACACGGTAGCGCGCATCGGCGGCGACGAGTTCGTCATCGTGCTGGGCAACCTGGCCGGCAAGGGCGACGCGCGCGAACCGGCCGCCAAGCTGATCGAAGTCATTTCCGAGCCGTATTTCATCAACGACCTGACATTGCGCCTGTCGACCAGCATCGGCATCGCCATCTACCCGGACGATGCCAGTACCGTCGACTCGCTGCTGGGCGCGGCCGACACGGCCCTGTACGAAGCCAAGCGCGCCGGCAAGAACCGCTTTTGCTGCATCCCGCACGAGGTAATCGCCGCGCAGGTCAACATGCAAAAAAGCAGCATCCCCTCGATCGCCTGAGTTTTTACGCCGCGTGGCACGTAAAAAAAACCGGCAAGCCATGAGGCTTGCCGGTTTTTTTATGGGCAGGAGGCTTTATTTCTTGACAGCGGCCGCTTCATGCTGGCCCGCGTGCTGGTGGTCCGTTTGCGCATCGACCGTTTCCGGCGGCACTTCGATGCGCGTGATGCCGGCATCGACGGAAATCGGGTCGCTGGCGGGGAAAGTCATTTCCACGGCGTCGTCGAGCAACTCTTCCTTGGCCCGCTCTTCGCCGCTCATGCCCTCTTCATCGGCCAGGATGGCCAGCGCACTGGCCCATTTGACGAAATTGAGATTGGCCAGTTCGCGCACGGTGTGCACGCCAAACGCTTGCTGCAAGGCCTTGGCGTCCTTCGGGCTGACGCCGCGCAGGGCGCTGATGGGCGCATTGACGATGTCGCGGAAGCTTTTGTCGGCGTATTCCTGGTCGACGATGGTATCGATATTCATGGCATGTCCTTTCGTTTCGGTAAGCGGGCCTGTGCTGCATGGAGAAAATGCATGACACCACTATGGCAGCGTACGGCGCCCCGGTATGTGCGCAGCCGTACGTAACGGCTGGAACGGCATCTGCTGGCGCAAACGATAATATTGCCTGGCATATAAAAATGATGGAAGGAGATCAAAATTGCCGAAAAGACAGAAATTTTCCATCCATGCGCCCCGCGATGAAATCCTCATGTATGATCCACAACTTGAATTTGGTCCACCTTTCACCATTCACGGGGCGCTATGTCCGCACAAACAGATCCGAACAAGGAAACGGCCCAGGCCGATGCGGAACGCGCCGCCGATCTCAGCGAGTTGCTCGGTCATGTCAACACCAGCTGGGACAATGAACGGCGCGCCCTGTCGCGCCAGCTGCACGACAGCCTCGGCTCGTCGCTGACGGCGCTGACCATGCACTTGTCGCTGCTGACGCAAAAGATGCCGCAGGAAGCGGCCTTGCTCGACCGCGCGGCGACCATGAAGCAATTGCTGCTGAATGTGATCGAGACCAACCGCCAGATGCAGATGAAGCTGTGGAACGACAAGCTCGAGTTTCTGGGCGTGAATGTCGCGCTCGGCGAGCTGGCCGCGCAATTTGCCGAACAGCACAAGATCACCGTGCGCTGCAGCCTGCCCGAAGATGAACTGATTTGCCCGCGCAACGTGGGCGTGGCCCTGCTGCGCACCCTGGAAGAAGCGCTCGGCAACATCGCCGCGCACGCCAATGCCACGCAGGTGGACATCATCATCGACGACAATGACGAAGCGTTGATGATGACCGTCAAGGATGACGGCGTGGGACTGCCAGCGAGCGAACCCGTCGAAATGAGCAAGCACGGCCTGCGCGCCGTGCGCGAGCGCGTGCATTACCTGGGAGGCACCCTGAGCCTGTCAACCAATCCGCAAGGCGGCACGGCCCTGACCGTCGTCTTGCCGCGCATTACGCCGAAAGAATAGTCTTTGCCAGGCCGCATCAGGCCAGAACACTGCCGGAACGCCCAAACCGCAGAACGATTCGACGACAGGAGACCGCATGCACCGACTGATCCCCACCCTGCTGGCAGCGCTGCTGGCCATGGGCGCCGCCCAGGCCGCCGACAACACCGTGCCGCCGCCGGAAACCGTCGACAAGCTGGCCTGGCTGGCTGGTTGCTGGAACGTCGACGGGGCCGAACCCGGTTCCGGAGAACAATGGAGCACGGCTGCCGGCGGCACCATCCTCGGCACCAGCCGCACCGTCAAGGGCGGCAAGACGACGGCCTTTGAATTCGTGCAGATCCGCCTTACCGACCCGGGCCAGCTGGCCTACATCGTGCAGCCGTCGGGAGAGCCGCCCGTGATCTTCAACCTGCTGCGCCAGGACAAGCCGAATGAATTCATCTTCGCCAACCTGGACAATGACTTCCCGAGCCGCATCATCTACCGCCACGACAGCGAGCGCATCTTGCACGCCAGCATTACCGGCACCTTGAAGGGCAAGCTCACCACCATCGCCTTTCCCATGACGCGGGGCCGCTGCGAGGCGGCGCCAATTACGCGCAGCAAATAAAAAGGGGCCTCGCGGCCCCTTTTTGATGGAATGGAAACGGCTTAATGCAGCTTGACCTGCGGCGTACTGCGCTTGATCAGGAAACGGCCCATGGCCATGACGGCCGTGCGCACGCTGCCCAGCACGGCGTTGTGGTGCATCAGGTGCAGGCTCACATACATCATGCGCGCGACAAAGCCTTCGACGAACCAGCTCAGCCCCTTCAGCGAACCCATCAGGGTACCGACCGAGGTGGTGCGGCCAAACGACACGAGCGACCCGTAGTCCAGGTATTCGTAGGGCTTGGTTTGCGGCGGCTTGCCCTTCGCTTTCAGCAGGAATGTTTTCAGCAGGTAATCGGCTTGCTGGTGGGCAGCCTGGGCGCGCGGCGGCACCAGCTTGCCGTCCGGCCCCGTGCAGGCGGCGCAGTCGCCCAGCGCGTAGATATTCGCATGGCCCTGCACATTGAGCATGCCCGTCACTTCCAGCTGGCCGGAACGGTTGGTCGGCAAGCCCAGGGTAGCGAGGAATTCCGGCGCGCGAATGCCTGCGGCCCACACGCAGATGTCGGCCGCGTAACTGGTGCCGCTGGCCACCGTCACCTTGTCCGCTTCGATCGTGGTGACGCGCGTATCGGTCACCACCGTGATGCCATGCTGGTGCAGCAGTTTCGAGGCGGCAATCGAGACGCGCTCGGGCAGCGGCGCCAGAATGCGCGGCGCCCCTTCGAGCAGGGTGATGCGCACATCCTTGATGGCGTTGAGATTCTGGAAACCATACGCGGCATACACGCCGCTCGCTTCGCGCAATTCGGCCGCCAGCTCGACGCCCGTGGCGCCGCCGCCGATGATGACGATGTCGACACCGGGATGGCCCGCGTCGCCCTGGCGCTGCTCGGCCATGGCCAGCAGTTTCAGCAGGGTCAGGCGGAAACGTTCGGCGTCTTCCGTGGCATTCAGGGAGATCGTATTTTCCTTGGCGCCGGGCACGCCGAAGTAATTCGACGTGCTGCCCACGGCCAGCACCAGCTGGTCGTAGCTGACAGTGCGCTGCGGCAAGAGCTGCTCGTCCTTGTCGGTGGCGATTCCGCCCACGATGAGGCTGTTCGACGCGGCGTCGAGCGCGATCAAGGGACCATAGACATAGGTAAAACCATTGTCATGCGCCAGCATCTGGTACGACAGGCCCTCTTGATGAATGTCCAGGGTGCCGGCCGCCACCTCATGCAGCGACGGCTTCCAGATATGGTACAGGCGGCTGTCGACCAGGGTGACCTGGCCTGGGCCGAGCTTACGGCTGAGTTTGCAGGCCAGCTCCAAGCCGCCTGCACCTCCTCCTACGATAACGATTTTACTGTGCAAAGATCCTCCTGCTTGTTAATCCCTGTGCCCGTTGCCGTTGCCATTCCCGCGGCCATTGCCGTTGCCATGGCCTTTGCCCGGATGGTCATCATGCTTGTCGCGCTTGCCTTCATGCTTGTCATAATGCTTGTCGTAATGCTTGTCGTCGTGACGGCCGCGGTCGCCGTAATCGGGACGGCCATGGTCGCCATGCTGCTGGCGGTAACGGGGCACATATTGATTGTTATACCAACTATCTTGGACGAAATATACCTCTTGGTTGCAGGCATTATACTTGCGGCAGTGCTTGGACCAGTGTTTGGCATGGCCGGGCGGCACGCGCAGGTAGATCGGACGGGCCGAATAGTATTGCGGACGCTGCACGATGACGGGCTGGGCATAGATCAATTGCGGCGCGGGATAGTCGCCGATGTCGAGGCGTCCGTAAAAGCCTGGCTGGCCGACGGTAACGGAGACGCCGACCTGGGCGACGGCGGCGGTGCCGGCCGACAGCAAGACAGCAGCAAGAATCAGGGTTTTCATGGTGACACTCCTTTTAGTTATGCCATCATTGTAGACCTTGTGTGACCAACTGTTTGTTCGCAAGGACACATAAGGATTGCCGTGGCAATCTCACCACAGCTTGCCCAAGGGCACGACCAGGCCGCTGAACAGGGACCAGTCTGGCGACGCCGCCGTCAAGCCGCGCGCCATGCCGATGTCGATGGCCAGCCGTGGCGTGGGACTGTAGGTGGCGGCCAGCAGCAGCTGCGCCGTGGCCGGCGCGCCGCGCAAGCGCGTGCCCGACACTTCGGCCGTGGCGCCCCAGCGCTCGCTGACGGGCGTGGAAAAGGAAGTCGCCCAGCCCGTTTGCACCCTGCCGGTATTCGGCTCGGATGCCCCCAGACGCGTGGCGTTCAGGTTGGCATCCACGTGCACGGCGCCCAGGTCGCGGCTGACGATGCCGTTCAGCGACACGTCGCTCTTGCCGCTGCCGATGCTGTCCTTGGCAGTCGGCAACTTCCAGCCCAGTTCCAGGCCCAGCGCCGTGGCGCTGTCGAGCAAAAAGGCGCGCTTGAGCACGACCGTCGTGTCGCCCACGCCCGTTTCGCGTCGCCCCGTGTCATCGCGCGCACGCACGAATCCCTCGCCTTCGAGCAGCACGCCCCACTCGGGCGTGAAAGCCAGTTTGAACGTGTACGGCAGGCTGGCGCGGCGCGTTTCGTCCGTTTTCGACAGCAGACCGCCGGCCTCGAATTCCAGCTGGCCCGGCACGGGCAACTGGGCGGGGCTGGCCACGGAAGGACGGTAAGGCAGGACGGGATCGCCCTGCTGCGCCTGCGCCAGGGGCGCCAGGGATAGCAGCAGGGATAAGCAAAGCAAGCGGGGAGACGGCATGAAAGATCCTGAAGTGGCAAACGCGCAATAACGACAGCCTACCACCGCCGCGCCGATTGCGCCGGCGCCCGCCGCCGTCAGGCCAGGCGCCGCACGTCCTGCCTGGCGGCCGGCGCTGAGCGGCGCAGCGGCCTGACGTTGCTCGCTGCCGGCATGGCCATCTGTTGCGCCTGGGCGTGCAGGCGGAATACGCCCACCAGTTCCGTCAGGGTCTGCGCTTGGTCCTGCAGCGATTCGGCGGCCGCCGCCGCCTCTTCCACGAGGGCCGCGTTTTGCTGCGTCACCTGGTCCATCTGCAGCACGGCCTGGTTGACTTGCTCGATGCCGGCGCTTTGCTCGGTGCTGGCGGCCGTGATTTCCTGCATGATGTCGGCCACCTGGCGCACGCTGGCCACCACTTCATCCATCGTCTTGCCCGCGTCATGCACGAGTTTGGAACCGATTTCCACCTGTTCGACGGAGTCGCCGATCAGGGTCTTGATTTCCTTGGCGGCACTGGCCGAGCGCTGCGCCAGGTTGCGCACTTCGGCCGCCACGACGGCGAATCCGCGCCCCTCCTCGCCCGCCCTGGCCGCTTCCACGGCCGCGTTCAAGGCCAGGATATTCGTCTGGAAGGCGATGCTGTCGATGACGCTGATGATGTCGACAATCTTGCGCGACGATGCATTGATCGATTCCATCGTCTGCACCACCTGCCCCACCACGGCGCCGCCCTTGCCGGCCACGTCGGACGCGGCGCCGGCCAGCGCATTGGCCTGGCGCGCATTGTCCGCGTTCTGCCGCACGGCCGAGGTCAGCTGCTCCATCGACGACGCCGTTTCTTCCAGCGAACTGGCCTGCTCTTCCGTGCGGGACGACAAGTCGAGGTTGCCCTGGGCGATTTCGCCCGAAGCCGTATTGATGGTGTCCGTACCCGAACGTACCTGGCTGACGATGCCCACGAGTTTGTCGCGCATGGTTTTCATGGCGAACAGCAGGCTGGCGCTGTCGTGGCCGGCCGTGCGGATATCGACGGTGAGGTCGCCTTCCGCGATGGCGCCGGCGATCCTGACGGCATACGCCGGTTCGCCACCGAGCTGGCGCGTCAGTCCGCGCGTGATCAGCGCGCCCAGCGCCAGGCCGGCCGCCACGCTGCCCAGCACCAGCGCGATCATGAAACTGCGACTGGCCTGGTACACGCCGGACGCCTGCTCGGCAGCCGCCTTGGCCCGTGCTTCCTTCTGCAATGACAATTTATCGAGCACGCCATCCAGCTCATCGGCATGCTGGCGCGTCTTGGCCAGCAGCGCCGTCAGCTGCGCGCTGCGCTGCGCCAGCGGCTCGGCCGCCGCCAGCGCCAGCGATTGCTGCAAGGTGCTCACATACTCGGCCTCAACGGTGGCGAAGCGGGCAAACAGCTCCTTGGCGGCCGGCGTGACGAACAGCGGCTGGGCCTTGGCCAGGTTGCTCTTGTTCTGTTCCAGATATTTGGCGATATCGGCCTGGCGCCCGGCGCGCTCTTCGCTGGTAGTAGCCAGCAGGAAATTGCTGCGCGCGCGGCCCACCTTGATGAGGGCGATATTCGCTTCCTTGATGTACGACAGCCCCAGCAACTCATGGTTGTACATCTGCCCCGCCATGGTATCGATCTTGCCCATATTGAAGATGCCGATGCCGGCCACGATGGCCCCCATCAGCGCCACGCAAAAGAAGGCCGCGAGCAGGCGCGTCCCCACTTTCATTTGATTCAACATGTTTCCTCCTGGACAAGATGGTAGCCAATAATTTAAGCGTATGACTTGAATATAGGGAAAAAACAGGCACTAAAATGCTCGGATTGTCACTAAGCAATAATTCCTTGATCTAAAGCAACATGTCCCGGAGCTTGCCGTGCTAGCAAGCCCCGGGGGAGCGTCAATGTCCGCTGTGCCCTGCCGGCTTGCGCACCGTCATCTCCACGCCACCTTTCACCACCTGCTTGCCCGCGCCCTGCCCGCGCACCGGTTCCGGCAAGGCGCCCGTCCATTCATAGGCCACGCTGCCGGCCGGATGCTTGTACCAGCCGGGGTCGCGGTAGTCGCCCGGTTTCTGGTCCTTGCGTACCTTGACCGTGGTAAACATCCCGCCCATGCCAATGGCGCCGAACGGGCCGTCGCCCGCCATCATCGGCAAGGTGTTGTCGGGGATGGGCATCTGCATCTCGCCCATGTCGGCCATGCCCCGTTCGCCCATCACCATGTAGCCGGGCACGAGCTGGTTGATCTTTGCCGCCACGCCCTGGTGGTCAACGCCGATCATGGTCGGCACGTCATGCCCCATGGCATTCATGGTGTGATGCGACTTGTGGCAGTGGAAAGCCCAGTCGCCCAGGTCCGTGGCCGTGAATTCCACGGCGCGCATCTGGCCCACGGCCACGTCCGTGGTGACTTCGGGCCAGCGCGACTCGGGGCGCGTCCAGCCGCCATCCGTGCCCGTCACCTCGAATTCATGGCCATGCATGTGGATCGGGTGGTTCGTCATGGTCAGATTGCCCACGCGCACGCGCACCTTGTCGCCCTGGCGCACGACCATGGGATCGATGCCGGGGAAGACGCGGCTGTTGAAGGTGAACAAGTTGAAATCCGTCATGGTCATGATCTTCGGCGTGTAGCTGCCGGGATCGATGTCGTAGTTGCTGAGCAAGAAGACGAAATCGCGGTCCACCTTCATGAAGTTCGGGTCTTTCGGGTGCGTCACCCAGAAGCCCATCATGCCCATGGCCATCTGCGTCATTTCATCGGCATGCGGGTGGTACATGAAGGTGCCGGGCCGCTTGGCGACGAATTCATAGACAAAGGTTTTACCGGGGGCGATGCCCGGCTGGGTCAGGCCCGTGACGCCATCCATGCCGTTCGGCAAGCGCTGGCCATGCCAGTGCACACTCGTATGTTCCGGCAATTTGTTGGTGACAAAGATGCGCACCCGGTCGCCCTCCACCACTTCAATCGTTGGCCCTGGCGACTGGCCGTTATAGCCCCACAGGTTGGCCATCATGCCGGGCGCCAGCTCGCGCACGACGGGTTCCGCCACCAGATGAAATTCCTTGACATTGTTGTTCATGCGCCAGGGCAAGGACCAGCCGTTGAGGGTGACGACGGGGTTGTACGGGCGCCCGTTCGGCGGCGGTGGCGGTGCCTTGGTGTCGGCGCCAGCCATGCTGACGGCTTCCGGCAACGATGCCGCACCGACTCTACTGACGGCCGCGGCACTGAGGGCGACGGCGCCCGCATTCATGAAAAAGTTTCTACGTGTAATCATCATTATTCCTTGTTGGCTGGGCCGCTGCCATTGATGGCGCCTTGCAGTTCGGTTTGGGCAATCCAGAAATCGCGCTGGGTTTCGATGGCGCTGTTGACGCTGGCGACCTGTTCGCGCGCGTCGGCCAGCAGTTCAAACACGCTGGCCAGCATGCCGTTGTAGCGCAGCAGCACTTCATGCGAGATCGTCTTGCGCAGTGGCACGACTTCATCGCGGTAGTGGCGCGCCAGGTCGTAGGCCGTGCGGTAGCTGGAATACGCCTCGCGCACTTCCGAGCGGGCTTTGACAGCCGTGCCCGCCGTGCGCTGCAGCGACTGCTCGTACAAGGCTTGCGCCTTGGCATTGCGCGCCGAGCCCCAGTCGAACAGCGGCAGTTCCAGCGACACTTCATAGCCGTTTTCGCGTGGCGCCTCGCTACTGCTCTTGTTGGTGTAGCCCACGTCGAGCACGTTGATAAAACCCGTCACCTTGGACAAGCCCAGCGCATCGGCCGTCGCATGCGCGTCGAGTTTCGCTCTTTGCACGTCGAGGCGCTGCTCCATCGCTTGCGCCTCGATATTGCCGGCGTCCGCCGCCTGGGCCGGCAAGTCGGGCAAGCGCGACGGTAAAGTAAAACTGGTCTGCTTGCCCCACAGGCCCAGCAAGCGCGTCAGGTGCTCGCGCGTGGCCGTGCTCTGGTGGCGGGCGCGGGCCAGGTCGCCGACGGCATCCGCATAAAACACTTGCTGGCGCGCCTGGTCGAGGCGGCTCCAGTTGCCCGCCTGCTGCAAGCGCGTGGCCAGTTCGGCGCCCGCCTCGGCCGACAGCAGCGCGCGCTGCATGAACGCTTCCGTCTGCACGGCGGCCACGGCGTTGAAATACGCGCGACGCGTGTCAAGCGCCAGCTGCACGGCGCTGCTGGCGGTCTGCAGCTTGGCTTGCTCGAAACGGCCCCGCTCGATGTTCACGCGCATCGGCATCGTCAGCAAGCCGGCCAGGTCGAAGCTGACGCCGCGGTCGATTTCATTGCCGTGGCTGCCATGCGAGCGGCCGAACGACAGGCCGGGATTGCGCAAGCGCCCCGCTTGCACGAGGTCCGATTCGGACGCACCCAGTTCGGCCAGCGCCACTTTCATGCCGTGATTGTTCATCAGGGCGATGCGCACGGCGCTGTCGGCGTCCAGGGGCTGGGCCAGCAGGCTGGCCAATTTTTCCTCGCCGCCCTTGTCCGCCAGCGCTGCGGGGGCGCCCGTGCGGGCGTCGGCCAGCGCGGAGACCGTCTGCATGCCGCCATCCTGGCTGAAGCTGGCGCAGCCGCTGAGCAGCAAGACGGCCGCCAGGGCCAGCGGCGTGAGGCCATACGAGTTCTTGAAACGCGCCATGTCAGTGTCCTTCATGCTGGTGTTGCTGATGTTGCGGGGCAGGCTTGGTATCCGGCTTGGAGCTGGGCTGAGCCATCGGCATCTTGTGCCCTTCCATTTTGTTGCCATCCATCCTGTGGCCATCCATTTTCATCATGCCCATGTGGCCGCCGGCCTTGCCGACTTTGTCGTTGACGGCGCGCCAGGTCTGGTCGGGCGTAGCCTCGTCCTCGGCGGCGGGACGGTAGCCGGCAAAGGCGGAGCGGTAAGTGGTGGCCGGCACCGACGCTTGCGCCTCTTGCGGGGAGGACGGGGACGGCGACGGGGATTGCGCTGCGGCGGCCAGCGGCAGCACGGCCAGCGCAAGGCTGAACAGGTATTTCATGGTATTCCTTGAATGACAGGGTATGACGCGGCGGGCGCGACTGGAACGCTGGCGCGGCCGGTGCAACGTGCAGGGACGTGCGACGGCGGCGCCGCCAGGTTCAACGGGCGGTCAGGCGGAGCGCGTGCTTCTCGGGGGACGTTCGGGACCAGGCGGGATATGCCCGGAGAACGGGGACTCGGGCGCCAGCGCCGGAGGCGGCGCGCGCAGGATCAAGGCGTGCAAGGCAGGCATGCCTGGCGGCGCCGTGGCGCCCACGGTACACGCGCCGTGGTTGCTGCAATCGTGGCCAGGGTGGCCGGCGCCAGCGCCGCCATCGTCCATGGCCATGTGCAGCGGCTGGCCTTGCATCTGCATGTCGCCCATATCGTGGCACTGGGGCGTTTCCATCGCTGCAGCGGTGACCGTGACCACTGCCGCCCGCTCGTCCACGCAGCAGCTGCGCATGGCCGACGCAAAGCCCTGCAAGGGCAGCGTGACGGCTAGCAGCCAGAGCAGCGAGCGGGCGAGAAAGCGGAAAAAGGCACGGTTCATGGCACAACTATAAACCTTCCCACGCGAGGAAGGTCAAGTCCCTATTTGCGCCCGTAGCCGTGCGTCAGCCAGATCACGTAGACGCCGTAGTAGCCCTGCCCTTCGAATATGACCTGACCATCGGCAAAGGAGACTGTCTTCACTTCATTGACGATGAAATACGCGCGGTTGTCCGCCGCCTCCACGTCGCCCCAGTAGCGTGGAACCTGACTCCGGTAGCCGCTGGCTCGCCCGATCGCGTCCATTAAATCGCTGATCATGAAGTCGTACAGCATTTCGGCCAGCAGCTGCCGGTGGCCGGCCAGCATGGCCGTGATGTCGGGGTAGCCCGCTTCCTTCAGCGCGGGCAAGTCGCTTTCCTCGTCCTGCAGGTCGTCCTCGCGGCAAGTCTGGATAAAACTGTTGAACGGCTCGTCGAGCAGGGGCGCCAGCGCCGCTTCCGGCACGCTCAGGCGGAACGGATGCAGCGGCAGCACGCTGTGCTGGCCATAGTTGAGTCCGCGGCAGCCGAGATAGGCCATCGGGTGCAGCTGGCCATTGACTTCGCAGCGCATGCCGGGTTCTTGCTCAAACGTTATCAATATCAACCCCTGCCATGCCTGTTGTCCTCGTGATGCGTTCCAGGGCTAGATGGTAAGCGCTGGCGGGCAAACGGGACAGGCTCAGATGCAACAGAAAACAGCGGATCAGTTCATGCCGCACGGCACGCCTGTCAGGCCGGTTCCGTGATGCCCACGCAATTGCGCCCGTTTTCCTTGGCCACGTACAGTGCCGCATCGGCGGCCAGCAGCACGGCGTCCGTGGTGCCCGCCTCCTGTTCCGACGACACGACGCCCAGCGAGACCGTGATGGGGCCCGCGCCGGGAATCACGGCGGCGGCCACCCTGGCGCGCAGGCGCTCGGCCACCTGCAGGGCCGCGTCCAGGTCGGCGTCGGGCAAGAGCATGATGAATTCATCGCCGCCATTGCGGCACAGCACGTCGGCATCGCGCGAACAGGCGCGCATCAGCTGCGCCAGGCGCAGGATGACGTCGTCGCCCACGGCATGGCCCCACTGGTCGTTGACTTGCTTGAAATGGTCGATGTCGATGGCGATGACGGAAAACGGCCGCGCCTGCGCCTGCCAGACATCGAGCGCCGCCGCCATGCCGCGCCGGTTCGACAGGCCGGTCAGCGGGTCCGTCTGCACGTCGGTCTTCAATTTGCCGATCTTGTTCTGCAATAACATCAACCCCTTCAGCAAGGCTTTCTTGATCTGCGCCGCCTCCACATACCAGGCGCGGATGGCGGCGATGTGCTCGGTCGTGCCGGGCGCATCCATGCGCCGCGCGCCGTCGGCCAGCTGCATCAGGGGCCGCGAAATCAGGCTGGCCAGCCACCAGATGAATGGCAGGCTCAGCAAGGCGATCGGCAGCGAATGCCATACCGTGTCGGCCATCAGCTGGTTCAGCGGGGCCAGGGTCATGGCCGTGGGACGCTGCGCCACGATGCCCCAGCCCGTCGACGGCATGACGGCGTAGCCGGCCAGCATGTCCACGCCCAGGCTGTTGTGCATGCGCCGGTTGCCGCCGCCCTGCTGCGCGATGATGTTGTCGATGACGTCATTCTTGCCGGCCAGGTCGCCCAGGCGCTCGGGGTCCGGGTGGTACAGCAGGCGCCGGTTCTGGTCCACCACGTACAGGTAGGAGCCGTCGCGGTAGTAATGCTGGCCCAGCATGGTGTACAGGATGTTTTTCTGTTTCAGGTAGATGCTGCCGCCCACATAACCGAGGTAGCGGCCATCCTTGCCAAGGATGGGATGCGAAATGAAGACCACCAGGTTGCCGGCCGAGGACACGTACGGCTGCGTCACCAGCGGTCGCCGCTCGCGTAGCGCCTGGATGGCGCCGGCCGAATCGAGCGTGCGGTTTTTCAAGGCCAGGGTTTCCGGCGACACGCCCAGCACCTTGCCGTCCGCATTGACGATGAGCACGGAATTGAAGCTGTTCGTTTGCAGGCGCAGGCGCTGCGCCTCGTCCGTCAGCCAGGCGTCGTCCCCCATGCGCGATGGCAGGCTGCCGGCGCTGTAGGCCAGTTGCTGGCGCGCCGACTGCAAGAAATCCTCGGCCGTGCTGGCCAGCTTGCTCGCATACGCGTGGTTCGCTTCCAGGGTGGTGTCGATCAGCAACTGACGCTGCACGCTGTAGCTGGCATAGAAGGTATTGGCGAGGGACACCAGGGCGCTGGCAAAGGCCACGAGCACGATCAAACGGCGCAAATTCATGCGCAGAACAGGTTTAGTCCACATGGAGTCGGCAAGGAATTGGAAAGTATTGCGCTAAAGAAAGAGCGCATTATACCGAGACGCTCGTGCCAATATTGAAATATTGGCATCCATGGTCAAAGAAAAGATACTAGCGGCAACGCAGAACGCTGCCGCTTTGATCTGCATCAAGCGTCGAATCAAGCGTGGATCGCGTGCTTGCGGACCCAGTCCACGTAGCGCTGCATCCAGCCCTGGAAGAAACCGAGGCTGGCCGGGCCGATGCCGCCATGCTCGTCAAACAGGCCATCCTTGGCCTGAATAAACATTTCAGGCTGTCCCAGCAGCGGCACGTCGAGGTAAGCGAGCACATTGCGCAAATGCTGCTGCGCCAGGGCCGTCCCCGTGGCGCCGACGGACACGCCGAGCACGGCGCCCGGCTTGCCGCCCCACACGCTCTGGCCATACGGACGCGAACCGTGGTCGAGGGCGTTTTTCAGCACGCCGGGGATCGAGCGGTTGTATTCGGGAGTGAGGAAGAGCAAGGCTTGCGAAGCGGAAATATCCGACTTCAGGCGCAGCACCTGCTCGGCCTGCGCACCATCGTCATCCTGGTTATACAGCGGCAAGTCGCCGATTTCGATGTGTTTGAAGGAAAATTCGGGCGGCGCCAGCTTGATGATGGCGTCGGCCAGCTTGCGGTTGAAGGAATCCTTGCGCAGGCTGCCGACGATGATAGCAACGTTATATTGACTCATATAAATCCCCGATCTTGGTAAAAGAATAGCCCTGGAGTGAAGCTCACTACAGGGCTATCTTGCCACACAATCATGGGTTTCGCGCTGTTTAGCGTGCGCCGGCCAAGCCCCGGTATTCGCGGTAGTAGCGTCCGCCCAAATTGGTCAACACCTCGTAGCCGATGGTATTGGCCATGGCCGCCACGGCGTCGACCGGGTGTTCGGCGCAGATCAGGTCGACCAGGCTGCCCGGCGCCACGCGCTCTTCGGCGATGGCGCTCACGTCGAGCGTGATGGAATCCATCGAGATGGCGCCGATCTGCGGCACTTTCACGCCGTCGACGATGGCCAGGCCCTGGTTGCTCATGCTGCGCAACCAGCCATCGGCATAACCGACGGAAACAGTCGCCACCTGGCGCGGCTCGCTGGCCGTGTAGCGGCGGCTGTAGCCGACGTGGTCGCCGGCGGCAATGGTGCGAGTCTGCAGCACCTTGCCTTGCAGGCGCACCACGGAGCGCAGAGGATTCGGTTCGCCGCCCTGCGGCCCGATGCCGTACAGTGCCGCTCCCGGGCGCACCAGGTCGAAGTGATAATCGGGCGACAAGAAGATGCCCGAGGAATTGGCCAGGCTGGCGCGGTATTGCGGCAAACGGGCGCGGATGGTGATGAAGCGGGCCAGCTGCTCGCTATTCATCGGGTTGCTGCGCTCGTCGGCGCAAGCCAGGTGGCTCATGAGGTAGCGCACTTTGATGCCGTCGAGAAAGTGCGGATCCAGCAGCCAGGCGTCGATTTCCTGCGGCGACAGGCCCATGCGCGACATGCCCGTGTCGACCTGCACATTCGCTTCCAAGGTTTTGCCCAGCGCCTTCGCATGCGCGCGCCAGCCAGCCACCTGCGGCTCGCTGTTGAGCACGGGAATCAAACCATGGGCCGTAAATTCGCCTTCCGTGCCGACGGGCGGGCCGTGCAGCACGAAGATGTCGGCATCCGGCGCCACGTGCGGGCGCAGGCTGATGCCCTCTTCCAGGTGCGCCACGAAGAAATGCCGGCAACCTTCCTCATACAGGGCCGCGCCCACTTGCGCGGCGCCCAGGCCATACGCGTCGGACTTGACGACGGCCGAGCAGGCGGCCGGGTGCGCCTTGTCGCGCAGCAAGCGGTAATTGGCACGCACGGCGTCCAGGTCCACCGTCAGAATGGCACCGCTACGTTCCTTTGGAGGCATGCTGGCCGCCATCTCAGGCCGCCGCGTGTTGCAGTTTGCCATGGCCCTGCGCGCCGCTGTAGCGGCTGACGGACAGGTCGTCGGCCAGGATGGCCGGTTTCTTCGACGACATCAGGTCGGCCAGCAACTGTGCAGAGCCGCAGGACATGGTCCAGCCCAGGGTGCCGTGGCCCGTGTTCAGGAACAGGTTGCGCAGCGGCGTGCGGCCAACGATAGGCGTGCCGTCCGGCGTCATCGGACGCAAGCCCGTCCAGAATGTCGCTTCGGCCGTGTTGCCGCCGCCGGGGAACAGGTCGTTGACGACCATTTCCAGGGTCTCGCGGCGGCGCGGGTTCAGGTTCAGGTTGTAGCCGGCGATTTCCGCCATGCCGCCCACGCGGATGCGGTCGTCGAAACGGGTGACGGCAATTTTATAAGTTTCATCGAGGATGGTCGACACGGGCGCCTTGGACGCGTTGACGATAGGCACGGTGATCGAATAGCCCTTCAACGGATACACGGGAATGTCCAGCAGCGGCTTCATGAAGCCCGTCGAGTAGGAACCGAGGGCCACCACATAGGAATCGGCCTTGACGATTTCCGCGCCGCATTGCACGCCGGCGATTTCATCGCCCTGCGTCAGCAGCGCGTCGATCGATACGCCGTAACGGAACTTCACGCCCAGCGCCACGGCCATCTCGGACAGGCGCGTGGTAAACAGCTGGCAATCACCCGTTTCATCGTTGGGCAGGCGCAAGCCGCCGAACAGCTTATCCTTGACGGCTTCCAGGGCCGGCTCGGCACGCGACAGTTCGTTGCGCTGCAGTACTTCGTACGGCACGCCGGCGTCTTTCAACACTTCGATATCTTTTGCGGCGTCGTTGTATTGCTTTTCAGTGCGGAACAATTGCATCGTGCCTTGCTGGCGGCCTTCGTAGGTGATGCCCGCCTCGGCGCGCAAGACCTTGAAGCAGTCGCGGCTGTATTCGGCCAGGCGCACCATGCGTTCCTTGTTCACGGCATACGCTTCCGGTGTGCAATTACGCAACATCTGCCACATCCATTTGAGCTGGGCGGCGCTGCCGTCGAGCGAGATGGCCAGGGGCGCGTGGCGCTGCATCATCCATTTCACGGCTTTCAAGGGAATACCGGGCGCAGCCCATGGCGAAGCGTAGCCGGGCGAGATTTGCCCCGCATTCGCGAAGCTGGTTTCCAGTGCCGGGCCAGGCTGGCGGTCGATGACGGTCACCTCATGTCCTGCCTTGGCCAGATAGTAAGCACTGGTGACGCCGATGACGCCGCTACCCAGAATCACGATACGCATAGTTTCCTCATTATATTTTTTTAGGCTGACGCCAGATTAACCGCTATCATATTGGGAAAGAGCCAGTATTTGTTCACGTATAAATCGAGATATTCAGCAATAAATCATGAGAATCCTTAAAGAATCGGCACGTGGCCTCGACAAGCTGGATCGCCACATCCTGCGCATCCTGCAACAGGATGGCCGCATCTCGATGAAAGACCTCGGTGAACAGGTGGGCCTGTCCATCACGCCCTGCATCGAGCGGGTCAAGCGCATGGAGCGCGACGGCGTCATCACGGGCTACCATGCCAAGGTGAACCCGGCCGCGCTGGGGGCCAAGCTGCTCGTCTTTGTAGAGATTACGCTCAATCAAAAATCCGCGTCCGCCTTCGAGCAATTCCGCCGCGAAGTGTTGCAAATTCCCGAGGTGCAGGAATGTCACCTGGTGTCGGGCGACTTCGATTACCTGATCAAGGCGCGCATCCATGAAATGGCCGAGTACCGCAAATTGCTGGGCGACATGCTGCTGCAGCTGCCCGGCGCCGCGCAATCGAAAAGCTATGTGGTGATGGAGGAAATCAAGGAAACCCTGGCGCTGTCGACCGACGTATTGCAGAGCCGATAAAAGTACCGGCTGCCGGCACCAAAGGCACCGTTTTATGCACCTTTGTATAATCTTGTAGCACATTGCTGGCTTCGCAAGCACACTCCTCTCCTGACATCACGCCCGTCCCCTCTGAGATTGGAAGCAGTGATGCACACTGGGAGTCCGTATGAACACATTGATAAAACTGGCAGCTTCCTGCCTCGCGGGCCTGGCCGTGGCCATGTGCACCGCCAGTGAATACAAGGTCAACCGCGCGCCGGACAATGGCGCCATCTATCAGAACATCAAGGTGGGCAAGACCACCCGCCTCGACCTCGACGCAGCCCTGGGCAACGCCACCGTCGTCAGCTTCGATCCCGGCTATGAAGTCTGGGTCTACAAGAACCAGCTGCAAGCGCCGAAAGTGACACGCCTGCTCCCCCTGCTGGGCGAAAAAGGCACGCGCGAAGTGGCCGTCATGTTCGACCAGGCTGGTATCGTCAGGAAATTCCGGATACACGAGCCGCGCAAATAGGCGCGCAGCGAACGGGCGCCGCCAGCCATGCTGGCTATACTGGCTGCTGGCTCCGGCGTCCCGCCGGCCACCACCCCAGCAAGGAGTTTGCATGCGCCTTCCCCTGATCGCTCCACAAGACCTGACACCCGAACAAAAGCCGCTGTATGACGATATGCGCAAAGGCATCAGCAGCAATTTCAACGATTTCATCGCCGTGCGCGAAGACGGCGCCCTGATGGGACCGTGGAATCCGTGGCTGCACGAACCGGCCATCGGCAAGGCCATCTGGAACCTGACCCTGGCCATGACGGCCAACGCCACCTTGCCCGACAAGGTGCGCCAGATTGCCATCCTGGTGGTCGGCGCACGCTACAACGCCGCCTATGAAATCTACGCCCATATCGCCGTCGCGGAGCGTGAAGGCATGTCGGCCGAGCGCCTGGCCACCTTGGTGGCCGATGTCAAGCCCGTCGACCTGGACCAGCACGAGAGCATCGCCTACGACCTGGCTTACGCGCTCAGCGGCGGCGGCACCTTGCCGGAGCCGCTGTACCGCCTGGCGCTGGCCACCTTTGGCCAGCACGGGACTAACGAACTAATCTACCTGGTGGGCCTGTACGCGCTGGTCTCGACCACCTTGAACGGCTTCAACGTGCCGGTGCCGGAACGCGACTGAAGGGCCTTGCCCCTGCCAACTTGCCGTGACAGGGAACGCCAGTGGACGCGCTCTTGCTCTACACTGGCATTTTATCCTCTGCAACTTCCATGCAACTACCTGCAAACCTCGCCCACATCTCGGTCGAACAAGACTGGCAACACACGACTGCGTATCCGCCGCTAGGCTTCACCCCGTTCGCCGAGGGCGCGCTGGGCAATGGCGACACCTTCGGCCTGTACTGGCCCATCGGCCGCGAAGCGGCGGAACCGATCGTCGTCGAAACGTGGCACGACGAGTGGCGCATCCAGCCCCACTTTTCCAGCCTGGCGGCGTTTCTGTCAGCCTACGCAAGAGCGGAAGACGAGTACGTCGCCACGCCATCGCTGGCCGACGACCCCGCCTCACCGCGCGCCGCGTTCCTTGAGGCCAAGGAATTGATTGCGCAGCGCAAGCCTGACGCGGCCATCGCGCTGCTGGAAGCGGCGCTGGACATCGTGCCCGAATATACGGATGCGCTGGTGCTGCTGCATGGACAGTATGTGCGCATGGGAAGAACCGATGATGCCGTCAAGGTGGCCATCCAGGCCATCATTGCGCCACCGTCATTTGGCGGCCCCCCGTTCAAGGCCTTGCAATGGCTGCGCACGCAGCCTGTGCCGGAGGGGGAGCCAGACCCCATCTGGCGCGCCTGCGGGCAATTGTCGTTCAACTTTGGCGGCAGCAAGGAAAATGCCGATTACCCCGTGCTGCTGGCCGCCATCGACACCTATCTGGAACAAGGCAAGCATCTTTCCGCCTCAACCCTGATGCAGACGTATGCCGAACTGATGAGCGCGGAAACCGTCTCGTTCCAGGAACGCTACGCCTTCGCGCCGGCCGCCTTCATCGCGCGGCAAATCGCCGTCAGCGCGAAGCTGCCCAACGGCAACCGGGACCCGGCGACGATGCTATTCAAAGGTCAATGACTGGAAGAATCGCTGTCGGGATGCGAGCGACTGCGCGTCATGCTCCTTGTCGGCAATGATGCTCAACATATACGTTCCACCAGGCACCCGGAACCACAGTCCATGCGTGATTTTTGCGCCATTGCTTTCAGGTAAAGTCCCCTGCGTGATGACGGCATCGGCGCCCTTGAACTTGGTGACATTGGCATTCGGCTTGAAATATGCCTCGTCAAACGTTGCGCCCATACTCGAACCAGGACCGGACCGTTCAAACACAGCCATGAACGTGGAGCCATGATGATCGGTTCCACGCAGCATGAACGCCGCTTGCCCGGCACCGCCCTTCGTCATATCGGAAAAAGGGCCGGGCATGTCCACTGAAAAACCGCCATCTACCGAGCGTGCCCGGGTCCAGCCCTGCGCATCGAACGGCGCAGCGATAGGCAGCTGTTTTTTATCAGTATATTCCTTGCGCACCACGGCAATGGCAGGCATGGCCGGGGCGACGGCTTGCACGAAGAAAAAGCGGCGTCCCCCGCCTGCTGTCAATTTTGTGCCATAAAAGCGCATGCGCTTGCCGACGAGCTGACTGGCGGCGGCCTTACCCCGCACGGGTATTGCGCTTTCTGAAAGACACGTATCGGCGATCAACATGGCACTGAAGAAACGGGGTGAACGCTCAAGCTCGTATTCAACCTTGGCATTGTCAATGCTGACATGAAGACGCTCAGGGTCGGAATGCATGCGCACGACATCGACGACATCGCCATCGATCACCCAGTCCGCCCTGTCTGCCGCGTCTTGTGCGGACTGGACGATGGCGGTGCAGTCCTTGCCTGTCTGGGCAAGCGCCGTGTTTGAGAACAGGAAGAAGGCCAATACAGTGATGGGAAATGGAAATAGGTTTTTCAAGCGCGTCTCTTTCGGCTGGGTAATGTCAATATATAAAATCCGCGTGAATATTACCCCAGCACAACTAGAAATGCACTTTATTAATTAACAACAAGAAGGGCCGTGTCCGGACTCAGGCCACACCATCGGCCGAGCGCTGCCGGAACAGCTTGCGATACGCCGACGGCGACGTCTGCAAGTGCGCCCGGAAATGCTGGCGCAGCGACAGGGCCGTGCCGAAGCCGGCCTCCTGCGCGACGACATCGATCGAGGCGGCGCTCTTTTCCAGCAAGCCTTGCGCATGCGCGAGGCGCTGGTTCAGCAGCCACTGCTTGAACGAGGTGCCCGTCGCTTGGCGGAAATGGCGCGTGAAATTGCGCCGGCTCATGGCGGCCCGTTCGGCCAGCGCGTCGATGCTGTGCGCCTGGCCCAGCCTGGCCGTCACGCAGGCCAGCACCTCGGCAAAGCGCCCTTCGCTGCCGGACACGGGCAGCGGGCGCTCGATGAATTGCGCCTGCCCGCCCTGGCGGTGCGGCGCCACGAGCAGCCGGCGCGCCACGCGGTTGGCCACCTCGGCGCCCGCCAGCTGGCGCAGCAGATACAGGCAGCAGTCGAGACCGGCGGCCACGCCGGCCGACGTCAGCACGGCGCCATCGTCCACGTACAGCACTTCGCGGTCCACCTTGACCTTGGGATAGCGGGCCGCGAGACGCTCGGCCATGCCCCAGTGCGTGGCTGCGCTCTTGCCGTCCAACAAGCCCGCCTGCGCCAGGGGAAACGCGCCCAGGCACAGGCCCACCATGCGCGCGCCGCGCGCGCTGGCCGCCCGCAGCGCGTCGACCAGGGATAGCGCCGCGTCGCGGCAATCGTCGTGCCAGGCCGGCATGATGACGATGTCGGCGCCTTCCAGTCCTTCCAGGCCGAACTCGGGCGTGATGCCGAAGCCGGCCGCCGTGCGCAAGGGCACGGGGTCGGCGGCGCAGACGCGCACGTGGAAAGGCGGCAGATCGGCCTCGTCGGTCTGGGCGCCAAACACGAGACAAGGCACGGACAAGTGGAATGGCGTCATGCCGTCAAAGGCGATCACGGCGATGGTCAAGGGGGCGGAAGCAGGAAAGGTAGGCATGGCCCGATTTTATCGCATACAGGCCTTCGGGCCACTTTTTATTTGCGGCACGCAGGCGGAAAATAGCTGCATAGAGGAAGCCTTCCTCTTCACCATACAGGAGAATCCATGTCCACCACCCCACGCCGCGCCCTGCTCGTCATCGACGTTCAAAATGAATACTTCACGGGCGACATGCCCATCGAATATCCGTCCGTCGACATCTCGCTGCCCAACATCGTGCAAGCCATGGCCGCCGCGCGCGCGGCCGGCGTGCCAGTGATCGTCGTCCAGCACGTTGCGCCGGAAGCCTCGCCCATTTTTGCCAAAGGCAGCGATGGCTGGCAGCTGCACCCGCAAGTGGCAAGCTTTGCTGCCGACCACCGCATCAACAAGGTCATGGGCAGCGCCTTTGCAGGCACAGACCTGCGCGCCTGGCTGGAGGGCCGCGGCATCGATACATTGACGGTGATCGGCTACATGACGCACAACTGCGACGCCGCTACCATCTACCAGGCCGCGCACGATGGCTTGCAGGTGGAATTCCTGCAGGACGCCACGGGCACCCTGTCGTACGCGAATGCGGGTGGCACGGCCAGCGCCGAGGAAATCCACCGCGTCTTCAGCGCCGTGTTCCATTCGAATTTCGCCGCTGTGGCCAGCACGCAGGACTGGCTAGCTGCCGTGCGCGAAGGCAAGCCGCTGGAAATAGACAATATTTATCTGTCGAACCAGCGCGCGCGCAAGGCTGCGTCCGCTGTCTGATAGCGTGATTAAAATCGCCGGTGCCCGTCATCGGCGTCGCAGCGCCCGCTGAACTTGATCATGCCGTCGACCGTGATCACGCCGCTGCGGCGGTTGATCACCACGGTGGGACGGTTCAGGCTATTAAGCTGGAAACGGCCACGTATCTCGTCGTGGCCGACGACCAGGTCCATCAGATCCCACCAGCCGTTGTTGCTGTCGCCGTGAATAGGCGGCACCAGCTGTTTCGGCAAGCGGATCTGCGCCGCGCTGCCCTGCACGCTGACATTGACGGCCGTATCGAAATGACTCTGGCCTGTCTCCAGGGTGGATTTCTGCACATACTTGTGCTTGTCGTAATCCCACTCCATGCCGGAATGGTTTTCCAGCGTGGTCTTCTCCGCCTCGCCGTAACACACAAGCTGGATATCCTCGCCACGCTGCGCCCGCTCCTGGCGCTCATACTGGCCCGCAGCGTCATATTGACCCGACTGTGCGGCAAAGGCCATGGCAATCAACAGGCTGGAAATGGCTGTCATGCGGGTTCTCCAATGCTGGGTGGGCAGGCCAAGTTTGCCTGATCGCCAAGCTTAGCACGGAAGGCAGGCCGTTTGCGACGGCTTGGGAACAGTCAAACCGGCACGCGATCTGCTACAGTCGCGCTCACGAAAAACCTGCCGGATGCATCACGATGCGTAAATTGATAATAGGCGCCCTGCTGGCGCTAATGATTTTCCTGCTGGCCACCGCCACCTTGGTGCTGGCGGGACTCAACGACAAAGAAGCCCCCGCCGACGTCATCGTCGTGCCGGGCAACACCATCTTGCCGGACGGCACGCCCAGCCCCCGCCTGCAGGCGCGGCTCGACGCGGCTGTGAAACAATTCCAGGAACACAGGGCGCCGCGCATCCTCGTCAGCGGGGCGACGGGCAAGGAGGGGTTCGACGAAGCCGCTTCCATGGCGCGCTACTTGCGGTCGCGCGGCGTGCCGGCCAACGCCATCACCGAGGACAATCAAGGCTGGACCACGGAAGCCACGGCGCGCAATGCGGCCGTTCTGATGCGCGCGCACGGCTGGCGCACGGCCATGGTGGCCACGCAGTATTTTCACGTCCCCCGCTTCCGGCTGGCCTTGGAACGGGCCGGCATCGCCGTCAGCGGCAACGTGCACGCGCCCTACTTCGAACTGCGCGACCTGTATTCCGTGCCGCGCGAAACCGTCGGCTATGCCGTCTACTATGTGAAAGCAGGAAGATGAGACCACTGTTCTTTGCCGCCGGTTTTGCCCTGGTAGCGGCCTGCGCCGTACCGTCGATGGCCGCCACCGATGCGGAGCCGATCGGCGCCGCTGCCACCTTGTATCTATTTGGCGCGCTGGTGCTGGGGATATGCATCGCCGCCTTTGGCGCAGTGGCGCAGCGCCGAAATGCAACAATCGCCCGCCTGCCATCGGCCTGCGCCGGTGCGCTGTGCGGCGTGCTGCTGTACGGAAGTTTCGCGCTGGCATTTGCCACGCCGTCGATCACGCCGATCCTGGCCTACGCCGCCAGCGCCCTGTGCGCCACCGGCGCGGCCCTACTGCTGCCGCGCCTGTTAAAAGCCGTGGCACGCCAGTAAGCTGTCACTCGCTCCAGTCGCGCGAGCGTTCCACGGCGCGCTGCCACTTGTGCAGCCGCGTCAGGCGCTCGTCGGCCGCCATTTTCGGTTCAAAACGGCGGCCCACCTGCCATTGCGACGCGATCTCTTCCTCTGAAGCCCAGAAGCCCACGGCCAGGCCCGCCAGGTAGGCGGCGCCCAGGGCCGTCGTTTCCGTCACCACGGGACGCACCACGGGCACATTCAATATGTCGGCCTGGAACTGCATCAGCATGTCGTTGCGGGCCGCGCCGCCGTCCACGCGCAATTCGGAAAGCGCGATGCCCGCGTCGTCCTGCATGGCGGACAGTACATCCACGTTCTGGTACGCCACGCCTTCCAGCGCCGCGCGCGCGATGTGCGCCTTGCCCGTGCCGCGCGTGATGCCGATCAGGGTGCCGCGCGCATACGGGTCCCAGTACGGTGCGCCCAGGCCCGCGAACGCGGGCACGAAGACCAGGCCGCCCGAATCGGGCACGCTGGTGGCCAGCGCTTCCACTTCGGACGAGTCGCGGATGATGCCCAGCCCGTCGCGCATCCATTGCACGGCCGCGCCCGCGATAAAGGCGCTGCCTTCCAGCAAATAATCTGTCTTGTCGCTACCCGCGCCCAGGCTCCAGCCCACCGTCGTTAACAGCCGGTTTTTCGATGGCAAGGGGCGCTTGCCCACATTCATCAGCATGAAGCAACCCGTGCCGTAGGTATTCTTGGCCATGCCTGGCTTCAGGCACGCCTGGCCAAAGGTAGCCGCCTGCTGGTCGCCCGCGATGCCGGCGATCGGCACGGACACGCCCAGCAGTGCCGCATGCGTGTGCGCGGCCACGCCGCTCGAGGGCACGACGTCGGGCAGCAGCGAGGCGGGAATGCCGAGCAGCGCCAGCAAGTCCGTGTCCCATTGCAGGGTGTGGATATTGAACAGCATGGTGCGCGCCGCATTGCTCGTGTCCGTGATGTGCGCGCCGCTCATCTTGTAGATCAGCCAGCTGTCGACCGTGCCGAAGGCCAGCTCGCCCCGTTCGGCGCGCGCGCGGGCGCCGGGAACGTTATCGAGCAGCCATTTGAGCTTGGTGGCGGAAAAATAGGCATCCAGCACCAGGCCCGTCTTTTGCTGGATCAGCTCCGCCTTGCCCTGCTCGACCAGCTGCTCGCAGTAAGCCGCATTTCTGCGGTCTTGCCAGACGATGGCGTTGGCGACAGGCTCGCCCGTGGCGCGGTCCCACAGCACCGTTGTTTCACGCTGGTTGGTCACGCCGATGGCGGCCACGTCGCTTGCCGCCACGCCGCTGTCGCGCAGCACCTGGTGCAGCACGCCCTCTTGCGAGGCCCAGATTTCAGCGGCGTCATGCTCGACCCAGCCCGGCTGCGGGAAAATCTGGCGGAATTCGCGCTGCGCGCTGGCGTGCGGCCGGCCCGCATGGTCGAACAGGATGGCGCGCGAACTGGTGGTGCCCTGATCTAAAGCAAGTATGTATTTGGTCATTGTCTGCTGGTACGAAAATCGGATTAAAACAGGCACGGAGCCATGCGGCTCCGTGCCCTCAGGACAGGGGCGGCGGAAGTTTACACGACTACCTTACCTTGCCTTCTTTCCAGGCTTGCAGCAGCTTGTCGTAGGCAATCGTTTCACCCTTCGGTTTTTCATTTGCCAGCTTTTTCCATGGAGCGTGCTGGTCCGACAGATACTGGTTCGGATCAACCTTGGGATTGAGCTTGGGCGCGCACGCCTTCATACCGGCCCGCTGCAGACGTGCCATGACCTGGTCCATTTCCTCGGCCAGGTTATCCATGGCGGCCTGCGGCGTTTTTTCCGCCGTAATCGCCGTGGCCACGTTCTTCCACCACAGCTGCGCCAGCTTCGGATAGTCGGGCACATTGTTGCCTGTCGGCGTCCACGCCACGCGGGCCGGGCTGCGGTAGAACTCGATCAAGCCGCCGTATTCGTTCGCGTGTTTCGTGAAGTAATCGTGGCGGATGTCGGAATCGCGGATGAAGGTCAGGCCGACGATCGATTTCTTCAGTGACACGGTTTTCGACGTGACGAACTGCGCGTACAGCCAGGCGGCCGCCTTGCGGTCATCCGGCGTGGACTTGAACAGGAACCAGGAACCCACGTCCTGGTAGCCGTTCTGCATGCCCTCTTTCCAGTACGGGCCGTGCGGCGACGGCGCCATGCGCCATTTTGGCGTGCCGTCCTTGTTCACCACCGGCAAGCCCGGTTTCGTCATGCCGGCCGTAAACGCCGTGTACCAGAAGATTTGCTGGGCAATTTCGCCCTGCGCCGGCACGGGACCCGATTCCGAGAAATTCATGCCGTTCGCCTGCGGCGGCGCGTATTTCTTCATCCAGTCGATGTATTTCGTCAACGCAAAGACGGCCGCTGGCGAATTGGTGGCGCCGCCGCGCGACATCGAGGCACCCACGGGCGTGCACTTGTCGGCCGCCACCTTGATGCCCCATTCGTCGACCGGCATGCCGTTCGGAATGCCCTTGTCGGCCGCGCCAGCCATCGACAGCCACGCATCGGTGAAACGCCAGCCCAGGGACGGGTCTTTCTTGCCATAATCCATGTGGCCATAGACTTTCTTGCCGTCCAGTTCCTTCACGTCATTCGTGAAGAAATCGGCGATGTCTTCATACGCGGACCAGTTCTGCGGTACGCCCAGTTCGTAGCCATACTTGGCCTTGAACTTGGCTTGCAAATCCTTGCGCGCAAACCAGTCGGCGCGGAACCAGTACAGGTTGGCGAATTGCTGGTCGGGCAATTGATACACCTTGCCATCCGGCGCCGTGGTGAAGCTGATGCCGATGAAATCTTTCAGGTCCAGGCCAGGATTGGTGAATTCCTTGCCCTTGGCCGCCATGTAGTCGGACAGCGGCTCGACGGCGCCATAGCGGTAGTGGGTGCCGATCAGGTCCGAATCGGAAATCCAGCCGTCATAGATGCTCTTGCCGGACTGCATCGACGTTTGCAGCTTTTCCACCACGTCGCCTTCCTGGATGATGTCGTGGCGCACCTTGATGCCCGTGATTTCCTCGAAAGCCTTGGCCAGGGTCTTCGATTCGTAGACGTGGGTGTCGATGGTTTCCGAGACCACGGAAATTTCCTTGATGCCCTTGGCTTTCAGCTTGGCCGCCGCATCGATGAACCACTTCATTTCAGCAAGCTGTTGCTGCTTGCTCAGGCTGGATGGCTGGAATTCCTTGTCGATCCAGGTTTGCGCCTGCTTGGCGTCGGCCAGCGCCGCATTCGACACGAGCATGGCCGCAGCCGCGAAGACCGTGAACTTCAATTTCATCGTGAATCTCCTTTTATTTTATTACCGGCCGCCTGCTGACGGTCCGGCCTCCATCAACGCCGGCAAGCCGGTCATCCCCAACGCATCAAAATCAACAACAACACAAAACTGATGGCGGCGCCTATCGCCTGCTGCATTTCCGTAAACCCCGCCCACGCCAGATTCACATAGGCCGCCGTGAGCAATCCGATGAACAACCTGTCGCCGCGCGTCGTCGGCATGGGCAGGAAACCCTTGCGTTCGATGCTGGGCGAACGGATTTGCCACACCGTCATGCCGGCCAGCATCAAGCCGATGCAAATAAAGAAGATGGCCACTTCCGGCGTCCACGCCATCCAGCCGAACAGGCTGGCCGTGCTATCGGTATTTTCCATGTCACACCCTCCCCATCGCGAAACCCTTGGCAATGTAATGCCGCACAAACCAGATCACCAGCGCGCCGGGCACGATGGTCAGCACACCGGCCGCCGCCAGCACGCCCCAGTCCATGCCGGCCGCCGAGACGGTGCGCGTCATGGTGGCGGCAATCGGCTTGGCGTTGACGGACGTCAAGGTACGCGCCAGCAGCAATTCCACCCAGCTGAACATGAAGCAGAAGAACGCCGTCACGCCCACGCCCGACTTGATCATCGGCAAGAAGATACGGATGAAGAAGCGGGGGAAACTGTAGCCGTCGATATATGCCGTCTCGTCGATTTCCTTCGGCACGCCGGACATGAAACCCTCCAAGATCCACACGGCCAGCGGCACGTTGAAGACCATGTGCGCCAGCGCCACGGCAAGGTGCGTGTCCATCAGCCCCACCGTCGAATACAGCTGGAAGAAGGGCACGAGGAAGACGGCGGGCGGCGTCATGCGGTTGGTCAAGAGCCAGAAGAACAAGTGCTTGTCGCCCACGAAGTTGTAGCGCGAGAAAGCATACGCGGCCGGCAAGGCCACCGTGACCGACATGACCATGTTCAAGGCCACGTAGATCATGGAATTGATGTAGCCGCTGTACCAGGACCGGTCGGTAAAAATCGTGTGGTAGTTGGAGAACGTCAGTTGCTGTGGCCACAGGCTCAGGACGCCCACGATTTCCTCGTTGGTCTTGAGCGACATGTTGAGCATCCAGTAGATGGGCAACAGCGAGCCCAGCAAAAAGACCACGAGGATGGTGCTGCTCATTTTCTTGTGCATCATTTCTGGTCTCCCGTGCCAACGCGCTGCATCCACGTGTACAGCACAAAGCAGAACAGCAGGATGATGAGGAAATAGATCAGGGAAAAAGCGGACGCCGGCCCCAGATCGAACTGGCCCACGGCCTTCTGTGTCAGGTATTGCGACAAAAAGGTAGTGGCATTGCCCGGACCGCCGCCCGTCAGCACGAACGGTTCCGTGTAGATCATGAAACTATCCATGAAGCGCAGCAAGACGGCGATCATCAGCACATTGCGCAGTTTCGGCAGCTGGATGTAGCGGAACACGGCCAGGCGCGAGGCGCCGTCGATGCGCGCCGCCTGGTAGTACGCGTCGGGAATGGCGCGCAAGCCCGCATAGCACAGCAGCACTACGAGAGGCGTCCAGTGCCAGATATCCATCACCATCACCGTCAGCCACGCGTCGAGCGAATTGCCGTTGTAGTTGTAGTCAAATCCCAATTGATTCAGGGTATAGCCCATCAGCCCGATGTCGCCGCGGCCAAAAATTTGCCAGATGGTGCCGACCACGTTCCACGGTATCAAGAGGGGCAGCGCGATCAGCACCAAGGCGAGGGACGCCTTCCAGCCATCGGCCGGCATGCACAGGGCGATCAAAATTCCCAGCGGAATCTGGATGGCCAGCACGGAGCCGGAAAACAGCAGCTGGCGCAGCAAGGCGCTGTGCAAGTCGCCGTCCAGCATGACCATGCGGAACCACTCCGTGCCCACGAACACCTTTTGCGTGGGACTCAGAATATCCTGCACGGAATAGTTCACCACCGTCATCAGGGGCAGGATGGCGGAAAAGGCCACGCACAGCAGCACAGGCAGTATCAGCAGCCAGGCGCGGCGGTTGTTATCGGTTTTACCGTTATGTATCATCAGGCCACCCGCTTATCGTTGACATAGAAAAGAGTGCGTTGCGGCGGAAAGCGCAGCCGCACAGCATTCCCGGCGACGGCGTCGATGGTGCGCAACTTGGCCGCCACCGTCGCGCCGCCCAGCTGGAATTCCGCCAGATAATGCGTGCCCATATTGCGCACGGCCGTGACCGTGGCGTCCAGGCAATGGTCGTCACCGCCCTCGCCTGCTTTCACGCATTCGACGAATTCCGGCCGCACGCCGACCGTGATCTTCCCTTGCGCGCCAGAGAGCGCCGCGCGGGCGGCAGCGGACACGGCCAGTAGCTGTCCCGCCACGCGCACGCCGCCATCGTCCAGAGTGCAATCGAGCAAGTTCATGCCCGGGTTGCCGATGAAATAGCCGACAAATGTGTGCTCGGGTTCCTCGAACAGCGCCTGCGCGCTGCCCGTCTGCACCACTTCGCCCTGCGTCATGACGACCACCTGGTCGGCAAAGGTCAGCGCTTCCACCTGATCGTGCGTGACGTAGATCAATGACAATTTCAGTTCGTGGTGGATTTCCTTCAATTTTCTGCGCAACAGCCATTTCAGATGCGGATCGATCACCGTCAGCGGTTCGTCGAACAGCACGGCCGCCACGTCGGGGCGCACGAGGCCGCGGCCCAGCGAAATCTTTTGCTTGGCGTCCACGGACAAGCCGCTGGCGCGCAGCTTCAAGTCGCCCGTCAATTCCAGCATCTGCGCCACTTGCTGCACGCGCTTTTTCACCTCGATCTCTTTCCAGCCGCGATTACGCAGCGGAAACGCCAGGTTGTCGTGCACGGTCATGGTGTCGTAGATGACGGGAAACTGGAACACTTGCGCGATATTCCTCGCCTCGGTCGGCAGTTGCGTCACGTCCTTGCCGTCGAACAGCACCTTGCCATGCGACGGCTTTACCAGGCCGGAGATAATGTTGAGCAAGGTCGTCTTGCCGCAGCCGGATGGCCCCAGCAAGGCGTAGGCACCGCCGTCATGCCACGCCATGCTCATGGGCCGCAGCGCATAGTCGGCGGGGGCCGTCGGGTTCGGTTTGTAGGCGTGAGCCAGGTCGACCAGTTCGATGCGCGCCATGTCACACCCCTCCTTGCGCAGGAGCGAACAGCAGGCCGCCGTCTTGCGCGAAGATCAGCAAGGCATGCGGCTGGCAATACACGGTGCAGGCGCTGCCGATCTCCAGGTTGTGCACGCCGCCGAGTTGCGCCACCAGGGCCAGGTCGCCGCGGCGCGCATGCACATAGGTTTCCGAGCCGCTGATTTCCGCCAGATCCACCTGCGCCGCGATGGCCACGTCGCCATCGGACTGCGGCGACAGATGCAGACTGTGTGCGCGCACGCCGAGGATCACCTCCGTGCTGTCGCCCAGGCGGGCGCGCTGCGCGCCGCTCAGGTGTATCGACAGGCCGTCCGTCGCCTGCGCCACGCCCTGCGCATCGACGCGGGCCGGGATCAGGTTGATCGGCGGGTCGCTGAAGGTGCGCGCCACGTCGATGGAATTGGGGGCGTTGAAGACGTCCAGGGTCGGCCCTTGCTGCAGCAAGCGTCCCTCGTGCAGCACGGCCACGTGGCCGCCCAACTGCAGCGCTTCCAGCGGTTCCGTGGTGGCGTACACAACCGTCGTGCTGCCGCTGGAAAACAGTTCCGTCAATTCGCGGCGCAATTCCTCGCGCAGCTTGTAGTCGAGATTGACGAGTGGCTCGTCGAGCAGCAGCAGCGACGCATCCTTGATCAGCGCGCGCCCCAGCGCCGTGCGCTGCTGCTGGCCGCCGGACAGTTCGCCCGGCGTGCGCTGCAGGTAGGGCGTGATGTGCAGGCGCTCGGCCAGCGCCAGCACTTTCGTGCGGATCTGCTCCTCGGGCTCCTTGCGCAAGCGCAAGGGCGAGGCGATATTGTCGTAGACCGTGAAGGCCGGATAGTTGATGAATTGCTGGTACACCATGGCCAGGTTGCGACGGCTGACGGGCACGCCCGTCACGTCGACGCCATCGGCCGTCACGGTGCCCCCGCTGGGCTTGTCCAGGCCCGCCATCACGCGCATCAGGGTCGTCTTGCCGGCACGCGTGGTGCCCAGCAGAACATTGATGGCGCCCGGCACGAGGGCCAGCGACATCGGATATAAAAAGTCGTCAGCCCCCTGCTTCCTGCTGATCTTGTCCAGTACCAGTTGCACGCGCTTCTCCTCCAGTGATGGTTTCTTATTCTTCGCCGCACCCTCTGCGGGGCGCGGTCGCCAACGTGTGCTGCTTACTGCTTACTCTTACGGCAAAGGGTGCCGCAACAGCCAGGCGTCGAGCGTGTCCGCCGTCTCGCGCGGCAGGTGCAAGCCCAGCTTGGAGCGCCGCCACAGGATGTCGGCCGCGCTGACGGCCCACTCATGGCGCCGCAAATAGTCCACTTCCGCCGCGTACAGGCCGGCGGCAATTTCCTCGCCCATGGCCGCCACATCCGCCCTGCCATCGAGCAGCACATGGATGCGCGTGCCGTAGGCGCGTGCATAGCGCGCCACCAGCGCCGCCGGCAGCCACGCATACTCGCGCTGCAAGCCTTGCACGAACTGGCCGAACTCGCGCACGGCCCGGTTCTGCGGCACGGCGCCATACACGTCGCCGCCAGGCAGGCACGCCTGCTGCGTCCAGGCTGGACGCGCGTTGCCCAACAAGGGCGCCAGCATGTCCATCGCTTCCTCGGCCAGCTTGCGGAATGTGGTGATCTTGCCGCCGAAAATACTCAGCAGCGGCGCCCCTTCCTGGTCCAGCTCGAAACGGTAATCGCGCGTGACGGCCTTGGCGTCGGCCGCCGCATCTTCCACCAGCGGGCGCACGCCCGCATACGTCCAGACCACGTCGGCCGGCACAATGGGCTTGCTGAAATAGTAACTGGAAAGCTCGCACAAGTAACGAATTTCCTCGTCATCGATTTCCACCTTGCCACGGTCGCCTTGGTAGTCGAGGTCGGTGGTGCCGATCAGGGTGAAATCGTGCTCGTACGGAATGGCAAATACGATGCGCCCGTCCGGATGCTGGAAGATATACGCGTGATCATGGTCGAACAGGCGCTTGACGACGATATGGCTGCCTTTGATCAAGCGCAAATGCCGGCCCTGCCCACCGGGCGCCGCCTGTTGCAGGAACTCGGCCGTCCACGGCCCGGCCGCATTGACGACGCTGCGCGCACGCACGGTCGTCTGCCTGCCGCTGGCGTGCTGCAAGGTGGCCAGCCAAGCGTCGCCTTCGCGCGCCAGCATAGTGCAGCGCGTGCGCGTCAGCATGTGCGCACCGTTGTCGGCCGCGTCGATGGCGTTCAGCACCACCAGGCGCGCATCGTCAACCCAGCCGTCGGAATACACGAAGCCGCGCTTGAACTGGGGTTTCAAGGGTTTGCCGGCCGCATGGCGCGTCAGGTCGATGCCGCTGGAGGCCGGCAAGATTTCCCGCTTCGCCAGCATGTCGTAGAGGAACAGGCCGGCGCGTATCAGCCACGCGGGACGCTGGGCCTTGGCGTGCGGCATGACGAAGCGCAGCGGCCACATGATGTGCGGCGCCGAGCGCAGCAGCACTTCGCGCTCGATCAGCGCCTTGCGCACGAGGCCGAATTCATAGTATTCGAGGTAGCGCAGGCCGCCATGTATCAGCTTGGTGGAAGCGGACGAGGTGTGGGAAGCCAGGTCGTCCTTTTCGCACAACACCACGGACAAGCCCCGTCCCGCCGCGTCGCGCGCGATGCCGGCGCCATTGATGCCGCCGCCGACCACCAGCACGTCGCATTTGATCGCTGTCTCCACGCCCTGCTGTGCTGCGGCCATCGGGACTCCATGTCTGTCGGGGACGCGCCGGCGCGGAAAGACTAGGCATCGCCGGCGACTGTCGTTAAGATCACCATTTCATAATACGCATGCAATATGAATAAGGTTACGCCAGAATACGAACTCATAGCAACATATTTTTAGTACTATTTGTTCGTTTCTGTTCGTTTTGTGATTTTTAAAGAGAGCACCATGATCTTGAATCCCCGCCAGCGCCGCCTGCTCGAAGTGGTGCGCCAGAAGGTCACCATGTCCGTCGAAGAGCTGGCCCAGCAGCTGGACGTGACGCCGCAAACCGTGCGCCGCGACGTCAAGCAGATGGAAGAAGCGCGCCTGCTGGCCCGCTACCACGGCGGCGTGGGCTTGCCCTCGTCCGTGGAAAACATCGATTACAGCCAGCGGCAAGTGTTCAACAGCGACGCCAAGCGGCGCATCGCGGCCGCCGTCGCCGCGCAAGTGCCGCACGGCTGTTCGTTGCTGATCAATATCGGCACGACGACCGAGGAAGTGGCGCGCGCGCTGGGCCGGCACACGGGCTTGCACGTGGTGACGAACAACCTGAACGTGGCCGCCATCCTGGCCGACAACGCGGCCTGCGAAGTCATCGTGGCCGGCGGCGTGGTGCGCGGGCGCGACCGCGGCATCGTCGGCGAAGCCACCATCGACTTCATCCGCCAGTTCAAGGTCGACATCGGCATCATCGGCATTTCCAGCATCGACGAGGACGGCAGCCTGCGCGACTTCGACGCGCGCGAAGTAAAAGTGGCGCAAGCCATCATCGAACAGTCGCGCGAAGTGTGGCTGGTGGCCGACCAGCATAAATTCGGCCGCAAGGCACTGGTGCGTCTGGCCGACCTGGCGCAAGTCGACATCTTGTTTACGGATGCGCCACCGCCGCCGCGCTTTGCCGAAGTGCTGCGCGAAGCGGGCGTGAAAGTGGTGTTGGCCTGAGCGGACTGCATTTCTGCGGGAAAACCTCGCCCTGTCGCGTGGGCAATACGTCTTGTGTGGGCCAGCATACAGAATGATATGAAATGTTTATCAATTCGGCAAAAATGCTGTTACCATTGATGCAACATGAGTTATTTTTTTAATCTTCCTCTCTAGCAATACGATTATTTGCTTGATATTGCTTTTTATGCACCTGGAGCAAGAAAAAAGGAAAAACTCTTTGCCGCTGAGTGATTTCCTGTGAAAACAGTGTTAAAAATACCTCAAGCACGATGATTGTTCCCAAACAAACCACTCGACAGCAAGCGTGAAGGCCTTAACCATGCCGGCAACGCCGCCCAGTGAAGGAAGAGAAATGAGCCATAATTTTGAATCGGCCGCCATGCCGCAAGCCGCCCATCCCAACAGCGTCCCCGTCAGCGAGCTGGAAGCCCACCTCGGTTACTGGCTGCGTTTCGTTTCCAACCACGTTTCCCACAGCTTCCAGAAGAAGGCCGAAGCCAATGGCGTGACCGTGTCCGAATGGGTGGTGCTGCGCGAAATGTTCCGCCTGGGCTGCACCTCGCCCACGGTGCTGGCGCAAGTGTCCGGCATGAGCAAGGGCGCCGTCTCGAAACTGATCGACCGCCTGGAAAGCAAGGGCATGGTCAGCAAATCGATCCTGCTGGCCGACCGCCGCCAGCACTCGATCGAACTGACGACGGAAGGCGAAGCGCTGGTACCCGTGCTGGCCGAGATGGCCGACCAGAACGACGAGGAATTCTTCGGCAAGCTGCCGCGCCAGCTGCGCGACGACCTGCTCGAAGCGATGAAGGAAGTGGCGCGCACACACAAGCTCAAGAGCGCCCCGCTGAACTGACAGCAGTAACACACGAGGCAAGGGTGACGCGGCGGCGCGCGTGCTTCGGCTATGATGCTGGCCTGACTGTTTACCAGGAACACGCATGGCCCTGCACATCGAAACTCCCTTGCTCAACTCTCGCGCGCTGAGCCTGCACAGCGAACGCGCCATCTGGCTCAAGCTCGAAGCCTTGCAGCCGCCCGGCTCCTTCAAGATCCGCGGCATCGGCCTCGCCTGCGAAGAATACGCGCGGCGCGGCGCGAGCCGTTTCATCTCCTCTTCCGGCGGCAATGCCGGCATCGCCGTCGCCTATGCGGGACGCCAGCTGGGCATTCCCGTCATCGTCGTCGTACCGGAAACGACCAGCGAACGGGCCAAGGCCCTGATCGCGCAGGAAGGCGCCGAAGTCATCGTGCACGGCGCCGCCTGGCAGGAAGCCAATGCGCTGGCCCAATCGATGCTCACTCCGCAAGACGCTTTTTTGCATCCGTTCGACGACCCGCTGCTGTGGCAGGGCCATGCCGGCATGATCGATGAAGTGGCAAGCGCGGGCCTGAAACCGGATGCCGTGGTGCTGTCGGTGGGCGGCGGCGGCCTGCTGGCCGGCGTGGCCGAAGGCTTGCAGCGCAACGGCTGGGATGACGTGGCCATCGTGGCCGTGGAAACGCAAGGCGCCGCCTCGCTGGCGGCGGCCGTGGCCGCGCGCGAACACGTGGCCCTGCCCGCCGTGACGAGCATCGCCACGTCGCTGGCCGCGCGCCAGGTGTGCGCGCAGGCATACGCCATCAGCCAGACGCGCCGGCTGCACAGCGTGGTGGTGTCGGACCGGGCCGCCGTCGACGCCTGCCAGCGTTTTATCAGCGACCAGCGCCTGGTGGTGGAGCCGGCCTGCGGCGCGGCGCTGGCGGCCGTCTACGGCAAGGCGCCGGAACTGGCGCCGTACCGCAATGTGCTCGTCATCGTGTGCGGCGGCGTGACGGCCACCACGCAGCAGCTCGACCACTGGACTGCCACGCTGTAGTCGCTACGGCGCCGCCTCGAGCAGCGCCACGCCATCGCGGCCCTGCCCCTTGGCGGCGTACAGGGCCTGGTCGGCCAGGTCCAGCAACTGCGCCGCCGTCAGCCCGCCTTCGCGGAAGATGGCGATGCCGATGCTGGTCGTCACCGGCAGCGGGCCGCTGGCCAGCTCGAAGGGCTGGCGGATGGCGTCGATGATCTTGGCGCCGACCTGGCGCACTTCGGCCGCGCCGTTCACGCCTTCGAGAATGATCACGAATTCATCGCCTGCCAAGCGCGCCACCAGGTCGCTGGCGCGCACGCTGCGCACCAGGCGCGCGGCGAATTCCTTCAGCACCTCGTCGCCCGCCTTGTGTCCCAAGCTGTCGTTGATGGCCTTGAAACGGTCGATATCGAGATAGGCCAGCGCCATCGGCGCGCGCGCGGTCCGCGTGCGCTGCATGCTTTGCGCCAGCTGCTCGTCGAAGCGGCGGCGGTTGGCGATGCCCGTCAGGGTGTCGGTGGCGGCGGCAAACTGCAGCGCCGTGTGCATCGCCTTGGTCTTCGTGATTTCGTGAATCAGGCCATACACGCCTTCCACTTCGCCGCTCTCGCCCACGTCGGGCACGTAACTGGTCTGGAAGGCGCGCCGGCCGGCGTCCCCCTCGCCATCGATGGTAAATTCATACTCGACCTCCTCGCCCGCGAAGGCGCGCAGCAGGTATTGCTCGCGCAGCTGGTAGGCTTCCTCGCCCAGCACCTCGCGCATCGACTGCATCAGGCTTTCCTGCTGCGACGTGCCGAACCATTTTTCAAACGTCGCGTTGATGAACTGGTAGCGGTGCTCGCGGTCGATGTAGACGATCACCACGGGCACGTGGTCCGTCAGCAGCTTCAGGCGCCGCTCGCTGTCGCGCGTCTGCGCCTCGGCCATTTCGCGCTCGGCCACCAGTGAGTAAAAATCGCGGCTCAAGTCGCCAATCTCGTCGCGCCGCTCGATTTGCAGCACGTCGATACCCAGGCGATGGCGGCGGATCTCATGCACCTGGTGGCGCAAGCGCGCCAACGGCTGCAACAGGCGCAGCACCACGCGCCAGCCGGCCAGGCCCGCCAGCGCGGCCAGCAGCACGGCGGCCAGCAGGATCTTGCTGCGGATGGCGTGCAGCGGCGCGAAGGCTTCGCTCATCGGATACACGGACGCCAGTATCCAGCCCGTCGAGGCGATGCGATGGTAGGCGAACAGGGCATCGATACCTTGCGTGGTGGTGCCCGTCATCCAGCCCTCATAGCCCTGCATGGCGCGCCGCGTGGGCACGCTGACGGGGCCATGGGCTTCGATATGCTGCATGATGCGCGACTTGTCGGGATGCTCGACGATGACGCCCTCGCTGGTCATGATGTACAGGTAGCCGCCCGGGCCAGGCTTGAGCGAACCGAGACGGCCGAGGAAATCGGGCTGGCGCAGGTTGACGCTGGCCGCCAGCACATAGCGCACGCCGCCCTGCGCGTCGAACACGGGCTGCGTCACCACCACGATGGGCATGCCGGAAATACTGCCGTTGAGCGGCGCGGAGATCACGGAGCGCCGCGTCGCCAGCGTCTGTTCAAAGTAGGGCCGTCCCTTCACGTTCAAACCCGCCTGCGGCTTGAAGGGACTCACGCTGGCCAGCACAAAACCGTCGACACCGACCACGCCGGCCGAATAGAACTCCTTGCTCAGCACTGTTTGCGCGGCCAGGAAGCGCTGCAGGCTTGCGCCGTCGTGCGCGCCGCCGGCCGCCAGGCTGTCCGCCATCGCGCGCAGCACATTGCGCTTCGCGCCGAGTTCCTCGTCGATGAAGACGGCGGCGCTAGCCAGCGACACGTACTGCTGGCGCCCCATCACGTCGCGCATGCCGCGCTCGGCCACGGCCAGGGTGGCCAGCGCCAGCGAAGCGACCGCGCCCAGCACGAGCAGGAAGACGACCATGCTCATGCGCGCTTTCAGGCTGGCTGGCAGGCGCCGGCGCAGCCATTTACGCAATATATCCTTTGTCGCCGTCATGCCGTCACGTCCGCCGCTGCAAATGCCGGCGCAGGCGCTCGACCGACTCGTCCAGCGCCAGGGCATCCGTATCCAGGGTCAGCGCGGCCGCCAGCGGCGCTTCGTAAGGCGAGGAAACGCCCGTGAATTGCGCGAGCTGCCCCGCGCGCGCCTTTGCATACAGGCCCTTGGGATCGCGCGCCTCACATGTGGCCAGCGGCGTGCTGACGTGGACTTCAATGAAATGCGCCGCGCCGATGATGGCGGCGGCCATGGACCGGTCGGCGCGGTACGGGGAGATGAAGGCGGCGATGACGGTCAGGCCCGCCCCGTTCATCAGGCGCGCCACTTCGGCCGCGCGGCGGATGTTTTCATGCCGGTCTTCCGGCGTAAAACCGAGGTCGCGGTTCAAGCCGTGGCGCAGCTGGTCGCCATCAAGCACCGCCACGGCGCGGCCCTGCGCCTTGAGCTGGCGCGCCAGCGCGTCGGCGATGCTGGACTTGCCGGCGCCGCTCAAGCCCGTCAGCCAGACCGTGTCGTGTTGTCCTGCTGTCATCACACTGCCTCTCTCCTTGTAGAGCTGGCAATATAACAAAGCCGCGCAGGAAAGGACAGATGATCAGGCAGCGCTGCGCGCCTCAAGCAGCAACTGTCGTATCTCCGGCACGCAGGAGCCGCAATTGCCGCCCGCCTTGACGCAGGCCGTCACCTGCGCCGTCGTCGTCAGTTTTTGTTCCTGAATGGCGGCGCAAATGGTGTTGCGCCCCACGCCAAAGCACGAGCACACGGTGGGACCGGCGTCCACGCCCTTGCCGATGGGCTGGCCCAGCAGCACGCCGGCGCGGTCCGCCGCATCCATTTGCGCATGCGCAAACAGGCCCGCCAGCCAGCTGCGCGACGGCAGGTCGGGACGGGGCGAGACATACACGCATTGCGCGATGCGCCCCTCGTCCAGGTGCACGGCGCGGTACACGCCGGCGCTGGCGTCCGTGTAATCGAGCCAGTCCGCGTTGTCGTCCGAGACGCCGAGCAGCGCGCGCGCCCAGGCGCCGAGGTCTTCGATGCGCTGGCGGCCGGCCAGCTCGTAGCGCAGGCACTGCTCGCCCTGGACGCGCGTCCAGTGCGCCACGCCGTCCAGGTTCAAGGGCGTGCGGCTCAACACGAAAGCATGCCAGTGCACGCGGAACTGCTCGATGCGCACGGGCGTGTGCTTGAATTCGGGCTCGCCCGAGACGGGATCGACGACGGGGTTGACGACGGCGCCCACGCGCGCGTCGGAGGCATTCGCGTCGCTCCAGTGGATCGGCACGAAGACCTGGCCGCGCGCGATGCCGCCGCCATGCACGACCCTGGCCACCATCGCGCCCCAGGCGCTGGAAACGCGCGCCAGCTCGCCTTCGCGCACGCTGTACAGCAGCGCATCCTGCGGGTGGATATCGATGAAGGCTTCGGCGACGTGGCCCGACAGCTTGGCCGCCTTGCCCGTGCGCGTCATCGTATGCCACTGGTCGCGCACCCGGCCCGTATTCAGGATGAGCGGATAGTCCTCGTCGGGCATGTTCCTCGGAGCGCGCGGCGCCGTCGGCACGAAGCGCGCGCGGCCATCCGCATGCGCGAAGCGGCCATCGCCGAACAGGCGCGCCTGGCCCTGCGGCCACTGCTGCGGCACCAGGGCGTCGTAACGCGCCGCATCCAGGCCGGTCAGGTGGCCCAGGTTGAACATGCGCTTTGTGGCCCCTTCGTTGCGGAAGGCGGACAGGCGCGCGTGTTCGTCGAAGATGGCTTGCGGCGCCGTGAAATCGAAGCCGGGATAACCGATACGGCGCGCCACGTCGCACAACACGTCCCAGTCGGCGCGCGCGTCGCCGGGTGTCGGCAAGAAGGCCCGCTGGCGCGAGATGCGGCGCTCGGAATTGGTCACCGTGCCATCCTTTTCGCCCCAGCCCAGGGCCGGCAGCAGCACGTCGGCATGGGCGTTCGTGTCCGACCCGGCGCTGATGTCCGACACCACCACCAGTTCGCACTTGGCCAAAGCGCGGCGCACCTGGTCGGCGTCCGGCATGCTGACGAGGGGATTGGTGGCGATGATCCACACGGCCTTGACCTTGCCCGCCTCGATGGCGTGGAACAGCTCCACCGCCTTCAGGCCAGGCTTGTCGGCGATGCGCGGAGAGTCCCAGAAGGTTTGCACGGCTTCGCGGTGCGCCGGCTTGTCGAGATCCAGGTGCGCCGCCAGCATGTTGGCCAGGCCGCCCACTTCGCGCCCGCCCATGGCGTTCGGCTGGCCCGTGAGGGAAAACGGTCCCATGCCGGGCTGGCCGATGCGCCCCGTCGCCAGGTGGCAGTTGATGATGCTGTTGACCTTGTCCGTTCCGGAAGACGACTGGTTCACGCCCTGCGAAAAGGCCGTGACGACCTTGCGCGTGGCGGCAAACGCCTGGTAGAACGCCAGCAAGGCTTGCGGGTCGACCTTGCAGATTTTCGCCACCTGCAAAGGATCGTAACAGTCGACATGGGCGGCCGCCAGCGCCTCATCGAGGCCGCTGCTGTGGCGCGTCACGAAAGCATCGTCGATCACGCCTTCCTTCGCCAGGTAGCACAATAGCCCGTTGAACAACCACACGTCGGTGCCCGGTTTCACGGGCAGGTGCAGGTCGGCCAGCTCGCAAGTGGCCGTGCGGCGCGGGTCGATCACCACCAGTTTCATCTCCGGCCGGGTTTCGCGGATGCGGGCGATGCGCTGGAACAGGATCGGGTGACACCAGGCCGTGTTCGAGCCGACCAGCACCACCATGTCGGCCAGCTCCAGGTCTTCATAGCAGCCGGGCACGATATCCTCGCCGAACGCCCGCTTGTGGCCCGCCACGGCAGACGACATGCACAGGCGCGAATTGGTGTCGATATTCGCGCTGCCCACATAGCCCTTCATGAATTTGTTGGCGATGTAATAGTCTTCCGTCAGCAGCTGGCCCGAGACGTACAGGGCGACGGCATCGGGGCCGTGCTTGTCGATGATGGCGCGCAGGCCGCCGGCCACCTTGTCCAGCGCGACATCCCAGGAGGACGGCTGCAAGGCGCCACCGACGCGCACCTGCGGTTGCAGCAAACGCTTGTCGAGGTCCAGCGTGTCGCCCAGCGCCGAGCCTTTCACGCACAGCTTGCCCAGGTTGGCCGGGTGATTGGCATCGCCGGCAATGCGGATGGCGCCGTCGGGCAGGCGTGTCGCTTCCACGCCGCAGCCGACGCCGCAATACGGGCAAGTGGTTTTCACGGGCGTGCAAGTGGTCATGAGGGTCCTGTTGGTCGCTGTCAGGCGGCCTGGGCGCACAGCGCCTGGCCAAACAATAAATGGGCGCGCAGCTTGCTGATGTCGCGGCGCTGCTGGATCAGGTCGAAATACCAGGGGCCGTCCCGCACGTCGCCATACAGCACGGCGCCGGCCAGGCGGCTGCCCTGCACCACCAGGCGCTTGTAGACGCCGCGGCGCGGATCGCGCAGCACCAGGTCTTCGCTGCCCTCGCCGCCGATGATGTCGCCGGCCGAATACAGGTCGATGCCCGTCACTTTCAGTTTGGTGGCGCTGGCCTGCTGCACGTAGCGGCGATGCCCGGCGCCGGCCAGGTGCGCGCCGCACACGCGGGCCTGTTCCCAGATGGGCGCAACCAGGCCGAAGGTGGCGCGCCGGTGCTGCACGCATTCGCCCACGGCGTACACGCGCGGGTCGTAGCTTTGCAGGCAGTCGTCGACGACGATGGCCCGTTCGCAATGCAGGCCGGCCGCTTGCGCCAGCGCGATATTCGGGCGCACGCCGGCCGTCATCACCACCAGGTCGGCGGGGATGCTGCTGCCGTCCGCAAACTGCACGCCTTCCACGCGGGTGCTGCCGATGATGGCGGATGTTTGCGCGTGCATCAGGAAACGCAGGCCGCGCGCTTCCAGCGCCGTTTTCAGCAGTATAGATGCGGGTGCGTCCAGCTGCTGGTTCATCAGGGCGCCGCTCATGTGCACGACGGTGACGTCCATGCCCTGGCGCTGCAAGCCGTTGGCCGCTTCCAGTCCCAGCAAGCCGCCGCCGATGACCACCGCGTGGCGGTGCGTGCGCGCCGCCTGCAGCATGGCGTCGACGTCGCTGATATCGCGAAAACCGATCACGCCGGGCAGATCATGCCCGGGCACGGGCACGATGAATGGCGTGGAACCGGTGGCCAGCAGCAGGCGGTCGTAGGCCACCGTGATACCCGACAGCGATTGCACGGTACGCGCCTTGCGGTCGATGCGCACGACGGGGTCGCCCGCGTGCAGGGTGATGCCGTGCTGCACATACCAGTCGCGCGTGTGCAGCATGATGTCGTCCACCGACTTTTCGCCAGCCAGCACGGGCGACAGCAAAATGCGGTTGTAATTGCCGTACGGCTCCGCGCCGAACACGGTGATGTCGTACAGGTCCGGCGCCAGTTTCAGGAGTTCCTCGACCGTGCGCATGCCGGCCATGCCGTTGCCGACGACGACGAGCGAGGGACGCGCAGTGGCCTTGGCTGGCGGGTTCACAGGGCCACCCACACCATGTCGGCAAACACGCGCGCCGGCCAGGCGGCGACGGAGTGTTCGGGCGCTTCGATGCACTCGCCGCTGGCCAGGTCGAAGTGCTGCTTGTAGATCGGCGACGCTACCACGACGCGCTCGCCGATGCTGCCGACCAGCCCCCGCGACAGCACGGAAGCGCCCGCGTTCGGGTCGATATTGTCGATGGCGTACACGCGCGGCGACGTATCGCCGACGCGGAACACGGCCACGTGGCGGCCACCCAGCAACGCGCACACGCCCGTGTCGGGCACAATGTCGGTCAAGGGACAGATGGCCACCCAGTTGTCGGCGGTGGCGCCGGAAAGTTCATTCATCGCATTCATCGCTCAAGCCTCCACGGCAAGGATGGGGATCACGGTGCTGCGGCGTTCCATCTCGGTGGCGGGCCGGATCTGGCCCCGCTCTTCGACGAACACCACGTTTTCATCGCTCTTTTCGCTGTTGACGAAATGGCGGAAGCGCTGGCGCACGGCGGGATTGGAAACGGCTTCCTTCCACTCGCAGGCATAGGTGTCGACCACGTGCTGCATGTCCGCTTCCAGTTCGTGGGCGATGTCCAGGCTGTCGTCGATGATGACGCGCTTGAGGTAATCGAGGCCCCCTTCCAGATTGTCGCGCCACACGCTGGTGCGCTGCAGGCGGTCGGCCGTACGCACGTAAAACATCAGGAAGCGGTCGACATAGCGCACCAGCGTGGCTTCATCGAGATCGGAGGCGATCAGTTCCGCATGGCGCGGCTTCATGCCGCCATTGCCGCACACGTACAGATTCCAGCCCTTTTCCGTGGCGATCAGACCGATGTCCTTGCCCTGCGCCTCGGCGCATTCGCGCGTGCAGCCGGAGACGCCGAACTTGATCTTGTGCGGCGTGCGCAAGCCCTTGTAGCGGTTTTCCAGCTGGATGGCAAAACCCACGCTGTCGGCCACGCCATAGCGGCACCACGTGGAGCCGACGCACGATTTCACCGTGCGCAGCGACTTGCCGTAGGCGTGCCCCGACTCGAAACCGGCCGCGATCAATTCTTCCCAGATGGCCGGCAACTGGTCGACTCTTGCGCCGAACAGGTCGACCCGCTGGCCGCCCGTGATCTTGGTGTAAAGGCCGTATCTTTTCGCCACCATGCCCACGGCGATCAAGCCGTCGGCCGTCACTTCGCCGCCCGGCATGCGCGGCACCACCGAGTACGTGCCATCTTTCTGGATATTGCCGAGGAAGTAATCATTACTGTCCTGCAGGCTGGCGTGCACGGGAGACAGCACGAAATCGTTCCAGCACGAGGCGAGGATATTCGCCGCCACGGGCTTGCACACGTCGCAACCGAGACCCTGGCCATGCGCAGACAGCAGCGCGCCGAAGCTGCGGATTTTGCCGACGCGGACCAGGTGGTGCAATTCCTGGCGCGAGTACGCAAAGTGCTCGCACACGTGGTTGTTCACCATCAGGCCCTGCTTCTGCATTTCCGCCTTCATGATCTGCGTGACCAAAGGCACGCAGCCGCCGCATGCGGTGCCCGCCTTGGTGCAGCTTTTCAGGGCGGCTATGGTGGTGGCGCCCTCGGCGACGGCCGCGCACAGCGCGCCTTTCGACACGTCGTTGCACGAGCAGATCTGCGCCGATTCGGGCAAGGCGTCCACGCCCAGGCCCACCTTTTGCTGGCCATCGGCCTGCGGCAGGATCAGGAATTCGGGGGATGCCGGCAGCTCGATCTTGTTGAGCATCATCTGCAGCAAGGTGCCGTACTCGCTGGCGTCGCCCACCATCACGCCGCCCAGCAGGTATTTGCCGCAATCGGAGACGACGATCTTCTTGTAGATCTGCTTGCGTTCATCCATGAACTGGTAGGAGCGGCTGCCCGGCGCATTGCCGTGCGGGTCGCCCAGGCTGGCCACGTCCACGCCCATCAGTTTGAGCTTGGTGCTCATGTCGGCGCCCTTGAACGACGCTTCGCCCTCTTCCTGCAGCAGGTGGCGCGCCGCGATGCGGGCCATTTCGTAACCGGGCGCCACCAGGCCGAACACCAGGCCGCCCCACAGCGCGCATTCGCCGATCGCGTAAATATCCGGATCGGAGGTGACGCAGCTGTCGTCGATGGCGATGCCGCCGCGTGGTCCCACGTCCAGGCCGCAGGCGCGCGCCAGTTCGTCGCGCGGACGGATGCCGGCCGAGAAGACGATCATGTCCGCTTCCAGATGACTGCCGTCGGCGAACTGCATGCGGTGCGTGGCCGCTTCGCCGTCGACGATGGCCAGGGTGTTCTTTTGCGTGTGCACGGTCACGCCCAGCTCTTCGATCTTGCGGCGCAGGACGCGCGCGCCGCCCTCGTCGACCTGCACGGCCATCAGGCGCGGCGCGAATTCCACCACGTGGGTGTCCAGCTTCAAATCGCGCAAGGCTTTCGCGCATTCGAGGCCCAACAGTCCGCCGCCGATCACCACGCCCGTCTTTGACTTTCCGCCCCAGGCCAGCATGGCTTCCAGGTCTTCGATGGTGCGGTAGACGAAGCAGCCCTCGCGCTCCTTGCCCGGCAGCGGCGGCACGAACGGCGTCGAGCCGGTGGCGAACACCAGCTTGTCGTAGGCCAGCACTTCACCGGTGCTGGCCGTGACGGTTTTCGCCGCGCGGTCGATGGACACGGCCCGCGCATTGAGCTTCAACACGACGTTGCCCTTGTCGAAAAAGCCGGGCGCCACCAGCGACAGGTCCTCGGCCGATTTGCCGCTGAAAAATTCGGACAGGTGCACCCTGTCGTAGGCGGGGCGCGGCTCTTCGCACAAGACCGTCACGGACAGGCGCGTATTGTTTTCCAGCGCCAGCCGTTCGAGGAACTTATGCCCGACCATGCCATGGCCAAGGACGACGATATTCAAGGGGTGGTTCATTACTCTCTCCTCAGGCCGCGGCCATGTTCGGTTCGGCCGCTTCTCGGGTAAAACGCACGGCGATGGCGCACAGGGCCGAGATCACCACCAGCGCGCTGAGGATGATCAAAGTCTGGCGGATGTCGCCCGTGCCCTTCATCAGGAAACCGGCCGCCACGGCGCCCACGTTGCCGCCCGCGCCGATGATGCCGGCCACGCCGCCCAGCGCCTTGCTGTCGATGAAAGGCACCAGCGCGTAGGTGGCGCCGCAAGCCATGTGGGTGAACAGGCCGAAGACCAGCATGGCGATGACGGCATACGTGACGCTGTCGACCTTGGCAAACCACAGCAGGCCCACGCCTTCGCCGATCATCAGCATGAACAGCAGGGTCACGCGGCTGTTCAGGTTGCCGCGCAAGGCCAGTTTGTCGGACATCCAGCCACCCAAAGCGCGGGCAAACAGGGCCAGCAAGCCGAAGCTGCCGGCGGCCAGGCCGGCCGATTTCAGGGACAGGCCAAAATGGTCGACGTAGTACACGGCGGCGATGTTGTGGATGAAAATCTCGATGCCGAAGCAGGCGCCGTAGGTGACGAACAGCAGCCACACGCGGTAGTTGGCGCTGGCCGCCTTGAAGCTATCCCAGCCGCCGGCCGGAGCATGTCCGGCCTTCCCGCCTTCGATGGCGACGCCGGCGGCACGCAAGTCCGAGTAATTACCTTCAGGGCAATCCTGCGTATAGCGCCAGTAGAGAACGGCCATCACCAGCATCAGCACGCCCGGCACCAGCAGGGCCACGCGCCAGCCCAGCGATTCGGACACACCCAGCATGACTACGGCACCGAGCAGCAGTGGCATCAGCGCCTGCGCCGCACCGCCGCCCGCATTGCCCCAGCCGGCGGCGGCGGCATTCGCCGTCCCCACGACGCGGGGAGCGAACATCACCGAGGTGTGATATTGCGTGATGACAAAGCTGGCGCCGACGGCGCCGATGCCCAGGCGGAAGAACAGAAAGCTTTCATAGCTTTGCGAGGCGGCCACGCCCAGCACGGGGATGGCGCCCAGCAGCAGCAAGCCCGTGTAGGTCTTGCGCGGGCCGTAGCGGTCGCACAACGGCCCCACGATCAGGCGCACGAGGATGGTGATGGCGACGGCCGCGATATTGATGTTGGCCACTTGCGCCAAGGAAAGGCCGAACTCGCCCTTGATGACAGGCATCAGGGGAGCGCAGGCGAACCAGGCAAAGAAACACACGAAAAATGCCATCCACGTCAGGTGGAATGCGCGCATGGGCGGCGTGGCGAGGGAGAAGAGCGCGATGCGCGTTGCTTTTTGGCTGGCCATATAGGTTCCCGAGGTATCCCGTTGATAAAACAAAACGGCGCCCGCCCCCGCCGATAAAAAATCAGCCTGGGCGGACGCCGTTGTCCATGTGGTCCGTCGTTGGACCGTTGTGCGTTTATTCAGGGGATCGCCGTTGATCCGTACCTTCTGTTTAGCAAGCGCCGTGCCAGCTTGTCTGAGGGGCAAACGGCAGCATTCGCAACTGCTTTGCGCCAGATCATGGCCAATCACGGTGCAAGCACGCCACTTGCTGGTGCATGCGGGAACCAGTAAGTGGCAACTCTTGTCTAACTGCCATCTGAAGCAGTAGCGGGAGGCCACGATGGTCAAGACACTGCGGCGTCGCTTGCGGCCGCCATGGCTGGCATATGCGTGCGCCGGGCTATTGCTCATTGCGTGGAGCAACACTGCTGCCGCGCAAGAGCCGAAAGAACACAGCGAGCTCGATGCCACCGTCGTCGCGCCCTTTCACGCCGCACGCGGCGAGCGGGTCACGCAGGCGCGTACATTTGTCGTACGGCTCACCTATCCCGACGAGGGGCGCACCCATGCCGTGCGCTGGACATTGACCTTGTCCGGCCCCGGCCCGCAAGGCGCCGCGCTGCGGCGCTGGTCAGGCACGGAACAGGTGGGGGCCGGCGGCAAGAGCGTGAACTTGCCCTGGGATGGTCGCGCCGACGCCGATGCGCGCGAACGGCGCGCGCTGGCGCCGGACGGCATGTACGAACTGCGCCTGCTGGCCGTGGCCGATGCGGGCACGCCGCAGCAAGCGCAGGTGGAACAGCAATGGCACATCCAGGTGCAGCGCGGGGCAAGCACGGCGCCCAGGGTGAGCGCCTTCCAGGCCGGATTGCAACAATTGCCCAGCCTGGAAGGCCAGCCCGGCTACCGCATCGTCTATGCCAACATGCACAGCCAGACGCGCCACAGCGACGGCGGCGCGGCGCTCGACGCCTGCCATGGCGCGCAAGACCCGCAAACGGCGCCCTACGGCCCCATCGATGCCTACAAGTATGCGCAAGACCACGGGCTCGACGCCCTGCTGACGTCCGAGCACAATCACATGTACGACGGCTCGGACGGCACCAACGCCGCTGCCACCCCTGCCGAAGCGATAGCCCTGTACCAGACGGGCCTGGCCGAAGCGGCCGCGTATTCGGCCGCCCACCCGGGCTTCCTGGCCCTGTACGGCATGGAATGGGGCGTCATCAACAAGGGCGGCCACCTGAACATTTTTAACGGCGAGCAGTTGCTGGGTTGGGAAAAAAATGCCCAGGGCGAGCTGCTGGCCGATATCGAGACGCCGAAGGGCGATTACGCGGGCCTGTACAGCTTGATGCGCGAAAGGGGCTGGATCGGCCAGTTCAACCACCCGGCCCAAACGGGCCAGTTTCTCGTCAACGGCCAGCCGCTGGGCTACACGCCGGACGGCGACGCGGCCATGGTGCTGTGCGAAGTGATGAATACGTCCGCGTTTTCCACGAACGACGAGGAAACGGAAACGCGGCGCAGCAATTACGAGGCGGCCTGCAACCGAGCCCTGGCGGCCGGCTACCACGTGGCCTTCAGCAGCAACCAGGACAACCACTGCGCCAACTGGGGCGCGTCGTATGGCAACCGTACGGCCGTGCTGGTAGCCAGCCCGGCCGCCGGCATGGCCGTGTCACGCGACAGCTTCCTCGACGCGCTGCGCGCGCGCCGCGTGTTTGCCACCATGGACAAGCACGCGCAGCTGCTGTTCACGGCCAACGGCAAGCTGATGGGCGAGCGTTTCGACAACCGCGGCCCCTTGCAGCTGGCCACCAGCTTCAGCAACAGCGCCGGAAGGCAAGCGGCCGCCATCGCCATCTTCCACGGCGTGCCGGGCGGCAACGGTTCCGTCACTCCCATCTCGGACCAGGCCGAGCTCACCGTCACGCCCGCGCCCGGCCCCCATTTCTATTACGCGCGGCTGACGCAGGACGACGGCAATATCGTCTGGTCGGCGCCCGTGTGGGTCAATCAGTTGCCCTGACGGCAACTGGGCTGGCGGAATGCCGGGCCATCAATTCGACCACCCAGTCGATGAAGACGCGCAGTTTCTTGCTGACATGGCGGTTCGGCGGATAGGCGAGATAGAGCGGCATGGGATCGACCGTCCATGCTTCGAACAGCGGCAGCAGCTCACCCCTGGCCACGTGCGGCCGGGCCATATAATCGGGCAGCCACAGAACGCCCAGCCCCGCTACCCCGGCCGCCAGGTAGGCGTTGCCGTCGTCGATCGACAGCACGTACTGGCCATGGATCTTGACGCTCTGGCCCTCGCGGTGCATCACGTATGGAAAGCCGTTGGCGCTGCGGGCCCAGCGAAAGCGCACGATGCGGTGCGCGCTGCCCTGCAAGTGCTGCGGATGCAGGGGCGTGCCCACCCGTTGCAGGTAGGCCGGCGCCGCATACACGCCCAATGGCAAGTCGGCCAGCTTGCGCGCCATCAGCGACTGGTCGGTGATGTCACCGCCGCGTATCACGCAATCGACATTGTCGGCGATCACGTCGACCATGCGATCGCTGGCGCCCATGTCGAGCACGATATCGGGATACAGCGCATGAAACGTGGGCAGCGCCGGCACCAGCAGCAAAGCGGCAAGCGGACTGGGCACGTCCACCCGCAACTGGCCCCGCGGCAAAGCGGCGGCGTGCGGCAAGCTCGTTTCGATCTCCTCCAGCGTATCGAGCACCTGCACGATGCGCTCGTAGTAGCTGGCGCCATCGGCCGTCACATTGACCTTGCGCGTGGTGCGGTTCAGCAGTTTCAGGCGCAGGCGCGCTTCGAGCTGCTGCACCAGTTGCGTCACCGTGGTGCGGCTCATGTGCAAGGTCGCGGCCGCCCGCGTAAAACTGCCCGTCTCGACCACCCGCACGAACGCCTTCATCGCATCAAACCTGTCCATCCACGCCTCCGCCATTCGATTGTTTGGATTATACAAATAGTCCAGTCCGATCTGGCCGCTTTATCCGCAGGTTAGCAGCAGATAAAGTGTTCTCCAGGCAGCAACTTCGCTGCATCAACAAAGGAAAGCTGATGAAACGCGACGTCGTATTCCCTCCGGGCCGCCAGGCCCTGTATGAACAGAACCGCTATTCCCCTGCCGTCCGTGCCAACGGCCTGCTGTTTGTGTCGGGGCAGGTCGGCAGCCGCGAAGACGGCACGCCCGAACCTGGGCTCGAAGCCCAGGTTCGGCGCGCGTTCGACAACCTGAACGCCATCTTGCAAGCCGCCGGCTGCACTTTCGACGACGTGCAGGACGTGACCATCTTTATCGTCGATCCGCAATCGAACTTCCAGCGCATCTGGGATATCGTACAGGCGGAGTATTGGGGCCAGGCGCCGCACCCGACGGTCACGGCCGTTGGCGTGACGTGGCTGTATGGTTTCCAGTTCGAGATCAAGGTAGTGGCCAAGCTGCCTGACCGCCACGCCCCTGAAACCACCGAGGAAAAATAACAAAAAGGCAGGCTTTCCCGCGCACGATTGCCCGCCGCAGCGTTCGCTCGCACTGATCTATGGCAACATGGCAGCGCCGTTTTGACAGCAAGGCGGCGCCACCGACCAATACCAAGACCTGCGATGTTGATCTGATGCCGGGCAATCAGCATGCCTTGCGGGCACGGAACGCGGCGTTGCCTGTTGGAAGAAAAGAGAGATCGCTTTGCGGATGGAACAATACGTCAATGCCTGAAAACGCTACATCATGACCGAGATCACGTGCCCCTACAATGGCGACTGCGGGCGCCACTTCGCCCCCAGCGCAATGGACGCCCCGGATGGCGCGTTTTTAAAAACGGCCATCGCCAAAAAAATGACCTTCATGTTCCTGCACTGCCCCGCATGTGCAAGGATGTTCCAATTCAATCCAATGGCATGGACAGCGCAGGCTTGCGAAGCCGTCGCGCCCAAGGCCGCCAAAGTAGCGAAGAAAAGCGGCAAGCAGCTGGAAAAATTGCTGGCCAGGGAAAACGTGGCCCTGCCCCAGGCCTATCTTGAACACCTCCGCAGCGGCAAATCACGTTCCGACGTTGCGGTGGTCAGCGATGAAGATCACTTTACGCTGTACAGCCTGGACGCGCTGTGTCAAGACGTCGATGTGGATGGAACACGGTATCTGGCAGCCAGACAACTGGCAGGCTTTGCTCAGGCCCTGACACAAGTGGCGGGAACAGGTGCGACGCAGGCAGCGCCGTTCAGTCCCACCGAGCTGGCGGCGTGCGTGGCTATCGGCGAAGAAAACACGCGCATCCTGTTCATCGACAGCCGCGACAACGATGCATTGTGGATTTATCACCCCGACGGCGGCGATGTCGAAAAAACGGGGCTCACGGTGACCTCGCTGATCGGGCTCTGCGCATCCTGAAGGAAGCAATACGCCGCAGATTCTGCGGCCAGCGTCCATTCCAGCAAACAATATTGGAAAAGCATGGTTTTTCCCCGGTCAGCGCCTGCAGACGCTGGTTGCATCCGGCAATCCGTGGCAACATGGCTGCGCCGTTTTGACAGCAACACGGCACAACCGACCATCGTCAAGGAATCCTGTCCATGTCTTTTTATCGCACCTTCGCCGGCAGCATGCTGCTCGGCATGGCCGCAGCGGGCATCGCCCATGCACAAGCACCCTCGCCCGCAGCCGCCAACACCGATCCCCATTTGTGGCTGGAAGAAGTCCTCGGCGACAAGCCGCTGGCCTGGGTCAAGCAGCACAATGCCGTCACCGTCAAGGAACTGGAAAGCCAGCCCGGCTTCCCCGCCTTGCAGTCACGCTTGAAGACCATCCTCAATTCCAAGGAACGCATACCCTACGTCAGCAAGGAAGGCGAGTATTACTATAATTTCTGGCGCGACGCCCAGCATGTGCGCGGCATCTGGCGCCGCACCACCCTGGCGCAATACCAACTGGCCGAACCCGCCTGGGAAACCGTGATCGACCTGGACCAGCTGGCGGCCGGCGAGAATGAAAACTGGGTCTGGGGCGGCGCCTCCTGCCTGTATCCAAAGGGCGAACGCTGCCTCATTTCCCTGTCGCGCGGCGGCGGCGACGCCAAGGTGCTGCGCGAATACGACGTGGCCAAGCGCGCCTTTGTCGAGGGCGGCTTTACCCTGCCCGAAGCGAAGGGCAGCGCCAGCTGGATCGACCAGGACACCCTGTTCGTCTCCACCGATTTCGGCCCCGGCTCGATGACCAGCTCGGGCTACCCGCGCATCATCAAGCAGTGGCAGCGCGGCACGCCGCTGGCGCAGGCGCAAACTTTGTACGAAGCCAAGCCCGACGACCTGAGCGCCGGCGCCTACAAGGATTTCACGCCCGGCTACGAACATCAATTTATCGAACGGCAGATCGATTTCTACAGCGGCGAAACCTTCTTGCGCGACGGCGCGAACCTGACTAAAGTGCCGAAGCCGGACGACGCCACCGTGTTTACCGTGCGCGACCAGTTGGTCATCACCTTGCGCTCGGACTGGAAAGTCAACGGCAAGACCTATCTGCAAGGCTCCTTGCTGGCCACCGACTTCAAGGCCTTCATGCAGGGCAGGCAAGACCTGGAAGTGCTGTACGCGCCCACGGCCACGTCTTCGCTGGACAATGTCACGGCAACCAAATCAGCCATCCTCGTCACCACCCTGGACAAGGTCAAGAACCGCCTGACGGAACTGCGCCACGTGAACGGCAAGTGGCAGCGCCGCGCCGTCGACGCGCCCGAGCTGGGCACCCTGGCCGTCAGCGCACTCGATTCGGTCGACTCGGACCAGTACTTCCTGACGGTGACCGACTTCCTCAATCCGACCACCTTGTACCTGGCCACGGCGCAAAGCGACAAGCGCACGAAAATCAAGTCGCTGCCCGCCTACTACGACGCCACGCCATACAAAGTGGAGCAGTTCGAATCGACGTCGAAGGATGGCACCAAGGTGCCGTATTTCGCCATCATGGGCAAGCAGACGAAGTTCGACGGCAGCAACCCCACCGTGCTGTATGGCTATGGCGGCTTTGAAGTGTCGCTCAAGCCCAGCTACAGCGGCACCACGGGCGTGGCGTGGCTGGAAAAAGGCGGCGTGTATGTGCTGGCAAATATCCGCGGCGGCGGCGAATTCGGTCCACGCTGGCACCAGGCGGCACTGAAGGAAAACCGCCAGCGCGCGTATGACGACTTCATCTCCGTGGCGCAGGACCTGATCAAGCGCAAGATCACCAGCCCGCGCCACCTGGGCATCATGGGCGGCAGCAATGGCGGCCTGCTGACGGGCGCCGTGCTGGTGCAGCGTCCCGACCTGTTCAACGCCGTCGTCAGCCAGGTGCCGCTGCTCGACATGCGCCGCTATAACAAGATGCTGGCGGGCGCCTCGTGGATGGGAGAGTACGGCGACCCGGACGTGCCGGAACAATGGGCGTACATCAGCAAGTACTCGCCGTACCAGAACGTCTTCAAGGACAAGAAATATCCGCGCGTGCTGTTTACCACCTCGACGCGCGACGACCGGGTCCACCCTGGCCATGCGCGCAAGATGGTGGCAAAGATGGAAGAGCAAGGCCACGACGTGCTGTACTGGGAAAACACGGAAGGCGGCCATGCGGGCGCCGCCAACAACGACCAGCAGGCGCTGATGTGGGCGCTGACCTACACCTTCCTGCTGGAGCAGCTGAAATAATGGGGCTGATGTCGGATTACGCGCTCACGCGCTAATCCGACCTGCCCAACCTGCCCGGCCTACCCGGTTACTTCGCCTGCGCGCTGGGCCGTTCCGCGATGCGGTCGCGGTAGGCCTGCAAGTGCTGCAACCCTTCCGCGCCCGGCCGGTACTTCATCAGGCCGCGTGCGAATTCCAGCGCGCAGAAGGCCGTGATGTCGGCAATCGTGAAGCGGTCGCCGGCGATGTAGGGCTGGCTGGCCAGCACCTGGTCCAGCCATTGCGCCGTCTCGCGCAGCTTGCCCGCCTGCGCCGTGGCGAAATCGGGAAACTGCGGATTTTCCAGCGCCACCAGGGCCGGATGGCCGTGGCGCACCCAGTTGGCGGCGGCGCTGAACAAATGCAGTTCCACGCGGCGGTCGGCCATCTCGATAAACGCGCGCTCCTCGTAACCCTCGCCCATCAGGTTCGGCTGCGGCTGCAAGCCTTCCAGATAAGTGCAGATGGCGCGCGTTTCGGTCAGCACGCGCCCGTCGTCCAGCTCCAGCACGGGCACGCGGCCCAGCGGGTTTTTCGCCAGGAAGGCGGGATCGCGGTGATGGCCCGCCATCAGGTCGAGCGCCACTTCCTCGATGCCGGTGATGCCCTTCTCGGCGATGAACATGGTGACGCGGCGTGGATTGGGCGTGCGGGGGCTGATAATCAGTTTCATGTGCTTGGGTCTCGTCTCGTTATGGGGGGACAATCCGCTGCGGGGCTGGCCTGCGGCTGTACGGTCACGCGTCCATCATACCAGCGCACCGCCATGGTGCGGCGCCCCTGGCGCGTTGACTTTGCCCCCGTTTCGCCTTAGATTGCTGTAGGGGAACGCTGGCCGCCAGTTCCAGCATGTCCCCCACACGTCATCAACGCCCGCAGCCTATCCGGCTGGCGGGCGTTTTATCCATGAAACTAGGGCATACCATGCATCGCACACCGACTCCGCGCTTCCGCCACAGCCAACTGGCCGCCGCCGTCCTGGCACTGGCTTCCATCACCGCAGCCCATGCGGGCCACGCTGCCGCGGTCCCAAAATACGCCTCGGCCAGCCATGCCGCGACGACCACCACGCAGCTGCCGCGCGGCGTCACGCCCTTGCACTATATCGTGTCGATCACGCCGGACGCCGCCGCCGCCACCTTCAAGGGCGAAGCCGCCATCAAGGTGGCCGTCGACAAGCCGACGGCCAGCATCACCTTCAATGCCTTGAACCTGGCGTTTGCGGCCGCCGCCATCGAAGGCGCGGGCGGCAGCAAGCAGGTGACGCGCAAGATCGAGTTCGATACGGACAAGCAGACGGCCACCGTGCATTTTGCCCAGCCGCTGGACAAGGGCGAGTACCTGCTGCGCATCGATTACAGCGGCAAGATCGGCACGCAGGCCACGGGCCTGTTCTCGCTCGATTACGACACGCCGCAAGGGCGCCAGCGCGCGCTGTACACGCAGTTCGAAAACTCGGACGCGCGCAGCATGCTGCCGTCGTGGGATGAACCGGACTACAAGGCCACCTTCGATCTCAGCGTGGTCGTGCCGAGCGGCCAGATGGCCGTCAGCAACATGCCGATTGCCCGCAGCGAGGAGATGGGCCATGGCATGAAGCACGTGTACTTTGCCACCACACCGCGCATGTCGACGTATCTGCTGTTCTTCGGCCTGGGCGACTTCGAGCGGGCCACGGCCATGAGCGAAGGCACGGAAATAGGCGTCATCACGAAACGTGGCGCGCTGGCGCAAAGCCGCTTCGCGCTCGACGAGTCGGCCGCCCTGCTGCGCGAATACAATGACTATTTCGGCGTGCGCTACCCGCTGCCCAAGCTCGACAACATTGCCGCGCCGGGCCGCAGCCAGTTCTTCGGCGCCATGGAAAACTGGGGCGCCGTGTTCACCTTCGAGTACGGCCTGCTGCTCGATCCGGCCATCTCGACCCAGGCCGACAAGGAAAACATCTACACCACGCTGTCGCATGAAATGGCGCACCAGTGGTTCGGCGACCTGGTTACCATGCGCTGGTGGGACGACCTGTGGCTCAACGAAGGTTTCGCCTCGTGGATGGAAGGCCGCACGACGGAGCGTCTGCACCCCGAGTGGAACACGGCCCTGTCCAGCGTCGGCGGACGCGAGTCGGCCATGAGCCAGGACGCGCTACGCACCACGCACCCGGTGGTGCAGCGCATCGCCACCGTGGAACAGGCCAGCCAGGCCTTTGACGGCATCACCTATCAAAAAGGCGAAGCGGTGATCCGCATGCTCGAAGCGTATGTGGGTGCCGATATCTGGCGCACGGCCGTGCGCAACTACATGCGCAAGCATGCGTATGGCAATACCGTGTCCGACGACCTGTGGCGCGAAGTCGATGCGGCCGCCGGCAAGCCTGTCAGCGCCATCGCCCATGATTTCACCTTGCAGCCGGGCGTGCCGATGATCACGGTGGGTAACGCCGTGTGCAGAAACGGCAATACGCGCGTGCGCCTGACGCAGACGGAATTTTCCAAAGATCAGCCAAATAAAAAGCCGCTGTCGTGGAAAGTGCCGGTGATCGCCTCGACGGTGGGCAACGGCAAGCTGGCCACAGTGCTGGTCAAGAATGGCAAAGCGACCCTGAACGTGCCCGGTTGCGGCGCCCTGCTCGTAAACGCGGGCCAGAGCGGCTATTACCGCACCGTGTACGCGCCGGCCAACGCGCGCGCGCTGGCGGGCAGCTTTGCGCGCCTGGCGCCGATCGACCAACTGGGCTTGCTGGCGGACAGCCAGTCGCTGGGCCTGGCCGGTGCGCAAAACCTGGCCGATTTCCTGGAACTGGTGCAAGCGACGCCGCTGTCGGCCGATCCGCAGGTGCTGGGCAAGGTGGCCGCTTCCTTGGGCAGCCTGTACCAACAGTATGCGGGCGATGGCGTACGCCAGCAGGCTTTCGGCCGCTTCGCCATGGCGCGCCTGGCGCCGATGGTGGCGCAGACGGGTTGGGAAGCGCGCGCGGGCGAAGCATCGAGCGTGGCGACCCTGCGCGGACAGCTGATCGCCATCCTCGGCGACATGGGCGAACCGGGCGTGATCGCCGAGGCGCGCCGCCGTTACGCGGCCAGTGAGCAAGATCCCGCCGCCATGCCGGCGCCGTTGCGCCGCACCATCCTGGGCGTGGTGGCGCAGCATGCGGACGCGACCACCTGGGAGCAGCTGCACGCCAAGGCGCGACAGGAACAGACGCCGCTGGTCAAGAACCAGCTGTACGACCTGCTGGCCTCGAGCGATGATCCCGCCCTGGCGCAGCGCGCATTGGCCCTGGCGCTGACGGACGAGCCGGGCGTGACGAACAGCCCCGCCATGATCTCGCGCGTGTCGCGCACGCATCCGGAACTGGCTTTCGACTTCGCGCTGGCGCACCTGGAACAAGTCAATGCGCGCATCGACGCCAGCTCGCGCAGCCGCTACTTCCCGCGCCTGGCCGCCGGCTCGGCGCAGGCGGACATGATCGCCAAGCTGGAAGCGTACGCGCAAGCGCATCTGCCGGCCAGCGCGCGCGGCGACGCCGACAGTTCCGTGGCCGGCATCAAGTACCGCATCAAGCTGCGCGCCGAACGGCTGCCGGCCGTCGATGCGTGGCTGGCGAAACAGGCGGGCTAATAGGGAACAAACAAGCCTCCCGACGCCTGGCGCCGGGAGCAAGAAAACGCAGGCAAAAAAAACCGGCTTCGCAAGGTGCGGTAGCCGGTTGAAACGCTGTTTCAGAGCGCAGGGATAAAACGGGAAACACATGCAAAAGTGGAAATCGTGCCGGTCATTGAGGTGTCCGGCAACCTTGCGCCCGGGGTTTCCGTGCGCCATGTGTCCACTATGCCAGCCCTTCATGAAGACAGGCTTAGGACTTCATTAAATCCCCGCCCGATTCCCATTTTCCCCCTGCCCTACCCGGCAATTATTGCTAAAAAACAAGTTTTACGTGTCTGGTGCCGATGGTTGAGCTCACCGGCTAAGCTGTTGAGTCATGCCTGCATCCTATCGCTCCCGGAGCGTAGTGATTTGCGCAATGCATGCTATGTGCCAACAAAAGCATCATAGCAGCGGCATATGACGGGCTTATGACGTAGCTCTAACATTGCACGCGCGCCGCCGCGCGGATCGCGTACTATTCCCCTATCGTCCTTGTCCCATCTGCCCCATGCTCAGCCAGAACCACCGTCTGCCCTCTGCCATCCGCACCACCTTTCTGCTGGCCTGCGCCGCGCTGGCGTCCTGCACGCCCTTGCCGCCCGCTCCTGCCACTGCTCCCGCGCCAACTGCTGCCATGCCCGCGCCTGCATGGCAACAGCAAGGCGTGCAACTGCTGCACATCGCGCCCGACGAATCCCTGCTGACCATCACCGTGCGCCGCGGCGGCGCGCTGGCGCGGCTCGGGCATGACCATGTGGTGGCCAGCCATACCTTGCAAGGCATCGTGGCGCCCGCGCTGGGACACGCGCAGTTCCGCTTCCGGCTCGACGAGATGAGTGTGGATGAAGAAAGCCTGCGTCAGGCGGCCGGCTTGACGACGACGCCGTCGGCCGACGCCATCGCCGGCACACGCCACAACATGCTGGTGCGCGTGCTCGAGGCGGAACGCTATCCGTGGGTCAGCATCGCCGCCCGGCGCATGGGAAACAAGGAAGTGTTTGATGCCGACATCACCCTGCATGGCGTGACGCGCACGGTGCAGCTCCCGGTGCACATCGAGGAAGCGGCCGATGGGCGCCGCCTGCAGGCCAGCGGCAGCCTGCTATTGAAACAGAGCGACTTCGGCATCGTGCCGTTCGCCGTCCTGGGCGGCGCCATGGCCGTGCAGGATCAGATGGAATTGGCGTTTCGCATTACCGCCCGACAAGAACTCAGCGTGCCAGGATCAATCGCAAGCCCAGGCCGATGAAGATGGTGCCGGCCACCCGGTCCAGCCACAGGCCGGCGCGCGGGCGGCGGTTCAGCCACAGGCCGACGGCGCCGGAAAAATAGCCGAGCAGGCCGAACAGCACGCACGCCTGCGCCGTGAAGACCAGGCCCAGCTGCGCCGTCTGCCAGCTGGCATTGCCCTGGCCCGCGACGATGAACTGCGGCAGGAACGAGAGGAAAAACAGCACGACTTTCGGATTGATACTGTTGGCAAACAAACCCTTGCCGAACAGGCGCAGCAAGGATTCGTCGGGCAAGGCCGCCGCGCCATCGACTCTGGCGCCGCCACGGCTGCGCAAGGCGCCGATGCCCAGCCACACAAGATACAGCCCGCCGGCCACTTTCAGCATGGTAAATGCCGTGGGCGAGGTGGCCAGCAGGGCCGACACCCCGATAGTCGCCAGCACGGTGTGCGTGAGACAGCCAAGGGCGCAGCCCAGGCCGAACGCCATGCCCTGGCGGCGCCCGCGCGACATGCCCACGCCCAGCACCATCAGGTTGTCGGGGCCGGGGCTGGCGGTAATCAACACGGCGGCGGCCAGGAAGGCCAGGAACTGGTCGGGACTGAGCATGAATATCTCGCGGGCAAAGGCGCCATGATACCGGAGCGGGCGCCAGGCGGGCATGACATGAAATTGCCCGTGTGTCACCGAGAGTCGATTAAAATGGGCATTCAATAGCAAACGGCGTTGCCGCCCATTCCCGCGCGATCATCACCAAGCCCATCGATGCCAGCCCACCCGCCCCCATTCCG
>NZ_JAAOLY010000039.1 GCF_011601275.1 Janthinobacterium lividum | reverse complement strand
CATCATGCCCACCCCGCCCTTACCCCACGATCCGCAACCGCAACCGCCCAGCAAACCGGGCAATGACGAGTGCTGCCACAGCGGCTGCACTTTTTGCGTATTGGAAATGTACCAGGAAGATCTGGCAGCCTACGAAGAGGCCCTGAGGGCGTGGCAGCAGCGCCAGCAAGCCGCTGCCCCAGGCGTCAAGAAGCCGCGCAAGCGCGCCTGACTTCATTCACTTAAAAGCTTTCCCATTCATCCACCGGCGCCGCACGACGCGCCGTGCCGGCCAGTTGACGCGGCGCAGTTGCTGGCGCTACGGCTGTCGGCGCCTTGACGATGACGGGCGCGCGCGGCCGGCTCGCGGCGGCGCTGGCCACGTCGAGCTTGAAGATGCTGACGACGGCGCTCAAACTGGCGGCCTGCTCCTGCATCGATTCGGCCGCGGCGGCCGCCTCTTCCACCAGAGCCGCATTTTGCTGCGTCACCTGGTCCATCTGAGCAATAGCCTGGTTAACCTGTTCGATACCGACGCTCTGCTCGCTGCTGGCGGCCGTGATCTCGCTCATGATGTCTGTCACGCGGGTGATACTGGCAACGATGTCATCCATCGTGCGGCCGGCCTGGTCCACCAGTTTCGATCCCGCCTCGACTTTCTCGACCGAATCGCCGATCAGTACCTTGATATCCTTGGCCGCCGCGGCCGAGCGCTGCGCCAGGTTGCGCACTTCGGTGGCCACGACGGCAAAGCCGCGCCCCTGCTCGCCCGCACGCGCGGCCTCGACGGCGGCATTCAGGGCCAGGATATTGGTCTGGAAAGCAATGCCATCGATGACGGCGATGATGTCGACGATCTTGCGCGACGATTCGTTGATCGACGCCATCGTGCCCACCACTTCGCCCACGACCTTGCCGCCCTCAATGGCGATGCTCGACGAGGTCAGCGCCATGGTGTTGGCTTGGCGCGCATTGTCCGCATTCTGCTTCACGGTCGAGGTCAGCTCTTCCATTGACGAGGCCGTTTCTTCCAGCGAACTGGCCTGCTCTTCCGTACGCGACGACAAATCCTGGTTGCCGGCGGCGATCTGGCTCGACGCCGTGGCGATGGTATCGGTGCCGCCGCGTACCTGGCCCACCAGCTTTTGCAGGCTGGCATTCATATCTTTCAGGGCCTGCATCAATTGCCCCGTTTCATCTTGCGATTGCACAATGATATGCGCCGTCAGATCGCCAGCCGCCACCTGGCGCGCCACCCCGACGGCCTCGATCAGCGGACGCGCCACGCTGCGCGCCACCCACAGCGCCAGCAGCATGCCGACGACGACGATGCCCACCACCAAGCCGATCAGACTTGCGCGCGAGGCCGCATAGGTTGCATCGGCGCTGGCGCTCGAGCGTACACCGCCGTCCGTATTGATCGACACCAGTTTATCGAGGGCCACCATCATGTCCGTCATGACCTGGGCCGACGGTCCCACAGCCAGCGCGCGCGCCTCTTCCTTTTTCATCTCGCGCGACAGGCTCAACATGGTTGCATGCAGGCGCATGAATTCATCGTTGAGCGCCAGGAAGCGCTCGAACACTTCCTTCTCGCCCGGCTCGGAAATCAGGCTGCGGTACTTGTCGCTATCGGCCTTCATCCTGACCTGCGTTTCCGTCATGCGCGTTTCAGTCTGCGCCATGTCGACATCTTGCGCGGCCAGCATGTGCGCCAGCTCCCAGCGGCGGAAATCGCTGACATCGCTGCGCATATTCATGGCCGCCAGCACGCTGGGCATCCAGTTGTCGGACAGGTCGGTCGACGCGGCATTAATGCGCGCCATGGAAAAGATCGCCGACACGCCCAGCGTCGCCGTCAACAGCAGCACGGCGCCAAACGACAAGATCAATTTGGTGGCAATTTTCAGATCAAAAAACCATTTCATGCGTTGCTTTCCTTCATTAGACAAACGGGACAAAAGTGAGCAGTAATGGAGAACAAGCTCATTCCGATCACACGTAAAATTTCCGCAATGCAACATTTTATCATCGTCGTACTGCAACGCAGAGTGGTTTGACTGCTGCACACGGCCAAAGTTCGCGGGTCACGCGCAACGTGACGTTTTTTGCCGAAGTACCGTTATTTCCATAGGGGAAATACGGCAACAGGCGTAGGAGTCGGATGACACGAGGCAATGTTCCTAGCCTACATAAGCACGTCGGCTCATCCGATGCCCGCCGGCGCCCCCTGGTCCTATAGTGGATACAAGATTCAGCACAACGCTAGCAAGCCAGAAAAGCAGCGCCATCCAACAAAATCAGAAGACGAGGCCCTACCATGTACAAAGCTTATAGCAACCTGACACCAGCAACGAATAGCCACGCAGCCGCCCAGCACAATTGGCAAGCCGCGCCCGCCACGCCCATGATCAGCATCACGGGCGCGCAACAGAACGAATTGCTGCGCGCCTTGTCGCGCGCCGATCTGGAGCGCCTGTTTTGCCAGTTGGAATTGGTCGCTTTGCCTGCTGGCAAGCATCTGTTCGATTGCGGCGGCAAAATTGAATACACTTATTTCCCCACCAATGCCATCGTTTCCCTGCTGTACGTGATGGAAGACGGCGCCACCACCGAGATCGCCGTCGTCGGCCGCGAAGGTGTCGCTGGCGTGGTGCTGTATGAAGCGGAACGCGCCACCTGTACCGCCATCGTGCAGACGGCCGGCTACGGCTACCGCCTGAAAACGGCCTTCCTGCGCGAAGTGTTCAATGAGGGTGGCGCCCTGGCGCAATTGCTGATGCGCTACACCAGCGCCATGTTTGCGCAAATGGCACAGAACGTGGTGGGCGGCCGTCATTGCAGCATCGAACAAAAACTGTGCCGCTGGCTGCTGGACCGCCTCGACCGTTCCCTGTCGAACGAGCTGAAGGTAACGCAAGACACCATGGCCAACATGCTGGGCGTGCGCCGCGAAAGCATCACCGTCACGGCCCGCAAGTTGCAGGACGAAGGCTTGATCCAGTACCGCCGCGGCACGGTCGAAGTACTCGACCGCGAAGGCCTGGAAGCGGCCGCCGGTAATTGCTACAAGGCAGCGCGCGCCGGTTTTGAACAATTCCGCAGCGGCATCAGCGCGCACAATTAAGTAATCAGCGGCAGTCATCCGCGCAAGCACGCTTCGGCGTGCTTTTTTCATTCCGGGGTGTTGACTCCCCTTCCAACCCACTTGATCGCCCGTCACTTCGAAGCGCACGACGCCACATGGACAGCCACCTGCCCGCGCCGCATTCTCCATTGCCGCTCCTCGTTTGCACCGTTGCCTAAGCCGCCAGCCGGTACGCACCCGGTACAATATTGCAATAAACCACAAACCGGCGCGACCAGCAGCGCAGCGCGCAGGCACTATGAAAGAATCAATGAAAGATATCAATTGCGAAGGCTTGCCGCACATCCGCGTACTGGCAGGCGAAAACTCCAGCGGCCCCGTGTATGAAACCCTGCCCGCGCGCCAGATCGACGAGCACGTCTACGAATTGCTGGCCTCGCCCGGCCTGACCCTGAATTTGGCGCGCGGCGACATCATCAGCATCGCCGACCCGCTCGCTCCCGCCGAAGTGCTTAAGCGCGGCGGCAACTTCTGCATCCAGATCTATGCCGACGACGTGTCGCAAGAGGCAGTGGATCAGCTCGAACGCGACGTACAAAGCCAGCTGGGCGGTACCATGGATGGCCAGTACAAGGGCAACCTCACCTTCAGCGTGCCGGGACACCATGGCATCTACAACGTCAACGGTCCCTTCGACGCCTTCCGCGAAGCAACGGGCGTGGAATGGTACTTCGCCAACATCTACGTCAACCTCGATGACGACGATGATGAAACCTTGCTCAACTGGTGGGTGGATATGTAAGTCTGTTCGTGCGCCAGGCGGGGCCATGACACGCGTCAATGCTCCGTATTGCCCTGGCGCACATCAAGGTGCCTGTCCGCATCTTGCGTACGCTCTCTCTACCGTCAGCCACAGAGAGAAACGCCATGCCCTACATTGCGAGTGCCGACCATACAAAGCAAAAAGAAATCGTGGGAAATGGCGAGTGCGTCACCCTGGTCAGGGACCTCGCAGGCGCCCGTGCCTCATCGCTTTGGCGCGAAGGCGACAAAGTGACTGATCTGCTGGAAAAGGTAGCATCGCGAAAGGGACGCTGATTGCCACCTTCGTCAATGGTCGCTATCAGAATCTGCGGCATGGCAAGCATGCGGCGCTCTTCATTCGCAAGGTGCTTGGCGGTATTGAAATTTTCGACCAGTGGCGCAACCACAAACCCAGCGCCCGCGTGATCCACTTTGGTCGTTCGGTGGCCGTATCATCGAATCGCCCTGAGCTCTATTCTGTGGTCGAATGAAGCCGCTCGCACTGCTGGCATTGGCTATCGCGGCCACGACGATGCAGCCAGTCGCAGCAACCTCTCTTTCTTGCCCGCAAGCAGCTCCATTGAGCTGGAACCTGCCCGCCGCCAGGCTAGACAGTGTGCGCGTGCTGTCCTATCCGGCGAATCAGCCGCCGGTGGATGGCGAAGCCCTGCCTATCCTGGCCCCGATCAGGGAGTGGACACGAGCCGGCACCTTGTATCAACGCTGGAATATCAATTTCGATGCCCCCCACTATCTGTTTCAAGTGGACTGCCTGTATGCCGCTACCGAACGCTACCTGCACATGGATTTAGCGGGAGTCAAACAGTGCACCGCGGCCATTCAACAGCGAACGAAAATGGTCAGGTTTCAGTGTAAATAGGCAACGCGGCTGGCATTCAGCCGTAGCGGTTATCGCCACCGGATGGACGCGTTAAACGGGCTGTAAACATTCCTCGCCACCCGCCAGCGCCCCCTGTGGCGAGAAATAAACGAACTTGCCCGTGGCAGGCTGGTACAGCAAGGGGCCCTCATCAGAAATGGCCAGCAAGCAAGGCCAGCATGCGGCAAGCGCGGCCGGTGTCAGCGCATAAGCGCGCGCCCGGCTGGCCATAAAAAAAACGGGTGCCGCATTGGCAGCGTGAAAATGGGAAGAGAGAAACCTTGCCACGCAGCCATCCTGCGCCAAGTGTTCGCTGGAAACGGCATCGAACTCGGCCAGCCAGCCCGGCCCCGACATCGTAGTCTGCAAGTGGTGTCCCTCGCGCAGTTGCATGGGATGCGTCTCGTCGGGATGGGCCGACACATGGCGCGTCCACAGTTGCGCCGCCGCATCGGACGTCAGCGCTTGCACCTGCGCCAGCGTCTGTGCCGTGACGGCGAAGTCGGCATCGAAGAAGGGCCAGTCCGGCTCAGGCTGCAGCGGCCGGCCAGCGGCGCCGCCCAAGTTCCCTACGGTTGACATATCTCAAGGTAACGGCCCAGCACCTTGTCCATGCCCAGCTCGATGCACTCGACCACCAGTGCATGGCCGATCGACACTTCCAGAACGCCGGGAATCTCCAGGAAACGTGCCAGGTTGCGCAGGTCGAGATCGTGCCCGGCATTCACGCCCAGGCCCAGCACCTGCGCACGTCGCGACGCCTGCAGATACATATCAAATATGGTGTCGCCATGCTCGCTGCCATGGCTTTCGGCGAACCGTTCCGTGTATAACTCGACCCGCGCCGCGCCCACCTCGCGCGCCCATTCCAGCGCCGGGTAATCGGCATCGACAAACAAGCTGACGCGAATGCCCAGGTCATTCAATTCCGCAATGACGGGACGCAGCAGCGCCGCGTGTTTTTCAATGTCCCATCCGTGATCGGACGTCAATTGCCTCGGCATGTCGGGCACCAGGGTGCATTGCGCCGGGCGCGCGCTTTTCACCACCTCCAGAAAGTCCGCCGCTGGATAGCCCTCGACATTCAGTTCGCGTCCCCGCTCCGCGCACAGGCGCTGCAATGGGGCCACATCATCGTAGAGCGCATGACGCTGGTCCGGACGCGGATGCAAGGTAATCCCGGCGGCGCCCAAGTCGAGAAAGCGCGCGGAAAACGCCAGCAGGTCGGGGAAGTTGCGCCCGCGCGAATTGCGCAGCAGGGCGATTTTATTGACATTGACGGAGAGCTGGGTCATGGGCAGGAGTCAAGTGAAGGTGGCAAGAGTGGCAGCGATTGTAGCGGATCGCCCGCACAGGGCACGGCCAACCGAACTCAGCGCTACGTGCTACGATGCAAGACAAGTTCCTTTCAATGACACGCCATGAAATACAAGCTATTCCTGTTTGACCTCGACGATACCCTGCTCGACTTCCGGGCGTCCGAAAAACGCTCGTTCCTGCACACCATGCACGAACTGGGCTTGCGCGACGGCATCGACGCGCTGTTTTCCCAATACCAGGCGATCAACGTCGACCTGTGGAGACGTTTCGAAACGGGTGACGTGAGCAAGGATTTCCTGAAGGTGGAACGCTTCCGCAAGACGTTTGCACTGAACGGCATCGCCATCGATCCGGAACTGGCCAGCCGTCTGTATCTGGACTCCCTGCCGGACACAGTCGTGCTCATCGATGGCGCCCAAGAAGTGTGCGAAACGCTGTCGCGTATCGGCGAAGTGGGCATCATCACCAACGGCGTCGAAGCCATCCAGAACCGCCGCATCGCCGCATCGGGCCTGAGCGACTACATTTCCTTCGTCGCCACCTCCGAAGCCTGCGGCCACGCCAAGCCGGACGTGCGCTTCTTCGAATACGCCGCCAACATGGCCCGCGCATTCAGCAAGGATACGACCATCATCGTCGGCGACCGCCTGGACGCGGACATCCTCGGCGCCAACCGCTACGGCATCGACAGCTGCTGCTTCAACCCGGACAGTATGGCCAATACCTCGACGGCCATCCCCACCTGTGAAGTAGCCAGCCTGCGCGACATCGTGCCGGCGTTGGACGTGATACCGGTCAACCTGAAACAGGCTTGATCGCCAACAAGCGCACCACCTGAAATACGCTGGGAGAATACGGAAGCGATTGAGCTGATGCCCCTGTCTGGCATCAATCGCGCGTCAGCGCTTCCAGCAATTCAATCTCGAAGATCAAATTGGAGCCAGGTGGAATCAAGCCCACCTGCCGCTCGCCATACGCCAGCGCTGCCGGCACCCACAGCTTGCGCTTGCCGCCTACCTGCATGCCGTGCAAACCCAAAATCCAGCCCTGAATCACCTTGTTATTGCTCAACACACAGCGGAAAGGCTCGCCCCGCTTGTGCGACGAGTCAAACTCCGTGCCATCTTCGAGCCAGCCCCGGTAATGCGCAGTGATCAGCGCGCCACGCACCGCCGCCTTGCCATCACCCGCCACGATATCGTCAATCCTCACTTCAGCCGTCATCTCGTTTCATCTCTCATTAATCGCAATGCCGCGATTGTACGACAGCACGAAAAAAGCCCCGGCAGTCACCCGCCGGGGCTCGTTCTATTCTTGCTAAATTCTGGTGGGCCTCCCGTGAGTCGAACACGGCACCAACGGATTATGAGACACATGCTCTACCACAATTGCCATCAATTGCCGAAAAATAATCGATGCAAAACTCTTCATTACTAAATTCTGAAAAACAATACTACTAACTTAAGACCTATAAAACGGGAGACTCAAGCAATAGAATTTGCTGAGCACCAGGCATACCTGAAAACGGTCGAAACGTTTTTATCAATCGACACGTAACTGGATCATACACAATACCCTCCACAAGACAAGATTTAGAAATCTCCTGATTTCTCAAAGCCAACGAAACATAGTTACGCTGCAACCATCGCAAAATTAACTTATGGAATCGTCCCATCTCCTTACTCCACCTCGCAGAGTCATAAGCTACCAATCCACATACATTCATTAGCATTGCCAATAAATTTGCACCTTCGAAATTTGGAACCGTCTGCAACAACACAACCTCATCGTAAATCATTCTCCGTATCTTAAATTTTAATAAATTATCCAAATCTGAAACAACTCCATCCCCAAAAAAACTATTCCATACAGTTCCATATTGAACACTATAGCAGTAATCCCTATGACCCTTTACGCTTGACGCTTTAACAATTACTTTATAAATAGCTCTTGCAATATCATCATAAATCGCCTGATCAGCATTGTTCATGCAAACCTTAACCCAACCTAGCATATCAGAATTTCCAACACTAAGTATATTTACAAAACTTTTTAGAAATTCGCAGATTATCTCAAATATTTTAAAATCTTCATTCTTGTACCACTCAATATCGGCACTCACAACATTAACATTTAAACTTCCAATCAAATCCAAACCATTCATCACCGATGATAAAACTCTTGAACTCTGCCCTACATCTCTTACCTCAGAAAAATTCTGCGCTGTCATTAAGACGAGTCTAAAATACGCATTCCATTGATCTGAGGACCACTTCTCATGAATTTCCGAATAGGCTTGATAAACAATTGAAGATGACTCTATCAACTCATAGTTCCCATATAGAATCGTAGTGAAAGTTTTTTCGCTCCCAAAATATCCATTTGCGTAGCGCGCCACCTCATTATAGACAAAGGAATCCTTATACTGTATAGCCTCAATGGTAATATTTCTTATAAATACATTTATTGAAATATCAAATCTTTTTTGATCAACCATTGCACGAAATATTTCGAGTGCAGAAACAGATGATGTATGAACTAAATATTTACAAAATCGGGCGTCACCAATCAATGCCAAAATATTATTAGCGTGAAATCTATGTCTATTTAGAATATTTTTCAAAAAAATATTGACACGATTCCGCGAACTATACGCATTATGATATTCCTGTCTCGTCCAAGCAAAACGGACAAGAGAGCTAGCCGTTTTACCCAACTCCTCGCCTATAACTCGACACTCATCTGCATTGCTTTTTAATATCGTTCTATGTAATGCTTTCCAATACAATCCACCATTCCACCTTCCGAACTTGCTTGGGGAAATAAAAGCAAACCATGCCCACACCAAAAAAACAAACAAGAAAATCGCTCCTAGTACACCTTGCCATCCAGATGGTGTAATAAAGTCACCAGCAATAACACATCGACTACCGGCTCGCCAAAAATCAGTGACTAACGTTGCCACACCAACAAACGACAATAAAAAATATGATAAATTTAATATTGGGAAGGCAGCGGTACTAATTCTAAATTTATATCTTATATCTGCTATAGTCCACGCAACAACCATCAATGCTAATGCAGCTAGGTATTCTGAAAAACCAAAAAATTTCACCCCATTGCGATCCATTGAAAAGCAAGGAAAACCTAAAATATCCTGCATAGATACTACTTTCTCGTAAATTCTTTCGTAACTAAATTTGGTAACGCTTCAGCATAAACCGCTAAATGAGATACTGAAAAATGAGCGTACCTGCGAACCATCTGTGCACTTTCCCAACCACCCAATTCCTGAAGAACGTTTAGTGGCGTTCCGTTCTGCACATGCCAACTCGCCCATGTATGCCTTAAATCATGCCATCGAAAATTCTCAATACCACATCGTTTTAGCGCCTTGTACCAAGCGGCAGTAGTCACCTGCGCAACTGGTTCACCCTTGTAGCTAAACACACGAACAGGATGTTTCCCAACCTGCAAGGACACCACTCGCAACGCATCAATATTCAAAGGCACGGCAATCGCTTTTCGTGTCTTAGACTGATCTGGATGAATCCAAGCTAATCGACGACCTAAATCTACCTGGGACCAACACAGCCCTGTGACATTACTCTTTCGAAGACCAGTTGCCAATGAAAACGCGGTCATCTCGGCAAGGTGCGATGGAAGCTGCAACAAAAGAGACTCCGCTTGAACCTTCGTAAGATAACGAACACGGCGCACTGGCTCACGAAGGAGGCGAACCTTCGGAACAACAGGCAACCACTCCCAATCAACAGAAGCACGGATCAGGATTGATCGCAGCAATGCGAGCATCCTGTTCACGGTTCCGTTTGCCACACCTGATGCAATTTTCTTGTGTGCCAATGAGTCAACCACTGGTCGGGTAATATCAACAATCGGAAGGCCGCTCAAATAACGATCCAGCCATCGAATAATGCACTGATCTGACTTCAAGGATGCCTTATCGGCTTTCTCTATCAACCATCGTGCAACAGCATCATCCCACGTTTTTTGCATGACGCCATCCACCGGAAATACCAACTGCGACGACTCCGAAACTCCCATATCCATGCGACTCCAAATGTTGCACTGAATAAACTATACAACATTCAAAACGGACATTCATGCACAGCATCCGGTAGGCCCGGCGCGGTCGCAAGGTAGACGACGCCAAGGCCGTTGTTACACCAAGTCTGCAACCCATCCATACAATGCCCCTCAATCGCACGGAATGCGGCCTGTGCAGCACCGAGCATCGACGTGCAGCCCAATAAGCGCCATGAGTGGACTTCGGGTACCACGATGCCCTTAGAGCGGAAATAACGCTTTTGATCGAGCGCCCTGCACTGCATTTCCTTGCCGCAGTACTTGGCAATATAGCTGGCGATCTTGTGCGCACCAGTAACACCAAAGCCAAAGCGATGCGGATCACGGACGTTGACTTGCCCCATCTGTTCGCCATTCGGCCCCCGGCCCAGGACGCTTTGCCAGATCGAGCGCAAGAGCGAGTACATTTGCCGACCGGCCACCGCCACATGGAAGTGCAGCGCGCCGCGCTCCTGTTCCTCGATAACAGCGACATAGTGAAATTGTTTGTGCTTGCCGAGCTTGCGGCAAAATGCTTTCCAGTGCTTGAGTGCTGTCTCACGATCCACCATATTTTCTCGATACGTCAGCGTGACCATGCGATCAGCGCCGATCTGTTTGCAGCAGTGTTTGACGTTCTTTTTCGCACGGCGGCCAGCATCATCATCGTTTGCCTCGCGGTTTTCGGATTCGCCGCGCTTGGCCTTCGTTTTGAGCAACCTAGCGGGGCCTACGAAGTGCCGTTCCTTGGTTACCGTCACTTCACACTGCCCATCCGGAAAAACGCGCTTACGGGCCGTATAGTTGTCGTTCCATGTGTTCTTGATCCCGTCATCGTCCCACCACTCCGGACGATGTTGCGCAGATGGCTCTACAGGCGAGAAATCAATTGACGCTAAAGCGTTTTCATAATCTAATTCGGTCATTCGGTAGTCCTGTAACGGCAGGTTTATCGAAGGCCCCGGGCATTTAGTAGATGCCTGGGGCTTTTTTTTTGTCCATCAAAAACTGGTCTGAAATCCTGTACTGCCCATGCCCGTAACTGCGATTTCTACTGCTGTGTTCTTAAGTGTCCCTAATACAAGTTTAGCGGCGCTTCGCGCCGCCACCCGCGCTGCGCGCAGATAGCGGCACGAAGCTTTCCGCTACCGCTTGCGCAGCAATTGCTGACGCAATAATTTCTCTATCACCTGATCCGGCGTAATGTCCTTGAAGCGGATATACGCCTTCAATCCTTCCAGCACCTGCGCATCTACATGCACCGTCAAAAATGCTTTGCCATCGTCACGCAAGCGATCCCTGCGATCTTTTTGCCGCTGTGCACTTGTCTTTGCCGCGCCAGTTGCCGGACGCCCCCTGCCCCGTTTAATCGGGCCGAGTAGATCAATCGTCTTGTCATCCTCAAGCTGTTTCATGTGCATACTTTCAAAACGGTTTTTCAGAGTGGGCCGTACTGGCCAACGTGCAGCGACGAGGTACTAAGCGAGGCAGCGGACTACCCGCTAAAACTTTGAAAACTTGTCGCTCCTCGCTCCGATGCGCACGGGCCATCTGGCGCCATTACTTCAAAATCAACCGCCGACTTCGATATACCCTCAAAGATTTTGCCCTTCGGGCCGCTTGTGCTGTCACTACGGAATTAGCGTGACAAGTCACTGTTTTTCTGAAGCACGGGAAACATGAGCACTCAAAACCAAAACAAGATCAGTCCTGCTCTTTGTATTGTTTTTCAAGGACCAAGCAGCAGGAAGAAAAGAGAGACCATTGGAGCGCTGATCGTCCTGACTATCGTTCAAACCGCCAATAAGCAACACATCGCCATCAGCAACCGTCACAGACGTTTTTACCTGCCGCTTGATCAAAGTAGGAGAACCAACAACACCGGTAGCCGTGGCCTTGAAGCTGGATATCTGGCCGTCAATAGCAAGATTGACCTTGCCGCTACCCAAAACTTTAGGCAGCACATCAACAATGACACCAGAGGCACGATAGACAACGTTCTGCACCGTATTACCTGCATTGTCCTTGCCAGTGCTGGAGATCGTAGGCGTTTCATCACCCACAATCAAAGTCATTTTCTGGTAATCATCACCAACAACACGAGAATTTGAGACCTGCCGAAAACGCCCATCCGTCCTAAGCGCATCCAGCACCAAACCAAAATTTGCACCTTTGAGACTGACAGCGCTAGAACCACCCTGAACACCAAGAGCAAGGCCAAGTTTTGCCCCGAGAACATTGGCCATTATCGAAATGCCTTGCTGATCAGATCCAGTCTCAGTCACTTCAATCCAAGAAGCAGAAATATCGACCATCTTCGGCAACCTATCGATAGCACGAAGCAAGATAAACATCTTTTCCACATCGGATTCCGAACCACTGACAACGACCTGGCCACCAGCAACAACAGCCGCCCGATCACCAAACGCCGCCTTGATAACGTCCACCAAAAAATCCACTGACCTGTTATCGGACTCATAAACCTGAGAGACATCAGCTGACGAACGCTGCATACCTCCGACCTTAGATAGATCAGCATCAGGCCCAGAAGACGCGGCAGGAGCACCAGAAGGAGCAACCGGCGGAGCAACTGGCCCCGATGCCCCTTGAATACCCGGATGCTGCAAAGAGCCATCAGCAACCGCCCTCTCACGCTGCAAAGCGCTCCTGGCATCCTTGGACAAGTCGATGTAATACACGCCGTCCCTCAACTCACTCACAACACCTTGTTGCAGCAAAATACCGTCGACAAGAGCAGGAACCTTACCCGAATCGATAGCCCGCAAAGACAAGGAAAACTTGCGATCGAGCGACAACGCATCAGGAGAAATGACAAAGTCACGACGCAGCATATTGCGATAGATAGCCTGCGCAAACGCAACGAGCGACACAGAATTGAAGTCAAAAGACACGACCTCAGCACGAGCGCTAAGTGCCACAGCACAAAGCAAAAATGCAGCAAAAAAGCGCTTCATAAGCCACCCCGCACCCAAACGTCAGGCTCGATCATCGCAGACCATCCGACGGTCTCACGCCTAAAACGAAGCGCTTTCATCAACCGGCCATCAGACAAAGAAACGGTATAAGCAGAACCATCAGAAAAATAGCCCAAGCCGTGCAAGCCCTTTTCATAAACGATAGGCTTATCCTCCTGGACCTGCACGCCAATGCCATGCGTATAGGCATACCGCGTACTGAAGACGCCGACAGCAAGACCAGCAACAAGCACACCAACGGTAAATTTAATCATACGGGTCCACGAAGGTTTAGACGGAGAACAGCGAGAGCGAAGAAGCGCGAGAGCGGCCGGCGATGCCGGCAATGGGCCGATAAAATCGACAGGAACCCCGACAAGAGCAGATAAGTGCCATGACGAGAGCAAGGAATGACACCCATGAGGGTAAGCATCTGAAAACACCTGAGTGGTGTTATAGGCCGCGTTCAAATCATCACCGCGGAAGACCCAACGATCAGCAACAAGACCATCCGGGGACGAACCCAAGCGAACTACACCGATATGCAAACGGGGTAAATTTCCCTCAGACATACCAGCAGTCAACAGCTTGACAGCGGAGCTAATGAAAGGAACTTTCATCCGATCAAGCCTGTTCATACGCACAACATACTCAAGCAAGGAATCACGCAACTGCTTATCAATTTGAGAGACGTTTTGCATGATGAAAAACACATCCCAACCAAATTTGCGCGCATGAATGGCCCACTCCAGCAACTCAGCACGACCCTTGTCCTGAAAATTGCGAGTGTTGAGCCACGAGCCACACTCATCAAGAATAAGAGCGCCGTTATGACACTCTGAATCGCCCCGGGTTTTGTAGAGGCTCCATTCTTTGAGAAAATGGAGCTATGAAAAAGCAACCGAAGTATTCCCCCGAAGTCATCGAGCGCGCTGTGCGCATGGTCAGCGAAGCCGGCAGCCAG
>NZ_JAAOLY010000038.1 GCF_011601275.1 Janthinobacterium lividum | reverse complement strand
ACAGGACCGTGAAACAACTTTGCGCCGATGATAGTGCTGCAACCAGTGTGAAAGTAGGTTATCGTCAGGCTTGTTATTCGCAGTAGAGAAAAACCCCGCCAGCAATGGTGGGGTTTTTTTTCGTCTGAAGCTTTTGTTTGGCGCTGTCGGCTGACGCGTGCGGTGACACAAATACGTGTTGCAGCTGTTCCAAATTGATACATGGACGGCCGGATGCGGGGCATATAGACATGGCATGGCATTTGCTCTTCTTGGATATTCACTAAAAAACCAAGGAGACCAGCATGACCTATTCCATTCGTACCCTGCTCGGCATGGCGGCCGCCGGCGCCGTTGCCCTCACTTCTCTGCTGACCTTGCCGCATGCCTATGCGCATGGCAATGTCACGCCGCAGGGCGTCGATACCACGGGCTTGCCCAAGGTGGGCGACAAGTGGCTCGAGCAAAACCCGTATCGGGGCAACAAGCTGGCCTTGACGGTGGGCACATCGGCCTACAACCAGAATTGCGCCCGCTGCCACGGCATCGAAGCCATTTCGGGCGGCATCGCGCCGGACTTGCGCCAGCTGGACCGTGATTGTTTCGGTATCAAGAATGAGACAAAGAAACAGGCTTGCTACAAGGAGACGGACAATTACTACCTGACCACCATCCGTCACGGTAAAGTGCGCAATGGAGCCGTGTACATGCCACCGTTCGAGGGCGTGTTCAACCAGGAAGCCATGTGGGCCATCAAGACCTATCTGGAAACGCGCCGCGAATCCAATTAAGCTGAACCGATCACGAAGGAGTCCCATGCGTTCATTTCAACTGCGGGGCGTGCGCGCGATGATCTCGCTCGCTTGCCTGGCGCTGTGCGCAGCCGCGCCGGCGCATGCCGACTGGCAGAAAGTGCAGCAGTCGGGTAGCCTGAAAGTGGCTGTGTACAACGAGTTCGCGCCGTTTTCCGACAAGGGTGTTGGCATCGATATCGATATTGCCGAAGCGCTGGCGAAAAAGCTGGGCTTGAAACTGAGCTTGCTGCCATTTCCCGCCGGCGAAAACCTGAACGACGATTTGCGCAATATGGTGTGGAAGGGGCATTACCTCGGCTATGGCCCCGCCGACGTGATGCTGCATGTGCCAGTCGATAAGAAGTTGATGGCCGATAACGACAAGGTCGAGATCTTCGCGCCGTATTACGTGGAAACCGTGCGCTTGGCACGCAGCGCGCAAGCTGTGCCGCAATTCGACGGAGTCGCCTCGCTGGCAGGCAAGCGTATCGGCGTGGAAAAGGTGTCGATCGCGGCCATGCTGATGCTGGGCGAAGACAATGGCAAGTACCGCGACGACGTGCGCATCTTCGATACGGCCGCGGAAGCCTTGCAACAATTGCAGGCGGGCAAGCTCGACGCCGTGCTGGCCAACCGTTCGGAAATCGAATCGGTGCTGAAAAGCGATCCCGCTTTCCCCTTGAGCGAAGTGGCGTTCGCCCGCTTGCCGCGTGCCGGCTGGGCCGTGGGCCTGGCCGTCAGCAAGCAACAGTTCGACGTGGCCAAGTTGCTGCAGGCAGCCATGAACGAGATGGCGGCCAGCGGCGAATTGAAAACCATTTTTGAGAAATATGGCGTGAAGGAAGCGCGGCCCTGAAGTAGCTTGCTGGAGTTTAAAAGCCCGCGTATCGGAAGATACGCGGGCTTTTTCATGAGAACGCCTGAAAAATGTTCAGGGCAAGGCGCATTGCCGCAGGCAGTACGAATAGTACGACAAGGCAATGCAACGCCGCCATGGACTTTTTTCTCAGGTGTTCTTAAAACGCGTATTGGGCGCTGACGCCCAACAACCAGTTACGTCCCGGCGCCGCTTCATAGTAGCGCTTGTTGCTGTCGCCGACGATGACGGAGCCCACGTAGACCTTGTCGAAAAGATTGTTCAGGCGGGCAAATTCCTTGAAGCGCCAGTTCCCCACATTTTGTTTGGCGTTGAAGCGCGCATTGAACACCGTGTAGCCGGGCGCCGGTTTTTCGCTGTTACTGTCTTCCGCGTAGACCTGGTTGCTGGCCACGCTTTCCAGCGCCGCGCCAAAGCGGTCCAGCGTGTCTTTCCAGGCCAGTTCCGCGAACAGGTTGGCGCTGGGCACACCAGGCAAACGACTGCCTTCGCGCACGCTGCCAAACGCCTGGTCATACACGGCGTGCAGGCTGGTCAGCGCCACTTTCGCCGTGAAGCCATATGGTAGGTTCGAGTCCAGCGACACTTCCATGCCTTGGCGCAAGGTCTTGCCGGCATTGCGGTAGCTGGTGCGTCCGCCGCTGGAACTGTCGACCACCAGCTCGTCGTTGGTCTTGATCTGGAACACGGCCGCGTTCACGTGCGTGTTGTTGGCGATCCTGGCCTTGATGCCCGCTTCCAGGTTGGTGCTGGTGGCCGGTTTCAGCTGGTAATTGAAGCCGCCGCCCGTGCCCGAGTAAAACAGTTCGTTCAAGGTGGGCGCTTCGAAGCCGCGCGCGGCGCTGGCGTATACGTTGACGTCCGGTGTCAGTTTATACAGCAGACCCAGCACCGGTGTCGTGTGGCTGAACTCCAGGCTGCCGCTGTCGTTCCCATTGCTGAGATAGCGGTCGTTGACCGACACTTTCATCTTGCTGTAGCGCATACCTGCGCTGAGCAGCCATGGTCCGCTTTGCCATTCCGTCTGGATATACGGATCGAGGCTGGAGACGACGTCCTGCTCGTCGCGGCGCAGCTTGCCTTTCACGCCAAACGTGTTGCCGATGTAATTTTCATAGCCGGTGCGGTCATCGCTGGAGCGGCCATAGTCGATGCCGATAGTGGTGCTCAGCTTGCCGCCAGCCAGCCGGTTCACGTGCAGCCAATTGGTATCGATGCCATAGAACTCACGCTGGAAGTCGACCACGCCGCCCGAATGGCTGGCTGGCGCCTGGAAACCCTTCGTAAAAGCCTGGTACTGGATCACGTCGCGGTTGCCGCCGTATGCCGTCACATGCAGGCGGTCTTCGCCGAACGACTGTTCATAGGTGGCGCCGATTTGCTGGTGGTCGATGCTCTTGCGCGTGTTATAGCGCTCGGCCAGGGTGCGCTTCGGGTTTTGCGTGTCGCTCGCATCGGTTTCGCCGGCGCGCGGGTCGCGGGCAAACGTGGCCCAGGTAGCGCCCAGCGGATCTTGCGTGTTGCCCTGGTGCAGGCTGTTGGCAACGATGGTCAGCTTGCTGTCCAGCGTCGGCTTGACGGTGATCTTGCCGAACGCCTGTTCGCGCGTGGCGGCGCTGTGGTCGCGGAAACCGTCCGTGCGGAAGCGTGAACCGTCGATTACGTAGCCGATGCCGCCGGCCTGTCCTTGGGCCGAGAGATCCACCTTGCTGGTGCCGAAGCTGCCGCCCGTCACGTTCAGTTCGACGGACGGAGGATTTTGCCCATCCTTGGAAAACAGCTGGATCACGCCGCCCGAGTGGTTGCCGTAGATGGCAGAAAACGGTCCGCGCAGCACTTCGATGCGCTCGGCCGTATCGAGGTTGAAGGTGGCGGCCTGGCCTTGGCCATCGGGCATGCTGGCGGGAATGCCATCGCTGATCAGTTTGACGCCGCGCACGCCGAAGGCCGAGCGGGCGCCGAAGCCGCGCGACGAGATTTGCAAGTCTTGCGCGTAGTTATGGCGGTTTTGCACGACCAGGCCTGGCACGGCGGCCAGCGCTTCCGACGCGTTCACGCGGATTTGCCCATCCTGTATGCGCGCGCTGTCGACGACGTCGATCGAGGCTGGCACTTCCTGGCTGGGGTGGGCGATGCGGCTGCCGCTGACGACCACCGTGTCCATGAGTTGCCCGCCCGGATCTGCGGCCTCGGCGGCAAAGACGTGGGGGGCGAGGGTAGCGCTGCCGGCGACAAACAGGCTGGCGATGGTGTTCAGGCGGAAGCGGTGCTGCATGCGGATTCTCCAATGTGAATAAAAGCCTGCTTGGTCGCGTGCGCGGCGCAGGTCTGCATCTTTGTATCAAGCAATATGCCTGCCATGTCTCCATTGGTGGGCTGAAATTATACGCGTGTCAGTGGCACGGCGTTTGCATACAGCAATTATCAGATGCGCCGATGCCGCGCGCTTTTCCTGTGTTTTGCCATCGAAAGGTGATTATGCCCAACTTCTTCTCGTGCTTGCGCCAGGTGTGCTGGCTGCTGCCGGCGCTCGCCTGCACCTCCCTCCAGGCCGCTCCCTTTGCCTATGTGCCCAATGAAAAATCGGGCACCTTGAGTGTGATCGACACGGGGACCGATCAGGTCGTGCGCCAGATTGCAGCCGGCAAGCGTCCGCGCGGCATCGCCGCCGACCCCACCGGACGGCAATTGTTTGTCACGGATGCGGCCAGCAGCGCCTTGCTGCTGATCGATAACGCTGGCGGCGCCCCCCTGCGCACGGTGGCGCTGGGCAAGTCGCCCGAAGGCGTCAGCGCTTCGCAAGACGGTCATTACGTGGCCGTGGCCGTCGAGGAGAACAATAGCGTGGCCTTGCTCGATGGCCAGACGGGCGTCTTGCTCGCCGATATCAAGGTGCATGGACGCAATCCGGAACATGCCGTCTTCAGCCCGGATGGGCGCTGGCTGCTGGTCAGCGCGGAAGAGGCTGAACAAGTCGATGTCATTGATGTGGTGCAACGCCGCCAGGTGGCATCCATCGCCGTGGGATTGCGTCCGCGCGGCATCGGTTTCAGCCCGGACTCGGGCCGTGCCTACGTGGCGTGCGAACTGGTCAATGCCGTCTACGTGATCGACATGGCCGCGCGCAAGACCATTGCCACCATTCCCGCTGGCAAGAATGCGAATGGCATCGTGGTCCATCCCAGCGGCAAGCAGGTGTATGTCTCGAACGGTATCGACGGCACGGTGATGGTGATCGATACGGCCAGCAACGAGGTCACGGCCACCATTCCCGTCGGCAAGCGCCCGTGGAATATGGCCATCACGCCCGACGGCGCCAAACTGTACGTGGCCAATGGCCGCTCGAACAGCGTATCCGTCATCGATACGGCCAGCGCGCGCAAGGTGGCCGATATTACCGTGGGTGAATTGCCATGGGGCGTGGTGATTCGCTAGTCCCACGGGAACAGGTGCTCCAGTCTGGTACACCTGTTCCATTGTGCATCGGTAGAGGGGCGCAGCAACAGGGTTGGCCCGGATTGGAACAGGACGTCGCCCCCTTGTTCAAATCGCAAACAGGCCACGCACGCCTTTCATGCCCGGGGCATGCGCTGAAAAGCGCGCCGGTATTGACGCCACACCCTTGCAACAAGGGTAAAAGCGGCTAAGTTTGTAGTGGGATGGTGAGCTGGCACGGCATTTGCGGAAGACTCCGTGTACTCACCCCATCTGTACCAGGACGTTTGATTTTAATTACAGCAATTCCATTCTAATTAACCCGATAGAGGACGACATGAATCTCGCAGACATCAGCAAACTGGGCGTAGCGAATCCCTTTAAACAACGCTATGACAATTACATCGGCGGCAAATTCGTTGCCCCAGTAAAAGGTGAATACTTTCCTAACATCACGCCGATCACGGGCTTGCCATTTTGCGAAATCGCCCGTTCCACGGCGGAAGACGTCGAGCTGGCCTTGGACGCCGCGCATGCCGCCAAGGATGCCTGGGGCAAGACGTCGCCTGCCGAGCGCGCCAATATCCTGAATCGCATCGCCGACCGCATCGAACAGAACCTGGGCCTGATCGCCACGGCGGAAACCATCGACAACGGCAAGCCCATCCGCGAAACGATGAATGCCGACATTCCACTGGCCATCGACCATTTCCGTTATTTTGCCGGTTGCATCCGCGCGCAGGAAGGTTCCGTCGCGCAAATCGATGCGGAAACCTATGCTTATCACTACCACGAGCCGCTGGGCGTCGTGGGCCAGATCATCCCATGGAATTTCCCGATTCTGATGGCCGTGTGGAAACTGGCGCCAGCGTTGGCCGCCGGCAATTGCGTGGTCTTGAAACCGGCCGAGCAGACGCCGGCTTCCATCATGGTGTTGATCGAGCTGATCGGCGACTTGCTGCCGCCGGGCGTGCTGAACATTATCAACGGTTTCGGCCTGGAAGCGGGCAAGCCGCTGGCCTCAAGCAAGCGCATCGCCAAGATCGCCTTCACGGGCGAAACGGGCACGGGCCGCCTGATCATGGGTTATGCCGCGCAAAACCTGATTCCCGTCACTCTGGAGCTGGGCGGCAAGTCGCCGAACATCTTCTTTGAAGACGTGATGGATGCGGATGACGAGTATTTCGACAAGTGCCTGGAAGGTTTTGCCATGTTCGCGCTGAATCAGGGCGAGGTATGCACCTGTCCATCGCGCGTGCTGATCCAGGAATCGATCTACGAGAAATTCATCGAACGCGCCCTGAAGCGTGTGGCGGCCATCAAGCAGGGCAACCCGCTCGATTCGTCCACCATGATCGGCGCGCAGGCGTCGCAGGAGCAGCTGGAGAAAATCCTGTCCTACCTCGACATCGGCCGTCAGGAAGGCGCCGAAGTGCTGGCCGGCGGCGAGCGCAACACGCAGGCGGGTGACTTGGAAGGGGGCTATTACGTGCGTCCGACCGTGTTCAAGGGCAACAACAAGATGCGCATCTTCCAGGAAGAAATCTTTGGACCGGTCGTGTCCGTGACCACCTTCAAGGATGAGGCCGATGCGCTGGCGATTGCCAACGATACCTTGTACGGCCTGGGGGCCGGCTTGTGGACGCGCGACGGTTCGCGCGCCTTCCGCATGGGGCGCGCCATCCAGGCGGGCCGCGTGTGGACCAATTGCTACCACCTGTATCCGGCCCACGCCGCGTTCGGTGGCTACAAGCAATCGGGCATCGGCCGCGAAAACCACAAGATGATGCTCGACCACTATCAGCAAACGAAGAACTTGCTGGTGAGCTATAGCCCGAAAGCGCTGGGCTTCTTCTAAACGGCAACAGGCGCCGCGCCTGTCGTCCGGGCGCGGCGCGCAGAAAGGGATGCCATGAGTACAGCAATTGCCAGGGTGGTCGCCACCGATGCTGCGCTGGAAATGATGGACAAGTTGCGCCAGCGTCACGGCCCGCTGATGTTTTTCCAGTCGGGCGGTTGCTGCGACGGCAGTACGCCTATGTGCTATGCGCTGGGCGAGTTCGATGTCAGCGATACCGACATCTATCTCGGTAATTTGAATGGCACACCGTTCTACATGGGACTCGAGCAATTCGAGTACTGGGAGCATACCCAGTTGATTATCGATGTGGTCGATGGCAATGGCGGCATGTTTTCACTCGACAACGGCACAGGCAAGCGTTTCTTGACGCGCTCGCGCCTGTTCACCGACGAAGAGTGCGCCTTGCTGCATGCCCAGCCGCATGAGCACCGCAAAACTTGATACACACATACTAATAAAACAGAGGGAGATGATTGTGCAAAAAAAAATCATGGGGATATTCGTCGGTTTGAGTTTGGCATCGCTGGCCCAGGCGGCCGACGTGGGCAATGTCACCAGTGCCATGCTCGACAGCACGGCGAAGAATCCGTCCAGCGTCCTGTCGTTCGGCATGGGCACGCAGGGCCAGCGCTATTCGCCGTTGACGCAGATCAATGACAAGACCGTGGCCAAGCTGGTGCCGGCCTGGTCGTTCTCGTTTGGCGGTGAAAAACAGCGGGGCCAGGAATCGCAGCCGTTGATTCATAACGGCAAGATGTTCGTCACGGCATCGTATTCGCGCATCTTTGCCGTCGACTTGAAAACGGGCGCCAAACTGTGGAAGTATGAGCATCGCTTGCCGGACGGCATCATGCCATGCTGCGACGTGGTTAACCGTGGCGCCGCCCTGTACGGCAACCTGGTGATCTTCGGCACGCTCGACGCCTACCTGGTGGCGCTGGACCAGAATACGGGCAAGATCGTCTGGAAGGAAAAGGTCGACGATTATGCGGCCGGCTACTCGATGACGGCCGCGCCGCTGATCGCCGAAGGCTTGCTGCTGACGGGCGTGTCGGGCGGTGAATTCGGCATCGTGGGCCGGGTCGAAGCGCGCAACCCGATGACGGGCGACCTCGTGTGGAGCCGTCCGACGGTAGAGGGGCACATGGGCCACCGCTACGACAAGGATGGCAAGGCCATCGACAACGGTATCTCGGGAACGGTGAACAAGACCTGGCCGGGCGACCTGTGGAAAACGGGCGGCGCTTCGACGTGGATGGGCGGCACCTACGATCCGCAAACCAAGCTCGCCTACTTTGGCACGGGCAACCCGGCGCCATGGAACAGCCACTTGCGTCCCGGCGACAATCTGTACTCATCGTCCACCGTGGCGCTGGACGTGAAAACGGGCCAGATCAAGTGGGCGTATCAAAACACGCCGAACGATGCCTGGGATTTCGACGGCGCCAACGAATTTGTCACCTTCGACATGGATGGCAAGCGCTACGGCGGCAAGGCCGACCGCAACGGTTTCTTCTATGTGATCGACGCCAACACGGGCAAGCTGCAGAATGCCTTTCCGTTTGTGAAGAAAATCACCTGGGCCAGCAGCATCGACCTGAAGACGGGCCGGCCGAACTACATCGCCGCCGGCCGCCCTGGCGACCCGACCAAGGGCGAGGAAGGCAAGAAGGGTACGACTGTGTTTGCCGCGCCCGCTTTCCTCGGTGCAAAAAACCAGATGCCGATGGCGTACTCGCCGCAAACCAAGCTGTTCTATGTGCCGGCGAACGAATGGGGCATGGATATTTGGAACGAGCCGATCAGCTACAAGAAGGGCGGCGCTTTCCTCGGTGCCGGTTTCACCATCAAGCCCCTGTTTGACGACTACATCGGCGCCATGCGCGCCGTCGATCCGAAGACGGGCAAGATCGTGTGGGAAATCAAGAACAACGCGCCGCTGTGGGGTGGCGTGATGAGCACGGCCGGCAACCTGGTGTTCTATGGCACGCCGGAAGGCTTCCTGAAAGCCGTCGACGCGAAGACGGGCAAGGAGTTGTGGAAATTCCAGACGGGCTCCGGCGTCGTGGCGCCGCCCGTCACCTGGCAGGATGGTGACACGCAATACGTGGCCGTCGTATCCGGCTGGGGTGGCGCGGTACCGCTGTGGGGCGGCGAAGTGGCGAAGAAGGTCAACTTCCTGGAACAGGGCGGTTCCGTGTGGGTCTTCAAGCTGGCATCGAAGTAACGGGGTGAAACATCCGGGCCACACGGATGGGTGTCTCCCTGTCCGCCGGGTGTTTTCTTTTTGCTGACGGCCCAGGCCGTCAGTTTTTTGTTTACGTGTACGCAGATACGCATACTTGCGGTCAAAAAATGAACACTGTCAGTGGCGATTGATCCGCCGCTGCACACGTTAATGACGTTTTTTTTCTTTCTCCCTCTGGGGCTTGATGGGCACGCTTATTGCCAAAGCTTGAGGTACATCAATCACTGGTGTGCACACTAAAAACAGAGAAGAAAGAGGAAAAGAAATGAACACATGGATCAAGCTGGGGAGCCTCGGTGTCATGACAATCGCAGCGGTGGGACAGGCGCAAGCCGTCGATATCAAGGCTGGCGACTGGACCGTGTCGGTGGGCGGCATCGTCAACGCCTACTACACGCAAGTGTCGTGTTCGGGCGATGCGGTGGGAGGGCTGGCGCTGGGCGGCCAGGCGCTCGGCTGCGGTGGAGAAAAGGACCGCACCACGATCGGCAATGGCTTGCTGCCCAACGGCTTGATCACTTCCGCCGCATCGCGGCTGGGCGAATACGACGTGAAAGCCTTGATTGGTATCTACAACTCGACTGCCACGGACAGCGCCATCAGCCAGAACAGCGTGGTGGACGTACGCCAGGCCTTCTTTACGTTTGGCAATGAGCAGATGGGCACTTTCAAGCTGGGCCGCGACTACGGCATCTTCGGCGCGAATGCGATTTTGTCCGACATGACCTTGCTGGGCTCGGGCGCACCGGTGCAGGCCACGCAGCGGGGCCGGGTGACCCTGGGCCATATCGGCGCCGGCTATACCTATCTGGGCAACTATGGCCAGATCATGTACAGCTCGCCAAAGTCGGGCGGCGTTGGCGTCGACGTGGCGCTGGTCAGCCCCGTCTCCGATACGCCCATCGTGGCAGGCTCGACTTATTCTTCGAAGTCGAGTCCGCAAGTGCAGGCGCAGCTGACGTATGCGCAGGAAGGCTTGAAGGCGTGGCTGGGCGTGAAGTCGCAAAAATTCACCTCGAAAACGCCGGGTGTCGATGACCTGACCATGCGTGGTGTGGAAGTGGGCGGTTCGTACCAGATGGGACCGGCTGGCGTGCTGGTCAACTTCCAGGGCGGCAAAGGATTGGGGATTCTTTCCGATGCGGACCAGGGCGATACCAAGTCGAAGAACTGGCTGCTGCAAGGCACGTATAAAACGACGGACAAGCTGAAGCTGGGCTTGTCCTACGGCATCAGCAAGAACGATGACAACACGGCCGGCACGGGTGGCTTGAAGTCGAACGCTAACCTGACCCTGGGCGCGTATTACTCGCTCAACAGCGCGATCACCCTGGTAGGCGAGCTGGGCCAGACGCGCTCGAAAGGCTTTGCCGGCGGTGAAGCGAAGATGAATGGCGTGTCTCTGGGCGGCATTATTTTCTTCTAACTCAACAACGCGGCGCCTTGGAACAGGGCGCCGCACGGAGCACCATGCATGCGGATAATGCGTTTGTTCATAGCCTGCTGGCTATTCCTGTTTATCCTGGGACAGGCTTGGGCCGGTGTGCTGACCAAGTCCGAACTGGCGCGGCGCTTTCCCGCGCCCATCGTCGTGGGCGACAAGGAGACCGATTTGCCCGTCTGGCCCTTGTTCCGCCAAAACGCCACGGCGGCCGAACTGGTCGGCTACGTTTTTGAATCGGTGGATCTGGCGCCCATCCCCGGCTTTTCCGGCGTGCCCGTCAATTTGCTGATCGCCATCGATCCGAAAGGCAGTTTTCTCGACGTCGCCGTGCTGTCGCAGCACGAACCCGTGTTTCTCGACGGCCTCGGGGAAGCGCCGCTGTTTCAGTTCGTCAAGCAGTATCAAGGCTTGTCGCTGAAACAGAATATCGCCATCGATGCGCGAACCAAGCGCGCGCCAGATGCGACCCACGCCGATATCGATGGTGTATCGAAGGCCACGGCTTCCGTGCGCATCATCAACCAGAGCGTGCTGGCCTCGGCCTTGAAAGTGTCGCGCAAAAAACTGGGTTTTGCGCAAGGCCGCGACCCGGACCAGATCGCCCGCATCCGCATGGAGGTATTCGAGAAACTCGGCGTGGCGCAGATGCTCGAGCGCGGATTGATCCAGCATATGCGCTTGAGCAACAAGGACGTGGAAGCCTTGTTTGCCGGCAGTCCCGGCGCGGGGCTCGAACCGGAAGCTGCGCGCGATCCGGACGGCGTGTTCATCGACCTGTACCTGGCGTACGTCTCAGTTCCCACGGTGGGGCGCAACCTGTTGACGGAACGCAGCTGGAACAAATTGCGCAACCGGCTTGACGAGGGCGACCACGCCATCCTTGTCATGTCGCGCGGGCGCTATAGCGTGCTGGGCGACGATTTCGTGCGCGGCACCGTGCCGGACCGCTTGTTGCTGAAACAGGATGGCTTGCCCATCGACATGCGCGACCTGGATCTGGACTTGAGCTTGTCCGATACGGGGCCATTGCCGACGGAAAATATCGTCGCATTGCGCATCATCAGCCAGGCGGGACTCGATGCGGCCAGCCCGCTGGCGTTCACGCTGCCGATCACGCGCAGCAAGGGCATCGTGTATCCGGAGCGCATCGCGCGCAACGTGGATGTCAGCTACCGTTTGCCGGCAGAGTTCTATACGGCGCCGCAAGGCGACGATGCCACGTGGCGTGGCACGTGGAAGAACCGCAAGGCCGAGTTGCTGCTATTGGTGACCGGGCTGGCGCTGCTGGCCGGCGCATTGGCCTGGCAGAAACGCCTGGTGCGCGATGGCCGCCAATTTGCGTGGTTTCGCCGTCTATTTCTGATGTTTACCATTGGCTTCATCGGCTATTACGCGCAGGGGCAGTTATCGATCGTCAATATCACGGGCGCGCTCCAGGCGCTGCTGGCGGGGCGCAGCCTGGGCTTTTTCCTGTTCGATCCGATGACGGTGATCCTGTGGGCGTTCGTGTTGCTCAGCCTGCTTGTCTGGGGACGGGGCACGTTTTGCGGCTGGCTGTGTCCGTTTGGGGCGCTGCAGGAATTCACAGGCAAGCTGGGCCAGTGGCTGCGCTTGCCTCAGTGGAAGATCAAGCCGCGCCTCGACGGGCGCTTGAAATGGATCAAGTATGGCTTGCTGGCGGCCATCCTTTCCAGCAGCCTGTTTTCCAGCCAGATCACGGACAAGCTGGTCGAACTGGAACCGTTCAAGACGGCCATTACCCTGAACTTCGTGCGCGCCTGGCCTTTCGTCGCGTATGCCGTGGGCTTGCTGCTGCTCAGCAGTGTTTCCTATAAATTCTTTTGCCGCTATCTGTGCCCGTTTGGTGCGGCGCTGGCGCTGCTGGGACGGTTTCACTTGTTCAACTGGATTCCCCGTCGCAAGGAGTGCGGCACGCCGTGCCAGACTTGCCGCCACCGGTGCGAGCATCAAGCCATCGCGCCGAGCGGGAAAGTCGATTACGGCGAGTGTTTTCAGTGCATGGATTGCGTGGTGATTTACGCCAGCGATGAAAAATGCGCACCCTTGATGCTGGAAATCAAGCGTGCCCGCACCATTTCTATTGTTCTTGCCACGGCAGAGGAGAGCAGCAATGCAGCGTAGAACCTTTATTTCAGCAGCGATAGGCAGCGTGACCGGCATGGCGGGCTTGTCATTGCCTGGCAGCATGGCGCGCGGCACAGCCACGGCCTCCGGCGCGCGCCCTTATCAAGGCGCTGCGCTGGCGTTTGGCACGACGATCGCCATCACCGTGTTGCACAACGATCAGCACCAGGCCGAGCTGGCCATTGAGGATGCCTTGCATGCGGCCAGGAATATCGACCGCCTGATGAGCATTTACAGTCCCGCCAGCCAAGTCTTCCAGCTGAACCGTGACGGCCGCCTGGCCCGGCCGGACGCCCATTTGCTGGCCGTGCTGTCACAGGCGCAAACCTTGTCGCAATGGAGCAATGGGGCGTTTGACATCACGATACAACCTTTATGGCAGCTGTTTCGCGCGGCGGCAGACCAGGCCGGCTTGCCTGCGGAAGCATTGCGGCGCGAAGCGCAGGCGCGGGTAGGCTGGCGGCAACTGGCGTGGGACAAACGCGAAGTGCGTTTCCTGCATCCCGGCATGGCGTTGACCTTGAATGGTCTGGCGCAAGGTTACGCGGCGGACATGGCGCTGGCGGCCGTGCAGGCGCGCGGCATACGGCACGCGCTGCTGGACACGGGCGAATTCGTTGCACGCGGGCAGCGTTCCGTGCGCCGTCCCTGGACCTTGGGCATCCAGGATCCGCGCGACGCAGAAATACTCGCGGCCACCTTGAAAGTGGAAGGGCGCAGCGTGGCCACCTCGGGCGACTACGAGTGCACGTTCACACCCGACTTCGTGCATCACCACATCTTCGATCCCTCGGAGGGGGATTCGCCGCGCGAACTGGCCAGCGTGACGGTGCTGGCGGCCACGGGCTTGCTGGCCGATGGCTTGTCGACGACTTTCATGGTGACGGGCGCGGCGCGTGCGCATGCGATGGCCGCGCAAATGGAAGGCGTCGACCTGATGACCATCGACAAACAGGGCCGGCGCCAGATGTCGCCCGGCTTTTCCCGTCTGCTCTAGACTAGGTTATTTCAGATGCGGCACCTTGCGATAGATCGTGTTGCGCGACACGCCCAGCGCCCGCGCCGTGGCCGAGACGTTGCCGCCGTGGGCATCGAGTGACTTGAGAATGACGCTCTGTTCCATCTCTTCCAGGTTGGCGCCTGCCGCGATCATGCGGTCCGTACTGGCGCTGGCGGCAGTCGCCTGAGTCATTTCAATATCGTCGAGGAAATCATCAGGCATGTGGCGTAGACAGATTTCATGTTCGTCGCCTGCCATGACGATGGCCGTGCGCAACAGATTGGTCAGTTGGCGGAAGTTGCCCGGCCATTTGTGCTGGTGGAACATGCGCAAGATGTCCGGCGCCACCGTGTAGCGCGTATCGGGCGCTTCCGTCGCGAGGATTTTTTTCACAACCGTGTCCAGGTCCGAGCGCTCGCGCAGCGGCGGCAGTTTTACCACCAGGCCATTCAGGCGGTAATACAGGTCTTCGCGGAACAATCCCTTGGCCATGCGTTCGCGCAAGTTATGATTCGTGGCGCAAATGAGTTCCACATTGACGGTGATCGATTTGCTGCTGCCCAGCGGCGTGACCATGCGTTCCTGCAATACGCGCAACAGGCGCGCCTGCAAACCAAATGGCATGTCGCCGATTTCATCGAGGAACAGGGTACCGCCATTGGCTTGCAAGATCTTGCCTATTGCCCCTTTCTTGCGCGCACCTGTAAACGCTCCGTCTTCATAGCCGAACAGTTCGGACTCGATCAGGGTTTCCGGAATCGATGCGCAATTGACGGCGATAAACGGCCCCATGGCCCGTGGCGAATCGTTGTGGATGGCTTGCGCCAGCAATTCCTTGCCGGTCCCTGTTTCGCCCATGACGAGGATGGGGATGTCGCGCCCCAGTACCTTGTTGACCTTTTCGATCACCAGTTCCAGCTGCGGATCGCCCGTGCGCAGGTAGCGCAGGCCAGACAGGCGCCGCGCCGCGTTGGCCGCATGGCTGGCCGGTGCGGGAACCTGGGCCGGGGCGGCGTTGATGTCGCTATGCTCGGTATTGGATGCAAAGCCATGTTGGAAGGCACTATTGGCCAAGCGCAACTGCGCACGCCCATACACGCGCACACCGCTGTGCATGCACAGGTTCAGCAAACCGGGCGAGGCCGTGCGGTAATGGTCGTACAGGGCGGAAACGGGCAAGCCGAACAGGGAGCTGAATGTGTGCGATTGCAGCGCGGCAAATGACAGACCCAGCTGGAACAAGCCGTTCTTGTTGGCGGATAAGAACCGTCCACCCGGCGTGAATGAGGCGATGCCTTCCATCAAGGTCCCGATGAATTCGGGACGCGCGTGGAAGTGCACGGTGATGGCGTCTTCGAAGGTGGCGGAAAACAACTGATTTTCGATCATCAGCGCCGACATGCGCACAAGGGCCATCGTATGCTTGTGGAAACTGCGCTGGTCGCTGGAGACATCGAGCACGCCGATGACGTTGCCCCGATGGTCGGTAATGGGCGCCGCGGAGCACGTGAGGAAATGATTGGCGGCCAAATAATGCTGATCCGCATGGACCAACGTCGGTACTTTTTCCGTGATGGCCGTGCCGATGGCATTCGTGCCGCGGCTTTGTTCCGACCATGCCACACCCGGTTGCAAAGCGACCCGGTTGGCTTTTTCCAGAAAATCATCATCGCCCAGCGAATGCACGATGACGCCGTTGGCATCCGTCAAGATCACCATATTATGCGTATTGACGATTTGCTGGTACAGAGTTTCCATGGCGGGCAGCGCGTGCGTGTGCAGCAAGCGGTTTTGCTCGATCAGCAAGGACAGGTCGGATTTGCCCGCCGGCGTAAAATCGGGCGTGGCCGTGGGCGACAGGCCAAAGGCGACTGAACGCTGATGGGACGTTTCAATGATGACGGGAACGTTGTCCTGTCCTGCCGGTGGTATGTTGGCGTCCGCGATGGACGAAAACGGTGCGCTACGGTAAGTAGCTGACGGTTGATACATGATCTCGTTGCCTCCGTTGGGCCCTGTACTGCGGCGCTCTTTTGAATATCGAGAGTGTTCCATAATGTAGCACCTGTCACAGATGGGAGCAAAGCAAAGCGAACCGGGCTATCCCCAGTGTTGCTGCCAGGCCCAGAGTTGCTCTCATCAGTGGACAGTGCCTATGTCGGTATAAGCAAGTGCGGTGCCAGGGACCGTTTCACACGGGCGAAAAATAGCCCTTGCGGCGCGCGCGGGGCAGGGCTATAATTCGCCCCCTCGCTGAACGACGCATGCAAATGCCGAGTAAAGCAGGGTGAAAAAGAAGGTTGACGAAATGCTGCAAACGCTTCATACTCTTCCTTCTTCGCAGCTGACAAACACAACGCTTTGTCGATAGCGCGAGAGTAGTAAATAAGCAGTACCGAATACAGTTCTTTAACAATTAACAGTCGATAAGTGTGGGCATTTGATGTAGTGCAGCGATGATCTTCGGATTGTCGTAATACTTAAAATATCAAATGTTCACAAGAAATAATGAAATAGGCGCTACGAAAGTAGTGGCCTGTCAGTTTTTTGAGTGAGCGACCCGTCGCAAGACGGTGCCAATAAAATGGCAAAGTAACAGAGATTAAACTGAAGAGTTTGATCCTGGCTCAGATTGAACGCTGGCGGCATGCCTTACACATGCAAGTCGAACGGCAGCACGGAGCTTGCTCTGGTGGCGAGTGGCGAACGGGTG
>NZ_JAAOLY010000037.1 GCF_011601275.1 Janthinobacterium lividum | reverse complement strand
GGGGTGGGCGTAGGCGTTGGGGTAGGAGTCGGTGTCGGCGTACCGCAGTCTCCCACCGCAGTCCAGGGCTGGCCGCTGCCGGCGCCGCCGCTGCTGGTCGACGGGTTATTGCCTTGCGTCCACCAGTTGGCCGTGTAGTTGACGTTGTTGTAGCTGGCCTGACCGCCGCCGTTGTAGGCCGTGCCGCTGTTCCACGGTGTGTAGCAGGCGACCGCTTGCGCGGCGCCGGCCAGCAGCTGGTTTGCGCCCGCGCTGGATCCGTCGCTGCCACCGCCGCAAGCGGCCAACGTTCCTCCGAAGAGGGTAATGATGAGGGTATTCATGACTGTCCGGTTCATTGCATCTCCTTGTGTATTTTTTTGCCGGCCGGCTGGACACCGTCCGATTTTTCAGAGTGCAAGCATTGCAGGTGGTAGTCAACTGGTTTTATTCTTTGCGCAAGATCACAATACCAGTTGCCGCCTTCCTCCAGCCGATGGTCGATGCGCACCATACCAGTGGCTATTTTCCAGTGCGCTGGTATGGTGTCCGGAATGGTGGCGAGAGCAGGGCGGGGAAGGGAGGAGGAATCTCGTAGCGGCTACAGCGCGGTTTCCTGGCGCGATTCGGCATACGGCACGCGCGGCAGGTCCAGCAGCATCTGCGTCAAAGCCACAGTCGGGCCATCGGAATTCGGTGTTGAGACTTTTTATTGAAAATAATCTGCAAATAACTGATTTTATTGCTTATTTTTCTAATATCGCTGGCAGTGAAAAGCTAGTTTTGGGTGGCAATTCAGCATGAGCCAATGCGATGGGCCGGCACGCATCACGGGGTTTCGCTTTTTTAAGCGCATGCGTTCTTTCCGTCAAAGAAAGCTTGTAACTTCCTGCAGTTGGTACCGTGCCAAGATGAAAGCGAAAAGATGAAAAGATATTGATACTGGGCACAGGCGGACAGATGGCGCAGTGGGTCATCCGCGGCTTGGCAGGCCGTGAAGACATCGCCTTGACGTTGTTGTCGTGCGCCCAGCCTGGATGACGGACGAAGACGAAGTCGACTACGAACTGACGACACGCCACGCGCCATTCGAAGGCACTGTGGTGTCGCGCAAGAGCATGGCAGACCTGATCGTCAGCATCATCGAAGCGCCAAAATTGCACCTGCACGCCAACTTGGGCGTGAACAAACCAAACACGGACGGGGACAAGCCGTATTTTATGTAGCTTGTTCAAGCGGCAGCGACAGAGACGCGCAGATAGGGAAAATCGCGTTTGCGATTGGGGAGTTGGCAAAAAGGGGGGGTTCTCAATTCCATTCATAACTTCGCATAATTTATATTATGTCAAATGGCTAAAAGAGTGCAGAATCAAAGCAGTACATGCGTTCGTTTGCACAAAGTTGTTCCCGAAATTTGCATAAATTTGTTCCTACCCCCCTAGAAGCAAATCTCTACCCTCCATAGACGCTAGCTGACGTTGACAGTAAGCCGAAGTACGCCGACAGCATTTTGAGTACTCCAGCGACAGCATTGTAGGTACTCTGGGACTTCCATCTGAAAAAGATCAACTTACTGTCGTGGCAATCTAAGGATGAAAAAGATCAACTTGTTGTCGCACAATGCCTCGAACAATCACCTATATCAGTAAGTAAGCCGACATAATTCTCTATCATTCTCTGCGAACCCCCTTCCGTGCATTTTGCGCGGCTAGTTGGCTGATCATGCCTCGCCAAGTGGCCATATGGGAAAGCAGTCTCGGAATCATTTCAAGGAATTTGCTTGTTCCAGCGTAAAAGTCGACCGCGACTCTTATAACCTCCAACTCATCGATATTGGTGATATCACGATATTGTCGCAAGGCATCGGCATCGCGATGCGCAATGGTCGAGTTTCTAAGATAGGCAAACTGTTGCTGCGCCTTTGCTTGGGCCTTCCGAATGGTCCGCATTGCTTCTGTTATGTCGTGTCGAAGGTCCTCTGGAATGTCGCAATCTTCAAGTGACTTTCGCAATTTATTCCCTGCAACCTTATTAATGTCCAACTCGTGGATGGTCAGAAGCATGACTCTCGCCGCGAGACTCCGTGCCCAAGCATCAGGATGAGTCAAAGCATCTATCTTCACCGCTTGTATATCCCTTTCAGCAATTAAAAAGAAGAGTCCAAGATTTAGAACAACGGTGTTTGCTTCGAATCCAAGTCGTCGTGCCCTGGCGGTCTCAAGCGCAAGTGTCTCTAGCGCAAATACCAGTGCCAGCCGTCTCCTTTTTTCCGACCATTGAAGTCTAGGGCGGCTGAGGCATCTCGCAAGTGCTCGCGTCTTGGGTTTCATCCAGCGGTACACTGCTAGGCTAACGTAGCGTTTAACGAGCTCTTGACGTTGCTGAAAAAGTTTTCGAGGTTGGGGTGACATGCCGATTGACCTAAATATTTAACCAAGCTGCTCAAAAGACGTTCTAACCTATCAGCTAGAAGATAGGTCAGCTAGCTCTGCATCGCGCAACCAGTTCTCTGGAATTTTCATTAACATTGTAGCTGTCCGGGGCCATGCCCGCATGGTTTCCGCCCACTCGCGAGACTCTCTCGCAAGCATATCTGCCCAGGGCTGGAGGTTTAGTGCAGTGATCCAGCGCAATTTCGTTACCTCTCATTTTTGTCGAGATGGTGCATCATTTTTAAGCAAACTATGTGCTATGCTGAAGCAATCGGCAGGTTATTAGCTATAATCATAGCGGTCTGAGATGGCATTATGGCAAGCAATTCAAAAATTCAATACAATAACGGCCCGTTCTTGGACATTGATGAACGTCGTCTCGCAAAGCATGTGCCAGTTGCATTGGCCCTTCGCACTGCACCGGCTGCAATTGTGAACGAAATTATCTTTTTAGCTAACCTCCAGATAGAAAGTTGGGAAAAGAGTTTGCTCTGTAGCAGAGACTATATTTCTGCTTGGCGAGAACTTCTCAAGCGACCTAGTGACGCGGCTTCCATTTTGGAAGAGCGGTCATCTCGCGCAGCTGCTTTGCGCCAGAACTCCCCTTTTGTTGCCTCGGTTCGAAAATTCCATGCAGCCTCCAAAGTGCTCACACAAGACTAGACACCCATCTTATTGCTGATGGGCTAGGCAAGCACGCGGCTTGAGTGGCACTCACTCCAATGAGTGTCCATGTAGGCGTAGACGCTGGTAGATCGCCATCTTGTGCCCGGACAGAGGAGCACGTTCTGCGTCTTCATGCCAGTCGACCATGGATACTTCTTCAGACGTCACATCATTTGCCCAAAGAAGATCAGCTAGCTCAGTGGCGTCAGCGTGCGATAAATGAAGGCCTCCTTCGCACTCCGCAACTAATACATCGTCAATAAGATAGATTCTGGCTCTCACAATAGTCCTTTGAAGCAAACTTCAAGTGATACTCCCCCGTGCAGGTCGCCGCTGTCATCAGTAGCCAGGTCTGAACACGAATCGGCTTCAGGCTGTCGAAATCTAGCCCCAACAGCCACAATATGGCAAGTTCGGATTGATATTCCGTAAGCCTGGAAGTCACCTTGCTTGCATCAAAGGCAAGCTAAATCCGCGCATCGCTCACGGATCACTTTGTCACGCGAGGGATGATGCAAGCCCATGTACGGCGTAGCCTTCACTTGTGGATCCGTCCAAAAAATGTGCACCGGGATAGCGATCACTTAAACCCATTACCGCCCTGCCCGCTAGGCGACTATCATTTGACCGAGGATCGTGCCTGCACTCCCTTGAATGCTTCTGTTTGTTCAAGCGCAACGCTTCTACGATCGCCCAAGTCTACCAATGCGTCGAGAATCCGTAGCAGCCCTTGTGCTTGATCGGCACGTAGCGGAAAATTGGCGTCGGCGAGCTGTTGCACCGCCGCTGCCGTTTGCGACGGAAGGCTGGTCCCCGTCCAATTCCCCTTTGCGTTACCAAACATCGTGAATACCGCGCTAACCTGTTGGATGAAATTGTCGAGCGGGTAATGTGCCCCGGCGCGCTGACATAGCAACAGAAACTTGGACATGACAAAGGTTGACCATCCCGTAGCAGTCACCAAGCGAGTAACCGTCGGCATGACTAGGTCAATCTCGGACCAATCATTATTTACAAAGCGGGCAGCACCAGGAGCACTTTCAACATTGACCATTAGGAGCGCCTCGATGAGTTTTGGCATATCGCGGCCAGAGACTTCTCCTGCGCGATATCCACCCGGCCTAAATGTACCGTCTGCGATTACATGGTCGACGCAGAGACCCAGCAACTCAAACGTGCCGGTAGGTATCTCGTTCGCATCTAAAACATAGCGCGTCACCAACTTATCGGTGAACGAAGCGATAACGTCAAGTTCATCATCCTCGTGGTTCTGTAAGAAAGGCGCAAGAAACTCAGCCTTGACGATGGTAAGATCGAAGAATGGCACTGCACGCGCCATCACATCACCCAGTGCGTCGTTCCAACCCATCAACTCAGGGGTACGCCTCCTCTGCCTTCCCGTGCCGCAAGGCGGGTTTATACGCAAGGCCGTCCAATTGACGAGGATTCGAATCAATTCCAGCACATGCGGCTTTGTCTCATCTGAAGTGCACCACATCTCGATTGGAAAATTCTTGATGTGTTTCTCGGCCCTTTGCGGATTGAACAACGGATCAGGATCAGTCCATCCTTCGTTATCAACCGTATCGTCCCCGTTATGCGAAGCCGAAACCGACGTCAAATTAACCCAAGCAGGCGGCGGCGTGCAAAAAGATTCAAACGTCTTTGAATTGAGTCCCTGAATACATCGATCAAGCGCCACTTTTTCCGCATCTTTGGCCACTTGGGTGTCCCACACGCCATCCTTTTTTAATGTTGGTCGATAGTGGCGTGCGCTGTCCAACGCAAGTTGAGCTGCGACCCACGATACATGCGCATCAGGGTCTGCAAGTAGCGCTGCGAAAGCTAAGTCTGCCGCGTCCTTGTGCACATGAGCGGTCAACCGAACCAACCTGCGTGCAGGTTCCAAGTCTGAAGGATTGGTGCGACGCAGGTGGAGTAATGCGAAGATCAATTGCAATACCGGATGCCAAGAAATTTTCGAACCGTTGAAAAAATTCGGCGGCTCTTCCATCCCATCGATTCTTGCCAGTACAGTCATCGCCCATTTGTAATTCTCGGATGCGACATCGCCGAAACAGATGACACACGCGGCAACGGCGGCAACCAGGCTTTGCGGCATGTGGTTTTCAACTTCCAAGCGCTCTACAAAAAGCGTACGATGATCCAGCGGACGAGCAAGGGCGACCGCATCAGTCAACGTATTATCGACGGAGAGCTCGAAGGATCGCAACGATTTCATCGCCCACCCTAGGGTACTGTTTTGTCGCAAATACATGCCTGCGGCCTCGCTGCGTTCAATAATTTCCGGCGAAAGTGGCGGCTGATAGGCAACCATGACCTGTTCATCAGGCGTGCGATATCCTCGATAATTTTCCACGATTGCAAGTGCCGCATACTCTTCCGCCTGCTCAGTGAGCGCCACTGTCACCGCTATATTGGAGCGCTGCTCCTCTACTTCATAGGGGAGCACAACGACAAAATCCGCCAATGCCTGCTTGAGTCGATCGGTGAGTTTATCCCCATTCACCACGAATTGCATGGCAAGCTGCTTAACATCACGGAATCGGCTCGGCCGCATATCCAAGTAATCTTCCGCAATTTTCTTGTTGCCGGTTAGCTGATTGATTTTCCCCAGGCCGAACAGATCGATGTTTCGCGCTGGCTCATTGCGCACACGCGCTATATCGAAAGGCCAAAGGCGTTGGCATGAAACCAGAGCTAAAGTGACTTCGGAGATATGAAACGTCTCTAACGCTAAGCGAAGTGCGAGACCCGGGGCAGCGATCGCTTCGTTGCCCTGAACGACAGACTGGATCACCTCGTCAACGGAGCGGCCACTTTCAATCTGATTGAAGGCCCAATAGCTCATGGCTAGATACGCACATTCAAGTGGCTGTGCACCAAGCTGACCAAGCTGCCAACTGTAAGTAGACCAGTCACCCCAAAACTGCTGCTCACCCCACGGAAAGGTGATCGATACCGGGATCGGAGTGCCATGTTTACGGCGAGTGATACTCGCGACCTGCCGCCAACCGGTCGTTCCGTGGTTAGAGAGATCACGTACCAGTTCGAGGGCCACTTCCGGCTCCTTGGCGAAAAGGCTAGCGAAGGGTTCGTGCATAGCTGAGATCGGGTAGTAGAAGTTGTGATGCCGGTCGATCCCGATTTCTTCACGTCCGTACCCCCCATAGTTGTGGGGGATGTGGAAGTGCGTAGGTTCCAGCGCGCGCCTTTCACTTTCAGTACGTTCCTTTTCGGGCTTACTGCGGATTTGTTTGATCCGTTCGGCTCTTTCACCCTGTTTGCGATTTTCTCGGTCGATGTGATCTTGCGGCAACTCTTTCTGAAGTTCCGCCCTAGTCACGTCTACTAATCGATTCGGCGACACGTCCGCCATGATCCAAGCCAGCGCCATGAGATCAGAATAAGCTGAGTCGCGCATTCGATTGTTGGACGCCGCCCGGTCGAGAAGCGCATTGGCATGGTCGGGAAACACCCGTGCGGCTCGCATGACAATGAACCTCAGCGCAGTAGCAAACTGCTTCTTCGCGTCGCTACCAAGCTCATCAAATCGCCCTCGCTCGGATACCCACGTGTCCGGATATGCAATTTCTTCAAACTCAATCAACCATTCGGCGCAAGTGGTAACTATGGCCTTCGATCTTGCATTGGCGAAGTCTGAAAGAGCATTCTGCCAAACAGAGAAAACTTCAACAACCGTCGGGAGAAGCCGAATAGGTAGCGTAGGCACGATCGGCAAAAGCCAATCCAGGAAACGCCCCCAGCTTGTAAAATCAGAAGGCCAACTTAGGAGCTCGGCAACACCTACCCGGTCAAGTCCTGATTGACCCGGCAAAGCTTGGGCAAGGACAGTCGGGCTAGGGATTGTATGTTGAGCTTGAAACCAGACTAAAACTTTTTCGGCCAACGCATAGTCGTTGGAGGCCACAAGTTCCGTGAATTCCTTCCGTCTATTGCCAAATGCGCTTGTGAACGGTGGTGCGGTTAGCCATTCCCGACGCCATTGAGGGCGAAGCGTCGATCCATCAATGGCAGCATACCCAATTGACCAGGTACGCGGCTCAGCGATCGAATGTTGAGCTAAAAGCCCGACAACGCGCCCAAGTAACGGTGGTTCGCCAGCCTGAATCAGTCCTTCGATCCACGTATCGCCAAGATCGATGAGAAGACGAAAAAACGTCCACTCAAAGAAAATGTCATGCGTAAATGAATATGACGCGTCACCATTGTTTCCGCGCACGAGCAAGTCGCTCTTCAGCGCTGCGATATGCTCAAACGTGGTAGGTGCAAGCGAACGGGCCGGAACGTTCTTCCCAAGGCTTGCAGCACCCTTTTCCGCGATATCGATTAGTGCCCGTTGCCTCTGTGGTACGACCTCGGCCGAGGCATCATGTCCTGCTCTTGCCCACCAAGCATTGATCAGATCAACCTCTGTCTGCGGTTCGGTCCTCCCATCGTCAAAGCTGCGGGCAAGCACTGCAGCGAAGAATGGACGCCGGGCGATCGTCTGCACTGAAGGTGGGCCCTTCAAAAGGTGACGTAAACCAGGTTTCTCTTTCGCTAACGCCTCAGCTTCTTCGTCGTTGAACGGCTTAACCTGAACATCGCCAATCTGAGTGTCGTTATAGAAAGTGGCAGGAAACCAAGCGCGATATGTTTCGAGTCCTTGGTCTCTAGATGTTGCAAGTACTCGCCAGTTGTCGAGATCCGGATTACCTTCAATCGTCTTGAGCACGTCGAGAATGATTCGCTTTTGGTCGGGATTGATGCGATCAATGCCATCAATGTAGAGGATAGCTGATCCGGTTGCACCAATTTCTGAAAGTAGGTCATCAAGTTTTCGATGCTTAAGACCCAACGCAGCTGCAAACTCCACCCAACTCTTCCCAGTCAATCGGTCCGACTTCAGAAAGAGGATTGGTCCTCGCCGATTAGCCTCTGCTGCTACTCGTTTGAGCACGACAGATTTTCCGCATCCGGGTAGGCCGCTGATGTTGACGACACGGCTAACGCCAAGACGCTCATATACGGCTTTTTGAAGAGTAGTTCGGTCAACCTCGAACCCGTCGATGCTCTCATCAATTTCGTTAAGACCATCATTGGAGAACCGACCTAGGATGTTAATATCATCACGAAAACTTGGCGAGACCTCTAGTCGGATGAATCCGCGAAGTTGTGCCAGCAAGGTTACTCGGGTCCATTTACGGGCTGTGCCAGCGCCATCTCGAACAATGCGACATAGGCGATCAAACAGCAGAACCTCCAGTCCATCCTCGTTGCTCGCAACAAGCTCTTGAAGGCGGTTTGTGATCTCCGTCCAAATGATCCCGGTCTCGTCGAGGCCAGTAAATCGAGCTGCGACAAACTGTCGGTAGAAACTCCAGTCATCCTCAGCGCTGCTTACCCTGATTAGCGGGGCAAGCGCTTCTCGAAGAGCACGTTCGGGAGCTGCGGCAGCACCATCTTTCGCAAAGCGCTGGTCAAAATCCATAGGGGTCGGACAGCTGACCGCCCAATCGATGAGGCGGCTGAGCGACCGTTGCCCGTTCTCAGCCACATTCTCGACTACATAACCGTAAGCGTCACGATCGACTTGAAAACCTGCACTATCTCGAGTCTCCCGAGCACGTTTGAGGACATCGCGGAAATCCTTGTTAGTAATGGCCCCGCTAACCGTGATAGTGGACTTCACTTGAAGTCCAAGCATTCTCGGGCCATCGACATCTCGAAACTCGACGATAAGATCATCCATCGGATGGCCGTGACCCGCCTGCTGGACGGCAACACTGCAGACAATACCATGTTGAAGCATCGCCTTCTCGCTGCGGAGAAGAGCCGCCAAATAATAGGCAACTACTTTATCTTCGTAAGTGAAGCCAGCACCACCGGTCAGTTCTGTGGATGTTGCCTGCTTTTCGACCCCTCCTGATTGTGGCGCCGAGTTGATGTTTTTTGATTTAGTCAAACTTTCCTCTAATCGGATCACCAGCACTCATCTGAGCATGAAATGTGAAAACCACACTTAACAATTGTACTTAAAATTGAAGTCGGTCTAGCTTGGCGCGAACAATGTAGAAACAGATTTCTTGCAACAGGTAACACAGATACCTCGTCTAAACGGGCTATCGTTTGAGGATAACATGTTGCTATCCGAAAATCCGCAGCATCAACTTGGGATTCGATTCGACCACGTATCCAAAAATAAAGAGCGATCACTAATGGCCGAGAACGGTCGCTCAATTCAGAGGCGTGTTTGAGCTATCGCTAACGGACAGCGAGGACTGACTTCCGAATAATCTCCGCGCTCGATGGCATAGCGCCACACTCGAGGGCTAGCTTATAAAACTCATTTGCGGCGTCTTGAGAGTGAATCTGAGCTCCTCGCACAGTAGCACGTGCAGCAGGACTCAGGTCGTTAATGTCTCCAGCCGTCAAATATCCGGAAAAGGACATGGCCTCTCTGAATTGTGCAACGATGCTTAGCGGGAGATGGGGACCATAAATAAAGTATTCGAGATATTTCAGGAAACTCGGGTGCGCATAGATCCCTGCCCCCACAGTTCCATTTTTTTCGAAAATATCCTGCCGTGATTTCCCGCGCCCTCCTGGATTTCGCTCAGGATCAGTAAAATATAAAAGCCGAACCCTTGGAATAGCATCGCGTTCTAATAACGACTCCATTAGACTAGCCATCGGCTCCATGGACGCACGGAGGTCTTCATGCGACACATGGCGAAACCTAATTTTTCTTAAAAGGCAGAGTTCTTCCTTGGTCAATTCAATATCAGGAACTCTCAAATGAAAACCCTTTCATTCAGTTTAGATAAACTATAGTATTGCGGGTGCCAGATGCTGCAGGCTGCTTGAGTAGGAAAACCCCAGTTCCTGAATGTAGTTGAGCAAAGCAATTCGATAGAAGTACAACTTAACCAGGGGCTGTCGTCCAAAAATAAAGTATTGTCAATGAACTGCGAACGTTAGCCTAGGGATAAGTGCCGAAGTAACATTACTGAGCCTCTGTATAAGGCCTAGCATCAGTGATCATTTCAGATGGGATACGTGCAACGAATGCACGCAATTGATTCACAATATCCTGAGTAATTAACGTTCGGTGATCTGCACTGCTATGAAGGACGTCGTTCCGGATACGCCTGAAATTGTTGATCGTAGTTATGTCAGTGTCAGAGAATAAATTAGTTGACCGCAGCAGGGTCGCAGCCTGATGAACATTTCGGGGTTCTGCAGCTTGCAGGGCCATGCGCGCAATCTCTCGCTTCGACAGCGCTGCCAGCCCACGTTCCAACTTTACCCATGCCTCAATAAATGGCCCGAGCAGATCGGGCTGTTCCGATATCCGCTCAACTAGGCGACTACCGAAGAGGTTCAAGAAAAGAACATTTGCTACCTCCGCGTAGATCTCGATCTTGTCCCGCTCCACAGTCAGGCCGTTACCTTGATGATAAAGCTGATTACGCAAGCGGTGGTACCACTCAATGGTGCCGAGGTCAATGCCTGTCAACTTGTCGGAAGCATGACGCTCAAGCGCATCTAGTAGCGCAGGAAAGCTTTCTGAAAATTCCGCATACTCGCGGCGAGTAATGGTCAATCCAGATAGGCGCTTTGGTAGTCCAAGAAAAGTCTTTACCATCAGTTCAACCGCGTTATCAATGCTGATCATCGCAAGGCGTCTGTTCGTGTCCGAATCTTTGCGAAGTAGTGCAAGCCCATGCAGAAGAATTTCTGCGGGCCCAGCCGCCCAAGGGAGAATTTGTAAATCAGCCAACGAGGTCTCCGTAATGAGGTATAGCGTTTGAATTGAGTCGTAGGTGCGGGCTTGCCAACGGACGTAAGCTTAAGTTATCCCTCAATCGAGATGGATTCGTAATTAGTCTACAACACTTCCCACTTTTATTGTTGGGTAGATAATGACCGGTTATCCCGAACCCTTGCAACGGCATCCTGGATAGCCTCCTGCCGGTATGGAAAGTGTCCACATTCTCACGCTAGGTGGACAAAACCCGATCCCAAAGTGGCCTACTCGGTTTCCGCCTTGCCCTTTATGAAAGCGTGGTGTCAAGTCCACCGGCTGCACGCGGGAACTTAGGTGTCTTTTGACCAATAACGGATCACATAGCGAGTCATCTTGATGATAGTTATGCGTGCTAAACGCAGAAGGAACTGTTCGGTATCGTTAATCGGACTTAATAAAGTTGCTAAACATGGAATACAATCGGTAAAATCTCACGAGTCAGAACCTACCAAAGCTTCTCTCAAAAGTCGGAACAAACAAGGTGCATAAAGAACAATATGATCCGAATATCACGCTCTTTAGTAAGCACTCCGTTAAGTGATGGACAGAGATCGTCGCTCCGTAGAAAGGCGCATAATTTTTTCGAATCGGCCACCGAGACCCGCCGCCAAGATCGTTATGACTTTGACACCTTCGATCCCGACTGGGATCTGCAGAGTGTGCGGGCCGCTCTTACCAAGCTATTTCACGGGAAATGTGCTTACTGCGAGTCGTCTCTTTTTACGGAGTCAGGGTACGTTCACCGTCACCGTCCCGCGAAGGATACGATATCTGAAACTGGCGAGTATCTGCCTGATCACTACTGGTGGATGGCCTATCGCTGGAGCAACCTGTTTCTCGCGTGCGCGGTTTGTGCCAGGGCCAAAGGCTCAAAATTTCCGATTGAAGGCACTCGATCACCTATCGATGGTAAGGCAGTATCGTTACGTGCAGAGCGTCCTCTTTTGATAAATCCCTGCGAGGATGACCCATCGAAGCATCTGATCTCTGCCGGTAACGGTAAACTTTTGCCAAGGACTAAGATAGGTTTTGTAACGATTGAGACACTGGACCTAAATCGTTCAGATTTGGTTAATGAACGACAACGGCTTGCGCAAATTGCGTCTCTCGCTTCTAAAGAAGAGCTAAACGACATGATGAGCGATCGCGCTCCATTCTCGGGTTTCGTGCGATCACTTGCGTTTATCAGAACAGATGAGGGGAAGGTGGCACTGGCAATCGCGCGACTCAACGCGCAACATTTGAGTGAGCGAGCCGTAAATGAAGACGGGGTCAGTGCGGACGGGGTGGTCGAGACAGATTCGTCTAACTATATTGCCGGAGTGTCGCTGAGCAATGTCGGACCTTTTGATGACATTACAATTGATCTGAACCGGAGTACTGATGAAAGAGCACCTTGGCTGGCAATCATTGGTGAAAATAATATTGGAAAGACATCAATCCTCAAAGGGATTGCCGTCGCACTTGCGGGGGGCCGTGCCATCAAGGACTGCAAACCTTCGATGTTTTCCGGATCAGATCAAGGCGGCGTCACCGTAGAGCTCAGCAAGTCCGGTCGAAGCTCTGTCCGATGGAACACTAGAAACCGTCTCGAAGCATCGCAGTCGACCGGTAAGGTTTTAATCTTCGCTTACGGCGCGACCAGACTTCTCGCACGAGATGACGATATAGAAGATCGTTCTAGGATAACCAATCTGTTTGACCCCTACCGTGGCTTAACGGATCCTGTCAGTTGGCTTCTTTCATTGAGCAACGAGCAATTCGATTATGCGGCCAGGGCCCTCAAGTCAATCTCCCATCTCCAAAAGGATGCCAGGCTTGAGCGGAATCAGAACACAAACGAAGTGTTCTTAAGGAGTCACGATGTACTAACTCCCTTCAACCGGCTTAGCGACGGGCTGCAGTCCATGCATGCACTGGCATGTGACATCATGAGTGGACTCCTCGAACACTATGTCGCTGCAGAGATTGCAGAGGGCATCATTCTCATTGATGAAATAGAAAACCACCTTCATCCAAAATGGAAAATGCGGCTGATTCCGATGCTCAGGAAGGCATTTCCGAGAATGCAGTTCATCGTTACGACGCATGATCCCCTGTGCCTGAAGGGGCTCAGTCACGGAGAAGTTTTAGTATTGCGGCGAGACCAACATGGAGTGGTCCGAGCAATTGAGAATCTGCCCGACATCGGGTCGATGCGGGTCGATCAAATACTCACTTCAGAACACTTTGGCCTGTCGTCAGCTGTGGACCCTGATCTCGAGCGGCTCTTTGAAGAATATTACACTCTTCTGCGGCGCGATGAGTTTGCACCCGCCGACCGCAGTAGATTGGATGCGATTACACTGGAACTGCAGAGCCAGCATCAGTTCGGCTTTACCCGGAGGGAGCGTCTGATGTTGGGGGCGATCGACCGGTATCTGAGCGGGATCCCAGAAGCCGAATTAGACTCAAAAAGACTGCTTTCTGATCTCAACCGTAAACTGGCGCAACTGTCGTCTCCTAACGACGACACTAGGTGATTTACGCAAATGATTTTTATCACACGCGGGAATACTCCTGCCGTCTTGTCTGCTACTGATATTGTTCGACTGGACGAGCTAGCTCGTGCCAAAGCGCATTACAGCAAGACACCACTTCCCCGCAAGGGGTTCGAATTCGTACATTACAAACACGATTCAGTTAAGACTGCCTTACGCGAAATGTTCGGCAGATTCTGTGCCTACTGTGAATCCGACTACGCTTGTGCGACTCCTGCTGATATCGAGCATTTTCGTCCCAAGGGCGCCTATCTTGTTCAGGGCAAGAAGAAGGCGAAACTGCATAAGCCCGGCTACTGGTGGCTGGGTGCGTCGTGGGACAATCTTCTTCTGTCCTGTCCAGGGTGCAACCGGGTCTGGACCCAAGAGATCAAAAGGGTTGCGCAGGTGCCGGCAATGGATCTTGCAGGAAAGGGTAACTGGTTTCCTTTGGCTGATGAGTCAAGGCGGGCAATAACGGAGGGGGATGAAGTACACGAGCAGTCAATACTGATCAATCCGTGCATCGACAACCCTGAAGATCATTTCAGGTTCCTCGAGAACGGGATGATAGAACCCAAGGATATACGGGGCGACATATCAATCACGGTATATGGGCTGGCGCGCGCCGACCTGGTCAGTTCAAGGTTCGATCACGCGAGGCGAATCCGTTTTACGATGAGTATGTTAAAAGCAGCCGTCAACGATCTCAATTTTGCCAGTGTTAATCCTCTTGAAAAGATAAAGTTGGCTTTGGACGAAATTTATGCGATCAGGAGGGAGCGTTATAAGGCGATAGTATATGCTTTGTTTGACGCAGACTTTAGGTGCCTGTTGGACAGCGTCGAGTCTATCCTGCTGGATTACTACACGAGCTAAAGCACACAGAAATGTGCAAATTTCCTGCTTAGGCCGATCACGGCAGCAGCAGGCACATCACTGTCGCATCGATGGCGCCGTCCAAGCGTAGCCGCGCTTGCCCTTATACACAGCTTCGAGCTGATGGACTGCGAGCGCTCGGGTCGGGGCATGAGCCTCGCGATATTGCGGCCCAAGCGACTAGTTCGACTGGAAATTGTGTCGGTCAGCGAGCCCGATTGGACAGAGGAAGAGATGGCCAAACTACTTCAAGAGCAAAGCCAGGGCAACCTCTTTTCACGGGACGAAGAGCGGAAACACCTGAAACGGCTCGAAAAGTTGCCTTTCGACTTTTATTACCATTACGTTTGCGAGACGCTCGCGGGCGAGGAGGTCCGTAAACACAAGAATACGCGACGTCTTATGCGCCAGGCTTCTCGCCTTCAAGGCCCCGTTTCATGAATTCGAGGTAGGAGCGCATTTGGTCGTCGATCTCTTGCCGTGCTTGTTCGCGTGCCTCGGCCTGGGTCAGCGCAACTTCGAGTTCCCGAACTCGCTCTGCAGTTGGCGTTATTTGTTCCTTGGTAGCAGCCAGATCCTGCGACAGTATATCGATCTCGACCATTTTGCCTACGAGTTGCCGTTCGAGATCGGGCACCTGCACTTGCAGCGATTGAAGCCGTTCGATTGTCTGTACCTGCTTGCGTACGAGCGTTACTTGTTCGTACAAGGACTGCTTGACGTGCGACAGTTCCACGACCAAGCGGGTGGCGTCCTGATTAAGTCGCCCCCCCTCCTCCTGCTTGGCCACCAACGCCTGCTGTTGCAGCCGCAGTTCCGCCTGCACCTGCTGAAGCTGCTGCTCATGGCGTCGCTGTTCTTGGTCGCGCTGTTCCTTGGCCGACTGGCGATAGTGTTCGAGGGCTGAGCGGGCGTGGGCGTGTTTGTCCTCGAGCGAGGCGCGGTGCTGCTCATTTTCGATGAGCCTGTCCTTGAGACCGGCCGCCTGCTGCTCGGCCGTGTGGCGCAGGATGGTTTCCCGCTGCAGCGCCGCCTTCGTTTCCTCGTGCATGTCCCTTTCGGTTGCCAGCGATTCTGTCAAATCGCGCTCGCATCTGCGGGCCGCCTCCAGATCTTGCTGAAGCTTTTGGGCGATTTGCGCTTGGCGCCGTGCTTCTTCGGTGCTGTCGACGAGGGCGGCGTCCGCGCGCAGATCCGCTTCCTCGTGTAATCGCGCCGCCAGGCGCGCGACCAGATCCTGCAGCGCATCGCTGACAGCCACGCTACGTCCGTTAACGACGCCCTCCTTCGCCTCGAACTCCTTTAAGTACTTGTGGATCGTGGTCTTCGAGCCTGTATTGCCAAGCGCGACACGAACGGCGTCAACGGAAGGATGTCGCCCCTGTGCAAGCAGTGAATCCCGTGCTTTACGGACGTCTGATGGGTAAAGGCCAGTACGGGACATTGTATCTCCACGAATTAAGATAATGCAGTATGTGCCATGTAATTACATACCATCGCGGGTGAAAATCAAGGCGAGATTCTGCTTGAAATTGAGGCCGGATAATGTATTCTTATCCTGTGCCAGGCTAGGTTTTATGCAGTTTTGACCAGTGCACCTGTACATTTAGCCTGAACGCCAGACAAACGCGGCACCGCTCCTTTTGCCAACGACCACATCACTGCCCTTGCCCGCCTTTCTTCAGCTTTACTTGCCATGTCTGATATCGATCGCTTCCTGCAGGCCGCCACACGCGAAAATACCCGGCAGAGCTATCAAAGCGCTATCCGCGACTTCGAGGTGGAATGGGGCGGGTTTTTGCCGGCCACCCCTGACAGCATTGCGCGCTACCTGGCCAATCGCGCCGACAAACATGCCGTCAACACCCTGCGTCAGCGTTTGGCTGCATTGGCCAAGTGGCATCTCGATCAAGGCTTTCCAGATCCGACCAAGACACCCGTGGTACGCCAAGTCTTGCGTGGCATCCAGACCTTGTATCCGGCCCTGGAAAAGCGGGCAAAACCCTTTCAGATTGATCAACTCATGCTAGTCGATCGCTGGTTGACGGCCGGCGCTGACGCGGCACAAGCGCAGGGAGCGCTGGGGGCCGAGTTGCGGTACCGTCGCAACAAGGCGTTGTTTCTGCTCGGATTCTGGCGTGGGTTTCGCGGCGACGAACTAACCCGCCTGCAAATCGAGCACGTTCACATCACTCCAGGCGAAGGGATGACCTGCTTCCTGCCCCGCACCAAAGGAGATCGTCAGTTTAAAGGGGGCAATTTCAAGGTACCGTTGCTGTCGCGCCTGTGCCCTGTCAGCGCCTACGCGGAGTGGGTCGCTGCAGCGGCATTGACACACGGCCCGGTATTTCGCGCAATTGATCGCTGGGGCAACCTCGGGGCTAACGGGCTGAATATCGATAGTCTGGTACCGCTCCTACGTACTATCCTACTTGAAACTAACGTGGATGCGCCCGAGTTGTACAGCGCACACTCATTGCGGCGCGGTTTTGCCAGCTGGGCAACCGCTAATGGATGGGATCTCAAAACGCTAATGGAACACGTTGGTTGGAAAAATGCCCAGTCCGCCTTGCGCTACATTGACCGGGAGGATTCGTTTAATCGACTCCTCATCGAGCAGAGCCTACATCGTCTTGACGCCAAGTAACCGGCCCACTTCCGCCAAGCCACAAGCGGCTGCCGATTCTTGCTTTGGCCTGAGACATGGTCGTTCATGGCTGGAATATACGCTTGCTTTGGCACGCGCAAAGATGCAAGAGCAAATCGCCTAGCTCAACGCCCCGACAGCTACGTCATTCTGAAGTACGTCCGCCCAGTCATCAAGTTGCGTACTGATGAAGCCTTGTCATGCCCGCCTGCGCCGGTCGGCGTACTGGATGGTTGCTGCGCGATATGGCCCCAATCATCCACGCGGCGGCGCTCGAGCAAGTCGTCCGCGACGCCAGACTGATGCAAATGCAGTGCTTCAGAAAATACAGTAGCCAAAGACAGTAATTCGAGCGAATCTGCGCCAAGATCCAGTCCAATTTTTAGTGCACATAAAAAAACAGCCAAGACGTGGGCTTAAGTGTAAGATAATGTTTATTATTTTGAATTAGATATTTTTTCGCTGTGAAGATCTTGGTGATGGGTGTTTGTGTGTCGAAATGTGTTTTTTAGAAATGAAGTGAATAAATTATATTTTTATGTAAAGTGGCTATATGAAAGAATTTTTTAAATTAAGTAGTTTGAAAATTTGGAAGGCGCTTGTTTTTTCTGGTGCTGGTGCGTTGACTTTGTTTGTTCAGATATACTTTTTCCCGGGCGCAGGTGTTGCGGTGGAAAATAAGAGATCAGTATATTCTTTTCAATCAAACTATTGGGCAAATTCTGTTATTTCCAAGCTAAATGAAATTGTCAATTCTGGTTTGTATGAAAAAATTTCGATCACGAAAGCCAGAACTTTGGATGATAAATATATGCGAGATGTTTTTTTGTATCAGTCGCAAATACGAGATATGATTAGATTGATGAAGTATCAATCAGATGTATTGGTAAATTTACTGTCAGAGTTAAGTATATTGATGCCAGTAGCTAGCCCTGCTGTCGAAGAGGTTCGATCCAAAAAAATTATTAATAATATTGAAAAATTAGTAAAAACTCTTGAGTATCAGAAGAAATTTGAAAGAGATTTGGCTGAATTTTTACCTAGGCTTTCTAGAGTTTTCGATGGCGGCGATATTAATTTAAGCGAAACTGAAAAAATAGAATTCGAAGTGGAGAGAATAAATACCATTGCTGAATTATATACGAAGAAGGAATATATGATGAAGTTGGATAAGGGGTCTCTGGGGTTTTTAAATAATTTCGGTGAGGCGGAATTGTCAATTTATCAGGATTACGATTTTTTAGTAAGTAAGTATAATCAAAAAATTGAGAAAAATAACACTATAAAAAATGCGTTTTTAATGAGCTTGGCTCTGTTTGCTGCATGTATTTTATGGAGTAATGAACGCTCCAAGATAAAGAGCTATGAGCCTCTGTAGTCTTGGATGTCGAGATGAATCGCCTCCAGCAACTTAGACACTCCTGATCCATAGTTCTTAGAAGATGAGAAACCGATGGATTGTGTCTGGGCCAAGGTATTCTGCCCGGCGCTTGGCGTGCGATCTCGTAGCTGCCTGATCAACGATGAGATCGGATCTTCCCTACCCCTGGCGATCCCTTGGCTCGTTGCAAGACAGTGCCGCCAATCAATAAGCGAGAAAGATCATCATGTTGGATAAGAAGTGGTGGCATAACGCCGTCGTGTATCAGATCTACCCACGTAGTTTTCAAGACAGCAATCACGATGGGGTCGGTGATCTGGCCGGCATCATCGGCAGACTGGACTACCTGCAATATCTGGGAATCAACCTGATCTGGCTCTCGCCAGTGTACCGGTCGCCGATGGACGATAACGGCTATGACATCTCCGACTATCAGGATATCGCCGCTGAATTCGGCACATTGGCCGAGATGGAGCAGTTGATCGCAGAGGCGGCCAAGCGCGACATCCGTATTTTGATGGATCTTGTGGTCAACCACACCTCTGACGAGCATGCTTGGTTCGTCGAGGCGAAGAAATCCAAGGATAGCCCCTACCGTGACTACTACATCTGGCGCAATGCAGGCGCAGATGGCTCCCCGCCCGATCAGCAACGTTCGTATTTTGGCGGGAGTGCATGGGAATACGATGCCGGCAGCGGGGAATATTACTTCCATCTGTTCTCGAAACGACAGCCGGACCTGAACTGGGAAAATCCGCAGGTGCAGGAAGAGGTGCATCGCATGATGAACTGGTGGCTGGACAAGGGGATCGGCGGCTTCCGCATGGATGTCATCGATCTCATCGGCAAACAGGTCGACCAGCAGATTATCGCCAACGGCGCACAACTGCACCCGCTGCTGCAGCACATACACCAAGCGACCTTGGCGGCACGCGATGTATTGTCGGTGGGCGAAACCTGGAGCGCCACCCCGGAGACCGCCAAGCTGTATTCCGACCCGGCGCGTCAGGAGCTGTCGATGGTCTTCCAGTTTGAGCACATCACCATGACTCACGATGCCAAGGAGGGGAAATGGAAGCCGCGCCCGTTCGATCTGATCGAATTCAAGCAGATCATCAGTAAGTGGCAGACGGAGCTGGCCGATGCCGGTTGGAATTCGCTGTTCTGGAATAACCACGACCTGCCGCGCGCCGTATCCAAATACGGCGACCCCGGCCGTTACCGGGTCGAGTCGGCCAAGATGCTGGCCACCGCGCTACATTTTCTCAAGGGTACCCCCTACGTCTATCAAGGCGAGGAAATAGGCATGACCAATGTACGTTTCGATTCCATCGACGACTATCGCGACATCGAATCACTCAACCTCTACCACGAACGCACGGCCGCCGGCGTGTCACCAGAGACGATGATGGCTGGCATCCACGCCAACGGGCGGGACAATGCACGCACCCCAATGCAGTGGAACAGCACACACAACGCCGGCTTCAGTAGTGGCACGTTATGGCTAAAGCTGAACCCCAACTACCCCGAGATCAACGTCGCGGCCGCGCTGGAACAACCCGATTCGGTCTTCTTCCACTACCAGAAGCTGATCGAACTGCGTAAGCGCTGGGACGTCATGGTTTACGGACAATACCTGCCATTGCTGGAGCAGCACCCGCAGGTATTCGCCTACCGGCGCAGCTTGGGGAGCCAACAGCTGGTTGTCGTCAACAACTTCTCCGGCGAACACGTCGAACTGGATCTGCCTGCAACGCTGCACGGCATTGCCGGGCAAGGCCTGATCAGCAACTATGCCCAGCGTGACAGCTTGACCGACCACCTCAGCCTGCAGCCATACGAATCGTTTGCCATCGCTTATGTGTGTGAGCCAGGGCGCGAGTATCCTTGATATACCTTGCTCAGACAGTTAAATTGTCAATTGTTTTTGTTCGAGGTACTAACAACTGATTTTTAATAAGCTGACAACTTACTATGCATGAGCTAAGATCGCCTTCTTCGTCAATGCTGTCATCAATTGAGAGTTGCTTTGAATATCAATGAGTTCATTCGGCATTTAATGCCGACTGGCACGGACGCCTTTGCCATGCCTCGTGCAAAAAGTACAAGCACCCCGCTACCCATATCATGGGATTGTCCGAATTGGCCGGTTGATCTCTTTGCAGTCACTGCTGCCCTCATTGATCGTTCTGGTTGCTATACTGAGGCCAGTCCAGATCGGGATAGACTTGACGACCACGGACGTTACTTGAAGAAAGTTGACCGGACCGCGAAGGCTTGGAATGCCGACCCCGGGGCGCCGCCAAAACTGCTGTTGACTCTTTGGCAGACCCTATTGAAGAAGCACGGCGATCTTGAAGTGGAGCTGGTGTGTGGCAGCCCCGATGTAGTCAATGTATTGCTCACTCTTTTCGCCGTCGCCGATGAAACTTGTGCCGGAATGGGTTGGGATGTTTCTCAGAAAGAAGCTCCATCCCGTTTTTTTGCGGCTATCGCGATGGGTTCCATGGCGGATAAAAGCTTCGCTACGGAATTGATGCATTATTTGCCGACATCTTTTTGTATCGCTATTCCACCAGATAGAGCAGTCGTGCTCCCAAAATCATTAACCCCTTCGGTGGGGTGTACGATCCGATCATTGAGCCATCATGTTGCGCTTCTTCCACCCAAGACGGTCATTGCACCGGAATGGATCTGGTCCACGACAGAGCGAGCGACGGCTGACCGGCCTGATCCGAAGCTGCCGTACGACGTTCGCCTGCTACTGATCCCCTTCCCGTTTACGGTCGATGGTAATTGCTTCCAGTTAAGCTCACCTCGCACTCCATTTGGGAATAGCCACAAGATGGCGGCATACTTCCGCCTTGAGCAGCTATGGCTGCAATACAAAGGCAAGCGGCTAACGGGAGAGCAGTTGGCAGACCATTTAATTATTCCGCTCGTCAAACAGGCCTACACCCACACTGGCCAAATGCCTGACGGAATTGTACTTCCTGAGTGTGCGTTGACCTCAGAGATTGCGATGGAACTAGTCGAGACGCTGAAGGCCAGGGACATCAAAATCGAGTTCTTGATCACGGGCGTGCTCGATATCGATCCACGCACAAAGACTACCTATAATCGTGCGCAGACGTTCGTCCTTCGGAAAGGCGAAGGGGCGGTGAAGCGAGAACAAAATAAACATCATCGCTGGCGTCTTGATCGTCGTCAGACCGAAGGGTATGCCCTGGACTTTGACGATGATGATAACAATGATCAGTGGTGGGAAGACATCGATGTTGGAAATCGCCAGCTTCCATTTTTTGGTTTGCGCAAAGATATGTCGGTTACGACACTGATCTGTGAAGATCTGGCGCGTGCTGACCCGGCGATGAGCGTAATCCGCGCAGTGGGTCCTAATCTTGTTATCGCACTGTTGATGGATGGACCGCAGTTGGAAACCCGTTGGCCAGGGCGCTACGCAACGGTTCTTGCAGATGATCCTGGTTCAGCCGTGTTGAGCTTCACATGTTCTGCCATGGTGGATCGCTCTAACTGGCGTCAGGCAAGGCCGGCAAGAACGATCGGTTTGATTCGTGACGCAACCGGTCGCACCCAGGAGGTTCCGCTTCCTCAGGACAGTCTTGGTGTACTATTGACCCTGGAGTCGGTGAAAAAACATCAAACAACGTTGGACAATCGGTCTGACAACGAAGTCTCCCGGCAGTTGAAACTTCGTCATATGCTACCGTTATTTTTGGATGATAAGCCCGCTTGGATATAGGAAGATCGTCATGAGTAAGAAACAAGTTAATTTTAATCTCGGCAGCCGGGGGCTCACTGCTGAAGAGAGTGCAGTAGTCGAAAGTGCAAAGGATCTCTTCCGCTCAAGCCTTGAGCGTCATGGTAAGAGCGTGGCAGGCCACGATGTCTTCGCCACTAAGTCTAGCGCTACTGCGGCGCCGAAAGCGGCTGCTAAACCACCGCCAAGTAAACCCACTGACAAGACTTTGGACAGCGGCAGCGCTACCTGGACATCTAATAGAGTGGCGGCAACCAGTCGAAAGTATTGATACCTGATGCAGCCGCGTGTTTGAGTCACCATCTGAATCGCCACAAGTAGCCCTACACAAGCCCGATCTATAGTCTTACTATGATCGTGTTGAGCCCTTCATGCCGGGCACCTGGGCTGCGATCTCGTGTTTGCCCGATACAACGACGAGATCGGGGCTGGCCTGTCTATCTCCCCTGCCCTGAAGAGACTTCTACCGAGCAATAGCAAAGGCAGGCCGCCCCTCCATAACGAACGCCAAAGGATGGCAGAGCTAACCGAAACAGCAGCAGTGCGCCTGCTTCTGAGGGGCTATAACGGCACAGTTGGCTACGATAAACTAGCCCGCCATCTGCTTCGTGCGCTCGGCCAGATCGGGGACTTTGCACGCTGGAGGTGGACTGCTCATCATGAGCCTCCCAGCCCGCTCAATTGCGAAAAGCAGTACTTTGAGCGTCTGAATAGAGCCTAGCGAACTCGTGGCCATTCAACATAACTACTTGCACGTTACAGATATCTCAAATAGCCCTTTAGATACCGGTCCAGCAGTTGATGCACTCGGTCAATTGGAAGATCGCTATCCTTTAGTTCATGGCTCAGGCCATTTCGGATATCTTTCAGCTTAATAAATTCGTCAATGTCGGCGGCGGTATCTTGCCCACCCAGATAACAAGCAATTTTTCCAAATGTTCTCGCGATCTTTGATTCGTTTCCGGGGATGCCATCCAGCGTTAGCATTCGCTCCTTTAGTGTGTTGTGAATCGCCCCGGCTTTCGTGGAGGCCGGTTGGTGTGAGTCAGGCCGCGACGGCTTGACTGCTCAGTTGCTTGTAATAGTTTGCCTCAGCTTCAGCCGGCGGTATATAGCCGAGCGGCTCCAGCAGG
>NZ_JAAOLY010000036.1 GCF_011601275.1 Janthinobacterium lividum | reverse complement strand
CATGGTCACCATGGCGGTGATGCCGATGGCCAGCACGACGATGGGAACCAGGTTTTTCAGCAGGGCGGGCGGGATGGCGGGCTGGGCGCCAGGGCGCCAGCGCGCAAATGCGGACTTCATGGTGGTAATCACTTGGGGTAACTTTCGCTGGGAGGCTGGGCGTGGATCAGGGCGTGAAGATTACAGAGGCAGTTTGATGAGTTCGTCGACGGCGCCCATGACTTTGTTGCGCACTTGCATCAACATGGAGAAGGACAGGCTCGCTTCCTGGCTGGCCAGCATGGCGCCGACCATGTCGTCGCTCTTGCCGCTGTCGACATCGCTCATTTTTTGCGCGGCCAGGCGGTCGTCGCCGTTGACCTTGCCGATGGCGTCTTTCATGCTTTGCGCAAACGAGAAGCCCGATTGCTCCGGTGCGCCGAACTGGGCGGCCGGCGCGATGCTGGCGCCCAGGGCGCGCGCGTCATTGCTCAGTGCTGCCAGATCGGCCTTGATCAGACCTGCGAGTTCGTTGCTCATCTTGCCCTCTACTTTCAATATGCGGTGACGTATCAATCAGAAATTACTGGTGTTGCCATTCCGGCAGAATTGCATGTCATGCGATTTTGCCCGGCCCGATCCGCAGGGCCCATCAGTTTTATCAGTTGCCACACCATCCGCTCAAGCAGACTCAAACAAACTCAGCAAACCCGCGCCGACAGGATTTACATGGCCATGACAACTAATATTTATCTGATAAAAGTTTCTGCTGGTGGCAATAAGAAGAACTGAAAACTGCCATAAAAAACCGGAATCAGGTAAGCGGAATGGCACACTGCAAATCACTATTTTGTCCCTATAAGCTTACCTCGGGGCAACTATAAAGTAAAGAGAGGATTGCCTCAAGGAATATTGATACATGGCAATATTTAGCATTTTCATGTATTGTTCAGCACCGTAGTCATCCAGCATGCGATACGATGCGCAATCGTTTGCTTGCAAGCCTGTCGGCAAGAGCAAGATGATGCTGTATTTAATTTCGGGCGATCCGTATAATTTGTTCTGCCACCGCAATACGACATGACCCTCATGATAACCACTAAGACAGATCAAACTGTGCGCCATCAAGTCCTCGATTCCTGTCTGCTTGGACGTCCTGTCCATTTGCTGCATGTATTCGGCGCCCAGCTGCGCGACGACCTGGCCGTGGCCCTGCGCCAGCCCATGAGCCGTCGCTACTGGGGTAATTTCCAGATCGATGCCGTGACCTTGTCGCGCGTCGAGAACGAGGACAGCGCGAACCGCTGGCTGAGTTTTTCCACGCAGGCTGGCCAGCCGGGCTTTGCGCTCGAGCGGCAGATACTCTTGAGCGTGCTGAACTATCGCTATGGTAGTGCCGGCGCCAAGGGGCCGCTGCCCGATCCGGCGCAAGTGCGCGTGACGGCCACGGAAGAACGCCTCGCTGTGGTGCTTGGACAACAGTTGGTGGGCAGCTTGTTTGCCCGCATCCACAAAAACCTGCAAACCCTGGGCAAGAGCAGCGACATCGACACCAATGCCGAGGTCGCCGTGCAGTCCGGCGTGCACCCGGCACGCGGCAGCTGGATCATCACCGTGGCCCTGAGCGACGTCGAGGCGGGGCAGAGCGGCCAGTTCTGGTTCTCGCTGGACAAGCGCCTGATGGCCGACGTGCTGCGCGGCCTGCTGCCCGAGCGCGCGCAAGCGAAGAAGGCCTTGCGCGGCAGCGTGCGTCCGCTCGCTTCGCGCCTGCAGGTAACCCTGGAAGGCCGCCTTGTCAGCAAGCAGGTGCAACTGGGCGCCCTGTTCGACTTGCGCGTGGGCGACGTGATTCCCGTCAGCCTGAGCCGTACCGACGTCATGCTCGACGATTCCCGTTTATTTACAGCGGCTGTTTCCGAACACAAGGGCAAGCTCTGTTTAACCTCATTTGAAGATGTCGAATAATATGAATATGACCGATACCAACCAGAGCGAAACCCTGCTGGAAGACCTGGGCGATGACATGATCATCGACCAGGGCGACGTCTCCGACGTGGCCAGCACCCGCGCGCGCCGCGACATTCCGCAGATGATGCGCAAGATTCCCGTCACCCTGACCCTGGAAGTGGGCTCGGCCCGCATCTCGCTGGAAGAATTGATGGCCATCGGCCCGGAAAGCGTGATCGAACTCGACATGCTGGCCGGCGAACCGCTGGTGATCAAGGTCAACGGCACGCCGATCGGACGTGCCGAAGTGGTGGTGGCCGGCGAGAACTATGGCCTGAAAGTCATCGACCTCGACGGCCTCAATCTCGACCTGATGACAGCATGAAGCTGGCGGTACCCGGTTTGAGCCGGCGCCGCGGCGCGCTGGCTGCCGCGCTGGCTGTCCCTGTTCTGATGCTATGCTGCAGCGCCGCCGGTGCGCAGGACCTGCTGTCCGGCGTGGTGCCGGGCGCGAAGACCGATTTGTCGGTGAAGATGCAGATCCTCGTCGTCATGACCCTGCTCGGGCTGCTGCCCGTGATGGTCATGATGATGACCAGCTTTACCCGCTTCGTCATCGTGCTGTCCCTGCTGCGCCAGGCCCTGGGCCTGCAGCAGGGCTTGCCTAATCGTATCGTCACCGGCATCGCCCTGATTCTCACCTTGCTCGTCATGCGTCCCATCGGCGACCAAGTGTGGAAGGAAGCGTTCGTGCCCTACGACCGCGACCAGATCGGCATGCAGGAAGCCTTGAAAATTGCCGAAGTGCCCATTTCGCGCTTCATGCTGGCGCAGACGAGCAAGGCCGCGCTGGCGCAGATCGCCCACCTGGCCGGCGAACCGTCGAGCATGCGTCCGCAAGACCACAGTTTCACGGTCAAGCTGGCCGCGTTTGTGTTGTCTGAACTCAAGACGGCGTTCCAGATCGGCTGCATGCTGTTCATCCCTTTCCTCATCATCGACCTGGTGGTGGCGTCAGTGCTGATGGCCATGGGCATGATGATGCTGTCGCCGCTCGTCATCTCGCTGCCGTTCAAGCTGCTGCTGTTCGTGCTCGTCGATGGCTGGACCCTGACCGTCAACACCTTGGTTACCAGCATACAGGGCTATTGACCTATGTTTACCCCTGAAGTCGCCGTCGACCTGATCATTGAAGCATTGCATGTCGTCATGCTGCTGGTGGTGATCCTGGTCGTGCCGGGTTTGCTCATGGGCTTGCTGGTCGCGCTGGTGCAGGCGGCCACCTCGATCAATGAGCAGACCATGAGTTTCCTGCCTCGCCTGCTGGTCACCCTGCTGGCCCTGATCCTGGCCGGACGCTGGATGGCCGGTTACCTGATGGATTATTGCGTGTCCATTTTTCAGCGCGCCGCCACCCTGGTCGGATAGCGCCGCGCGCCATGGATCAGATTTTCAATCAGGTGCTGCCGTTTCTGCTGGCCGTGTGGTGGCCGTTCTGCCGCATCCTGGCCATGCTCAGCGCCTCGCCCGTGATCGGCGACGCCATGGTTCCCGTCCCCGTGCGGGTGCTGCTGTCGCTGGTGCTGGCGATCCTGATGCTGCCCGTGATGCAGGCGTCGGGCGTGTCGCAGGACTTGCTGAAGATCGATCCGTTTTCCCTGCACGCCCTCGTCGCCACGCTGGAGCAGGCCATCGTCGGCTTCGTGCTGGGCCTGGCTTTCCACTTCGCCATGTCCGTCATGTCGGTGCTCGGCTACCTGGTGTCGAGCCAGGTGGGCTTTTCCATGGCCGTCATGAACGACCCGCTCAACGGCACTTCGTCGGACGTGATTTCCGGCCTGCTCACCATCATGTGCATGATCGTGTTTTTCGCCATCGACGGCCACCTCGTGCTGACGGGCGTGATCGGCGCCAGTTTCACGGCCTGGCCCGTGGGGCAGGGCTACGGGCCGCTGCTGCTGCAGACGGTGGCGTATAACGTGGCGTGGATTTTCGCCGCCGCCATGCTGCTGGCCTTGCCCATCGTCTTTTCCACTATGGTGGTGCAGCTGGGCTTTGGCTTCCTGAACCGGGTGGCGCCGTCGCTGAACCTGTTTTCGCTGGGTTTTTCGATGATCACCATGTTCGGCTTGCTGATGCTGATACAGATCGTGCGCTTTATCCCGGAGCACTATGTCGCCATGACGAACCGCGTGCTCGACATGATCCAGGAACAGATGCGGGTGGCCCATGGCGGATAGCAGCACGGGCGACAAAACAGAAAAGGCCTCAGCGCAGAAGCTGAAGAAATCGCGCCAGGAAGGGCAGGTGGTGCGTTCGCGCGACCTGTCGACGGCGCTGGGCATCCTGATCAGCATGAAGGTCTTCATTTACCTGCTGCCGGGCTATCTGCTCAGCTTTCGCGAACTGTTCGCCATGGCCTTCATGCCGCTCGACAGCAAGGGCGCGCTGGAAAATGCCATGTCGATGGCGTTTACCACGTCGGTGAGCTTGCTGATCAAGATGATCGTGCCGCTGTTTTGCGTGCCCTTGTTCGTCGTGCTCGGTTCCTTGATCCCCGGCGGCTGGGTCATCAGCACGAAGAACTGGGCGCCGAAGATGGAGCGCCTGAGCCCGGCCAAGAACCTGGGCCGCTTGATTGCGCCCAAGCATGCGTTTGAATTCGGCCTGTCCATCGCCAAGGCAGTCGTGCTGGGCATGGTGCTCGTGCACGTGAGCCGCTCCAGCCTGACGCAGTACGTGGACTTGCAGCACCGGCCCCTGCAGCAGGCCATGCTCGATGGCTCGGCGCTGATGCTCGACGGCCTGATGGCGCTCATTTCCGTCTTCGTCCTGTTTGCCATCATCGACGTGCCGGCGCAGGCGTTTTTCTTTGCCCGCAACCAGCGCATGAGCAAGCAGGACGTCAAGGAAGAACATAAAAGCAGCGAAGGGCGGCCCGAAGTGCGCCAGCGCATCCGCCAGCTGCAGCAGCAGATCGGCCGGCGCAGCGTGCGCAAGACGGTGCCCGACGCCGACGTGGTGATCGTCAATCCCGAGCATTACGCCGTCGCATTGAAGTATGACCAGGACCGCGCCGAGGCGCCGTTCGTCGTCGCCAAGGGCGTCGACGAGATGGCGCTGTATATCCGGCAAGTGGCGAAGGAACACAATATCGAAACGCTGGAGTTGCCGCCGCTGGCGCGCGCCATCTACAACACCAGCCAGGTGCAGCAGCAGATTCCCGTGCAGCTGTACCAGGCCGTGTCGCAGGTGCTCAACTACATCCTGCAGCTGAAAGCATTCCGTACTGGGCAGCGCGCCGCCCAGCCCCCATTTCCCACCGAGGTGGTCGTGCCATCTCATTTGAGCGAGGTAGTACCTTCATGAATTTCCTGAACCGGTTGGTTGCCGAAATGCGCCGCCACAAGTTCGCCACGCCGCTGTTCCTGCTGGTGATCCTGGCGATGATCATCCTGCCGCTGCCGCCCGTGCTGCTCGATATCTTGTTCACCTTCAATATCGTGCTGGCACTGATCGTCATCCTCGTCAGCGTGTCGGCCAAGCGGCCGCTTGATTTTTCCGTCTTCCCGACGGTGATCCTGGCCACCACCATGCTCAGGCTGACCCTGAACGTGGCGTCCACGCGCGTGGTGTTGCTGCACGGCCATACGGGCGCTGATGCGGCCGGTAAGGTGATCGAGGCGTTTGGTAACGTGGTGATCGGCGGTAACTTCGTCGTCGGTATCGTCGTCTTCGTGATCTTGATGATCATCAACTTCGCCGTCGTCACCAAGGGCGCCGAGCGTATTTCCGAAGTGTCGGCGCGCTTTACGCTCGATGCCTTGCCAGGCAAGCAGATGGCGATCGACGCCGACCTGAACGCCGGCCTGATCAATCAGGAAAAAGCCCAGATCCGCCGCAAGGACGTGGCCGCCGAAGCGGATTTCTATGGCGCCATGGACGGCGCATCGAAGTTCGTGCGCGGCGACGCCGTCGCCAGTATCTTGATCTTGATTATCAACATGGTCGGCGGCGTGGCCATCGGCTCGCTGATGCACGACCTGTCGTTCGGCGACGCCTTCCGCCAATACGCACTGCTGACCATCGGTGATGGCCTGGTGGCGCAGATCCCGGCGCTGCTGCTGTCGGCCGCAGCCGCCATCCTGGTGACCCGCATCAGCGATTCGGGCGACTTCGAACAGCAAGTGGCAGGCCAGGTGCTGACCTCGCCAACGGTGATCTACAGCGCGGCCGGCATGATGGTGGCGCTGGCCTTGATTCCGGGCATGCCGTGGTTCATGTTCATGACCTTTGCGGCCGTGCTGGCCTTCGTGGCCTGGCGCCTGACCAAGCGCGTGAAGGGGCCCGACGCGGCCGGCATGGCGGCCATCGAGGCGGCCTTGCGCGATGACAAGCCCGTCGAACTGGAATGGCAGCAATTGCCCGCCGTGCAGCCGTTGATGGTGATGCTCGGTTACAAGCTGGTCGGCATGGTGGACAAGACGCAAGGCGAGCCGTTGAACAAGCGCGTCAAGGGCGTGCGCCAGAGCCTGTCCGAATCGATGGGCTTGCTGTTGCCGAACATCGGCGTGCGCGACGACCTGGCCTTGAAGCCGTCGCAATACGCGATCGTGCTGTCAGGCACCGTGGTGGCGCAGGCGGAAGTGCAGGCCGACCGCCTGATGGCGATTCCGTCGCCGAACGTGTATGGCCAGCTGGACGGCATTCCCGGCATCGAGCCGGCCTACGGCATGCCCGTCACGTGGATCGAACCGGGCGAAAAGGCGCATGCGCTGGGCCTCGGCTACCAGGTCATCGAGGCGCCCAGCGTGATCGCCACGCACTTGTCGAAGATGGTGCGCGAGTACTTGCCGGAACTGTTCCGCCACGAAGACGTGTCGAACATGATGGAGCGCCTGACGGCCCTGTCGCCGAAACTGGCCGGCGCGCTGGACAAGGCGCTGACGCACACGCAGCTGCTGCGCGTGTTCCGCGTCTTGCTGGCGGAAAACGTGTCACTGAAGGATATCGTGCCCATCGCCACCACCTTGCTCGACAGCTCGGAAACGACCAAGGATCCGATCCTGCTGGCGGCCGAAGTGCGCTGCGCGCTGCGGCGCCAGATCGTCAGCGGCCTGTTCGGCCAGAAAATGGAAATGCAGGCGTTTAACCTGGGCGGCGAGCTGGAAAACATGCTGCTCGGTTCCCTGAACCAGGCGCGCCAGTCGGGCAAGGTGACCCTCGATAATTACCCGATCGACCCGCATCTGCTGTCTCAGCTGCAAGTAAACATGCCGGTGGCGCGCGAGCAGATGAAGCAGCAGGCCACGCCGCCGCTGCTGCTGGTGCTGCCGCAGATCCGTCCGCTGCTGGCCCGTTATGCGCGCCTGTTCGCGCCGGGCCTGCACGTGCTGTCGTACAACGAAATCCCGGAAAACCGCGAAGTGAGCATTATCGGCACGGTGGGATAAAATGAAAAAACGGCGCTTCGGGCGCCGTTTTTTTATGCCGCGTCAATCCTGCTCGTCGATGGGCGGCAGCAAATCCTGCGTCGGCTCCGCCGGCCCGGCCAGCATGAATACTTCCTCTTCCTGTGCGTCCACCGACGCGTCGCCATAATCGTAACCGAACGGCGCCGCCACTTCCTTCGAGGCAATGATTTCTTCTTCCGGCTCGGACGCGGGCGCCTCTGCCGGTGCATCGGGATCGGCCGCCACTTCCGCTTCCGGCTGCGTCAGCAGCAGGGCCACTTCTGCCATGGCGCGGAACAGGGGCAGCGACAGCGAGGCGGCGCCCGCCTGCATCGGATAGTTGCCGTGTACGCGCTGCGCGTGCAACTGGCGGTTCAGGCGGCAGCGCACCAGGCGCAGGCCTGCGCGCCGTACGGCGTCGGCGATTTCGGGCAGGGCCAGGCGCAAATGGCGCAATGCCGCTTCCTCGTCGGCGGCCAGTTCCAGCAGCACGCCGTCGCCGGACGGTTCCATCTGGATCACGACCCGGCCGATGCCGATGATGATCAGTTCGACGCGCAGCGCCACCTTGCCGCGCCGCTTGGGCGTTGCTTCTTCATCCTCGTCGCTGGCCAGCACGCGCAGCAGCAGGCGCTGGCCGCCCCAGCCATACACGGCAAAGCGCCACGCTTCGCTGTCGACCGTCAAGGGCGGGCGGGCGCCTTCGCGCAGCAGGGCCGGCTGCTGTTCGGCCATGAACAGGCTGCCCGGCACGTGCTGGCCGCGCGCCTGCTCCTGCAGGGCCGCGTATTGGTCGCCATACGTGCGCACCATCACGCGCCATGAGGCGGCCAGCTGCGCCGCGTCGGGCGGCTGCCAGACCAGCTGGCGCGTGAAGAAGAGCTGGTTGACCTGCATGGCGCTGCTGTCGCGCGGCAAGGCGCCGCCCGTGCCCTCGGCATTGGGTTTGATGAGGGACGCCAGGCTGTCCTGTCCCTTTTGTTGCAGCTGGGCGGGCAGGGTGCCGGCGTCGGGCGCGGGCGCCATATAGGGGCCGATAGGCACCAGCGGCTGCACCACGCCAGGCACCATCGGCGTAGCGGGGCTGACGTCGAAGCGCTGGGTAATCAGGGGCACCGGGTTGCCCGATGCAATGCGGTCTATCGCCATGCCATTGCTTCCTGCTGATACATATTCATCCGATCCGCCATCGCGTCCTGCCGGTAATTATTGTAGTAAAGAAAGAATCAGCTTGCTCATGCTCTGGCTTTGCTTGAGCATGGCCGTACTCGCTTGCATCAGCATTTGCGCCGACGTCATGTTGGCGCTTTCAGCCGCGTAATCGACGTCCATGATGCGGCCGATGGCGGCCTTGGTGTTGGTGACCATGTTGGACAAGTTATTGTAGACGTGGCCGAGCCGGTTCGCGGTGGCGCCCAGCGCCGAGCGCACGCTGCCGACCTTGTCGACGGCCGCCGCCAGCATGTCGATCATGCCGTTGGCGCTGCTGTTGCTGGCAAACTCGCTGCCGGCTGTGGCGCCCGGCGCGAAATTGACGGAGATCGCCTGCAGCGCAGTGTTGAGCGCGCCCATGTCGCCCGCCACGCTGAACTGCATGGTCTCGCTGCCGGTGGCGCCGATCTGGAACGTCATCGCTTGCGACAAGGTGCCCATGCCGGCGCTGCCGTTGCCCAGCAATAAAGTGCCGCCGTAGCGGGTGTTCGTCATGACGTTGTACAGCTCGGCGCCCAGCGCATCGTATTCGCCCTGCATGGCGTCGCGGTCCTTCTGGTTCGACGAGGCGTCCGCTGCCTGCGTGGCCAGGTCCTTCATGCGCACCAGCATGGCGGTCACTTCGCCAAACGCGCCTTCGGCCGTTTGCAGCAGGGAAGTACTGTTTTGCGTATTGCGCATGGCCACCGCCATGCCGCTGGTCTGGGCGCTCAGCCGGGTGGCGATCTGCAAGCCTGCCGCGTCGTCCATGGCCGAGTTGATGCGAAAGCCCGTGGAGAGGCGCGTCATCGACGTCGACAGCATTTGCTGCGCCCAGCCCATGGCCCGCTGGGCAGACAGTGCGGCAGTATTGGTATGAATGCTCAGCACGCGGCGGCTCCAGTAGGCGATTGTTCGGTGTTCTACCTTGTATAGGCGACTATGCCGGCAACATCGTTAAACATGATGGCAATTTAGTTCAATATGCTGGAAATGCACGTCACTGCAGGCGAAAAAAAAGCCAGACCGGAGTCTGGCTTCGAGAGACTGGCCGCAAGCGGCCGGGTCAATATTATTGCAGCAGGGACATGACCATCGAGGACATGCTGTTGCTTTGTTTCAGCATTGCGGTACCAGCTTGCAGCAGCATTTGCGACGACGTCATGTTCGAGCTTTCGGTAGCGAAGTCGGTGTCCATGATGCGGCCGGTAGCGGCTTTGGTGTTGGTGGCGATGTTCGACAAGTTGGTGTTGACGTGGTCGAGACGGTTAGCCGTCGCGCCCAGTGCCGAACGCAAGGTGCTGACGCTGTCGATGGCGGTAGCCAGCAGGCCGATATTGGCGTTGGCGTTGGACGTCAGTTCCGTTGCGCCTGCCGCGGCGGCGCTCGAGAAGTTGGCGCTCAGGCCGGTCAGGGCTGCGTTCAGCGAGCTCAGGTTGCCCGAAACGTCGAACGTCATTTTTTCGGTCGAGCTGGCGCCGATCTGGAACGTCATCGACGTCGACAGCGTGCCGTCAGCTGCGGCGCTACCTTTGCCCAGCAGCTTGGTGCCGCCGAACGTGGTGTTGGTCATGACGTTGTACAGTTCCTGGCCCAATGCGTTGTACTCGGCTTGCATGGCGGTCTTGTCGGCGGCGGTCGACGAAGCATCGGATGCCTGGGTAGCCAGGTCTTTCATGCGCACCAGCATGTTGGTCACTTCAGCGAACGCGCCTTCGGCCGTTTGCAGCATCGAGGTGCTGTTTTGCGTGTTGTTCATCGCAACGGTCATGCCGCTCGTTTGTGCTTTCAGACGGGTGGCGATTTGCAGGCCGGCAGCATCGTCCATTGCCGAGTTGATACGGAAGCCGGTGCTCAGGCGCGTCATCGAAGTCGACAGTTTGGATTGGGTATTCGAGATCGAATTTTGTGCCGACAGGGAGGCAGCGTTGGTGTGAAGGCTCAGCATGGTGTCATTCCTAATTAGGTGGTTACGGTGAGGAGCGACGATTTATCTGCTCCTATCAGTACAAGACGACCGTGCCGCCATCTTAATTAAATGCTTTAAGGAAATTTTTTAAAATAAGTGCGATTTGTTGCTTCGCCGGCCCGTCCTGATGCTGTTGCGGCATGCTGGCGCCAGGCGCGCACGAAAAAAAAGCCAGACCGGAGTCTGGCTTCGAGAGACTGGCCGCAAGCGGCCAGGGTCAATATTATTGCAGCAGGGACATGACCATCGAGGACATGCTGTTGCTTTGTTTCAGCATCGCGGTGCCAGCTTGCAGCAGCATTTGCGACGACGTCATGTTCGAGCTTTCGGTAGCGAAGTCGGTGTCCATGATGCGGCCGGTAGCGGCTTTGGTGTTGGTGGCGATGTTCGACAGGTTGGTGTTGACGTGGTCCAGACGGTTAGCCGTCGCGCCCAGTGCCGAACGCACGGTGCTGACGCTGTCGATGGCGGTGGCCAGCAGGCCGATGGTGGCGTTGGCAGTGCTGGTCAGTTCGTTGGCGCCGGTCGAGGCACCCGACGAGAAGTTTTTGCTCAGGCCGCTCAGGGCCGTGTTCAGCGATGCCAGGTTGGTCGACACGTCGAAGCTCATTTTCTCGGTCGAGCTCGCGCCGATCTGGAAGGTCATCGAAGTCGACAAGGTGCCCTTGGCTGCGCCGCTGCCGTCGCCCAGCAGTGCTGTACCGCCGAACGTGGTGTTGGTCATCACGTTGTACAGTTCCTGGCCCAATGCATTGTATTCAGCTTGCATGGCGGTCTTGTCGGCGGCGGTCGACGAAGCATCGGAAGCCTGGGTCGCCAAGTCTTTCATGCGCACCAGCATGTTGGTTACTTCAGCGAACGCGCCTTCGGCCGTTTGCAACAGCGAGGTGCTGTTTTGCGTGTTGTTCATCGCAACGGTCATGCCGCTCGTTTGTGCTTTCAGGCGGGTGGCGATCTGCAGGCCGGCAGCGTCGTCCATGGCCGAATTGATGCGGAAGCCGGTGCTCAGGCGCGTCATCGAAGTCGACAGTTTGGATTGGGTATTCGAGATCGAATTTTGTGCCGACAGGGAGGCAGCGTTGGTGTGAAGGCTCAGCATGGTGTCATTCCTAATTGGGTGGTTACGGGTAGGAGCGACTGTTTATCTGCTCCTACCCGTACAAGGCGACCCTGCATTCCACTTTATTAAATGCCGTATGGAAATTTATTTTTCATTGCCATAATGACAGGCTGTGCAAGTTCAATCGGCCACGCCGCCGTGTTCCGACTCCCATTGCTTGCGACTGCTTTTCAGGATGTCGATGACCAGCAAGGCCTTCGCTTCGTCGGCGCACAGGTCTTCCATGAACATGGCGTTATTGTTGCGTACCCATTCCAGTGGCATTTCCCACCAGGCCAGCTCCAGCAGCGCGGCACGGACTTTTTCCGTGAAGCGGTAACGGATCAGGCGCGCCGGCGAGCCTGCATAGATGCCATAAGGTTCTGAGCGGAAATTCGGTGGCAGCAGCGAGCGCGCGCCGATGACGCAGCCGTTTTCGATCACGCTGCCGCCCAGCACCATTGCTTCGTCGCCGATCCACACATCGTTCTTGATCACCGTGTCGGCATACTGTGGCGGCGGCGTATTTTTCAAGCCATCGCCGAGGATGGACAGCATGAACGTCGAGACCGTGCGCATTTCATGCTGGCCATTGAGGATGAAACTCAGGCGCGAGCCACCGGCCACATAGCGCCCCACGCACAGGCTTTGCTGTCCGCTGTCATACTTCACCAGCGAACCGACGCCGAAACAGGAGCCGCGCCCAATATAAAAGTGGCCGCTCTGCGGTTCCTGATCCAGCCAGTTGCGGAAAAATTGATGGGGCAGGGTGCTGATGGCGCCATCTGCGTAGCCCAGTACCGTGAATTGCGCCGACCATGGGTGGTTCTCCGCTACGCCGGAAAAATTGGTTTCGGTGGAAATTTGCATCAGGCGATGTTCCGTATCACTTCTTGTTGCAGTGCGGGTGCGGCGATCATGGCGATAATGGCGTCCACGGTCGCCATCTCCAGATCGGGATAGATGGGCAGGCAGATCACTTGCGACGACGCCAGCCGCGCAACGGGCAGGTTCGCGTGCGCCGCAGACGGCATGCCTCGGTACATGGGGAAGTCGCTGATGAGCGGGTAAAAATAGCGGCGCGCGTAGATTTCCTGGTCGCGCAGCAACTGGAACAGGGCGTCGCGCGACAGCGGGTAGCCGGGGCCGACCAGGATGGGGAAATACGCGTTGTTGGCGGCCTCGGCATCGCCTTGCTGCACGCAGGTGATGCCACCGATGCCGGCCAGCTGCTGGCGGTAATGCGCGTCGATCGCCTTGCGCTTCTGGCGCGCCCCGTCAATGCCCTTGAGCTGCAGCAAGCCGAAGGCGGCATTGATTTCGCTCATCTTGCCGTTGATGCCAGCGGCCACAACCGTGACTTCATCGACGAAGCCGAAGTTTTTCAGATGGTCGATGCGTTGCTTGGTCTTGGCGTCGGGGCAGACGATGGCGCCGCCTTCGAAGGTATTGAAGATCTTGGTGGCGTGAAAGCTGATCACGGACAGGTCGCCGTGATTGAGCACGCTGCCGCCCCGGTGGCGCACGCCAAACGCATGCGCCGCATCGTAGATCACCTTCAGATTATAGTTGTCGGCAATTTTCTCGATGGCATCGATGTCGCATGGCCGGCCGTAGCAGTGCACGGGCATGATGGCGGTGGTCTGCGGCGTGATGGCCGCCTCGATTTTGGTCGGGTCGAGGTTCAGGCTGTGCGGCTCGATGTCGGCAAAGACGGGCTTGATGTTGTTCCACAGCAGGGAATGAGCTGTGGCGACAAACGAGTACGGCGTCGTGATCACTTCACCATTGATGCGCAGCGCCTGCAAGGCCGTCATCAATGCCAGCGTGCCATTGGCGAACAGGCAGATATGCTTGACGCCCAGGTAGTCGCACAGCGCCTGCTCGAGCTGCTGGTGGAACGGGCCGCCATTGGTCAGGATCTTGTTGTCCCAGATCGTTTCCAGATACGGCAGGAAATCCTCCAGCGGCGGCAGCAGGGGCTGGGTGACATAGATTGGTTTGTTTTTTTGAGTGCTCATCATAATCCGATCGGCGGGTTGGGCACGGCCACGGGCGCTTCGAACGAAACTGGCGGCAAGCCTTCGCACCAGCGTTGCCAGGCCATGCGCAGGCCATTTTCCAGCCCTTCCGTGATCAGCTTGGGCTTGCCCAGGATCGAGCGCTCCAGGCGGTGCCGCATGCTGAAACGGTAGGCGCCCAGCAGCATGGGGTTGGCCGCCATGGACACGCTCTTGCGCACGAAATCGTCTTCGTCGGTGGCGATGAAGTCATCGAGTTCGACCTGGCGCATGATCATGTTGCCGGCGCGGCTAGGCATGGTGGGACCTGCCGTCGTGAGCGTGGGCACGCCCATCCACAGCGCATGCAGGGTTGTCGTGCTGCCGCAATACGGGAAGGCGTCGAGGCAGATATCGATGCGGTGATGGATGGCCATGAATTGGGCCATGCTCGTGCGTCCTTCGAAGGTCAGGCGCTCCGGCGCAATGCCTTCTTCCGCGAACCAGGCAGCCAGTTGTGGCGGCGCTTCCGATTTCGGCATGGCCGCCACGATCATTTTGGAATCGGGGACGGCGCGCAGCACCCTGGCCCAGCGCGCGATGACCTGGCGATTGATTTTGTTGGTGCGGTTGAAACTGCCAAACGTGATATAGCCATTTGCCAATACGGGCGCCGGCTCAATGCTGGGCGCAAGCTCGGATGGCAGGAATGGCACGCAGGCGGGGAGCAGCATCAGTTTTTCGGAGAACTGGCTGCCCAATTCGTCCGGCGGCGTGAAGTACTGATCGCTCAGATAATAATCGATCGCCTGCAGTCCCGTCGTGAGCGGGTAGCCGATCCAGCTGGCCTGGACTGGGGCGGGCTTGGCGGCAAACATGAGCAGCCGGTTCTTGCCCGTGTGGCCGGACAAATCGATCAGGATGTCGATGCCATCGTCGCGGATCAGCTGGCCCAGGTCCGGATCGGACAGGTTCTCGACCTGGCGCCAGTGGGGAATGACTTCCCGCAAGCGCTCCGTTATATCGTCGTTTTGCGGATTGTTATGGTAGGCATACAGTGACAACCGGGCGCCATCGGCGATATTTTCCAGGATCGGGATGAGGAAGTGCGGTACCGGATGGTTGAGCAGATCGCCTGACACGAAGCCAACCTTCAGGGTGCGCAGCGGGTCGCGGGTATTGTCGTGCCCGCGTGGGCTTTTGGCGACGCGCTTTTCGAAGGTATCGCTAAAACGCTGATGTTCGGCAAACAGTGTCTCGGCGTCAATGTTGGCGCTATGCGACAGCAAGAACAGGTAGTTGCTGAACAGGGTTTCCCACAGCGGACAAACGGCCAGCCCCTTGCGGCACGTTTCAATGGCTTCATCTATCCGGCCGATATTGCTGAAAGTGGCGCTGATATTGACGTAGGCATCGCGATAGTCTGGGTTGATTGCCAGCGTCTTGTGATAGCACTCGAGGGCCAGCAGGGGTTCGTTCATGATCACATGGCAATTGCCGAGCGCAAAGTGAGCGCGATCGAATTCGGCGTCGATAGCGAGAGCGGCAAGATAACTCTGCTTGGCCAGTTCGATTTGATTCTGCGCCTGCTGTGTCGATCCCCGATTAATGAGCGCCGAGGTGTTTTTTGGATTCAATTCCAGCGCGCGCGCGTAGGCAGCGATCGCTTCGTCGTATGCCTTCAATTCCTGTAGAACGACCCCGAGGTTGTTATGCGTCTCGCTATTGTCTGGTTCGTATTTAATTGCCTGGCGATATGGCGCGACCGCTTGCTCGAAGCGCTTGATGTTGTTGTAGTAGTCGCCCAGATGCTTGTGCATTGCAGCGTTCTCAGGTGCCATATCAACGGCCTGCTGAAAGTACTTCAGCGCATTATCCCTGTCCTCGGCGGCGCCGTAGGCGATGGCGAGCTGGGCGCTGGCTGGCCCATCGTCTGGTTGCAGGTGATACGCACGCGTGCAGTACTCGATGGCTGCCGCGTAGTTTTTCTGTTTGCATTGAAGCAAGCCCAGATTGCTTAGCGCCTGAGGGAAATCGCCATCGAGCGCGATCGCCTGTTCATACGCGGCGATGGCTTCCTCAGCCTTCCCCAGCCACTGAAACGCGCGTCCCAGGTTATTGTGCAGCTTGGCGTCGTCCGCATGCAAAATGATGCCAGACTGGCAAATTTTCACTGCATTCTCGTACTCTCCGGCCTCATGCAGCGCCGCCGCCAAGTTGGCATGTGCCGCCTTGGTGTGCGGCGCCAGTTGCAGTACGGCACGATAGCTGACGATGGCCGCTTGCCATTGTTTCAGGTCTAGCTGCGCATTGCCCAGATTCAGATAAATTTCCGCGTCGCCCGGCAGCAGGGCCAGCGCGCGTTGATAGCACGCGATGGCTTCGGCGCTGCGCTGCATGAGCTGTAATGTATTGCCGAGATTGAAATGGCCCTTGGCATAATCGGGACGCAGCGCCAGCGCTTGACGGTAGGCCTGTTCGGCCTGTTCCAGCTTGCCTTGCGCCTGCAGCGCCGCCGCCAGGTTGCCATGCGCCTCGACAAAGTCCGGATTCAGTTCCAGCGCCCGGGTATAGCTGGCCACGGCTTGCGCATACATACCCCGTTCCTGCCATGCGGTACCCAGGTTGCCATGCGCTTCGGCATCGTTGGGCGCCAGCTGCACGGTTTTTTGCAGGGCCTCGAAGGCATCCTTGCCCTGTAATTGCAGGGCGGTGCCCAGCACGCTCCAGGCAAAGTCGGAGTCGGGATAGCGCTGCGTCAGGGCGTGGCTGGCCACTTCCAGTTCGGCATGGTGGCCGGCTTGATACAACTCAATAACGTGCTGTGTTTCCTGCGCTGTGGGCGTGCTGGCGATCGCCGTTTCGATGCGGCTGCGCAAGCCTTGCGACTGTTCGTTGTCGAGCCCGCGCGCGATGGCCGACGTCACGATCTCCAGCGCCTGTTCGCGTTCGCCCGCCTTGAGCAAGCCATCCGCATACGACAGCCAGAACTGGCCTTCGTCGGGGTTCACCGACAGCGCCTTGTGCAGATACGGCAGGCCGGCCTCGTATTGCCCGACCTGTCCCGCCAATAAACCCATATTGTGGTTGGCGATGGCGTGATAGGGATGCGCCTGCAAAATCGCCAGGTAAAGCTCTTCCGCCTCGGCAAAACGGCCAGCCTGGTGTTCGGTAATTGCCTGCTGCAATTCGGCGTCGAGGGGCACTGCGGGAAGGGCGTTTGCGTTCATGGGCGGGCGGAAGGTGAAATATTTAGCAGAGGGAATTGTAACTGGTGAAAGTGCTTCTGAGAAACTTTCCAAGTGGAATTTCTCTAGGAATGCTGTTGCAATGCAAACTTGGTGTTGCTGGCTGGTCAAAGCGCGGGGAAAAGTAGCTGTTTTAAAAACCTTGCCGGGGGGACGGGCGGCATGCCTTGCGCCGGGCTGCTGGTATGATGCCCGGGAATTGGTGCCTTCCTTTGGGGATGGTCGCTATCCGATATCGTTCACTTTTCAGCTGGGATATGCAAAATATTTTGATCATTGGCTCGTCGGGCCATGCGAAGGTCGTCATTGACGTCGTCGAACGGCAGGGGGTCTTTCGCATTGCCGGCTTGATCGACCCATTCCGGACGGTCGGCGAAGAAACCTCGGGCTATCACGTCCTGGGCGCCGAGTCCGATTTGCCGGTCCTGGTGGAACAGCTCGCCGTGCAAGGAATACTGGTGGCCATCGGCGACAACTTCGTACGGTCAAGCGTGACCGCTCGCGTGGCGGCATTGTGCCGGCAACTGCCCTTCGTCAGCGCCGTGCATCCGCAAGCCTGCGTCGCCAGGGGCGTGCGCATCGGCGCGGGCAGCGTGGTGATGGCGGGGGCGGTGATCAATCCCGGCTGTGACGTCGGGCACGGTTGTATCGTCAACACGCGCGCCTCGCTCGATCACGATTCCGTGATGGAGGCATTTTCCAGCCTGGCGCCGGCTGCGGCGACCGGCGGCAATTGCTTCATTGGTACGTGCAGCGCCCTGGGCATGGGCGCCTTGCTGCTGCAGCGCATGCGCATCGGCAGCCATTGCGTGATTGGCGCCGGCGCCGTGGTGACGCGGCCCGTGGACGATCTGTGCGTCAGTTATGGCACGCCGGCAAAAACGATACGCAGCCGCCTGGCCGGCGACAAGTATCTGTAAGAGCTGCGGGCATGCCTTTCCGTTGAACTGACGGCAAGGCATGCCCGGCGACGCGCTTACATATTCGGATAGTTCGGCCCGCCGCCGCCTTCCGGTGTCACCCACACGATGTTTTGCGTCGGGTCCTTGATGTCGCAGGTCTTGCAGTGCACGCAGTTCTGTGCATTGATCTGCAGGCGTTCGGCGCCGTCGTCGTTCTTCACGAACTCGTACACGCCGGCGGGACAGTAACGCGCTTCCGGACCGGCATACGTGGCCAGGTTGACGTCGACCGGGACGCTGGCGTTCTTCAACGTCAGGTGGATAGGCTGGTCTTCCGCGTGGTTCGTGTTCGAGATGAACACGGACGACATCTTGTCGAAGGTCAGCTTGCCATCGGGTTTCGGATACACGATCTTTTTCGACTGGGCGGCCGGTTTCAGGCATTCGTGGTCGCCATGCGAGTGGTGCAGGGTCCACGGCGCCTTGCCGCGGAAGATCAGCTGGTCGATGCCCGTCATCAGGCTGCCCAGGTACAAGCCTTTCGACAGCCATGGCTTGACGTTGCGCGCCACGTGCAGTTCTTCATGCAGCCAGGATTTCTCGAATGCGACAGGGTAGCTCGTCAGTTCATCGTGCTGGCGCTGTTCGCCCAGCGCGCCGAAGGCCGCGTCCGCCGCCAGCATGCCGCTCTTGATGGCCGCGTGGCTGCCCTTGATGCGGCTCATGTTCAGGAAGCCCGCATCGCAGCCGATCAGCGCGCCGCCGGCAAACACCAGTTTCGGCAACGATTGCAGGCCGCCGGCCGCGATCGCCCGCGCGCCGTACGAAATGCGCTTGCCGCCTTCGAAGAACTTGCGGATTTCCGGATGCGTCTTGTAGCGCTGGAATTCCTCGTACGGTGACAGGTAGGGGTTTTCGTAGTTCAGACCCACCACGTAGCCGACCATCACCTGGTTGTTTTCCAGGTGGTACAGGAAGGAGCCGCCGTAGGTTTTCGTGTCCAGCGGCCAGCCGCTCGAGTGGATTACCAGGCCCGGCTTGTGCTGGGCCGGGTCGATTTCCCACAATTCCTTGATGCCGATGCCGTACGACTGGGGATCCTTGCCGGCGTTCAAGTCATACTTGGCCATCAATTGCTTGCCCAGGTGGCCGCGCGCGCCTTCGGCGAACAAGGTGTACTTGGCGTGCAATTCCATGCCCAGCTGGAAGTCGGGGCCTGGTTCGCCATCGCGCTTGACGCCCATGTTGCCGGTCGCCACGCCTTTCACGGAGCCGTCGTCGTTGTAGAGGATTTCCGCGGCAGGGAAACCCGGGAAGATTTCCACACCCAGGTTTTCCGCCTGCTGGCCCATCCAGCGCACCACGTTGCCCAGCGAGACGATGTAGTTGCCGTGATTTTCAAAGCATGCCGGCACGGCGAAGCCTGGCGTTTTATACGCTTTCGTTTCGGTCAGGAACAGGATGCGGTCTTCCGTCACTTCCGTGTTCAGGGGCGCGCCCAGTTCTTTCCAGTTCGGAATCAGTTCCGTCAGCGCTTTCGGGTCCATGATGGCGCCCGACAGGATATGCGCGCCCAGTTCGCCGCCTTTTTCCAGCACGCAGACGGACACTTCCTGGCTCTTGTCTAAGGCCAGCTGCTTCAGGCGGATCGCCGCGGCCAAGCCTGCGGGGCCACCGCCGACGATCACCACGTCATACTCCATGGTTTCGCGCGGTCCGTACTGTTCAACTAAGTTATTAGGCTGTGTCATGGTCTCGATTGTCAGTTACTCAATTAGGTAGCAAGGATAGGGAATAAAGCATCATCGGGGAAATTTAAGCACGAGTGTGCTTGTTTTTGACGAGGATTGCAACTTTGGCGCCATTTTGCGTGACATTGCCCCTCGCCGCAATCTAAATCCGGCCATTTTGTGTAATGATGGCGTTTACTTTTGCTCGAGTGCGCTGCGGGGGAATTTGCCCGATTGCCATAGGCACGGCGTAAAGTGTTGTCTAAAATAAAACAGGAGTAGCTCGTGGGCATAGAAGTCAATTTCGAGGGCAAGATTGCCCTGATTACCGGCGCATCGAGCGGCCTCGGCGCACGCTTTGCCAAAGTGCTGGCCCAGGCTGGCGCGCAGGTCGTGCTGGCGTCGCGCCGCACCGAACGCCTGAAGGAATTACGCGCCGAAATCGAAGCGGACGGCGGCGCCGCGCACGTGGTGTCGCTCGACGTGACCGACTTCGCCAGCATCAAGTCGGCCATCGCGCACGCGGAAACGGAAGCGGGTCCCATCGATATCCTCGTCAACAATTCAGGTGTCTCCACCACGCAACGCCTGGTCGACGTCACGCCCGAAGATTACTCGTTCGTGATGGACACCAATCTGCGCGGATCGTTCTTCGTGGCCCAGCAAACGGCCAAGCGCATGATCGCGCGCGCCAAGGGCGACCCGAAGAAACAGCACCGCATCATCAATATCGCCTCGATGGCGGGCTTGCAGGTGCTGCCGCAGATCGGCGTGTATTGCATGAGCAAGGCGGGCATGGTGCACATGACGCGCGCCATGGCCGTGGAGTGGGGCAAGTACGGCATCAACACGAACGCCATCTGCCCCGGCTACATTTCCACGGAAATCAATGAAGATTACTTTGCCACCGAGCAGGGCAAGAAGCTGATCGAAATGCTGCCGAATAAACGTCCGGGCAAGCCGGAAGACCTCGACGGCCTGCTGCTGTTGCTGGCGGGCGAGGATTCGCATTTCATCAACGGCGCCATCATTTCGGCCGATGGCGGCATGAGCACCTTCTAATGCGTCGGCTTGCGCTGCAGCCCTAGCGCTGCAGCTGCAGTCCCACCAGCTTGTGCACGAGCTCCGACGACGTCGACGCGGCGAATTTGCGCATCAGCTTGGCGCGGTGCATTTCCACCGTGCGGGGGCTCAGGTCGATCTGGCGGGCGATGACCTTGCTGGTCTTGCCTTCCACCAGCAGGGCGGCGATTTCGCGCTCGCGCGGGGTCAGCTCCGCCGTCACGGGACGTTTCTCGCTCACATCCTCGAACGTCCAGATGCCCGGCCCCAGCGGTTCCCGCGGCAGCATGGCGTGGCCCGTGACATGGCACCAGAACAATTCCCCATTACTGCGGCGCATGATGCGCTCGTCCGAATAGCGGCCCTTGGCGTTCATGATGGGGATGATGCGGTCACCGGTGCGCAGGAATTCGTCGTGCGTGGGGTAGAGTACTTCGAAGGACTGGTCGTCCAGCTGGGCGCGCGCATAGCCGAACATGGCTGCCAGCGCTTCGTTGCAGCTACGCATGATACGGTTTTCCGACATGCACATGCCCACGGGCGCGTGCAGGAAGATGCTTTCATAATCGATGGCTGACGCGGCGTTCATCTGATACGTATCACTCTCACAGGGGGATTGCCGGCACGGCGCCGGTAGTTCTACGGTATTGTACTTTCCACTCGCGTATTTTATGCTGAGTCGCTGCCTGAGTCATGGACTCAAGACCAAAGCTTAACAAAAGATAGAGGGACACCCATGAATAAAGTTTATCCTGACGCCGCCTCGGCGCTGGCCGGTATCGTCCAAGATGGCCAGACCATCGCCGTCGGCGGCTTTGGCCTGTGCGGCATTCCCGAAGCCCTGATCGGCGCCTTGCGCGATTCGGGCGTGACGGGCCTGACTGCCATTTCGAATAACGCAGGCGTGGATGGCTTCGGCCTGGGCCAGCTGTTGACCACGCGCCAGATCAAGAAAATGATCGCCTCCTACGTGGGTGAAAACAAGGAATTCGCGCGCCAGTACCTGGCTGGCGAATTGGAACTGGAATTCACGCCGCAAGGCACCTTGGCCGAAAAACTGCGCGCCGGCGGCGCCGGCATTCCCGCCTTCTTCACCAAGACGGGCGTGGGCACCATCGTTGCCGACGGCAAGGAAATCCGCGAATTCGACGGCGAGCAATACGTGATGGAACGCAGCCTCGTGGCCGACGTGGCGCTGGTCAAAGCCTACATGGCCGACCGCGCGGGCAATTTGGTCTACCGCAAGACGGCGCGCAATTTCAACCCGAACGTGGCCATGGCCGGCAAGATCACCATCGTCGAAGTGGAAAAACTGGTGGAAGTGGGTGAGATCGACCCGGACCAGGTCCACACGCCGAGCATCTTCGTGCACCGCATCGTGGTCAACGCGAACCCGGAAAAACGCATCGAGCAGCGCACCGTGCGCAGCGAAGCATAAAACAGAATACGGAGATTACTATGGCTTGGACACGTGACGAAATGGCTGCCCGTGCGGCAAAGGAATTGCAGGATGGCTTTTATGTGAACCTGGGCATCGGCTTGCCGACCCTGGTGGCGAACTATGTGCCGGAGAACATCGAGGTATTCCTGCAGTCGGAAAACGGCTTGCTGGGCATCGGCCCGTTCCCGACCGACGCGGAAGTCGATGCCGACCTGATCAACGCTGGCAAGCAGACGGTGACGGCCTTGCCCGGTGCCGCCTACTTCAGCTCGGCCGATTCGTTCGGCATGATTCGCGGCGGCAAGATCAACCTGGCCATCCTGGGCGCCATGCAGGTGTCGGAAAAGGGCGACCTGGCGAACTGGATGATTCCAGGCAAGATGGTCAAGGGCATGGGCGGCGCGATGGACCTCGTCGCCGGCGTCAAGAGAGTCGTCGTGCTGATGGAACACGTGGCCACGGCCAAGGATGGCACGACGTCGCACAAGCTGCTGAAACAGTGCGACTTGCCGCTGACGGGCGTGGGCGTGGTCGACGTTATCATCAGCGACCTGGGCGTCATCGACGTGACGGAAAACGGCCTGAAGCTGGTGGAACTGGCGCCGGGCGTGACCAAGGAGCAGGTGCAGGCGGCCACGGGCGCGGAACTGGACGTTTCCGCCGTGTAAGCCGAACGGATCGTATTATGGAAGCAGGGCGGACAGCGATGTCCGCCCTTTTTTTATGCGCCAGCCTTGCCGCGCAGCCCATCCAGGCTGTAGGCGCCGGCGCCCGCTGCCGCGAAGTACAGGAAGGTGAAGCAGTACATGACGGCCATTTCGCCGCCGTTCAGGATCGGCAGGAAACCGGCGGGCGCGTGCGCCATGAAATAGGCGGCCGCCATCTGGCCCGACAGGATGAAGGCGACGGGGCGGGTGAACAGGCCCAGCAGCAGCAAGCTGCCGCCCACCAGCTCGATGACGCCGGCCGCGCCCATCACGGAAAACAGTTGCAGGCCGTCGAACATGGCCACGTGCGGCGCGCCGAACAGCTTGGCCGTGCCGTGTTGCAGGAAGAGAAAGCCGAGGATGATGCGAAGCAGGCCCAGCAGGCGTGGGTTCCAGGTGGCGTAGAAGGCGGGCGAGAGGGACATGAGTGCTCCATTCAAAGTGAGGATGGTTCGGTGTCAGGCTTGCATTAACGCAATGTCATTATGCGGGAGCCTGACGGCGAAAAGTAAGCAGTACTGTAATGGTTTTTCATTCATTGATCATCATGAGAAATATTGATGCATAATTTACTGTGTGTTGATGATGCGATATAGACCGCGCACAATGAAAAAAGCCCCGCGGATCGCTCTGCGGGGCTTTTTAATCAAGAGAAGGCTTACTTGACGATATTGACGCTCGGTGCAACGTAGGCGTCGTCGCTCGGGTGGGTGG
>NZ_JAAOLY010000035.1 GCF_011601275.1 Janthinobacterium lividum | reverse complement strand
GTTTCGGTGGCGGCGGCGGCGGATTTGACGGCGGCGGCGCCTCGGGAGATTGGTAATGACGAAACAACTGACATTCGGCCAACGCTGTGGACGGGCATTAAAGCATTTGCGGGGTACGCCGGCGACGGCGCGCCAGGCCTTTCCGGAACGGACGCTGAAAGCCATCGAGACGGCGATTGCCGACGGTGAAACGCTGCACCGGGCGGAAGTGCGCCTGATCGTCGAGGCGGCCCTGACGCCTGGCATGGCCTACCAGGGCGTGAGCAATCGCGAGCGGGCGCGCGAACTGTTCGCCCAATATCGCGTGTGGGATACGGAAGACAACGTTGGCGTGCTGATCTATATCAACCTGGCCGAACACCAGGTCGATATCGTTGCCGACCGCAACGTGGGCCGCCGCGTCACGCCGGAGCAATGGCAAGCCGTGTGCCGCACCATGACCAAGGGCTTCAAGGAAGGCAACTTCCATGACAGCACCCTGGAAGCCCTGGCGCAGCTGAATACCTTGCTGCAAAGCCACTTCCCTGCCGATGGCACGCGCGGCAATCAGTTGCCGAACGAACCCATCCTCCTCTGATTCCTGCCCAGGGATTAAAATCTGCCCATTGCCGCGCAATCCCGTGGCTTGGGCAGCGCTCTCTATTATCCGCCGAGGAGTACACATGAAACTGATCCATAAAACCGCCATCGTCACGGGCGCCACGCAAGGCATCGGCCTGGCTTGCGCCACCCGCCTGATCGCCGAAGGGGCGCAAGTGATGCTGGTCGACATCAAGGAAGAAGGCGCGCAGGCCGCCGCCGCCCTGGGCCCGCAGGCGCGCTTCTTTTGCGCCGACGTCAGCCAGAAGGCGGACGTTGACGCCATGCTGAAGGAAACCCTGGCCCAGTTCGGCCACATCGATATCCTCGTCAACAATGCGGGCGTCACGCACGCGGCCGATTTCCTCGACGTGTGCGAAGACGATTTCGACCGGGTCATGCGCATCAACCTGAAATCGATGTTCCTGTGCGGCCAGGCCGTGGCGCGCGAAATGGTCAAGCGCAACAGCGGCTGCATCATCAATATGTCCAGCGTGAATGCGGAACTGGCGATCCCGAACCAAGTGCCGTATGTGGTGTCGAAGGGCGCCATCAACCAGCTGACCAAGGTCATGGCATTGAATCTGGCGCCGCACGGCGTGCGCGTGAACGGCATCGGGCCGGGCACCATCCTGACGGAACTGGCCAAGCAGGCGGTGCTGTCGAGCCCGCAGGCGCGCCACACGATCCTGTCGCGCACGCCGCTGGGCCGCTGCGGCGAGCCGGAGGAAGTGGCCGGCATTGCCGCCTTCCTGGCCAGCGACGACGCCACCTACATGACGGGCCAGACCATCTATGTCGATGGCGGGCGCATGGCGCTCAACTACACGGTGGCCGTGAAGGAATAAAGGCAGGCGCAACGAGTTATATCAAAAATCAATAATGGATATCTGAAAAGACCATTAGACACATATCGTGCGACGCAGCATAATGCACCTGTCTCCACTATTCTCCTCCAAGAAAATAGTTTTAAGCCCGCTTTCACCAGCGGGCTTTTTTTTCGCTATCCGTCCTGGAACATGGCCATTCTTGCCATGACGAGCAATCTTCCCGTCATTCTGTCTGCCGCAAAAAAATGTTGCAGCGTGTCATCAGCCCGTCATCTTCGCCCCCTATACTTGCTTCATCTGCTGTACAGGCAACCGATATGCCTGACTCCAGACAGGTGTGCCGCGATGGCACACCACTCCCCTTTCATGACCGTGGCGGGCGCCGGCAAGGCGTGCGACATGGTGAGCACCAAGCAACTCTCAACTCTTGACCCATTTCATTTGGGTTTTTGGCCCGCGCCCCCGCGGGCCTTTTTTTTGCCCACACGGCAAGCTCTTGCGCAAAAACACGGTAGCCCGCCATGCGCATGATATTGTGACGGCCTTTCCACCTGTCCTGACGCCTCATGCCTGCACCCTTGCCCGAACTCTGTTTTGCCGACCGCTACGAACGCCTGCGCTACCGCACCGCGCTGGTGCTATACGCCCTGGTGATCCTGATCGGCGACATTCCCGGCGTGCGCGCGGACGTGGGCCAATATGCGTCGGGCGGCGTGCTGCATTCCGTCGGCTATGGCGTGCTGGCCCTGATCCTGTTCAGCGGCACGGCCGGCGGCATGGCGCGCCGGGCGCTGCTGTCGGTGCTGATGGTGGCGGCCATGGGCGCGCTGGACGAATTCATCCAGAGTTTCCTGCCGTACCGCCGTGGCGCCGTCAGCGACTGGGTGGTCGATATCACGGCTGCGACGGCCGTGGTGCTGCCGCTCTACTTTTGCTGGCCTGCCATGGCCGCCGCCGCGCTGAAGAAACAGCAAGGCTGATCACGGCGCGCCGTCATCGCCGACACCGAGCGCCAGCGGCAACTGCCCCTGGCCGGCCGCCGCCCGGCTGGCGACCCGGCGCAGCACCGTGCGCATTTCGCGCCGGCTGGCAGCTCCCGCCGCGCGCGCCGCATCGCGCTGCATCTCCATCAACTGTTCCGACCGTGACAGCCTCGTCAAGGCATGCAGGGCCTGGGTCAACGCGTAGCGGGCGCGCGCCGCGTTCGCCGCGTCCGGGGCGCCGTACACCGCAATCACCAGCTCATTGATCAGCTTGACGCTATGGGAATCGGCAGACATTTATTCTCCTGAGATAGGCAACGGGGAACAAGGGAAAAACACAAGAGGGAAACGCGAACGCCGTGCTCACCCTGTGCAAGAATGTCTTTTATACCAAGCTCGACAATTGAAGCACTTGATGTACCTCAATGTGAAATAACAAGGATCGAACATCCTCCCCTCCCCGCGCTCTTACTAGCAGCAGTTGCGGCCATGCCTGGCATGCGCCATTGACGCTGACCTCCGCCGCACCCTGGAAACGGGGTCAACACTTTGTCAGACCAAGAGGAGAACAAGATGAGAGTAAAAAAAACCATGGCGCTGGCCGGCCTGCTGTGTACGCTGGCCGCCTGCAGTTCGAATCCGAACGGCACCAGCATGAGCAGCACGAATGGCCGCAGCGGTGAAAGCTACAGCAATACGGCCGGGACAGGCAGCACGTCGACCGGAACAGGCACCAGCACCGGCACCAGCAGCACCATGAGCGACACCAGCACGGGCAGCAGCACCGCTGGTACCGGCGGCAGCAGCACCGCTGGCACAGGCAGCGCCGATGCACGCACGTCCACGGCCAACAACGCCATGAACATGGACGGCAGCCAGACGGGTGTGAGCATCGCCTCCGCCACGGTGCAATCGATCGAGCCAGTGCCGCGCGGCATGGATCAGGGCAGCGGCGACATGCAATCCGGCAGTTCCGGCACTGCGGGCACCACCTCGGGCAACATGCAGTACCGTGTCACCCTGCGCCTGGACGACGGCAGCACACGCACCATCATGCAAAACTCCCAGCCCGGCTACCAGATCGGCGATAGGGTCAAGGTGGTCAACGGCTTGCTGCAGCGCTATTAACGTTATCGGGGATCAGCGCAGGGGATCAGCGCAGCATGCACTGATTACGCCTGGCCACTGGCGCTCGGAGTACTGAACGCCAGCGGCCAGGCACATCCACCAGGGGCAGGCCTGGCGAGGTATGGCAAGACAGGCATCTTGCCTTGCCTTGCCTTGCCTTGCCTTGCCTTGCCTTGCCTTGCCTTGCCCTGCCCTGCCTTTCCTTTTCCTTGCCATATCTTTTTATCTTTTTGTGTTTTTTTGTCTTTTTCTTGCCATGCTTAGCCTTGCCATGTCTCCTGCGAGCTACGCCCTGCAGCTTGCTATGCCTCCTGCCTTGCCATACCTTCACTTGCCATGACTTTCGGTAGCTCCATGCCTCTTGCCTCTTGCCTCTTGCCGGCTTCCTTGTTGAATCCGCGCCGGGAGCGCGGTTGCCGCGCTCCCGGCGCAAGCGCCTACTCCACCATGCCCATCTTGCGCTGGTTTGCCGCCAGTCCGCCGATCAATTCCGCTGCCTTTTTCCCGGCCAGGAAGGCGTGGTCGGAATTGTAGTATTCCCACTCGCTGTAGCGTCCCGCCAGCACGATGTCCTGCGTGGACAGCCATGCTTTCACCAGCGCCACGTTGGAGGCTCGCGCGTGGTCGTACACCACATAGGCGTACGGCATGTCCACCTGGTTGGCTGCCAGCAGGCGGTCATCGTCGCGCAGCAAGCCCACCGCGATGCAATCGGCCACGCAGCGGTCGATCAGGGCCTGTCCATCGAGCGGCAAGGGTTTCCAGGGCGAATAACTGATCTCGCACGTCAGGCCGAAACCGCCCGGCGCGTTGCAGTGGGGGCTGGCGTTACCTTGCAGGAAAATACGGTGGAATATCGTCTCTTCCGGATAGTAGATCCAGTGTTTCTCGCTGATATTCTCACGCGCCACGCCCAGGTTGACGCAGCGCACGGAAATATGCCGCAAGGCGCGCGCCGCCGCCTGTACCTGCGGCGGCGCCTGCTCACCGATCAGGCGCACCAGCTGCGGCAAGGGCATGGTGCTGAGCAAATGCTGGTAACGGAAGCGGCGGCCGTCGCCCAGCACGATCACGTGCTGGCGCGGCAAGACCTGCACCACATCGGCATTGAGTTCCACCTTGCCTTGCAGATGCGGCAGGAAGCCCGACATCAAGGCCTGGAAACCGCCGCGCAAGGGATAGCCGAAGCGCGCATTCGGGCCCATCGGCCTGGCCACCGGTTCGAGCGCGCCCTCGATGATTTCTTCCAGGTTGGGCAAGGGCACCCGTCCGCCCAGCCACGACGTTTCCATCTCGGCCAGGGGCACGGTCCATAATTTCTTGTTGTAGGGAATGGCAAAATGGCGGGCGATGCCGCTACCCCACACCTGATGGATGAATTGCTCGAAATTGGGCGCGGTCTGGGCCTGGGCCTGGGCTTGGGCTGGTGCCGCCACGGCATCATGCACCTGTTCCAGTCCCGTGCCGCCGTCGGCGCAGCAATCCTCAACGGCGCAGGCCGCTGCCTGGCCCGGGGCCACCGGCGCCTTGCCGTAGCGCGCCTCGATGGCGCCGACGATGCATTCCTTGATGACGGCCGGCGGCAAGCCGTACAGCGCTCCCTGGAAAGGATAGCGGGTATAGACCTGCTTGCTGTAGACCCAGGCTTCGCGGTTTTGCCAGTGCAGGTTGGTGCCCAGCAAGGTACGGTACATGTCGAGCACATAGTCATCATTGGAAAACATGATGTGGCCCGCGTGATCGAAGGTAAATCCACGGTCCTGGATGGAGCGGCACCAGCCGCCCACGGCGGCATTTTTATCCAGCAGCAAGGTATCGGCGCCCAGGTGATAGGCGGCGCTCAGGCCCGTCGGACCGGCGCCGATAATGGCGCAGGCCACGGCTTGCGGCGCACCGGGGGGATGCAGCAGATTGACATCGGCGCCGGCACCCGGTGCGGCGGCCTGCGCCGTACCAGCGGCGGGCAACGCCTGGCGGGCGCCCTGCCCCGGCGGCGTCGTGTCGAGCAAGTTGCGCATCTGCTCCACCGTGGTATCCCAGGAGGTGGCTTCGACGACGGCGCGCATGCTGGCGGCCATGGCCGCGCGCTGTTCCGGCGTCGCGGCCAGCGCCGCCTCGCAGGCGGCGACAAAGGCGTCCGGCGTGTCGGCAATGGCCACGATGTCGCCATACGGCACGGCCACATCGGTGATCGAGGTGCTGACGATGGGCAACTGCGCCGCCATGTATTCGAGCACTTTGGTCGGACTGATGAAGCGGGTCGCTTCATTTCTGGCGAAGGGCAACAGGCAAACGTCCCAGCCGGCCAGGAAGTGCGGCAGCGCCTGGTAAGGCTGCTGGCCCAGGTAATGGATATTCTGCCGCTGCGGCAGGCTGGCCGGGTCGATCTTGAGGATGGGACCGACCAGCACGATTTGCCAATCGGGATGGGCGTCGGCCAGCGCCGCCACCAGGGCCGGCTCGAAACGCTCGTCGATCACGCCGTAATAGCCGAGCCTGGGCCTGCCGATTTCCGCCTGCGCGGGATGGCCATTGTGACGGTCCAGCGCCTGTTCGAAGTGCACGGTGTCGACGCTGCTGGCGAAGCAATGGATGTTGGCGTGGCGCGTGCGCTTCGCCTCGAACAGACTGGGGCCGCCAGCAAACACGAGGTCGGCGCGCGCCAGCAAGGCCGTCTCGCGCTGCAACAGCTGGCGCGGCGCATTCCTGAATGCGGCCAGTTCATCCATGCAGTCATACACGACCAGGCCCGCATGCAGGGCGGGCAGCAGCGGCAGCGCCATCGGCGTATAGAACCACACGATGGGGTCGTCGGCAGGCGTGATCTGGCTCAGCAGGGGCTGCAGCACGGCCAGCTGATCGTCGTGAAAACCGGGCGCCTGCACGGCCGTGCGGGGCTGGCACACGGTCACGTTCGGCGCCGGCGTAGACAGTTCCAGCACGCCTGGCCCATCGTGCCAGACGGGTTCCTCGACGAAGACCACGCGGTAAAACTGCGCCAGCCGCGACAGCAGCTGTTGCGGACGCTGATACACGAAATTCCAGCGCAAATGGGAAAAAACGATGATGGTTCGCATGCCAGTTCCTTTCTGCCCCGCCGGGGCAAACGTTGAACAAAGTTGTCCGGTCAGGCGCTGCGCCTGCCGTAGTGCCGCCGCGTAAGGGGGCACGAGGATGCGCCGCAGCCGCTCCTCCCCCTCGCCTTCCAGGCCGACATCCCACAGACCGCTGCGGTGCCAGTGGCTGGCATCGTCCCAGTCGGGCCGGTCGATGACGGGATAGATGCAGATGCCGCGCAGCGCGGCGCCATGCTGGACGGCCAGCGCCGCCTCGGCGGCCGCCTCGCGTATCCACGCGCCGCGCCCGCTGCCCACGTGGCTCGTTTCCGCCAGCAGCAGCGGCCGCTGGTAGCGTGCCTGCACTTCCAGCAGCAGCTGGTGCAAGGGCATGCGGCGCGGCTCGCCCAGGTGCCACCACAGGCGCAAATTGCTGCCGCTTTCCCACTGGTTGCTGTGGTAATAGTTCAGGCCGATCAAGTCCAGGTAGCGGGGTGCGCCGCCCAGTTCCGGCGCTTGCCGGCCGCACAGCATGTCCCACGCTTCGAATTGCGAAGCGCGCCAGGCGGCCGCCTGGTCGACCCAGTCCGTGCGTCCGGGCGGCGCGGTCACGTGGATCAGGGGATCGCATTGCAGGAAGCGCGCCTGCGGGCTGACGGCGCGGATGGCGTCGCAGCCGGCCACGGTGGCGCGCACCAGCTGCCGCTTGCCTTCCTCGCCCGCATCGGGCCGGTACATATTCAGGCACTGGAACATGTGCACCGACAAGCCCCAGCTGGTAAACGAGATTTCATTGATGGGCGAATATACGGGCGCGCTGCCCGCAAACGGCGCGAGGAACTGCGCTGCCGCCCGGCAATAGCGGGCAAAGCGCGGCACGAAGTCGGACGAAAACAGATCGAGCTCCGGCGGCCAGCCGTAGTGGCAGAAGGTCCAGTTGATCTGCAGGCCCAGTTCCTGCGCCACGGCGGCGCGCTCTTCAATGAAGGAAAAATCGAACTGGCCATCGCGCTCGGCCAGGCGCCAGCCTATGCTTTCGCGCACGCTGCAGATGCCGAACTGGCGCAGCAGCAAGTAGTCTTCGCGCACCCTGTCCAGGTGGCCCGTGGCGCGGTTCATGTCCAGCGCCTGGCCGCCATGGGTGACGTGGTCGGCGCCCTCGTAGCCCGCTTGCCAGTAAGTAAGGAACGGCGCTGCCGCGCCATCGGTATCGGCCATGCCTGCCCCTCTTGATGTATGGACCAGATGAAACGTGCCAGGCCCGGCTTGCGTTCAATTGAGCCGGATATTGCGGGTGGCCGCGCTGAGCAACTCCAGCGCGGCCTTCGGCGTTCGGTCCGCCGTCAGCAGACCATTGGTTTCCTGGAACGTGTCGGCGAACTGCGTGTAGCAAAAACCGCTGAACATCTGCGCCGTGTTGACGACGTTCATCAGGCGCCGGTAAATATCGAGGAAGGCAGCCTCGTTGCCCACCCGCGCATAGCCCCAGGTTTCCGCCGATTCGCTCTGTTCCCGGTCAAAGGCGATGCCGCCAAATTCCGTGAGGACGATGGGCTGGCCCCGGTGCGGAAAGCCGTCTAGCGTGAGGATGCGCCCGCCCGGGCGGCGCTGGTCGAACAAGGTGGTGCGGGCCGAATCGCTGATCGCATAGCGCGCCTGCAGCCGTTCCGGATCGCAGTCGTAGTCGTGGATGCCGAGGATGTCGGTAGCCGACGCTTCCCAGCCATCGTTGCCGATCACGGGCCGCGTGGGGTCGAGCGTGCGCGTCAGGTGATACAGCGCCTCGACGGCGTTGCGGTGGGCCTGGATGGCCGTCAGGTTGGGCACGCCCCACGACTCGTTGAACGGCACCCAGACGAGGATGCACGGATGGCTGTAGTCGCGCTCGATCACGTCCGTCCATTCGCGCACCATGCGCGTGATGGCTTTGCTGGAAAAGCGGTACGTCGATGGCATTTCTTCCCACACCAGCAAGCCCAGGCGGTCGGCCCAGTACAGGTAGCGCGGATCCTCGATCTTCTGGTGCTTGCGCACGCCGTTGAAACCCAGGGCCTTGGCCAGTTCCACGTCGCGCCGCAGGGCGTCGTCGGATGGCGCTGCCAGCAGGGTGTCGGGCCAGTAGCCCTGGTCGAGCACGAGGCGCAGCGGATACGGCCGGCCATTGAGCATGAAGCGGTCGCGGTTGATGGCCACCGAGCGCAGCGCCGTGTACGATTTGACCGTATCGAGCAGCTCGTCGCCATGCCACAAGGTCACTTCGGCATCGAGCAGGATGGGCCGTTCCGGACTCCACAGCAATTCGTTGCGCGAATCGTCGATGCCGGGATCGGACAGGGCGATCTTGCGGCTCGCTTCGTTCTCGATCAGCTTGTACTGGTCGTCGGCCAGCAGGTTGTCGCCATGCCAGATGCGCACGGCCACCGTGAGGTCATCCTGCAGGTCGCCCGTGGCGAAGACGTCGCAGCCGATCTCGTAGCCCTCGAACACGGGTGTCCAGCGCAGCTTGCCGATATAGGTGGCCGCCACGCGCTCGATCCATACGCTTTGCCAGATGCCCGTGGTGCGCGGATACCAGATGGAATGGGGCAGCAGCTGCCAGTCCTGCTTGCCGCGCGGCTTGGCCAAATCGTGCGGATCGTCCTCGACGCGCACCGTCAGCACTTGCGGCCCGTCGGGCAGCAGCGCATGGCTGATGTTGGCGACAAACGGCGTATGGCCGCCCTCGTGGTCGGCTACCACGTGGCCGTTCAGCCATACCTTGGCATGGTAGTCGACGGCGCCGAAGTGCAGCAGCACGCAGGGTCCGCCCGGCTGCAGCAAAAATTCGCGCTGGTACCAGCAGACGCGGTGAAAGCCACGGTCGCCCACGCCGCTGGCTTGCGATTCCGGCGGGAACGGCACGATGATGTCGTGCGTCCAGTCGATGCCGCCGTCGGGCAGCCGGTAACGCCGCTCATTGTCAAAGGTAAAACGCCAGGCGCCGTTCAGGGATTGCCAGTTTTCGCGCACCATCTGCGGGCGGGGATACGCGAAACCGCCCTCGCCAGGCAGGGCTGTACCGGCCTGTGCATCATTCGTATCGGGTGGGGAGAGGTGGTCATTGAGCATGCCTGTTGGAGGCATGCGGCACTTAGCAAGTTCCAAAGAAAGAGGCTTGCTTTTTCACGCATGAGCCAGATCAAGCCACGCTCAATTCAGGGGAACCACCATGCGTGCGCTGTGTCCTTCCGCGTTAAAGCGCTGCACCACCGTGCGCCCCGTGCTGGCCGCGCACTGCTTGCGGCACAGAGCCACGCAGGCGCCGCCAAAACCGGCGCCCGTCAGGCGCGCGCCGTACACGGCGGACTGCGCAGACAGCAGCGCCACCAAGGTATCGAGCACCGGCAGCGATACTTCGTAGTCGTCGCGCAGGCTGGCGTGCGACTGCGTCATCAACTGCCCAAACAGCACGGGACCATGCTGGCCGCACGCTTGCAGCACGCGCAGGTTTTCGCTGACCACGTGGCGCGCGCGGCGGCGGTACGGCTCGGGCAAGCCTTCCACCAAGGAAGGCTCGCGCACGTCGCGCAACGCCGCCACACCCAGCAGGCGCGCCGCCTGTTCGCACTCGGCGCGCCGCACGTTATACGCGCTGCCGGCCAGGGTGCGCGGCACGCCGCTGTCGATCACCAGCACCTCGCTGTCGTGCGGCAACGCCAGCAATTCATGGCGCAGGGTGCGCGCATCGAGCAGCAGCATGTGGCGCTCGTCGGCCAGGCTGGACGCCATCTGATCCATCACGCCGCAATTGACTTGCGCGTAGCGGATTTCCGCCTGCTGCCCCATCAGCGCCAGCGACACGTCGTCAATCTGCAGCCCCAGCAGCTGGCGCAGCGCGCGCAGCATGGCGATTTCCAGCGCCGCGCTGCTCGACAGACCGGCGCCCGGCGGCACGTCCGAATCGATATGAGCGCGCACGGCCGGCACGGCCACGCCGCGCTCCTCGAGCAGGCGGATGCAGCCTTCCAGGTAGCGGCCGAAACCGGGCGGCGCAGCGCACTGGCGCTCGAAACGCACGAGTTCGTCAAGGGTCGCCGAATAGAACTGATGGTGGCCGTCGGTGGCCAGCGCCAGCATCACGCGCGTGCGCTGCGGCGTGGCGCACGGCAGCATGTAGCCATCGTTGTAGTCCGTATGCTCGCCCAGCAGGTTGACCCTGCCCGGCGCCGACGCCGCCACCACGGGGACGGCGCCGAAATACGCGTCGGGGGTGATCATGGCAACTCCAGGGTCAGCGGCCGCAGCCGTCCCTGCACCGTTGCCGCAGGCCAATCCGGGTCGCAGGTCAGGTTGTGCAGGCGCCCGCCGCTGAGCACGAAAGTATCTTCCACCATGCTGCCGGGCAAGCTGGGATGGAAGGCCAGGGCCATGCCGTCCTTCAGGGCGATTTCCGTGTGCGCGCCGGCCGCCACTTCGGGCGAGCGGTAGCCGGCGATGCCGCCCTGCCGGAATTGCTGCACCGTATCGGGCTGGCCCGCATACGCATAGGCGCTGTCGAGCGCGTGATACACCATGCTCAGCGCATGCCCCACCGCGCAGGCATCGAGCGCCACCGCTTCCAGCGCCAGGATGGCCGCGTCCGCTTCGCCCAAGCCCTCGCGCGCGGGACGGAAGCGGCGCTGGCGGCTCAGGCTGGCGCACAGGCCGTAAGCTTGCGCGCACAGCGCCAGCACGGCCCGCTCGCCCAGCGGCGACGCGGCCGGCGGCGCGCGCCGGTAGCGCTCGAAGCGTTCGGCGCCCGCCGCCAGCACGTACACGGCGTGCAGGCCGCGCGACCACAGGGCGCGGGCGCAGGCGCCGGCCAGATCCTGCTCGCTCCAGTCGGGACGCGCGGCGCGCGGCGCTTCGCTGGCGGCCGCAGCGGCCAAGCGTCCCAATTCGCGGTAGCGCGCCTGTTCCGGCGCCAGCAAGGGCAGGCGCTCCTCGCGCAGGGTGGCGGGCAGGCTGCGTTCATGCAGGCCCGGCCGGTCGCACAGCACGGGCCGCCCTCCCGCCGCATGCTGCACGAAATGCTCGCGCAATTCGGCCAGCCGGGGCTGCATCCACGGCGTCACTTGCCAAGTCCAGCTGCCGCGCACTTCTTCGTGGCGCAGCCGCTGCGCCTCGGCAGCATCCGTCAGGATGTAGGCCGCGTCGCGCGTGACGAGCACCTCGGCGCAGCCGCACTCGGCCCACTGGCTGGGGCTGCAGGACGCGCCCGCCGTGGCCCAGGCGAACCAGTCCACGCCGCGCAGGCGCACGGCACCAGCCCTTTCCTGTTCCAGCCAGCCGCGCATCTGCGCCAGTTTATGGGCAATTTCCAGTTCGACATTCCAATTCATGCGATTTCCTCTGCCATATTCCATGCCACGCGCACTTGCTGCAACTGCCGCGCCGATTCCTCGGGCAAGGCATCCATGGCGTACATGCCGGCGCCCAGCTCGGTGCCGGCCAGGTATTTGAGCCGTTCGCGCGTGCGGTACGGCGGATAGAACTGTGCGTGCAACTGCGTTTCCGGATGCGCGCGGCCGTCTGTCGGCGCCTGGTACCAGGCCATCAGATAAGGCATCTCGCGCTGCCACAAGCCGTCGTATTTCAGCAAGACGGTTTTCAGGGCGCGTGCCAGGTCATCGCGCTGCTCCACCGACAAGGCCGCAAAACTGTCCGTCTGCCGCCGCGGCATCACCCACGCCTCATACGGGTAGCGGGCGCAGGCGGGAACAAAAGCGATGGCTTCCGGTCCCAGGTACAGCAGGCGCTCACCGCCATCAGCTTCGCGCCGCGCCATGTCCACCAGCAGGGCCTGGCCATGCTCGGCAAAATACATGCGCTCCTGCTCCAGCATGCGCGCCGGCACAGGGGGGATGAAGGGATAGGCGTAGATCTGGCCATGCGGATGGTGCAGGGTCACGCCCACTTCCGCGCCACGGTTTTCGAACGGCAGCACGTAGGCGATGCCGGGGCGGCTGGCCAGCTCCTGCGTGCGCTCGGCCCACGCTTGCAGCAGCAAGACGATGTGACTCACTGGCAAGGTGCCCAGCGAGGCGCCGGCATCCTGGGCGAACACCACCACTTCGCAATGGCCGCTGGCGGGCGCCGTGGCCACCGTCAGGTCGGGCGGATCGTGGGCGTCCGGCGCCAGGGTGGGAAAGCGGTTGTCGAAGACGGCGATATCGTAGTCGCCGGCAGGCAGTTCCGTCGGATGCGCGGGATCGCGCGTGGGAGCCAACGGGTTGTACTCCACCGGAGGGAGGAAGGTGCGGCCCTGGCGGTAAGCCGCATACGCGACCCACTCGCCGCGCAAGGGATGCCAGCGCAAGTGCGGATTGGCTTCCTGCGGCAGGGGGAAAGGACTCGGCGCAACGCCAGCGACGACGATGGGACGCCGGCTGTAGAGGGTCAGCTGGCGCCCGTCGGGCTTGACGAGTTGCTTGCAGTACATGATGTTTCACAATCTTAAGACACGAATTCTTAAGACTGGGGCTGGCAAGGAAAGTTCCAGAGTTTGCGGCGATTCCGCCAGTTCAAGCAGCACCGATCTCCAATCGGCACGAGTTTTTTACCGATCAGTACGCAAATTCCCGATTCGCATTATCATGTGCACAGCCTGTCATCCCTGCCGCTTTCAAGGCCGACCCTATTGTCGTCAGGGGATAGACAAATCGTCCATTGTGATTTTCCACCACGTCCCGATATCGCTACCATGATTCCATTTTCCATACTCGACCTGGCCCCCATCGCCGAAGGCAGCGACGCCAGCCAGTCGTTCAAGAACACGCTCGACCTGGCGCAGCATGGCGAACGCTGGGGCTACAACCGCTACTGGCTGGCCGAACACCACGGCATGCCCGGCATTGCCAGCGCCGCCACGGCCGTCGTGATCGCCCATGTGGCGGCCGGCACGACAACCATCCGCGTGGGTGCGGGCGGCGTGATGCTGCCGAACCACTCGCCTCTCGTCATCGCGGAACAGTTCGGCACCCTGGAAGCGCTGCATCCGGGCCGCATCGACCTGGGCCTGGGCCGCGCGCCCGGCTCCGACCAGACGACGGCGCGCGCCCTGCGCCGCGACTTGCAGTCCGATGCGGAACAGTTCCCGCAAGACGTGCTGGAATTGATCGACTATATGTCCGATGAGCCGCGCCAGCGCGTGCTGGCCGTACCCGGCAAGGGCGCGAAAGTGCCCGTGTGGATACTGGGGTCGAGCCTGTTCGGCGCCCAGTTGGCCGCCCACCTGGGCTTGCCGTATGCATTCGCCTCGCACTTCGCGCCGCAAATGATGATGCAAGCCGTGGCGTATTACCGCGAACATTTCAAGCCGTCAAAACAATTGGCCAAACCGTACGTGATGCTGGGCTTTAACGTCTTTGCCGCCGATACGGATGCGGAAGCGCACCTGCGCGCCACGTCGATGCAGCAGGCGTTCGTCAATTTGCGCACGGGACGCCCGTCGCGCCTGCAGCCGCCCGTGCCTGGCTACCTGGAGCAATTGGGCCCGCAGGAACGCGCCATGCTCGACTCCGTCCTGTCGTGCACGGCCATCGGCGCGCCGGACACCATCAAGGCGAAGATGGCCGCCTTCATCGCCGAAACGGGCGCCGACGAGCTGATGATCACCTCGCAGATCTTCGAGCACCAGCACCGCCTGCGCTCGTATGAAATCACGGCGCAGGTGCATGCAGAGCTGGCAAGTGCGCAGTAAGTTTTAACTCTCTCCCTCGGTATATTTCCCTATACCCTTTTCCCGGCCGTCGGCAACGATCGCCGGGATTTTTTTGCTTGCCCGGCAAGAAAAGCGCAGCCCCGCTATCATGCTCATCCAAAAGCATCACTCGAAGAAAGTTGTAACCGCATGAAATCCGCACCTTCCACCGTAGACGCCAGCGCCCTGCTGACGTCGACCCGCATCCTGTTGTTCGCCCTGTCCGCCGGCGTGCTCGTCGCCAGCCTCTATTATGTGCAGCCGCTCACCTCCATGCTGGCCGCCTCGTTTGGCGTCAGCGTGCCGCAAGCGGGCTACCTGGTCACGGCCACGCAGATCGGCTATGTGCTGGGCATCGTGTTCCTCGTGCCGCTCAGTGACGTGCTGAACCGCCGCCAGCTGCTGACATGGATGCTGATTGCCAAGATAGCCGCCCTGCTGCTGGCCGCCACCAGCCAGAACATCGCGATCTTTGCCATCGCCAGCGTCTTGATGGGCATCACCTCCAGCGCCCTGATGGTGGTCACGGCCATGGTGGCCTCGTATGCGCCCGACCACAGCCGGGGCCGCATGGTGGGCACCGTCATGACAGGCTTGTTGCTGGGCATCTTGCTGGCGCGCACCGTCTCCGGTACCGTGTCGCAGATCAGCGGCGGCTGGCGCACCGTCTACGTGCTGGCCGCCATCGTCGTCGCGGCCCTGCTCGTCATGCTGCGCCGCATCCTGCCGAACGAGGCGCCGCGTGGCAAGCTGCAATACGGAAAATTGCTGGCCTCCTTGGCCGACATCATCCGCCAGGAACCGTTGCTGCGCCAGCGCGCCCTGTTCTCGGGCTTGGGCCTGGGCACCTTCAGCGTATTCTGGACGGGGCTGACCTTCTTGCTCAGCGGCGCGCCCTACCACTACTCGGAAATGCAGATTGGTCTGTTCGGCCTGGCCGGCGCCACGGGCGCGTTTGCCGCCAACACGGCCGGCCGCATGGCCGACCGCGGCTACGCGCGCCAGGCCACCTGGTTGCTGGCCGTGGCCTCGATTGCGGGCTGGGCCCTGATCGGCTTTGGGGCCCATTCGCTAGTGCTGCTGCTGATCGGCATCGTCCTGCTGGACATGGGCGTGATGGGCTTGCAAGTGACGCACCAGTCCATCATCTATAAACTGGCGCCGCATGCGCGCGCAAGGGTCACCACCGTCTTCATCGCGGGCGGCTTCATCGGCGCATCGGCAGGCTCGGCCCTGGCCAGCGCCAGCTTTGCCGCCGGCGGCTGGCCCGCCCTGTGCATGGTGGGTGGCGCCATGCCGCTGCTGATGCTGATCGTGTGGAGCAAGTACCGGCATACGCAGCGCAGGCTGGAACGGACGGCTTGATCCGGCACTGCGGGGCTGCGGCGCCAACAATGTTGTCGGATTACGCGCGGCCTCGCCGCGCTAATCCGACCTACGCCTGTTCGCTTGGAGCAAGTGCGTAGGTCGGGTTAGCGCGCCAGCGCGTAAGCCGACACTGCCGCGCCACGAACCACGCCTTACTTTGCCGCTTGTTCGCGCGCCTTGCCAAACGCATCGCCAGCCTTCCAGGCCGGCATCTTCGCGGCGTTGGCCACGGCCTGTCCCAGGTTCAGGGTGAACTGCGCCTGCTGCGTCATGCCCGACAAATCCCAGCTAGGATCGTACTCATCGCTGACTTGATGGTAGCGGGGGCCGTACGCAGCCGCCTTGGCTTTCGACGCTGCCGCGTCCTTGATGTACTCGCGTCCGCCATTGATGGAAAACGCGGGCACGCCCGCCTTGGCAAAGCTGAAATGGTCGCTGCGGAAATAGCCGCCGGCCAGGTCGGGACGCGCTTGGGCGATATGCATGCCCATGGCTTTGGCGGTCGCCGCCGCCATGGCGCCCAGCTCCGTGCGCTCGCTGCCCTGCGCGCCGATGTCGTGCGTGGCGCCGACAAAGTTCAAACTATCGAGGTTCAGCGCGGCGGCCGTCTTGTTCAAGGGCCACAGTGGGTCGGCCGCATACGCGGCGCTGCCCAGCAAGCCCTGTTCCTCGGCCGCCACCCACAGGAAGATCTGCGTGCGCTTCGCAGGTTTTTTCACGGCTTCCTGCGCCATGGCCAGCAGGCCGGCCGTGCCCGAGGCATTGTCGACGGCGCCGTTATAGATCGTATCTCCAGTATCACCTTGTTTGCCCAGGTGGTCCCAGTGGCCGCTGTAGATGACGGCTTCCTCTTTCAGTGCCGGGTCGGTGCCCGGCACCATGCCGGCGATATTGAATTGCTCCACCTTGCGCACGATGGACTTCATGTCACCCGACAACTTGGCATTCAATGCGACGGCCTTGAAGTCCTTGCTTTCCGCCTGGGCGCGCAAGGCGTCCAGGTCCTGCCCGCCGGCCGCAAACAGGCGGCGCGCCGCGTCTTCCGCGATCCAGCCTTGCAGCGGCGTGCCGGCAGCGCGGTCAGCCAACTGAAAACGCTCGCTGCCACTCCAGCTGTTCTGCACCACGCTCCAGTCGTACGAGGCCGATGGTTTCGTATGAATCAGCAATACGCCAGCGGCGCCCTGGCGCTTGGCTTCCTCGAATTTGTAGGTCCAGCGACCGTAATAGGTGAGCGCCTTGCCGGCGAAACGGTTGGGTTCGGCAGCGGTCGGTTGCGGGTCGTTGACCATCATGACGACGATCTTGTTTTTGACATCGGCACCCTTGAAATCGTTCCAGCCCTCTTCCGGTGCCGTGATGCCGTAGCCGACGAAGACGAGTGGTGCATCGAAGGTATGTGCGGCAACGGAGTCGCCCGTGGCCCACACCCAGTCCGGACCGAAGGCCAGCGGCACGGTCTTGCCGCCCGCCACCGCCTGCAGGCTGCTCTCTTGCGGCAAGGATTTCACGCCGGCGATCTGCACGCTCTGGCGGTAGCTGTTGCCGCGCACGGGTTTCAAGCCAGCCATCTGCGCCTGCGTTTCCAGATACGCCACCGTCAGGTCGGCGCCCCGTTGGCCCGTGCCCCGGCCTTCCAGCAAATCGTTGGACAGGAAGGCCAGGTGGGCGCGCAAGGGCGCTTCCTGCACCACGGGCAAACCGGTCGCGGCCTGGGCGGAAAACGCCAGCGCAGTCAAGGCAAGGGAAGAAAACAGCTTCTGCATAATATCCTTTGGGTAAGAGGAGGAAAGCGGTCCGGCGGATAGCCGGGCCGGCGATTGTATGCCATGGGGAAAGGCGCATCAAAATACGGACGAAAAAAATCCCCGCGGCAAGGGCGGGGATTTTGCAGAGGAAACGTTCAGACCAGCAAGGCCGCCGCCAGGGATTCGATCTCTTCCGCCGATTCCTCGAGGATGGTGTGCAGGGTGCTGCCACCGATGCCGAAATCGATCTTCGCCGCCGCCTGGCGCCGCGCGGCGCTTTCCGGCGGGTGCAGGGGCGAACCGATGGGCGACAGATCGTTGGCCAGCACCAGGGTCGCGCCCAAGGTACGGGGCGGGAACGTACTGCCGCCATGCCACATGCCTTCGACAGCCTGCAAGACCATGTCGGGAACTTGCAGCTGGCGCAGCACGCCCCGGCCGATCAGCTTTTCGCCGTATTCGATCCAGTCTTCGGTATTATCGTCGAGCAAACCCGGATATTCCTCGGCGCGCGACAGCAAATAAAAGCCGCCCACTTCGTGCACGATGGCGGCAAACATGGCCGTTTCCACGTCCACGTGCGTGACTTTGCGCGCGATCACCTGGCTCAGCGCGGCTACGTGAGCCGTATGCTCCCACAACTTGGCCGCCTTGGCGCGCAATTGCGGGTCCGTGATCTGGCTGCCCAGCTGGCGCACGATGACGGACGCCACCATCGATTTCAAGGTGGCAAAGCCCAGGCGCGAGACGGCTGCGCGCACATTGGCGATTTCATTGCCGGAACGGTTGTAGGCAGCCGAGTTGGCCAAGGCCACGACCCTGGCCGACAGCAGCGGCTCGGCCATGACCATGCGGGCGGCCGCTTCGATATGGCAATCGGGGTCGTCCAGCGCTTCCTGCAGCTTCAAGGTGGCCTTGACGTTGGCGGGGAACGTCAGCTCGCCCTTGCTCGCTTGCAGCGCGATAATCTTGAATACTTCCAGTCTGTCCATGGGTCGATCTCCGGTACGGGCCTGTTCAGGCTCTGCTGTGTTGGATGGGCCGGGAATGCGCTCCCGGCCCGGCTCCCGTTTCCGGCAATATTACAGCAAGTTTACACTCAAACCTATTACTTTCCGGAAACTTTACCGGCCACGCCTTCGACAAAATAATCCATCTTTGTCAAGGCCGCATCGTCCAGCACGCCTTTGTCCAGGCGCACCTTGCCATCGTTATCCTTGATCGGCGCGCTGAAGGGATTGAGCTTGCCAGCTACCAAGTCTTTCTCGCGCGCCAATACAAACTGTTTCACGTCGGCGGGCACGGCGGCGTTGATGCCTTCCAATTTGACCATGCCATCCTTGATGCCGCCCCAGGTGCTGCTGGACTTCCACGTGCCGTCCAGCACGGCCTGCGCCTGCTTCGTGTAGTAGTCGCCCCAATGGTGGGTGACGGCGGCCAGCTGCGCTTTCGGCCCGTACTTTTTCATGTCCGAGTGGTAGGCGATCGCATACTTGCCCTTCTCTTCCGCCGCCTGCACCACGGCGGTCGAGTCGGTGTGATGGGTGACCACGTCGGCGCCCTGGCCGATCAGGGTAATGGCCGCATCGCGCTCCTTGCCCGGGTCGAACCAGCTATTGACCCACACCACTTTCACTTCCGCCTTGGGGTCGACGCTGCGCATGCCGCGCGTAAAGGCGTTCACGCCCTGCAACACTTCCGGGATGGGGAATGCCGCCACATAACCGGCCACGTGGGTCTTGCTCATCTTGCCCGCCAGTACGCCGGCCAGGTAGCGGCCTTCGTAGAAACGGGCATTCGTGTTGGCCACGTTGACGGCCGTCTTGTAGCCTGTCAAATGAATGAACTTCACATTCGGAAATTGTTTCGCCACTTTCAAGGTGGGATTCATGTAGCCGAACGAGGTCGTTATGACCAGCTTGCTGCCCGTTTGCGCCAGGTCGCGGATCACCCGTTCCGCATCGGCGCTTTCCGGCACGTTTTCCACATACTTGGTAGTGATCTTGTTACCCAGTGCCTTTTCCATTTCCTTGCGGGCTTGGTCATGCTGGGTGGTCCAGCCCGCGTCGCCGATGGGGCTGATGTAAACAAAACCGACATTCAATGGAGCAGTGGCGGGCGCGGCGGCCATGGCGGGCATCAAAACAGCACTGCAAACGGCGGCGCACAACAGTTTCTTGGACATGGTTTTCCTTGTGGTCAGTGATTAATTTCCGGGATTGAAATTCTTGCCCAGCGAAGCGGGCATGTTGAGCTTGATGTAATTGGCATTGCTGGAGATCAAAACCAGCACGACGATGGCCGCCACGTAGGGCAGCATCGACAGCAGTTGCGACGCGATCGGCACGCCCAGCGCCTGTGCGTGGAACGTCAGAATCGTGATGCCGCCGAACAGATAGGCGCCGCCCACCACGCGCGCCGGGCGCCAGGTGGCAAACGTGGTCAGCGCCAGCGCGATCCAGCCCCGTCCCGCCACCATGCCCTCGACCCACAGCGGCGTATAGACCAATGACAGGAACGCGCCGGCCAAGCCGCAGCAGGCGCCGCCGAACAGCACGGCCGCCAGGCGGATGCGGCGCACCGGGTAGCCGAGCGCATGCGCCGAAGCGGGCGACTCGCCCACAGCGCGCAGCACGAGTCCCGCCCGCGTGCGGTACAAGAACCAGGCGATGGCCAGGCACAGCAGCAGCGACAGATACACCATCGGATGCTGGCGAAACAGGGCTGGCCCCAGCACGGGAATATCTTCCAATACAGGGATGCCGAAGCGGCCGTTCTGCAAGCTGTTGCCCACGTACTTCAAGCCGATATACGTGGACGCGCCCGCGCCGAACAGCGACAAAGCCAGGCCCGTCGCATACTGGTTCGTGCCCAGCCACACGGTCAGCCAGGCAAAGAAACCGGACAGCACCATGCTGGCGCCCGCCCCCGCCAGAAAGCCCAGGGTGGGACTGCCCGTGTTGACAGCCACGGCAAAGCCCGTGATGGCCGAGACCAGCATCATGCCTTCCGCGCCCAGGTTCACCACGCCCGCCTTTTCATTGACGAGCAGCCCCAGCGCGGCCAGCATCAGCGGCGTGCCCGCATTGATGCTGGCCGCGATCAAGGGCGCGATGGTGAGGACCAGGTTATCCATGTTTTCTCCAGCGCAGTTTGTATTGGATCAGCACGTCGCAAGCGAGCAAGGCGAACAGCAAGATGCCCTGGAATACGCCCGTAATGGCACTGGGCAAGCCCAGGCGCGACTGCGCCAGTTCGCCGCCGATATAAAACAGGGCCATGACAAAGCTGGAAAAAATCACGCCCACGGGATGCAGGCGCCCGACGAAGGCGACGATGATGGCGGCAAAGCCGTAGCCGGGCGAGACCGTGGGCGTCAACTGGCCCATCGGTCCCAGCACTTCGCAGGCGCCCGCCAGGCCCGACAGGGCGCCGCAGATCAGCAAGGACGACCACAAGGTCTTGCGCGAGGAAAATCCCGCATAGCGGGCGGCGGCGGGCGCCATGCCGCCCACGCGCAGGCGGAAGCCGGCAATGCTTCTGGACAGGTACAGCCAGCCGCCCAGCGAGGCCAGCAAGGCGAAGACGATGCCCACGTGCAAGCGTGTGTCGCTGATCACCATCGGCAACAGCAAGCCGTCGGACAGCAGTTTCGATTGCGGGAAGTTGAATCCCTCCGGATCGCGCAGCACGCCATACACGAGATAGCTGAGCAGCAATTGCGCGATGTAGACGAGCATCAGCGAGACGAGGATTTCGCTGGCGTTGTAGCGGTCGCGCAGCCACGCCACCAGGCCCGCCCACGCCATGCCGCCCGCCATGCCCGCCAGCAGGGACACGCCGATGATGGCCGCGCCGCCGACACCATCGTCGAGGTACAGGGCCGCCGCGCCGCCGCAGATGGCGCCCAGGGTCAGCTGTCCTTCCGCGCCGATGTTATAGATGTTGGCGCGAAAGCAGATGGCCAGGCCGACGGCGATCAGCAGCAAAGGGGCGACTTTAATGCCCAGCTCGGACCAGCCGTGCGTGTCGCGCAAGGGTTCGACAAAGAAGACGGCCAGGCCGGCCAGCGGATCGTGGCCCAGCGCAATAAACAACAGCGCGCCGCACAGCACGGTGAGCAGCACGGCCAGCACGGGCGACAGCCACGACATCAGACGCGATGGCGCGGGCCGGGCTTCCAGGCGCAAGGCAAACTTAGCCATGGACTGCCTCCTGCGGCCACAGCCCGCTCATCCATTGACCCACCTGGGCCACGCTCGCGTCGCCCACGTCGAGCGACGGCGAGATTTTTCCCTTCGCCATCACCAGCAAGCGGTCGCTGATCTCGAACAATTCATCGAGTTCCTCCGACACGACCAGCAGCGCGCAACCGGCGTCGCGCAGCGCCAGCAACTCGGCGCGGATTTGCGCGGCCGCGCCCACGTCCACGCCCCAGGTCGGCTGCGCCACGACCAGCACCGTGGGTTCGCGCATGACTTCGCGGCCGACTATGTATTTCTGCAAGTTGCCGCCCGACAGGCTGCGCGCCAGCGCCTGCGGCCCGCCCGCCTTCACCTGGAAGCGGACGATGATGGCGGCCGCGCGCTGCGCGATGACGCCCTGGCGCACAAAGCCGTGGCGGATGGTGGCCGGTGTCTGCAAGCTCAGCAGCACGTTGTCCGCCAAGCCCATGTCGGGCACGGCGCCGCGTCCCAGCCGTTCTTCCGGCACGAAGCCGAAGCCCAGGGCGCGGCGGCGGCCCGGCGACAGACGCCCGGCTGGCGTGCCATTCAGCACGATGCTGGCGGGGGCCGCGCGCAGGTCCTCGCCCGACAGGGCGGCCAGCAATTCCTGCTGGCCATTGCCGGACACGCCGGCGATGCCGACGATCTCGCCCGCGCGCACGTCAAAATTAATATTCGTCAACTGCGTGGCGAACGGATGGCTCTTCGGCAGATCCAGCTGCCGCACGCTCAGCATGGCGGCGCCCGGCGTGCGCGCCACGCGCGTGACGGCGGGCGGCTCGGCGCCGATCATCATACGCGACAGACTGGCCGCCGATTCCTGCGCGGGGTCGCACACGCCCGCATTCTTGCCGGCACGCACCACCGTGCAGGTATGGCACAGGGCGCGGATCTCGTCGAGCTTGTGGCTGATGTACAGGATGCTGCAGCCTTCGGCCGCCAGCTGGCGCAATGTCATAAAGAGTTTTTCCACGGCGCCCGGCGTCAGTACGGAAGTCGGCTCGTCGAGGATCAGCAGTTGCGGCTTGGCCAGCAAGGCGCGCACAATTTCAACGCGCTGGCATTCCCCCACGGACAAAGTGTGCACGTGGCGCTGCGGTTCCAGGTCCAGGCCGTACTGGCGCGCCGTCGCCTCGATGCGCTGCGCCAGTTCCGCCATGTTGGTGCCGGCAGGCAAACCGAGGGCGATGTTTTCCGTGACCGTCAAGGTGTCGAACAGGGAAAAGTGCTGGAACACCATGGCGATGCCCAGTGCGCGCGCGGCCGACGGGTTGGCGATCTCGACTTCGCGGCCATTCCACACGATGCGGCCGGCATCGGGCTGCACGGCGCCGTAGATGATTTTCATCAGGGTCGATTTGCCGGCGCCGTTTTCGCCGAGCACGGCGTGGATCTGCCCGGGCGCGACGGTGAGACAGATGCCGTCATTGGCCACCACGGCCGGATAGCGCTTGCTGATATCGAAGAGTTCCAGGCGTGCCGTCATTGTTTTTTTCGTGCCTCGCTGCGGGGTAGCCGGCGTGTCGCGCCGGTGAAAAAAATCAAGCTGTTGTCTCTATCGTATCGGCATCCGAGGCGCTTGGGGGCGGGCGTGGCGGCGCGCATTTCTATTTCCGCAAAAAAACAACACCTGTATACAATTTTGAAAAAAATTATCAGCTTTGCAGCAGCCGCCTTGCCCCGCAAGGGCGGGAAGGTGCGATGATTATATGCAAGAACTGATAGTCAGTATGCAGATAAGACATATCGTCCAGCGCGGCGCTTCTCGCATCATGGATTGAACGGCGCGCGTTGCCCATCGCGGCGCTTCATGCGCTCAAGTAGGCTACCCCCTGCGCCCTGCCATCCCCGTTCCCGTTTTCCCACACCGCCACCAGGAGCCGAAAGTGCCAAAAACCATACCGTGTCTGTTGCTCTGCCTCACCACCACCTTCGGCGTGGGGGCCACCGCCCAGGCTGCAGAATGGAGCGATACCGCGCTGAGCTGGCGCGCCGGCAATGATTACCGCGAGCCGTTCAATCCGGACGACATCAAGAAGAACATCTTCGCCATCACGCACGCCAGCGGCTACAAATACGGCAGCAATTTCGTCAACCTCGATTTCCTCATGTCCGACAGCAAGGACCCCGGCGCGCTCGGCAAGACGTCCGGCGCGCAAGAGGCTTACCTGGTCTACCGCAACACCATCGACATCGGCAAGGTGCGCGGCAGCGACATCAAGTTCGGCCCCGTGCGCGGCGTCGGCGTGACCCTGGGCTTTGACGTCAACACGAAAAACGACGTCGGCTACAACTCGCGCAAGCGCATGCTGGTGGCCGGTCCCACGCTGATGTGGGACGTGCCCGGATTCTTCAACACCAGCCTGCTGTTGCTGCGCGAAAGCAATGCCCCCAGCGGCGCCTTCCCGCCCATCTCGCAAGTGACGGGCCGCTACACGTATAAGACGCACGCCATGCTGACAGGCGCCTGGGGTATCCCCCTGTCGCCGCTGTTTTCGTTCGAAGGTTTCTTTAACCTCATCGATTCAAAAGGCAAGGATGAAGTGGGCCGCGACACGGCGGTGGAAACGAACATCGACATGCAAGTGATGTTCGACGTGGGCGCGGCACTGGGCAGCGCCAAGAACACCTTCCGAGTGGGCCTGGAATACCAATACTGGAAGAACAAGTTCGGCAACTCGCCCGCCACCACGGGCAATGTGGGACAGACGGCGAAGACGCCGATGATACGCGCGGAGTACCATTTCTAAAATTCATTGTTTCATGTCAACACTCACGGTCACGCCTGATGCCAGCATGAAGCTTTCCTGCTGGCGGAGAGCGCGACCGTGGAACAACTACTACCGTATTACGAGCGCGAGCTGGGCCTGTTCCGCCAGTACACGCGCGAGTTTTCCAGCCGCTATCCGAAGGCGGCCGGGCGCCTGCTGATCGCTGGCGAGACGTGCGAAGACCCGCACGTCGAGCGCCTGATCCAGTCCGTCGCCCTGCTCACGGCCAGGGTCGCCAAGCGCCTCGACGACGCCTATCCGCAATTTACCCATTCCCTGCTCGAAACCCTGTACCCGCACTACCTGCGGCCGTTTCCCTCGTGCTCCATCGTGCGCATCGCCGCCGACGAAGCGCCGGGCGGCAGCCAGCTGGCCCAGGTGGTGCATATTGCGCGCGGCACGGTGCTGCGCTCGCAGCCGGTGCAGGGCGTGGCCTGCAAATTCACCAGCGCGTATGACGTGACCCTGGCGCCGCTGGCCATTTCTCGCCTGCATTTCTCGCCGATCATCGACGCGCCGCCCGGCATGCGCCTGCCCGCCGGCGCCAGCGCCCTGCTCAGCATTCAGTTCACCAGCGGCAGCGATCAGTACCATCTGGACCAAACGGGTTTTACCAGCCTGCGCCTGTTTGCCGATGGCGAACCGTCCGTGCGCGCGGCCCTGCTCGATGCCCTGTTCCTGCGCGGCGCGGGCGCGTACGTGGCGCTGGACGACCACAGCCCATGGATGGCCATCGATGGCAGCTTGCTGGCGCCGGCCGGCTATGCGGATGACGACGCGCTGATCCCCATTTCTGCCCGTTCGCATCCGGCCCTGCGCCTGCTGACCGAGTATTTCGCGTTTCCGGAAAAATTCCATTTCATCGATATCGCCTGGTCGTTGCTGGTCCCCTTGCTGCCGAAACAGTGCCGCCAGTTCACCTTGCACCTGCCGCTCAAGGGCGTACGCAGCGACAGCCACGAAGCGCGGCTATTGTCCGGCGTCAGCCGCGACAACCTGCTGCCCGGCTGCACGCCCGTCGTCAACCTGTTTGCCAAGTCCGGCGTGCCGATCCGCCTCACGCATACCGAGCCCGACTACGCCCTGGTGGCCGATGCCACGCATGCGTTTGCTTATGACATCCACAGCATTGAGTCTGTCACCGTGGTGCGCAAGGACGAGGCCGGCGAGCGCCTGAGTACTTTCTTGCCGCTATATGCCTCGCTGCAAGGCGCCCAGACCGAACATGGCCAATATTGGCTGGCGCGCCGCGACGAAGCCGTGGCGGCCATCAGCCCTGGCCATGAAACGCGGTTGAGCCTGATCGACCCGCAGTTTTCCCCGGATAGCGCGGCCTGCGCCACCGTCTCGACACAGTTGCTGTGCAGTAACCGCGACTTGCCCACGCAGTTGCATTACGGCTTGCCCGGCGGCGACTTGCTGGCAGAAGACGTGCCCGACGGTATTCCCGCGCGCTTACTGCGCAAGCCCACGCCCAGCATGCGTTTCCTGGTGGACACGCACTGGCGCCTGATTGCGCACCTGTCGCTCAACTACTCGAGTCTGACGCAAGCCGGCTTGGGCGAATTCCAGAAAATACTCAGCCTGTACGACCGGCCCCGCTCGCCCACCACGCAGCGCCTGATCCAGGGCATCGTCACGCTAGAACACGGCAGCACGCGTGCGTGGATGCCCACCGTGCCGTTTCCCACCCTGATGCCCGGCGTCGCCATCCGCCTGGGCATCGACGAGCAAGCTTTTGTAGGCAGCAGCATCTATATTTTTGCCCAGGTGCTGCAGCGCTATTTTGGCCTGAACAGCCAGCTCAACTGCTTTAGCCAACTGACGCTGCTTTCCCAGCGCAGCGGCGAGGAACTCATCCGATGCCCAGAACGCAGCGCCGACGCCACGCCAGCGTAATCCAGCAATTGCTCGACGCGCCGCAGCGCTTCGAGTGCTTTCAGGCCCTGCACCTGTTGCAGGCGTGGCTGGCCGAACACGGCATCGATGCAGACACTGCGCTGGAAAAGATCGTGCGCTTCGACAATAGCGTCTCGCTGTGCTTTCCCGCCAGCCAGCTTGAGACACTCGCGACCGGCGGCATCGACGATGCGGATGCCCTGCTGCAAGCACTGCTGTCCGGCCACGGCCGGCAAATTCACCTCTCGCCCGCCTTCATGGGCTTGCTGGGTTGCCAGGGCAGCTTGCCCAGCCACTATTCGGAACGTATTGCCGCGCACCAGCACAGCGAACGCGACAACAGTGCGCGCGCCTTTCTCGACCTGTTTTCCAGCCGTACCGTGGCCCTGTTTTACCAGGCCTGGCAAAAATACCGCATCGAACAGGCCGGCCACAGCGGGGACTTCCTGTCGCGCCTGCTCGCCCTGGCCGCATGCCGCCCGGGCCAGGACGAGGCAGCAGCCGGCCTGTACAGTGGCTTGCTCCAGCAACGCAACATCTCGTCCATCGTCATGGCGCGCATCCTCGCCGACCACTTCGGCGTGCCCTGCCACATCGACGAGGCGACGGGCGCCATGGACGTGCTGGCGCCGCGCGAACAAACGGCGCTGGGCGCGGACAATGCCGTGCTGGGCCAGCGCGCCCTCGTCGGCGAGCGCTGCCGCCGTCCCGACCTGGCCGTGCGCCTGCGTCTGGGCCCGCTCACCGCCAGGCAGCACGCCAGCTTCCTGCCGCACGCTCCTGCCAGCGAGCAGTTGCGGCAGATGCTCATGCTCTTCGGCCAGCCGTTCGTACGCTACGACATCGTGCTGGTGCTGTGCGCCAGCGACGTGCACGGCCTGTCCCTGCCCGCCACGGGACAATGCGGACTCGGCTGCAACAGTTTCCTCGGTAGTCCAGCAACGCCGCGCCACCGCGACGACATGCATTACAAAATGCAACTGATGCCCTCACTCAACGATTGAACCTTGCGGACGCGCAAAACACTGATGGCAACGATTGTTACAGTCAGTCAACAATCCTTACCGTGAAGCGATGCACGATGAGCCTATTCCCGGATGCGACAGCGGCATTCGCCCAGCTCGTGGGCGACATGCAGGGCCAGCGCCTGCTGCGCCTGAACTTTCCGCATGGCGACAGTCCTGCCCACGTCCAGTTCCTGGCCAACAGCCTGGCCGCCAGCGAAAGCCTGTCGTGCGATTTTTCCTATGTCGTGGAAGTGCTGTCCGACGCCGCCGCCATCGCCCTTGACAAAGTGATGGGCACGATGGTGACCGTCGAACTGGTACGCAAAGACGGCACCTTGCGCTATTTCAATGGCTATGTGTTCGAGTTTCGCTTCCTGTGCACGGACGGTGGTTTCGCATTCTATGAAATGGTGCTGGAACCGTGGCTGTCGCATCTGCACTTGCGGCAACACCACCTTGCGCGAATACGATGCGGCAGGCCGCCCCGTCAGCATCACGGATGCGCTGGGCCACGTCACGCGCTACCGCTACGACCAGCACGGCCGGCTGGTGGAACTGACCGACGCCAGGGGCGGCAGCAAGCATTTTCAATACAACCGCGAGGGCTGGCTGACCAGCTACACGGATTGCTCCGGCCACACCAGCGAATACCAATACGATGCGCTGGGCCGGCTAGAAGCAACCCGCGATGCGCTGGACCATGCCACCCGCTACGAGTATGACGCGCTGGGCCGGCTGATCCGGCTCACGGCGCCCGATCAAACCCGGGAGCAATACGCCTACGATGCGGACGGCAGCCTGGCCTTGCACGAGGATGCTGCCGGCCAGCAGACGCGCTACCGCTACAACGGACAGGGCTTGCCCGTGGAGCGCATGAACGCCATCGGCCAGACCTTGCAGTATCGCTACGATAGCGCGCTGCAACTGACGGAGTTGATCAACGCTAAGGGAGAAAGTTACCGGCTCGCGTATCACGCGGAAGGCTGGCTGGCGTCGGAAGCAGGTTTCGACGGCAAGCGCTTCCATCCACCTGGCCGGGAATCGGCCTGGAGCGATATGGCGCTGCGCTACGACGCCGAAAACCGCCTCAGCCATGCCACCAGGACGCAACGCCAGTCGCGCCATCGTGCCCAATATTTCTACGATGCCTTCAGCCGCCGCATCGCCAAACGCGTTGAGGAGGCACGCTGGACCAGCCAGCAAGACATCACCAAAGACCAGCCCGCCCACACGAGCGCCAGCACCACCTTCTTCGTCTGGGACGGCGACACGCTGGCACAGGAACTTGGGCAAGATGAAACTGTCACATACCTGTACGAACCTGACAGCTTCGTGCCGCTGGCCAGGATCGGTTCACCAGCCTGTCGCCAGGCAAGCGCCGTCCACCTGCCACGCGTCGCGTAGTGGGATTTACCCGCCATCCGGCACGATGCCGAACTGCAAACGGAGATTGCGCAGGAACAAGCAGACACCGAAGCGCTGCACGTATCGGCATGGCAGTGTATCCAAACAGCCGCCGATAACGCGGCGGCACACGACCGTATCACCCACTACCACTGCGACCACCTGGGTACGCCGCGCGAGCTGACGGATATGCAGGGGAACGTGGTATGGAGCGGGCGCTACAAAGCCTGGGGGCGCTTGCTGCAGGTAGACGGAGAAATCGAACAGCCGCTGCGGTTTCAGGGGCAGTATGAGGATCAAGAGACTGGGCTGCTTTATAACCGGTATCGGTACTATGGCGCCGACACTGCAAGATACTTGACGCAGGATCCAATAGGGTTATTGGGAGGAATTAATAGTTACCAATATGCGCCGAACCCTATACTCTGGATAGACCCTCAAGGATTAAGCAAAAAATGTCCAAAAAATTCCTCTTGCAATCCTTGCGCAGGAAAAAATCCCGCAGCCACAGCCAGGAAGTGGCGAGGAACCCATCCTTACATAGGTGTAGATAGCTATAAGAATATGGCATTACAGAAGGGGGGTAACAATATATGCGCTTTACCATCCTGCACAAGGAAATAATATTCCCAGCTACTTCGTCGACGGAAAAACATTGGCTGCCGCAGGATGGAACCATAAAAAGCTTCATGATTTAGTTCAAGTTCAGAGTACACTGACAGATCCGAATGGACGTCCACCCAGGACATTAGTTCGACAATACACTGTTATCAATACCATCTGCGTGGCGAGTGGAAGAGCACTTCGAAATAGACAATTCGGATCTGGCGGTGGTCGCCAAATTTTTATAGCAGAGATAGACAAAATGAATCTTATGCAAGGTTCAAATATTGGACTCAAATAATGATAGATATCAGGACAAACTTTCTTGATGGCTCCATAACAATAGAAGGGAACTCCATTCCCAACAAAGAATCATTTTTTTTAAAACAGAAGAAGGAAAATTTATAAAATCATCTAAATACAAAACAAAAAAAGCACAATATATAGAATTGAAACAATGGCGAATTATAAAAAATGCTTCATTGAATCCATTTCAATCGATTGTAACTGCAACATAATAAAAAAAATAACCATAAATTTCATTGAAAAAAATAAAATCCAACCACACTCCACAAAGGCAACAAAGACTGCGAGAGCATTAGGAAAAATAACAAAGATAAAACAAATTGGAGTGGGATTATCAGAAATTAAGTTCATATTTCAATGGGGATCCATTAATTTATCATATGACATAAAGACATCTTCTTCAACCGCAGTCTTGCACTATAAGACCCCCTGATTTTTGAAGAATCAAAAGCTGATTTGACTTGAATATCACACTGAACCATACTTAACGTGTCAACGCAGTGCCAGCACATATTTCCCGTTAAAAAATATCCATTTGAATGCCCTCCACCACCTCCCCCTACAT
>NZ_JAAOLY010000034.1 GCF_011601275.1 Janthinobacterium lividum | reverse complement strand
GGCGCCGTGAGCCGGGCCAGGAAAATCTGTCCTGCATAGATGTGAACCGCGCCGTTCTCGCCGGCGTGGTCGACTTTCAGCATGCGGGCAGCTAGTTCGTCTAGGTCCCATGCACTGCTCGCGTTGGGTAGCATCGTGAGCTTTCTATCAATACGGAACGGCGATAAATTGAATGACCGCTTCTGGCCGGTTGCCGTCGTTGCCAGGTTTCACCCCATTTGGGACATTTGTCCCGCTGCAGGCACTATAAATCTTAGAGGCCCATAACAGCCTCGAAGAGATGACGAACCCACTTGCTAAACGCGAGGCGTTTGGACTCGCGTTGCTTCAGCCGATGCATCAACAACCACGTTGCATACAAGGCGATCATAACGGCGCATGCTGCACTGATGATAGCTGTGCTGATCTGTACAACTGTAAGCATAACCATCCGTCCTCATTCTCACTACGTCCGCTTCTGGCCGAAAGCAGACGGCCAGGATGAACCAGGCTTCGGCCATGGCGCCGATCAGTATCAAGCGGCCGCTTGCTCCCGCGGCCGGATGATCATGCAGGTGGCGGTCGCGTGCGCGTACACTTTGCCGGCCTCGTCGCGGATCGTGCCTTCGGAAATGACCAGGTTGCGTCCCGCATTGATGACTTTACCTTCCGCGTAGACCGTCACGTTGAAGGGCAGGGGGCGGCACATCTTGATGTTCAGGTCCGTCGTGCCGTAGCTTTCGCCGGCGGGCAAGACCGTGTGCGTGGCGCAGCCCGTGACCGTGTCGAGCACAGTGGCGGCAAAACCGCCGTGCACGCCACCCATGGGATTGGTGTGCGTTTCATTCGCCGTCGCCGTGAAGATGACACGGCCATGCTCCACCGTGTGTGCGTCCATGGGCATGGTCTTGGAAATGCCGGGCCGTGGGAACAGGCCTTGCGCGAAAGCTTGCATCAGTTGCAAGCCGGTCATGTCGTTGGGGTGCATGGTAGCTCCTGTGGGGTGATGGATGGGTTAAATATCTTGCTGGAAACGCAGGCGCGAGGCGTGCAGCAGGAAGCGGGCGACGACGGCCAGCTCCTCCTCGCTGAAACCTTGCTTCAGTTGTTGATTCAAACTGTCGAGCAGGGGCAGGGCGGAGGCCAGCACCTCGCCGCCCTTGGGCGACATGTGCAGGGTGCCGGCGCGCGCGTCCAACGCCGACTGGCCGCGCACGATCAGGCCGTTTTCTTCCATGCGCGCGACCAGGCCCGTGACGGCCGAGTTTTTTAGCTGCAGCGCCCGCCCCAGATCCTTCAGTTGGCAGCCTTCTTCGCCCTTCAGGGCAAACAGGGCGACCACTTGCGTACCGGAAAATCCCAGTTCGCTGGTGAAGACGGCGTCTGCCGAACGAAACAGATTCTGCCGCGCCAGGTTAAGCAGATTGAACAGGCGCGGCGAACGTTCGCCCAACGGGCAGGCTGCGGCATCGGGGACGTCTGAAGTAGGAGAATTATTGGTACGCATACGAAGTATACTACTACGTATGCGTAATAAATCAAGCGTCGATTTCTAATCTCGCTGGTGGCGTCCGACATAGCGTGCGCGTGGACGGATCAGGGCCGCGCTGGCGGCTTGCTCGGCCGCGTGCGCGATCCATCCGGTCGAACGGGCCAGCGCAAACACGCTCAATGCTGCGCCCTTGGGCCAGCCGAAGGCCAATTCCATGGCGGCCAGCACCAGGTCGGCATTCGGCTTGGTGCCCAGCAGTTCGCCAGCCGTGGCGCAGACGGACAGGATGGCGTGCAGTCGCGGGTGCCCGGGCGACAGCGCTGCCAAACGGTCCAGCAGATACGCGGCGCGCGGGTCGCCGTCTGGATACAGCGGGTGGCCAAAGCCGGCGAATTCCGGCGCGATGGTCGCGTAGAAACTGCCGATGGCGGCTTTGTCGTCTGGCGTGGCCAGCGCCTGCGTCAACATGCACCTGGCTGCCGCGCTGCCGCCGCCGTGTCTGTCGCCGGACAAGGCCGCCAACCCGGCGCCCAGCGCGGCGGGCAAACTGGCGCCCGTCGAGGCGACGCAGCGCACGGCAAAGGTGGACGCATTCAATTCATGGTCGGCCAGCAGCACCAGAGTCGCGCGCAGCAATTCAGTCTGGTCCGCGTCGGCTCGCCACGCCTGGGCCATCTGCCGGTGCAGCGGCAAGGCGGACGGGGCCGTCTGGAGCAGGGCGGCGGCCAACAATCGCATCAAGGCGGGGCCGGACTGCAGCATGTCAGCAGGCGCAGGCAGGGACGACAGCATGGCCATGGCCAGCATGGCGCGCGACAGCGGCGGCGCATCTGGCGCGCTGGCCAGTTCCTGCGGCAGGGCAGGAGCATCTTGCTGGAAATAGTCTATCGCGTTGTCGTCCCACAGCAGGCCGGCGGCCGTCTCCAGCGTCGCGGACTCGGCCTGCGCCGTCGCATCGCAGCCGCGGTATAGCAGCCGGCCATCGAGAATGTGGGAAATCTGCGTTTCCAGCACGGGCAAGCCCCAGTGCATGGCGGCCACGGCCGTCTGGCCGCCCCGCTTGGCGTCATTTTTACGCGCCGCCAGGCGCAGTACGTCTTCCTGCGGATAGCGCTTGCTGCGCGAATCGCCCTTGCTGACGGACGCCAGCAAACCCCGGCTCACGTAGGAATACAGGGTGGGCAGGCTGACGCCCAGGAGGCGCGCCGCGTCGAGGGCGGATAAGTCGTTTTTCATGGCGGCGATTGTATCTGTATATTGATTCGTGGAATCAAGATTGACGGGCCGGGCAGCGCGTCACTAGACTCATGCCTTTCCTGGAGTTTCCATGAGTACACACACCATTCGCACCCTGCGCGCCGACGACGCCGCGCCCTTGCTGGCATTCGAGCAGGCCAACCGGGCCTGGTTCGAGCGCCATATCGACCGGCGGCCGGACAATTTTTACACCGTCGACGGCATTGCCGCGCACGTCGCGCAATTCCTGGACGAACATGCACAGGGCCGCATGCATCCCTGCGTCATCGTCGACGAACACGGACAATTGATCGGCCGCGCCAACCTCAAGGACATTGACCGGCAGCAAGGCGTGGCCGAAGTCGGTTACCGCATCGGAGAACAACAAGCGGGCAAGGGCCTGGCCACGGCCGCGCTGCGCTACTTGATCACCCTGGCGCAAGAGGAATGGCGGCTGCAACGCCTGTGCGCCTACGCCATCGACGGCAATGCGGCGTCGATCCGCGTGCTGGAACGCTGCGGTTTCGTGCAGGGAATGGCCGTGCCCGATATCGCCACCGTGGCAGGCAACGTTGTCGACGGCCATGCCTATGCACTGGATTTGCGGGCAACTGGGGTAGACTCTGCCCTGTGATAAATAAACAAAGTTGACAGATATGAATCATGAGAGCCCGAAACGCATCATCGTCATCGGCGCCGGCGTCATGGGCGCGTCGCTCGCCTACCATCTGGCCAGCAAGGGAGCACAAGTTACCGTGGTCGAGGCAGGCGACATCGCTTCCGGCGTGACGGGCAGCTCGTTTGCGTGGATTAACACGTCCTGCGCCGGTCCCGACCCCATTGCGACCCTGCGCGGTGGCGCCATCGCCGCCTACCGCCAGCTGGAAACGCAGGTGCCCGGCTTGACCGTGCGCTGGCATGGCGCTTTGTCATACGGCACGCAGGATGGGCGGGTGTCAACCGAATCCATCTTGCTGGACCGCTCGCGCATCGTCCAGCTTGAACCGCATCTGCGACAGCCGCCGGAACAGGCCGTCCACGAGCCGGAGCAAGGCGCGCTCGACGCCGTTGCCGCCACACACGCCTTGCTGGCAGCGGCCAGGGCGCTGGACGCGGCCATCCGCACGCACACGCCTGTGCTGGGCTTTGTGGTCCAGGGTGCGCGGGTGACAGGTGTGGAAACGGCCGCTGGCCTCATCGAAGCGGACGTGGTCGTGCTGGCGGCAGGCACGGGAACTGCTGCGCTGGCGCAGATGCTGGGCGCCAGCCTGCCCATCCACGCCTCGCCCGCCATTTTCATGCGCTACAAGGCGCGGCCCGGCTTGGTGCGCGGCATTATTTCCAGCCATGCAATGGAAGTGCGGCAAGACGAAGATGGCACCATGCTGGCGGCGGAAGACTATGTGGACGAGGCGCCGGAAAATCAGCCCGCCGCCATCGCGCAGCGCACGGCCAGCGCGATCCGCGATGAACTCGAGGGCGCCGAGGCCATCGCGCCCGCATTCGCCGGCGTCGGCCTGCGCCCTATGCCCTTTGACGGCGTGCCCATCGTCGGCTACTTGCCGCAGGTCGAAGGCGCGTACGTGTGCGCCATGCATCCGGGTGTGGTGCTGGCGGCCATCGTGGGGCAGCTGGCCAGCGGGGAAATCGTCGATGACCAGCCGGCGGCGGCCCTGGAGGCTTGCCGGCCCGCACGTTTCCTGGCGTGATTGCGCCGCGCTGATTCCTACGGCACGGGCACGACAAATACGGGCAGCACGAACGGCACGACCTCCTGTTCATCGCCGTCCTCCGACGGGGCCTGCATATAATGTTCGTTGCGCCAGTCCCCGTTCACCACGCGCTCGGCGATCAGCGCCAGATCCTGCGTTTCGCGCAGTTCGCAGCGAAACGGCAGCCTCCCATGTGAGCGCGATACCAGGCTGAAACGCAACTGGCGGCATTGCGCATCGTGCCAGCAATAGAACAGCATCTCTTCGCCAACGAGCGCGCTGCTGCGTGCCGCGATCAACTCTCCGATGAATTCAACGATATCTGCCGCATGGATCTGCGGCGTCTCCTCCTCCGTGGGCGAAAAGCTCCACAGATTGCTCATGGCTTCGTGATTGATGTTGTCGGGATCGATCTCCACGGGATCGCCTTTTGCCATGGTGAACCAGTTGTTTAGGACTGTTGAGTGAGTCATGTAAAGCTTTCAGTACTTATTGATGATAGCGCCATGCCAATCGAAATCCATGCTGCAGTCCTTCCTGACATATTAAGGCTGGGTAGAGAATGACCTGTAGGTGAGCTTGCTCGTGAACTCAGGCCTTGGAAATACATCAATGCTCAGCTCAGCCTCATCCGACTGCAGATTCCGCATATACTATTCTAAAACCATGGTGCTGAGATTGTAGTTTAATACATAATCCTTGATGAAAATTCTCCTGAGTCAAGTCATTCACAATGCAATATAAGTTAAATCCTGGTGGCCAAACGATCAATGTCAGTTGATAACTTAGAATTTCTTCATTTTTCTCGGAATAATATGTTTTCATTACTTTGTTTTTTACATGTACTCCGGATTTTCTCAAGGCCTCATTAATCAGATATATTATATTATCATCGAGCGTCACATCTAAATTGTCATGGCCATTATATTCGCAGAGTATTGAAATCGGGAACTCCACCGCAATTTCAATTTTTTCTGCATGGTCGCAGGTTATTTTCATCATTTCATGCTCTGCTGGTAATTTGATTTTAAATGAATTGGGCCAATGCCAATCGTTTGAATAAATTCTACAATTCAAAGGCTGGCGCCGACTCAAGATGCTGTGCCGCAGGGAATGCATGTACCCGGTAACGCACTGCATAGCAATCGGCTTTCCGCATCAACTTAACGCTGATGGCCAGTGCATCATGCCATGCCAGCATCTTGGTGGTGCTGTCGCCGCCGCCGTCGTCAAGCTACATCATGGCCACTACCCCGCGGCCCATCCGCCAGCAACTCCGCCAACCTGGTCGTCAGCCACAAACTCGTCTCGCTCAGCTTCTTGCCATGGATAGCCAACCGCCGCACCGGCAGCCTGGATAAAGCCAGCGCAGGGCAGGGCACTTCCTGCAGATAGCCCTTGTAGTTGTCGTAATTGGCGATGTTCAGCGGCAGAATCGCCCAGCCCAATTCATCCGCGACCATCTCGGCAATACTGTAAAAACTGTCGGAAAACCAGACGGCGGGGCTGAAGGCGTGTTCGCGATTGAGCTCGGAATCCATGATCAGCTGGCGGTAGCGGGTCAGCTCGTTGCGGCTGACTTCCTGGCCATGCGCCATGGCGTGGCCTTTTGCGACGAACACGCCTTGCGCCACGCTACCGATGTGCTGCTGTTCCAGCACCGGGGAGATGGGGCCGCGGTCAAAATGAAAAGCCACGTCGGCTTGCTGCTGTTCCACGTACTGCGCCACTTCCGACGCCGTGGCGTTGAGCATGACCAGTTCCAGGGCCGGGTAGCGCGCCGCCAGTTCTTTCACCAAAGTGCCGATGGCCAGGTAGGGCAGGGCTTCGTCCAGCGCCAGGGTCAGCTGGGCTTCGGGCGCCTCGCTCAGCAGTTGGGCGCGCAGCTGCAATCGCTCGGCCTGGCGCAGCAGTTCGCACGCTTCCAGGTGCATCACCTTGCCCGCTTCCGTCAGCACGGCGCTGCGGCGCGAGCGGTCAAACAATTCCACGCCAAATTCCGCTTCCAGCAGCCCGATCGAGGTGCTGACCACCGATTGCGCGCGGCCCAGCCGCCGCGCCGCGCCCGAGAAAGAGCCGGCCGCGACGGCCGCTTCAAAGTAGCGCATTTGTTCCAAAGTCCATTGCATGGCATCAACCTATCTGTTTTATAGATGGATTTTAACTTGAATGCCATTCTGGGGCGACATAAAATGTATTTCATTGTCAATAACATGAGATCCGCCATGAAAACCGCTCAAGCCAATTCGCCCGCCATCAGCTTCAGCTGGTGTCACGACGCCACCGCCGAAGACACTTTGTGCAAGCTCTACCTCGACAACGTCAGCGCCGACTATATCTCGCATTCGGAGCTGCAGGGCGAGCGCGCCGATGCGCCCGGCAACTGGCGCGCGGACTTGCCCGAGGTGATCCGTGGCGAAATCCGCGCCGCCCTGTCGCATGACTGGGAGCATGGCGATTCGACCCTGCTGGCTGTCGCCACGTCGGGCGAGGCCATCGTCGGCATGGCTTTGGTCTCCATCGACACGCGCCAGCGCGCCTCGAAATCGTTCGCCGCGCTAGATGACCTGGTCTTGCTGCCTTCCGTGCGCGGCAGCGGTATCGGCAGCCAGTTGGTGGAGTGGGTGGCAAGCGAGCTGCACAGCCACGGCATCGCCCGTCTGTTCCTCGAATGCGGCGCACACAACCTGACGGCGCAAAAATTCTTCCAGGGACGCGGCTTCAAGCACGTGTCCGTTGTCATGCTGCGCGAACTCGACATGCCGGCAGTAACGGCTGCCGTGGATGACAAGGATGGCGACCGTGGCTGACGCCCGCCGCCCCCGACAAGCCCAGGCCCGTGGCAGCCTGGAACGTAAATATTTGCGCAGCACCCGCTTTATCCACACCGATAGTTGTTAAAAGTTACACTAAAATCCATGAGTTGTTTATGCATCCAATGAAAAAATGGCTGACGCTGGCCATCGTCTCCAGCGCCTTGTTCCTCATCGTGGTCGACATGACCGTGCTCTACACCGCCTTGCCCGCGCTGACGCGCGACCTGCAGGCCACTTCCTCGCAAAAACTGTGGATCATCAACGTGTACGCGCTGGTCGTCTCCGGTCTGTTGCCCGGCCTCGGCACCCTCGGTGACCGTTTGAGCCACAAACCCGTTTTCCTTGCCGGCCTGGCCGTGTTCGGCATCGCCTCGCTGTGCGCCGCGTTTTCGCCCGCAGCCGAATGGCTGATCTTTGCCCGCGTGCTGCTGGCCATTGGCGCCGCGCTGATGATGCCGGCCACCTTGTCCATCATCCGCCTGACCTTTACGGACAACCGCGAGCGCTCGTTCGCCATCGGCGTGTGGGCGGCCATCGCCTCGGGTGGCGCCGCGTTTGGCCCCGTGCTCGGCGGTTTCCTGATGGAACATTACTGGTGGGGTTCCGTCTTCCTGATCAACGTGCCCATCGTGCTGCTGACCCTGGTGCTTGCCGCCGTTGTCCTGCCGAAACGGGCCGGTAACCGCGACAAGCCGTGGGACCTGGCCGGTTCCTTGCAAATCATGATGGGTCTGCTTGGTGGCGTGTATGCGATCAAGGAACTGGGCAAGTCGCAGCCGTCGTATGCGCTGGCTGCCGCCTCGTTCGTCGTGGGCGCTTTCTTCATGCTCAAATTCGTGCGCCGCCAGAAGCGGCAAGCCAAGCCGCTGATCGACTTCGCACTGTTCCGCGAACTGCCGTTTTCCAGCGCCGTGGCCGCCGCCATGGTGGCGTCCGCCGCCCTGATCGGCATGGAACTGGCGCTGAGCCAGCACATGCAGCTGGTGCGTGAATTATCTCCGCTGGAAGCGGGTCTGCTGTTGTTGCCGCTGCCGCTGGCATCCGTGTTTGCCGGCCCGCTGACGGGTTTCATGCTGCCGCGCGCAGACAAGGCCAAGGTGTTGTGGGGTTCGCTGCTGCTGTCTGGTATCGGCATGGCATCGTATCTGGTGCTGCATGACGCCGCCGTCTCGGCGCAAGTGGCCAGTCTGGTGATTTTGGGCCTGGGCCTGGGCGCCGTCATGACGGCCGCGTCGAGCGCCGTGATGCTGAACGTGGCGCCGCAGCAAGCGGGTATGGCCGCCTCGATCGAGGAAGTGTCGTACGAACTGGGCGCCGTGATCGGCGTGACGGTGCTGGGCACCATCTTGTCGGCCGTCTACAGCGCCACCCTGGTGATTCCGGAAAGCGCGGGCCTGTTGCCGAATGCCCATGACACCCTCGATGCGGCGCTGCTGGCCGCCGAGCAATTGCCAGCCGAACTGGGCTTGCAAGTATCGGAACTGGCCCGCTCGGCTTTCGACAAGGCATTTATTGTCGTGCTGGCCACGGCTTCCGCCATCCTGATGGCGGCCGCGGCCACCATCCGCCACCTGCATCTGCGGGCGCGCCGGGCGATCTCGGTCTGATGGATCAGCGCTTGAGCAACGGCGCCACCTTGTCGCGCAAGACCGCCCACTGGGCGTCGAGCACGGCCTGGTTGGGGTCGTGCCCTGCGCGTTTCACCACAGTAAAATCCTTGGCCGGCGCCGTGATGCTGTCAAAGTAGGTGCGCGCGATAGCGGGCGAGGTCAGCAAGTCCGCTTCGCCCATGATGAAAAACACGGGCAAGTCAAAGCGTGTGCCCAGTGCGGGCAGGTCGACCTTGGCGAACATGCCGTCGCCGCGCATGCCGATGAACTGGATATACGAATAGTCATCGGCCGCCTCGGCATCGGCCAGCGCTTGCGGCGTGGCGTAGAACGGCGCCGGCTGCCACCAGTGTTTCGGTGGCGCATCCGTTGCCATTCCCTCATATTTGCGGTCGAAGCGGCGCAAGATGCCGAAGTTGCGCGGGTCCGTCCACGGCGGCGCACCGAGCGCCGTCAGCTTGTCCACCGTGGCCGTATCGCCAGCCGCCTGTGCCAGCGCCATCACTTCCCGGTACATGCCCGTTTCATTATCCCGTGCATTGACCATCTGCGCCGTGCCGATATACGCGTGGAACAGGTCGGGGCGCGCCTTGGCCATGTGCACGCCCAGAATCGACCCCCAGGAACTGCCCATCAAAATGACTTTCTGCTGGCCCAGATGCCGTTCGATATAGCGGGCCACGGCGACGCCGTCGTCGCGCATCTGTTCCACGGTCAAGGGCACGTCTTCCGCCGGCCGCTGTTTTGCATACGTCATGCCGGCGCCGCGTTGATCCCACTGCACCAGGGTGTAGTGGCGTTCCCAGCCGGCGTAGATGGCGTCCGCAAAAGGACTGAGCGCGTTGCCGGGGCCGCCATGGATGAACAGGATCACGGGATTGCCGCAGGCGGCGCCCGTGACCGTGATCCACTGCTCGATGCCATTGATGGGCACATACCCTTGCTCGCGGATGGGCTGTGCGGGCGAGGCGCAGAGGGACGGGGCGGCGGGCGGCGCCGCTTGCGCCACGCCGTAACAAGATAACAGCAGCAATGCCAGGCTCGTGATGCGCATATCGTCCTCTTCTAACTGGTCGGTGGGAGTTACAGCGTGCAATCCTGCGCCGGCTTGCCGACAATAAAGCGGGTGCTGGCTTGTTCAAGACAGGCGGGCGCCGTCCATAAAATGAAATGCGGGGCGTTCTGCACGGTAGACAGGGCCACCTTGCCGGCCTTGCTTTGCGCCAAAGCCCGCACTTGCGCCTGCGCGCCAGCGTACGGCGTCTTCGGGTCCAGCGTTCCCTGTAGCACCAGGGTCGGCGGCAGCTTCGCCGGCAAGGCGCCGAAATAAGTGTCGCGCGGGTAGGTGGGCAAGCCGCCGCCCAGCAGGATGCGGGGCAGGGGACTGGTAAACAGCAAATCCGCCTCGTCGCGGTCGATGTCGGCGGCGGCCCAGCCGGGGCGCAACGACGGCTGCAGATTGTTTTCCGAATTGCTGATGATATTGACCAGCGGAATCGACAGCGGCGACTGGGGATAACTGCCCAGGCTGGCCGCTGCCTGTGTCAGGATGGCGCGCACGGACGCCAGCTCAGCATCGCCACCTTGGTCCAGTTCTTGCAGCAGATAGGGGATGCGGGCGCGGGCGGCTGGCACGTCAAGCATGCCGCCCAGGAAGTTTTTCAGGTTCTTGCCGGGAATCTGCGCCAGCAGGGCGGGATCGGCTTGCATTTTATCCAGCACGCGGCGGTACAGGGTTGCGGCCGGCTCGCCTAGTGCAGAGTGGCAAGCCGCATCCGCATCGCAGCGGGCCAGTACCTGCATGCCGACCGTGTTGACCACGTGCGAGCGCTGGCTCAAGTCCCAGCGGGCATCCGTCTGCGGCGGTACCAGCGAGTCGAAGATGACGCCCTCGACGGGTAGCGGCCCCAACTGCAAGGCGCGCAAGACCAGCTGCGTGCCATACGACACACTATATACATACGCTGGCGGCTGTTTGCTTTTGGCCTTGCGTTCGCCTTCGATCAAGGCTTGCAAGTCGCGCGCGGCCATCGTGATGGAAAACTGGCCCGCGTATTCCGGCACGAGGTTGATGCCGGCAAAGCAGCTTCCCCATTCGGCCCCTGCCAGGGCACGGCCGCCGGGACTTTGTTCCGACTCTTCCGCCTTGCACAGGCGCGACGAATGGCCCGTGCCGCGGTGGTCGGGAATCAGGAATTCAAAGCCGGGAAAGCTGCGGCGCAAGGTGGGCAGCAGGCTGTAGAACGAGGCGCCCGATTCGCCGGGACCGCCCGCCACCAGCCACAGGGTGCCTTTGGCCGGCTTGCCGGCAGGTACATCGGCGGCAAACTTGCGCACGAAGACGTGCATGGCATCCGCGTCGCCGATGGCGCGGCCTTGCTCGTCATAACTTCCGGGCACGTTCAAGCCCGAGCACAGGCTGCCGGGGGCGGCCATATCGGAACAGGGGGTGAAGTACATCGGTTCGGCATGCAGGGAGGAGCCGGCCAGCAGAGTGACCAGCAGGGTCAGGCGGGGAAGAAAGGTCATCGGCTACTTTGGCGGCGGTAGGGAACAGCCGCCAAAGTAGCTTTTTTTACAGCAATTGTCCAGATGGAAATATATTTGCGTGGAACTATGTTTGCTTACTCTTGCGCAGCAAACGCAAGCCATTCGCCACCACCAGCAGGCTGGCGCCCACATCGGCAAATACGGCCATCCACAAGGTTGCCATGCTGGCCAGGGCCAGGCCGAAGAAGACGGCCTTGATGCCGATGGCAAAGCTGATGTTTTGCACGAGGATGCTGCGCGTGCGCTGGCTCAGGCTGATGAATTCAGGCAATTTGCCCAGTTCATCATCCATCAGGGCCACGTCCGCCGTTTCGATGGCCGTGTCGCTGCCGGCCGCGCCCATGGCAAAGCCGATGTCTGCCTGCGCCAGGGCCGGGGCGTCGTTGACGCCATCGCCCAGCATGGCCACCACGCCGAATTGCTGCTGCAAGGCCTTGATTTCATCGAGTTTATTTTCCGGCAATAACTCCGCCTTGACGAGGCTGACGCCCACTTCGGCGCCGATGCGCTGCGCCGTCAGCGCATTGTCTCCCGTCAGCATGACAGTGGTCACGCCCAGCGCATTCAATCTGGCGATGGCGGACGCCGCCGTCGGGCGCAGCACGTCGGCCACGGCGATGACGCCCAGCGCGCCGGCGGAGGTGGCCAGAACCATGGCCGTGTACGCCTGCTGTTCCAGCCCCACCAGGATGGCTTGCAGTGCCGGCGTCAATACCTTCAATTCCGTCATCAGGCGCGCGTTGCCCAGGTAATACGTCTGGCCAGCTATCGTGCCTTGCACGCCGCGGCCATGCAGGGCGGCAAACTGGTTGACGGGCAAGTGGCTGCTGGCAGGCGGACCGGCCTTGACGATGGCGGCGGCCAATGGGTGGGCCGAATTGGCGTCCAGGCTGGCGGCCAGCAGCAGGATGGCGTCACGGCTGCCGCCATCGAGCGCCACCACGTCCGTCACGGCCGGTTTGCCCATGGTCAAGGTGCCCGTCTTGTCGACGGCGATGGCCTTGATGCGATAACCCGTTTCCAGGAATTGCCCGCCTTTGACCAGAATGCCGCGCCGCGCGGCCGCCGTCAGGCCGCTGACGACGGTGACCGGGGTGGAAATGACGAGTGCACAAGGGCAGGCGATCACCAGCATCACCAGCGCTTTATACACCCAGGCCATGAATGGCTGGCCCAGCAGCAACGGCGGCAGCAAGGCCACTAAAATGGCGAAGACGACGACGGCCGGCGTGTAGTAGCGGGCGAAATTGTCGACAAAGCGCTGCGTGGGCGCCTGCTTGCCCTGGGTTTCCTCGATCACCTTGACGATCTTCGCCAGGGTGCTGTTGCCGCTGTTGGCCGTGACGGTGACGTCGAGCAAGCCCCGTTCATTGATGGTGCCCGCATACACGACGTCGCCCACGGCCTTGTCCACAGGCATGCTTTCGCCCGTGATCGGCGCCTGGTTGACGGATGATTCGCCGCTTTGCACGATGCCATCGAGTGCGATGCGCTCGCCCGGCTTGACGCGCATCAAGGCGCCGATCGCCACCGTGGCGACGCTCACCTGGTTCCAGGCGCCGCTCGCGTCGGCCACTGTCGCCGTGTCGGGCGCCAGCTGCATCAGGCTGTGCACGGCGTTGCGTGCGCGGTTCAGCGACAAACCTTCGATCAGTTCGGCAATGGCAAACAGGAAGATGACCATGGCCGCCTCTGGCCACTGGCCGATGGCGACGGCGCCGAAGACTGCCAGGCTCATCAGGAAATTGATATTCAGGGTGAACGTTTTCAGGGCAATCCAGCCTTTTTTCAGGGTCGGCCAGCCCCCCGTGGCGATCGACAGCAGGGCCAGCGCGATGACCAGGGGCGAACTGTCTTCATGCGTGGTCCACGCCAGCGCTTCGGCGCCAGCAGCGGCCAGGCCGGAGACGACCAGCAAGCCTTTTTGCAGGCTGCTCAGCTTGCCCTCGTCCGGATCGCGCGCAACTGGCGCATCCACCTCCATGGGAATGGCCTGCATGCCGATGCCGTGCAGGGCCGCTTCCACCGTGGCCAGCGATGGCAGGGTGTGGTGCACGTCGAGCACCCGGTTCATCAGGTTGAAATCCAGGCCTACGACGCCCGCCATATTGCTTAGCTTGTTGCGGATCAGCCGCTCTTCCGTGGGGCAATCCATGTTGGCGATGCGGTATTTGGCCGTGCTGGCACCGGCGATGGCTGTGCTGGGCAAGGCTGGGCCAGACGGGGCGGCAGGCGTGGACGAGCACGCATGCTGGCTGGAACAGCAGCTGGCCGCCTTGGGCGCGTGCGCATGCTTGTGGTCATGGTCATGGTCGTGCGCATGGTCATGCTTGTGTTCGTGGGTGTGGTCGTGGCTATCGTGCGGCATCGCATTCGTCCTTCCGGTTTCGTGTATGCTTCCATTAGAAACCCTGTAGCCGCTACAGGGTCAAGCGCAATTCGCATAAAGAATGAAAAGGGGATGCCATGCGTATCGGAGAACTGGCCAAACGGACAGATTGTGACGTGGAAACCGTGCGTTACTATGAAAAGGCGGGCTTGCTGCAGGAACCTGGCCGCAACGGCGCCGGCTACCGCGAATACCGCGAAGAACACCAAGAACGGTTGCAATTCATCCGCCATTGCCGCTCCCTGCAGATCGGCTTGACCGATATCCGCGCCTTGCTGGAATTTAAGAACAATCCGGCTGAAGGCTGCCAGAGCGTCAATGAGTTGCTCGACCACCACATCTTGCGCATTGCCGAACAAATGGCGAATTTGCAAATATTGCAGCAGCAACTGGTGACCTTGCGCCACCAGTGCGACCAGCCGCAGCCGTCGCAAGACTGCGCGATCCTGCAAAACCTGTCCGAGGCGGCCAGCGGCCACGACTGCGCCTGCCATACGGAACTTCATTGACGATTGCTGCATGCTGAAACTGAAACCTGGAAGAACTTTACTGGCCATATCCCTGCTGTCGCCGCTCAGCCATGCCGCCGATGCGCCTGCCGCAGCCGGCCACTACCTGACTCTGTACGCCGCGCCCGGCGTGCCGCAAGACGATGACCCGTATACGTGGAGCACTGCGGGCGGCAAGCGACTGGCGAAAGGCGTGACGAAGGCCGACGGCCGCGCCTATGTCAAAGGGGCGGAGGGCGAAGACACGTATATTCTGAAAACCGTCAGCATGCGCTGGCAGCTGAAGGTGCCAGCCGCATGCTGGCAGGGGGCGCCGGACGCGTTCCAGCAATGCATGCAACTGACCGTGACCACGAGCCGGTATGACGAGGAGCAAGAGGCGCGCAAGCTGGCGGAGCAGCAGAAAGAAGTCAAGATGCAGGCCAGGATCGCCGCCTACGCCGTGGCGGCCCGCGCCAACGACGATGCGCTGGCCTGGCTGGGCCGGCTGCCCCCGAGCTGGACAATAGAGAGTTATGGCACGCGCCTGCTGCGCAGCGGTGACAAGATTGCCGCGCAGATTGGCAACGCGCTCAAGGATGGCGGGCCAGATGCGCGCCAGTTCGTCTGCCGCGCGCCCGTTGACTACGGCCCCGTGCCGGACCAGGCCGCAGTCGAGGCGTGGCTGGCATTGCCGGTCGACGTGCGCAAGGTGCGCGTCGGCCCCGCCTGGGAGGCGCTGGTGGCGGCCGGCGGAAAGGGCAACTGGATGGCCCGATTGGAACTGTATTACGCCTTGTCCAGCGTCAATGTCAGTGAATTGAGCCTGCTGGAACAGTACCGCATCGTGCAATTGATGGAATGGCTGCACAAGAAACAGGTCGGCGGGCTATATGGCTACTTCAGCGCCGGCATGCCTGTCACCCCCGGCAATTTGCCCAGCGCCACCTGGCGCAAGCAGGACCAGGCCTCGCTGTATGCGGCCATGCTGGGCAGTTACGACGATCAGAACAGCCGTGGTAGCGCCTTGCAGACGGACCCGGACCCCGCGCTGGCCGAGGCGGGCAGGAAAATGCTGGCCTGCGCCAAGGCTGCGATGCCGCAACGTTACTGACGGGGCAGCAACGGCGGGCCGCCATCGCCCAGGCGGAACGCGTCTACGACCCGCAGCAAGTCATGCGCCTGGTCTTGCATGCTTTGCGCGGCGGCGGCCGATTGTTCGACGAGGGCGGCATTACGCTGGGTCAATTCATCCATTTCCGTGATGGCATTGTTGACCTCTTCGATGCCCTTGCTCTGGCGCTGGCTGGCCGCCGTGATGTCGTTCATGATTTCCGTCACCTGCTGGACGGAGGCGACAATATCGCCCATGGTGCGCCCGGCGCTGTCGGCCAGCTCGCTGCCCGTTTCTATCCTGGCCACGGAATCCTCGATCAGCTGCTTGATTTCGCGCGCCGCCGTGGCCGAGCGCTGGGCCAGGCCCCGCACCTCGGTGGCGACGACGGCAAAGCCGCGCCCCTGTTCGCCCGCGCGCGCCGCTTCCACGGCCGCGTTCAAGGCGAGGATATTCGTCTGGAACGCGATGCCGTCGATGACGGCGATGATGTCGACGATGCGCCCGGAACTGGCCTTGATCGAGCCCATCGTTTCGACCACCTGGCCCACGACGCGGCCGCCTTCGAGCGCCACGTTCGACGTCGACAGCACCATCTGGTTGGCCTGGTGCGCATGGCTGGCGTTTTCGCGCACGGTATCGGTCAAGGCATGCATGGATGACGCCGTTTCTTGCAGGGAATGGGCTTGCGACTCGGTGCGGGCCGACAAGTCCGCATTGCCCAGCGCGATTTCACTCGCTTCCACCGTGATGGTGGAGCCCGCCTGGCGTATATCTCCCAATAAAGTATTCCAGTTTTTCAGCACGGTGGCCAAGGCCCGGGTCAGCTTGCCCACCTCGTCGTCGCCCTGGGCTTCGATGTGCGTGGTCAGGTCGCCGGCGGCCAGGCATTCAGCGGCGCGGCAGGCGTCGTCGATGGGCCCCACCACGGAACGCGCCACCCACGTGGCGATCAGGGCCAGCAAGGCAAAGCCGATGGCCATGGTGCCCAGCGACAACCAGCCGGCGCGCTGGCCCGCATTTTTTGTCTCCTGCAAGGCCTCGACCGTGCGGTGGTCGAGGTTGAGCAGCACCTGGCGTAATTGCCCACGTACTTGCTGGTAGTGTCCGGCGGCATTTTGCATCGCCGCCACGCCCGTATTCGGGTCCATCGACGCCAGGTCCAGCGCCTGCGCCACGCTGGCACGGTAGCGCTCGACACCGGGCAGCGCCTGGCCCGCTTCCGTGGCGGCACCCGAGAATTTCTGCAGTTCCTTCAAGCCTTGCGCGATGGCGTTCAGCTGGCCATCCGTTTGCGCGCCGAACTGCTTGAACTGCTCGTCCGACAGGCTGGCCGCGATGGCGATCTTCGCGTACACGTCGGCGTGCACCTGACCCAGGGCAATGGCTTGCTGGTTGGCCAGCCGCTCGGCCGTCAGGGTGACGTCTTTCAGTTCGTGCATGCGCTGCTCGTTTTGCTGCATGGCGAAATAGGACAAGGCGCCCATGGCCAGCAGGCAAGCCAGCGCGACCACCGGGACGATCAACATCTTCTGTGCGATTTTCATTGCGGCCCATCTTGTTGAAAAATTCGTTGAGAAATTCGTTGACAGATCGGTGTGCCATCCCGGCGCTGGCGGCGCAGCGGCTGGCTACAGGTAGATGCCGCCGCAGACGACGGAATCGGCCAGCTTTTCGCAGTACATCACTTTCGGTTCAATTTTCTTGGTTTCCGGATTCGTGAATTTGTATTCCTGCCAGAACGTGCCCTTGCTCTTGGCTAAGTCGACCCGTTCCTTGACGAAGGCCTTGCCGTCGATATCCTTCAGCTCGATCAAGTTCTTGCCGACCATTTTCGGGTTGGCGCCATGCGCGGCGACCGTGCCGTCGAGTTTGTAGACGACCAGGTACAGGTCGTGCAGGATGAATTGCGGCGACTTGGCCGTGATCTCGCCATACGCCTTGGCGTCGCCGGCGCTCTTGATGTAAGCCACTCCTTTCTTGACCATGGCTTCCGCGTCGGCGCGCGTGGCGCCGCCTTCGGCAGCGCTGGCGATACCGGGCAGCGTCGCGGCGGCAAGCATGACCGACAGGCAGATGGCAGGGGCGAACTTGGGCATGAGAATCTCCTTCACATTGCGGCAGGGGAAACCGGCAGGGAACCGGTGCGGTGAGGCGGCGCCTATCGAAGTGCCGACGGTTCATGGTAGCGCGATGCCAGCAGACATGCGCTGGTGCAACAGTATTTTTTTGAGTGGGGCGTTTTTGCAACGCTGCGTGCAAGCGGCCGCAATCGCATTTACAGAGGGAAAGAGATCCTGCAGGCTATCGTGTCGATAGTGTGGCGTTGGCGCCGCGCTACCAGCTGGCTGGATCTTCCGCCGCCGCGCGCGCCAGGTCGTCGCGCCAGTCCTGCTGCGCCAGCCGGTAAATGTCCGCGAAAAAGGCGCGCGGATCGTCCATCTCGTCCCAGCGGGCGGGCAGGGCGTAGGTGCTCTCGGGGTCATGCTCGAGGATGGCCTGGAAATCGTAGGCGGGGTCTTGCAGCGCCTGCGCCAGCACGGCCACCAGCGCATGGCGGTGGCGGTAGCTCAGTTCCTTGTATTGCGACGTGATGTGGCGCCGTATCAGCGCCGCGCGCTGGACCGGGTCGTTCATGTCCCAGGTGTCCAGCTCCAAGCCCAGAGTGTGTTCGCGGTCGTACACGTCGAAGGGACCGAGGAAATGGTAGAGCGTAGGTTCATACGGCACGTCAACCCAGGGTCCGCGTAGCCCCTTTTGTTTTAGTTCTTGCATGGTCGCTCTCCGCTCACGCGCATACAGGCAGGGTCCAGCCTTCATCACCGAGGTCCGTCGGGTAGATGGCGCGGGTCTGGTTCTCGCCCCAGCGCGCATGGTCGAGAATGCCGTCTTCATGCATGTCCAGCACCCATTCCGTGCTTTCCAGCAAGGTGCCATCTTTGTGGTAGACGCGGAAGAAAGTGGACGTGCTCAGTGCGCGCACGATGTTCTGCGGCACGCCGTTGCCGTAGTGCGGCACATAGGTCTTGATCACGCACGTGCCCTGGTCGTTCCACTGCTGTGCATATACGGTGGCATTGCGCGCCGCGCTGACCTTGATGAAGAGCCAGCCTGCCAGCAGGAGGATGAGCAGGAAGGCGGCGGCGATCAGGCCGGTTTTCTTGAGTAGCTGCATGAGGTCATGGCATGGCCAAAAACGAAGTTGCCGCATTGTATGTCAAGAGCAGATATGCTTGCCGTACGGCACGTACAGCAAGCATATCCCCGCTAATTTCCGTCAACTTGGCTATTTCCCCACCGCCGAGTGCAGGGTATTGGCCATTTCCAGGTGATGTTGCAACGCTGGCAATGTCTTCGCGGCAAAGGCCTTGATGTCGGGGTCGCTCGCCTTCTGGCTGGCGTCCGTAAACAGCTTCACGGCATCCTTGTGCGCCGCCACGCCGATGGTGGCCGCATATTCCTTGTCGAACTGCGGGCCTTCCAGGCGGCTCAGCTTGTCGATCTGCGCCTTGTGCTTGGCGCCAGGCTGGTCGCTGACCTCGATCTGCTTGCTGCTGGCCAGCTGTTTCAGTTCGTCAGCCACTTTCGTATGGTCCGTGACCATGGCATCGGCGAATGTCTTCACTTCCGCATTGGTGCTCTTGCTTTGCGCCACTTTACTAGCGGCAATTTCCGTGCTGCCCGCATCGGCGGCCTTGCTGAGGAATTGCTTGTCGTACGCGCCCGGCGCGGCAGCGGCGATGCTGTTGATGGCGATGCCGCTCAATAAGGCCACGGCGGCACCGATGGCCACGCTTTTCAGGGAGGGCGTGCGGGAACTGGTGGTAGGGATAGGCATGATAAGTCCTTTCGTGTGTGGTTTTTTCTGCAAGCTGATGACAATGTTAAGCCCGCAGCCTGCGCACACCCATAGGACAGTCGCGATTCTGCCCGTAGGACTAGTCCTGTTCGTTAGCGCACAATTCGACTTGTTTAAGGGCATACAAAGCGGCGATGCCGGCATCGCGGCGCCAGGCGGGCATGCCGATATCGAGCCACTGCGCCATCGCGTCGAGGTGCGATGGTTCCGAAACGCTGTGTTCTAGTTCATCGAGCACCGTGTCGCGGTCGATATACAGGCTGTCCAGCCAGGCGTCGAACGAGGGCGCCAGTTCCATCAGGCCATGAGCGCGCTTGCCCGTCCAGTCCGGCAACTCCTGCACGTAGGCCAGCACCCGGCCGCCGCCTTCTTCCGTCAGGTCCAGGTAGAGCATGGAATTGCCGCCATCGCGGGCGAACGGCAGGATGCGCACCGGCATGTCCGTATGCTTGCGCGCGGCGCGGATTTCGCCGACCAAGGTTTCATCGCAGAAATCGCCTTCATCCGCGCTGAAGAAGGTATTGAAACCCATTTTTTCCACGCCGCCATTGCCGTCCGGCACATCAGTGGTGTAGTCAAAATAGGCGCCGTTGGCCACTTGCAAGAACGCCAGGAAGGTTGGCGGCAGGGGCGCTTCGAGCAAGGTTTCGATGGCGGCGATCTGCCGCGGCGTGGGGGCAGGCTTGGCACCCTCGATCGCCAGGTGGCGGTATTGCGTGTAATGGTTGCTCATTGATTATCCTGGTATTTATCCTTGTATATATGCACTGGCGCAACATCGTCGCAGCCCGTCTCCACCTTGGCCAGCGCATCGACGAGACCGGCGCGCAGCACGGCCATCGAGCGGGCCTTGTCGTCGATCTGGGCAATTTTCGTTTCAAGCATAGCTCGTTTGGTCTGCGCGTCGAGCGCGTTTTCCTGCCACACGGCAATCACGTCGGCGATTTCCTTCAAGGTAAAACCCAGCGCCTTGGCGTGGCCGATCAGCTCGATGCGCCGCAAGGCTTGCGCCGAATATTCCTTGTAGTTATTCGTCAGGCCCGGCTGCGGCGCCTCGTCCAGCAGCCCCTGGCGCTCGTAAAAGCGGACCGTATCCTTGCTGACGCCCGTCAGGCGGGTGATTTCTCCGATGCGCATGGTTTTTGACTTTCTACTAATTTGCGGGACGCGAAAAATGTGCAGGGCAAGGCGTATTGGCGCAGACAGTACGCTAGTACGGCCAATGCAACGCAGCCATGTGCATTTTTTTGCGTTCCACGCTTGACCGTGGACTAAAGTCTACAGTTTACAGTAAATTCCTCTTCACTACGACTCAATTGCCATGACCGCCTTCAATTACACCAACCAGACCGTGCTGATCACGGGAGCCTCATCCGGCATCGGCCGCGTCTTTGCGGAAACCCTGGCCGCGCGCGGCGCCCATTTACTGCTGCTGGCCCGCTCCGGCGCCGTGCTTGACAGCCTGGCCAAGGAACTTTCCCAGCGCCACGGCATCCGCGCACATGCGCTGGTGGCCGACCTGAGTCTGCCCGGCGCCGCTGCGCAAGCCCATGCGCAAGCTTGCGCACTGGGCTTGCCGCCCGACGTGCTGATCAATAACGCGGGATTCGCCACGCATGGCCGCTTCGAAAGCATCGACCTGGTGCGCCAGGCGGCCGAAGTGACCGTCAATTGCACGGCGCTCATGGAAATGACGCACTGCGTCTTGCCGCACATGCTGGCAAAAGGACGGGGCGCCATCATCAACGTGGCCTCCACGGCGGCCCTGCAGCCCGATCCCTACATGGCCGTGTATGGCGCCAGCAAGGCTTTCGTGCTGTCGTTCTCGGAAGCGCTGTGGGCGGAAAATCGCAGCCGCGGCGTGCGCGTGCTGGGTCTGTGCCCGGGTGCCACGGAAACGGCCTTCTTCGACGTGGTGGCCGCGCCGGAAGCGGCGGTGGGCAAGCGCATGGATCCGCAAGCCGTCGTCGATGAAGCGCTGCGCGCGCTGGACCAGGGCCGCAGCAGCCACGTGGCAGGCCGGCCGAACCGGCTGCTGGCCTGGCTGCCGCGCTTGCTGCCCCGTCAAACTGTGCTGGGCATCGTGGAAGGCATGCTCAAGCCGAAGACGGCCTAGGCATCAGAAGGCCATGGTGGCGAACATGGCCAGCACGGCCGTGGCCATGACGATGGTCGACAGCCAGCCCAGCGCCCGCAGGCGGCGCGAGATGGTAAGCGTTCCCATGATGGTGGTGCGCGACGCCATCACCATCATCAGGGCCATGATGGGCACGGAAATCACGCCATTGACGACTGCGCTCCAGTACAGGGCCTTGATGGGATCGAGCGGCGTGAAGCACAGGGCCGCGCCGATCACGGTGGCCGTGACGATGATGCCGTAGAACTTCTTGGCCGCCCGAGGCGCCAGTTCCAGGCTGTTTTTCCAGTGGAAGGCGCCCGCCATGGCATAGGCGGCCGAGCCCGCCAGCACGGGAATGGCCAGCAAGCCCGTGCCGATGATGCCCAGGCTGAACAGGGCAAAGGCGAACTCGCCGGCGATGGGGCGCAGGGCGGATGCGGCCTGGGCGGACGTATCGATATGCGTGATGCCTTGCGCGCCCAGGGTCACGGCCGTAGTCAGCATGATGAAAAACGCCACCAGGTTGGAAAAGCCCATGCCGATGGCCGTGTCCATCTTGATGCGCTGGAATTGCCGTGGCGCCTGTTCCGGCGCGCGGCGCAAGGCTTGTGCGCCAGCATCCGCCTGCAAGTCTTCCACTTCCTGCGATGCCTGCCAGAAAAACAAGTAGGGGCTGATCGTCGTACCGAACACGGCCACGATCATGGTGACCGAGGCGGCCGACCAGCTGAACTGGGGCCAGACGGTGCGCAGGGCCACTTCGCGCCACGGAATGTGGATCGTCAGCACGGTGGCCACATAGGCCAGCAAGCCCAGGGTCAGCCATTTCAAGATGCGCACATATTGTTGATAGGGAATGAATACTTGCAGCAGCAGGGACAGCAGACCGAAACCGACGGCGTACAGGTGCGTGGGGCCGCCGATGATCAGCGTGAGGGCATCGCCCATGGCCGCCACGTCGGCGGCGATATTGATGACATTGGCCAGCAGCAGCAAGCCGACGATGGCGTACAGCAAGGAACGCGGATAGTGGCGGCGGATATTCGTCGCCAGCCCGTGGCCGCTGACCCTGCCGATCTTGGCGCTGATGACCTGGATGCCCAGCATCAGGGGAAACGTCAGGCACACGGTCCACAGCATGCCGAAGCCGAACTGCGCTCCCGCCTGCGAATACGTGGCGATACCGCTGGGGTCGTCATCGGCCGCACCCGTGATCAGGCCGGGGCCCAGCTTGCCCAGCCAGGTGTCGGATGGGTCGGCCTGGCCGCTGTCGGTCTGCATGCGTCGCTCCTGCGTGATGGAGCGAGCAGCGTATCACAGGCGGGCGGCGTCCAGAAGGGGCACCGCCCGGGAAACTCACGCGTCAGTAGCGCGCATCCTTGGGCTTGCCGCCCTTGGGCCAATCCTTGACCTTGTCGGGGAAGTCCGGACGGGGCATGTGCGTAAAATATTCGGCCACGTCGACGGCGTCCTGGTCGGACAGGCTCCCTTGGCCCAGGGGAAACTTCTGGCCGTGGCCCATCACCATATTGGCCTTGACGAATCCGGCCGCCGTGTAGGTGCGGGCCATGCCGGCGCCAATGTTGAAGGAACGGTCACCCCACAGCGGCGGAAAGGCGACGACGCCGTTGGCGCCCTTGATGCCTTCGCCATTCGCGCCATGGCAAACGGCGCATTGCTCGGCATACACTTTTTTGCCATGCACGGGATCGGGCAGCAGAGCGCGGTCGATCTTCGCCACGCCGCGTCCCGCCACCTTGTCGCCCGCCTGCGTGGCGCCCTTCATCCAGTCGATGTAAGCGACCATCGCCTGCAGGTCGGGGCCGTCCACGGGCAGCGGCTTGCCGTGCATGGAGCGGCGGAAGCAGCCGTTGATGCGCTCTCCCAAGCTGATGACCTTGCCGGCGCGCGGCGCTTCCGACGGGAAGAAGGCGGAAATGCCGAGGAAGGGCGAACCGCCGGCCACCGTGCCACCATTCAGGTGGCAACTGCTGCAATTGAGGTCGTTGCCCACGTTTTGCGGCAGGCGGGCGCGCGTTTCCGTCATCAACTGCATGCCGTGGATCAATTGACTGGCATTCGGGTCGGCCGTCAGGGCGGCGAAGCGGGGCGTGACGAAGCCGCCCGCGTCCGGCGCCTTGAGCTTGAGCTCCTTGCGCACTGTGGCGATCTGCGCGGGCGTGACGGGCGCGCCCTGGTTGCCCCACTTGCCGCGCACAAAGGTGAGGATTTCCGCCAGTTCCGTGTCCGACAGGCGATCATACGCGGGCATGCCGAAGGAGCGGGGCGAGTGCTGCGTGACGGCCGACTGCCAGCCCGTCAGCGCGATATGGATGACGGTGGTGGCGTCCTTCGACTGCACCGAGTCGTTCTGCGCCAGCGGCGGGAAGATGTTGTCCACGCCACGGCCGTCGCGGCGGTGGCAGGTGGCGCAGAACTGCAGGTAGCCCAGGCCGCCCCGCGTGTTATACAGGGCATCGTTGCTGGCCGCCGCGAGTGGCGCCGTTTTCTTCGGCGGCGTGGCCGCCCCGTCCTTGGCCGGCAAGCCGTGCAGGTAATGCGCCAGCGCATCGAGGTCGGCATCCGTGAAGTACTGCGTGCTGTGCGTGATGACTTCCGTCATGCTGCCGGCCGCCGTGCCGAAACTGTTGCGGCCCGTTTTCAGCAATTGCACGATGTCGCCCGGCGTCCACAGATTGCGCAGGTTCACCGCATGCCAGCCATCGAAGGTAAAACCGGACAGGTAATGCTTGCCGCTGCCGCCATCCTGGCCCATGGTTTTTTCCTGAAAAGCCACGCCGCGCGGCGTATGGCAGGAGCCGCAATGGCCGAGACCCTGGGCCAGATAGCTGCCCCGGTTCCACTGGGCCGACTTGGCGCTGTCGGGTTTGAATGGTGCGTCGTCAAGGAAGACGGCGTTCCACAGCGACAAGCCCCAGCGCATGCTGAACGGCCATTTCATGTCCGTTTCGCGGTTTTGCTGCGCCACGGGCGCCACGCCCCGCTGCAGATAGGCGTACAGCGCCTGCATGTCGCCGGGCGTGATCTTCGCATACGAAGGGTAAGGCATGGCCGGATACAGGTTGTGGCCGTCCGCCGCCACGCCCTTGCGCATGGCGCGGTCGAACTGGGCAAATGTGTACGTGCCCAGGCCCGTCTTGGCGTCCGGCGTGATATTCGTGCTGTAGATGGTGCCGAACGGCGTTTTGAGTTCCAGACCGCCGGCCATGGCGGCGCCGTTCGGGCTGGTGTGGCAGGCTACGCAGTCGCCAAGGCGGGCGACATATTCGCCGCGCTTGATCAGCTCGGCCGAGGCTGTGGGCATGGCGGGCGTCGTGGCGGGCGCGGCCCAGGCGCTGGCGCAGAAGCCCAGCATGCCCAGCAGCATTGCCGCCAGCCAGCCAGTGATCGAAAAGGGAAATACGGGAGGGCGGCGCGAACCGCGGTGCAGGATGGAAATGGCGTTCATGGTGACCCTTTATTATTACGCGCAAGCTTACGCATTCGTCACCACGGCGAACATTGGGAATTTCTTTCGAACAACTAGGTAATCTTCCCTAGTGTCTTACACTGGAAAATCGTGTAGGGGCGCCTGCAAGCTGGCCATGATGCGTTCGCGCAGCCAGCGGTGTGCCGGGTCCAGGTGCATGCGTTCGTGCCAGACCATGGCCATTTCGTAGTCCGGCAGGGCGACGGGCGGCTCCCATGTGCGCAGGGCGCCCAGAGCGTTCTTCAGCAGGCGCGACGGCAGCAGGGCCACCATGTCGGACGCCGCCAGCAAGGGCGGCACGATCAGGAAATGCGGCACGGACAGCACCACCTTGCGCGTGCGTCCCAGCTTTTCCAGGGCCGTATCGACATTGCTGCGGAAACCGCCGCCGTTGGGCGAGACGACGATGAATTCCAGCGCGCAGAACTGGTCGAGGTTGGGCGGCGATTGCAGCAGCGGGTGGTCGTGGCGGCCCGCCAGCACGTAGTGCTCGGTAAACAAGGTGCGGTGGCGCAAGCCGGGCGGCGCTTCTTCCTGCGCCAGGAAACCCAGGTCGACCTGGCCGCTTTCCAGGTCGTGCGCCATGCGCGCCGGCACGGCTTCGAACACGGCCATGCGCGACAACGGCGCCTGCGCGCGCAGGGCGGGCAGCATGGGCAGCAGGATCGCATATTCGGCAGCGTCGGCCGCCGCCAGGCTCCAGCGCACCTGGGCCGTGGCCGGATCGAAGGCCGCTTCGGGCTGCAAGACGTGCTCCAGCTGGGCCAGCACGGCTTGCAAGGGCGCCAACAGGGCCAGCGCCCGCGCCGTGGGCAGCATGCCGCGCGGACCGGGCAACAGCAGCGGATCGTCGAAGGCGGCGCGCAGCTTGCCCAGCTGCACGCTGACGGAGGGCTGGCTCAGGTGCAGCCGCGCGGCCGCCCGCGTGACGTTGCGCTCGATCAGCAGGGCGTTCAGGGTCAGCAGCAGGTTCAAGTCCAGCTTGCGCAAATTGTTCATGGCTATACCTTGTATATCAACTATTCATTTCCACTATGATAGCGCAAGCCCTACAGTGGTTCCTGTGATCCTCACTCTTCATCTATTACAGGAATAAACTGATGCAACTCCATGAATATACAAGCTTTGATGGTCTGGGACTGGCCCAGCTGCTGCGCGATGGCGCCGTTTCCGCCATGGAATTACACGATGCGGCCCAGCGCGCCTGCGCCGCCGTCAACCCGCAGATCAATGCCGTGGTCGAGCTGTGGCCGGCCGACTTGACTGCCATCGACCACGCGGCACCGTTCGCCGGCGTGCCCTTCCTGATCAAGGACGTGGCCGTCACGATGGCGGGCCAGCGCAGCGAGTACGGCAGCCGCCTGGGCGCCGGCCATGTCGCCGCGTCCGATTCCCACCTGATGACGCAGTTCCGCGCCGCCGGCCTGGTGACGTTTGGCCGCACGAGCACGCCGGAAATGGCGTTTGCCACCACCACCGAACCGGTCTTATATGGCGCCACGCGCAACCCGTGGAACGTCACGTTGAGCGCAGGCGGCTCCAGCGGCGGTGCGGCGGCGGCCGTGGCGGCCGGCATCGTGCCGCTGGCCCACGCGACGGACGCGGCCGGTTCCATTCGCGTGCCGGCCGCGTCGACAGGCCTGTTCGGCTTGAAACCGAGCCGGGGACGGGTGTCGAACGGCCCCGCCATGGACGAAATCTTCAGCGGCCTGGGCGTGCAACTGGGGGTGAGCCGCACGGTGCGCGACAGCGCCGCCTTACTTGACGCGGTGCAAGGAATACTGCCGGGAGAACCGTATGTGACGGCTGCGCCCGGCCACAGCTGGCTGTCGCAAGTGAGCGTGGCGCCTGGCAAACTGCGCATCGCCGTGCAGCGCATCGCCAGCAATGGCGCCCGGCCCGTGCCTGCCGTAGCTGCCGCGCTCGATGCTACCGTGCGCTTGCTGGAAAGCCTGGGCCACCACGTGGACGAAGTGCAACCGGCGCTGGGCGTGTCATGGGAAGCGTTCGTGCACGCCAATGCCAGCATCTGGTGCGCCAACCTGGTGCCGTGGATAGACGCCCTGGCGCAGGAGAGCGGGCGCGGCGTGTCACCGGACACCTTGGAAGCGGCGACCCTGGCTTGCTACCGCCATGGCAAGACTGTCTCGGCCGTCGATTTCGTCGCCGCGCTCGATGTGCGCAACACGGTCACGCGCCAGGTCGGCACCCTGTTCGGCCAGTATGACGTGCTGCTCACGCCCACCATGCCGGATGTGCCATGGCCGCTGGGGCGCTACGGAGAAAAGGAAGAACAGCTCGATGGACTGGGCTGGACGGCGCGGCTGTTCGAGCATTCGCCGTACACGCCGCTGGCGAACGTGGCCGGCTTGCCGGCCATGTCCGTGCCGCTGGCGCAGTCCGCAGACGGATTGCCGATCGGCATGCAGTTCATGGCTGGCTATGCGAACGATGGAATCTTGCTGCGCCTGGCGGGACAGCTGGAGCGGGCGGCGCCGTGGGGGAAAAGGAGGCCTTCCGTGTGGGCGGGCAAGGTGTAGCAAGGGCTATGGGCGTGATGCAAGCCAGTTCACGGTTTGCACCCAGCGGCAAAAATCCGGGGGCGGACCCGCCGAGGCCGACCCCGACCTTGTTCTTGGGTGAAAAGTATCAGGTGGGCATCGTAGCCAGCCGCGCCGCGCCACGGCTTTCAAGGCGCAAGCGGGCTTTTTCCCACAGCCGGTCGTGGAAGGGCAGGACGATCACGTTGCAGATCGGTTCGACCACGGCCAGCAAGCCGCCGAAGGCCATCGAGCCCGTGGCCCAGTACATGACGCCGAAGGCCACGCCCATGTGCAGTGCCGTCTGGCTCAGTTTTTCGCCAGCCAGGGCGGCAAAGCCCAGGCGACTGGCGGCGTGGCGGCGGCGGATCGCATGCCAGGCTTTTTCGTGCCACGGCAGCAGGGCAACGTTGATGACCGGTTCGATGATCGCGGCCAGGCCACCGAGTGCCAGGGAACCCGTCAGCAAATAGGCGAGGCCGAAGGCGATCGACATGTGCGTGCAGACCTGGCTGAATGTTTTGATGGCGGTGAACAAGGGATGCTCCTTTCTGTTGAATTCGCTTATCCTTGATTCAGATAGTAACGATTCTCATTTACAAAAGGAAGTAAAATATTTCAACTGAATCCATAGATTTACGCTATGGATTGAGGAATATCAATTGTCCCTGCTACGGTACATCCCGCCACAGCGTCAGCGTATCGCCGTCGCTTGGGACCAGACGGCTTGCCAACGGCCATCGCGCCATTCGTAGCTGTCCATATGCCAGTAGCGTGCGCGCGGCACGGCGTGGCCGCCAAAGATGATTTCCAGCTGCGCCTGGTAACGCAGGAGTGCGGCCGTGCCGTACAGGCGCACGCTGATCGCTTCCGGCTCCCAGCTCAGGTAGCGCATGTGGCCGGAGGCGATGGCGCCCAGGTAGTGTTCCCGCGACAGCATGCTGCCGATGGGGGTGATCAGCTGGAAGTCGTCGGCATGCAGGATGCGCGCCGCTGGCGTATCGGCGGCCACGAGCGCGCGCAGACGGCTGCGCTCCGTGTGGCGCAGCAAGTCCATCTGCTGTTCGGCATTCATTGCTGCATTGAAATCGATCATGGCAGTCCTGTTCCTGTAGATGATTGACACTTTGACGTAATTTGTCCAAAAGCCATGTTGACACTATATATTCAAAGTGTCAACATGCCAGCATGTCACTCCACACCCTTAAAACCCAGCGAATACTCGACGCGGCGCTGGACGTGTTTTGCCGCTACGGCTACCGCAAGACGTCCATGCTCGACATCGCACAGGCGGCCGGCATGTCGCGCGCCGCGCTCTACCTGCACTTCAAGAACAAGGAAGACGTGTTTCGCGCCGGTTCCGAACGGGCACATGCGGACGTCATGGCGCAAGTGGCTGCGGCGCTGGCCGAATCCGGCACCGTCTTTGCGCGCATCGAAACGGCCTTGCTGGCATTCCAGCAAGGCTTGATGGCGGAAATTTCCGCCAGCGCCCACGGACAGGAATTGTTCGACGCCAACATGACCCTGGCCGCCGACATCACCTTGACGGCGCGGGCAACCTTGGTGGCGTCGCTGGCCGGCGCGCTGGAACAGGCCGAAGCGGCAGGCGATATCGCGCCGCACCGGGTGGATGCCACTGCCGCGCAAGTGGCCGCCTTGCTGGTGGTCACCATGGATGGCATCAAGCACACGCAGGGGGGAGGGGAGGCCTTGCGCCACGGAATAGCGCTGCAGATGCGCGTGCTGGGCGCGGCGCTGCTGCGCATGTGAGCGGCAAAGCCCGCATGCGCAGTCGGGCAATGCCGCTTACGGCAAGGTTTTCAGGACATTCTTCGTCGGCACGGAGAAGTTATAACCGTCGTGGCGGTCCCAGTTGATCGACCACGTCATCACGCCGCGGAAGTCCGGATACGCCTGCAGCGGCTTGATGGTGCCGCAGTTGAGCAGGCGCGTCAGGCAATTAAGGGCGTTGCTGACGTCGGCATTCGTCGTGAAACCGGAACCGGCCGAGCTGCGGCCCGATGGCACGCCGAAGCCTACCTGGTCCGGACGCAAGCCGGCGAAGGTATTGCCGCCATAGTTAAAACCCTCGATCAGCATGCGCGCCGTGGCCACCAGCTGGTCGGCCGAACCGGCCTTGATGGCGCCCGTCGCGTACGGCGTGTAGATGTCGCCATTGTTGTAGTACTGCGGGTGCAGCACCGTCAGCTCGCTGCGCAGGGCGTTGATGATGGGAATATAGGCGCCCCAGATGCTGCCATAGCTCGTGTAGCCCCCTTCCACATACACCCATTCCGGCGCCATCGAAAGATAAAAACTGTTGCCGACCTTGGCTTTCAGGTTTTTCACGGCGATCGGCAGATAGGTCTGGATGGCCGCGCCTTGCGCCACGCCGTTTTCCAGGTCCAGATCGATGCCGTCGAAGCCGTACTTGGTGATGATGGCGTACAGGCTGTTGGTGAAATTCGTCGCTTCTGCTGTGTTGCCGACGGAAACGGAGCCGTTCTGCCCGCCCAACGACAGGATGACTTTCTTGCCCTTGGCCCGCTTGGCGGCTACGTCGGCGATGAATTGCGCTTCCGTGCCCGCGCCCGGATCGATGGTTAGGCTGACATTGCCGCCGCCCGCGTTGTCGCCGAACGAGACAACGATCACGTCCCAGTCATCGCTGACCTGGCTGATCGGATACGTGGCGCCGCTGGGGTTGGTGAAGTTGTGCCAGTAGCCGATCAGCGCGTGCTTCGCCAGGCCGGTCGGTGTTGGTGTCGGAGTTGGAGTTGGAGTCGGGGTGGGCGTAGGCGTCGGTGTCGGGG
>NZ_JAAOLY010000033.1 GCF_011601275.1 Janthinobacterium lividum | reverse complement strand
GCGCTCAGCACTTTGTGCTCTGCTTGGCCTGGCTGGTTGGACATACTCGCTCCGGAAATGAAATGATATAGGTTCATTATTGGGCAAAGAAAAGCCAAAGTCAAGAAATGAAACGATTGCATTTCATTTTAATTTGCACTACAGTGTGAGCCATCACTTACCTTCCAACTTGTAAAGAGACCCAGACCATGTCCGATCCCGGCCTCAGCGATACCTTGCCTACCGATAAAGAATCCGGCGACGACGCCCAGGAGCTTTCCTGCTGCGGCAAGCCAGCCGGCCGGCCGCGCGCTGCCGACATGGAAGCGCGCATGGACAACCTGCTGCACACGGCTGGCTGCCTGTTTCTGGAAAAAGGGTATGGAAAGGTCAGCCTGGAAATGATCGCCCGGGAAGCCCATGTGGCCGTACGCACGATTTATGTGAAATTTGGCGGCAAGTCGGGCTTGTTCAATGCCGTGGTGGAACTGCGCCGCGCCGCCTATTTCTCGACCATGCCGGCGCTGGAAACGGATATGCGCCCCCTGCCCACCATCCTGGGCGAGTTCGGCCTGCTGTTCGTGCAGCTCGTCACCATGCCGGCGGCCATCCGCCTCAATCGCATGGTGGTGGCCGAGGCGGCCACGCACCCGGAACTGGCGGAAACGTTTTACAAGGTGGGACCGGGACAGACACGCGAGATGCTGACGAGGTTTTTCAGCCGCCCCGATATCGCGCCCCTGTTTCGCGCGGAACTGGCGCCGGCCATGCTGTCGCTGCACCTGCTCAATTGCCTGCTGGGCGACCAGATGTCGCGCCTGCTGTTTCCGCCACCGGCACAACCGGACGTGGCGCAATTGCGCGCCAAGGTGGCCGTCAGTCTCGACCTGTTCCTGCACGGCACCCTGCGCCAGCCGCTGGCGGACTGACGCGCGGGTCAGCTGGGGCGGCTGCAGTCTTCCGGCAGCGCCGCTTTGGCGTGTTCATCGCTCAAGCCCAGCGCGCGCAGGAAAGGCTGGGCCGCCGACGCGCCATGGACACTAAGTGAAGACTCACTTCCATCGTAGCGGTCCGGGCCATAGCGCATCAGGTCAAACGAGGTTTCAAAGCGTTGTGCCAGGAAATATGTGCGGAAATAATCGAAGGAAAACGCCACCTGGCCATCGGCCCGCAGCAGCAAGCCATGCGCATACAACGGCGCCAGCCAATCCCCGGACTCCATGCTCCAGCCCTTCACGCCGCAATAGTCGCTGGCAAAGCGTTCCAGTTCCGCCTCGTTGAGGAACATGCTCTTGGCTTCGAACATCACGAAGGCCAGCTCGATCAGGAATTCGCGCGCATCGGCAGCCACGCAGGCGTCCACGCGCTGCCGCGCGCCCGCCTTGCCCAGCAAGCCATCGAGATAGCCGCGCTCACCTGCCAGCTGCGGCAGCAAAGTGGCAAACACATATTCGGCATCCACCTGCCCCGTTTCCTGGCCATTCGGCGTGTACAGCACCGACAGGGCGAAATTCTTGCTCACGTCATCGAACTCGCGCAGAGACACCGTCCACTGCGTGCCCGCCCTGCAGCCATCGGCCGCGGCCTCGCCCGTGCCGAACTCGAGCACGGAAAACGCCGCCATCTGGCCATTCGCACCGTACAGGCTGCCGGGATTGCTCTTGAACAGGATACCCAGCGACTTCATCAGTGAACTGGCATCGCCCGTATGCTGGTGGCCATGGAACACGGCGTGGATATTCTTGTAGTGCGCGCGCTGCTCGGCACTGGCGTGCTCGTCGGCGGAGAAAAAACTGAAGCCGGCATTGCCCAGCGCCGCAGCCGCGACACCCTGCGCGCGGCTGCCCGGCACCAGGTAGAAACGCGCGCCGGGCAAGCTGGCCGCCTGCAGCAAGGGGCGCAGGAAGTATTCGTAGACGTACACGGGGGTCGTGCCAGCACAGGCGTCGGGCGCCACCAGCTGCCCCGTGAAGAAAATCGCATCGATCCGCTTGCCCGCCGCCAGGATAGCGGCCACGTCCTGGTACAAGGCATGCAGCATCACGGCTTGCTCTTGCTCATCGGCCCGGCGCAAGCGGACATCGGCAATATGAAGGGCGGTAAATTTTTTCATCGTTGCAAAGCTCTCTCAGTACAGCGGAATTTGACCGTATCCCACGCTGGCAACATTCCTGGAAAAATCACACGCTTCCGTCGAAGCAAAAGAAAAACATGGTTACAGACCTCCATTCTGCCACTTTTTCCACACGGCAATACTCACCAATTTTCACAAGACCCCGCCACACCACGTTTTACCATACCGCAGGTCAAGGGAAATAAAAAAAACCGGGAACATGGCCCGGTTTTTCATACTGAAAGTTAACTCTTTATCAGCGCTTGCGCGGCGGCGGCAAGTCCGTGCACACGCCTTCGTACAGTTCGGCGCGCTTTTGCCAAACTGCCGATCGACTCGCCCAGGGTCGGGTGCGGGTGAATGGTCTTGCCGATGTCGGTGCCGTCGCAGCCCAATTCGATGGCCAGCGCAATCTCGCCGCTCCATCGTTCACCTGTCGCCGGCGTGCGTGCCGGCGATGGTTGGATAGTAAAAAACCCCGCAATCGCTTGCGGGGTTTTTAGTGTTACGACATAGCGCTACGACATCAGCGCTTGCGCGGCGGCGGCAAGTCCGTGCACACGCCTTCGTATACCTCGGCGGCCATACCGATCGACTCGCCCAGCGTTGGATGCGGGTGGATGGTCTTGCCGATGTCGGTGCCGTCGCAGCCCATTTCGATGGCCAGCGCGATTTCACCAATCATGTCGCCCGCATGCGTGCCGACGATGGTGCCGCCGATGATGCGATGCGTTTCAGCGTCGAACAGCAGCTTGGTGAAGCCTTCGGCGCGGCCATTGGCCACGGCGCGGCCGGAAGCTGCCCATGGGAAGTGGCCCTTCTCGACCTTGATGCCCTTGGCTTTCGCTTCGTCTTCCGTAATGCCGGCCCATGCCACTTCCGGATCCGTGTAGGCGACAGACGGGATCACCTTGACGTCGAAGTGCGACTTCTGGCCGGATGCCGCTTCGGCAGCCACGTGGGCTTCATGCACGGCCTTGTGCGCCAGCATCGGCTGGCCGACCAAATCGCCGATGGCGAAGATGTTCGGCACGTTGGTGCGCATCTGGCTGTCGACGTTGATGAAACCGCGATCCGTCACTTGCACGCCCGCCTTGTCGGCGGCCAGCTTCTTGCCGTTCGGGCTGCGGCCCACGGCCACCAGCACCAGGTCGTAGATCTGTGGCGCCGGTGCGGTAGCACCTGCTTCAGCTGCTTCGAACGTGACCTTGATGCCTTCCGGCAGAGCCTCGACGGCCACCGTCTTGGTCTTGGTCATGATGTTGTCGAAGCGCTTCTCGTTGAACTTCTGCCACACCTTGACGGCGTCGCGGTCCGCGCCCTGCATCAGGCCATCCATCATTTCGACCACGTCGATGCGCGCGCCGAACGTGGAATAGACGGTCGCCATTTCCAGGCCGATGATGCCGCCGCCGATGACCAGCATGCGCTTCGGGATCTGGCGCAATTCCAGCGCACCGGTCGAATCGACGATGCGCGGATCTTCCGGCACGAAGGGCAGCTTCACCACGGACGAACCGGCGGCGATGATGGCTTGCTTGAACTGCACGACTTTTTTCGAGCCGTCGCCTGCCGTCACTTCGATGTGGTTGGCGGAGAGGAACTGGCCCACGCCCGTGACCACTTGCGTCTTGCGCGCCTTGGCCATGCCGGCCAGACCGCCCGTCATGTTCGAGATCACGCCTTCCTTGTACTTGCGTACCTGGTCGATGTCGATGGTCGGCTTGGCAAACGTCACGCCCGTGTTGGACATGTGCGCCGTTTCATCGATGACGGAGGCCACGTGCAGCAGCGCTTTCGACGGAATGCAGCCCACGTTCAGGCACACGCCGCCCAAGGTGGCGTAGCGCTCGACGATGACCGTCGACATGCCCAGGTCGGCCGCGCGGAACGCCGCCGAATAGCCGCCAGGACCGCCGCCCAATACCATCATGTCGACGTCGATATCGACCTGGCCGCTGTAATTGCCGGCCGGGATGGCGGCAACGGCTGCAGCTGGTGCCGCCGCTGCCGGAGCTGCCGCCGCAGGCGCGGGAGCGGCCGCCGGTGCGGCTGCGGGAGCAGCAGCGCCTTCCGACGCTTCCACCACCAGCAGTGCGCTGCCTTCGGCGATCTTGTCGCCAATCTTGACTTTCAATTCCTTGACGACGCCCGCGTGGGTCGATGGAATCTCCATGCTGGCCTTGTCCGATTCGACCGTGACCAGGGACTGGTCCACCTTGATGGTGTCGCCGACCTTGACCATCAGCTCGATGACTTCGACTTCCTTGAAGTCGCCGATATTCGGTACTTTTACCTCTACTGTGCTCATCAATTGCTCCTTACAGCAGAATTTTGCGCATGTCGGCCAGGACTTCGCCGAGGTACACGGAGAATCGCGCGCCCATCGCGCCATCGACCACGCGGTGGTCGTAGGACAGCGAGGTGCCCATCATCAAACGTGGCTGGAAGGCCTTGCCATCCCATACCGGCTTGATCGAGGCTTTCGACAGACCCAGGATCGCCACTTCCGGCGCATTGACGATAGGCGTGAAGTGCGTGCCGCCGATGCCGCCCAGGGACGAGATCGTGAAGCTGGCGCCCTGCATGTCGGCTGGTTTCAGCTTGCCTTCGCGCGCCTGCAGCGACAGTTCCGTCATTTCGCGGGCGATCTGCGAGACCGACTTCTGGTCCGCGCCCTTGATCACCGGTACCACCAGGCCATTCGGCGTGTCGGCAGCGAAGCCGATGTTGTAGTACTGCTTGAGGATCAGGTTCTCGCCCTTGGCGTCGAGCGAGGCGTTAAACGCGGGGAATTTCTTCAGCGCGGCGACGGAGGCCTTGATCACAAAGGCGAGCATGGTCAGCTTGGCCGCATCCTTGTTCTTCGCATTGGCCGCGTTGGTGTCGACGCGGAACGCTTCCAGGTCCGTCACGTCCGCTTCGTCGAACTGCGTGACGTGCGGGATCATGACCCAGTTTCGGTGCAGGTTGGGACCCGAGATTTTCTTGATGCGCGACAGCGGCAGCAATTCGGTCGTGCCGAACTTGCTGAAGTCCAGCGACGGCCATGGCAGCAGATCCAGGCCCACACCCGAACCGGCTTTGGCGACCGGCGCGTTCGGCGCGGCGACAGCACCCGACATCACGCCCTTGACGAAGTTCTGCACGTCTTCCTGGGTGATGCGGCCCTTCGGACCGGAACCGCCCACGCGGGTCAGGTCCACGCCCAGTTCGCGTGCGAACTTGCGGATCGACGGCGACGCGTGCGCCAGCTTGCCATTGACGGCAGGAGCTGCAGCGGCGGCAGGGGCAGCGGCAGGTGCTGCGGCAGGTGCTGAGGCAGGCGCCGGTGCCGAAGCGGCGGCGGCGGCTGGTGCTGCGGCGGCTTGCGCTGGCGCGGCGGCAGGGGCGGCAGCGCCACCCGTCGTTTCCACGACCAGCACCAGCGAACCCTTGGCAACCTTGTCGCCAACCTTGACTTTCAATTCCTTGACGATACCGGCGTGGCTCGATGGAATTTCCATGCTGGCCTTGTCCGATTCGACCGTCAGCAGCGACTGGTCGACCTTGATGCTGTCGCCGACCTTGACCATCAGCTCTATGACTTCGACTTCCTTGAAGTCGCCGATATCGGGCACGGTCACTTCCACCAGGGCCGGCGCGCCGGCAGGGGCGGCTGGTGCTGGCGCGGCGGCAGGAGCCGCGGCAGGTGCAGCTTCAGCAGCCGGCGCAGGGGCGGCAGCGGCAGGCGCCGGCGCCGAGGCGTCGTCCGCCACTTCCAGCAGCAGCACCAGCGAACCTTCGGCGATCTTGTCGCCCACGTTGACTTTCAATTCCTTGACGACACCGGCGTGGCTCGATGGAATTTCCATGCTGGCCTTGTCCGATTCGACCGTGATCAGGGACTGGTCGACCTTGACCGTATCGCCTGGCTTGACCATCAGTTCAATGATCTCGACTTCCTTGAAATCGCCGATATCCGGGACTTTGACTTCCACAATGCTCATAGCTTGCTCCGTTATTTTATTTGTCAGATGGACCCGCACACACGCCAGGGCGGCGCTTTCGCACCGCCCTGGCATCATCGGGTCCGCACAACGATTACTGGGTCACCGGATTCGGTTTGTTCGCGTCGATGCCGTACTTGGCAATCGCCTGCTCCACCACCGACACATCGATCTTGCCTTCGTCAGCCAGCGATTTCAACGCGGCCACGGTGACATAATAACGGTTCACTTCGAAGAACTCGCGCAGCTTGGCGCGGCTGTCCGAGCGGCCAAAGCCATCGGTACCGAGCACTTTATAAGTGCGGCCCTTCGGCATGAAGGCGCGGATCTGTTCTGCAAACGCGCGCATGTAGTCGGTCGTGGCGACGATCGGGCCGTCCGTATCCTGCATCAGCGACGTCACGTACGGCACGCGCTGCTCTTTCGACGGGTTGACCATGTTCCAGCGTTCCGCATCCTGGCCATCGCGGGCCACCAGGGTCAGCGACGGCGCCGACCACACGTCCGCAGCCACGCCCCAGTCGTTTTGCAACAGCTCGGCGGCGAAGATCGATTCGCGCAGAATGGTGCCGCAACCGATCAGCTGTACGCGCAGCTTGGCGTCCGCCGGACCTTCCTGCAGCTTGTACATGCCTTTCAGGATGCCTTCTTCCTGGCCTGGCTTGATGCCTGGCTGGGCGTAGTTCTCGTTCATGATCGTGATGTAGTAGAACACATCTTCCTGGTTGGCGATCATGCGGCGCAGGCCGTCCTGGATGATGACGGCGACTTCATGGCTGAAGGTCGGATCGTACGGCATGCAGGTCGGGATGGTCGCGGCGAAGATATGGCTGTGGCCATCTTCGTGCTGCAAGCCTTCGCCGTTCAGCGTCGTACGGCCAGCCGTGCCGCCCATCAGGAAGCCGCGGGCGCGCATGTCGGCCGAAGCCCATACCTGGTCGCCGATGCGCTGGAAGCCGAACATCGAATAGAAGGTGTAGAACGGGATCATGATGCGGTCGTTGGTCGAATACGACGTCGCCGCAGCGATCCACGAGCTCATGCCGCCCGCTTCGTTGATGCCCTCTTGCAGGATCTGGCCGGCCTTGTCTTCGCGGTAGTACATGACCTGGTCTTTGTCGACCGGCTCGTACAACTGGCCTTTCGGGTTGTAGATGCCGATCTGGCGGAACAGGCCTTCCATGCCGAAGGTACGCGATTCATCGACCAGGATAGGCACGACGCGCTGGCCCAGGTTCGGGTCTTTCAGCAGGGTCGAAATGACGCGCACGAACGCTTGCGTGGTCGAGATTTCACGGCCTTCAGGGGTTGCTTCCAGCACGTTCTTGAACGCGTCCAGGCCAGGCACCGGCAGGGTTTCTTCCGCTTTCTGGCGGCGCTGCGGCAGGTAGCCGCCCAAGGCCTTGCGGCGCTCGTGCAGGTAGACCATTTCCGGCGCGTCGTCGGCTGGCTTGAAGAACGGGATGTCGGCCAGCTTGTCGTCAGGGATAGGCAGCGAGAAGCGGTCGCGCATTTCGCGGATGGCTTCATCGTCCAGTTTTTTCGTCTGGTGCGCCGTGTTGCGCGCTTCGCCGGACTTGCCCATGCCGTAGCCCTTGATGGTTTTCACCAGCAGGACGGTAGGCTGGCCCTTGTGTTCCTGGGCGATCTTGAATGCCGCGTAGATCTTGTGCGGATCGTGGCCGCCACGGGTCAGGCGCCAGATGTCGTCGTCCGTCATGTTGGCAACCATTTCCAGCAGCTTCGGATGCTTGCCGAAGAAGTGCTTGCGCACGTAGGCGCCGTCTTTCGCCTTGTAGTTCTGGTATTCGCCGTCGACGGTTTCCATCATCACGCGCTGCAGAATGCCTTCTTTATCTTGTGCCAGCAGGGCGTCCCAGCCCGGGCCCCAGATGACCTTGACGACGTTCCAGCCGGCGCCGCGGAATTCGCCTTCCAGTTCCTGGATGATCTTGGTGTTGCCGCGCACAGGACCGTCCAGGCGCTGCAGGTTGCAGTTGACCACGATGACCAGGTTGTCGAGCATGTCGCGTGCGGCCAGGCCGATCGCGCCCAGGGATTCCGGCTCGTCCATCTCGCCATCGCCGCAGAAGGCCCAGATCTTGCGGTTGTCGGTTTTCGCGATGCCGCGTGCGTGCAGGTATTTCAGGAAGCGCGCCTGGTAGATCGCCATGTGCGGGCCCAGGCCCATCGACACGGTCGGGAACTGCCAGAAGTCAGGCATCAGTTTCGGATGCGGGTACGAGGACAGGCCCTTGCCGTCGACTTCCTTGCGGAAGTTCAGCATTTGCTCTTCCGTCAGGCGGCCTTCGAGGAAGGCGCGCGCGTAGACGCCGGGCGAGGAGTGGCCCTGGATGTACAGCAGGTCGCCGCCGTGGTCGGCCGTGGGCGCATGCCAGAAATGGTTGAAACCGATGCCCAGCATGTTCGCCAGCGAAGCGAACGAGGACAAGTGGCCGCCCAGGTCGCCGTCGGCGCGGTTGGCCTTGACGACCATGGCCATGGCGTTCCAGCGCATCCACGAGCGCAGGCGCTCTTCGTATTCCAGGTTGCCGGGACAGTGTGCTTCTTGTTTGGTGGGGATGGTATTGACGTAGGCGGTGGTGCTGGAGAACGGGATCTGGGCGCCGCGGCGGCGGGCCAGGTCAACCATGCGCTCCATCAGGTAATGCGCGCGTTCCGGACCTTCATTTTCCAGAACGGCTTCGAGCGCGTCCAGCCACTCCTTGGTTTCCTGCATATCCGGGTCGGTGCCGATCTGTGTCGTTACCTGGTTCAGTTGAGCTGACATCTGTTGAGTCTCCTTTGTGAACGCCCCACCCCGATTTTCCGGATCGCTGTCGGACGGTATTTCGCTGATTATTTACTATTAAGTCGGTTTAGTGTGGGGATTCTAACAGCGTATTTACTATTTTTCAAATTACGATATAGCATTTCGTATTATGAAATCACCCTATGAAATTTATGCTGCACTGCCGCAAATTCTGTCCGGAAATTAGCGTGATCAAAGTGCCAAAAACGGCGCCAAAAAACCCTCAGGCCCTTGCGCTCCCTACGGCCACCAGCACACCAGCAAAACGCATTTACGCCCCAGTCGCCCGCCCAGGCGCTTCGGGCCAAGCGGGCCTGAAAAATGTCGAGGGCAAGGCGCAGCGACGCAGACAGTACGCCAGTACGGCAAGGAGCTGCAACGCCGCCATCGGCATTTTTTCGGGCCCGCGTCTCCGGCCCGCTGTTTTACGCCTTTGCACTCAATGCCATTGGCGCCAAAACCGCCCCTTTGCGCCGCCCGGCTTTATAATCTGTCTTTTCCCTCCCACACAGCCTCCCTACCATGCCAGCACAACTGATCGACGGAATCGCCCTCTCCCAAAAACTGCGCAGCGAGATCGCCACGCGCGCCGCCGCCCTCACCGCCAAAGGCACCCAGCCCGGCCTGGCCGTGATTCTCGTCGGCGAAGACCCGGCCAGCCAGGTGTACGTGCGCAACAAGGTCAAGGCGTGCGGCGACGTGGGTTTCCACTCCGTGCTGGAAAAATATGAAGCGGACCTGTCCGAAGCGGACTTGCTGGCACGTATCGCCAGCCTGAATACAGACCCGGCCATCCACGGCATCCTCGTGCAAATGCCGCTGCCAAAACACATCAACCCGCACAAGGTCATCGAAGCGATCGCCACGACGAAAGACGTGGACGGCTACTCGGTCCTGAGCGCCGGCGAACTGATGACGGGCTTGCCCGGCTTCCGCCCGTGCACGCCGTACGGCTGCATGAAGTTGATCGAAAGCACTGGCGTCGACTTGCGCGGCAAGCACGCCGTCGTCATCGGCCGCAGCAACACGGTCGGCAAGCCGATGGCCCTGCTACTCTTGCAAGCGAATGCCACCGTCACCATCTGCCATAGTGCGACCCCGGACCTGGGCCTGTACACGCGCCAGGCGGACGTGGTCGTGGCCGCCGTCGGCCGCCGCAACACGCTGACGGCCGACATGGTCAAGCCGGGCGCCATCGTCATCGACGTGGGCATGAACCGCGACGATGACGGCAAGCTGTGCGGAGACGTGGATTTTGCCGGCGTGAAGGAAGTCGCCTCGCACATTACCCCCGTACCGGGTGGTGTTGGCCCGATGACCATCACGATGTTGCTGATGAATACAGTAGAGGCTGCCGAGCGCATTTAAGAATCACCGGGGCGGCATGACCGCCCTTTTATATATGGAACCGACGATGAATACCAATCCCCTGCTTGATTTTTCCGGCCTGCCACGCTTCGACGCGATCACGCACGAGCATGTCACGCCTGCCATCGATACCCTTTTGGAACAGGCGCGCGCCACGGTGGCGCAGCTGGAAGCGCCCATGGAAGAAGTGAGCTGGGAAAACTTCGTCGCGCCCCAGGACCAGATCGCCGAAACCCTGGGCCGCGCCTGGAGCATCGTCAACCATTTGAACAGCGTGGTCGATACGCCGGAACTGCGCGCCGCATACAATGCGAACCTGCCCAAGGTGACGGAATTCTGGACCGAGCTGGGCCAGAACGAAATCCTGTTTGGCAAATATAAGCAATTACAGGCCCGTGCCGATTTCGCCAGCCTGTCGCCGGCGCGCCGCCGCATCGTCGACAATGCCGTGCGCGACTTCCGCCTGGGCGGCGCCGAGTTGCCAGAAGACAAAAAAGAGCGCTTTGGCGCCATCCAGGAAGAACACGCGACCGTCGCTACGCGTTTTTCCGAAAACGTGCTCGACGCCACCAATGACTATAAATTGCTGGTCGAGAGCGAGCTTGACCTGGCCGGCCTGCCCGACGACGTAAAGGCCGCCGCGCGCGCCGCCGCCGAAAAAGCGGGCAAGCAGGGCTATGAATTCTCGCTGCACTTCCCGTCGTACTACCCGATCCTGCAATTTGCCGACAATCGCGCGCTGCGCGAAACCATCTACCGCGCCAACGCCACCAAGGCGTCGGACCAGGGCGACGTCTTCAGCAAAAAAGAGGAGTGGGACAATACCCGGAATATCGTCACCCTGTTGCAATTACGCGACGAAGAGGCAAAACTGCTCGGTTACGCCAATTTCGCCGAAGTGTCGCTCGTCCCCAAAATGGCCACCTCGCCCGCGCAAGTCATCGCTTTCCTAGAAGACCTGGCCAGGCGCGCGCGTCCGTTCGCCGAGAAGGACCTGGCAGAACTGAAACAATTCGCCCGCGAAGAACTGGACATCGCCGAGCTGCAAGCGTGGGACGTGCCTTACGCTTCGGAAAAGCTGCAGGAGCGCCGCTACGCGTTCTCGGCCCAGGAAGTGAAGCAATATTTCCCTGAACACAAGGTGATCGACGGCCTGTTCCGCCAGATCCAGAACCTGTTCGCGGTCGAGATCAAACCCGATACGGCGCCCGTCTGGCATCCGGACGTGCGTTTTTACCGCATCGAACGCGACGGCAAGCTGGTCGGCCAATTCTACCTGGACCTGTATGCGCGCGCCGGCAAGAGCGGCGGCGCCTGGATGGACGACGCGCGCGGCCGCCGCGCCGACGCGCAGCACGTGCAAACGCCGATCGCCTACCTGACCTGCAATTTCACGCAGCCGGCCGTGGTCGATGGCCAGGTCCAGCCTGCCCTGTTCACGCACGATGAAGTCATCACCCTGTTCCACGAATTCGGCCACGGCTTGCACCATATGCTCACCGTCGTCGACGAGCTGGGCGTGTCGGGCATCGCCGGCGTCGAATGGGATGCCGTGGAACTGCCATCGCAATTCATGGAAAACTTCTGCTGGGAATGGGAAGTGCTCGAGCACATGACGGCGCATGCCGTCACAGGCGAGCCGCTGCCGCGCGCGCTGTACGACAAGATGCTGGCGGCCAAGAATTTCCAATCCGGCTTGCAAACCCTGCGCCAGGTGGAATTCTCCTTGCTCGACATGCATTTGCATTACGACTACGATGCCGGCACGGGCCAGAGCGTGCAGCAGCTGATCGACGGCGTACGCGCCAAGTTTTCGCTGCTCATCCCGCCTCCGTTCAATCGCTTCCAGAATGCCTTCGGGCATATCTTTTCCGGCGGCTACGCGGCTGGCTACTACAGCTACAAGTGGGCCGAGGTGCTGTCCGCCGACGCCTATGCGGCTTTCGAGGAAGCCAAGGCGCTGGGACCGGCCGCCATTACTGCAGCGGGCAAACGTTACCTGGAAGAAATCCTGTCCGTCGGCGGCTCGCGCCCCGCGCTGGAATCGTTCACGGCCTTCCGTGGCCGCGAGCCGAGCATCGACGCCCTGCTGCGCCACAGCGGCATGGCTGCCTGAAGGGTGATATGAGCAGCACCATGACCCGCGTCGATTTTCACAGCAACGTGCCGGACAAGCTGGCCTACGCCTGCCGCCTGGCGCGCAAGGCCTATATGGCAGGCAACAAGGTCGTCGTGCTGGTGGCCGACAGCGCCCAGCTCGAGGCCTTGAACAGCGCCATGTGGACCATTTCCGCCACGGATTTCCTGCCGCACGTGCTGGCCGGCGACCCGCTGGCGGCGCAAACGCCCATCATCCTGACCGATGACGAGGCGGCCGAGCTGCCCCATCACGACATCCTCGTCAACCTGTCGCAGCTGCCGCCGGCCAATTACGCGCGGTTCCAGCGCGTCTTCGAGATCGTTTCCATGGATGAGCAAGATGCGCAGGCGGGGCGCCAGCGCTTCCTGCACTACCGCCAGCAAGACGTGCAGCCGACCCACTTCGTGGCAGGCAAGACATGAGCCAGCAGCCATTCGACCAAGGCATTCCCCTGCTGACGGAGGTGCTGCTGGGGCCGGAAGTGCCCGAGGCCGTCGCGCCCGCTGAGGCGGCGCCTGCCGTCGAGGAAGCGCCAGCGTTGCCGCCTACGGTGGAGCAGCCCGACTGGGACGCCATCGAACAGCGGCTGACGCAGCGCATCCTGCACCAGGTGCAAGGCAAGATCGACCATCTGCTGGAAGAGCGCATCGCCCACGTCCTGCAGACGGCCCTGCAAAACGCCCTGATCGGCATGCGGGGGGCCTTGCGCGAAGACTTGCAGCAGTCGCTGGAGCAGATCGTGGCGCATGCGGTCAGTCACGAATTAGGACATCTGCATCCTCCCGCACGACCCTGAGCATCGCCAGCATCGTCGGGTTACGCGCTGCGCTAACCCGACCTACCGGACGTTCCCGACCTACCCTATTCTTCCCTGCAACGCCATTCTTTGGTGCGCTCGCGCCTGCGAAATCGGTGCATCGCGCCTCACTTTGGTGATTGTTGCGACAAAATGTAAAAAGCCCGAAATGCGGCTTTGCGCCGCCTGTTTTTTGTTGTACCTTTCTTCACACGTACCGCCCCTCGAAGCGGTTTTCACGAGACGCCGCCGTATCTTTATCCATTGGAGAATGTTTATGCTGCTCAAGACCAAAGTCCTTCCTCTCGCCCTCGCCCTCGCTTTTGCCGGCCATGCGGGCGCACAGGAAATCATCAAGATAGGCCACGTCGCCCCGGTCTCTGGCGCCAGCTCCCACCTGGGCAAGGATAACGAGAACGCGGCCAAGATGGCCATCGAAGACTTGAACGCCAAAGGCTTCAAGATCGACGGCAAGGCCGTGAAATTCGTGCTGGTACCCGAAGACGACGCAGCCGATCCCAAGCAGGGCACGGCCGTGGCGCAAAAGCTGGTCGACGCCAAGGTCAACGGCGTCGTCGGCCACCTGAATTCGGGCACGACGATTCCCGCCTCGCGCATTTACTTCAATGCCGGCATTCCGCAGATTTCGCCAGCGGCCACCAACCCGACGTACACCCAGCAGAAATTCAACACGGCCTTCCGCGTCGTCGCCAATGACAACAAGCTGGGCGGTACCCTGGGCTCGTATGCCGTGGGCAAGCTGCAGGCGAAGAAAATCGCCGTCATCGACGACCGCACGGCATACGGCCAGGGCGTGGCGGAACAGTTCGTCAAGGGCGCCAAAAAGGCGGCGCCCGGCGTGCAAATCGTCGGCAAGGAATTTACCAATGCCAACGCGACGGACTTCAATGCCATCCTGACCAGCATCAAGTCGAAAAATCCCGACCTGATCTTCTTTGGCGGCATGGATTCCGTGGGCGGCCCCATGCTGCGCCAGATGAAGGCGCTGGGCATCAAGGCCAAGTTCATGGGCGGCGACGGCCTGTGCACGGAACCGCTGGGCAAGCTGGCAGGCGACGCCGTGGGCGAAGACATGGTCACCTGCGCGGAAGCGGGCGGCGTGACGGGTGCGCAGCAAAAAGGCATGGACGATTTCCGCGCCCGCTACAAGCAAAAGTACAACATGGAAGTGCAGCTGTACGCGCCGTACGTCTACGATGCCGTGATGACCATGGCCACCGCCATGGCCGACGCCAAATCGTCGAAACCGTCCGTCTACCTGCCGTTCCTGGCCAAGGTGCACTACCAAGGCGTGACGGGCCCGATCTCGTTCGATGCCAACGGCGACATCAAGGATGGCGCGCTGACGCTCTTCACGTATCGGGACGGCAAGAAGACCAAGATGGAAGTGGTCAAATAAGCGGCTGCGTCGCCACGTAAGCCTGCAAGCCTTCGGCCAGCGCGTCGAAGGTGGCGCGGCAGCGCAGGCTGCCGCGCAAGTCTTCATGCATGGTGATCCAGGTTTCCATCGGTAGTGAAAACGCTTGTGGCAACACGCGCCGCAGGGCCGAGTCGCGCGCCGCCAGCCCCGCCTGGCATACGCCGATGCCGGCGCCCGCGCGGATCAGGGCCAGCTGCGCCAGGTCGCTGTCGCAGCGCCAGGCAAAGTGTTCCCGCGAAAAACCCTCGAATGCCGCGCCCGCGTTGCGCACGAAGGGGCTCGCCTCGTCGTAGCCGATGACGGCATAGCGCGCCAGGTCCTCCAGTGCCAGCGGCGTGCCGTGCCGCGCCAGGTAGTCCGCATGCGCATGCAGGCCCAGTTCAATATCGCCCACCTTGCGCGCCACCAGCTGTTCCTGGCGGGGCCTAAGCATGCGCACGGCGATATCCGCTTCCCGGCGCAGCAAATCCTGCACCTTGTTGCTCAATACCAGTTCGATGACCAGCTCCGGATGGCGTGCGCGCAAGCGGGCCAGGATGGGCGGCAGCACTTCCACGCCCACCACTTCGCTGGCCGCAATGCGCACGACACCGGCCACGCCCTGCCCCTGGCTGCTGGCGGCGCGTTCCATCAGCGCGGCAGTATGTTCCATGGTTTCCGCATGGGGCCGCAGCGCAAGGGCCACTTCCGTGGGGAGCAAACCCAGCTGGGAGCGTGTAAACAGGGTCGCGCCAAGCGCTTGCTCGAGCGCGGCAATATGCCGGCCGACGGTGGGCTGCGTGATGGCGAGCGCGCGTGCCGCGCCAGAAAGCGAGCCGTGCTTGAGCACGGCCAGCAGCGAGCGATAGTATTCCCAGGCAATCGAGGTAGTCATACATAAATGTATAGCCTGTGGTCGATGCTAGTCAATTCCCAATTAGCCTTGCAGGGCAGATACTGGCGTCATCAACCACACGGAGGACAATATGGACAAAACAGCATTGGTGCTGGGCGCCACGGGCGGCATCGGCGGCGAGATGGTGCGCCAGCTATTGGCGGCAGGCTGGCAGGTGCGCGCCTTGACGCGGGGAGCAACGCCATCGCCACGCGGCGATAACGTCGAGTGGCTGCGCGGCGACGCCCTGTCGCGCGCGGACGTGCTGGCGGCCGCCAAAGGCTGCGCCGTCATCGTGCACGCCGTCAACCCGCCCGGCTACCGGAACTGGGGCCAGCTGGTGCTGCCCATGCTCGACAACACGATTTCAGCGGCGATTGCCGAAAACGCCACCATCGTGTTGCCCGGCACCGTTTACAACTTTGGCCCCGACGCCTTTCCTGTGCTGACAGAAGACGCGCCGCAACGCCCGCTCACGCGCAAGGGCACCATCCGCGTGGAACTGGAAGCGCGGCTGGAATCGGCCAGCACGCAGGGCGCCAGGGTCATCATCGTGCGCGCGGGCGACTTCTTCGGCCCCCGCGCCGGCAATAACTGGTTTTCGCAGGGCCTGGTGAAACCGGGCCAGGGCGTGCGCAGCGTGCTGTATCCGGGCGCGCCCGGCGTGGGCCACCAGTGGTCCTACCTGCCCGACGTGGCGCGCACGATGGTGCAATTGCTGGCCATGCGCGCCACCTTGCCCCCATTCTCCCGCTTTCACATGGCCGGCCACTGGGACCACGACGGCCGGCAAATGACGGGGGCGATTGCCCGCGTGGTGGAACAAGCGACGGGAGCTGCGCCCGCCATACGGCGTTTCCCTTGGTGGCTGGTGACGCTGGCGTCGCCGTTCGTGGCGACCCTGCGCGAAATGCGCGAGATGCGCTATCTGTGGCAAACGCCTCTATCCATGGACAATGCGCGGCTGCTGGCCGTGCTGGGCCAGGAGCCGCATACGCCGCTCGACGAGGCGGTGCGGGCAACATTACAAGGCATGGGCAATCTGCAAAAGGTGGCGGGCAAAAAAAACGCACCGGGATTGCCGGCGCGCTAATTGCTGGTACTGCGGCACAGATTATTTCTGTGCCAGTACCCATTTGACCAGGGTGTGGGCTTCAGCATCGCTCACTTGCGGGTTCGCTGGCATCGGGATCGCGCCCCAGGTGCCGGAACCGCCCTTCATGACTTTCGCCACGAGCTTGTTTTCAGCGTCTTTCTGGCCAGCGTACTTGGCAGCCACGTCCTTGAACGCAGGGCCCACCAGTTTCGTGCTCACTGCGTGGCAAGCCATGCAGTTTTTTGCTTTCGCCAGGTCCGGATTGGCCAACGCTGCTTGCGATGCCAGAGCCGACACAGTCAATACACTCACCAACATAAAACGTTTCATTGTCTTTTCTCCAAAGTTACTTCCTGCGGCATTTTACTGTGTTTCCGCAGATGCACCACGAGCCCAGATCAAGCGTTTCAATGTAGTAACGCAGTGTAGTAGCGATTAGGCATTCATATTCTGCCCCATCTGCGCGTCCATGACCATGTTGTTTGTAAGGCGATGTAACGACAAGCGGCCCTGCGCAGTGGATCGGGGCCGGCTGTCTTACCTGCGCAACAGATCAGCGCTTCTTCAACTGCGAGAGGTCGCGCACGCCGCCCCGGTCGGCTGACGTCGTCAGCGCCGCATACGCCTGCAGCGCCTGCGATACATAGCGCTCGCGGTTGACGGGCAGCCAGGCGGCGTCGCCCTTCGCTTCCATGGCGGCGCGGCGCGCGGCCAGTTCCGCATCCGTCACGCGCAGGTTGATGGTGCGTTCGGGGATGTCGATGTCGATGAAGTCGCCCTCTTCCACCAGGCCGATGGCGCCGCCTTCGGCCGCTTCCGGCGAGGCGTGGCCGATTACCAGGCCCGAGGAACCACCGGAGAAGCGCCCGTCCGTGAACAGCGCGCACGCCTTGCCCAGGCCCTTCGATTTGATGTACGAGGTCGGGTACAGCATTTCCTGCATGCCGGGACCGCCTTTCGGGCCTTCGTAGCGGATGATGACGACGTCGCCTTCATGCACCGTGTCCTCCAGGATGGCAGCGACGGCCGCGTCCTGGCTTTCGAACACGCGCGCCTTGCCAGAGAACTTCAAGATGCTTTCATCAACGCCCGCCGTCTTGACGATGCAGCCCTTTTCGGCCAGGTTGCCGTACAAGACGGCCAGGCCGCCGTCCTGCGAATAGGCGTGGGCCTTGTCGCGGATGCAGCCGGTGGCACGGTCCGTATCCACGCTAGCGAAACGCTCCGACTGCGAGAACGCCGTCTGCGTCGGCACGCCGCCCGGGGCGGCGCGGAACAGTTCGTGCACGGCCGGATCATCGGTGCACTTGATGTCGTTTTGCGCGATGGCGTCGGCCAGGGTCGGCGCGTGGATGGTCGGCAGAGTGGTGTTGAGCAGGCCGGCGCGCGCCAGTTCGCCCAGGATGCCCACGATGCCGCCCGCGCGGTGCACGTCTTCGATATGGTATTTGTCCGTCATCGGCGCGACCTTGCACAGGCACGGCACCTTGCGCGAGATGCGGTCGATGTCGGCCATCGTGAATTCCACTTCCGCTTCGTGCGCGGCGGCCAGCAGGTGCAGCACGGTGTTGGTCGAGCCGCCCATGGAGACATCGAGCGCCATGGCGTTTTCAAAAGCGGCCTTGGTGGCGATCGAGCGTGGCAGCACCGAGTAGTCATCCTGCTCGTAGTGGCGCTTGGCCAGTTCGACGATCAGGCGGCCCGCGCGCAGGAACAGCTGCTGGCGGTCCGAGTGCGTGGCCAGGATGGTGCCGTTGCCGGGCAGGGCCAGGCCCAGCGCCTCGGTCAAACAGTTCATCGAGTTGGCCGTGAACATGCCGGAGCAGGAACCGCAGGTCGGGCAGGCCGAACGTTCGATTTCCGCCACGTCGGCGTCGGACACGGTGCTGTCGCCCGCCTTGATCATGGCGTCGACCAGGTCCAGCTTGATGATCTTCTGCGTGCCGTTGACCACCTTGACGACCTTGCCCGCTTCCATCGGCCCGCCGGAAATAAACACGACGGGGATATTGATGCGCATGGCGGCCATCAGCATGCCCGGCGTGATCTTGTCGCAGTTCGAGATGCAGACCATGGCGTCGGCGCAGTGGGCGTTGACCATGTATTCGACGGAGTCGGCGATCAGGTCGCGCGACGGCAGCGAATACAGCATGCCGCCATGCCCCATGGCGATGCCGTCATCGACGGCGATGGTGTTGAATTCCTTGGCCACGCCGCCGGCCTTTTCGATTTCGCGCGCCACCATCTGGCCCAGGTCCTTCAGGTGCACGTGGCCGGGCACGAACTGGGTGAACGAGTTGACGACGGCGATGATCGGCTTGTCGAAGTCGCCGTCCTTCATGCCGGTGGCGCGCCACAGGGCGCGGGCGCCAGCCATGTTGCGGCCGTGGGTGGTGGTGCGGGAGCGGTATTGCGGCATGATGGACCTTCCAAAAGTGTTGGTGCCTGACTGTGCGGATCTGCAGTAAAACCCTGCATGCAGCGGGGGTACGCCAGATTGCCTTGCGCGCGCCCCACTGTCAAATATATGATGCGCGTGCCTGTGAGTTGTTTTACATATCACAGCAATCAATTCACATGGAAACATATATGAATCTGGAGCTGCGCCAGCTGCGCTACTTTGTCACCGTCGCCGAGGAATTGCACTTCGGCCGCGCCGCCGCGCGCCTGCACATGACGCAGCCGCCCCTGTCGCAAACCATCATGGCCCTGGAAGAACTGCTGGGCGCGCCACTATTCGTGCGCACCCGGCGCGAGGTGCAGCTGACGCCGGCCGGCACGGCCCTGCTGCCCGAGGCGCGCAGACTGCTGGCGCAGGCGCAGGATTTACCCGCGCTGGTGCGGCGGGCCGCGCAGGGCGAGGCGGGGCGTCTGAGCCTGGCCTTTGTCTCGTCGGCCGACTACAGCGTGCTGCCGCCCCTGCTGCGCGCCTACCGCGCCGCGTATCCGCAGGTGCAGATCCAGTTACAGGAAGCCACGTCCGACCTGCAGCTTGATGAACTGCTGGCCGGGCGCACCGATGCAGGGCTGTTGATCCCGCCGCTGCCCGAGAAGGCGAAAGAGGCGCTCGACTACCTGCCCGTGCTGGCCGAGCCGCTGGTGCTGGCCGCGCCATCCGGCCTGGGCATTTTGAATACACCGGGTCCCGTGCGCCTGCGCGACCTGCCGCCGCTGCCGCTGATCATTTTTCCGCGCGCCATCTCGCCCGCCCTGCACGACGCGATCCTCGGCGTCTTCCGCGCGGCTGGCATCACGCCGCAGATCGGCCAGGAAGCGATCCAGATGCAGACCATCGTCAGCCTCGTCTCGGCTGGCATGGGCATCGCGCTTGTGCCACAATCGGTATCGAATCTGATGCGCCCGGGCGTAGAATACAGGCCGCTGCAGGACGCCACGCCGCTGGTGGAAACGGGCCTGGCCTGGCGCCGCGACAACCCGTCCACCGTGCTGCAGGGATTCCTGGCGCTGCTGCGCAAGCAGATCAACGCTACCACCAGTTAAATTAAGTGGCCGCTAAGACAAAAAACCGCAAGCGCCCCCATACTACGCAACCTTGGCTTTAAACAAAGAAAGAAACCCCCATGCTGATACACCCGATGCCCGACCCGATAGCCATCCAGATCGGCCCGCTCGCCGTGCACTGGTACGGCCTGATGTATGTGCTGGCCTTTGCCCTGTTCATTATCCTGGGCAGAGTGCGCATCAAGCAGCCGCACATCGCCGTACTGGGCTGGAAGAAGGAAGACCTCGATGACATGCTGTTCTACGGCATGCTGGGCGTGGTGATCGGCGGGCGCCTGGGTGAAGTGCTGTTCTACCGTCCCGAATACTTCATGCACAATCCACTCGAGATCTTCATGGTCTGGCATGGCGGCATGTCCTTCCATGGCGGCTTCCTCGGCGTCATCCTGGCCATGTACCTGTGGAGCCGCAAGGCGGGCCGCAACCTGTTCGACGTGCTCGACTTCATCGCGCCGCTGGTGCCGCTCGGCTACGCGGCCGGCCGCCTGGGCAACTTCATCAATGCCGAACTGCCCGGCCGCATCGCCCCGGACACCCTGCCGTGGGCCATGCAGTGGCCAGGCATTCCGTATCCCGTGCACCCGTCGCCGATCTACCAGATGCTGGTCGACGGCATTTTGGTGTTCATCATCCTGTGGCTGTTTGCGCGCAAGCAGCGCCCGCGCATGGCCGTGGGCGCCATGTTCACCCTGCTGTACGGCTGCGCGCGCTTCTTCACGGAATACTTCCGCACGCCGGACTGGGAAGTCGTGTGGCTGGGCGTGCCGATCACCTCGGGCCAGATGCTGTCCCTGCCGATGATCGTCGGCGCCATCGCCCTGCTGGTGTGGGCATATAAAAGCCAGGTGATGGGCACCCCGCCCACCAAGGCGCGTCCGGTAAATACGTAAAAGCATAGTTCTTCCGGTGGCGCGCCAGACAGGTGCGCCACCCTCCCCCCCTCTCCAGCAACATTTCCCTAAAAATAGCAAAATTTCCATATGGAATGGACTTGCTGTTGACATCTGGGTATCATCGTTTTCACGTGCCGCCACTGGGGAGTGCCTTGCCATGCCGCCTGCCAGGCAAAAACTGACATGTTCAATTGCGCTGGGCGCCTGCTATGTGCTGGCGCAGCTGGCCTTGACGGCGTGGGCCGGCACGCGTGCCCCCTGGGTCAGCTATGCGTTCAACATCGTCGCGCCCTTGCTGGCGCTGGCCGCCTGTTGCCGCTGCGCCTATGTCAGCGCGGCAGGCGCGGCCAGGACAGGCTGGGCCCTGTTCGCCGTGGCCATGCTGTTCTGGAGCACGGGCATGATATTGTCGGCCTGGCAAGACCTGAGCGGACAGGTGGCATCCGACGCCACATATTTTTCCGATTTCGCCTATTTCATGTATGGCGCCCCCCTGCTGCTGGCCATGTCGTCCGTGACGCACCACCATCCTTCGCGCACATTGCAATGGCTCGATGCCGTGCAGGTGCTGCTGGCGGCCTACCTGGCCTATACGGCCATCTTTTCCGTGTCGCCATTCGACCAGCGCTCGATCGCGCCGATTCCCGCCAGCCTGCTGGTGCTGACCTACAACGTGGAAAACCTGGCCCTGGCCTGCTGCGCTTCACTTCGCCTGCTGGCGCACCGCCGCGATGGCGGACAAGGCCGCTTTTACCTGCTGCTGACGGTGTTCTTATGGTGCTATGCGGGCTGTGCGGCCGCGTACAACTATCTGACATTGCATGGCGTGACGCAAGCATGGAGCGAAGTGCTGCCCAGCCTGCCGTTCCTGACCTTGGTGCTGTTGGCCACGCGCGTCACGACGGCGCAGTCCGGGGCGGAAAGTAGACAGGCGCAGCAGACCCCGCAAAAGCTGACCCTGCTGATCGACAATTTCAGTCCCATCTTCTTTACGGCCGCCTTGCTGGGCCTGGGCTTTGCCGTCATGCGCACGCATTTCTACCTGGCGGCGGCGTCGCTGTTCGTCGCGCTGCTGGTACACGCGCTGCGCTCGGCCACCTTGCAAAGCCGCTACATGCAAAGCGAACTGGCCTTGCGCGCGGCGCATGACAAACTGGAAAAGCTGTCGCTGACGGATGGCTTGACGGGCATCGCCAACCGGCGCTGCTTCGACCAGACATTGCAGCTGGAATGGCAGCGTGCCGCGCGCAACCATCAAGAGCTGGCGCTGCTGATCATCGATATCGATTTCTTCAAAAGCCTCAACGATACTTTCGGCCACCCGTATGGCGACGCCTGCCTGGTGCGGATCGCCGCTGCCCTGCACTCGGCGCTGCCACGCGCCAGCGACCTGGCGGCCCGCTTCGGCGGCGAGGAGTTTGCCGCCATCCTGCCCGCCACCGATGGCGACGGCGCACTGGCCGTGGCGCACAAGATGCAGGAAGCGATCGCCGCGGCCGCCATCGTCCACGCGCCGTCGCGCGGCGGCCTGGTGACGGCCAGCATCGGCCTGGCCTTGAGTGACGCAGGACAGACGCCGGAACAATTGCTGGCCGCCGCCGACCAGGCCCTGTACCGGGCCAAGCAGAATGGCCGCAACCGGGTCGAGTGCTAACTTGTCAGTTTGTTTGTAATCACTTTCCATTGCGCCGGCGTCACGGGCGTGATCGACAGCCGGCTGCCCTTCTTGAGCAGCAGCATGTCTTCCAGTTCCGGCATCTGGCGCATCTCGGACAGGGGCAGCAGCGCCGTCTTCTTCACGCCGCGCACGTCGACGCTGATCCAGCGCGGCTGTTCCTGTGTGGCCTTCGGGTCGAAGTATTTGCCGCCCTCTTCAAACTGGCTGTGATCGGGATACGCGCCGCTGGCCACTTCGGCCACGCCCGCCACGCCCGGCTGCGGGCAGCTCGAGTGATAGAACAGCACGCCATCGCCCGGCTGCATGCCATCGCGCATGAAATTGCGTGCCTGATAGTTGCGCACGCCAAACCACGGCATGGTGTGCTTGGGCGCCGCCATCAGGTCATCGATGCTCACTTCATCGGGTTCGGATTTCATCAGCCAATATTGTTTCATGTAGACTCCGTATCAAAGCGACAGGCGTAAAAAAAACGGTTGCGCATCAATGCTGCAACCGTTTTCAGTTGTACTACCAAGTTACTGCGAATTAGGCCCCGCCTGTGCCGCTATGCCGGCATCCCGAACCAAACGGTTCAAGGTGGTCACGTTAGTTCAATTTCGGGTTCGTCGAACGAGCGACGCTCACTCCCATCAAACAAAATTCGCAACCGATGCGCATAAATGGTTCAAGGAATATATGGCAATCGCGAACACCGCAGGGTAGACCCAAGTTTACTCCTTTGATCGCGCATCGCAAAGAAAAATCGTCGCGTACGCGCTTAAAAAAGGTTTTCCTGGGGCGTCAGCGCGCTATCCAATACCGTGTGCATGGCCGAGATTTTCTGCTTCACTTCCAGGATCGTCAATTCCGACAACGGACCTTGCGGCGACTTCACGGAAAGGAACTCCGCGGCCACGCCCAGGGCGGCCAGCACGGCGATGCGGTCGTTGCCCTTGACCTTGCCCGCGTCGCGGATGGCTTTCATTTTGCTATCGAGATAGATCGCCGCTTCGCGCAGCGCGCGCTCTTCGCCGTCGCGGCACACCATGCTGTAGGACTGGCCCATGATATTGACATCGACACGCGGCATTACGCTTCCTTCTCGTTCTCGGCAATATAGGCGCCCGCTTCCGAAGCGGCTTGCTCCAGGCCGGCTTGCACCAGTTCGGGAATTTTTTCCAGCAAGGCCTCGACCCGCTCCTGCGCTTCGCGCATGCGCTGCACGTACAGGGCGTTCTCGGCGGCCAGCGCGGCATTGTCCTTGCGCAGTTGCGCGTTTTCACGACGCAGCGCATGGGTCATTTCGGCCAGCAGGCCTATTTTGTCGGATAATTCGTTGAATTCGGAAATCATCCCGCCACTATAGGGCGGACGCTCCATGGGCGTCAATCGAATCACGCCGCTGTCACACATATTTACATCAATGCAGGGCAGTTGGCGGACAATACACACTTTTTCCGGCGCTTTTCGCCAAGTGCGCGCATCTTCCGGTGCCGCGATGGCAGCGTTTTACTCGTCGACGTAATCGGGTTCGATATCGAGCCCGCCATAGCGGTTTTCGCAAGAGCGGCGCGTCAGCGTCTGTTGTCCACCCTTGCCATCAAGCACCATTGTCAAATCGCGGCAAGTACGGCTGTAGCTGCCAGGTTTGGCATCCGTGCCCGAGGGCGTCAGGCGCACTGCCAGCGGTACCGCATTGCCCAGTCCCTTGTTGCTCCACTGGCGCGTCTTGCCATCCTCTTCATCTTTCACGGTGCGCACGGCCGCCTTCAGCAGCGATGCCTGCTCTTTCGCGTTCAGCTTGGCGACCGTCACGTCGGACAGGAAGGGCGGATACACGACGGGCGCCGGATCCTTGCCCTGCACATCCCAGCGTCCGCTGTTCTGCGAGCACGTACGGCGGCTCAGGTCTTGCGACTTGTCGCCCGCCGTGACGACGAATTTCAGGTCGCGGCAGATGTGCGCCTTCAGGCTGTGTTCCGTCATGCCGGAGTTGCTGAAGTTATATGTGACCTTCACCCGCACGCCGCTGTCGCCGCCGCTGTCCCACACGTGCGCTTCCTGGTCGTCGTCATCCTTGTTCAGATCGTTGAACAGGTCACCCAGCAGCGTTTCCTTTTGCTGCGGCGTCAGGGCCGCCACGGTGATCTCGTCGGCGATGGTGGGCGTTTGCGCGGCGGCATTGCCCAGGCAGGCGAGGCCGATGAGGGTGGCGCCCAGCAGGCGCAGGGCGGGACGGGAAGTGGTCGATGGCATGGTGTGCTTTCTCGTGCAGATGATGATATGTAGCGATATTGATATGCAATTGCAATCATCTTATCAAAGTCCATAGTAAAACTCTGTTTCCTGTGCGTACAGGAACGCCCTTCCCCTGACGGGCATGCTAGAGTCGCGCCTGTTGCTGACGCCCGGGAACGAGGCTTGCGTTTGCGCAAACCCTGCGTAAATGCAGGCTGCGCAGAACGTCTAAGCTTATCTTCCCGGAGAATAAGCCCTTGAATAAGCCCCCTACCGTCCCTATAATTAGCACTCGTTAGTAGAGAGTGCTAACAAACTCTTTCGTAGCAATCCTCAGGACATGATGGTGTCTGCCGGGCAACAGCAGGGAACGCTACGCGGCGGGCGACGCCGCGATGCCACCACTGCCTAGCCGGTACGCACTCGATGACATGGGGTTTGCTTGACCGTTGCGGGCTGCTTTCAACGGCGGTCACTGAAAGCACGCCTGGCGCTGTGCCAGGCATGTATTCATTTAGCAACACCTATCCATTGAACTTTAAGGAGTTTTGTATGAATCTGCGCCCATTGAACGATCGCGTCATCGTCAAACGCCTCGACCAGGAAACCAAAACTGCGTCCGGCCTCATCATTCCTGATGCAGCTGCTGAAAAACCGGATCAAGGCGAAGTCCTTGCCGTAGGCAATGGCAAGATTCTCGACGACGGCAAAGTGCGTCCTCTGGATGTCAAAGTGGGCGACCGCGTCCTGTTCGGCAAGTACGCTGGCCAAACCGTCAAAGTTGACGGCGATGAGCTGCTGGTCATGCGCGAAGAAGACATCATGGCGATCGTCGTCAAGTAATTGTTTCCACGTTGTAGACAGATACATCCCGAAACTCAGGAGAATTGAACATGGCAGCTAAAGAAGTAGTATTCGGCGACGCAGCGCGCGCCAAGATGGTCGAAGGCGTCAATATCCTCGCCAACGCAGTCAAAGTAACCTTGGGCCCGAAAGGCCGCAACGTTGTCCTGGAGCGCTCGTTCGGCGCCCCTACCGTCACCAAGGATGGTGTGTCGGTAGCGAAAGAAGTTGAACTCAAAGACAAGCTCATGAACATGGGCGCGCAAATGGTCAAGGAAGTTGCTTCCCGCACCAGCGACAACGCCGGTGACGGCACCACCACCGCAACCGTGCTGGCACAAGCCATCGTGCGCGAAGGCATGAAGTTCGTTGCCGCCGGCATGAACCCGATGGACCTGAAGCGCGGTATCGACAAAGCTGTTGCAGCAACCGTCGAAGAACTGGCGAAAATCGCCCGTCCTTGCACCACGACCAAAGAAATCGCCCAAGTTGGCGCGATCTCGGCGAACTCGGACTACTCGATCGGCGAGCGTATCGCTGAAGCGATGGAAAAAGTCGGCAAAGAAGGCGTCATCACCGTGGAAGACGGCAAGTCGCTGAACGACGAGCTGGACATCGTTGAAGGCATGCAGTTCGACCGCGGCTACCTGTCGCCATACTTCATCAACAACCCAGAGAAACAAGTTGCCGTACTGGACAGCCCATTCGTCCTGCTGTGCGACAAGAAAATCTCGAACATCCGTGACCTGCTGCCGGTACTGGAACAAGTCGCAAAAGCTGGCCGTCCACTGCTGATCATCGCGGAAGACATCGAAGGCGAAGCGCTGGCCACCCTGGTTGTGAACAACATCCGCGGCATCCTGAAAACTTGCGCAGTGAAAGCACCTGGCTTCGGCGACCGCCGCAAAGCCATGCTGGAAGACATCGCTGTCCTGACCGGCGGCCAAGTGATCGCTGAAGAAGTTGGCCTGACCCTGGAAAAAGTGACCCTGGCCGAACTGGGCCAAGCGAAACGCATCGAAGTGGGCAAGGAAAACACCATCGTCATCGATGGCGCCGGCGAAGCTGCCTCGATCGAAGCACGCGTGAAACAAGTGCGTGTACAGATCGAAGAAGCGACCTCGGACTACGACCGTGAAAAACTGCAAGAGCGCGTCGCCAAACTGGCGGGCGGCGTTGCCGTGATCAAGGTTGGCGCAGCCACCGAAGTCGAAATGAAAGAGAAAAAAGCCCGCGTTGAAGATGCACTGCACGCTACCCGCGCTGCCGTGGAAGAAGGCATCGTGCCAGGCGGCGGCGTAGCCCTGCTGCGCGCACGCGCCAACATCACGGTCAAGGGCGACAATCCTGATCAAGACGCTGGTATCAAGATCGTCCTGCGCGCAATGGAAGAGCCACTGCGCATGATCGTGCAAAACGCTGGCGAAGAAGCTTCGGTCGTCGTGGCAGCCGTACTGGCTGGCACGGGCAACTACGGCTACAACGCTGCCAACGGCACGTATGGCGACATGGTTGAAATGGGCGTCCTGGACCCAGCCAAAGTGACCCGTTCGGCGCTGCAAAACGCCGCTTCGATCGCTTCGCTGATGCTGACAACCGACTGCATGGTCTGCGAAATCGCTGACGACAAGGCAGGCGGCGGCATGGGCGGCGGCATGGGTGGTATGGGCGGCATGGGCGGCATGGACGGCATGATGTAATGTCCTGCGGCCAGTCGCGCAGGCGACGGCGCGACCGGCCGCATACGCAGGGACAGGACTGGCAGACCAAAAGCTGCCAGCGCCTGCCCGGCGGCCCCGAAAGCCACCTTCTACGGAAGGTGGCTTTTTTTCGTCTTTCTTCCAAGCAATTCCAATCATTGCCCGCCTGCCTGTTTTGCTTTAGCATGGCCGCCATCGTCCCTCTTTCGCACACCCGCCATCATGTCGCCACGCGCCTCTACTTCCAAAACCACCATCATCGCCGGCATCCTGGCCGGCTTGCTGGCCGCCGGGCTCGGCGCCTTTTACGTGCACGAGCAATCCGCGCCGCGCGATGACCATGCCCCTGGCACCAGCGCCAACACGGCGGCGCCAGAGAAGAACGCGCGCGCCGTCGATGCCTTGATGGCTTTGCCGGAAATCAAGGCCTGGTCGGCGCATATCGAAAAGGCCTCGGGCGGCCGCGCCCACGGCGCCGTGATGGAAACGTCGCCGGAAGCACGCCTCATCGATGGCCAGCCCTACTATGACCTGAACTTTGTGGAAAACACGCCGGATGCGGCGCACCGCTGGGAAAGTTTCGTCGTCTCCCAGGATGGCAAGCGCATCCTCGTCGACGACATCGTCAGCGGTGAGCTGATCAGCCTGGAACAATGGCGCAAGGACAACGCGCCCATGCAGCGCATCGCCACGCAATAAATCCCTACGGCGCCCCTTGCGGCGGGATGCTTGCGTTGCAGCGCAAGCTTTACTTTCTGGCATCGAAGACCGATACTCGCCCACATGCCCGCCATCACTGTCCGCCCCCTCACGCCAGACGACGCCTGCGCCTACCGCGCGCTGCGCCTGGCCGGCATCGCCGAACTGCCTGCCGCCTTCTGCACCACGCATGCGGCGGAAAGCGGCTTGCCGCTGGCACGGATAGCCGAACGCCTGCGCGCCACATCGCACCAAATAATATTTGGCGCTTTCGACAAGGAACAATTGATCGGCATTGCCGGCCTGCGCCGCGAACCGATTGCCGTCGTGCATGACAAGGCCAGCCTGTGGAGCGTGTACGTGGCGTCGCAGGCGCGCGGGCGCGGCGCGGGACGGCAACTGGTGCAGGCGGCTATCGCGCAAGCTTGCAGCGTACCCGAACTGGCCCGCGTGCGCCTGGCCGTGCCGCAGGACAACCACGCGGCATTGACCCTGTACCTGGCTTGCGGTTTTAGCCTGGAGGACAGCCCCGCATCGGATGGCATGCTGCAAATGCAACTATTACTGCCCCGCCCTGCCCTTGCAAGTGCCGAAAGTAATGTCTTTATGAAAATCAATACCTTACAAATCCCTGCGAAATAACGGACAGGCCGTTTTTTCTGTTGCAAGCAAACGCGGCAGGCCTTAGCATCGCGGCTTACAAAAAAAACTTGGGGAGAGCCAATGTCATCGGCCGAGACACAAACCGCCACGGGCAAAATGCCCCGGCAAATACCGTACATCATCGCCAACGAAGGCTGCGAACGCTTCAGCTTTTACGGCATGCGCAACATCCTGACGCCATTCCTCATCAGCACCTTGCTGCTGATGATCCCGATCGACCAGCGCACGGGCGAAGCCAAGCACGTGTTCCACACCTTCGTCATCGGCGTATATTTCTTTCCGCTGCTGGGCGGCTGGCTGGCCGACCGCTTCTTCGGCAAGTACAACACCATCTTCTGGCTCAGCCTTGTGTATTGCGCCGGCCATGCCTGCCTGGCCCTGTTTGAAAACAGCGTCAACGGCTTCTATTTCGGCCTGTTCCTGATCGCCTTCGGTTCCGGCGGCATCAAGCCGCTCGTGGCCTCGTTTGTCGGCGACCAGTTCGACCAGACCAACAAGCACAAGGCCAAGCTGGTCTTCGACCTGTTCTACTGGATCATCAACTTCGGCTCCTTCTTCGCCTCGCTGCTGATGCCGATGTTCCTGCGCGACTTTGGCCCATCGATCGCCTTCGGCATCCCCGGCCTGATGATGCTGGCCGCCACCCTTGTCTTCTGGATGGGCGCCAAGAAATACGTGCACGTGCCGCCAGCACCGCCGAACCCCGATTCATTCACCCGCGTGGCCCGCACCGCCCTGCTGGCGCGTGTCGATGGAGGTTCGCGTCCCGGCCTGTACGTGGCCTACGTCGGCGTGATCGGCGCCCTGTATGCTTTCTACAGCATCCCGGAATGGGGCTTCGTGATTTCCGCGTGTACCGCGCTGGTATTGCTGCTGGCCTTCGGCAGCATCGGCACGGCCATGCAGCTGGAACGCGCACGCGGCATCCACCCTGACGAAGCAGTCGAAGGCGTGCGCGCCGTGCTGCGCATCCTCGTCATCTTCGCCCTCGTCACGCCGTTCTTCTCGCTGTTCGACCAGAAGGCCTCGACGTGGATCGTGCAAGCGAACACCATGGAAAAACCAAGCTGGTTCCTGCCGGCGCAGATGCAGGCGCTGAACCCGATGCTGGTGATGCTGCTGATCCCGTTCAACAACCTGGTGCTGTACCCGATGCTCAACCGCTTCGGCCTGGAAGCGACGGCCCTGCGCCGCATGACGGCCGGTATCGGCTTTTCCTCGCTGGCGTGGATCGTCATTGGCCTCTTGCAACTGGCCCTCGACAGCGGCAACGCCGTCTCCATCATGTGGCAGATCCTGCCGTACGCCCTGCTGACGTTCGGCGAAGTGCTGGTCTCGGCGACTGGGCTGGAGTTTGCCTACAGCCAGGCGCCCGTGTCGATGAAGGGCGCCATCATGAGCTTCTGGAATCTGTCGACCACGGTGGGCAACCTGTGGGTGCTGATCGTCAACCGTAGCGTCATGAACGAAGGCGTGATCGGCAAGATCGCCGAAAGCGGCATCAGCGTGACGGCCTTCCAGATGTTCTTCTTCGCCGCCTTTGCCGCCGTGGCCATGCTGGCCTTCGGCCTGTATGCGAAGCGCTACAAGATGGTGGACAACTACCGCCAGACGGCCATCCCGGCAAAAGCATGATGCCGGTTTGATCTGACGTAAAAAGGGCGCCCTCGGGCGCCCTTTTTTACGTCGTCACGCTCGGCGCGTCGCGCCCCGTGCGCGCGCGGATCTGCGCCACCTGCTCGGCCACCGCGATCAGTCCCGCCAGCGCTTCCTGGGTCGGGATGGCGTGCCGGGTCGGATCGGCCTCAAAGCGTTCCAGGTACAGGCGCAGGGTGGCGCCTTCGGTGCCCGTACCGGACAGGCGCAGCACGATGCGCGCGCCATCCGTCATGATGATGCGGATGCCCTGCTGCGTGGCCACGGAGCCGTCGACGGGGTCCGTGTAGCTGAAGTCGTCGGCCAGCGCCACCGTGTAGCCATTGACTACCTGGCCCGGCAAGGCGGCCAGCTGGCCGCGCACGGCGTCCATCAGCTGCGCCGCAGCGGCGCTGTCGATGTCTTCGTAGTCGTGGCGCGAATAATAGTTGCGGCCATACGTGGCCCAGTGCGCGCGCACGATGTCTTCCACCGATTGTTTTTTTGCTGCCAGCAGGTTGAGCCAGAACAGCACGGCCCACAGGCCATCCTTTTCGCGCACGTGGTTCGAGCCCGTGCCATAGCTTTCTTCGCCACACAGGGTGGCCATGCCGGCGTCGAGCAGGGTGCCGAAGAATTTCCAGCCCGTCGGCGTCTCGTAGCAGGGGATGCCCAGCGCGACGGCAACCCGGTCGGCCGCGCCCGACGTCGGCATGGAGCGGGCGATGCCGGACAAGCCGGCGCGGTAGCCGGGCGCCACGCTGGCGTTGGCGGCCAGGATGGCCAGACTGTCCGAAGGCGTGACGTCGAAGCGCCGGCCGACGATCATGTTGCGGTCGCCGTCGCCATCGGAGGCGGCGCCAAAATCAGGAGCTGCATTGCCACCATCGCCGGCCGCCATGATGGCAATCAATTCCTGCGCGTTGACGGGATTCGGGTCCGGATGGCCGCCACCGAAGTCTTCCAGGGGCACGCCGTTGATGACGCTGCCCTTCGGCGCGCCCAGCATGCCTTCCAGGATGGCTGTCGCATACGGGCCGGAGACGGCGTGCATGCCGTCAAAGCAGATACGCAAGCCGCCCGCGAACAGGGCGCGGATGGCGCCGAAATCGAACAGCTGCTGCATCAGTTCCGCGTAGTCCGCGACGGAATCGATCACCTCGACCGTCATCTGCTCGATGCGCACGGTGCCCAGTTTGTCGAGGTCGATGTCGGCCGCGTCGCTGATGCGGTATTCGGCGATGGTTTGCGTACGGGCGTAGATGGCCTCGGTGATTTTTTCGGGCGCCGGGCCGCCATTGGCGATGTTGTACTTGATGCCGAAGTCGCCATCGGGGCCGCCCGGATTATGGCTGGCCGACAGGATGATGCCGCCGCTGGCGCCATGCTTGCGGATCACGCAGCTGACGGCCGGCGTCGACAGGATGCCGCCCTGTCCCAGCAGCACGCGCGCGTAGCCGTGCGCGGCGGCCATGCGCAGCACCGTCTGGATGGCCGCGCGGTTGTAGTAACGCCCGTCGCCGCCCAGCACCAGGGTCTGGCCGCGGCAATCGCCCAGCGTGTCAAACACGCTTTGCACGAAGTTTTCCAGGTATTGCGGTGCGCTGAAGACGGCTACCTTCTTGCGCAAGCCAGAGGTGCCGGGGCGCTGGCCAGCCATCGGCGCCGTATTGATCATATGAATAGCCATGTTGCCTCCCTATTAACTTCCCATGTTATCCGATGCCGGCCAAGGGGCAAAGCGTTGTACGCCTGCCACGGTGCGGCAAACCGCTTAGCGCGACATCCCGGCATGCAATATAATGAGAATCATTCTCATATGCGGCATTCCTGGCTGCGGACTCATACATCGGACGCCGTGGTTGCACGCTATTACCAAGAACTGTTGAACTTTTGCTGGCGCAGCTTGCGCAACCGCGAGGCTGCCTTGGACCTGGTGCAGGAAAGCTATGCGCGCGTGCTGGGCGAACAGGCCGTGCGCGAACCGCGCGCGCTGCTGTACCGCGCGGCGCGCAACCTGCTGGTCGACCAGCACCGCCGCGCCGCCCTGCGCCAGCACGAGGCGCTCGACGCCTTGCCGGAAGCCGCGCATCCGGCAGGGCCGCTGCATTTGCAGCCGGAACAGGCGCTCGAAAGCAGCCAGGACTGGCAAGCCTGCGTGGCCGCCATCGACGCCCTGCCGCCGCGCTGCCGCGACGCCTTCGTGCTGCACATATTCGAGGAATTGCCGCACGCGCAGATCGCCGCGCGCATGGGCATTTCCGTGAGCATGGTGGAAAAACATATCGCGCGCGGCATGCTCAGTTGCCGGGCGCAGTTGCTGCAGTTGCATTCTTTGCGGGAAGCCACATAATGG
>NZ_JAAOLY010000032.1 GCF_011601275.1 Janthinobacterium lividum | reverse complement strand
GGTGCTACTACCGGTGGCGCCACGGGCGGCGCTGGCGGTGCCGTGGGGCGCACCGCCGGGGGCGTGCTGGTCGAGACGTCATGCGCGAACAAATCCAGTTGCTGGTCGCCGACCTTGATGGTCTTCATCTGCTGGCGCAGTGTCGGCTCCTGGATGACCGCGCTGATGCCGTCTAGCCAGCGTTGTAGGCGTGAGGCGAAATGACGCGCATTTCTGATTCTATCCAATTTTCCACCTGTTGCATCATGCTGTCCGGGGTTTGCCCTTCCGGCGAAATCGGTTTGCCTATCGAGACGGTGATCAGTCCCGGGCGTTTGAGGAATGACTGCTTGGGCCAGCACTCGCCTGAATTGTGCGCAATCGGCACCACCACGGCGCCCGTGGCAATCGCCAGACGCGTGCCGCCGCTCTTGTACTTGCCCGCCTGGCCCACGGGAATGCGGGTCCCTTCAGGGAACATGATAATCCATTGGCCATCGGCCAGGCGGCGCTTGCCATGTGCGACGACGCTCTTGAACGCATGCTTGCCCTGCTTGCGGTCGATGGGGATCATGCGCAGCAGCGCCATGGCCCAGCCGAAAAAGGGGATGTACAAAATCTCCTTCTTGAATACATACACGAGCGGGCGTGGCAGGCTGGGAAGCAAGAAGATGGTTTCCCATGCCGACTGGTGTTTTGAGAGCACGATGGCCGGCGCGTCGGGGAAGTTCTCGGCGCCCTTGACTTCATAGCGGATGCCGCAAATGACCTTGGCGCACCACAGGATAAACACGTTCCAGCGCGAGGTGACCCAATAACGCTTGTTGTAGCTCAATGGCGCGGCAAAAAAGCACACGCAGGCCCAGACGATAGTGGCCACGATCATGATGATCATGAACAGCAGGGATCGCAGGAACAGGGAAATATTACGCAATGCGGTTCTCCGAAGATTAGATACTGAATGCCACGGTGGGCGCCGGTGCGACTGGCGCCTTGAGCAGGTGGCTGACGACGGCGGCCAGGTCGGGGAAGACCTGGGTACCCGGCGGCAGGCCACCCGTCTCGTTGGTTTTTTCGCCCTTGCCCGTCAATACCAGGTAGGGCACGCAGCCGCTGATGAAACCGGCCTGCAGGTCGCGCAGCGAATCGCCAACAGTCGGCACGCCTTTCAGGCTGGTGTTGTAGCGCTGCGAAATTTCATGGAACATGCCCGGTTTCGGCTTGCGGCAGTCGCAATTGTCCGCGCCCGCATGCGGGCAAAAGAAGATGGCGTCGATATCGGCGCCCACCTGCTGCGCCAGCGTGTGCATCTTCTGGTGGATCGCGTTCAGCACCGTCATGTCGAAGTATTCGCGCGCGATGCCCGACTGGTTCGAGGCGATGACGACGCGATAGCCGGCCTGGTTCAGGCGGGCTATCGCTTCGAGCGAGCCGGGGATCGGCAGCCATTCGGCCGGCGACTTGATGAAGTCCGGCGAGTCATGATTAATGACGCCATCGCGGTCGAGAATAATCAGTTTCAGCGCCGGAGTACCCATTATGCCGCCAGCTTGGAAATGTCGGCCACGCGGTTCATCATGCCGTGCAGGGACGACAGCAAGGCCAGGCGGTTGTTGCGCAGGGCGACATCCTCGGCCATCACCATCACGTCATTAAAGAAGCCATCGACGTCGTCGCGCAGCTGCGCCAGCGTTTGCAGGGTGCTGGTGAAGTCGCCCTTGGCAAAGGCCGCGTCGACTTCCGGCTGCACGCGCGAGACGGCGGCGGCCAGTTCTTTCTCCGCTTCGTCCTGCAGCAGCGCCACGTTGACGCCGCCGGCGGCGACCTGGCTCACGGCTTCCTCGTTCTTTTTCAGGATATTCGTGATGCGCTTGTTGGCCGCTGCCAGAGAGGCGCTTTCCGGCAGGGCGGCAAACGCCTGCACGGCTTCCAGGCGCTGCACGATGTCGTCCAGGCGGTCGGGGTTTTGCGCCACGACGGCTTCGATTTCATTCGGCGAGAAACCGCGCTCACGCAGGATGCCGCGCAGGCGGTCCAGCATGAAGGTGGTCACGTCCGCCACCGGGTCCTTGAAGCCGGGAACGGCGGAAAATTGCGCGGCGGCGTCCGCCAGCAAGCCTGAGATGGACAGCGGCAGACGTTTTTCCAGCAGCATGCGCAGCACGCCCAGCGCGTGGCGGCGCAGCGCGAACGGATCCTTGTCGCCCGTTGGCGCCAGGCCGATGGCCCAGATGCCGACCAGGGTTTCCAGCTTGTCGGCCAGGGCCACGGCGGTGCCGGTGGCGGTGGACGGCAGGCTGTCGCCGGCAAAGCGCGGCTGGTAGTGTTCGGAGGCGGCCAGCGCCACTTCTTCCGCTTCGCCGTCATGGCGCGCGTAATACGTACCCATGATGCCTTGCAGTTCGGGGAATTCGCCGACCATGTCGGTCAGCAGATCGGCCTTGGCCAGCAGGGCGCCGCGTTCGGCCAGGGCTACGTCATATTTCAACTTGGCGGCGATGGCGCCTGCCAGCGACTTGACGCGCTCTGTGCGCGCAGCTTGCGTGCCCAGCTTGTTGTGGTACACGACGTTGGCCAGCAGCGGCAAACGCGATGCCAGCGTTTTCTTCTTGTCCTGCTCGAAGAAGAACTTGGCGTCGGACAGGCGCGGGCGCACGACGCGCTCGTTGCCGCCGATGATGTGCTCGGGCGTGTCCGTCTCGATGTTCGAGACGATCAGGAAGCGCGAGCGCAGCTTGCCTTCGCTGTCCGTCAGCGCAAAATATTTCTGGTTTGTTTGCATGGTGAGGATCAGGCATTCCTGCGGCACGGCCAGGAATTCTTCCTCGAAGTGGCATTCATACACGACCGGCCATTCGACCAGGGCCGTCACTTCGTCGAGCAGCGCTTCGGGCATCAAGACCTGGTCGGCGCCAGCCTTGTCCAGCAGTTGGGCGCGGATGCGTTCCTTGCGCTCCTCGTTGCTGGCGATGACGCTGGCGTTGAGTATCAGGGACGGCGCATAGTTTTCCGCGTGCGCGATGGTGATCGGTTCGCCATCGGTCAGGAAACGGTGGCCCAGGGTGGCGCGGCCGGCCGTCAAACCCAGCAGGGTCAGGGGCAGGATATTGATGCCGTGCAGGGCGATCAGGCTGTGGGCCGGGCGCACGAATTGCACGGTGGTGCCGTCCGGGCGCTGATAGCTCATCAGTTTTGGTATCGGCAGCTTGGCGGCCGACTCGGTCAAGGCCGCTTGCGCGCCGGCGGCGAGCTGGCTGCCTGGCGCCGTGTAGGTGTAGAAGAAGCTTTCAGCCTTGCCGTCAGCGGCGCGTTCCAGCTCGGCCACCGTCAGGTCGGGGAAGCCCAGCGCGGCCAGTTTCTTGGCCAGCGGCGGCGTGCCGTTGCCGTTCGCGTCCAGCGCCACGGAGACGGGCAGGACTTTTTCGCGGATCGATTTATCGGGCGAGACTTCGCGCACGTTGGTGATGGAGACGGCCAGGCGGCGCGGCGAGGCGTAGCTGGTGGCGACGCTGTCGGCTTCGAGGAAGTCGCGCGCTTTCAGGCCGTTGACGATGCCGGACGTGAAGGCGGCGCCCAGTTTGGCCAGCGCTTTCGGCGGCAGTTCTTCGGTCAGCAGTTCGATGAGCAGTGTTTGGTTCATGGTGTTCTTGTCTGGTACGGCGGTGTATGAGCTAGGCGATCAAGCGGCGGCGGGTTGGTCTGCGGCGGGCAGCATCGGAAAACCGAGGCGCTCGCGCGAGTCGTAATACGCTTGCGCCACCAGGCGCGACAGGGTGCGCACGCGGCCGATGTAGGCGGCGCGTTCCGTCACCGAGATGGCGCCGCGCGCATCGAGCATATTGAAGCTGTGCGACGCCTTCATGATTTTCTCGTAGGCGGGCAGGGTCAGTTGCAGCTCGATCAGGCGCTTGGCTTCCGCTTCGTAGTTGCCGAACTGTTCGAACAGCAGGTCCGTATTCGCGTGCTCGAAGTTGTAGGTCGATTGCTCCACCTCGTTCTGGTGGAAGACGTCGCCGTAGGTCAGTTTCTTCGCGGTGCCGTTCTCTTCCCACTCGGTCCACACCAGGTCGTACACGTTTTCCACGCCTTGCAGATACATGGCCAGGCGTTCGATGCCGTAGGTGATCTCGCCCAGCACGGGCTTGCAATCGAGGCCGCCCACTTGCTGGAAGTAGGTGAACTGCGTCACTTCCATGCCGTTCAGCCAGACTTCCCAGCCCAGGCCCCAGGCGCCCAGGGTCGGGCTTTCCCAGTCGTCTTCGACGAAGCGCACGTCATTCTGCTTCAAGTCCAGGCCCAGCGCGGCCAGCGAACCCAGATACAGGTCGAGGATGTTTTCCGGCGCCGGCTTCAACACCACCTGGTACTGGTAGTAGTGCTGCATGCGGTTCGGGTTTTCGCCATAGCGGCCATCTTTCGGGCGGCGCGAAGGCTGCACATACGCTGCGCGCCAAGGTTCCGGGCCGATCGCGCGCAGGAAGGTGCCGGTGTGGAAGGTGCCGGCGCCGACTTCCATGTCGTAAGGCTGGAGCAGGGCGCAACCTTGCTTGTCCCAATAGGTTTGCAAGGTCAGGATAATTTGTTGAAATGTGAGCATCGTATGAGTTCGCCGCGCGGGAGGCTGCGCTTTGTTAAGGTTTGCTTGAAGCCCGGACGCATGCTTGGCAGCGCGTCCGGGCCGGGGTTTTGCTAATTTTAGCGGTTTTTACGGGCCCACTGTGACTCTTCGGGCAATATCGGCCGCTTATTGCTGCGCGGCGCGGCCACGGCGGGCGGCGCGCGACAGCAGGAAGGCCGTCAGCAGGGCCAGCGCGGCCAGGGCCAGCACCAGTTTGTTGCCGTACAGAATGTATGGCGTCATGCCGCCCATGCCTTGCACCTTGGCCGCCAGGGTGGCTTGCTGTTCCGGCGGCAGCAGGCTTTGCACGACGCCCTTGCCGTCGATGACGGCGGTGGCGCCCGTGTTCGTCGAGCGCAGCATCGGGCGGCCCGTTTCCAGGCTGCGCATCTGCGAAATCTGCAGATGCTGCGGGATGGCGATCGAGTCGCCGAACCAGGCCAGGTTCGAGATATTGAGCAGCACGGACGCCGACTGCTTGCCATTGCGGTGGGCGCTGGCCAGCTGGCCGGCGATTTCCTCGCCAAACAAGTCTTCGTAGCAGATATTCGGCAGCACCAGCTGGTCGCGTACCTGCAGCGGCGCCTGGACGTCGGCGCCGCGGCCCATGTCGCCCAGCGGGATGGCCATCATGGCGACAAACCAGTGCAGGCCGGGCGGCACGAATTCGCCGAACGGCACCAGATGATGCTTGCGGTACTGGTAGTACGGTCCCGGCGCGCCGTTGGGCGTGATCCCCACGGCCGCATTGTAGAAGCGCTGCTGCTCGTCGAGCACGGGCATGCCGACCAGGATCGCGCTGCCCGTCTGCTGCGAATACGTCGCCAGGCTATCCAGATAGCCGGGTGGCAGCTGGTGCGGCAGCACGGTGACGGCCGTTTCCGGCGTGGCGATCAGGTCGGCCGGCGCGCTGGTGATGGCGCTCTGGTACATCTGCAGGGCGCCCAGCACGAAGCCGGGATCGAATTTCTGCTGCTGCGGTACGTTCCCCTGCAACAGGCGCACCGTGATCGGGCGTCCGACAGGGTGGGTCCAGTTCACGTACTGCAAGCCGATGCCGGCCGCGTACAGGGCGATGACGCCGCCCAGCGCGCTCCAGCGCGTGCGGTGCGTGAGCAAGAGTAGGGCGCCTGCGGACAGGGCCGCCAGCCAGCCCAGGCCATACGCGCCGACGATGGGGGCAAAGCCGCCCAGCGGGCTGGTATTGTGGGCGTAGCCGGTGGCCAGCCACGGGAAACCCGTAAACAGCCCGCCGCGCGTCCATTCGAACAGGGTCCACGTGGCGGGCAGCACCAGCAAGGTCATGGCGGGCAGGGACAGCACCCAGCGCTGGCGCAGCCAGGCGGCCGCGCCCATGGCCAGGGCCACGTAGATGGCCATCAAGAGGGCCAGCAGGGCCACGGCGATGGCGGCGATCGGTGCGGCCATGTCGCCATAGCGGTGCATGGAGATGTACAGCCAGTGCGTGCCGGCCGCGCACCAGCCGAAGCCGTAGGCCCAGCCGATCAGCGCGCCGGCCTTGACGTTCGATGCACGCAGTACCTGGTAGAACAGCACGCCCAGGCTGATGATTTGCAAGGGCCAGTAACCGAAAGGGGCGAACGCCAGCACCGCGACGGCGCCGGCGATGGCGGCAGTCAGCATGCGCGCCCACGTGCTGCGGGGCGGTTTGGCGGGGGCGTTGGGATCGACGCGTCTGAAACGCATTTACAGCACGCGCATGTCAGAGTTCCAGTTCAGGCACGTTGGGCAGGCGCTCGACGAGCAGCACGTGCACCTGGCGCGCATCGGCGCGCAGTACCTCGAAACGCAGATTGCCAAGGTCGAAAATATCGCCCTTGTGCGCCATGCGGCCCAGGTACTTCGAGACCAGGCCGCCGATGGTGTCGACGTCGTCGTCCACCAGGTGGCTGCCCACTTCTTCGTTGAACTGCTCGATCTCGGTCAGCGCCTTGACGCGCCAGCGGGGGCCGAACTGGCCTTCCTTGAGCGAGAGGATGTTGTCCTCGGCTTCGTCGAAGTCGTATTCGTCCTCGATATCGCCGACGATCTGTTCCAGCACGTCTTCGATGGTGATCAGGCCGGCGACGCCGCTGTATTCATCGACGACGATGGCCATGTGATTGTGGTTGGCGCGGAAATCGCGCAGCAGCACATTCAGGCGTTTCGATTCGGGGATGAAGATGGCGGGGCGCAGCATGTCGCGGACATCGAAAGTTTCTTCTGCGTAATAACGCAGCAAGTCTTTCGCCAGCAGGATGCCGATGACCTTGTCGCGTTCGCCTTCGATCGCGGGAAAGCGCGAGTGGGCGGTGGACAGGACTTCCGGCATCCATTCCTCGATCGGCTTGCTGATGTCGATGACATCCATTTGCGAACGGGGAATCATGATGTCGCGCGCGCAGAGATCCGATACCTGGAACACGCCTTCGATCATCGACAGGGCGTCGGCGTCGATCAGCTTGCGTTCATGCGCATCGTGTAGAACTTCGAGCAATTCTGCACGGTTCTCTGGCTCGGGGGAAATGAGTGCGGTCAGGCGTTCAAACAGTGACCGGTGGGGCTTGACGTCAGTTCTGACGCCACTAGGGTGCTCGGGCATAGGAGGCGTGAGCCGTTGTTGCGAAGGGATATAGGATACACCAAAAGTGGGGCGATACCGGATTTCCCCGCTTTTGATGCAAATTTAATACGTCGAAGTGCGCCGTTGCGCGATGTTTTACGCCGCTTCCGGGCCCAGCACGCGCGCGCGCAAGGCCGCCACGTCGGCCTGCCAGTCGGCGAAATGCTCGCTGTCCTGCCACAGCTGGCGCAGTTCCGACGTTTCGGCCGTGATGCGCTCGAAGGCCAGGCGCGCTTTTTCCAGCAGCGGCGGCGTGACCTTCTTCTTGCAGGCGGCCACCCACTCATCCACTTCTTGGGTGGCAGGATCGTCCTCGCCTTCGCCAGGCTGGCCCTGCAGGCGCGCGATCACTTCCAGCGCGGCCAGCGCCTCGGCGGCGAATGGCGCTTCCAGTTCGCTTTCCGTGCTGTCGATAACGTTGTCGAGCGTGGTCTCGACCAGTTCCAGGGTTTTATATTCGTGCAAGTCCTGCGCCCAATCCATGGCGTAGTCGTTGCCGAAGGCGTCAGTAGCCCAGGTGCCCATAGTTGTCCTTGCGTAGTTGTGCGATGGCGCTATTGTGGCATGCCCTGGCTGCTGGCCACCACCTGTTCGCGCAGCCAGCGCAAACCCGTATCGTGCTCGCTGCGCGGATGCCAGGCCAGCGACAGATCCAGGGCCGGCACGCTCAATGGCAAATCAAACGTGTCGAGCTGGCCTGCAAAGCGCTCCAGGAAGCGTGACGGCAGCGTGCAGACCAGATCCGTGGCCGCCAGCATAGGCGGCACCAGATTGTACTGGGCCACGGCGATCGGTACGCTGCGCGTGCGGCCTTGCTGCGCCAGTTGTTCATCCATGAAGGCATGGAAGCTGCCGTTGGTTGAGACGACGATATGGCGCAGCGCGCAATAGCTGTCCAGGTCAAGCTGCCCGGTGCCGCGCGGATGGCCCTTGCGCTGCGCCATGCGGTGCTCGACCAGCAGTACCGGGCTTTTGTGCAGGGTGGCGGGGACAAAGCGGCTGCCACCGACCAGCAGGTCGATCTCGCCGCGTTCCATCTGCCCGGCCAGTTGTGCCGGTTCGGGCGTGCGGAAGGCCAGCTTCAAGCCTGGCCCGCCGAACGACGCCACCTGTTGCACCACCGGCAGCATCAGCATCAGCACGGCGTTGTCGTTGCCGGCGATATGAAAGGTGCGCTCGGCCGTGCGCGGATCGAACGGCGGCGCATCGCGGCGCACGGCTTGCCCCAGCATCGCCAGCGCCGTACGTAGCGGCGCCTGCAATTGAAGCGCGCGCGGCGTGGCCAGCATGCCACGCCCGGAATCGGCCGGCACCAGCAGGGCGTCGTCGAAAAGGCTGCGCAGGCGGGCCAACTGGGCCGACATGGCGGGCTGGCTCAGGTGCAAGCGCGCGGCCGCGCGCGTCACGTGTTTTTCTTCCAGCAGCACGTCGAGCGATACCAGCAGGGGCAGGTCGACGCCACGGATATCCAGCATTTGGATGGCTCCAATTCAAATAATCAATTTCATTTATGTGTCGGAAAGGAGTCTACTGCCGTATCACCCTTTTTGAAAGAGATTCCATGTTTGCCATCCAACCCCTGGCCGCGCTGCTTGCCGGCTTGACGTTATCCCACGCGGCGCTGGCCGCCGCGCCATTTGACCAGACGCCGGCGCCCGGCATCTATCGCATGATGCTGGGTCAGTTCCAGGTCACGGCCCTGTCCGACGGCACCGTCACCATCCCGCTCGACAAGCTGCTGACCGAGATCAAGCCGGCCACACTGGCCGCCAGCCTGCGCGAGGCACACTTGCAGCCAATGGCGGAGACCTCGATCAATGCCTTCCTGATCAATACCGGCAAGCAGCTGGTGCTGGTCGATACGGGCGCGGGCGATCTGTTCGGCCAGCCGCTGGGGGCGCAGGCGGGCCGCTTGCAGCGCAGCTTGCACAATGCCGGCTACGCGCCCGAACAGATCGACGCGGTGCTGCTCACGCATATCCATGCCGACCATTCGGGCGGCCTATCGCAGGATGGCCAGCGGCTGTTCCCGAACGCGCAAGTGTATGTGGATCGTCACGACAGCGATTTCTGGCTGAACCGGGCAAACCAGGCCGGTGCCGCCGAAGGCCAGCGCCACGGTTTTGACGAGGCACAGGCCATGCTGGCGCCGTATGTGGCGGCGGGCAAGCTGACCCCGTTCCAGGGCGGCGCCGAGATCGTGCCCGGCATTCGCGCCGTGGCGGCCCATGGCCATACGCCTGGTCACAGCTACTATGCGGTCGAAAGCGGCGGACAGAAACTGCTGCTGCTCGGTGACATGCTGCATGCGGGCGCGGTGCAGTTTCCGCATCCCGGCACCACCATCCGTTTCGATGTCGATGCGGCAGCGGCGAAAGTGCAGCGCGCCGGCGAGATGGCCGATGCGGCGAAAAACGGTTACTGGGTCGGCGCGGCGCACCTGAGCTTTCCCGGTATCGGCCATATCGCCATGGATGACAAGGGAGATGGCTACCGCTGGCTGCCGGCCAATTACAGCGCGTGGTGATAGCGTAAAAAAGCCGGCATATGCCGGCTTTGCCATTACTTCTGGTCCGCGTACGGGTCGGCGATGCCGAGTTTGGCCAGTATCTCTGTCTCCAGACCCTCCATCTCGGCCGCTTCCTCGTCATCCATGTGGTCGTAGCCCTGCGCATGCAGTACGCCGTGCACGATCAAATGGGCCGTGTGCTCTTCCACGCTCTTCTTCTGTTCCGCCGCTTCCTTTTCCAGCACGTCCGTGCACAGGATGATGTCGGCGCGCGTCGGCTCGTCGTCATTCAACTCTTCGCCCTCGTTGTAGGCGAAGGTCAGCACGTTGGTGGCGTAGTCCTTTTCGCGGTAGTCGCGGTTCAGGGTGCGGCCTTCCTCCGCGTCGACGAACCGGATCGTGAATTCGGCGGGGGCGAAGAGGGCCGCCTTGACCCAGCGGCGCACTTTCGGGCGCGTGATCAGGGTTTCCAGGCGGGCATCCGGGTATTGCACGGACAGGGACAGTTTATTTTTTTCGGACATTTTTGGCGGCAGCTGGTTTCAATAAGGAGGGCAGGTGGGCGGCGTCGGCACTGGCCGCCTGCGCCGTTTCATACGCGTCGACGATGCGCGCCACGAGCGGATGGCGCACCACGTCGGTGCTGTTAAATTGCGTGAAGCCGATGCCGCGCACGTCTTTCAACACGTGCACGGCGTCGATCAAGCCGCTCGTCTGGCTTTTGTGCAGGTCGACTTGCGTCACGTCGCCCGTCACCACGGCCTTGCTGCCAAAACCGATGCGCGTCAAGAACATTTTCATCTGTTCGACGGTGGTGTTCTGCGCTTCATCGAGGATGACGAAGGCGTGATTCAGCGTGCGTCCGCGCATATAGGCCAGCGGGGCGATCTCGATCACCTGTTTTTCAAACAGCTTCTGCGTGCGGTCGAAGCCCAGCAGATCGTACAGCGCGTCGTACAGGGGACGCAGGTAGGGGTCGACCTTTTGCGCCAGGTCGCCCGGCAAAAAGCCCAGGCGCTCGCCCGCTTCGACGGCGGGGCGCGTCAAAATGATGCGCTTGACGGCATCCCTTTCGAGCGCATCGACGGCGCAGGCGACGGCGAGATACGTCTTGCCCGTGCCGGCCGGACCGACGCCGAAGCTGATGTCGTGTTCGAGGATGTCGCGCAAATAGGCGATCTGGTGCGGCGTGCGTCCGCGCAGGTCGGAGCGCCGGGTTTTCAGCATGGGGCTGGCGATGTCCGGCTCGACGAAGGTGCTGGCGAGCGCGTTGGCGTGGTGTTCCGACGCGGCGGACAGGCCCGCGCGCTGTTCCACCAGGGCCAGCTGCACTTCTTCCAGCGGCACGACCTTGTTGGCGATGGCGTAGAACTGCTCGAGGATTTCCACGGCGCGTTCGGCATTGCTGCCGCCGACGATGAATTTCTCACCGCGGCGGAAGATCGTCACGTCGAGGGCGGCGGAAATCTGGCGCAGGTTTTCATCGAGCGGTCCGCACAGGTGCGCCAGGCGCGTGTTGTCCAGCGGCTCGGGGATGAAGTAATGCGGCTGTATCGGGGCTTTGGTTTTCAACTGGCTCTTTTCAATGCGGGTGCGCTGGCGACGAGTTCGCCGCGCAGGGTGTAGGAATGGCTTTCGGTGATGCGCACGTCGACCAGCTGGCCGACCAGCTCCAGCGCGTCCGGGCCGGCGTCGAAATTGACCACGCGGTTGTTCTCCGTGCGGCCTTGCAGCTCACTGTCATCGGTGTCCTTCTTCGAACGGCCTTCGACGAGGATGGTTTGCACCGTGCCCACCATGGCCAGGCTGTACTTGCGCGTGTTGGCGTCGATGGCCGCCTGCAGTTGCTGCAGCCGGGCCAGTTTCACCTCGTGCGGCGTGTCGTCTTCCAGGCTGGCGGCCGGCGTGCCGGGGCGCTTGCTGAAGATGAAGCTGTAGCTGTTGTCGAAACCGACGTCGGCGATCAGCTTCATCATGGCGTCGAAGTCGGCCTGCGTCTCGCCAGGAAATCCCACGATGAAGTCGGACGAAATGGCCATGTTCGGGCGCACGGCGCGGATGCGGCGGATGATGGACTTGTATTCGAGGCCCGTGTAGCCGCGTTTCATGGCGCCGAGGATCTTGTCGGAGCCGTGCTGCGCCGGCAGATATAAATGGTCGACCAGTTGCGGGATCTTCGCGTAGGCGTCGATCAGGCGCTGCGTGAATTCCTTCGGGTGGCTGGTGACGAAGCGCATGCGTTCGATGCCGGGGATATCGGCCACGTATTCGAGCAGCAGGGCGAAGTCGGCGATCTCACCGCCTTCCATCGCGCCCCGGTAGGCGTTCACGTTTTGCCCTAGCAGGGTGATTTCCTTGACGCCCTGGGCGGCCAGGCCCGCCACTTCCGTCAGCACGTCCTCGAAGCGGCGCGACACTTCCTCGCCGCGCGTGTAGGGCACGACGCAGTAGCTGCAGTATTTGCTGCAGCCTTCCATTATGGAGACGAACGCCGAAGCGCCTTCCACCTTGGCCGGCGGCATGTGGTCGAACTTTTCGATTTCCGGGAAGCTGATGTCCACTTGCGCATCGCCGCTGGAGCGGCGCAGTTCGATCATCTGCGGCAGGCGGTGCAGGGTTTGCGGGCCGAAGACCATGTCGACATACGGCGCGCGCTTGACGATGGCGTCGCCTTCCTGCGAGGCCACGCAGCCGCCCACGCCGATCAACAGGTGCGGCTTGGCCAGTTTCAGCTCGCGCAGGCGGCCCAGGTCGGAAAACACTTTTTCCTGCGCCTTTTCGCGCACGGAGCAGGTGTTGAGCAGGATCACATCGGCGTCTTCCGGCGTGTCGGTGCGCACCAGGCCATCGGAGGCGCCCAGCACGTCGGCCATCTTGTCCGAGTCGTACTCGTTCATCTGGCAGCCGAAGGTTTTAATGAATACTTTTTTCTGCATGGAGTCGGGCGCTTATCGGTAAATGTGGCGGCAAACAGGATGGGTGGGCAGGATGCTGCAGCGCAGGGGGCCGCTCAGGGCGGAGCGCGGTGGATGACCGGCCGGGCGCCTCTGGCTGCCCGGTGGCAGGCTCGCTGCAAGTTCAGGCCATAGTTTAGCGTAAATCGCCGGCACGGGCCATGTCGTGCTGATCTTGCCGACAAGATTGCCGCCTGCATATTGCGCCATTTATCGCGATGCTCAAAAGCATTTATTTCTGTACGGCACCATTGATTTGTAACAAGTTGCTGCAAAGCCTTGTGTGCGCCCGCTGGCATCCTAATGTGTTGAAATAGCATCGTTGCCAAGCCAACCAGCAGATTGATTGATATTTAACAATCAGGAAGTTTGCGCGAGGCGCAGATGCCGCGTGTTTGGGCTAGTATATTGCCTTATATGCAATTCATTTTTGGTGGGTTGCAGTGCTTTTACTCACGCGGCAAGTTGCGTATGTTGGCTGGGCGTGGCTGTGCGAGTCCTGTGCGGGCAGTGCGATAAGGAAAGGGCGGGGGAGGGCAGAGTCCGATGGAAAGACGTTTATTTAAACACTCTAAGCCAGCCTTAAGTTCGTATCGGCATTATTTTCTACATTCACCAGACGAGGAAAAATCATGGCACATCATGCATTAGCATCGCAAGAGAGTTACAACCCGAACCACCTGCTGGATATTCTGCTGAGCAAGATGCAGCTGAAGAACGATGCAGCCCTGTCGCGTCTGCTTGAAGTGGCGCCACCGGTCATCAGCAAGATCCGCCACCACCGCTTGCCGGTCGGCGCCTCGCTGCTGATCCGCATGCACGAAGTGACGGGCATGAGCATCCGTGACCTGCGCGACTTGATGGGCGACCGCCGCACCAAGTATCGTCTGTCCGACGCCCAGGGCCGTCCAAAAGCGGAAGACCGCGGCGATGCGCAAGAATCGAATTACGCGCACTGATGTGGTGGTTGTACGCTGACCGTGCCGCTTGCGTAGCTGCTGGCGGCAACAGGCTGGCGTGGACCGGGCAGCATGGACGTACCGTAATACCCCTAACGGCTTTCGCTTCGCAGCGAGAGCCGTTTGCGTTTGCGGCTTTGTTTAGCTCAGCAGTGCCGAGGTGATTTCGTCGTAGCGCAGCTCCGTTTCGCGGAACAGCTGCAGATACGCGTCTTCGCCCAGGCCCAGCGCATCCCAGGCCACCGACGAGACGCGCGGCACCATGTCGTCGCCCGCCTGCGCCAGGTCGAGCGCGCAAACAATCGCGTTGGCCACGTGGATCAGCGAGGCGAGAAAGCCTGCCCCCGGCGCTTCCGGCTGCAGGTAGTTGCCCAGCGCCAGGCACATGGTGTCGGAAAAATTCCAGTGTTCGGCCAGGGCCACGCCCGCCTGCACGTGGTCCACGCCCAGTACCGTTTGCTCCGCTTCGAGCAGGCTGCAATCGTGCGCGGCCTGGTGCGCGATGACTTGCGCGTAGTGGACGGGAAAGCTACTGACCAGCACCAGGCGGCCGATGTTGTGCAGCAAGCCGGCCGTGAATGCGTAATCCTGGTTGAAGCGGATCTGCCGCGCCAGCACCTTGGCGCAGGCGGCCGTCGCCACCGAATGGCGCCAGAAGGCCTTGTCGTCGAAACCGGGGCAGAGACCTTCCGGGAAGCAACCGGTGATGGCGGCCGACGTGATCAGGCTGCGCGTCGTCTGGAAGCCCAGGTAGGTGATCGCCTGCTGGATGGTGGTGGCCTTCACTTGCAAGCCATAGTGGGATGAATTGGCCAGGCGCAGGGTTTTCGCTGTCAGCGCCTGGTCGTACGACACTTTTTTGGCCAGCACAGAAATATCGACATCTTCCTGGTCGATGCTGTTGAGCAACTCCATGACGACGGCGGGGAGCGAGGGCAGGTCATCGAGGTGGGCGGCGATATCGTCGAGCGTCAGCTGGGTGCTCATGCGGCCTCTCCCGTGCCCAGGCGGTAAGCCGTGACATAGCTGCGCAGCAAGGTGGTGGCCGCATCCAGGGGATCGTCGGGATCATGCTTGCGGAACAGGTAAGCCAGCCGTTCGCTGTCGGCCGCCTGCTGCGCGGCGATTTCTTCGGGCGAAGGGGGCGGCGCCTGGATCGGCAACATATCGATGTTGTGGCGGGGCATCAGGGCCAGCATGTTTTCCGTCAATACCGCCCCTTGCGGCAACAGCACTTGTCCATGCGCATCGAGCAAGACATCCGACAAGATCATGCCAGGACGAACTTGTTCCAGGGGTAGATGTTGATGCGTGACCGCCATGACGACTCCTTAGATGATTGCGGGATATTACCATTGCCATGACGCAATGTCTCAACCTGCATCAAAGTCCCTATCGAAAGTGGGAATACTGTAAATCTTGCCAATAAGCATGTCATACCGTACATTTGATTCAGGCCCTTGCATTGCCGACGTATCTGCGCCCGCGCCGCGGGCCGGCGGCTGGCCTGGCCCGGGGAGTGTTGATTGATGGTGAGTATCCAAGTCCGGCTGACCCTGCTTTTTGTCGTGATCGTCACCTTGGTGCTGGGCATTTCCGGCAGCTATACACAATATACCTTGAGCAAGGAACTCGAATCGGGCAGCGCGCGCCTGCGCAGCGGTGTGCTCACGCGCCTGCAGACGAGCTTGCCTTCGGCCCTGTGGGACCTCGACAAATCCAAGGTCGACAGCATCGTCGCGGCCGAAATGCTGCCGCCGGAACTGGTCGGCATCCGCGTCTATGACGCGTCCGTCGGTCTGTTCGCGGGCGAAGTGCGCGACGCGGGCGGCACTCTGGTGCCTTTGAGCGCCGACGTGGCCATGGGCGGCACGCCCGTCGAGGCGCCGCTGGTGTTCCGCGACGCCGTGGCGGCGGCCACGGGCGGCAAGCCGGTGATCGTCGGCAAGGTCATCGTCAATTTCAGCCGCGCGCAGATCGATGCGGCCCTGCACGCCGAAGTGCGGCGCAAGGTGCTGGAAGTGTTGCTGCTTGACATCATCCTCGTGGGTGCCCTGGCGCTGAGCCTGCGCATCGTCTTCGAACCGCTGAAACAGTTGCGCGACGGCTTGTTCGACCTGGCCACGCGCGGCAGCGATGAGGTCGAAGAGCTGCCGGAAAACCGGCGCGACGAACTGGGCGACGTGATCCGCGGCTTCAATGCCGTGCAACGCAAGCTCAAGTCCATCATCGAGGGCAGCCGCGAGGCGGAAGACATGGCGCGCCGCTCGCAGCAGGCAACGGCGCAGGCCATGGACGAGCTGCGCCGGGCGCAGGAATCGTTGCTGCAATCGGAACGCCTGGCTTCGCTGGGCAGCCTGGTGGCCGGCGTGGCGCACGAAATCAATACCCCTGTCGGCATCGCCCTGACCAGCGCCTCGGTGCTGAAGGAAGCCACCGATGACATCAGCGCGGCCGTGGCCGGCGGCAGCGTGAAAAAGACCGACATCGTGCGCTACCTGGAAACGGCCGGCGAAAGCGCGCGGCTGATCATGAACAATGCCTACCGGGCCGCACACCTGATCCACAGCTTCAAGCAGATCGCCGTCGACCAGGTCAGCGAGGCGCGCCGTTTGTTCGAATTGCGCGACTATATCGGCGAGGTGATTTCGAGTCTGCAGCCGACCCTGAAAAAGACGCGCATCAGCATCGATATCGATTGCCCGCCTGACATCATGCTCGACAGCTATCCGGGCGCGCTGGCGCAGGTGTTGACCAACCTGGTGTTGAACTGCGTCGAGCACGCCTTCGATGCGGACACGGCCGGCAACATCCATATCGGCGTGCGCCGCGACGGCGACGCGATCGCCATGCAGGTGCGCGACAACGGCCGCGGCATCGCGCCCGACATGCTCGACCGCGTGTTCGATCCGTTTGTCACCACGCGGCGCGGGCAGGGCGGCACGGGACTGGGCTTGAATATCGTGTTCAACTTGATCGCCAAGCAGTTTGGCGGCACCATCACGGTCAGTAGCACCTTGGGGCAGGGCGCGACGTTCCTGCTGCGCCTGCCCACGGTGACGCCGTTGCCGGAAAGCACCAGCAGCCAGGCATAGGCAAGGAGACAACATGGCACAGATAGAAAACAGTCAGCAAGTGGCGCTGTTGCGCGGGATTAATGTGGGCCGCGCCAAGCGCGTGGCCATGGCCGACTTGCGCAAGCTGCTGGGTGACCTGGGTTTTGCGCAGGTGCGCACGGTCCTCAACAGCGGCAACGTCGTGTATGACGGTGGCAAGGTAGCGCCGGCCGAGGCCGCTGCCCGCATCGAGGAAGCGCTGGTGCTGAAACTGGGCGTGGCGGCCAGGGTGACGGTATTGTCGGCCAGCCAGTTTGCCGAGCTGGTCGAACAAAACACCCTGGCGCCGGCGGCCGATGCGGCCCGTCTGCTGACCCTGGTGCTGAACAATCCGGCCGACGTGCAGCGCCTGGCGCCGCTCCTGCAGCAGCCGTGGCAGCCCGAAGCGCTGGCGCTGGGGCGCTGGGCCGCGTATGCCTGGTGTCCCGATGGCGTACTGGCCAGCAAGGTGGTGGCGGCGCTGGGCGTGCTGTTGGGCGACGGCGTCACGTCGCGCAACTGGGCCACCATGCAAAAGCTGCATGCGCTGCTGAACGGAGCCGATGCGCCAGCCACGTCCTCATTTACCAAGGAGCACTGATGCCTTTCATTACCGGTACCTTCGACGTCACCATCACCCCGGAAACCTTGTCGGACACGGCCGCGCAATCGGGACTGGGACGCTTGTCGCTCGACAAGCGCTACCGCGGCGCCCTCGACGCCAGCGCGCAGGGCGAGATGCTCAGCGCGCGCGCCAGCGTCACGGGCTCGGCAGGTTATGTGGCGCTGGAACGGGTGGAGGGTACTCTGGACGGACGTCACGGCAGTTTTTATTTGCAGCACAGCGGCACGATGACGCGCGGCGCGCCCGCCTTGTCCGTGACGGTGGTGCCCGATACGGGCACGGAGCAGTTGCAGGGACTCACGGGCAGCCTGGCCATCCGCATCGAGGACGGCAAGCATTATTATGATTTCACGTATGACATTGTTGAGACGCCATGAACTGGGATATCGTCAAGGGTGTCTTGATCGTGCTCGTCGCCATCAGCGTGGTGGTGACGGCCTTCGTGCTCATTTCGGCCTCGGGCCCGGACAAGGCGGGCTGCATCGCGCGCGCCCTGAAGTCGGGCATTCCTGTGGGGAATATCGAACGGGTCTGCCGCCTGCTCGACAAATGATGGCGCCATAACAAAACATTCCGCACCAGGCGGAATGTTCTTCAGCAACGCCTTGCCAGTGCCGGCGCCGTCAGTTATCGAATTTTTCCTGTTTTTCGCCGTGCAGGCTCAAGGCCACCAGGCCCAATCCCACCAGCAACATCGAGTACATGCTTGCTTCCGGCACGGGGGCCGGCACGCTGGCTTGCTGTGCGGGAGCGGCCGTCATGGGCCGGGGCGGCGCCAGGGCCACGTGACGCGCGCCACTGGTGCTCCAATGCGGTGCCACGCTCGCGTTGCTGCTGGCCAGCAGGCGTGCATACGGCAAGTCCGGCGTTTCCCAGCCGGGATTGTTATTCAAGCTGATGCTTTCATCGATCGTCACGCGTTCGCCGGCTTCCTGCAGCTTGCCGGCCGTCGTATCGCTGACTGCCGCCATGCTCCATGTACTGGCCGACAGCGCCAGCAAGGCCACGCATAACGGCGGATAGATTTTCATCGTGCTCTCCCTGTGGTTCACCGTGCGGCGCGGCCGAAACCGGCTTGCGCATGGACGGACAATTCGCCTGTACGGGGGCGTATCATGGTTTTTCTGCTGTTCTCCCATTACAGCATAGATCGTGACAATTTTGATACGCTTATTTCCTCTTTATTACGAATATTTGTCATTTTGATAGCGTAAACATGATCGCTGCCGCACACTTTGCATGTGCACGCTATCGGCGAAAAAACACTGTTGTTTTTTTGTGCGAATCGCCAGCAAGAAAACAATATATTGATTAGTATATTGTTTATCGTACGCTATTCAATATGACCGCCTGTGGGAGGGCAAGATGGAGACAGTCGCAACACAACACGCCGAATACAACCTCGACGCCATGCGTGGCTCGGCCTACAAGGCCAGCTCGCTGCTCAAGGCCATGGGCAATGCCGACCGTTTGATGCTGCTGTGCCAGCTGTCGCAGGGCGAGCATTGCGTCAGCGACCTCGAACAAAAAGTGGGCATCGGCCAGCCGACCCTGTCGCAGCAGCTGGGCGTGCTGCGCGAAGAGATGCTGGTGGCCACGCGGCGCGACGGCAAGCAGATTTATTACCGTGTTGCCAGCGCGCCCGTGCTGGCCGTGCTGCAAGTGCTGTACGCGCAATTTTGCGCGCCGCGCGCCCCGTTCAACGACGAAGCGGACTGACCGCCGCCATGACCATGGACTGGCAGCACTTCACGCCGTGGACCTCGCTGGCCGGCGGCATGCTGATCGGCCTGGCGGCTGCGCTATTGATCCTGTTCAATGGCCGCATCGCCGGCATCAGCGGCATTGTCGGCGGCTTGCTGCGCCCGCGCAGTGGCGACCTGGGCTGGCGTATCGCCTTTCTTGCCGGCCTGATCGGCACGCCCCTGCTGTACCCGTTGTGGCAAGCCTTGCCGCCCGTACAGATCGACGCGGGCACGTCGACCCTGATCGTGGCCGGACTGCTGGTGGGCGTCGGTGTGCGCTATGGCGCCGGCTGCACCAGCGGCCACGGCGTGTGCGGCCTGTCGCGCCTGTCTCCGCGTTCGCTGGCGGCCACTTGCGCCTTCATGGCGGCCGGTTTCCTCACCGTCTATCTGTTGCGCCACCTATGAACAAACTGATTCTTTCCCTGCTGAGCGGCCTCGTCTTTGGCTTGGGCCTGATCGTCTCCGGCATGGCCAACCCGGCCAAGGTGCTCGCTTTCCTCGACCTGGCCGGCGCCTGGGACCCGTCCCTGGCGCTGGTGATGGGCGGCGCCATCGGCGTGGCCTTGCCCGCCTTCTGGCTGGCGCGGCGGCGCACCAGGTCGCTGCTGGATGAAACCATGCAATTGCCGACATCGCGGCGCATCGACCGGCGCTTGCTGCTGGGCAGCCTGGCCTTTGGCGCGGGCTGGGGCATCGCCGGTTTCTGTCCCGGCCCCGCCCTCGTGTCGCTGCTGGCGGGCCAGCCGAAAGCGTGGCTGTTTGCCGGCGCCATGCTGGCCGGCATGGTCGTGTTTGAATTGCTGGAGCGGCGCAAGCTCCCCGCGCCGGCCTGAGACGGTACAATCTGGCGCATCGCCACTTTGGATACCGCTACATGAAGACCGTGATTTTCCGTGCCGGCGCGCGCGCCGCCCTGCTGTGCAGCATGCTGGCGCTGGCCGCCTGCGGCAACTTGCTGAAGAAGGAAGCGCCGCCCCCACCCCCGCCCGTGGCTGACGCCTTGCCCAATCCGCAAGTGCTGCTGCTCGGTGAAGTGCATGACAATGCGCAAGGCCACCGCCTGAGGGTCGCGGAATTGCAGCGCCGCCTGGCGGCCGGCTGGCGTCCCGTGATCGTCATGGAGCAGTTCGACCGCGAAAACCAGACCTTGCTGACGCGCGCCGCGCGCGAATGCGCCGACCCCGATTGCATCATCCGCGTGATGGAACAGCCGCGCTGGGACTGGAGCGTGTACCGTCCCGTGCTGGACCTCGTCATCAGCTACCAGCTGCCCCTGGTCGCCGGCAATTTGTCGCCGGCCGACGCCTCGCGCATCGTGCGCGACGGCATCCAGTGGTCGATGCCGCCCGCCATGGTGGCCACTTACCTGGCCGCGCCCGTGCCGGCCGATATACTGGAAGGGCAAAAAAAGGAAGTCCAGGCGGCCCGCTGCAATATGCTGCCTGACATGATGGTGGGTGGCATCGTCAACGCGCAAGTGGCGCGCGATATCTGGATGGCCAAGCTGATCCGCGACCAGGCGCCGCGCGACGTGGTGCTGATCGCCGGCAATGAGCATGTGCGCAAGGATATCGGCGTGCCCCGCTGGCTGAAGCTGGCCGATCCGCAACTGAACGTGCGCAGCATCGGCTACCTGGAGCAGGGCGGCAGCGGCTACAAGGGCACGTTCGACCTGACGCAAACGATGCCGGCGCAGCCGCGCCCGGACCCGTGCGCCAAATTTAAGTAAACGCTACTGCTGCACCCGCACCAGGGCGCTGACCCGGCTTGCCGTCTCGAGCAGTTTCGGCAAGCTGTGTTCCAGCAGGTGCGCCACGGACGGCCCCGCCGTCTGGCCGCTGACGTTGATTGCCGCCACCACCTTGCCCGCCCGGTCGAACACGGGCGCGGCCAGGGCGATCAAGCCCTGTTCCAGCTCTTCCTGGACCAGGCACCAGCCCTGGCGCCGCACTTGCGCAATCTCTTCCATCAAGACATCCATATCGACCTTGGTCGCCGGCGTGATTTTCAGCAGCGCCATCTTCGACAGCCGTTCGCGCAGCACCTCGGGCGCCAGTCCCGATAGCAACACTCGGCCCATCGAGGTGCAGTAGGCGGGCAGGCGGCTGCCGATGCCCAGGTTGATCGACATGGTGCGGTGCGCGGACAGGCGCACGACATACACGATGTCGTCGCCGTCGAGCACGGTGGCCGAGCACGACTGGCGCAAGGTCTGCATCAGTTCTTCCAGCAGCGGCTGCGCTTGCGTCCACACGGGCAGTGACGACAGATAGGCGTAACCGAGGTCGAGCACCTTGGGCGTCAAACGGAACAGCCGCCCATCCGCTTCCACGTAACCGAGATGCAGCAAGGTGAGCAGGATGCGCCGCGCACCCGCGCGCGTCAGCTGCGCCCGTTCCGCCACTTCACTCAAGGTCTGTTGCGGCGCGTCCGCGCCAAAGCTGCGCAGTACGGCCAGGCCCCGCGCGAACGATTGCACATAGCTGTCGCCGGGACGCGGCGCGCCGTCGGCATCGACGGTTTCTTCGGCGGAAAGTGGGGGGCTGCTGCGTGCGGTCATGGCAATTCCAATTGGTCAAGGTGGCAATTATAGCCATGGCGCTGGCGAAAACGGCAAATTGACAAGCGTCCCGATCAGGCATATTCTCATGAATAAGTTCTAAATACGAATATTTGTTCTTTATACGAACAAATCGCCGATGGATTTGATTGGGAGGAGACAGCAATGATCGACAAACTGCGTTCCAGCGTGATTGACGCGCTGGCCGATATCCACGATGGCGCCACCGTCATGATTGGCGGCTTTGGCGGCGCGGGCCAGCCGGCCGAGCTGATCGACGGCTTGATCGCCCACGGCGCGCGCGACCTCGTTATCGTCAACAACAATGCGGGCAATGGTGAAACGGGCCTGGCCGCCCTGCTGAAAAACGGGCAAGTGCGCAAGATCATCTGCTCGTTCCCGCGCCAAGCCGATTCCCACGTCTTCGACGCCCTGTACCGCGCGGGCAAGTTGGAACTGGAGCTGGTGCCGCAGGGTAACCTGGCCGAGCGCATCCGCGCCGCCGGCGCCGGCATCGGCGGCTTTTTCACCCCCACGGGCTATGGCACGGACTTGGCCAAGGGCAAGGAAACGCGCGAGATCGATGGGCGCATGTATGTGTTCGAGTCACCGATCCACGCTGATTTCGCCCTCATCAAGGCGGAGCAGGGCGACCGCTGGGGCAACCTGACTTACCGCAAGACGGCCCGCAACTTCGGCCCCATCATGGCCATGGCCGCGACAGTCAGCATCGCTTCCGTGCACGAGGTGCTTGACTTGGGCAGCATCGATCCCGAGCACGTCATCACGCCGGGCCTGTTCGTGCAGCGCATCGTGCAAGTGCCGCGCACAGCCACCGGCCCCGCCGGCTTCAAAGTCTGAAGGACATCACTATGAATAAATGGAATCGAGACCAGATGGCGGCCCGCGTGGCGGCCGATATCCATGAAGGCAGCGTCGTCAACCTGGGCATCGGCTTGCCGACCCTGGTGGCGAACCACTTGCCGGCCGGCGCGGAGATCATCCTGCACAGCGAAAACGGCGTGATCGGCATGGGCCCGGCACCCGCGCCGGGCGAGGAAGACTACGACCTGATCAACGCAGGCAAGCAGCCTGTCACATTGCTGCCCGGCGGCAGCTATTTCCACCATGCCGACAGCTTTGCCATGATGCGCGGCGGCCATCTGGACATCTGCGTGCTGGGCGCGTTTCAAGTGTCCGCCACGGGCGACCTGGCCAACTGGCACACGGGCGCCCCGGACGCCATTCCCGCTGTGGGCGGGGCCATGGACCTGGCCATCGGCGCGAAAAAAACCTGGGTCATGATGGAACTGCTGACCAAGACCGGTGAAAGCAAGCTGGTGCAGGCCTGCACCTATCCGCTGACGGGCATCGGGTGCGTCAGCCGTATCTACAGCGACCTGGCCGTGCTCGAGCTGGGGTCAAATGGCGCCACAGTCGTCGAACTGGTGGACGGCTTGAGTTTTGAACAGCTGCAAGCGTTGACGGCCGTGCCGCTGGCGGACGGACGTTAATTCAAATCACTTTCTTGGAGGAAAGAACATGACTCACGCTTATATCTGCGACGCCCAGCGCACGCCATTCGGCCGCTATGGCGGAGGACTTGCCGGCGTGCGCGCCGACGACCTGGGCGCCGTGCCCATCCGTGCCTTGATGGCGCGTAACCCGAACGTGAACTGGACTGCCGTTACCGACGTGCTGTACGGCTGCGCCAACCAGGCGGGCGAGGACAACCGCAACGTGGCGCGCATGGCCGCCCTGCTGGCAGGCTTGCCCGACAGCGTGCCGGGCGCCACCCTGAACCGCCTGTGCGGCTCGGGCCTGGACGCCATCGGCAGCGCCGCCCGCTTCATCAAGAGCGGCGAAGCGGGATTGATGATCGCGGGCGGCGTGGAAAGCATGAGCCGCGCGCCGTTCGTCATGGGCAAGGCCGACAGCGCCTTTTCGCGCGGCATGAAAATGGAAGACACGACCATCGGCTGGCGCTTCATCAATCCGTTGATGAAAGCGCAGTACGGCGTCGATTCGATGCCGGAAACGGCGGAAAACGTGGCGTCCGACTTCGGTATCAGCCGCGCGGACCAGGATGCGTTCGCGCTGGCCAGCCAGCTCAAGGCGCTGGCGGCGCAGCAGGCGGGCGTGTTCGACAGTGAAATCTGCCCCGTCAGCATTGCGCAAAAGAAAGGCGAGCCCATCGTTGTCGTCCGCGACGAGCATCCGCGCGCCACCACTCTGGAGACCCTGGCCAAATTGAAACCTGTCGTGCGCGCGGACGGCACGATTACCGCCGGTAATGCCTCCGGCGTCAACGATGGCGCGGCGGCCCTGCTGCTGGCCGACGAGGCGAACGCGGCCCGCTTTGGCCTGACGCCGCGCGCGCGTGTCGTGGCCATGGCGACGGCCGGCGTGGCGCCCCGCATCATGGGCATCGGTCCCGCGCCCGCCACCCTGAAAGTGCTGGCCATGACGGGTTTGACCCTGGCCGATTTCGACGTCATCGAACTGAACGAAGCGTTTGCCGCGCAAGGCCTGGCCGTGCTGCGCCAGCTGGGCTTGCCCGACAACGACCCGCGCGTCAATCCGAACGGCGGCGCCATTGCCCTCGGCCACCCGCTGGGTGCCTCGGGCGCGCGCCTGGCCATGACGGCCGTCAACCAGCTGCACCGCACGGGCGGCCGCTATGCCTTATGCACCATGTGCATTGGCGTGGGGCAGGGCATTGCATTGGTGCTGGAACGGGTCTGATCCCGCGCGTCCCATGGCGAAAAAAAGTTGCCGGCGATACGTATTAACCCGTATGCCGGGCGGCTTTTTGACCTTGGTCAAGGGCGTATGATGCAAAACCAGCCTGGGCAACCTGGCTGGCGTTGGCTTTTTCACACGAACAAGAAGATTGATATGACATCCCACGATACTCCGCATGACGTTGCGCAGCTGACTTCCAAGCAGCGCATCAAGGCCATCATTGGCGCTTCCTCCGGTAACCTGGTCGAATGGTTCGACTTCTACATTTACTCGTTCTGCGCGCTGTACTTCTCGCACGCCTTTTTCCCGTCCGGTAACCCGACGACGCAGCTGCTGCAGACGGCCGGCATCTTTGCCGCCGGCTTCCTCATGCGTCCTGTGGGCGGCTGGCTGTTCGGCCGCATCGCCGACAAATACGGCCGCCGCCAGTCGATGATGATTTCCGTGCTGATGATGTGCGGCGGCTCGTTGATGATCGCCGTCATGCCCACCTATGACACCATCGGCGCCTTCGCGCCGTTCCTGCTGCTCGTGGCGCGTCTGTTCCAGGGCCTGTCCGTGGGCGGCGAATACGGCACCAGCGCCACCTACATGAGCGAAGTGTCGGAGTCGGGCAAGCGCGGCTTCTTCGCCTCGTTCCAGTACGTGACCCTGATCGGCGGCCAATTGCTGGCCTTGCTGGTGCTGGTGGTCCTGCAGCAACTGTTGACCCTGGAAGAGCTGCGTGCCTGGGGCTGGCGCATCCCGTTCGTCTTCGGCGCCCTGGCGGCCCTCGTATCGCTGAACCTGCGTAAATCGCTGAGGGAAACGACTACCGCCAGCGAGCGCAAGGACAAGGATGCGGGCAGCCTGCGCGGCTTGCTCAAGCACAAGCGCGCCTTCATCACGGTACTTGGCTTTACGGCCGGCGGCTCGCTCGTGTTCTACACGTTTACCACCTACATGCAGAAATACCTGGTCAACACGGCCGGCATGGATACCAAGACGGCCAGCGCCGTCATGACGTGCGCTCTGCTTGTCTACATGATTTTGCAACCGGTGTTCGGCGCCTTGTCCGACCGCATCGGCCGCCGTACCTCGATGCTGTTCTTCGGCGGCCTGGCCACCCTGTGCGTGCTGCCCATCATGCATGCCTTGAAGGACATCACCAGCCCGTACGCGGCGTTCGGCCTGATCATCATCGCGCTGGCCATCATCAGTTTCTATACGTCGATCAGCGGCTTGATCAAGGCGGAAATGTTCCCCGTCGAAGTGCGCGCGCTGGGCGTGGGCCTGTCGTATGCGGTCGCCAACGCCATGTTCGGCGGTTCGGCCGAATACGTGGCGCTGCAGTTCAAGGCCTGGCACGTGGAAGAGTATTTCTATTGGTACGTGACCATCATGTGCCTGATTTCCTTCATCGTCGCCATCCGCATGCCGGACCCGAGCCGCTCGGGACTGCTGAAGTAACGTTGTCGTAAAATGGGGGACACTGCGGTGTCCCTTTTTCATCACCGCCTTTTTATCGTGCCGATCAGGAGTTTCCATGTCGTATGTCATTGCCGCACCGATCCAGCCCAGCGTTCCCGTCACGGGCAGCGCCGACAGATTTCCCGTTCACCGCATCTATTGCGTGGGCCGCAACTATGTCGACCACGCCAAGGAAATGGGCCACACGGGCCGCGAGGCGCCGTTTTTCTTCATGAAACCAAACGACGCCGTGCTGCCCGTGCCCGCCGGCACGACGGGCGAACTGCCGTATCCGGCGCAGACGCAGGATTTCCAGCATGAGATGGAACTGGTGGTGGCCATCGGCAAGGGCGGCAGCGACATCGGCGTGGCCGATGCGCTGAGCCACGTGTGGGGCTATGCGATCGGCCTGGACATGACGCGCCGCGACGTGCAGGGCGCTGCGAAAAAATTGGGCCGTCCATGGGACACGGGCAAGGCCTTCGAGCATTCGGCGCCCATCGGCCCCATCACTCCGGCCGCGCAGGCGGGCGACGTCAACCATGCCTCCATCACCCTGCACGTGAACGGCGAGTTGCGCCAGGCCAGCACCATCGACATGCTGATCTGGAACGTGGCCGAAACCATCGCCGACCTGTCCACTTACTTTACCTTGCAGCCGGGCGACCTGATCTACACGGGCACGCCGGCCGGCGTGGCGGCCGTGCAGCGCGGCGACGAGCTGGTGGGCGCCATCGATGGCCTGGGCACTTTGCGCGTGAAAGTGGTCTAAGTTCTCAAGGAGGCGCACATGATGAACGACACATATTCCGTAGCACAACCGGCGCGCGCCGAGATCGACACCTTGAAGGGGCCTGCCTTGCTGGAATTCGGCACGGGCTGGTGCGGTCACTGCCGCGCCACCCAGGCGCCGCTGGCCGCCGCCTTCGCGCAGCATCCCGGCGTGCCGCACCTGCGCGTCGAAGACGGCCCCGGCCGCGCCCTGGGGCGTTCGTTCAAGGTGAAACTGTGGCCGACCCTGGTTTTTTTGAAGGATGGCCAGGAAGTGGCACGCCTCGTGCGCCCGCTCGACAGCCGCGAGATTGAGCAGGCTTTTGCATTGATTGATGCGTAGGTCGTTCTAAACCCAACGGCAGGCGTAGGTCGGCTTAGCGCAGCGTAATCCGACACCATCACAACTTCTTGCCGCACCGCACCACTGCGCGTATCATAAGCCGCTTACAGCAAGATCAACCGCATCCTTAGGGATGCAGCGCGATCATCGCCGGCCCGCTCCACCCGGAGGGGCCGCAGGCAAGGATTCACCACAAATGACCGATGCCGCGATGCCGACGCGCGGGTCTGGTACGGAATGCCTGGCGATACGCCGGGCCTGATACACGTCGCCCATCCCCTGACGCCTTTCCTGCCGTGCCCCGGGTAACCGGATGGCGCACGACCGTTGTTTCTCTAAATCAGCACTGATCACGGCGCGATAGCGCGCGTTGGTACACCGTTGTCTGCCGTTAACAACGGCGTGTTGCGGCGTGGAATTTGTTTGCGAATTTAATAGCAATTTCGCAGCAATTACGCCCGAGCACAGCTATGATATGTGAACCGCGCGCCTAGACAACGTGCTGTGCTGCTGCCTGAAAAAACATCCAGAGAATGGCCTTTAGACACCCTCCCCAAGGAGCGCAGTAAATGAGCACCCCCCCTAAGAAAAATTCCCCCGGCACGGTGCTGTTCGCCAGCCTGATCGGCACCACCATCGAGTTCTTCGACTTTTATATCTACGCCACCGCCGCCGTGCTGGTGTTCCCGAAGCTGTTCTTCCCCGCCGGCGACCCGTCGGCCGCCGTGCTGCAGTCGCTGGCCACGTTCGCCATCGCCTTCTTCGCCCGCCCCATCGGTTCGGCCGTGTTCGGCCACTTCGGCGACCGCATCGGCCGCAAGGCCACCCTGGTGGCAGCCTTGCTGACCATGGGTATTTCCACCGTCATCATCGGCTTGCTGCCGACGTATGCCGCCATCGGCACCCTGGCGCCGTTGCTGCTGGCGCTGTGCCGTTTCGGGCAGGGCCTGGGCCTGGGCGGCGAGTGGGGCGGCGCGGTGCTGCTGGCCACGGAAAACGCGCCACCGGGCAAACGCGCCTGGTACGGCATGTTCCCCCAGCTGGGTGCGCCGATCGGTTTCTTCCTGTCGGGCGGCATCTTCTTGCTGCTGAGCGAAACCATGACCGATGAACAGTTCTTCAGCTACGGCTGGCGCATCCCGTTCCTGGCCAGCGCGCTGCTGGTCATCGTCGGCCTGTACGTGCGTCTGAAGATCACGGAAACGCCGGACTTCCAGAAAGTCATCGACAAGAACGAGGTCGTCAAGCTGCCGGTGGCGACCGTGTTCCGCCAGCATGGCCGCATGCTGTTCCTGGGCACCATCATTGCCCTGGCCACCTTCGTGCTGTTCTACCTGATGACGGTGTTCGCACTGAGCTGGGGCACGACCAAGCTGGGCTTCACGCGCAAGGAATTCCTCGTCGTGCAGCTGTTTGCCGTGCTGTTCTTTGCCCTGACGATTCCATTCTCGGCCGTGCTGGCCGACCGCCGCGGCCGCCGCGCCACCCTGATCTGGGTCTCCGTCGCCATCGCCATCTTCGGCCTGGTGCTCGCGCCGATGTTCGGTTCGGGCGTGACGTGGGAAGTGACCGTCTTCATGGCCGTCGGCCTGGGCTTGATGGGCATGACCTACGGACCGCTGGGCACCATGTTGTCCGAGCTGTTCCCGCCCGAAGTGCGCTACACGGGCGCTTCGCTGACGTTCAACCTGGCCGGCATCCTTGGTGCCTCGCTGGCGCCGTACATCGCCACATGGCTGGCGACCAACTATGGTTTGCAATACGTGGGCTATTACCTGTCGCTGGCAGCCGTGCTGACCCTGGGCGCGCTGCTGATGGTAGGCAAGCCACGCACGGGCAAGGAAGCGTGGGAATAAACCGCCCGCGTTAGCTGAATCCCCCGAAAGCCGCCAGCTGCACAGCTGGCGGCTTTTTTTTTGTCGGTAAAACACCACGCCGCATGCCTGCCGAGATTCTTGTTGACAGTCAAAATCGGCTGATGGTAAGGTGTGCACACGTGTGCAATGCAGTGCAAACCCCTGGAAAGCACATCCTGGACAGTGACACCGCAAGATAGCGGTGCGGTCTGAAGTACCTCAACGACAACAAACTTGGAGTGAGACGATGAAGATGCGCAATGTTGCGATTGCTATAAGCCTGGCCCTGCCGATGACGGCCATGGCCGCCGAGGAACGCCTGTCCGTGCTGTGCTCGGCCGACATGGAATGGTGCCAGCTGATGAAGAACCGCTTCGAGGCGGAAAGCAAGATCAAGGTGTCGATGATCAGGAAGAGCGCGGGGGAAGCCTACGCGAAGATCCGCGCCGAAGCGTCGAACCCGAAATCGGACATCTGGTGGGGCGGCACGGGCGACCCGCACCTGCAGGCCGCCGCCGAAGGCTATACGGAAGAATACAAGTCGCCCACCCTGCCCAAGCTGCAGCCGTGGGCGCTCAAGCAGGCCGAGACGGCCAAGTACCGCACCGTCGGCATCTATATCGGCATCCTGGGCCTGGCCTACAACGAAAACGTGCTGAAGAAGAAAAACCTGCCGTCGCCCCAATGCTGGAAAGACCTCGTCAAGCCCGCCTACAAGGGCGAGATCGAGATGGCCAACCCGAACTCTTCAGGCGCCGCCTACAACGCGCTGGCCACCGTGGTGCAGTTGATGGGGGAAGAGGAAGCGTTCGATTTTCTTGCCAAGATGGGCCAGAACGTCAGCAAGTATCCGAACGCGGGCGTGGCGCCCGGCGAGGACGTGGGCCGTGGCGAGGCGGGCGTGGCCATCGGCTTCATGCATGACCTGATGAAACTGACCGTGGCCGGCTTTCCCGTGAAAGTCTTGCCGCCCTGCGAAGGCACGGGCTACGAGATCGGCTCGATGAGCATCGTCAAGGGCGCGAAAAACATGGAGCAGGCGAAAAAATTCTATGAGTTCGCCCTGCGTCCCGACGTGCAGAGCGAAGCCGTGAAAGCGCTGGCCTTCCAGATTCCATCAAACACGGCCGCCACCATTCCCGCCGCCTCGCCGCGCCTGGAAAACATCAAGACCATCAATTACGACTTCGCCAAGTATGGCGCCTCGGACACGCGCAAGCGCTTATTGCAACGGTGGACTACGCAGATCTACTCGGCCGGCAATTAACGCGTAAAGACTGTCATCGTACCGAGCCTGCCGCATGCCGCAACGGCCATGCCGGCGGGCCTACTTAGCTGGATAGAGACCTCATGAAAAAGATATTTTACGGCTGGCTGCTGCTTGCCCTGGCAGCGTTGTGCCTGTTGCCCTGGCAGCAGCAGGAAGCGGGACTGTTCGCCGGCGAATGGCTGCGCGACGGCCAGTTCTTCAGTGACCGTGGCGCACCGGCCGTGCTGCACGTACTGTCGTTCGGCGCATGGCCGCTGGGCGTGTTTTTCGCCCTGATCGCCGCCAGCGCCGCGCTGGTGGCCGGCAATCCCCACCGCAAGACCCTGGGCCTGGGCCAGATCGCCATCGGCGGCGCCGGCCTGCTGTGGCTGGCATGGCTGGGCTGGGGGCCGCTGGCCGCCGGCACGGGCCTGGGCTTCGGCGCGCTGCTGCTGGCGCTGTGCCTGCTGTTCCTCCTTACGTCGGGCGCCGCCGCCTGTGGCGTATGCCGTGGCGACGCCTTCGTGGCCGGCGCCATCGGCCTCATCATTTGCCTCATTTCCCTGTTCGTGCTGTTCCCCGTCGCGCTGATCCTCGTCAGCGCCGGCCAGCCCATGGATGATGGCGGTACGGGCGCCGCCGCCCTGGCGCGCCGCCTGGCCGACCCCGGCATCTGGAGCCTCAATTGCGTGTCCGGTCCCGGCCGCTGCGGCGTGGCCTGGAATACCCTGGCGCTGGCCTTGCTGACGGGCGTATCGGCCACCTTCCTCGGCCTCGTCTTCGCCCTGCTGGTGACGCGCACCAATGGCCGCTGGGTACGTCCCATGCGCGCCATCACCATCTTGCCGATCGTCACGCCGCCCTTCGTGCTGGGCCTGGCCCTGATCCTGCTGTTCGGCCGCAACGGCGCCATCACGGGCCTCGTCGGTGAGCTGTTTGGCATCGAGCAAAGCCGCTGGCTGTACGGCATGACGGGCGTGTGGCTGTCGCAGATGCTGGCCTTCGCGCCGATCGCTTTCATGACATTAATTGGTGTGGTGGAAGGCGTCAGCCCCTCGCTGGAAGAAGCGTCGGGCACCCTGGGCGCCAGCAGCTGGCAAACCTTCGTCAAGGTGTCGCTGCCGCTGATGCGTCCCGGCATCGCCAATGCCTTCCTGCTGTGCTTTATCGAAAGCATGGCCGACTTCGGCAATCCGATGGTCTTGGGCGGCAACTTCCACGTGCTGTCGACGGAAATCTTCTTTTCCGTCGTGGGCGCCTCGAACGACCAGGGCCGCGCGGCCACCCTGGCCATCGTGCTGCTGACCTTTGCCGTGGGCGCTTTCTTCATCCAGAATCTGTGGCTGGGCAAGAAATCGTATGTGACGGTGACGGGCAAGGCCGACCATGGCGGCCACGCCTCGCTCAACCCGCGCTTGAAAACCACCTTGTGGACTATCGCCCTGCCATGGTTCGCCTTCACGGCCCTGATCTATGGCACGGTGGTGGCGGGCGGCTTCGTGAATAACTGGGGCCAGGACAACGCCTTTACCTTGCGCCATTACATCGACGCCTTCGGCATCACGGCGGGCGCTTCCGGCTGGCACTGGACGGGCCAGGCCTGGCCGTCGCTGTTCACGACCTTGACGATTTCGGCCATCGCCGCACCGTTGACGGCCTTTGTCGGCATCCTGTCGGCCTGGCTGCTGGTGCGCCAGCAGTTCGCCCTGAAAAGCGCGTTCGAGTTCGGCACCATGCTCAGCTTTGCCATTCCCGGCACCGTCATCGGCATCAGCTACATTCTCGCGTTCAACTCGGCGCCCATCGAGTTGACGGGCACGGCGACGATTTTGATCCTGTGCTTTGTCTTCCGCAACATGCCGATGGGATTGCGCACGGGCATCGCCGCCATGCGCCAGCTCGACGGCAGCCTCGATGAAGCGTCGATCACCCTGGGCGCCAGCAGCTGGACCACCATGCGCAAGGTCATCCTGCCGCTGCTGCGTCCGGCCATCGCCTCGGCCCTCGTGTACGGCTTCGTGCGCTCGATCACGTCGATCTCGGCCGTCGTCTTCCTCGTCAGCGCCGATTACGACATGGCCACGTCCTACATCATCGGCCTGGTGTCGAACGGTAACTACGGCACGGCGATTGCCTACGCCACGGTGCTGATCGTCATCATCCTGCTGTGCATCCAATTGATTCATTTGCTGGTCGGCAAGCGCCGCCTTCGCCGCGTCAGCGCCGAAAAAACGCTGCCGGCCGCCGTTCCCAACCTGGAAAAGAGCTACGCATGAACCACTTTACTATCCATGAAACAGCCATCGCCGCACTGGAATTCGACCAGGTCACCAAGCGCTACGGCAAGGCCCTGGCCGTGAACGACGTGTCGTTCACGATCGCGCCGCGCACCATGGTCACCCTGCTGGGCCCCAGCGGCTGTGGCAAGACCTCGACCTTGCGGCTGATTGCGGGCCTGGAGCGCGTCAGCGCCGGGCGCATCCTGCTGGCCGGCGAGGACGTCACCTTGACATCGGCTGCCGAGCGCGACGTCAGCATGGTGTTCCAGTCGTACGCCCTGTTCCCGCACATGACGGTTCTCGACAACGTGTGCTACGGCCTCATCGTCTCCGGCGAGACCAAGCCGCGCGCCGTGGAACGGGCACAGGAAAGCTTGCGCCTGGTGGGCCTGGCCGATTTTGCCGCGCGCTTCCCGAACGAGTTGTCGGGTGGCCAGCAGCAGCGGGTGGCCGTGGCCCGTTCGCTGGTGCTGCAGCCCAAGGTGCTGCTGCTGGACGAGCCGCTGTCGAACCTCGACACGAAACTGCGCCGCCGCGTGCGCGACGAGATCCGCGACATCCAGGTCAAGCTGGGTCTCACGGCCGTGTACGTCACGCATGACCAGGAAGAGGCGCTGGCCATTTCCGACCAGATCATCGTCATGAACCGGCAAGTGATCGCGCAAAAAGGCACGCCGCACGAGCTGTTCGAATCGCCGGCCGACAAGTTTGTCGCCGACTTCATCTGCAACGCCAACATCGTCGATGGCGTGATCGAATCGGTAGCCGACGGCAAGGCCGTCTGCGTCATGGGCAAGCTGCGGCTGCGCCTGCCTTGCCGTAGCCAGCGCAGCGGCGAAGCGAGTTTCGCCGTGCGTCCGGAAGCGATCCTGCTGTCGCCCGCGCAGCCCGACAGCGCCATGGCGGTGCGCGTGGCCCGCGCCACCTACCTGGGACGCGAAATGCAATACACGCTCGATACGCCGGTCGGCGAACTGTTTGCCGTCTCGCACGACTTGAGCCAGGTTTTCACGCAAGGCACATCGGTCGCCATGACCGTACACGAACATGGCGCAGCCATCATTGGAGGACAAGCATGACAGATATGACACAGGCAGTGGTACTGGCCGACGCGGCGACCCTGGAACGCTATGCCTACGCCCGGCACATCATCCGCCAGGCGGGCGAGATTGCGCTGGGCATGTTCCAGCGTCGCACGGAACTGGTGATCGAGGAAAAGGGCTTGCAGGACATGGTCAGCATCGCCGACCGCATGGTGGAGGATTTCCTGCGCGCGCAGATTGCCGAGCGCTTTCCCGCCGACGCCGTGGTGGGCGAGGAGCGGGGCGGCGGGGCCTCCGATGCGCGCTGCGTGTGGGTCATCGATCCCATCGACGGCACGGCCTGTTTCGTCAACGGCATGCTGGCCTGGTGCGTGTCGATCGGCGTGCTGGTCGACGGCAAGCCCGCCATCGGCGCCGTGTACGACCCGAATGCGGACGAGCTGTTCCACGCCTGCCAGGGGCAGGGCGCGCATGTGGCGGGGAAGGCCGGCGAAACGCGGCTGCGCGTCAACGACGTGGCCAGCTTGCAGGGCGGCGTGCTGGGCGTGGGCTTTTCGCACCGCGTGGGCACCGGCTCTTTCCTTCCCTTCCTCCTCGACGTGCTGGAAGAAGGCGGCATGTTCATCCGCAACGGCTCCGGCGCCTTGATGATCGCCTACGTGGCGGCCGGGCGTTTGATCGGCTATTTCGAGCCGCACATCAATTCCTGGGATTGCCTGGCCGGTATCGTGCTCGTCAATGAAGCGGGCGGGCGCTGCAATGATTTCCTGGCCGATAACGGCCTGGAAAAGGGCAACCCCATCCTCGTGGGCGGTCCACGTTTGTATCCGCAACTGGCGGCGCTGGCCTTGCCGCGCTGTGCCTGAATACATTCACTGGAAGGGAGGGCGGGCGTCCGGCGAGGGACGCATGTAGTGGCAACACGCTGTTGAGCATCATGAGTAATCCACCACCATAAAAACAAGCAGGAGACAAAATGAAAAACGGGATGAAAAAGAGCACCATGCAGTTGAACAAGATCGCCGCCGTATTGTTGCTGGCCGCGCCAGGCTGCGTCCTGGCCGAATCGAGCGTCGTCGTGTACGGGCGCATCCATGCGGGCTTCGACCGTATCGAGACGTCGAGCTCAGCCACGGCGCCGAACGGCGAATCGGTATCGCGCGTATCGGACAATTCCTCGAAGATCGGTTTCCGGGGACGTGAAGACTTGGGCAATGGCAACACTGCCTTCTTCCAGATCGAGGGCAATGCCAAGCTCGACGATGGCACGGGCGCCATCAATAGCAAGGATACCTTTGTCGGGCTGGAAAACCCCGCCTATGGCCGCATCGCGCTGGGCCGCTTCGCCACGCCGATCCGCCAGATCAACGGCTACACCAACCGTTTCGTGGGAGAAGGCATCCAGGATGACGCCAACATTTCGCAACTGGGCGGTGAAGGCTTCAACCGCCGCAGCTCGAACGCCGTCAGCTACCGCACGCCCGTGCTGCAAGGCTTCAGCGCCACGATTTACCGCGCCAGCGAAAACGAGGCATCGAACGGCGACCGCATCTATTCGGGCATCGTGCAATACGTGAACGGCCCCATCAAGGGCGCCGTCGGCTATGAAAAGCACAAGGACTTGCGTCCCGGCTTCAGCGAAAAAATGTTCCGCGCCGTGGGCAATTACAACTTCGGCGGCGGCGACGTGGGCGTGGCCTGGAACCGCATGGTGTATGACGTGGCCGGCGGCGACTTGCAGCGCGACTACTTCACCATCACGGGCGCCTACAAGGCGGGCGGCGGTTCCTTCATCGGTCGTTTCGGCGTGGCAGGCGATGTGTCGGGCAGCGCGTCCAACGGCAGCAGCGTGACCGTCAAGGCGACCACCCTCGTGCGCGGCGACGACAGCGGCGCCAAGCAGGCGACGCTGGGCTACGAGTATTACCTGTCCAAGCGCAGCACCGTCTACGCCTACTACACGCAGACGAATAACGACAAGAACGCCAACTACACGTTTGGCGGCAATGCCTTTGTCGCCACCAAGAAGGGTGCCAAGCTCAGCGGTGTAATGCTGGGCGTCATCCACCTGTTTTAATTTTTTTGCCCGAATTTGCACACGTGTGCATATTCGGGCAGCGTATTCCCGACTATCAAGGAGATGGAAATGATTCAAGTGGCATTGTTCGGCGCCGGGCGCATCGGCCGCATTCACGCCGGCAATCTGGTACGCCAGCCTGGCGTGCGCCTGAAATACGTGGTCGACGTGCATGCGGGCGCGGCGGCGGAAGTGGCTGCCCTGCATGGCGCCAGCGTCGCCAGCGTGGAAACCGTGCTGGCCGACCCTGAAGTCAAGGCCGTGCTGATCGCGTCGAGCACGGATACGCATGCGGACCTGATCGTGCGCGCGGCGGCCGCCGGCAAGGCCATCTTTTGCGAAAAACCCGTCGACCTGACCCTCGAGCGCGCACGCGCCGCCGCCGCTGCCGTCAACGACGCTGGCGTGCTGTGCATGATCGGCTTCCAGCGCCGCTACGACCCCACGTTTGCCGCCGTCAAGCAGCGCATCGCAGCCGGCGAGATCGGCACGCCGGAATTGCTCATCGTTACCAGCCGCGACCCGGGCCCGCCACCAGTCAGCTATATCCAGGTATCGGGCGGCATCTTCAAGGATATGCTGATCCACGATTTCGACATCTTCCGATGGATACTCGACGATGAAGCCGTCAGCGTGCACGCGACGGGGAGCTGCCTCGTCGACCCCGCCATCGGCGCGGCGGGCGACCTCGATTGCACGGCCGTGACCATTCGCACGGCAAAAGGCCGCTTGTGCCAGATCAACACGACGCGCCGCGCCGCCTATGGCTACGATCAGCGTTTCGAAGTGCTGGGCAGCGCCGGCATGCTGCAGGCGGGCAACCACAAGCCGACGGAAGTGACGGCCTATGGCGCCATCAACGTCAGCGTGGACAAGCCGGAAGATTTTTTCCTGGAACGCTACCGCGCCGCCTACGCCAGCGAAATGGCGCACTTTTTCGATGCCTTTGCCCATGGCGCACCGCTGCGCACCACCGTCCACGATGGCTTGAAAGCGCTGGAACTGGCCGAAGCGGCCACCGTGTCGTGGCGCGAGCAGCGCATCGTGCAACTGTCATAAGGAAAGCATGTGATGAAGAATACGACTGAATTTGCCCAGGGCCGCGCGCTCGACGTGATCTGCCTGGGCCGCCTGGCGGTGGACCTGTACGCGCAGCAGATCGGCAGCACGCTGGAAGACGCCACCAGTTTCGCCAAATACCTGGGCGGCTCGTCGGCGAATATCGCCTTTGGCACGGCCCGGCTGGGATTGAAGTCGGCCATGCTGTCGAAAGTGGGCGACGACCATATGGGCCGTTTCCTCACCGATACCTTGGCCAAGGAAGGCTGCGACGTCAGCCACGTGGGCATCGACCGCGACCGTCTCACGGCGTTGGTCATGCTGGGCATCAAGGACAAGAACACCTTCCCGCTGATTTTCTATCGCGAAAATTGCGCCGACATGGCCATCGACGCCTCGTCGGTGGATGCGGCCTTCATTGCATCGAGCAAGGCGCTGTTGATCACCGGCACGCATTTCTCCACGGCTGCCATGCACGCCGTCAGCACGCAGGCATTGAAACTGGCCCGCGCCAGCAAGGTGCGCACCGTGCTCGACATCGATTACCGGCCCGTGCTGTGGGGCTTGTCGGGCAAGGCCGATGGCGAAACGCGTTTCGTTTCGAACGAAGGGGTGACCAAGCATCTGCAAAGCATCCTGCCGCAATTCGACCTGATCGTCGGCACGGAAGAGGAATTCATGATCGCCGGCGGCGGCGCCGACATCATGGCCAGCTTGCGCGCCGTGCGGGCCGCCACCCTGGCCACCCTGGTCGTCAAGCGCGGGCCGCTGGGCAGCGCCGTCATCGACAATGTGGTGCCGCACAGCCTCGATGACGCATATAACTACCGCGGCGTGCGCGTGGAAGTACTCAATGTGCTGGGCGCGGGCGACGCTTTTCTGTCGGGCTTCCTGAAAGGCTGGCTGCGCGGCGAGGATTACGAAGCGTGCTGCCGCTACGCGAACGGCTGCGGCGCCCTCGTCGTGTCGCGCCATGGCTGCGCGCCGGCCATGCCGTCGCCCGTCGAGCTCGACTATTTCCTCGCCAATGCGGCCAAGCTGACGCAGCCGGACCAGGACGCCACCTTGTCCCGCTTGCACCGCACGACGGTGGCGCGCAAGCAATGGGATGAGTTGTGCGTATTTGCCTTTGACCACCGCACGCAATTCTTTGAACTGGCGCAACAGACAGGTGCGCCCGAGTCCGCCATTGCGGCCCTGAAGCAATTGATGGTGCAAGCCGTGGCACAGACGGAAACGGCCTTGCAGCTGGCCGGCAAGACGGGCGTGCTGATCGACGGCCGCTATGGCGTCGACGCCCTCAACGATGCGACGGGGCGCGGCTGGTGGATAGGCCGTCCCGTGGAATTGCCGGGATCGAACCCGCTGCAATTCGACTGGGGCCGTTCCATCGGCTCGCACCTGCTGAGCTGGCCCAAGGAACACGTGATCAAGTGCCTGGTGCAGCTGCACCCGGACGACGCGGTGGAAAACCGGCTGGAACAGGAAGCGCAAATCAAGGCCCTGTACGACGCGGCGCAAGTGAGCGGTCACGAACTGTTGCTGGAAGTCATACCGTCGGAATCCTTGCCGCACGGCGACGATACGGTCTTGCGCGCCGTCAAGCGTCTGTACAACCTCGGTATTTATCCCGAATGGTGGAAGCTGGAAAGCATGTCGGCCCAGCAATGGCAAGCCATCGATGCCCTCGTGCACGAACGTGATCCGTATTGCCGTGGCGTCGTCTTGCTGGGCTTGAACGCACCGATTGCCGCCCTGGCCGACAGTTTTGAGCAAGCCAGTGCCAGCACGACGTGCCGCGGCTTCATGGTGGGACGCACCATCTTCCAGGAACCGAGCCGCCGCTGGCTGGCCGGCGAACTCGACGATGCGGGCCTGATCGCCGCCGTGCGCGCCAACTTCGAACAGCTCATTTCCCTGTGGCAGCGTACACGCAACCGTCTGGAGCGTGCGGCATGAGTACGATTCGTTTAACCATGGCCCAAGCCCTGGTGCGCTATCTGGCCGCCTTGCGGGTGGAGGGGGGCGAACCTTTGTTCGGCGGCGCTTTTGCCATCTTTGGTCACGGCAACGTGGCGGGCCTGGGCGAGGCGCTGTACCAGTACCGCGACAGCTTCCCCACCTACCGCGCGCATAATGAACAGGCGATGGCGCATTCGGCCATCGCCTATGCGAAAGCCCACATGCGCCGGCGCATGATGGCGGTGACCAGTTCCATCGGTCCCGGCGCGACCAACTTGCTGACGGCCGCCGCGCTGGCGCACGTGAACCGCTTGCCCGTACTGCTGTTGCCCGGCGACGTGTTCGTCTCGCGCGCGCCCGACCCGGTCTTGCAGCAGCTGGAAGACGGCACGGATGGCAGCGTTTCCGTCAACGATGCGTTCAAGCCGCTGTCGCGCTACTTTGACCGCATCGTCTATCCGGAGCAGTTGCTCACCGCCTTGCCGCGCGCCATTGCCGCCTTGACGGACCCGGCCGCTTGCGGTCCCGTCACCTTGTCCCTGCCGCAAGACGTGCAAACGATGGCGTATGACTATCCGGCCGATTTTTTCGAACCGCGCATCGTGCGTTTCCGCGCCGTGCCGCCGGTGGAACAGGAACTGGAAGAGGCGGCAGCGTTGTTGAAACACGCGAAACAGCCGCTGATCGTGGCCGGTGGCGGCGTGCTGTACGGCAAGGCCAGCGCCGCCTTGCAGGCGTTTGCCGAGCGCCATGGCATACCCGTGGCGGAAACCCAGGCCGGTAAAAGTTCTCTGCCATGGAACCATCCGCTGCAGCTGGGCGCCATTGGCGTGACGGGCTCGCCTGCGGCGAATGCCCTGGCGGCGGACGCGGACGTGGTGCTGGCCATCGGCACGCGCCTGCAGGATTTCACGACGGGTTCCAACTCCCTGTTTGCGCAGGCGCAATTGGTCAGCCTGAACGTCAACAGCTTTGATGCCCTGAAACGCCGTGGCCTCGGTGTGCAGGCGGACGCGACGCTTGGCTTGCAGGGCCTGTCGCGGCTGCTGGGCAGCTGGAATAGCGCGGGCCAGTG